>NZ_JABLSJ010000001.1 GCF_013618635.1 Thalassobacillus sp. CUG 92003 | reverse complement strand
TTCGCCGTTCGGGACTTGAACCCTATAGTTTATGCCCATGCCGGGCACACATAAAGAGAGTCTATCCTGGTGCAGGATAGACTCTCTTTTTATTGGCAGATAGGTGTTGATGCGCATAAATGTGAAAAATGGCGCTTAAATCTCAGTTTTGCCTCATAAATTCATGAAAATGGCGCATAAATTTCAATTTTGCCGCAAAAAATCGAAAAATGCCGCATAAACGCTCAGCTCACCTTAATCATGAAAATCGAGTCCGGAATGCACGGCTTCAATATAGCCGGCGCGAATCACGTAATCGCCGAAATGCTCATTGTCTTCGCGTTCTTTGGCATATTGAAACAGCATCGGTTTCAGGGTATCCAAGATCTCTTCTTCATTGATATTTTCCCGGTAGAGCTTGTTCAAACGGTCACCGGTAAAGCCGGCGCCTAAATACATATTATATTTGCCGGGCCCTTTGCCGATAAAGCCGATTTCACCCAGAGCCGGGCGCGAGCAGCCGTTCGGGCAGCCTGACATCCGGATGATGATCTCTTTTTCATTCAGTCCCGCTTCATCTAAGACGACTTCCAATTTATCCACTAGCGACGGAAGGTAACGTTCAGATTCAGCCATCGCCAATCCGCACGTCGGGAAGGCCACGCAGGCCATGGAATTCCGCCGCAGAGCAGAGTTGTGCTTACCATCGGTGAGTTCGTACGTGGCCACAAGCTCATCGATCTCTTGTTTCTTATCGTCAGTGACGTTGGCAATCACAAGATTCTGATTCGGTGTGAGCCGCATATCACCGGTGTGGACTTTCGCAATTTCTCTTAACCCGGTCATCATCAAATAATCATCGGAATCTTTAATACGGCCATTCTGAATAAACAAGGTGAGGTGCCACTTGCCGTCACCCTGCACCCAACCGTACCGATCGCCGTTATGATCAAAGGAATAAGGGCGGGCTTCTTCCAGGCTCCAGCCCAATCGGTTGTTAAGTTCCTCCAATACCCAGTCCAGCCCCAACCGATCTATCGTGTACTTAAACCGGGCATTTTTCCGTTCCGACCGATTGCCATAGTCGCGTTGAATCGTGAGAAGTTTTTCGCCGACATCAACCATCTGGTCCGCCGGGCAATATCCAATGACGCGCCCTAATTGCGGGTACGTATCGGTGTCGCCATGTGTCATGCCCATGCCTCCACCGATTGCCACGTTGAACCCTTGCAGCTGGCCGTCTTCCAGAATGGCAATAAAGCCGATATCCTGGGAAAAGACGTCCACATCGTTCGAAGGAGGGACGGCGACACCAATTTTGAATTTGCGTGGTAAATACAGAGCTCCGTAAATGGGCTCTACTTCTTCATCATCGCCACGACTGTCGAGGACTTTTTCTTCATCCAGCCAAATTTCATGGTACGCTTCGGTCTGTGGCGTCAAATGATCACTAAGTTTCTGGGACCACTGGTACACTTCCGAGTGGACTTCAGACTGATAGGGGTTCGGATTACACATCACATTGCGGTTCACATCCCCGCATGCTGCAATCGTATCCATCAAGGCTCCGTTGATCTCTTGAATGCTTTGTTTCATATTCCACTTCAGTACACCGTGTAATTGGAATGCTTGCCGTGTCGTCAGTTTCAGGGTGCCGTTGCCGTAACGATGGGCGAGGTCATCCATGACGAGCCATTGGTCAGGGGTCGCAACACCGCCCGCCGCACGGACGCGGATCATGAATTGATAGGCAGGTTCAAGTTTCTGCTGTTTGCGCTCAAGCCGCAAATCTCGATCATCCTGCTGGTAACTGCCGTGAAATTTCAATATTTTCGTATCAGCTTCTGGAATGCCCCCGCTAATTCGGTCAGCGAAGCTCTCAACAAGTGACCCCCGCAAGTAATTGCTGTTCGTTTTGATCGTCTCCATTTCACTCGGTGGTCCATCCTGTTGAGGAAACTTTTGCTCGGCCATGCTTAAACTCCTTTCTGTATATCCTTAATACACATCGCGTTGGTAACGCTTCTGCTTACGCATTTCGCTTAAGTGCGCTTCTGCATCGTCCCGTGTCATACCGCCCTCTTGTTCAAAAACGGTCACGAGCGCTTCGTGCACGTCCTTGGCCATATACGTTTCGTCGCCGCATACATAAACATGGGCTCCGGACTCGAGCCATTGATAAAGGTCCTGACTTCTTTCCAGCATACGATGCTGCACATAAACTTTTTCAGAGGTATCGCGTGAAAACGCCACATCCATACGTGAGAGCATGCCTTCTTTAAGCCACTTTTGCCATTCGATCTGGTAAAGAAAATCCGTCACAAAATGTTGTTCACCAAAAAACAGCCAGTTCCCGCCCTGGTCGCCGGTCTCCTCTCGTTCTTCCAAAAAGGCGCGATAAGGGGCCACACCGGTACCTGCTCCGATCATAATAACGGGCGTATCCGGCGTTTCCGGCAATTTGAAGTTCGGGTTGCGTTGAATAAACACGGGCAGGGTATCACCCGTTTCCGAACGCTCCGAACATTGTCCCGAGCAGACGCCGGTCCGGTTACGTCCGTGGGCATCATACCGTACCGCTCCGATCGTTAAATGGACTTCATCGGGATTGGCTTTTAAACTGCTCGCGATTGAATAAAGACGGACTGGTATTTTCCGCATGATATGAATGAAATCTTGTGCGGATGCTTGCCATGGGCCAAAATCTCGTACCAGGTCAACGAGGTCCCGCCCATTCAAATAGGTTTTGAGTTCTTCCTTATTATCCGGTTCGAGTAAGTTAGATAACGCTTCACTTTCCGTTAAGGAAGAGGCTTTCTCAAGCAGCGGCTTCGTCAAAGTGGTAATCTCAAACATAGAAATCAGAGCCTCACGTAAGGAGCGAATCTCCCCGTGCTTATTGATTTCCACGGTGGCTTCCGGGTTCCAACTCATCTCTTCAATCAACTTATCAGCCAGCACGGGGTCATTTTCCGGGAAGATGCCAAGACTGTCACCAGGTTCAAAGACCATGTTCGACCCTTCCAAGTCCAGCTCGAGATGGCGCGTTTCCTTGTTCGAGCCGCGGCCATTAAGGTTGAAATTTTCCAGAATTTCAGCTTTGAATGGGTTGGTTCTGGAATAGATAGGCTGGTCATCTGGAAAATCCACGGTTCCGGCAGCCGGAGCCTCAGCATTGTTGTTTTGCTGTTCGGCTGTTAATTTTCCTGCCACTGCATCGAACCACTCTTCAGCCGGCTCTTCAAAATCCAAATCACAATCGACACGCGCGTATAATCGTTCCGCGCCCAGCTCCTCCAGACGGTGATCAAATTCTTTGCCCGTTTGACAGAAGAATTCGTAGGAACTGTCACCCAGGGAAAGGACAGAAAACCTTACCCCTTCTAAATTGGGCGCTTTTTTACTAAAGAGGAAGTCGTAAAAGGTCATCGCATTATCCGGTGGATCTCCGTCCCCGTGCGTACTTGTTATCAGCAACAGATCCTCGACTTTCTTTAAGGCTTTGGCCTTGAAGTCATCCATCGATGTCAGGGTGACGTTGAAATCCTTCTTTTCTAACTTTTGCGCCATATCTTCAGCTAATGACTGCCCATTGCCCGTTTGGGAACCATAGAGAAGTGTGACCTCCCGCGTTTGACTTTGAAGAGGCTCACCAGCGTTTGACTGATCAGCAGACGATCCTTCTTGGACAGGGGCGGAGGCTCCGGAAAATTCGGATACCTGGGGCCCTGCCAGATAACCGCTCAGCCAAATTTTCTGACTCTCGGTCATGGTTGACAGCAGACGATTCAACAGATCGACTTGCTCTTGATTAAACGGGCTGTTCATGACTTGAAACTGCACCATATTCACCTCACACATTTATACTATTAGGTATTCGATTCTTTCGGGGACGCTTGCCAAACCAAACTAAACATTCACTTCCTGGTAATAGCGATCAAGCGCCACGACCATCGCGCCCATTTTCTGATCCTCCGGCTGAAGCACCTTGTCTATGCCCCAGCTTGCCAGTTCGTGTGCTGTCACTTTCCCTACTGCCACGGCTAACACACCATCATTGAAAGCCTGAAGCAAAGGAGTGCAGTCGGATTGGGCTTGAAACAGATTTCTGACTTGGGTTTTACTTGTAAACACGACCCCATCGAGGGAGCGTTGTTTGATTGCCTCGGTCAAACCATGGATGGTTTCAGGCTCCGGGGGATCGTACGTATAAGGCTGTGATAGATAAACACTATAGCCTAATGCTTCTAACGAGCCTTTCAATAACGCATCGTCCTGATTATAGGCTTGGAGAAAAACACGCCTTGCTTCGCTTGTTTGGCTGTCTTGCTCTAATGAGGTTAGAAGATCTTCCATCGTCCCGTCCTCAGCCATTAAAGCAGGCTCAATGTCGTGTTGCTTCAGCCAAGCATGGGTTTTCCTGCCGCGAATCGCTAAATGCGAGGTTTTTAACGTCTCTATATAGCGTGCGTGCAACCCCAATGCTTCTGCGGATTCAGCTAAAGTTCTGGCACCGATTCCTGTCGTCAACATAACGAGATCAAACGATCCACCAAGAAAATCGTTGATATTTTGCCGGCTGGTCTCCTCCTGAAGCTGCTTTCTGCCCTGGAGTGAGAAAACCTCAGGCGTGCCCGCTCTTTTTTGGATGAGTGTGCTGATCGACTCGGCACTCCTGTCAGCTGCGACGCCGATGCGCTTTCCTTGTAAGCCTTTCATGGTGAGCTGCCTCCTGAAGTTTGGTGTTCCAGCCAATCCAGCACAGTTTGTTGTTCAAGCGATCCCTGTGGGGGCTGCTCAATAAGCCGCTTCAATACTTCATGTCTCTCACTCTTTGAAAATGAAGACTGATTGATTAACATACGACATTCATAGAGAAAGTCCACATAGTGGCCGTAATCTTGATCATACTGTTCGGATAAATCTTGTTTGATTTGTGAAGCTAACATGGGGCTCGCTCCCTGAGTTGAGACCGCAATGGTCAACTTGCCTCTCGTTACGTAACCCGGAAATTGAATGTTCCCCCGCTCAGCATGGCTGGCATCATTCACCCACGCTGATTCGGGAGCTGAATGTACCACCGATTCGTTCACTTCATGTTGATCCGTCGCTGCTACCACCAGGTGTGCTTCCTTGAGATCGTCGGGGTGAAAGGGCTTGTTCTTCCAGGTTACGTTGCTGCACGCCACAAATTCTTCCAAGTCCACGTCAAGCTCAGGACTGATGATGACGACATTACTTTTCGTAGGCTGCAGCGTCCTTACCCGTTTGGCTGCAACCTTTCCGCCCCCTACAATGGCAATTGTTTTACCTGTAAGGTCTACCATCAACGGAAGAGCTGTCATACCTTCTCCCTCCGCGAATAGCTGGAAGGTAACGCTTCATAAACACGATCGATCTCAGCTTCGACCATCGCAGGATGATCTCCTAAATAGTCGCAAAGAATGAATTGCTGGCCTTCTGTGTTCCATTGATTTATTTTTTCCTGCATCGATTCCATCAAAATGCCCGTAAACCACAAATAAGGAATGACGAACGTTTGTGACGCTCCTTTTGCTGCAGCGGTTTGCAATGCATCTGGAAACGACGGGGAACACGCAGCCAAATAACAGACATCAACGTGAGGCGTATTCAATTTATTTTGGAGAAGGCTTGCGATATGTTCAATCGCAACCTTCGTCTCAGGAAGCCGACTACCCCGTCCCACCAGCAGCACGTTAGCATCTAGTTGGAGGGTTACGCCTGTTTCCTGCACCCGTTCAACAAGGATATCAACCACCCTCTCCTGGACACCGACCGGCTGACCTAAGGTGAAGGGGACGTGAGGGTAGCGTGCTTTCATCTTTTCAAGCTCTTCCGGGATATCGTTGTAGTAATGGCCAGCGCTCAACAGTAGAACAGGCATGACGGTGATGTGGGTGGCGCCTTGTTCAACCAGCTGATCCACCCCTTCTTCTATATCAGGGTCGGCCAACTCCAAAAAACACGTCAGTTGAAGTGGAATATCGATACGGCGCCGGACGGATTGAATGAAGGAAACGGCTTCTTGACGTGCCTCTTCAACGCGACTGCCGTGACTCACATATAAAATGGCTTGCATACATGACCTCCGATCCAATTATCCTACTATAGAGTGAGCAGGACGCTCTGATTCTTCCTGTTTCAGCTGTTCAAACCACTGCAATTTCTCACGTAAGCGAACGACTTCGCCGACCACAATCATGGCGGGATTCTTAACATCAGAAGCAACTTCCCCAATGGTCGCCAACGTGCCTGTCACGGTACGTTGTTCATCTGTCGTTCCCCATTGAACGAGCGCGATGGGAGTGTCGGGCGAGCGGCCGTAGCGCAACAATTGGGAGCAAATTTCCGGCAGCTTTTTTACACCCATGTAAATGCACAACGTATCCACGCTTTTGGCCAGATGCTCCCAGTTCTCCTGATCATGTCCGCCTTTACTTACGCCGGAAATGAAAGCCACAGACGAACTATGATCCCTATGTGTCACCGGGATCCCCGCATAAGCAGGAGCCGCAACACCGGCTGAGATGCCGGGTACAATTTCAAAAGGGATGCGACGTCGAGCCAATTCTTCAGCTTCTTCTCCGCCTCGCCCGTAAACCATTGGATCGCCCCCTTTGAGGCGCGTCACCGTCTTACCTTGGAAAGCAAAACGGCAGAGCAACCCATTAATCGTCTCCTGATTTAAAGCATGATGGTCCGGACTCTTCCCACAATAAACCAGTTCAACATCTTCTTTTGCTTCTTCAAGCAGCGCTTTGTTGACTAATCGATCGTACAAAATGACATCGGCTTTTTGAATGCTCTTCAACCCTTTTACCGTGATCAAATCCACATCGCCCGGACCGGCTCCAACGATATAAACTTTACTCATCCGGCTCATCCCTCCTTTTTTCGCTCAGAATCAATGATCGCTATTTGCCCGAAGAATGGAGACCACATTCGGTTTTATTGAATCCCTGCCAGCGTCCCGAGCGTTCGTCATCACCATCACGCACAGCAGCTGTACACGGAATGCATCCGATGCTTGGATATCCCTGATCGTGTAATGTGTTGTAATCCAAGTCGTTTAGTCGGGTATATTGCCAAACGTCGTCCCAGGTCCAGTAAATAAGGGGGCATACCTTAACGGCTTGAAACCGATCATCTTTATTTACAAAATCCGTGTTACTCCGACTTGGTGACTGTTCCCTTCGCAAGCCGGAAATCCACGCTTCGGCTCCATCCAGAGCCTCTTCAAGCGGTTTTATTTTCCGAATATAGCAGCACTGATCAGGCTGTCTGTTCCATAACGCCGATCCGTACTGATCAGCTTGCTCATCTAACGTCAAATCAGGTTGTTTCATATTAATGTTCAATTTTGGATAACGCGCTTTCACTTTATCAATAAGCTCATACGTTTCTGGAAAATGAATGCCTGTATCTAGAAAAACGATCTCAGCATCGGGTTTCACGCGTGAAATCAAGTCAATTAAAACGATCCCTTCAGCACCAAAGCTGCATGCATAAACCATGGAATCCCCGTAAGTGGCATAAGCCCATTCCAACACGCGTTGGGCACCTTTTGTATCATCTGTCGGCGTCCAATCTTTAAAGGGATCACCTGTAAAATATTCATAGGAAACGGTTTGATTCTGCATATTTTCCTCCCTTCATACGAAAAACAGCACGTATTAAAAAAACCTCTTCTTGTAAAATAAGAAGAGGGTTACGATTCAATCACTCAATCACCATCTTCTTATCCTTCAAGTGCACGGCACTTGCTGGAATTGGCACAGTATCTGATGAAAGATCATCACACCCGTTGCCGAGGCTTCATCGGGCCAGTCCCTTCACCTCTCATGATAAGAATGTGTCTGTATGAAGCTGAATTAAATAAATGATTGATACACATGTTATGCTCATTTTAAATAAATGTCAATATATTGTGTGAATATTTTTATCATTTCCGACCCCTACGCAGACGCTGCTTCCAAAGCTGAAAACTGGCATGGCAGGCATGATTACTCGTCTTAATCCCTACAAAATCGATCGGAAAAATTTTATTTCTTAAGCAGCCATCCAACCTTGCTGGAGGATCTGGAAAATGAACCTGCCTACTAATCTTAATGAAACTGATTAATGTTGGAGCCAGGATCTGTCGATTCTCTGCAATTATCGCATATTGTATATATATTAAGATCGCCTTTGTTGCTCATATGGACCATCTGTTGTTCGTCTGTGTCGTTTAAAACATCCGCTCCTAATTGTGAGGGGTCCACTTGCTTATTATCCAACTCTCCAACTTGTCGACGGCACCTGCGGCAATAATAACGAATTTTCATGTCCTTCCTCCTTGTCACCCTAAAGGTGTGCATCTTTAGTTTGGTCGACATAGAAACCACTTATACAATCCTCAGAGAGTAGCGGCAACCTTTTTAATAGCGAGTTTGCAGCAAAAATAGGAAAGCCACTAAGGACGATGGAATATTTTCGGTCTCGTTCCAATTCAATAAATCACCCGGGACTTTGTCGAATTCATCGGGCGCTTCTATCGGGATGCCGTTATTTTTCATTTCCACGTAGGCGTGCCCTGCCTGGTCATGAATGGTCAGCTGCCCAAAATAAGCATCTGAATTCGCCACCCAACGGATCGTATCCCCTTCAACAAAGGTTATCTGCTTGGCTTTATCTTTCTTTTCTGTTTGTGCATAGGCGACATAACGGTTATGTGGGTCTTCTAAGTAAACACGCCAATGCATGCCGCCTTTTTTATGCACATAAAAAAGAAGAGTTCCGTCTTCGTCCCTAATTTGGTAGCGCTTAGGCATTAGTGAATGCGTTGAATAGGTCTGCCCCGCAATGGCTGCTATAGCTGACAGTACCTTCTTCGCAGGCGGTGTGGTGTCCACCATCTCGCCGTATGTACGCTGCGTCATGTCATACAAGTGAAATCCGTTGCGCTCAGACACTTTTGTGCCGACGTACATTCTTTTACGCATGAGGTAACATGGTTCTTCGTCACCCGCTTGCCTAAATGCACGAAGGTCATTTTGAGCGGCGTGCAAATCGATCACGCCATAACGCAACAGGAGAATACCTGAAGCGCCAAGTCCGGCACAAATGATGACACCGAGCCACGCCACTCGATCTGTCACTACCATCATGCCGATAAAACCGAGCATGACCGCCAAGGCGCTACCTCCAAATATCGCCTGCCTTTTACCATCCTGAGCAATCATTTTTCCTAATTCCGTCATATCCGTCACCTCGCCTATAAATACGAACCAGCAAGCGCACATGTTTCAAAATTATTTGTTGCCATATTATGAATCAGGGGTGTTTTAATTGCCATGTACACCATTTCAACGTTATACCTTTTTTTAAAACGTCGTTAAATCTCAGTGGTGTTATTTTAGATAGGTTCCTGTTCCTATAAAGATTGTCATTAAGGGCCACCCCATAGTTATTGCCGTTCGGTACTTATTTTTTATCAAAAATCCTGCCTCCCTTTTTCATCCAAGCTATGTATGTTTCACAGAGGTGGTATTTATCTTGTAATTTATAAGGTATTGCCAGCCCTATTAACCAGAATGTAGTAAATACAAGGAGAAAGACAAGAAAACGAAGCCATACAGATTCTTGATAAAACAACGTTGCCATTTGACTAACGATTGATGTGAGTAGCACAAAAAGCGCAATCCTTTTATATAAGATGATTTATATAACCTCCTTTATTATTAAAAATAGCCTGTACATAGAAACTTTGTTTTGGAACGATAACTAAGAAAATATTGAATAGTACTAGGTTCTGGACCTACTTATACCCTGGCAGTTAGTGAAAAAACGATTGCTCATATTGAACAATCGCCCCGAGAACCTTTTATTCATAGTACCCCCTTACTATCCTTAATCAAGTTATGATCTATATAAGGCATAATTGAAGAGATTTCCCCAATCCCTTGTTTTGAAATTGCATCTAAAGCCAGTTCATTTAAGAGCTCTTTTTTTACAAAAGGAGCTAATGAAACGATGGAGGAAATACCATTTACATTGTAACTATCTTTCACACAATCATTTAACGTACGTTCACTAACAAAAGGGGCAATAGACGATAAGCCCGCTAACCCATTCTTTTCATACTCCTGCTTTATGCATTCTTCAAGAACCTCTTTGCTGATAAAAGGAGCCATTGACGCTAAACCTTTCACTCCTTTTAATTGATATTCTTCTTTCGCACACTCATCAATGAGGTCTTGACTGATAAATGGAGCTACGATTGGAAAGCGTTCAAGTCCACTTCGCTCAAACGCTTCCTTTGCACATTCCTCCATCACTTCTTGACTTATATAAGAGGCAAATGTGGATAGCCCTTTAACCCCTCGCTTATTAAATTCTTTCTTTGCCAGTTCATCGATCGAATCTTGGCTAATGTAAGGTGACATCATGGATATTTCTTGCGGATCCAATTCACTATCGATATTTTGATAAACCTTCTCTGCCTGAGTTGTCGTTATTATGGGTGCAGCATGAATAAGCTCTTCTTTCTCAATTGGGCCTGAACCTTGCAGTGATCCGTCCTCGATTAACTGAGTGACTACTTTTGTCCCTTTACTATCGTCTAAAATAGCATCGATACTGACACCAAATTCTTTCGAGAGTTCCGGAAGTTTAGATATATCCGGCATAGTATGACCTCGTTCCCAGTTACTGACGGCTTGAAAACTTACACCTAAAAGATCTGCCAGAGCCATCTGCGTAATATTTTTTTCCTTTCTCAAATCAGCAATTTGTTTTCCCACTTTTTTCATATCAAACAACTTTACCACCTCTTTCGTTTAGTTGTTCTTAGTGTAACGTGCAGACAACATGAATCCTATCAACTATTACTTGAAAAAGTGGTCTCTTCGAACTCAAGCAGTACTTGAAAGCTGAAACCAAATTCACATTACACCTGAATCAATCACCAATTGAGGCGGCGAAGTAGTGAGTTTCGCGTTTACTCCCAGCGGCACCCCATAGTTTGGCTGACTGTGGCCAAAGGGGAAATGTTCCACAACCGGGAATGACGCATGAGAGAAGAAATGTTGAAGCACTTTTCTTAACCTCGCATATTCGTCTGGTTCCACTTGGACATGGCCTAAGACTACACCTTGAACCTCATCAAACACCCCTGCCTGTTTGAGATGAGTAAGCATCAAATCGACACGGAACGCTGGTTCTGCAACTTCCTCAATGAGGAGAATCGCCCCGTTTGCGTCCACCTGATAAGGCGTTCCCACCCCATTGGTGAGGAGTGTCAGATTTCCTCCTACTACCTGTCCTGCTCCTGTGCCGTGAGCTAGCGTGTTAAGCGGCGATGTGTGAGCATCATAAGTTATGCATTCGCCCGTAAACAAATGTGAAAACAAGGATTCTGTCTCGCTTGTTCTATGTTCGTCATTCAGATCAGATGCTACCATCGGACCGTGGAAAGTCACCAGGTCACTGTTTTTTTGAATAGCATTAAGCAAGTATGTAATGTCGCTGTACCCCCAGAATATTTTAGGGTTACGTTGTATCTTTTCGTAATCGATCATGGGAGCAATTTTTGCTGACCCAAATCCTCCATTTGCGCAAAAAATCCCACGTATATCAGGATTACAAAAGGCCTCATGCAAGTCATCAAGTCGCTTTTGATCGAGAGCTGCAAGATCTTCCTCCATATCCATATCGAACACGTGCCGTCCAATGACGACTTCAAGACCCATTTTTTCTAATATACGTTTTCCCTGAATCAGGTGCTCTTTGTCTGGTGGTCCGGCCGGTGCAATAATGGCTACGCGATCACCCGCTTTTAAGGGAGATGGTTTAATCATAAAGTTTTCTCTCCTAACCTTACTTTTAATTACATGTTAAATTTCCAACCTGCCTAACAACCTAATGAGCCCGAGATAAATGTGATAAAAAATTAGTCCACACATAGCACCAGCGCCAATCGTTTTTAGAAAACCTATTAGTGAAGAAGATGATATAAATCCCTGAACGGTAAAATCTTCAAAGATAATGGAGTAAATTGATGGGATATATGAAAGTAAAACCAAAATTATAGCTCCAACTAACATATACATGTAAAAATTTGTTATGTATCGGTTTCTCCAATGAATCCAATTGTACATCATCTTAACAATCACTCCGCTAACCGCAAAAATAAAAAAAAGCAATTAAAAATACTAACATTGTATATTCTTCGCTGCCGCGCGAATAGAAATAAAGGCTGACAACTAAAGCAGCACAAATACTTGTTGTGATTTGGATTACCCCTTCGGTCAACTTGTTCAATGCCACTCCCCCTTACTCCCCTTTGGTAAGTTTCTTATTCATATTAATTCTACATCAATGAAGATACCTTCCACTCAAATAAGATAGGTTGGCTGGGAAATGACGAGACTCCCGCGGGAAAAAGAAGCTTGGCAAGACCCCACAGGGAGCGAAGCGATCGAGGAGGCTTGCCGGTTCCCCGCAGGAAAGCGAGTTATTTCCCAGCCAACCTAAACTCTTGTACCATAAAGTCCCCATAATATCCTCGTAAGCTTGAACCTTCAATCATATTTAAATCGGTTAAACTAATTTGTTACGTTTCGGTGAACTCTCTTGGTTTTTCTCATCCCTATATGAAACAATTCCTCTAAGTTGCAATTACTGTGGTTTTGATATGACCAGCCTTTTCAAGATACGCAGTTTTTCTCGTCATTGTATGATCTACTCAAAATCCAATGTAGAGGGGATTACCTATGGCAAACATTTTAATCATTAACTTTCCAGCTGAGGGACATGTCAATCCAAGCTTAGGCGTAACAAAAGCTTTTGCAGAGCGAGGAGACAACGTTTATTATATCTCCACTGAAGAATACAAAGATCGTATAGAAGGGGTCGGCGCAAACGTCATCCTACATGAGAATGTATTAAAAGGGGCGGAAATCGATACAGCTAGTCCAGGAGCGAGCAATTCCTTATTGACTATCATGCTGCAGACTTCTTTAGATATCTTATCCATCACAAGAGAGTTGGCTAATGACATCTCATTCGATTTCGTTTACTACGATTCCTTTGGGGCAGGGGAATTAGTGAGAGATTATTTACAAGTACCCGGATTCTCTTCCTCTGCTTCCTTTTTAATACCAGAAGAATTTATGCGAAACCTTCCGATTCACCCAGATGCCGGAGAATCTTTAGAGCTAAATGAACATAGTCAATCTATTTTAGATACGATAAAAAAGGAATACGGCGTGTTTCCTAAGAATATGCTGCAGTTTATGCAAAATCAGGGCGAAAAAAAGATCGTATATACGAGCGAGTACTTTCAACCTCGTCTAAATGAGTTTGGTGAAGGATATCATTTTATTGGACCCAGTTTTCCCCATCGAAAAGGAGGGAATGATTTCCCAATCGAGCAACTTGATAACGAAAGGGTCCTTTATATTTCCATGGGAACCATACTGCACAATGTCGAAGATTTCTTTAATACGTGCATAGACGCCTTTTCAGATTTTCCAGGGAAAGTCGTCATTGCAACAGGGGCACGCGCTAATTTTCAGAAGTTAAAACATGCCCCAGATCACTTCATTATTAGACGGTATATCCCCCAGTTAGATGTATTGCAACACACGAATGTATTCATAACGCATGGCGGTATGAACAGTGTAAATGAAGCAATCTATCATGAAGTCCCTATGGTCGTGCTTCCCCATGATAAAGATCAACCAATGGTTGCAGCACGTCTTTCGGAACTTCATGCTGGATATGCCATTTTTTCCAATAACGTAACGAAAGACATGCTACAAGAAGCTGTGCATGAGGTGGTCCACAATCAAGATTATAACCATGGCATTCAAAAGATCAAAGATAGCTTTCTACGCTGCGGAGGTCCATCGGAAGCGTTAGAGATTATCGATGCTCATCTTGAAAGAGATAACTAATAATAGTTTAAACAGGGACCTCACTAAAATAGGAAGGTCCCTTACACAAGTACATAGTTATATTACAGTGCTGTCATTTTCTTAGCTATTGATCCTTTTTGCCTGTGAAACAATGGATTGGAAAATGTCAGCTGCAGATTCACTTTGACTTAATCGCGGGCTCTGTCCGGACCAGAGTGACATAAATTCAGATCTGTTCTGTACAGCAGCTTCCTTTCGAATACCCTTGGTCAAAGTGTTTTGCAAGGGATAGTCTAACAGGTCATTTTCATAACCTTCCATTCTTTCAATAAAGGCATTACGAATTCCTCTAGCTGGTTTACCGCTAAAGGAAGAAGTCATAACCGTTTCTGTCTCTTTAGTATGTAAAATGGCTTCTTTATGTTGAGGTTTTGCTCCACTTTCTTTACACGTAACAAATGCTGTTCCTAGTTGTACGCCTTCAGCACCAAGGACCATGGAAGCCCGTACTCCTCTCCCATCCATAATTCCACCTGCAGCGATGACGGGAATACTTATTTGATCTGCGACTTGAGGAATGAGTGACATCGTACCAATCATTGACTGACTGTAAGAGCCTGAAAATGTCCCGCGGTGGCCACCAGCTTCGCTTCCCTGTGCGACCACGGCATCCATTCCATATTGTTCATTGAGAATGGCTTCCTCTACCGTTGTGGCAGTTCCAATTAGAACGATGCCTTCATCTTTTAGGTCTTGGATGATGTCTTTGTCGGGAATTCCAAAAGTAAAACTACATATAGGGACGTGTTGTTCTTTAATTATCATAATTTGATTTTCGAACAGTGATTCGTCGACCTGCGGTTTTGTTTCATCCTTTATTCCAAGTTCATTCCGAAAAGGTGCGAGTAACTGATTGACTCTTCCTATTTCCTTCTCTGTCGCATAAGGAAATTCTGGGACAAACACATTCACACCAAAAGAACGTCGGGTTAAGTTCTTGATGTCTTGAATGGTCTTTCTTATGGCTTCGGGTTCCATATACCCTGCGCCTAAAGTGCCAAGACCTCCTGCATTAGAAACAGCAGTCACGAGTTCTGGTGTGGTCACTCCTCCTGCCATTCCAGCTTGGATAATAGGGTGATGAATATTCAGCAGCTCAAGTAATCGGCTTTGAGTCCACATTCGCTCTACTCCTTTGGCAAAAGAATATGCTAACATGTTCATTAAATTAACTACCTTACTCAATAAAGAGATTTAGAGGCATGCGGGATGACGCCACTATCATACTATGACGATGGGTCCGCTTTTTAAAACATTCGCATACTGCCTCTGAAAAGGCGGTAATCTTAACTATTGTTTTCCTTTCCTTCAACGAACTCCGGTTGCCTAATTTTTCTCCAGAATAACAAGGGAAGAAACCATGGGAACCAACCCCACTGGACTCTGAGATACAACCTTCCATCCCTCTTGAAGAAGTTGATTTAACTCACTTACGTTATTCTTTTTATCGGATTGATAATGAACTGTGATGGCCTTTTGCATGATACACCTCCCGAAACCAATATACCCTCCCTATAAACAGGAGGAGGCTATTTTTTTGCCGCACGACTATTAAAATTCTTTTATTTCGCTTCTCAACCCCTATAATAACACAACCATCCTTGCAAATTGTGTCAAGCCCCACTTCTTTCAGCTTTTCTTTTTTTCTTGAAAATCACGTAGATAACGTTTGCAACAACTAATAACAACGAGCCTGTTAGTGCACCTAATATACTAGCTAAGCTAGGGTTTACTAACGAACTTCCGATCACTCCCCCAATGAAAATGAATATAGCGTACCCGCTAAGCCTCCATTGAGTGTAAAAAATCTTATTTATGTTCATATAGTCTTACTCCCGTTCTAATTCATAATCGTTTAATAGCATCGTGTTAATCTAATTAGAAAGTTATAACCGGCATACAAATGGACTTTTTTAGGTCTTGACCTATAGACTTGAATTCAAGGTGAATTGAGTTTTCCCCTCGATTATCCTCCTCTGCTTTCCAAATCTTCAGCCAGCATTCCATATACAATACTGTCTGTCCACTCACCTTTACTCCAGTAATCCTGTTTGAAGTGCGCTTCCTTTCTCATCCCTATTCGCTCACACAACCTTTGAGAGGCCAAATTCCTCGCATCCAGGTTGGCTTGGACCCGATGCACCTTCACTTCTTCAAATAAATATTTCACTAATTGACTAACTGCTTCTGTTGCATATCCCTTACCTGAATAGTGAGCAGAAAAACTATAGCCAATTTCAACCGTATCTTGACATCTGTAAACCATACAGATAAATCACCAATAACGTGTGTACTTTCCACTACTGCTAGACTTAAGGCGGATTCCTTAGTGAGAGAACAGTTCTCCAATTTTTTCTCGAATAACTGCTGCATGTTTTCACGTGTCCATTTATCGTGCAATAAATACCTGCATGTCTCATCGTTATTGTAGATGTTAAATACATCTTGTAAGTCAATACGCTTAAAAGGTCTGATTTCTAACCTTTCAGTAGTGAATTCGAAGAGAACCCCCTCCTCTCTAGCTCCGTATAAACTTCTCCTAAGCTTCTATTTTAATTGCCCCAGACACGTGAAGACTTAATTTCAACTTATTTGATCTACAATGAAATAAATCTCTAATACTCTAAGTTACCTCTTCAACTTCAAATTTTAACTTATCTAAATCCCATACATCTTTTTCATTTTTTTTGATAACTTCTGCCTGTACTTTTTGCCCTTCATCTCAGTCAGTTGCTCTTTTAAGCAATCGCCCCGATATAGGGAGAGCTTGATTATCCTCATCTAAATTTATTGTTCCAAACAGTTTCCCCGTGTCTCGTAAAATATCCTCTGTTGTTTTTTTATTTTTGCCCATCATTTACATTGCCCTTCTGGCAACTTTGTTTGCTTTTATCCTTTCTCAAGCTTGCTCCGGCAGTTTAAAAAGCTAAATACCTTCCCTATATTTCCTATACTTATGTAATGAAGGCGAGTACTCATCTAAAATTACCCTTTCATCTACCTGTGTCGAATTTTCACTTTTTTCGTTGAAGACGAATCCATATTAATGCAACAATACCGGCGCCAAATAACCCGCCTATTGTGACTGAAGTTAAATTGCCTGAGTCCCCTGAAATAAAGTAAGCGATAATGACAACTACTACAGGAAATATTAATAAATCAAATATTCTTTTCATTATTATATTCCCTCCATGAATTCATTTCTCTTATTATACGTACGATAGTAAATCCGTTTAGTTTCAAAATTGACGATTACCTCGAAAAGACTTCACCTAACCTGCGCAATAGATAAAGACGCAGTTTCGTGATAAACACTCCAAATTTGATGAGCGTTTTCATGAACAACCCACCCCACCGTTTAACAATGGTAATAGAAAAACAGTACCAAATCTATAAAAAGGTGCCCTGCATCTGCACGCAGGACACCTTTTTTACTCTCTTAAACATATTCAATTGGTTCCACTGCTTCTTGTAACAGCTGCTCCAGTTCACGCGTATACGTGCGCTTTTGCTGGTCGCTCCAGTTCAGCGTTTCAGCCATATAGGCGACGACATTCGCTTTGTGCTGATGCACCCAATGGATATCAAAGAATAAGGCACCGGTCCGGCGGATGAAGAAATCGACGGGCTTGGTGATCATCTCTTCCTCCGTGGCGTAGCGCAATTGGGCAAAAACAATCGGGTCGATGCCGGCTTGTTCCGCTTCATCAGCTTGCTTCTGGAAGATCTCAAATACGCGCTCGACATTGGAGCCATACATTTCTACCAGCTGACGTGCTTTATCTTCGGCCACGTTCAGGGTGATGCCGTATTTGACTTGGTTTAGGATATAATCTTTGAAACCTGTTGAGCCGCCGACTTCTCCGCCTGAGATCGGCATGTTTTTCGTTTCTGAATCCATGTATTTTAAGCCCGTTTCATTTACGAACTGATCTCTGACTAAGTCCACTACAGACTCAGCCATTTTACGATAACCTGTCAGTTTGCCACCGGCAATGGTGATCAAACCAGAATCTGAAACGAAAATTTCATCTTTGCGTGAGATTTCAGAAGGGTCTTTCCCTTCCTCATGAATTAACGGTCTCAGCCCGGCCCAGCTGGATTCCACATCGTCTTGTGTTAAATTGACGTCCGGGAACATATCGGCAATGGCGTTCAGAATGTAATCACGATCGCTCTCGGTCATGGTTGGATGAGAGATATCCCCTTCGTAATTCGTATCGGTTGTGCCGACATACGTCTTGCCATCACGCGGAATGGCAAAGACCATCCTTTCATCGGGTGAGTCGAAATAAACCGCCTGCTTTAACGGGAATTGTTTATGATCGAATACAAGATGGACACCTTTGGTCAAATGCATGGTCTTGCCTTGTTTGGAACCATCGATTTCACGGAGGCGATCAACCCACGGACCGCCTGCATTAATGATTTTTTTCGCAAAAATCGTAAAGGTTTCACCTGTAAGCTGATCCTCGGCCACCACGGCGTTTAGCTGATTGTCCTCATTATAGTTAAAGTCAATGACCTTCGTGTAGTTGGCCGCCTTCACATTATACTCGACAGCTTTCTTTAGCACTTCAAGGGTTAAACGGGCATCATCTGTCTTATACTCAACATAATAGCCCGCCCCTTTCAAGTCTTTCTGACGAATCAACGGCTCTCGCTTTAATGCCTCTTTCGGCGATAGCATCGAGCGACGTTCTTTTTTCTTCACTCCAGCCAGGTAGTCATAGACACGCAGGCCGATTCGGGTACTGAACGGCCCGAAATTACCCCCCTCATGAAAAGGAAGCATCATCCATTCGGGTGTGGTTACATGTGGACCATTTTCATAAACGATTTCTCGTTCTTTGCCCACTTCAGCGACCATTTTTACTTCGAACTGTTTCAGATACCTAAGCCCGCCGTGCACGAGTTTCGTCGAGCGGCTCGATGTACCGGCAGCAAAATCCTGCATCTCCAATAAGCCTGTTGTCATGCCACGGCTGCCTGCGTCTAACGCAACACCAGCTCCTGTAATGCCGCCTCCTATAATCAGAACATCAAGTTCTTTTTCACGCATGTCATTAATCATTGCGGATCGTTCAAAGCTTGAAAATCGTGTCATCCGTCTTCACTCCTTTTGGACCATTCTGTCATGTATTCGTGTTGGTTCTCTGTATGTCTATACCCTTATACCCATTTTTTCATGTGGGGCGCCCATAAAAAAGAGACCACAAACCATCCTTTTTGCCTCATACAAAAAGGGGGGCGTGGTCTCTCCATCATCTCCAACCGAATAAATTAACTTACGTTCAGTATATCATGAAGTCCGAAAATCGCAAAACCTTCCTTATGGTTTGAACACACGGGCAGCTTCAACGGCTTTTTGCCAGCCATGATAAAGCTCTTCCCGGGATTGCTGTTCCATATTTGGTTGAAAGTTTTTGCCGATCTGCCATTGCTGGGCGATTTCTTCTTTATTATCCCAAAAACCGATCGCCAGTCCAGCCAGATAGGCAGAACCTAGCGCTGTCGTTTCATTGACTTTAGGCCGTTCAACTTCAACGTCCAGAATATCGCCTTGAAACTGCATCAGCAAGTCATTCTGCACAGCTCCACCGTCGACACGTAGTTTTTTCAACTCAATTCCTGAATCTTCGGTCATGGCATCGACCACGTCTTTTGTCTGGTAAGCAAGGGATTCAAGCGTCGCTCGGACAAGATGTTCTTGCTTTGTCCCACGCGTCAATCCAAAGACCGCTCCTCGCGCTTCGCTATCCCAATAAGGAGTACCAAGGCCTACGAAGGCAGGCACGACATACACACCATCCGTCGAAGCAACGCGCGCGGCCAGTTCCTCACTCTGCGGCGATGATTCAATTATTTTCAATCCATCGCGCAGCCATTGAATCGCGGAGCCCGCCACAAATATACTGCCTTCTAGCGCGTATTCCACCTTGCCATCAACACCCCAGGCCAGGGTCGTTAACAGGCCATTGTTTGAGTGCACAGCTTGCTCACCTGTATTCATTAACATAAAGCAGCCCGTTCCGTATGTGTTTTTGGCCAGTCCTTTTTCAAAGCATGCCTGTCCAAATAAGGCCGCCTGCTGATCCCCTGCGGCTCCTGCGATCGGAACCTCTTTGCCAAAGAAGTGGTAATCAACTGTATGCGCATACACCTCTGATGAAGGCTTCACTTCCGGGAGCATGCTGGCAGGCACCCCTAATATATCAAGTAATTTTTCGTCCCATTTCAACTCGTGGATGTTATACATCAATGTCCGGGATGCGTTGGAATAATCGGTGACATGGGCTTTTCCACCGGAAAGCTTATAGATGAGCCAGGAATCGATGGTACCGAACAATAACTCACCATTATCAGCTTTTTCCCTCGCTCCTTCCACATTGTCCAACATCCACTTCACTTTTGTGCCGGAGAAATAAGGGTCAAGCAACAAACCGGTTTTCTCACGAAATGTATCATTTAGTCCTTGCTCTCGCAGCTCATTACAAATGGATTGTGTTTGGCGTGACTGCCAAACGACGGCGCGATAAATCGGCTTGCCGGTGTTTTTATCCCAGATGACGGTCGTTTCACGTTGGTTGGTGATGCCGATTCCGGCTACCTGATCCGGTTCAATATCAGCTCGCCTCAGGACATCGGCGATACACGCTAACACAGACGTCCAAATTTCATTCGCATCATGTTCCACCCAGCCTGGTTTATCAAAATACTGTTCAAACTCTTTCTGGGCAGTTTCGACGATTTCTCCATCATGGTTAAACAGAATAGCACGTGAGCTTGTCGTCCCCTGGTCTAGCGATAAGATGTACGTTTCCATAAGGATCCCCTCCGATTAGATTGATACGTATGTTCCGCTTTTTTCAATTCAATTTGAGCAGCGGCAAATAGAATCAGTATTACGACTATCGTCATGAAGTAAAAACCTACACTCCTATTTCCCTCAAAGAACGCCTGATAAAACAATGCGCCATAAACACCGCCAATGATCGGGCCAACTACAGGAACCCAGGCGTACCCCCAATTTGATCCACCCTTGCCGGGAATAGGCAGGATGAGGTGTGCAAGACGCGGGCCGAGATCACGCGCTGGATTAATCGCATACCCGGTTGTTCCACCCAGCGACGCGCCGATGGCCACAATCAGAAGGCCGACGATCAACGGATTCAACCCTTCGGTAAATTCGTTAGCGCCAATAAACAATAAGCCCATGACAAGGACGAACGTGCCGATGATTTCACTGACTAAGTTCGCTATCGGGCTATGAATGGCTGGGTCAGTTGAAAACACTGCCAGCTTGAGGCCGGGGTCTTCGGTTTCCTTCCAATGAGGCAAATAATGAAAAAAGACGATGACAGCACCACTGAAGGCGCCAATCATTTGACCTAAAATATAGATCGGCACTTTATCCCACGGAAAGTCCCCAATCGCAGCAAAGCCCAATGTGACGGCCGGATTGATATGGCCCCCGCTGATATTCCCCACAGCGTAAACCCCCATGGCCACACCTAAACCCCAGGCTATGCTAATCAACAGCCATCCTGTGCCGGCCGACTTCGTCTTACTTAAAACATTTCCAGCTACCACACCGCCACCTAAAATGACTAAAATCATGGTGCCGATTATTTCTCCCACAAACTCCGTCACCGCAGTCCCTCCTTGATTAAGTATCCATTGACTAACCTTCTGGAAACATAAAAAATCCACACGCCTTCGATTCCAGAAAATAAACTTCTGAAATCTGAAACGTGTGGATCTCCTCGTCTCCGTCACTTTACTTAACTTGTGCTATTTACTTTACTAAAGAATGAAAACGCTGTCAAGATATGTTGCATCATTTTAAAAATCCCACAAGTCTGTTCGCGAGGTGGAAACCGAACAAGCACCTGCTGCCAGCGCAGCTTCCCGCTCTTCTTCGGTCCGGATCAATCCCCCCGCTATGATCGGAACGTCAATTTGATTTCCCAGCTCCTCAATCATATTGGGCAAAACCCCCGGCAGCAATTCCACATAATCTGGTTTCGTTCTGGCTATCAATTTCAAATTATAGTCGATCGCGTGACTATCAATTAAAAACATGCGCTGAATCGCAGTCATCTTATAGGACTTAGCCAGCTGGATCACATTCGTACGGGTGGAAATCACTCCATCCGGTTTGACGTGCTGTCCTAAAAATTCCATGCCGTAATCATCGGTTTTCAGCCCTTGAATCATGTCTGCGTGTAAAAAGACCCGCTTTTTTGCTTTATGGCCATAGTTAACGAGACTTTTTAAGTGAGAGATTCGTGTATCCAGCACCACGATGATGTCTGTTGAACTCTCGAGCAGCTTATCAAAATCTTTCATGTTTTTCACAGCTGGCAATATAGATTGGTCAATGCTCCCCATGAACCTCGGTCTCCTTTCTTGAAGAAATGGCCGCCGATTGTCACTTGAGTCTTGCCCTCAGTTCTTCTTGCGTGTAGATGACTCTCATGGGATTTCCCCCGACGAAAGTGCCGGCCTCCACATCTTTATTGACTAACGTGCCGGCCGATACCACCGCTCCGTCGCCGATGGTCACGCCAGGTAAAATTGTAGTGTTGGCTCCAATCATGACTTCATTCCCGATGATGACGTCCCCCAGCCGGTATTCATGAATTAAGTATTCATGGGCAAGAATCGTGGTATTATAACCAATCACGCTGTTTTTACCAACACTGATCCGCTCTGGGAACATGATGTCGAGCATGACCATCAGCGCAAATGCCGTTTCTTCCCCCACCTTCATTCTGAGAAACGTACGGTATAGCCAATTTTTCAGTTTAAGCACAGGGGTGTAGCGAGCGGCCTGAATAACGAGGAAATTTTTCACGACTTTCCAAAACGGGACCGTTCGGTAAATATGCCATAGTGAATTTGATCCTTTAACAGGATAACGCTCTGTATTCCGCATCGATTCACCCCTCAATTACGTCAATAATCTGACTCATCTGCTCCAGCATGTAATCCGGATTCAGCTCATCCAGCACGTTCCGCCCCTTCACTGTCCAAGCGACGCCCACTGTTTTCACGCCTGCACGTTGACCTGCCTCAATATCGTGCGTATTATCTCCAACCATCATCGTTTCATACGCGTTCGCATGTAATGCATCCATAGCCTTCTCAATTGGTTCAGGGTCAGGTTTAGCATGTACCACATCATCCAGGGCAATGATGACATCAAATAAACCGTCCAATCCCGTCAACTCGAGCCCCATATGAACGGACTGCCGCATTTTCGTCGTCACGATTCCGAGCTGATAGCCTTTGGCCTTTAAGTATTGAATCGTTTCCACAACGCCCTCGTAGGCTTTCACATAGTGGGCATGATGCGCGTGATTATGCTCTCGGTAAACCTTAACCATTTCCTCTACTTTATCAGGATCAACTCTTTGTAAACTGTCCCGCAATGGCGGCCCGATAAACGACAGGATCTCTTCCCGGGAATAGGTTCGATCACTAAATTGGTCAAGCGTGTGGCGAAATGATGCGATAATCAATTCATTTGTATCAATCAATGTTCCATCTAAATCAAAGAGGATCGTACGTATGCTCATGGATAGGTTCCTTTCTTTCTTGTTGTAGTCGATTCCACACATACCCGACGCCGGCCGTTAAGAGAATCGCTGTCGCTAACCGGATCGCAAGCAGCGGCCAGATCGGAATGCCGAGTGGAATAAAAATGAGCGTGTCTTCAACGACCGCATGGCAGGATACCAAAAAAATCATGGCCAAATACATGTCCTTTTTAGTTACCCCGTCTTCTTGCATCGCTTGAATCATCAAACCAGCCCCGTAAGCAAGCCCTACGGTCAACCCTGCAACAAGGGTCATGGACGTATTACGTTTCATCCCGAGAAATAGTGTTGCAGGCGCTACCCATGAGGAAAACCTATCAAGCCAGCCTTTTTCACGAAGGTACTGATTGAACACCATCAACGGAATGACGATCAATGCCAGTTGAACGATCCCCATGAAAGCGGTCTTTAAGCCATGAAACACAATCTCCATCCAGCCTTCCGGGGCAGCTGCCTGCTCCGGACTCCAGCCGTATTGTGCCATGGACTGTCCGCCGTCCCAAAACACATTAATCATGAATGCCGCAGTTAAAGCCAGCAAAAGCCGGGTGCCGATGACGAGCCACCAGTTGACCCCTACTTTCGAAGCCACCGTCGATTCAATGATCAAATTATGGGAAAACGACAGCATCACAGCAAGAATAAACACTTCCTTGACCGTAAAGTCGAACGAAATAATCGCTGCAATGCCTGCATACAAATTTAGAAAATTCCCGAGCACGAGCGGCACAGCGGCCTCCCCGGATAATCCGATCCACTTCATCAGCGGCGTCAGCCATTCCATCACCCACGGAAGCACAGGGGTATATTTCAAGATGGTGACAAGCAACGTGATTGGGAAAATCACTTTACCTAGTGTCCACGTAACTTCAAGACCTTTTCGACCTCCGCGTTGTAAAATCCCAATCACGCGTATCCCTCCTTCTACTTGGACTTGACAGCTTTACCATTGTATCGTTTATCCGCCTTGCCCGTTTTGCGCCGGTACGCGATTAATACGACGGCGATCACAACTAACACAACGGAGATGAATTGAGCGGTCCGAATTTCACCGAACAGATACAAGCTGTCCGTGCGCATCCCTTCGATAAAGAAGCGACCGACCGAATACCAGATCACATAACTGAGAAAGACTTCGCCCCTCAACGGATTGTAGCGTCGCAACACTAATAAGAGGGCAAAACCGAGAATGTTCCATAGCGACTCATATAAAAACGTCGGATGATACACCACCCCGTCAATGCACATCTGCTGATTGATAAAACCGGGCAAATATTGCATGAAATTTTGATAAAACGCTTCTGACACAGGACCGCCATGCGCTTCCTGGTTCATAAAGTTCCCCCAGCGACCAATCGCCTGGCCGAGGATTAAGCTGGGCGCAACAATATCAATCAGCATCCAGAAGGACAAGTTCCGCACCTTCGTATAAATGAGAGCCGTGGCAACCGAGCCAATCAGGGCGCCATGGATAGCGATTCCGCCTTCCCATATCGCAAAGACGTCCCACCAGGGCCCGCCAACATAACGGTCCCATTCAAAAATGACATAATAAATACGAGCACATATAATAGCCACAGGAATTGCGATCACGACAGCATCGACTATGTAATCCTTCTTCAAACCGAGCCGTTCCGCTTCCCGCGTCGCTAGCCAAAGCCCAAGAAAAGCTCCCGTCGCAATAATGAGTCCATACCAATAAATCGACAAAGGACCAAGCTGCAAAAAGACGCGGTCCAATGAATCAGCACTACAGGTCAAGGTAATTCCCCCTATCAATCTTCTTCTGCTTGATCACGATCAATGACTTGTGTAAGACGTTCTGAAAATTCTTCAGCCGCGTTCACACCCATCCGTTTCAAACGGAAATTCATCGCAGCCACCTCAATAATGACAGCCAAGTTACGCCCCGGGCGCACCGGCACCGTCACCTGAGGCAATTCCACGTCCATGATTTTCTTCTTATCCTCATCGAGACCAAGGCGATCATACTGCTTCTTCTGGTCCCACAATTCCAAATTAATCACTAACGTTATCCGCTTATAGCTGCGCACAGCCCCTGCTCCAAATAACGTCATGACATTAATGATGCCCAGCCCGCGGATCTCAAGCAAATGCTCAATCAACGGAGGACTGTTTCCGATCAACGTATCAAAATCCTCTTGCCGGATCTCAACACTGTCATCAGCCACAAGACGGTGCCCCCGCTTAACCAGCTCTAAAGCCGTTTCACTTTTACCGACCCCACTCTGGCCCGTAATGAGCACCCCGATTCCATAAATATCAACCAACACACCATGAATAGCTGTAAAAGGCGCGAACTTCGTTTCCAGAAAATTAGTCAGACGACTAATCACACGCGTCGTCTTATGCGGCGACCTCATAAGCGGCACACCCGCTTCACGGCAAGCAATTAACAACTCCTCAGGTATGTCCATCTGACGCGTAATCACAATCCCAGGCGTCACGTCCGTACATAACCGCTCCATGCGATCTTTCCGCTCTTCCTGATTCAACTCATTATAATAAGAAAGCTCCGTCTTGCCTAACAACTGCAGTCGTTCCTTCGGATAAAACTTAAAATATCCCGTCATCTCCACACCCGGACGGGAGATATCACTCATATGAATTTCACGATGAACGCCATCTTCTCCGGCGACAAGTTCAAGGTTGAATCGCTCCAATAAATCCTGTGTGCGTACTTTCGCCATGGGTTGCTGCCTCCTAATCACTATCGTCTCAATTACTGTACCCTATTGTAGCATTTTTTCCAAATCTCTTGGTGTTTTTTATGTTTTCTTGTGTACAGTTTGCGACAAGAGGCGGGGGAGCGACGATATTTTGCGATCCGATGATAACGGCAGGCGGTGCGATGATATTCCGGGCCGGAGTGACGATAAGTTCTGGCGGTACGACGATATTTTGCGGACCGACGATAACGGGCGGGGAAGCGATGATATTCCCGGGCGGAGTGACGACAAGTTCTGGCGGTACGACGATATTTGGCGCTCCGACGATAACGGCCGGCGGTGCGATGATATTCCGGGGCGGAGCGACGATAAGTTCTGGCGATACGACGATATTTGAGGACCGATGATAACGGGCGGAGAAGCGACGACGGCCCGGAGCGATGATAAATTCTGGCGATACGACGATATTTTGCGAACCGACGATAACGGGCGGAGAAGCGATGATATTCCGGGCCGGAGTGACGATAAGTTCTGGCGGTACGACGATATTTGGCGCTCCGACGATAACGGCCGGCGGTGCGATGATATTCCGGGGCGGAGCGACGATAAGTTCTGGCGATACGACGATATTTGAGGACCGATGATAACGGGCGGAGAAGCGACGATATTCCGGCCCGGAGCGACGATAAATTCTGGCGATACGACGATATTTTCGAGCGGAGAGATGATAAACGTCGGACCATCAAAAAAATGCTTCTTACATGAAGTAAGAAGCATGCGCGCCTCATCGTTTGGCGTCTTTGAAGAGGCTGTTCAGTATTAAATTGAGTAATGAGATAATGATAGCTGCCAGAATCGCCATGCCGAAGCCATCTATTTCGAAGGCGCTGCCCAGAAATCCGTCGGTCAACAGAAGAGTAATGGCGTTGATGACGAATAGGAATAGTCCCAACGATATAATGGTGATGGGGAGTGTCAGCACGACGAGAATGGGCCGGACGATGGCATTCAATATGGACAGGATGAATGCTGCGACCAGGGCCCAGCCAAACCCGTCGATGGTGACCGCTGTAAACAGAACACTGACCAAAAATATGGCGACAGCGTTCACGAGTATGTGGAGCAGCCAACTCTTCATGAGAAGGAGCTCCCTTCACTCGGCATGATGAATATGGCAGCGATGTAGGCGAGAATCAATGGTGAGACGGGTATGCACACTAATACAAAAATGATTCTCAGCAGGGTGGCATCAAAATTGAAATATTGAGCGAATCCTCCTAATACTCCTGAGATCATACGGTCAGATTTTGACCGGACGAGTTTTTCAGACATTACAGAACCTCCTTTGCTCCTGAAGAAACGGTGACGGAACCTGTTTTTGTTTCCGCTTCTAAGTGGTAGGGGCGTTCATACATTTCGAATGCTTCAAAGTGAAGCTTTTTATTCATGACTTCTTTTTTATCCTCAAGGATTTTATAGTTATCGAGGTCACATTTCAGACTGCCAATACTGGTTCTTAGCTGCCCATCAATTTTAACCTCATCAGGCAGGGTAATATTTACGCTTCCGGTGGTGGTGCGGAAGAATCCAGTATGCGCTCGTTTGCCGGAATATTGACATGTTACACTTCCGGTTATGGCAGAAGCGTCTGCTTTGCCAAAGTCTCCTTCCAATTTCACTGAACCATTGATGGTGTCAGCCTCACACGTATCAAACTGGCCTTCCAGTACGTGAATGGAGCCGTTGGAGGTTTCCAGTGTACATTTTTCGCCTGATACGTTTTCCGTTTTGATGGAGCCGTTTGATGTTTTGATCAAGAGATGCGATAAGTCTAATTGTTCTGTTTTGACGGAGCCGTTGAATAATTTCATTTTCACAAAATCATACGTTTTTTCGGGAACGTATAAGGTCACGTTCGTTTTGATTTTTTTGGACGGACTGATCAGACGCAGTACGTTGTTTTCGATTTGAAATTGACCGTCCATCATAAATCGTTCCCGGCCTTCTGCTTCATCGTCCGTTTGGTAGACTTTCACCTTATATTCGGCTTTGACCGCGTTCTCTTTCCACGGTTTAATGCCTAACTTGCCGTTTGAAATGGAAATATCCATATCTTGAAAGGACGTGTCCTCACTTTCTGAGACGTGGGTAAATTCCACATAGTCTCCGAACGAAAGATCAAAGTCCACATTTTTGATTTTGTCGAATGCATCATTCACAAAGTTTTTGACGCCGTATTTTTTGGATTTTTGCTTGGTATTATTTTCTGTTGAAGAGGCATTTTCTTTGTCTTTGACGGCTTCAAGTAATTCGGCCCCTTCTGATGCCGTGATGACACCTTCTTCGATCATCTTAAGTATGCGTAATCGTTCTTCATCCATACATGTATGCTCCTTTCTATATTCCCTGTTTATTTATTCCCTAACAGAAGATCTGAAAACCTCCTGAAAAAAATAAGGCACTCCAAATTCTATGGAGTGCAATCATGATAGGTGCCTATTTTTTTATAGACAAGCGATAATATCGTTCTGTGCGAAGACGCTCTAATTGTTCGCTTGTTTGCGTGTCATCTTTCTGGGAATCTTTCAGCAAACTCATCATGCCTGATGCTTGAGATAAATGCGTTTCAATCGCATTCAGTTTCTGCTCCCAGTAAGGTGTGACATCATGCACCACATCGGGCGGTCCTAATTCATCCTCATGCTGGTTCGAAATGGCGTGGGCCCAAACCTCCAGCTGTTCGTTGGAATCCATCGTCCTCACTGCTTCCATGACAGCCGCTCCCAATGCGTTATGATCAGGGTGTACAGCGTAACCTGGGTAATGGGTGATGATAAGGTTGGGCTTCAGGGTGTCAATATAGCTTCGGATACGCTCTGACACTTCTTTTTGTGGTTCAAATTCAAGCGTCTTGTCACGATAACCGAGCATTTCGACTTGAATATCTAGTTTTTTTGCGGCTTCGAATAATTCTTGCTTGCGGAAGGTATATAGATTTTCACGGTTAGCAAAGATGGGATTGCCCATATTACGTCCCATTTCGCCCAACGTTCCACACAAATACGTAACCGGCACCCCTTGTTCCCGGAACTGGGCGATTGTACCGGATGCACCAAAGGATTCATCGTCAGGGTGTGGGAAAATGACGAGGACATGACGTTGCATTTTAAGCGTCCTCGCTTTCATGGGAAAAAGGTGTTTCACTAATTTCCAGGGCCACCATTAAGCGCCCTTCCACATCGTGACCGGCCATTAACAGCCGATTTTGATCATCCATTTCAAAGTCTGTAACACCTTCAGCGTAGACCCAACCGAGATCAAGCTTTAACCCGACGCGGAATGAGCCACCTGTTCCTACGATTTTGCCATGCTGATAGCGCACGTGTGCATTACGGATAAACGCACCTACGTTATACGCATTTTCATTAAAGTGGCTCGCATAAGCTCCGTTGGTTGTTTCTAAGTGTACATAGACGTCTTTTCCTGCAAAGGCGTCAATTAAAGGTTGAACTTTATCTATCTCAATGGCTTGCATACTGGAACCTCCTGTTATGTTTCTCCTCTTTCACGATACTGAATCGTTCGAAAGTCGTCAAAACATCAACTCAGCGAGCTACTTTTTCTCTTTGCTCCATCCGTTCTTCCATGCGCGCGCGGTCACGTTCAAGCACAGGTTTCAGATACTGACCCGTATACGATGCGGAATTCTCCCCGACTTCTTCGGGTGTACCTGTCGCAATGATTTGCCCGCCTTTTTCGCCGCCTTCTGGACCAAGATCGATAATATGATCGGCTTCCTTGATCACATCCAGATCATGTTCAATGATCAGGACGGTATCTCCGTTATCGACAAGTCTTTGCAGCACTTGCAGCAGCCGGAAAATATCATCAACGTGCAAGCCTGTAGTCGGCTCATCAAGAATATAAATCGACTTGCCGGTCGAGCGACGATGCAATTCACTCGCAAGTTTGACACGTTGGGCCTCCCCTCCGGAAAGCGTGGTAGCCGGCTGGCCGAGTTTGATATAGCCTAGCCCGACATCATAAACTGTTTGAAGTTTCCGGTGAATCTTCGGGATGTTTTCGAAAAACTCGAGAGACTCTTCAATCGTCATTTCAAGTACGTCGGAGATATTTTTACCTTTGTACTTCACTTCCAATGTTTCACGATTATAGCGCTTGCCGTTGCACACCTCGCACGGAACATACACGTCAGGAAGGAAATGCATTTCAATTTTGATAATACCGTCACCACGGCAGGCTTCACAGCGACCGCCTTTCACGTTAAAACTGAAGCGTCCTTTTTTATAGCCGCGGATTTTCGCTTCGTTCGTTTGCGCAAACACATCACGGATATTATCAAATACACCCGTATACGTGGCAGGGTTGGATCGAGGTGTCCGCCCAATTGGAGACTGATCGATATCAATCACTTTCTCGAGCTGGTCAATGCCTTTAATATCCTTGTGTTTCCCGGGTTTTTGCTTGCCGTGATGCAATTTCATAGACAGCGACTTATACAATATATCGTTGATCAAGGTGCTTTTTCCTGATCCGGACACACCGGTGATCGCTGTAAATATGCCGAGCGGAATGCGGGCGTCCACTTTCTTCAGGTTGTTTTCTTCCGCCTGTTTGATCTCCAAATAACGTCCATCAGGCTGACGGCGTTTTTGCGGCAAGGGAATGAATTTCTTGCCAGACAAATATTGGCCGGTTAACGATTTAGCGCTTTTCATCACTTGCTTCGGCGTCCCCTGGGTCACGATTTCACCGCCATGAGCACCGGCTCCCGGGCCGATATCAATTAGATGATCTGCCGAGAGCATCGTATCCTCATCATGTTCCACGACTATTAGGGTGTTATCCAGATCACGCATGCGTTTCAAGGTTTCAATCAAACGATAGTTATCGCGCTGATGCAGGCCAATCGACGGTTCGTCCAGCACATACAGAACGCCTGTCAATGCGGAACCGATCTGCGTAGCCAGACGAATGCGCTGCGCTTCACCGCCTGATAACGTTCCTGCTGAGCGGGAAAGGGTCAAATACTCCAAACCGACGTTCTCGAGGAAACTGAGCCGTTCATTTATTTCGCGTAAAATCATATTGGCAATCTTTTGTTCCTTTTCCGTCAACTCTAAGGAACTGAAGAATTCATTCGCTTCCGTCACTGAATAATCAGTCGTGTGCGCAATGTGTTTTCCATTAATAAGCACCGCTAACGTCTCGTTGTTCAACCGGTAGCCTTTACATTTCGGGCATGACTTCTGAGCCATGTACTTTTCCATTTGCTCCCGGATGTAATCCGAACTGGTCTCACGATAACGACGTGCAATGTTGGGGATGACCCCTTCAAAATAAATGTCGTTATCGCGGACACGGCCAAAATCATTTTCATAGCGAAATCTGATCTTTTCCTTACCGCTGCCATAAAGCACGCGGTTCATTTGATCTTCAGGGAGCTGTTCAACAGGCACGTCCATGTCAATGCCGAAATGGTGGCAAACACTCTGCAGGAGCTGGGGGTAATACTGAGAACTTGCCGGCTCCCAAGCTGCAATCGCGTGCTGACGCAATGTTCGTGTCCAATCAGGAATGACCAGATCCAAATCAACCTCCAGTTGAGTGCCGAGGCCGTCACAGCGATCGCATGCTCCGTACGGGCTATTGAAGGAAAATTTTCTCGGTTCAAGTTCACTGACAGAGAAACCGCAGATTGGGCAGGCATGATGCTCACTGAACATCAATTCTTCTTCACCCATAACATCTACGAGGACATGACCGCCGCCAAGTTCCAACGCCGTTTCCAGAGAATCCGACAAACGACCTTCGATGCTGTCTTTCACGACAATCCGGTCCACGACCACTTCAATTGAATGCTTTTTATTCTTCTCAAGGTTTATTTCCTCGGAAATTTCACGCATTTCTCCGTCCACGCGAAGGCGGATGTACCCTTCTTTTTGCAGCCGCTCAAAGACTTTGACATGCTCGCCTTTTCGACCTGATACGACAGGTGAAAGGATTTGCAGCTTCGTGCGTTCGGGATACGTCATGATCTGATCCACCATTTGCTGGACCGTTTGTGAACTGATTTCAATATTATGATTGGGGCACGTTGGCCGTCCGATTCTGGCAAACAGCAGGCGGAGGTAATCATAAATTTCAGTTACGGTTCCCACAGTTGACCGCGGGTTGCGGCTCGTGGTTTTTTGATCGATGGAAATAGCCGGCGACAATCCTTCGATGGAATCGACGTCAGGCTTGTCCATTTGACCGAGAAACTGCCGCGCATAGGCAGACAATGACTCCACATAACGGCGTTGGCCCTCTGCATAAATCGTGTCGAATGCCAGTGAAGATTTCCCGGACCCAGACAATCCGGTCATGACAACTAATTTATTTTTAGGGACCTCTACATCTATATTTTTCAGGTTATGAGCTCTTGCGCCCTTGATATTGATCGATTTGCTGACCATATGGCATTCATCCTCCTGCTTTAAGTTCCAAAATGACATCGCGGAGCTCGGCCGCTTTTTCAAAGTCAAGGTCTCGGGCAGCCTGTTTCATTTCGGTTTCGAGGTTATCTATCATTTGTTCCCGTTCCTGTTTGGACATGTCTTTGATGCTCTTATCACCATCGTAAGTCGCCTCCTCTTCAGCGATAGTCGTCGCCTTGATCGAAGCGCGCACTTCTTTCCTGATGGTCTTGGGAGTTATATTGTGCTCTTCGTTGTAAGCGATCTGTTTCGTTCTTCTCCGTTCCGTTTCATCTAAGGCATAGCGCATCGCTTCTGTGATTTTGTCAGCATACATGATGACAGTTCCCTGTTCGTTACGAGCTGCGCGTCCGATCGTTTGGACCAGCGACCGCTCAGAACGCAGGAATCCTTGCTTGTCAGCATCCAGAATGGTGACCAATGACACTTCGGGGATATCCAGTCCTTCACGGAGCAAGTTAATGCCTACGATGCAATCATATTTGCCGAGCCGCAAATCGCGAATGACTTCAATGCGCTCGAGGGTCTTGATTTCGGAATGCAAATAGGCTACTTTGATGCCGACTTCTTTCAAATAATCGGTTAGGTCTTCTGACATCTTCTTTGTCAGCGTCGTAACCAATACCCGCTCGTTCCGGTCTCTTCGTTTATTGATTTCCCCAATCAAGTCATCAATCTGCCCATGGATCGGCCGCACCTCAACTTTGGGGTCGAGCAGACCGGTCGGACGGATGATCTGTTCAACCATCTCTGGTGTGTGCTCTAATTCATACGGACCGGGAGTAGCCGATAAGTAAGTGATTTGATTAATGTTCTTTTCAAACTCTTCAAACTTCAACGGACGGTTATCAAGCGCTGAAGGCAGGCGAAATCCGTGATCCACCAGCACCTGTTTCCGTGCGCGGTCCCCGTTATACATGCCGCGGATTTGCGGGAGTGTAACGTGGGACTCGTCAATCATGATCAACAAATCATCGGGAAAATAATCCATGAGCGTATAAGGCGTCGAGCCTTCTTCCCGGAAAGTCAAATGTCTCGAGTAATTCTCGATCCCGGAACAGAAACCCATTTCATTCATCATTTCCAAATCATAATTGGTGCGTTGTTCGAGGCGCTGGGCTTCGAGCAATTTATTCTGCTCCCGCAGTTCTTTCAGGCGTTCAGCGAGCTCCTGCTCAATATTCTTAATCGCTTTTTGCAACTTTTCTTCACGCGTTACGAAGTGGGAAGCAGGGAAAATAGCCACGTGCTCCCGATCACCGACAATCTCGCCGGTCAACACATCGATTTCCCGAATCCGATCGATCTCATCACCGAAAAATTCCACACGAATGGCGTGTTCTTCACGGGATGCCGGGATAATCTCAACGGAATCGCCTCTTACGCGAAACGTTCCACGCTGGAAATCGATATCGTTTCGGGCATATTGAATATCGACGAGATTACGCAACAGTTCGTCACGGTCTTTTTCCATATCACTTCGGATTGATAAGACTTGACTGCGGTATTCTTCCGGGGAACCTAAGCCGTATATACACGAGACGCTCGCGACAATGATGACGTCTCGTCGTTCAAACAATGCCGATGTTGCCGAGTGGCGCAGCTTATCGATTTCATCGTTGATATTCGCATCTTTTTCAATAAAGGTATCCGTTTGCGGTACATACGCTTCCGGTTGATAATAATCATAATAACTGACGAAATACTCGACTGCATTATGAGGAAAATACTCTTTAAATTCACTGTATAACTGACCGGCCAGCGTTTTATTATGAGCAATAATCAAAGTGGGGCGATTGACTTGTTGTATGACGTTAGACATCGTAAACGTCTTACCCGTTCCGGTCGCACCAAGTAACGTTTGATGCTTTTCACCGTTTTCAAGCCCGTTGACAATCTTTCGGATGGCTTGAGGCTGGTCACCTTCCGGGGAATAATCTGAGACCAATTCAAACTGATTTTCCACGTCGACAACCTCCGTTCGTAAGAGATACATCACTAGTTTACCACAATATCTTCACATTTTAACATAAACACGAACAAATATTCGATTAATTTGAATCATCCAATATACGGAATTTTTTCCTTTACAGGCCATAACGTTTAACTGGTTCAACAGAAAAAAGACGCCCCGTATGAGCGTCTTTTTTCATGTATTAATAGGATTGCGATTGATCGTACTGATTGACTTCAAATAAATCAATCAATTCGATGTCAGGGTGTTTATCAATGAACCAACGCAGAGAGAAATCGTTTTTGAATAACACAAGCGGGTTGCCTTCCCGATCTTTCGCCAGCATGTTGCGTTCATCAAATAACGATTCATCCAATTGTTCGGGTTTAAGCCAGCGTGGGATGCGTTCCCCGAGCTGTGTCAATTCTACGTCGACATTGTATTCATTTTTCATCCGATATTCAAACACTTCCAACTGCAGCTGCCCAACTGCGCCCAGGATATAGTCTTCGAAACGGTACCGTTTGAATAATTGGATAGCGCCTTCCTGGACGAGCTGCTCCAGGCCTTTTTTGAACTGTTTAGCTTTCATCACGTTCTTAGCGGTCACTTTCACAAAGAGTTCAGGCGGGAATTGCGGGAGCTCATCGTATTCAAAATTCTGCTTGCCTGTTACCAGGGTATCCCCGATGCGATAAACGTTAGGATCATAGATGCCGATGATGTCCCCTGCATAGCCTTCTTCGACCGTGCCGCGTGAAGATGCAACAAACTGTTGTGATTGCGACAGCTTAAACGTTTTGCCGGTGCGGGCCAGACTGACGTTCATGCCTCGTTCGAATTTACCTGAACAGACACGTACGAAAGCTACCCGGTCCCGGTGCTGAGGATTCATATTGGCTTGAATCTTAAAGATAAACCCTGAAAATTCCTCGTGATCCGGCGAAACGATGCCTTGAGTCGATTTGCGCGGTGCAGGCTTTGGAGCCATATTAATGAACGTATCAAAGAAAGTTTCGACACCGAATGGGGCGAGTGCACTTCCAAAAAAGACAGGTGTTTGATCGCCTCGCATGACTTTTTCATAATCGAACTGGTCACCTGCTTCAGCTACAAGCTCCATTTCCTGTTGGGCTTCCTGATAGGTCGGGTTTTCAACGAGGTCCCGATGCTCATCTTTATCGAGGTCCTGATAAAGAATGTAATGTTCCTCTTCATTACCCGTGTAGCGGACAAACTGCTCGTTATGGCGATCGAAAACCCCGAGGAAGCGTTTCCCCATTCCAGCCGGCCACGTCATCGGATACGTTTCAATATCTAAGACATCTTCGATTTCTTCCATCAGCTCAAACGGTTCGCGGCCTTCACGGTCAAGCTTGTTGATAAATGTGAAAATCGGGATGCCTCTCATTTTGCACACTTTGAAAAGTTTGATGGTCTGCGCTTCAATACCTTTACTCCCATCAATAACCATGACCACACTGTCGACGGCTGTCAACGTGCGGTACGTATCTTCGCTGAAGTCTTCGTGTCCAGGTGTATCAAGGATATTGACTTGGTACCCTTGGTAAGGAAAATTCATGACACTCGATGTGACGGAAATGCCACGCTGCTTTTCGATTTCCATCCAATCAGAGGTCGCAAATTTGCCGGATTTTTTCCCTTTAACTGTGCCAGCTGAACGAATCAGATTCCCGAATAACAACATCTTTTCAGTCATCGTCGTTTTGCCGGCATCCGGGTGAGAAATAATCGCAAACGTCCGGCGTTTCTCCATTTCTTCTTGTATACTCATCGTGATATCCTCCATTCAAGTAGGGTAATAAAATATATAAGCTTGGCAGGATATACGCTAACTCACATGATTTTCCACTCCATTTGTTCCGATTTGAGTTTATGTGTTCACGAAAAAAGGCCACCTCCAACGCAGACGCTGGTAACGCCAGCCCAGGAGTGGCCTTTTCCATTTAACAACTCCACTTATTGAAAAATAGCATAATCTCTCCATAAAATCAATCGAGCTTATGCCCTTTTTTCTGCCGTTCGCTCCAATAGAATGCTTACCTCACTAAAAAAAAGAAACCGTGAGAGAAGGGCGTGGGATATGATGTTTACTAGCGTCTTCCGTTAAAAATTTCGGATTAGGGAATAATTCTCATGACTTCTCCTGTTATAATAAGAACTAACTACGTTCAGTTAGGATGCTGATTTTATGCAATCATATATACTTCAAGCTAGTGATATTCGCAACATCACAGGCTCAATTTTCTACGAAAGAGGAAAGCAGTACTATCAGAAAGGAAAAGTTTTCGGCCTCTCCCATAATCAATCGATTCGTTCCTGGCGGGCAGTCGTGACAGGAAAACGTGATTATGAAGTGAGGGTCTTCTTTTTTGAGAATGATGATTTAGAGGCCACGTGCGAATGTCCGGCTTATGAAAGCTATTACAGTTGTAAGCATATTGCAGCTGTTTTGCTTGCTATCAGGGAAAGGGCGGTGCTCGAAAATGGGCAGGCGCAGCCATCCATCGACTCGAATGAGAACCGGAAGAAAAGCCAGATCATTGATCGCGACTTCTCGAAACGGCTGACGGAAGGTTTCCGTGCCAAACGCGAACAAAATGACAGCCACAATCAGCAGGCTTTACAATTCCAGTACTACCTTCATGTCCATTCTGTCTTTGGCCATGACAGCTTAAGTCTTGAAGTGAAAATGGGCGAACACTACTTATATGTCATCAAGAATATCCGTGAACTGATTTCCCATCTGGCAAAAGGCTCCCCTTACCGGATTACGAATCGTTTTCGCTATGATCCGTCTGAACACGTGCTATCGGAAGAGGACGGGAAAATCGTCCAGCTCTTATCTGACATTTTAGAGCAAGAACAGTTCTATGAATCACAATCTGTTCAGGAAGCTAAAGAAACACGGACATTGCTCATTCCGCCTTTCTATGCGAACCAACTGTTGGCCGCTTTATCAGATCGAGCCTGCAGCATCATGGACCGGGAAGGTGAATGGCCGGGACCGTTCCTGCATCAGGAAATTCCAGGGATGACGTTTTATGTTTCAAAAGAAAGAAGCCGTCAATACCAATTGAATATGTCCACCATCAAAAACTATCACTATTTGAAGGCGTACTCCCTTCTCTACGATAATGGGCATTTTTATCAGATTGGGGCAGATCAGCTCGATACATTTGATACCCTGCTTTCTTTGCTGCCTTATCGATCCAATGCCAACCACCCGATTAACCAGCGTGACATGGAAGATGTACTGACGTACGTGCTGCCGGAACTTGAGCAGATCGCTACGATTCAATATGCTGAGAGTGCACGGGAATCCATCGTCCACCATACCTTGCAGGCTGGGATCAAACTCGATTTTGCGGGGTTGGCTTTGACAGCCGATCTTTACTTCCAGTACGGCGATCACGTTTTAAGACCGTTCCAAAATAAAGAGCGTTCCTCGGACGTGTCGATCCAACGCGATGCTGAAACCGAGCAATGGATCATGCAGCAAATTGAAGATGCCGACTTTAAATTTGATGGGGAAGCTGTTTATTTGGATGATGAAGCGAAAATTACACAGTTTGTAATGGAAACGATTCCCCTGTTGCAATCGTATGCTGATATTTATCTTTCGTCGGCCGTCAAACACATGATCACTTCACAGAAGGCGGAGCTTACCCCTTCGGTCAGCCTGTCTTCTGAAGGGAACTGGCTCGATATCCAGTTTGCCATGGACGGCATTACGAACGAAGATGTCCATCATGTGATGCAAGCTGTGGTGGAGAAGAAGAAATATTATCGGCTCTCTGATGGGGCCGTCCTCTCATTGGAATCGCCTTCTCTCGATCGTTTCCGTGAATTGATCGATGAGTTGGATGTCTCAGCAGACGATATTCAGGATGGAAGTTTGCAAGTAGCCAAGGCGCGCGGCATGCAAGTTGAAGAAACGTTACAAACGAGCAGCGACGAACGCGACCCGCGCTATCATGAATTGATTGAACGGCTGCAAACACCGAACACGATGACCGCCGAACTCCCTGATCGATTGCAAGCTGACTTACGCGATTATCAGCTCACAGGCTTCCGCTGGATGAAAATGCTGGCATACTACGAGCTGGGCGGCATCCTGGCTGACGATATGGGGCTGGGTAAAACCTTGCAGAGCATCGCTTTTCTGTTATCGGAAAAAGAAGAAGGCAAGCTCGAGCAGCCTGCTTTGATTATTGCGCCTGCCTCACTCGTTTATAACTGGAAAAAAGAAATAGAAAAATTCGCACCCGACCTTTCTGTCAGTGTCATTACAGGGGAACCTGAAAAGCGTCAGGCTTTGATCACGCAGGAGGAGACGAATGATGTTCATATCACGTCCTATCCGTTGCTGCGTCAAGACCATCACACTTATCTCTCACGTTCCTATCACGCTGTCTTTCTTGACGAAGCCCAAGCCATCAAAAATGACACGACTAAAACGGCACAGGCTTCACGTGCCATTAAAGCCCAGCATCGTTTTGCCTTAAGCGGCACACCCATAGAGAATTCCATCAGTGAATTGTGGTCGATTTTCCGTACCATCATGCCCGGCTTTTACAAAAACAAGAAACAATTTCTCAATTTAAAGCCGGAGAAAATTGCACGCATGACCCGGCCCTTCATTTTACGGCGCATGAAACAAGATGTGTTAACGGAACTGCCGGACAAAATTGAAACAACGCAGTATTCCCAACTGACGCGTGATCAAAAAGAAGTGTATCTTGCGTATTTGGAAAAAATTCAGGCGGAGATTGCGGAAACGATTGCCACGAAAGGTTTCCAGCGAGGGAAGTTGGAAATACTCGCCGGCCTCACCCGTCTGCGGCAAATTTGCTGTCATCCCGGGCTCTTCCTGGAAAACTATGAAGGGCAGTCAGGTAAGCTTGAACAGTTGAAAGAGCTGGCATTGGAATTGAAAGCGGGCGGCCATCGTGTGCTCATCTTTTCCCAGTTCTCTACCATGCTCACCATGCTCTATCAAGAGTTGTCTAAGATCGGCATGACCGGCTTTTACCTGGACGGTGGGACGCCATCCAATTCCCGGGTCGATATGGTCGAGCAGTTCAATCAAGGGGAACGCGATGCCTTCTTCATCTCCCTGAAAGCCGGTGGAACAGGATTGAATCTAACCGGTGCGGACACGGTCATTTTATATGATCTATGGTGGAACCCGGCGATCGAAGAACAGGCAGCTGGCCGGGCCCATCGGATCGGCCAGGAAAAAGTTGTGCAGGTGATTCGGATGATCAGTGAAGGTACCATCGAAGAGCGTATCCATAAACTGCAGCAGCAGAAGCGCGACCTTGTCGACCAAATCATCCAGCCTGGGGAAGCCATGCTGAACAGTCTCACCGAAGAAGAAGTTCTGGATTTACTATAAAAATAATCAAAGCGTTAAAAAAGCAGTTCAATCGAGGCGACACTTAGCATTGTGTACGCCAGAATTGAACTGCTTTTATATTATAGCGCCTGTTTTATGGTCTTCTTTTGCACCTTGAACCAGTATCCTCCGAGGACGCTGCCGCCTATAACCATAGTGACGGTCGACAGTATCATATGAATAGACGAAGCGAGCACCACGTTTCCTGTAACAATAATGATCACGCCGACTGCAGCATTCAAAAAGATCGAAATCAAATACAACCAGGACAACATGACATGATAGTTGATTTTGGAAGCATACATGACGAACCAGAAAGCAGTTACGATGATGACGATCGTCGCCAGCCAATGGAAAGAATAAATCAAATTAGCCAGCTGCGGGCTTTCGACTAAATACTCCACTGCAGGGATATCCATCATCACATTGCTGGCACGGCTATGCTTAAAGAAAGCCCCCAAAATGACCTGAGCAACATACAGCGTAAACCCTAACAGAAAAGCCCGATAACTCATTGTGACCGTGGACCACTTCGTTTGACCAAGCTCGATTTTCTCTTCATGGAGGCTATAGCTGAGCACGACGAGATTCAACAACAGAAGTTGACTGAAGATGACATCAAACGTCGTAAAACCAGGGGGCGTCCCAAGCAGGACGTTTAACCCGCCGATCATCGACTGGATGAAGAGAAAAGCCAGACTGCCGATGCTCAGCCAAAACACGGGTTGGCTTCTTCTATGCTTAAGAATGGCTCCCACTGCGTTGATTAAGGTGAAAACGGCCAACAGCGGCACCATCATACGATGAGAATATTCTATTAAAACATGATAATCACTAAAATCAGGGATGACTTGCCCGTTACAAAATGGCCAACTTGTTCCACAGGCATCACCTGAATGAGTGGCTACTACAAGATTGCCAAGTATAAGCGCAACGAATGTGATCGCTACGGTAGCAATTGAAAACTTTTTCATAAGTTATCCCCTCTTCACAGGCATTCAAAAACTTCCATAATAAATCATATCATGAAGTGGGAGCCAACGAGAATCAATAACTCATGATAGAGTGATGACTATTTTGTGAACAGTTCACAACTCCCTTCCCCTGACTACAGTTTTACCATCCGAGCGGAAGGGAATGACATAAGCGACGAAAGGAGGAAAGGGAATGAATTACCCGATTTACTTATTTGATGCGTACGGAACATTATTCGACGTCCACTCTGTTCAGGAAAAATTGCATGCGATGTATCCTGATAAAAGTGAAGCAATCAGTCAGGAATGGCGCAGCCGTCAAGTCCATTACTTTATGGTTCGTCAATTAATTGACGATTATCGCCCGTTTGATGACATTACGAAATGGGCTTTAATAGACGCTTTAGCTGTAAACAATGTCTCTCAGACTGATGAGGATATCAAAGAGCTGATGGAACAGTATAAATACTTGCGTCCCTACCCGGAAGTTATGACCCTTACCAAGGATTGTGCAGAAAAACAATTGACGATATTCTCCAATGGGACGCTCGATATGCTCAATCCTTTACTTACCCATAACAGATTAGAAAAGGACTTAGAAGTTATCAGTGTAGACGAAAACAAGGTTTATAAACCTCATCCCGAAGCTTATCGGTTTGCGCTGGACAAGATGGATGCTGAAAAAGATGACGTCCTCTTCTTCTCCAGTAACCCCTGGGACATTGCAGGAGCGGCAAGCTACGGATTGGCTACCGCCTGGGTGAATCGGAACGAACAAAAATGGCCAGAGCTCGGCATCTCGCCTAATTATAACCTAAAAAAACTGACCGACCTTTCTCTATCATAGGGCAACGGTATACAACACACAAGAAGACTCGAATTGGAAAGATTCATAAGATTTTTCTTACATGTTTCATTCCTGAGCATTATTTGTATTCTGCTGCATTAAATTTAATTGAAAGAAAATTCCGCTTAAAGACTTCCAGTATTCAAAGTCTTACTGTTAAAACTACAAGCACTCATTATCACTAATATGAGAAAAACCAAAACAATTCTTTTACACAAATTCACACCCCCCAAAAAACCACTTCTTCAACTCTACTGCTCCGTCAGTTAAATAATTTAATGACAGGATATTCCTTACGATTATGTAATAAAGGGCTAATGCTTTATTGAACAATTACCCCCGTTTCAGGAAGACTCGATTTCAAGATAATCTAAAAAATTTCATAATCTACAATGAAATAAATACTATTCTTGTGACAACATTTTTTTAATTATTCTTATTTGCCCTCTATGATTGATTTCATCTTCAAAAACATGAAACCAAATGAAGTAGTTGTTAGAGGAGTAATTGTCCCATAGTCTGCTTTCATATAACCAATCATCAGTCAACGTTGCAAATTTCTGAAGTGTTTTATGTCTTACTTCCTCAAGTTTTGTGATATAAAATTCTAATGGATATCCTTTAATATCTCTTCTTCCTTTTTCTCCAAGACTAAAAGGGGATCCCCATTCCAACATTTCCTGTTCATTTGGTCTACGGCCTTCAAAAATTTCTATTTGAAACCCTACCTCTACAGCAGCTATATGTAATAAGAGCGCTCCAATACTATTGCCGTCCTCACTTGGCAAAAAATCCAATTCAGAGATTGTTAATCCTGATACAGCTTCTAAAGTTGTTTTTCTTGCATAGTTCATTTGCGACACAAGGTGACCAATTTGTGGAGTAAATCCTTTTAATGGCTCTATTTTTACTTCCAATTGTAACAATTCCTTTCCTAATCGATAAGTTCTAGCAGAGTGTGACTAATACTTCTTAATTAAACTATTGCCCCCCCCCCGTTACAGAAAGACTTGAATTCAAGATAACTGTTAACTTAGAGAAGAGTAATTTTACTTTACTAGTTTATATTTCACAAAAAACGGAAGTAATAAAATAAAGATTACGCCATAAACTATCATTACTATTAATGCGTAATTTACTGTGATAGAGGATTCAACATTAATAAAATAACTCAACATGCAAATTGGCACCACTAAAAATATAGATGGAAAGACCCTAGAAGAAAATGCAATTTTATGTTCCTTTCCACATTTATCACATTTAATCGGTTTGTACCCTAACATTAGTGAAATTAAAATTACTGACCAATTAAATTGACTACTGCAATAATTACATTTCTGAATAGTGATCACCCCCATAACTTTTATCCATTATTCAGGATAAGCCCCCGATACAGGAATACTCAGATTCGAGACAATTTTTAACCCGTTAGCTGATGGATATTCACATAGTACCATTAACAATGAGGTCTGCTCTTTCATATGGTTTTTGTTCTTCCACATAAATGTCTTCTGAAATCATCCAATTATTTTCCCAGATATCGCGAGCCTTTTCCCCAACTCTTTCAAGACCTCGTGATAGTCTTGTTACTCTTGGACAATCAACCCACATTGTAATGTCGTATTCATTTGCTAATTCATTACGAATCGAATAAACGCCTTCGATTATTACGATTCCTCCTACAGGGACAGTATGCCACCCCGCTAACTCGTCAGCGTCCCAATCATAACTTTGATAGTATCCTTCTTGATTTTGGCTAATTGGTTCGAGAACTTGATTTAAGACACGTTTCCAATCAAAGTCTGAACCAATAGGTTTTTGCTTTGGACCTGCTTCAATAATTTGTGAGGAGGGTAAATAAAAATCATCCATATGTACAACCGTTACATTAGTGCATTCTTCTTTAATCTCATTTGCGAAAGTGCTTTTTCCGGAGCCACCACAACCATCTATTCCAATTAATAAGGTGGATTGTTTTCTTGGAATTGAATTAATTGAGCTAACAAATTCTTCAAAATTGTAAATTTCACCTTTTTTAGTTATAACTCTCACTCTTATCACCACCTTGAAGTATTAGTCCTTCAAACACTGCATCAATGTCTTTTTATTGAAGTAAAGCCCCCATTAGTTGAAGTAAATTTTACATTCCTCCGGGACCTCTATACCTGTCTTTTTCAATCGCTCTTTCCACTTCTTTTTCTTCTTCTGTTTTCTCACGATACGGACTATGAAATTTCTTTTTTTGTTTTCTTTTATCAAGAAAAACCATCAAAGCAATAAATAAAACTAAAAACAAACCCCATAAAATATTTGAAAGCACACAATCCCTCCTTTACTTTTTCACAAGAGAGAACAGATCAACATTATACTAAAACTGATAATTTCATATGGGGGCTGGTAATAAAAAAATATCAGAATGCAAGTAATGTGATACTCCATACTAGTAGACTCAATATACTCTCGGATATACTCACTTTATCCCCCGCTGTCAAGTTCCCCTATTTAACTACAACTCTTGTACCATTAAATGCTCAGTTAGCACAATAAGTTGATAGCTATTGTGCAGCTATTGCCACCTTTACATGAATGAATCGAAACTAAGTTACCATTTATTTTTGAGGCTTTTCACTTCGTTCTCAAGGCTCACGACTTTTTTTGTAATTCTTTATTAGGTTCAGTGATTTTTGATCAAGAATCCCATTAGAGCAACGATTCCACCCCCAATGCAACTACACCAAATATCACAAGGCCAAAAATAACTATCGCTTCTAAAAAGCACATTAATACAATATCGAAACTGAGTCTTCAACTAACCTGCCCTTTACTTGAAAACTCAGTTTCGAGATAAATATCTACTCTGAGGGGAACAAGATTTAATGGTTACATCGTGATGTAGAGGATCTAAGGGTATCATAGGTTTAGGCACTTGGAAATAAATTCCCTTTTACCATTTTGATGACTGTAAGGATACCCAATTGTATTTGATAACTCTATACACTTTATCGAATTATTCAAATATCAACAACAAATTTTAACAGAGCCAAAAAAAAGCAAAGAACCCTTACAAAAGGATCCTTCACATTACATTAACATAAGAAGCTACTTCGCATTTTCATCCGGTTGGTGAATACCAAAGAGGTTTCCTTCGGTATCAACGAAGTATCCTTGCCAAGCCATCCCGGGCAGGGCATATTTTGACATAGCAACCTTGCCACCCTTATCAATGATTTTAGATTGAATCGAAATCCTCTACACCCAGCGTACAAGCAAAAGCATTCAAAGGCTGGTTTAATTCGGGAGGAGGGCTTTGCCGTTTCATTAAGGCTCCGTTGATACCAGGCTCGTTTTCATCCCCCGTAACGGCACCAAAATAAGGCATTCCAGCATACTCGCTCCAATCTTCAAATCTCCATCCAAATACCTCTCCGTAAAAATTCTTTGCTCGCTCCATGTCATCCACATGAATCTCGAAATGTACTAATCTACCCATGTTGACCTCCTGTTACTTCATTTTTTATCATGCTAGACTTTACGCTTCACACTCTATATTCTATTAATCATTTAATACTCCTCCTTTATTTTTCCATCCTCACTAACTAAGAAGAGGTTGGGCCGTACACGAAAAATGCCGAACGATTTCACTGAAATCAGTTCGACATTTTTGTGTGCCAGCATGTCGTTCGATAATAACTTTGTTAGGAGGACCCTTGCTCTTTTTCTAAGGCATGATAAAAATGGAACGACCCTTTGCCATGTTGTTTTCCATAATATAGCGCAATATCAGCACTTTTCATTAAAGCATTCGCTGTTTTTCCATCCTCCGGGTAACAGGCAATGCCAATACTAAAAGACGAACACAGCTGATGACTGCCGCATTCATAGGTGGCGCGCAATTGTGCGACCACGCGTTCGGCGACACGCTGCACCTCTACCGTACTATTCAATTCATTGACGATAATCGCGAATTCATCTCCACCGATCCGGGCGACCGTATCGCCTTCCCGGACACACGTGGTTAAACGTTGGCCTACTTCGCGAAGGAACTCGTCGCCCACGTCATGCCCAAACTCGTCATTAATAGCTTTAAAACTGTCTCCATCCATATACAACACAGCAAATCGACTGTTATGGCGATTGGAATGAGCTAATGATTGCTTCATGCGATCCTCGAATAACCGGCGATTCGGAAGTTCCGTCAGATAATCATAAAAGGCAATCTCTTCTAATTGAGCCTCGTATTCAATTTGTTTGGTAATGTCCATGCCTACCATTACAACATGCTGAACGCGCCCATCATCCTGCAAAATCGGCGTGCCTTTATACTCATACCATGTCCAATTGCCATCGCTATTTGCAATCCTGCTTTTAACGGTGAAAGGATGGCAAGACTCAATGCATTTAGCAAAGCATGTTTGCAATTCGGCTTGATCATCAGAATAGACATTAGTGCCGAGCGGCTGATGGAGCAAATACTCTGAATCTCGCCCTAATAAACGCTGGTGGGATGGAGAAATGTAGGTGCTCGTTCCATCAGAATCATGAACCGACAACAAATCATAGCAATGGTCAGCAATCAAGCGGTATTTTTCTTCACTTTGTGTTAAGGCGACCAACGCTTCATGCTTATCCGTTTCATCCTGAAGAATGGCATACATGCCGACTGTCGTTCCTTCCTCTATAATGGGGGCCAACGACACGGCTACCAGGCGTGACTCACCTTGGCACGTTAACAGATAGGTTTGAAATGACGTCACTTCCCCTTTTACAGCCCAATAAAAATGACGCCGGATATCTTCAACTTCCTGTCTGTTGGTCCATTGCATAAATGAGGTATGTTTCACCGCGCTCTTATCAGCATTCAGTAAATCCAAACCTGCTTGATTCACTTTTCGCACCAAACCTTTGAGGGTTAACGAAAAAATCGGATGAGGGCTATGTTGAAAAAGAGACTGATAGCGCGAGCGACTGGCCTGGATGTTCTGTTCAGCACGTTTCCGTTCATTAATGTTGCGAATGATAGAACTGAGCCCGATTATTTCCCCTTTATGATTATGCACCGGGGATAAGCTGATCGCGATATAAAAGCGTTCTCCATTTTTTCTTATATGTACCGTTTCATAAGCTGAGACGTTTTCGTTCCGCAGAACTCTATTGATTAATGTGTGCATGTCACGTTCATCTTCGTTTGTGACAGAGGGGAGAAAATGCCCGAGCAATTGCTCTTCCCGCCAGCCGTACATCGTTTCAAAAGCGGGATTTGCTTCGCGTATTCTTCCTTCTGTATCTAATAACAGCATTGCATCGGCAGTGTTTTCCACGACAGAACGGTAAATATCATTCATGCGGGACAGTTCACGCTCTTTTTCCACCCGCTCCGTAATATCACGTGTAATCGCGACGATGTGGGTTACCCTGCCCGATTGATCTTTCAACGGACTCAGCATTGTATGACCAAAAAACGTGTAATTCTTCACCGTCATTTGATCTTCATACGTCACGCTTTCTCCTGTTTCAACCACTCTATTATAATAGAAAATAACTTTAGCCGCGTTTTTCCCATTCAACACCTCGTCTATTGTACGACCGATCCAGTCCGTTTCTCCGACTTGGTGATAGTTTTGCGCTGAACGGTTGACGTGTACATATGTAAATCGGCTGTCACCGGATACCTCCATGCAGAATACAAAATCCGAAATCCCATTGAACAGGACGTGCAGCAAGTCCTCATAGCGCGCGTCTTCTGAGGTGTTTTGATTCATGCCTTGGATTAAATCTGTTATTCGGCTCATCTCGACTACCTCCATATTTGTGCTAACCCATCCACCAAACCTTACTTCTCTGTTTTTACGACCTTTTACCTATATCATACATGATTCCTGCAAGTTTGTAGACAAAAAAAGAAAATACCCGAGGAATTTTCTTCCGGGTATTTTCTGAAAATCACTAAGATGACAATTGATTTTTTGTCATTTGATCTTTCGCTTCCTTCAATATACAACGTCCTTTACCGTGCGGAATACACATTGGCGTCCCAAACAAAGGATCCTCACGTACATCACAGGTCATTTCAAACACGTTCTGGACAAGATCACAGGTAACGACTTCCTCAGGAGCCCCCTGAGCGTAAACGCTTTTATCTTTTACAGCGATGATGTGATCTGCATACCGACAAGCTAAATTGATATCATGAAGTACCATGACGACTGTGCGGCCGTGATCCTGGTTCAAATCAAATAATAAATCCAGAATATCAATTTGATGGGTCATGTCGAGATACGTCGTGGGCTCATCCAACAACAGTGTATCCGTATTTTGCGCAAGCGTCATGGCAATCCAGGCACGTTGACGCTGTCCTCCCGATAACGAATCAACCGGTCGTTCCTTGAATTCCACCATATTCGTCGCTTCAAGAGCTTGCGTAACAGCTTCTTCGTCTTTCATCGACCATTGTTTTGCCCAACTTTGGTACGGATAACGTCCCTGTTTGACAAGCTGTAAAACACTTAAGCCTTCTGGCGTGATCGGACTTTGCGGCAGAATCGCCATTTCCTTTGCGACTTCTTTCGTGCGCATTTTAGAAATGTTCTTTTGATCAAGCACCACTTCGCCGTCCTTAGGCTTCATTAAACGCGCCATAGAACGCAGCAGTGTTGATTTCCCGCAGCCGTTCCCGCCAATCAGCACCGTGACTTTTCCTTTTGGAATGGCTATATTCAATGAATCGATCACGATATTGTCGCCATAACTCAATGTCAAATCATTCGTCACCAGCGTTTTCATATGTGTACCTCTCCTTTATGCACGCTTACTCTTGAATAACAAATAGATGAAATAAGGAGCTCCGATGGTAGCAGTGAAAACTCCAGCCGGAACCTCTTGCGGGGAAAACATCGTTCGTCCAATCAAGTCTGCCCCGAGTACGAGAATCGCACCAACAAGAGCCGCAACGGGAATCAATCCTCCGTATGAAGAACCAACCAACCGTCTTGCCATATGAGGCGCCATTAAACCGACAAACCCAACACCACCCGCGAACGCAACAGCGACACCAGTCAAAGCTGTACACAATCCTAAGAATAACAGGCGGTCCCACTGCAAGTGAGCTCCGATTCCAGCAGCTAATTCATCCCCTAGCTCTTGCGCATTAACACGTCGAGCTATAAGTATTGCAAATATGGTAAGCACCACTACGATGGGTGCCAAAATATGAACATCATCCCAGCCTGAACCTTGAACGCTGCCTGTCAGCCAAATGTTGGCTTGAGCAGCTCGGAATATCGGGCCTACAATCATAAACATCGTCGTCAACGCTTGCATCAATGCGGAAATGCCAATACCAATCAAAATCAGCCGCATTGGTGAAACGCCGTTCTTGTATGCTAACAGATAGACGGCAATCCCAACTACCATGGCACCTGCAAAAGCAGCTAACGTCATCCACTGAATGCTGACGGTAAGGGCATTGTTTTCGTCACTGAATGCTGAAAGGAAGGCAACAACAGCCACAGCTGCTCCTCCCGTAATGCCAATGATATCAGGTGAAGCAAGCGGATTGCGAATCATGCCTTGTAAAATGGCGCCGCTTACCGCCAAGGCTACTCCTGTCAAAAGGGCCACAAGCATCCGCGGCATGCGGAACTTGTTCACCACTAACCCCGATGTATCACTCCCTTGACCGAGGAGTACTTTGATGACTTCGAACGGATTAATAAACATTTCACCTAACGAAGCTGATAAAATGAACAACCCAGCCAAAACAGCTGTCAAACTCAAAGCTACTGTTAATGCTCTTTGATCAAATAGGGCCGAAAAACGACCGCCTTTTGTCCGAAACACACGATACTTATTCATGAACCTTTCAGTCCTTTGCGGGCAATATACACGAAGAAGGGTGTGCCGATAATGGCTGTCATAACACCGACCGGAACTTCTTCCGGCATAATGATGTATCGGGCGCTGATGTCAGCGAACAGCAATAGTATCGCTCCCAGCAAAGCTGAGTATGGCACCACCCAGCGATGATCGTGTCCGACCAAGCTCCTTGCGAAGTGCGGAACGACAATCCCGATGAACCCTATCGGTCCAGCCACCGCAACTGCACCACCCGCGAGTGCAATAATAAGCAACCCGGCTGCCGCTTTTATCCAGGCCGTCTTCTGCCCCAGTCCGGTTGCGACTTCCTCCCCCATCATGAGCAAATTGATGTGTCTCGCAATCAATAAACTGCCGATCCAGGCAAAAATGAAATAAGGGAGCACTGGTAGCAAATAATCCAATGACCGACCTTGAACAGAACCGGCCAACCAAAACAATACTTCATCTAAAGCTTTTTCATTCATCACCAGAAACCCTTGGGTCAAAGATGAAAAAAGCGCCGCAATCGCGGCTCCTGCCAGCGTCAGTCTGACAGGCGTCAATCCTTCACGCCCCGCCGCTCCAATCGCATATACAATAATGGCAGCAACAGCAGCGCCGACGAAGGAAACCCATGTCAAGGACTGCATCGACAGCCCAGCAGCGAACGAGACGGCAATAACGACAAACATAGAAGCACCTGCGTTTATGCCGAAAATCCCTGGAGAAGCAAGCGGGTTTCGCGTTAAGGCTTGCATCAACACCCCTGACATGGCAAGCGATGAACCAACACATACGGCAATAATGGCCCGTGGCAGCCGGACATCGCGAATAATAATATGATCATTCGTTTGTTGGAAATTAAAAAATGCTTGATATACATCCATTAGATTGACATCGGTATACCCTAAAACAATACTTGCAGCAAACGAAAGGAACAATAGTACACTGCCAACCAGCAGCCCCCATCCTTTCATGCTTGTGGATTTCAAAAGCATATGGTGTTCCTCTCAACCTTTAAAAATACGATTCTACTTTATAAGTTTATTTTCTGAACAGGCATCTGTCAATGAATTTGAGAATCATTTTCATTTTCATTACGATTTTTTTGCAAATTTCATTGACTTCTTTACCTTTTTTATATAATCTACTAACTGTAAATGATAATCATGATCAATTGGAGGCACTTTCCTATGAAAAAGCAATATTTCTTTTCGTTCTTTCTTATACTTACCTTTTCTTTCCTTCTGGCCGCATGCGGATCAGATGGAGAAGGACAAGACAACGGTGAAGGGGACTCATCAGACGATAGCGAATCGTCCAGCGATTTTGAACCCTATACAGTCGAACACGCGATGGGTGAAACAACCATTGAAGAGAAGCCTGAACGCGTCGTCATTTTAACGAATGAAGGGACCGAAGCCCTACTTGCCCTGGGTCAAAAACCTGTGGGAGCCGTCGAATCGTGGACTGGCGACCCGTGGTATGACCATATATCTGAAGACATGCAAGATGTTGAAGTCGTAGGCACAGAATCCAATGTGAACGTTGAAAAAATTCTTTCGTTAGATCCAGACTTGATCATCGGTAACAAGATGCGTCAGGAAGATATTTACGATCAATTGAATGAAATTGCGCCCACCGTCTTTTCCGAGACATTGCGTGGCGAATGGCAAAATAACTTCAAGTTATACGCCAAAGCCTTGAACAAGGAAGACAAAGGGCAAGAGTTGCTTGATGAATACAACCAGCGCCTGGACGACTTTTCCGAACAAGCCGGCGACAAACTCGACCAAAAATTGTCTGTAATTCGCTTTATGCCTGACCACGTCCGTATCTATCATAAGGATTCCTTCTCCGGCGTCATCCTTGACGAAATCGGATTTAAGAGGCCAGAATCGCAACAAGCGAACGACTTCATGGAAAAAGCGACGAAGGAACGTATTCCAGCCATGGAGGGAGATAAACTCTTCTACTTCACCTATGAAACAGGCGATGGCGCTGCTTCCTCTCTTGAAGAAGAGTGGCTAAATGATCCGTTATTCCAGAACCTTGATGTCGTACAAAATGATGAAGTTTACGAAGTCAGTGACGCTATTTGGAATACAGCAGGCGGTTACATGGCTGCCAATGAAATGGTTGATGATTTAGAAGAAATCTTCCTGGAAGAACAAGAATAAATCGAAAAGAATCCCTGAGGGCCACAACCGGCTTCAGGGATTCTTTTTTAAATGACAGGTGTTTTTATCAACGTTTAAAAGGGAACAAGATTTCAAATAAGTAAATTGTACGACTAGAGTAAGGATGGGAGGTGACCCATTATGAGTGAACAAATTTTTAAAACGGGAGACAAAGCACCATCAAGCGGAAAATATGTCGTCGTCGAATTCGTTAAAGGAGGTTCCCCGGACGAAGAAGCTAAAAAAAAGGTCAGGATCGCCCAGGATGAAACATTCCCAGCGTGCCCCGTCACTGAGCTGGACGCCTACTGGACCAAATCGTAATACTGTGCTCAAAAAAAGGGCTGCCACTGTCTCAAGGAAGACGTGGCAGCCCCTGAATAGAGCTGATTATTTAACCGCTTCAGCTTTAGAGACAGACCAGTCGAATGCGCCATCTTTTAACCACGTGGTCATCCGTTCGATATCCTCGGAAAAAACACGATCTTCTTTAATGGAAGGTACGATCGTACGCGCCTCATGCCACAATTTCCTCGTTGCGGATGCCATGTTTTCAACAGCGTTGTGCTCTACCGCCTGCATGGCACAAATCAACTCAATCGCAATTACGCGCCGTGCATTTGCAATCACATCGTGTGCGTGTCTAGCAGCAATCGTCCCCATGCTGACATGGTCTTCTTGATTGGCAGATGAAGGGATCGAATCTACGCTTGCCGGGTGAGCAAGCGTTTTATTTTCCGACACAAGTGACGCGGCTGTATATTGCATAATCATCGCGCCAGATTCCAGGCCCGGCCGAGCACTGAGAAAAGGCGGCAGCTCATTGAGTTGTGGATTAACGAGGCGTTCCACCCGCCGTTCTGAAATATTCGCGAGTTCAGCCACCGCCACTTTCATGAAATCCATCGCCAGCGCAATCGGCTGACCGTGAAAATTCCCGCCTGAGACAACCAGATCGCCCTCTTCAAAGATAAGGGGATTATCCGTGGCAGCATTTATCTCAATCGCCAACTTTTCCCGAACGTAATTCAAACTTTGCCACGAGGCCCCGTGAACTTGCGGTATACAACGCAAGGAATAAGCGTCCTGAACCCGTTTTTCTCCTTGCTTGGTGGTTAAATGGCTGTCGCACACTAACGTTCTGATCCGTTCGGCTGTAGCCATTTGCTCAGGATATCCGCGGGCTTCGTGGATCGCAGGATGAAACGCATCGATAATCCCTTCCAGGCCCTCCAACGTCATAGCTGCAATCCATTCACTTTGGGCCGCAAGTTTTTCTGCCTCGATCGCATTCAAAGCTCCCACGGCTGTCATAGCCTGGGTTCCGTTGATCAACGCCAACCCTTCTTTCGCCTGGAGCGTGATAGCGTTCAACCCTTCTATTCGAAACGCTTCTTCTGTCGCCATTTCCTTGCCTTGGTAGCGAACGCGCCCTTCTCCGATCAACACAAGAGCCAGATGAGCGAGCGGCGCTAAGTCTCCAGAAGCACCGAGCGAGCCTTGACTCGGAATGATCGGATGAATGTGACTGTTCAATAAGTCTTGTAGCGTTTCCACCACTACCGTGCGTACACCGGAAAACCCTTTTAACAGAGCATTTAATCTAAGCAGCACCATCGTTCTGCTTACAGTTTCTGAAAAAGGCTCTCCGACGCCGCAGGCATGTGAACGGATCAAATGCAGCTGTAAGTCCTCCACATGCTTTCTATCTATCGTCACGTCGCTGAATTTTCCAAATCCCGTATTGATGCCGTAGACCGTTTTGTTATCTTGAACGATACGCTCTACTGCTTGGCGGCTCGCCTGCACATTTTTCAAGCTGGTTTCTGATAATTGTACTTTTTCATGTTTGATCGAAACACGTTCGATTTCCTCGAGTGTCAGATTATTGCCGTCTAATTCAACCATATCCGTCTCCCCCTTTTTGTTCATATGAGTTATTAGATTGTTCAGCATCGATGTTTCTATTGGCTATTGCATGAGCTAACCGAATATGTTCGTTCCCACGATATGAGGATTGCCAGCCCTCTAAATGAAAGAGAGTATCCAATGTTGAAGCGTATTGTTAATAAATACTTATGCCGAAGGTTCGTTCACTTCCATATCGAATGGGGCGGCTTTGAAACTGCGAGACCACTTTAAAGCGGAGGCGTCTTGGTCAGCGGCGTATGGACTGGACTGAGCTGTAGGAGATAAAGGAAACACGAAGAACGACGTGATTCGATGTTGACTTATCGCACAGAAGCGAGGGAAGTCTCACTAGCCGCTAGACGCCGGAGCTGGATAGTCCAAATACGGAACACTTTCTATCTAAGGTGACAAATTTCCCAGTAATTAGCGGAAAAGGAGCTCGGCAAGACCCCACAGGGAGTGTAAACGACCGAGGAGGCTTGCCGGTTCCCCCGCAGGAAAGCGAGTTGTTTCAAAGCCGCCCCCTTTCACTTATAGGGTAACGAGCCCTTATTTTCTAAGGATCGATTTTTCCAATCTCCCTATCATTAATCCACAACAAGGTTAACCAGATGCCAAACCATTAAAAAAGAAGCGACAATGACATAAAACTGCCATCGCCGCCTCCTCATCACTTTTTACTATAGGCAACGAAAAAATTTATATATGATTGATTCCCAGCCCCATCGTTTCGTGTTCCAGTCCTTTGACCGGGGCTCCAATTGTTCCATAAAATGCGACAGCCAGCCACTCACCTTCGCCGCTGCGCTCATAAGGTTTCCCCCGGACCACGGCAAATTTCAGCCCGACAGTACGCATCATATCACCAATTGCAATTTGGCCACGCGTCACACCTTCCAACGCTTCAAGAATCGCGTGATAAAGAGCATGCGTTTCTCGATAAACATCTTCAGAAATGATTGAATTGCGTTTAGCAGCCGTCTCCACAGCAGAAATAACTTTCTGCATATTCATCGAACCTGCTTTACCCTGACAGTAATCGACCGTTTGCAACTGAGGGCGGAAACCCTCCAGTTCATCTTCATCCAAGGTAGCAATTAACAAGGCCAGCTTACCAATTTGAACGGTTTGGCCCAAAGTCACCACCACTTTTCTGCTAATATACTAATAACTTATAACTCCTTTAATCGTAACCGTTTTCAGTGTAAGCTGCAAGTCATTATTGGAAAAATTTAGCGTGTTATCATGATGATGTATTAACTGAGTAAAGGTATTTTCGTTATGTTTTAAATCTCCCCGACTTGGTAATAGTAGAAGTAACCATACCATAGGAGGGTATCAAAATGAGCCATCAACAATATGAAGGTGTGATTGAAGCATTGCACGCGTGCATGGAAGCCTGTAACCATTGTTATGCTTCCTGCTTGCAAGAGGATAACGTGAAAGCCATGAGTGAGTGTATCCGATTGGATCGAGAGTGCGCAGATATTTGTGCCTTTTTTGAACAATCACTCACTCGAAATACGCCTTACGTGCAGGAACTGGCCCAACTCTGTGCCGCTGCATGCCGCGATTGCGGAAAAGAATGCGCGAAACATGACCACGACCATTGCCAGAAATGCGCTGATGCTTGCCACACCTGCGCACAAGAATGCGAAAAACTGGTTTCCTAGACGTTTGCAAGCAAAAAGAGCGACTCTCAGCGAGAGTCGCTCTTTTTTTATGGGCTGTGATTCAATATAGAGGTCTGTAGTAAATTGCTTTACAGAACGCTAAAATTCGCAGAACAAACTATTAAACTTCAGGTGTCGGCGTCGGTTCTGCATAATCCTCCTGATATGTTTTCTCTATATCAGATCGAATGTCTTCAATCGACTCGCCATCACGATAATCAAGTACAGCCTGAGCAGCAATTTCCAGACACACCCCACATTTTGTGCCGTGATCGTCCCACACCACTTCCTCGTCACTGCGCTCATCAACAAAACAATTATAATTGCTTTTATGTCCTGCACTTTCGCCGCAGCCACAATAACACGGCATCTTAGTCAACAACGCTTCATGTTCGGCTGAGGCTTGATAGATGGCCTGCATATCTTCCGACTTCCCCTCTAAAAACGAAGGAAGCACCTCAGTCGAGGCAGTTGCTTCTTGAATATCGCCCGAGCTCGTCTTCGTCTGCTGATGTTCACCTTCATCATGCGACTCCTCAGTCGAACACGCTGAAAGCATACTACCTATCACAAAAAAAAGGATCAAACTCCATTTTTTCACGTTCATTCGTTTCACATCCTCTTATGTTTCTAAAGCAAAGTTTAATGGATTCGTAGCCTAGACTCAACAAATGTCACAGGATTGCCATATTAAAATGAAGAAAATAATGAAGTTCTGTGCTGTTATCATCGTTTCGGTTATGATTATCGACGTTGCCGAGCGCTTTATCATCGCTTCCAGATCATTTATCATCGGTCCTCTCGCCTTTATCATCGCTCAAACTTTTATCGGCGGTTCCGCGCGCTTTATCGTCGCTTCCCTGCCATTTATCATCGGTACTCAGCCCCAAAATAAAAAATAGCCGGCAGCCGGCTATTTTCTGATTAAGCTAGTGTGATATTCGGATCGGCGTAGACTTCTTGAACGGCCTGAATAATTTCGACGCCTTCTTTCATAGGACGCTGAAACGCTTTTCTTCCCATGATCAGACCCATGCCGCCAGCGCGTTTGTTGATGACGGCGGTCTTTACCGCTTCGACGAGATCGTTTTCTTCCGAGCCGCCACCTGAATTGATGAGGCCGGCCCTGCCCATGAAGGAGTTGGCGACCTGGTAGCGGGTCAAGTCGATAGGATGATCGCTCGTGAGCTCGGAGTAGACTTTGTCATGCGTTTTACCGAACTGCAACGCTTTGTAACCGCCGTTGGTTTTCGGCATTTTCTGCTTGACGATGTCGGCTTCGAGTGTGGCACTTAGATGGATCGCCTGGCCGGTTAAATCGGAGGCGAGATGATAGTCGTCATCGGCTTGTTTGAATTCTGGATTACGCAGGTAAGCCCAGAGGATGGTTGCTAAACCGAGTTCGTGCGCATATTGGAAGGCCTGGGTCACTTCCTGGATTTGCCGTTCGCTGTCTTCTGAACCGAAATAAATCGTGGCACCGACAGCGACTGCACCCATGTTGAAGGCTTGTTCGACGGAGCCGAACATAATTTGGTGGTGCGTGTTAGGGTACGAGAGCAGTTCATTATGATTCAGCTTGACGATGAACGGAATTTTGTGCGCATAGTCGCGCGCCACTGAGCCAAGCACGCCGAGCGTTGAAGCTACGGCATTGCAGTTACTTTCCAACGCCAGTTTGACGATGTTTTCCGGGTCAAAGTACATCGGATTAGGGGCAAATGAAGCGCCGGCCGAATGTTCAATACCCTGATCGACAGGCAGTATGGAAAGATAGCCGGTGTTGCTCAAACGACCATGGCCGAATAAACTTTGCAGGTTACGCAATACGACAGGACTGCGGTCGCTTGATTTGTACACGTGATCAACGAATTCCGGATGGGGCGCGTATAGATTTTCCTTAGGGATTGTTTCACTTTTATGTTCGAGTAAGTATCCCGCGTCTTCGCCTAACAGCTCTTCAGTCGATTTCATGTAATATCCTCCTTCATAATTTGAACCATCTCTATTTCTCATTCCCAATTCACTCTAGCATAAACTCTGCCTTACCGAGTTCATTCGTCCAATCTGCCTTCATTGAACATAAAGGTTTTCTGGTGAAAGTGGACGGCAAACACAAGCCCGATGGCAATTAAGTTCGCAAGCAACGCACTTCCTCCGTAACTGATGAAGGGGAGCGGAATCCCCGTGATTGGCAGCAGTTGGACGGTCATGCCGATATTTTGGAAGACGTGAAAGCCGATCATGCTTAAGATTCCGACGACCACATAAGAACTGAACGCATAATTGGCTCGGTGCGCAATTTGAATCAAGTGATACATCAGGATAAAGAACGTCATGATGACGACACAACTTCCGATAAAACCGTACTCTTCTCCAATGACACTAAAAATGAAGTCAGTATGGCTCTCCGGCAAATAAACTTCCGATCCTCCTACACCTTTTCCGTACATTTGGCCGGACCCAATCGCCCGCATGGACTTTATCAAATGATACCCATCTGAAGATTCGTACTTAAAAGGTTGCAGCCAGGCATAGATACGCCCGAGCTGATACTCCTGGACGTTCAGATACTTGTCCAACAACTGCGGTGCCTGAAGGGCAAGCCACACTAGGCTGACTCCGAGAAAGGACGCGGCTCCATAAATCGGAATGATCAGCCGCCAGGCCACCCCGGATACGAGCGTCGTACCAGCTAGAATTGCCAGAAATACCAGGGCCGTCCCTAAATCTGGCTGAAGCATAATGAGAAAAAGCGGTGGGATGACGACGAGCACCATTTTCCCCAATAGTAACACATCAGACTTCATGTCAGCCGTTTTACGGCGATAATTATGATCCGTCACCACTTTGCTCAGCATTAAAATCAAGAAGATCTTCATGAATTCCGATGGCTGGATTGATCCTAATCCTGGGATTATGTACCAGCTTCGCGACCCATTTCGCAAGGGGGCAAGTTCATTAGGTGCCACCATCAACCCCGCCAGCAAAATAATCCCGAAAATATATAAATACAGGCTGACTTTTTTATAACTTTCTGGATCAAGAAGCAGCATAAAGCCGATCATGACTGAACCCAAACCGTACCATATCAGCTGCTGGACCATGAAATTGACATTGTACTGCCCGCTTTGCTGAGCGCTGTAAATCGCAAAGCAGCTGATGACCACGAGGGCGATCATGATGAAAAAAAGACGCCAGTCGAATCGTTGTTCAAATTTCATAAAAACCTTTACCTTTCCGTACGTAAGTTAGTTTCCTCAGAAGTTTTGTAATCCCTCTGTTATAAAGGTGCTCTTATTATGGTACACCATTTTCAGCCAAAATGCGTGAATAGATTGTCCGAACCGGTGGAAAAATTTTATCAAATTTATATATAACTCCAACAAAGTGAAAAAGAGCCTCAGACCATTCAGAGGCTCTTAAGATATTCTATAGAGAACGCTGCGCTTCCAGATACGCTCTCCGCTCCTGGGGTTTTACGAATAAAAGCCCCAACTCATGATGAGCGCCTTCGTACATCGCCCGTTGAACAAAACGCATTTCGCCTCGTTCATCACGTACTTCCATTTTACAGTACGCCAAGTTTTTTTGCAGGGCATAATAAAAGCCTTCCTCACTCGTAATCCGGAGACCGTTGACCACTTCCACTTTTTCACCGACCTGAACGCCCATATCGTCAGCGGGACTCCCAGGTATGACTGCTAAAATGGGCAGACCCTGATTACTCGGCGCAAAGTAAGGTTGATGTTTTTCATGCAACCGATGGGAAAAGCTTACCCACTCGCGGCCAGCTATAGCGATTAAAACAGCTGCAAACGAAAGCCAGATGATCCAATAACTGGCTGCGGCCAAGCTGATTGTTACAAGCGCGATCATAAATAAACGGCGGCCGATCCGTTTGGAGGCCACAATTGGTTTTTGGCCATTGACCATCCAGTCGAATCCTGTAACAAGCGGGATGAGTATTAATCCGTAGCGCTCCTGGCCCAAAGGAAAGACGGGCCACCACGAAGCAAAAGCTTGCAAGGATTCCCCGGGTAATAAGGCAAAGAACGGAAGGATCGACAGCTTTTTCAAGCGATGTTGCCCAATGCGTTTTCCTCGGCTGCCCTGCACCAATTCCGGGTATGTTTCATTTGACCTAAGCCGCAATAATTGGAGCCCTTCCACCAGAAGTAATAGGCCGATCAGGCAAGCCAGCACCGTAAGCGGTGGCGTGTCTAATAAGATACGCCATTGAGCCGGGAGCTCGACGTTAATGAATGGCGGTCCAAACAAAAGGATCAGATAACTGATGCCGAGTGTGTAAACAGCCGACAGCCAGGTGAACGACAGCGTCAGACTCAGGAGAATCGTGACAGCCGAGATCAATAGAATGAGCGGGTAAGGGAAAACGACACCCGCTCCAACCGCTAATAAAGACAACACGATGCCGGTTGAAAATGCAATCCGTTTCGTGCCGCGCTGCTCCGAGAAAATATCAAAGATCTTCGTGCCGAACTGGTTGCGTTCCTTTCGGATACGAGCCAGCGATACACATACCAGCACGATAAACGGCCAATAAAATAAAGGTTGTATAAAAAGACGACCGAACGCCTTTAACCATTCAATGAACCAAACCTCCACATCCATTCCACCTTCCACATAATGAAGCATACGTTCTGTGCATGTTACGTTCTTATGTAACGAAAAAATCCGCAGTCTATGACTACGGATATATTTCGCTTGTCGGCTAGCATAATCCTGCTTATTGGAAGAGGACTTCTAAAGCTTTTTCCATCTGGCGGTCATTTTCTTCCGCCCGTACCTCAGACATGACGGTTTCTTCCAGCTTGCCTGCTGTTTTCGTATCAACCTCACCGGTGACCTCTAAATCATGATCCTCCTGGAAGGCTTCAACGGCCGATTGCGTCGCTTCATCGAAGTAACCATCGGTACGTTCCATTTCATAGCCAAGCCCTTCTAACATAACTTGCACGTTTTTGATTTTTTCACCATTCTGATCATACTTTAAGGTGTCTTCCACTTCTACAGGGTTCGTGTAAAAGTATTCCGGCTGCTTAACCTTCACTGTCGGTTCGATCCCCTTGTCATGGATCCAATTGCCTTCAGGCGTGAGCCATTTGAACAAGGTGAGCTTGATGTTGCTGCCATCTCCCATCGGTACAGCTTGTTGAACGGTGCCTTTACCGAAGCTTTTCGTACCAACGAGCTCATAACCGCCTGCTTCCTGCATAGCCGCTGCCAGGATTTCTGAGGCAGAGGCACTGCCTTCATCCATGAGCACCGTGATCGGGTAATCTTTCTTCGAACTGATATCAGAGAAATAACGTGATTTTTCGCCTTCCCTGTCTTCAACTTGAACGTAAGGTTGGTCGTCTGGAATAAACTGCTTCAGGATATCCTGGACATCTGTAAATAAGCCGCCTGGGTTCCCCCGCACATCAATGACGAGTCCTTCCATTCCATCGTTCTCTAATTTCTTCAAGGCTTCATTAAATTCTTTTGATGTCTTTTCCGAGAAGGACGTGATTTCAATCACACCGGCCTTCTTCCCATTGATGGTTTTCGTATCGGTATAAACCGTCTCTAATGGAATATCGTCACGCTTAATATCAATGGTGAGCGGGTCACTCACGCCAGAGCGTTCCACTTCCAACGTGACTTCGGTTCCTTTTTCACCACGAATTTGAAGGACTGTTTCATAGAGATCCAGGCCTTTTACGCTTTCACCGTCAACCTTCAGAATCTGATCATTCGGCTTCAGTCCTGCCTCCTCGGCAGGCGATCCTTTAATCGGGGCGACGATTGTGACTTTGCCATTTACCATGCTGACCTCGGCCCCAATGCCCTGGAACGAGGATTCGATCGTTTGGTTGAACTGCTCCATCGTTTCTTTATCCATATACACACTATAAGGGTCCTCAAGCGTTCCAAGCATGCCTTGAATAGCGCCTTCCACCAGCTGCTTGTCTTCCACGTCTTTTACATAATTGTCTTTAATAACCTGGTAGGCTTTTTCAACCTTTTGCAAATCTTCCGTGCTGGACATGCTATTGATCAACTCTTGCTGTTCATCTTCGCTTAAACTGCCAAAGTTTTCAGCATCGTCACTGGCATTGGCAAGTTGCTTTTCCGTCTCGGCATCTTCCTGGGTCTGATCGCTGCCGAAGTATTCCAGCCCTATGTAGGTCCCAGCGCCTCCTACACATAAAGCCAGCACCAGCATTAATGCAACATAACGCGCTTTCAAGTTCATCGCATTCACCCTTTATGGTTTGTAGTCATAAGAAGTCCATCCTTGCACAAAAAGGCATCACACCGTTAATGTGCGATGCCTTCTACTTATGATATGTCAAAGACATCATAAGCATGTCCACCAATATGTTTTAACGTATTGAACCTTTTTATGTGGTCTCTGTCATCATACCATTTAACATGATCGACTGTAAATTTATCTTTTGTAAAAATTCCCTTATTCATGCAAAAACCGCGCACCCCCGTCATATCGGACGAAAGTGCGCGGTTTGCACGCTTAGCTTAATTAATATAATTCAACGGGTTCACAGCATTGCTTTTACTTTGATTCCAAGCACCTTTGTGAATTTCAAAGTGAAGATGTGGGCCAGTTGATTGGCCGGTGTTCCCCATATAACCGATCTGTTGCCCTTTGCTCACGGACTGCCCTTCAGACACGCTGCGACTCTCCATGTGAGCGTACACGGTCGTATAAATTTGCCCATTCAGATTGTGCGTAACGAATACAACATTCCCATAGCTGCTTGAGTAATAGGAACGGAAGACCTGACCAGAAGCTGCCGCTACAATGGGCGCACTTGATCCGACTCTGCCAATGTCAATACCGGGATGGTAGCTTCCACCTCGTGGCCCCATACGGGATGTGAGCGGGCCTGAAGCCGGTCGTGTAAATAGGCCGCCTGAAATTGCCGGTGCGCTACCTCCTCCACCGCTGGCGTTGCTGCTACTGTTACTGCTGCTGCTACCGCTGCTACTGCTGTTATTGCTTGAGGAGCTCGCCTTGGCTTGCTCTGCTTCTTTCTGGCGTTGACGTTCACGCTGCGCTTCCAATTCGCGTTGACGCTCGATTTCAGCTTGAATCTCAGACTTTTCATTTTGCGCTTGGCTCATAGACGCTTGAATAGATGCTTTTTGCTTTTCAAGAATTTCTTCTTCTTCTTGAAGCTCCATTTTGTGACTATGTAGCTCTTTATGTTTGGTTTCCAGCTTGTCCATCAAGTTTTTCTTCTGCTGCTTTTGTTTATCAAGCTGTGCTTTAATATTTTCCAGGTCTTTCTTTTGCTTTTCTAAATCTTGCTTTTTTGATTCCACTTCTTTTTTCTTCTCTTCCAGCTGTTTCTTCTCGGCCATATGGGTATCCATGATGTTCTTATCCTGGTCCATGATGGTCGTTACAGCGGATGCTCTTTCCAGAAAATCACCAAAGTCTTGCGCATCCATGAGCACTTCAAGATAACTGACGTCTCCGCCATTTTCCTGAAGGGCCTTCAGGCGATCCTTTAACAAGGCTTCGCGCTCAGCGATGCTTTTCTCAAGTTCTTTAATGTCCTTTTTAAGCTGCTTAATTTCTTCTTTCGTTTTCTTGATTTCCGCTTCTTTTGCGCGGAGCTTTTCCTTCGTCTCGGAAAGTTTCATGTCGATCTCTTTAATTTCAGCTTCTGTTTCATTCTGCTTTTGTTCATTTTTAGAGATTTTCTTTTTCGTTTTTTCTTTTTTGCTCGAAACATCACTTTGCTGTTCGTTAACATTGCCTTGCTTGTCCTCGAGATCACTCAAACGATCTTTGACTTCATCAAGGCTTTCATTCGCATTGACACTATTTGGGGCCAGACCCGCACCTGCTAACAATGTGACCGCCAAAAACGACGTAAAAAGTTTTTTCATGACTCCCTTTTCTCCTCCCTATCCCTTTACACACTAATTCATGGGTTGATTAAACTTTCAAGAATTTCCTTACGCTCATCACGCTTCCCCAAACACCGATAAAGGCTCCGATAGCCAGTACCAGACCAGCGAGCTGCCAGGCGAATGGATTGAACGGTAAGAGTTGAATGAAATCAAATTGAATCCGGTCTCTTAAGTTGTAGTACAGATAGTAGTAGCCAGATACAATCGCGGCAATCGGTATGATGGATCCCAGGATGCCAAGGATGAGCCCTTCAACAAAAAATGGCCAGCGGATGAACATGTTGGTCGCCCCGACCAGCTTCATAATACCGATTTCTTTCTGACGCGCGATAATGGTAATTTTAATCGTATTTGAAATTAAGAATATAGCCGTGAAGACGAGGCCGATGATTAAAGCTAGCCCGATGTTCCGGGCGTATTCGTTAAAGGTGAAAATCCGTTCGACGAGCTCTTCTCCGTAATTGACTTTATCTACGTGATCAAGCTGTTTGATATCCTCTGCAACCTGCGCAGTGTCTTCCGGTTCTTCCGGTTTTACGACAAAGGCATCATTCAACGGGTTGCTTTGTTCGAACAACTCGAAAGCCTGCCCTTGATCTCCTAAACTATCAACCAAGCTTTTCAGCTCTTCTTCTTTGGAAGAGTATTCATACGTGCCGATATCCGGCATGTCCTCCAAGTTTTGCTCAACGGTGTCGATTTCTTCCTGACCAGCCGATACATCGAGCAGCACTTTTATTTCAACATCCTCTTCCACATTTTCAGCTACTTCATTAAGGTTCAGCATCACGGCGAGAAACACGCCGACGAGAAGCAATGTCGTTGTGACAGCTCCAACTGAGGACACTGTCATCCAGCCATTCCGCCAAACATTTTTGACTCCTTCTCTCATGTGCCGGGTAAGGGTTCTAAATTTCATAGCCGTAATCACCTCGATGTTCATCCCTTACAACGGAGCCATCTTCGATTGCAATGACACGTTTACGAATCGTATTGACAATTTCCCGGTTGTGCGTAGCCATTAGAATGGTTGTTCCACGCTGGTTAATCTCTTCAAGGATGTGCATGATTTCCCAGGACGTTTCCGGGTCAAGGTTGCCTGTTGGTTCATCAGCAATCACCACTTGAGGCATGTTCACAATTGCCCGTGCGATGGCCACCCGCTGCTGCTCTCCACCTGATAATTCATCAGGGAGGAAACGCGCTTTATTTTTCAACCGAACCTGGTCCAGCACATCCATAACCCGCCGTTTAATATTCTTAGGGGTTTCTTCGATGACTTCCAAGGCAAACGCCACATTTTCATAGACTGTCAGTTTCGGCAGCAATCGAAAATCTTGATAGACAACGCCGATTTCCCGTCTTAAATGAGGCACTTTTCGTTTTTTTAAAACTGCCAGATCGCGATCATTTACTATGATGGACCCTTTTGAAGGGCGTTCTTCACGAAACATGAGCTTGATAAATGTCGATTTGCCTGCACCACTGGGGCCGACAATATACACAAACTCACCCTGATCAATATGTATATCTATACCATTTAAAGCCGTAACCCCATTGGGATACGTTTTATAAACTTCTTTCATTTCAATCATAGTGTTATCACCTTAATTAATGTAGTTGTATCCCTAGTACAGGTTCTAGTACAAATGATCTATAATTCTCGTTAACACTCATTCATTATAACATCTAAATTCCTTTTTTTTAGACAAAAAATTATTACATTTTCATTGCAAAGACACGATATATTTAATACTTCTGCAATATAAGACAAAAGTCCTTTTCATGATTCGCTATTTTCGCATGGAAAAACGTGATGAACTGCCCGTAAAAACACTATCTTTAGCACGTTTTTTCATATATTCGCCCTATTCTAGGTCCTTTATGGTATAAGCAGTCGGAGTGTCTCGGACCTATATATTTCGATAGTGGCGTAACGAACAAGGTTTAATGCAGCCAAAATAAAAACGTCTGGATATTAGTATCCAAACGTTTTTGTTTACTGTTTATACATGGCATCAGTCATCCACATTATTTCTTCGTTGCTAACCAGCTTGCAATCAACTCAGCATCTTCACCTGAAGCCTGTCCTGATGGCATAGACCCTTTGCCATTTTGGATGATACCGAGGATATCCTCTTGCGAATACTCAGAGCCGACTTCTTGTAAAGAAGGGCCGGCTTGACCTGATAGATCAGAACCGTGGCAGCTGGCACAGTTTTGTTGGAAGGCTTCCTCCGCTGCAGCAGTGTCCACTTCGCCATCGCCTTCATCAGCAGGTTCTTCCGTTTCTGAGCCTCCACCTTCGTCAGCAGGTTCTTCACTGCCATTTTCATCGCCGCCACCACCGCACGCGCCAAGTACCAGCGTCGTGCCAAACAGCATTGCGAGTAATTTTTTCTTCAATTGCCCCGCCTCCTTAGAGGAAAAATATAGTGTTTCAACGTATGATTATTATAACCGACTCAGGACGTTTTGAAACCCTCTCCGAGGACTTCCGTAGCGTTCATAGCGACCACAAACGCCCCTGAATCAATCGTTTTCACGGTTTGTGTCAATTTGGTGAATTCGTTTTGCTGAACGACACACATGATGACGCGTCGTTCTTGTTCGGTGTAGCCGCCTGAACCGTTAAGTACGGTGACACCTCGATCTATTTCATTCAATATCGCTTGCTGGACATCCTCAACGTAATCGGTTATGACCATCACCGTTTTCGATGTGTTCAGGCCGACCTGGACAAAGTCGATCGTACGACTCGTCACGAATAACCCGATCAAAGCATAAAGGCCTTCTTCAATCGAGAAGACGAGCGCTGAAGTCGTCACGATAAATCCATCCAGCATCGCCACGCACAAGCCCAAAGGCAGATGCAGGTACTTGTGCACGATTTGAGCAGCCAAATCAATGCCGCCTGTCGAAGCACGTCCGCGAAAGACGATCCCCAAGCCTAATCCGACGCCCATGCCGCCGAAAATAGCCCCAAGCAGGGGTTCTGAGGTAGCCGGATCCAAATGGCTGGTCAGCAATACAAAAATCGGTAAAATAATGGTTCCCACGAGCGACTTAAGTCCAAAGTTCATACCGAGGATGATCAGCCCAGCAATGAAGAGGGGAACATTCAATAGCAGCTGGACGATTCCTGGTTCCCAGTCGAAGACCCCTTTTGTTATCGTACTGATGCCGGCTACACCGCCTGAAGCAATATTGTTAGGTAATAGAAACACATTAAACGCAAGGGCAACAAAAAATGAACCCAGAATCACTAAACTGTATTCAATAATATGTCGTGTTAGCGCAGGCATCGGCTCCCTGCGGTATTTTTTTGCCATCATCATGTCATGTCCACTCCAATTAACAAGCTAATGCCAGTTTCCTCATGATTCACCAAGGAAACTGGCATCTCGACCGTTATGGAGTATAACACTTTGGCCATGCTCTGTAAATGTAACTCAAATAACGCATTAAACCGTTAAAGCGATGCGTTTACGTCAATCGCTTATAAAATCGTTTGCCTTTGTTCCCGGGAATGCGTCAACAAACTGCCTGCCACAAAGGCGGCTAATGACAATAGAACTGGGAGCACGACCGTATGCATTCCAAATGCTGACGGATAGAAATTGTGAAGCAGCGTGTATGACACGATGCCGACCAACATGGAAGCTAGTGCCCCATGCTTGTTGCCCTTTTGCCAATACAACCCAAAAATGACCGGCCATATAAACGCAGCTTCCAGTCCGCCAAACGCGAATAAATTGAGCCAGACGAGTAAATCAGGCGGGTTGATCGCCATCAAGAACACGAAAATGCCGAGCGCGGCTGTAACAGAAATACTCAACTTTTTCACGCGGTTATCCGACGCCCTGGGCTCGATGTAATTCAAATACACATCTTTCACCACGGCGGAACTGACTAACAGCAGCAGCGAATCCACCGTCGACATAATCGCAGCCATCGGAGCCGCGAGCACAATGCCCGCTACCCAGGCCGGTAACACTTCCAGCGCAATCAACGGCATCACTTTGTCCCCAACTTCGATACCGGGGAGAATCGGACGGGCGAATACACCGATCAAATGCATATTCAGCATGATGAACCCGACGACGATCGTCCCGACAATCAACGCACGGTGCATGGAACGCGAATTTTTATACGACATAGCCCGGACGGTCACTTGCGGCAGCCCGACGACCCCGACTCCGACAAGGATCCAAAATGATGACACGTAAGCAGACGATAACCCTCCATCAGCACCATAGGGCGTTATCAGATTAGGATTTTCCGCTTGCAAATCAGCGATAATATTGGAAATTCCCCCGCCAGCGACAATCGTCGCAATCAACAGGATCAACGTGCCGATCAGCATCACAATCCCTTGCAACGTATCCGTTAAGGCCACCGCACGGAAACCACCGATAATGACGTAAACTAATACCGACACAGCAAAGATGAACAACGCCCCTAAATAGGAAATCCCCGTAACCGACTCAATCAAACGGGCGCCGCCAATCCACTGAGCCGCCATCGCTGAAAACAGGAAAACGATAATGCTGAAGGCAGCGACGAGCACGACCCATTTGCTTTGATACCGTTCTTTTAAAAAGTCGATCAACGTGACCGCATTATAACGGCGCGCCATAATCGCAAATTTCTTACCAAGGATCATAAGCACAAAATAACCCGTCACAACCTGGGACATCGCCAAAAGCACCCAGCCAAACCCTTCCGTGTAAGCCACGCCCGGGCCGCCGATAAAGCTTGAGGCACTTCCATATGTAGCGACCATCGTCATCGCCAGCAACAGACCCCCAAGCTCGCGTCCGCCTAAAAAATATTCCGTTAAGAACGAATCCGACGAGCGAACCACCTTGCTAGCAGAAAAACCGATAAAGAAGATGAGCACTAGAAACAAACATAACGGAATAATTACAGCCCCATTCATTGCTCATCCCACCCTTCATCCTCTGGTTCATCATCAAGCGGAACCTCCACGAACCAGAACTTCACCACCACAATCACTAAGATACACATGACGACAAAGCCGAGCACACAGCTGTAAAAAAACCACGCCGGCAAGCCGAACACGTAACTGTATTCTTCCGGTGGCTTGGAACCGAGCCCATAAGCAAAGCCGTACCACCAAATAAAATTGAACACAGCTAACCCAACGCCAATCAACGCTTCGCGATGAGCAATACGAAAGCGGCGATCCTGCTGACGCTCTTTCATCTATGATCTCCCCCTCATTCATAAGTGGATTAATACCTAATAAGTTCCCGCCAAACGGTTAAAACACACATCATGACATAATTCGCTGCCTAAGTCCGCGAATCCTGTTTATCTGTTTAACGAAGTGACGGGCAGTTGACTGGTAATGAGAGGAAGTTGCATGCAAATCGGGGCGACTCGTTTGGAATGACGGGAACTCGCTCAGAAATGGGACTTTCAAGAAGCGGACGACAAGACATAAATCGAGCGCGGCTCTCTGGTGGGAGCTGCGCTCGATCTAGCTGACTACTCTTTCGAAAATTGTGGCAGTTGACTAAAAATGAGGAAAAGTTGCTTGCATTTCTCGAAAGTTGCTTACAAATCGGGACGACTCGTTTGGAATGACAGGAGCTCGCGCAGAAATGACACTTTCTCGATAAGAATCGAACGCATAAATAAATTCGAGCGCGCCGCTCGATCTAGCTGACTACTCTTTCGAAAATTGTGGCAGTTGACTAGAAATGAAGCAAAGTTGCTTATATTTCCAGAAAGTTGCTTGCAAATCGAGGCGACTCGTAAGGAATGACAAGATCTCGCTCAGAAATGGCACTTTCTCGATAAGAAGCGAACGCCATACAAAAAATCGAGCGCGGCGCTCGATCTAGCTGAATTCTCTATCGAAATCTTGGTAGTTGTCTAGAAGTGAGGCAAAGTTGCTTGCATTTCTAAAAAGTTGCTTACAAATCGAGCCAACTCGTATGGAACCACAGAATCTCGCTCAGAGATCTCACTTTCTCGATAAGAACCAATCACCAAACAAAAATCGAACGCAGCTCACTTATAAGAGCGGCGTTCGATCTATCTAAATGCTTAATTCATTTGCATCCGCAGGAAGGCGTTGATGAATTTATCGAGTTCGCCATCCATCACACCTTGTGTATTACCGGACTCAACGTTCGTACGATGGTCTTTTACCATATTGTACGGGTGGAAGACGTAGGAGCGGATCTGGCTGCCCCAGCCGATTTCTTTTTGTTCACCGCGGATCTCATCGAGTTCTTCCTGCTGCTTTTCGATTTCTTTTTGGTACAGCTTCGATTTCAGCATTTTCATCGCTTGTTCCCGGTTTTTGATTTGCGAGCGTTCGGACTGACACGTGACGACGATTTTCGTGGGCTGATGCGTAATCCGAACAGCGGAATCGGTGGTGTTCACGTGCTGGCCGCCTGCTCCGCTGGACCGATAGGTGTCGATCTTCAAATCTTCGCTGTTGATTTCAATTTCTATTGTGTCATCGAACTCTGGCATGATCTCGCACGACGCGAACGAGGTATGGCGTCTGCCCGATGAATCAAATGGCGAAATACGCACGAGTCGGTGCACGCCTTTTTCCGCTTTCAAATAACCGTAAGCGTTGTGGCCTTTGATCAGCAACGTGACGCTTTTCAAGCCAGCTTCATCGCCTGGCAGGTAGTCCATCGTTTCTACTTTGAAGCCTTTACCTTCCGCCCAACGTGTGTACATGCGAAGCAGCATGCTCGCCCAGTCCTGGGACTCGGTTCCGCCTGCCCCGGGGTGCAGCTCAAGGATCGCGCTATTTTTATCATAAGGTTCACTCAACATCATGTTCAGCTCAAATTGGTTCAAGTCTTGATCGAGCTTTTTCACGTCGCGTTCTAACTCTAGCTGCCAATCCTCATCTGCTTCTTCTTTGACTAATTCATAAGAGACCTCGAGGTTTTCATGGGTTTCTTCATGGTCTTCTAATGTATGGACAAGCTCCTTCAGTCCATTGACCTCACCGATGACTTTTTGAGACGTCTCTTGATCATCCCAAAATCCCGGCTCGGTCATCTGTTCCTCGAGCTCAGCTATGCGGGTCTTCTTTTGATCGATGTCAAAGAGACCCCCTGAAGTCCGCTAAACGATTAGCCATATTATCTAACTGGTGCCGAATTTCCGTCATTTCCATACCATTCACCTCTACATAGTGTTAACTGCACACGGGAAGACACTCTCCCGCGTTGGAGAGAGTGCCCGCCTGTGTCATTATCTGCCGTGACATTGTTTATACTTTTTACCGCTGCCACATGGACAAGGATCATTGCGTCCGATATGGTCCTTTTTGACATACGGTTTGTTCTGTTTCTTTTCTTCGCTTTGGTCAGAACCCGATACTGCCTTGGCATCTTCCGCCACTTCCTGACGCTGCAGGTTGTTGCGAATTTGTGCCTTCATGACGTAGCGGGAGACTTCTTCTTCAATGTTGGCGACCATTTGCTCAAACATCGAGAAGCCTTCGAACTGATATTCACGAAGCGGATCGTTTTGACCGTATGCCCGCAAGTGGATACCTTGACGCAGTTGATCCATCTGGTCGATATGGTCCATCCATTTTTGGTCGACGGTACGAAGCAGGATAACTTTCTCAAACTCGCGCATCTGCTCTTCCGTCAGTTCTTCTTCTTTTTCATCGTAACGTTGTTTGACTTTATCGAAAATGAGGTTAATGATCTCTTCTTGATCTTTCCCTTTCAGATCATCAACTGTCACATCGTTTTCTTCGAGAAGATTGGCTCGGACATAATCTACGATGGTATCAAGTTCCCATTCTTCGTCGACTTCCTCAGTCGTATGCGCCTGTACCGTCCGCTCGATCGTCTGGCGCATCATCTGTTCAATGATTTCGCGCAGGTTTTCTGAATCGAGCACTTCAAACCGCTGCTTGTAAATAACTTCACGCTGCTGACGCAAGACATCATCAAAGGAAAGAATGGTCTTACGTGCGTCAAAGTTGTTACCTTCCACACGCTTCTGCGCTGATTCTACAGCTCTTGAAACCATTTTACTTTCGATCGGCTGGGAATCATCCATTCCGAATCTGTCCATCATGGCGCGCATGTTGTCCGAACCGAAACGGCGCATCAATTCATCTTCCATCGACAGGTAGAATTGCGAAACACCAGGGTCACCTTGACGTCCGGAACGTCCGCGCAACTGATTATCGATCCGCCGGGACTCATGACGTTCGGTACCGATAACCGACAAACCGCCCAGTTCCGTTACACCGTCTCCAAGTTTGATGTCCGTTCCGCGTCCGGCCATGTTGGTCGCAATTGTTACAGCGCCTTTTTGACCGGCATTCTCAATAATATCCGCTTCACGGTAGTGGTTTTTGGCGTTCAAAACGTTGTGCTGAACACCCGCTTTTTTCAAATAGTTGGAGATGAGTTCAGACGTTTCCACAGCCACTGTACCGACCAGTACAGGCTGTCCGCGACTATAGCGTTCCTTAATATCATCTACAACGGCACGGAACTTTCCTTCAGTAGACTTATAAACCATATCAGCCTTATCATCACGCACGATCGGTTCATTGGTCGGAATCGCGATGACCCGCATGTTATAGATATTGAGAAACTCTTCTTCTTCGGTTTTAGCAGTACCGGTCATGCCGGCCAGCTTTTCGTACATCCGGAACAAGTTCTGGAACGTGATCGAAGCCAAGGTCATGCTTTCGTTCTGAATTTCCAAACCTTCCTTCGCTTCAATCGCCTGGTGCAAACCATCACTGTACCGCCGCCCTTTCATGAGACGGCCAGTAAACTGGTCGACGATTACAACTTCGCCTTCATCCACCACGTAGTCGGTATCCCGGTGCATCGACGCATGTGCTTTTAACGCCTGGTTAATATGGTGAATCAACGTCACATTGGACAGGTCATATAAATTTTCAATTTTGAAGAACTCTTCTGCCCGGTTGATGCCTTCTTCCGTTAATTGAACATTCTTCGTTTTCTCATCATATGTGTAATCTTCATCCAAATCGAGATGACGCACGAACGAATTCGCTGACTTGTAAAGATCGGCTGACTTCTGAGCGGTCCCGGAAATGATCAGCGGGGTCCGCGCTTCGTCAATCAAGATCGAGTCAACTTCGTCAATGATCGCAAAGTGAAGCGGGCGCTGGACCATCTGTTCCTTATACAGCACCATGTTATCTCGCAAGTAATCAAACCCGAACTCGTTGTTTGTTCCATACGTGATATCCGCTGCATACGCTTCACGCTTTTCATCCTTTGACATGCCATTCAAATTCAACCCGACAGTCAAGCCGAGAAATTCATACAACTCACCCATATCGCGCGCGTCACGATCAGCCAAATAGTCGTTGACCGTGATGATATGGACGCCTTTGCCCGTGATCGCATTCAAATAAGCCGGCATCGTCGAAGCCAGCGTCTTACCTTCACCCGTTTTCATCTCGGCAATATTACCTTCATGCAACGCAATGGCGCCTAACAGCTGCACATTAAACGGGCGCATCTTCAACACACGCTTCGCCCCTTCACGCACAACCGCAAACGCTTCAACCATCAAATCCTCTAAGCTTTCATTATTTTGATAACGTTCTTTGAATTCTTCCGTTTTCTTACGTAAGCCATCGTCCGACAGCTTTTCAATATCAGTTTCCAGCGCTTCAATATCATCCGCATCTTTCTGCAGACGCTTCAGTTGACGCTGGGTTCCATCACCGATAATTTTCTTTAATGTTCCTAACATTTGTACCGCTCCTCTATCAATTTGGCACACACTTTACCTTGTATAATCCATACATAATCATAACACTAAGAGAAGCGGGCAAGCAACAAACTGCCCTCCCGATTGTTCGACAAAATGAACGAGCAGTCCGAGGCTGGACTACTCATTCACCGGAGATGTATAGGAAGGTACAGAGGAGACAAAACGCGAGCACTGCTCACGGACAATCATGTGGTGCTCCACGCCGGTCTGGCACTTATCCAATTCATTAACACGTCGATTCGTCGCCGCCACGATCTCAACCAACTGGACAATCACACGCTCTTGCTGCTTAAGCATGTGCTCCAACTGCTGACAATCCTGACAGCAATAAGTAGTATGAGGCATACTATACATCTCCTTCAGCTTGAGGGGGTTGTGAGGCACACCTATGTTATACCATGGTATTTAACGCAGCCGCCACTCATCGTTTTGGCAAAAATGCGGTCAGAGGGAACGACAAAATAACTGAAATAACTCCAAATTGTTCATTATAATGACCGAACCAAGGTTAATTTTCCTTTTTTCTATCTTTCGACAAAAAATATGACCCCGCCACATCGGGCAGGATCATAGTTTCAACCTTTTATGAATTGGGCTCGATCAGACCATAACGGCCATCACGGCGCTTATACACAATATTCGTATCATTCGTTTCCGCGTTCGTAAAGACATAGAATATGTGTCCCAGCATATCCATCTGCAGGACAGCTTCCTCACTATCCATCGGTTTTAAATCAAATCGTTTCGTTCTTACTATTTCAATATCAGATTCTTCTTGAATTTCCTCCTGAGCTTCTTTCTCCAGCTCAGCAAATACGTATTTCGGCGCCCCATCTTGTCGGAATTTGCGATTCACCTTCGTTTTGTGCTTACGAATTTGTCGCTCCAGTTTATCAACCACAAGGTCGATGGCAGCGTAAAGATCAATATGACGCTCTTCTGCACGAAGCAAAAGATCTTTCATCGGGATCGTTACCTCAATTTTCTGCTCATCATTATAGACACTTATATTCACATGAACCTCTGAGGTTAGGGGTGTGTCAAAGTAGCGTTCTAGCTTGCCTACCTTTTTCTCTACGTAGTCTTTTATCGCTCCTGTGACCTCTAAATTTTCACCTCGAAAGTTATACTTCATCTCAAAGTGTCCTCCTTTCATCCTTATGTAGTTATAATTCTACCATACCCTCGCCCATTCCTGCATAAACTTTCGCAATTTTTTGACTAAACTGTGTCGGAAGATGTTGGGAAAGCCGGTAGTTGCAGGCTTTTATGGCAGTTTTCTCGGCGGTTGGCGGGGGTTTTTGTCGGTGCTTGGGCTGTGTTGGTGCGAGGTTTGGGGATGATGCTGGGAGTGAAGTGTGGTTGGGGTTGTATTGGTGTGAAGTTGGCGTGGAGGAGGCGGGAATTTGGATCGACTAGGGATGAATCGGCGTTGTGATTGTTGGTTTTGGCATGTAATGAGGTGCTGGGGGGTGGGCATGGAAATGGGAGGGTTTGGACTGTATTTGGGTCGGGGTGACTTATATTTTGTCAGGTTTGGATTGGATTAATGGATTCTGTTTGTTTGCTGGAGGGGGAAGGATTGAAAGTGTGTGAGTTGGATTAATTAGATTAAGGATTGGAATGTATCTTAGTGGGTTTGGCTTGTAAATGTGGGTTGGAATGAAAGGTTCCGATTTTGGCTTATATTTTTGTAGATTCGGCAGGGTGTGGGGCTAAATTGGATTGGTGAAGTGCTAATTTGGCGTGGTGGGTATGGGATTTGGCTTGTAATGAAGGGCTTGATAGGTCGGGGCATGAATAAGTGGTGACTTGGATTATAATTTAGCTACAGGGCTTGTATGTTGCCCGAGCTGGATTGAAAAGAGGGTTTCTTTTCATTTGCTTGAGTAGTAAGGATTATTAGCTGGGGTGGTAGGCTTATACATAATGAGTTTTGGAATGAATCGGGTTGCGTTTGGCTTGTAAGAATAGGCAGGATTAAATAGTGCCTGATTTAGCCTGAATTGATGCAAATACGGCGTATAAACCACGCGAGGCATGAAAGGTTCCGATTTCAGCTTATATTTTACTAGATTCGGCAGGATGCAGATCCAAATTGGCTGGTCAAATGCTATTCCGGCATGGTGAACGGCACATTTGGCTTATATCACCTCTCCGCCAGACCACCAGGATTAAAAAATCAGCAATAAGCTTATAAAAAAATTATTCGGCGCATATACGCAAACCTCGGCTCAAAAATCGCCTAAACTGGATCATACATTTCCCCAGCGAAACCCAATGGATTATATTTCTACTAATCTGGCTTATAAGTCTCCCAAACCGGACCATAACTTTCGACAGAAACCTCAATATTGTAGCAGGAATTCCCCGATCAATGCGGAATGTATAATGAAAAGGAGTGATAGTTATGATTGTAAAACCACTTAAAGTCCCGCTTCATCTATTAAAATATGAAGCACTGCTGCGACGGCTGCCGGAGCACCATCCTCGTTACCGTGATGTCCAGCAAGATGATGCTAAATATACGGCTGGTCATCGAGGTGAGGATGCTCTGACTTATCATTATGACCGACTGCCTGATAAGGACTTTTATCGGCTCCACGATTTGCGCCTACCACTTTCAAAGCATTTCTTCCAACTCGATACCCTCATCCTTACCCCTCGTTTTGCCGCCATTTTAGAAGTGAAAAATTTCGCTGGGACGCTCATCTTCGATCATGTATTTAATCAATTGATTCGCAGGCATAACGGACGGGAGGAAGCATTTGAGGATCCGCTGCTCCAAGTTGCTGAACAAAAAGAGATGCTGACGCGCTGGCTTAGGCTACAAGGTTTTCCTCAGGATTATCCAATTAAACCGCTCGTTGTAATCAGTCACGCAAACACAGTCATTAAAGCATCAGACAATCATCCAACAGCACGCAATACTATCATTCATGCCAATTTTCTACCTAAAAAACTGCATGATTATTGGACCGCTCACCCCCGCCACATTTTATCAGACAGCCACATCCATTCCCTCAGCCAAACACTTCTTCAAAACCACACGCCGCAAAATCCTGACCTGCTGGATCGCTACAACATTAAACCAAGCGACCTTATAACCGGCATACAGTGTGCATCGTGCACGCGTTTTGCTATGGCCCGGAAAAGGGGCAGCTGGGTGTGTACGTCTTGTTCATCCACCGACCGACTTGCTCACCTGCCCGCCGTCAGGGATTTCGCGTTATTAATCGGACCGAGCGTAAGAAACCGGGAGCTGCGGCAATTTTTACAGCTGACATCTCCGAAAGTAACCTCCAATCTATTAAACGCACTCCACCTCCCCACGCAAGGCAAAAACAAATCCTATCGCTACACGTTAGCCCATCCATCAGGGATACCTTTAATTACGCCATAAAAAATACACCGAACCACGAGAGGATCAGTGTACCAGATAAGGTTCTAAAAAATTACGCATCTGCTGCTTCCAACTGACGTAAATTGGAATCACCTGAGAGGTCAAAAGCTGCCGTTTGCTTTCATTTGATTCATGATCATACCAGCCGAGCAGCATATCGGTCAGATCACGGAAATCTTCCATCAGCCTTTCGAGCTGTTCACCGGGAAACAAGACCGCCATCTGATCGTGGCTGTGGTTCATCTGCTCAAGCGCATTGATGATATCCCGGAAAACCTGATCGGCCTCGGGCGGTGCTGGATCTGTGATGTTTTCACCAAGATAGGCAAACCCGTCAGAAAGGGCATCAAGTAACTGGTTGTAGTCAATCAGCATTTGGTGCTGAGCGGGTTGCAGTTGTTCCGTCACACAATCACCTACTTTTTCTTATCTAAAAACATGCCATCGCTGGTGGCCACATTTTGATAAGGATTAACATATTTACGGTTGGACGATTTTTGTTTTTTCATCGATTTCATCTCAGCCTTCAGTCCGGTGAAAAGGGTCTCCAGCTTGGCCTGAGATCGCGGTTCCATCTCAAGAATATGAGCCGCCCACTGTTTTTCCTCGTCCGTTTCTGGAGAAGGAGCATCTTCCAGGTAGCGCCCCCGTTCATCCAGGATGTCGTTCACGTCATCGACGACTTGAGCACGATCCTGTTTGCTGTGATCCTGCTCAAGCCGTTCGTTCAACTGTAATGATAACTGGTAAATATATTCGATTGTATTCACTAAGCATTACCGCCTGCACCATGCTGGAGCTTACGATTTTGGCGGATGACTTCCTTCCACGTGTCCCGGAATTCCGTGACCAGGCCGGATACTTCGTCTAATATGTCGGCATCGTTGTTAATGTTTGCTTCTATTAGTCGGTGGTTCATATATTCATAGAGTGACATCATCTGTTCAGAAATTTCCATATCAGGATTCAATGTTACCATCAGTTCCTGGATGATTTTCTGAGCTTTTTGGATGTTGGTATTTTTTTGCTGATGGTCTGCGTCCACGATGTTTTTCCTGGCGTGCTTAATGAATTTCAGACAGCCGTTATAAAGCATCAAGGTCAGCTCTCCGGGTGACGCCGTGTTGACCGCGTTATTTTGGTAAGCTTGATAGGGTTGGTTCATGGACATGGTGTTTCAACACTCCTTCTCGAAATTACATCATACCTCCGCCACCGCCAAATTTCTGGGTGATCATAGACGACTGCTGGTTGGCTTTTTGCACGACACGTTCCATTTCGGTAAACTCTCGCCAATATCGGTCCTCGATATCCACTAACCGGCGTTCAAAATCGGCTTTACGTTCGGTTAAATCTTTCAAATCGCGGCCGATGGAATACTGCTCGAGCGTCTGTGTTCCTTTACCGGCACGGGTTTCGATTGAACTCATGGCGTTATCAATCGATCCGTTCAGCCGGTTGAGAATGCCTTGTTGGGAGCCCTCCTCACTGTTTGAGAACAGTTTGTACACACTGTCAGGATCCTCTTGCATCGCGTTTCGCAGCTTGGTTTCATCGATTTCCAGCTTGCCGCCATCCTGATAATTCGACGACGTGGTGATCCCGATTTCGGACATGCGTGAATAGGCGCTGTCGTTGTCGACTTCCGCATACCAATCCTGGCGCATTGAATTGATCGCTCCCGAAAGAATGCTGTCACCGCGCAGCATCCCGCTTTGCGACTTTTCTTCCCAGAGTTCAATTTCCTTCTCTGACATCTCGCTTCGTTGTTCTTCCGTCAGCGGTTTATAATCACGAAACTTTTCTTCATTCAATTTGCCATCCATCTTCTCAATCGTTTCGTTATACTTATTGACGAAATCCTTGATATTTTGGATGGAATCTTCTGTATTGTTCCTGACGTTGATCGTCGCAGAACTTTCAGTCGTTTCTTGGAAATCAAATGTGATACCGTTGATTTCATAATTGTTGTTATGCGTTTCGACTTCCATGACATTATTGTAGGTCAACTTCGCATTCGTACCGCCCTGTTCCTGAGCCGGGTCCATCTGGAGGGCATTCGTTAAGAAACTGCCGGCTCCTCCGTCAAATTGGATTTCTGAGCCGCCTTCATTGAAATTTCCGGTCTGCTTTTTTTCCATGACGACTTTATCAGCGGTTTGATCATAAAAAGCCCGCACGCCCAGGTCAGAGGAACTGATGTCGTCAAGCAAATCGTTCAGGGATTGATCGCTATTCACCGTAAAGGTCTTCGACACGGCCTCCCCATTCGCGTCATGCGTTGTCAGCTCAAACGATTCTCCCGAAGTGAAATCACTGTTCGCAAATTTACCGATTTCATCACTCAGTTTGGCATCGGGATCGATTTTATCCGTTGCATCAGCTGACAAACTGGCTTGACTCGCGTTCACAGCAGCAGTCGCCAGCTGATCGACAGAGATGTTATAGCTGCCCGCCTCACTGGATGAACTCGCCGTTGCTGTAATCGCATCAGACTGAGAAGAAGACGCACTTTTACTTTTATAATTTTCGGATAAGCGCATGTCAGCTGCGGCACTGTCCAAATCGAATAAAAGCGTGTTCATTTCCCGATAGTCATCACGCTTGAATTCCTGCGTCGCGATGTCCTGCTCCATCTTTTTCAGCGGCATCTTTTCCGCTTTCATCAGATCAGAAACAATCTTATCGATATCCATGCCGGACACCAGACCACCGATGCGCATACTGTTATTCATCATCTTTCATCACCGCCTTAAATTTTTTCATCTACGATAAACCCCATGAATTCAGCCATAGCTGCGTAAACATCCAACATTTTTTTCGGAGGGATCTCTTTCACGACTTCGTCGGTCTGCTTATCGACCAACGTGACGTAATAGCGCTCCAGCTTATCATGGAACTCAAATTTCAACGATGTATCGGTCGGCTCTAAAAACTCATTCAAGCTCTCCACGACCTGTTCGTAATCTGTCTTCTGATTAACATCCTCTGGTAACATCTGAGGTTCGTCCAATTGAATAAGGTGCTGAGTCGGTTCAGATCCGTCTCGTGCGGAAGCAGTTGCAGAGATGTGTTCAGTCTTTTGCAGAAGATGGGATCTGGATAGTAACGTTCCTACATCCATGTCAAGCCCACTCCTTCACCGATTACCTTCTATTGGGTATATCGGTAATAGCTGAACATTATTAAAGGAAAGCGGGGAATTAATTTAGCGGGGAAAAAGAAAAAGCCACCCGGCATAAGCCAGATGACTTTGGAAACATCTTATTGTAGAAGCTGCAGGACACCTTGAGGCTGTTGGTTCGCCTGTGCCAGCATCGACTGAGCAGCCTGAGAAAGGATGTTGTTCTTCGTAAAGTCCATCATTTCCGCAGCCATGTCTGTGTCACGAATACGAGACTCAGCAGCTGTCAAGTTTTCAGAAGATGTGCCAAGATTGTTGATCGTGTGATCCAAACGGTTTTGTATTGCCCCCAATTTAGAACGTTCACTGGATACTTTTTCAATGGCACCATCAATGGCACTGATTGCTGAATCAGCTGCCCCCTGAGATGAGATATCAATGCCTTTGCTTGTATCTCGATCAGTTCCTGAAGCTGTGATACCACCACCAAAGTACCCTTCTAAATCAGTAACATCATTTGAAGAACCATCTTGTCCTTCGGTGAATCCATTAACTTGAACACCTGACGTTGAGCCTGTACTATCTGATGTGATTTTAATTCCACCATCGTCATTTAATGAAGCAGTCCCATTGCTGATCGATGAGTTAATCGCATCAGTCAAATCCTGTGCAGTGGCTACAGAATCATCAACCGTAACTGTTGATGAGGTGCCATCTATAGTAACATCAAAACTTCCATCAGTAGAAATTGCTCCTCCGGTTCTAAAATCGTCTGCAGTACCTTCTGACACACCTTCAGCCGATGATGCACCTCTCACCACATCAAGAGCATCAGCACTCATCTCATCAATGGAAATGTCAATTGACTGGTTTTCATTTGCTCCAATCTGGAAGCTACCAGAAAAATTTCCATCCAATAATGTTTTAGAGTTGAACTCTGTGTCTTCAGAGATGCGACCAAGTTCTTGAGACAATTGGTCCACTTCTTTTTGAAGTTCAGCACGATCAGCATCTGTGTTCGTGTCGTTGGAAGACTGAACAGCCAGCTCACGCATACGCTGCATGATGGAGTGAGATTCGTTCATCGCACCTTCAGCTGTTTGAACAAGCGAGATACCATCTTGGGCGTTACGCTGGGCTTGTTCGAGTCCGCGGATTTGGCCACGCATTTTTTCGGAAATCGCAAGACCTGCTGCGTCATCGCCTGCTTTGTTGATGCGAAGACCTGAGGATAGCTTTTCCAATGAATTTTGGGTTGCGTTGTTGTTTCCTTGCAGTTGGCGGTGCGTGTTCAGCGCCGCAATGTTGTGATTGATTTTCATAATCAATTTCCTCCTTGAAATTAAATAGTGTCCTCCACGTCCTTGTGGAAGTAAGTATTCAAATGGCTAAAGTCGGCCGCCTTTAGCATCATTTGCTTTTACACTACTTATATCGGAGGTCATTTGGGATTGTTTAACGTTTTTGCTGATTTTTTAATAGATTCAGTAAATCGGCTTGGAAGGTCGCGGCTTCGCTGTTTTCTTCCTGAATGGCTGCGTAAATTTCCTGACGGTGGATTTCGACATGGTTAGGGGCCGATATACCTAGTTTTACTTGATCCCCCTCGACTCCGAGGACTTTGATTTCAATATCATCACCGATTTGGATGGCTTCATTCAGTTTCCGACTGAGTACGAGCATGGGAGTCCGCCTCCTTTTCATCAGAGGCTGACGGTGCGATAGCATGTTTGGTTGTATATTCGGACGTATTGAGAATGATCTGCTTCCCTTTCTTCGCAGAACGATTGATGATGACCGGGGCTTGCAGATTGGCCGTCGTTTTCTCAAACGGCTTTTGCAACGTTAATATCACAAATACACTGACGTCTGCTTCACTCGCAATATCCAACTGGTCTACCGAAGCATCATCAAGATCAAATTCATACGTCTTAAAAAAGAGATAAGGATTGGCAACAATAAACGCCAGTTCTGCGTTCTCTGTTGACTGGAAAATATGGAAGGCGGGGTTGTCGGGTAAGTCGATTAAAACGAAATGCTTTTCGTCTGTAAAACCGGGCAAGCCGTGCGGAAAGGTTAGAATACTTTCGTCGCTGACATCTACTTCACCTAAATAGACAGATTGTATATTCATAAGTCACCACTTCTTTTATATAGTCGTTTCAAAGCTGAAATTCTTAAACGTTAAATGAGCCACATCCACGTTCAAATCCGCTTCACTCGCCATGGACGTCGTAACGCTTCCGCGCTCATGACTGATTTCAGGGGCGTTAGCTTGATTATTGATGACCGGCTGGCGCGTCTCAACTTGGATATCCGCGTCAGACGGCTGATAATCGATTTTGACAGCACCATGAGAAGGAATCCAGCCGACATTGAATTCTTTTTGCTGATCATAGGCATCCTGTTTCGCCTGAGAAAGGATAGGATCACCGCCATTTTCAATCCTCATCAATTGATCACCTTGCCGTGACGTTTTAGCCATCGCCTGAAGAGCTGCTTGCTTCCCTTCTTGCGCAAACGCTTCAATGCTCTTTTTGGCTGACTTCAACCCCATATCTTCCCACGCCTGTGATTGATCAATCGTCAATTTGGACGGACGTGTCGACATGGACACATCGGCATCGGGCTGTTGAATCGACACCGTCGCCTCAGGCTGCTTAATCATCATTCGCCCTTGCGTTGAATTGATCTGCGTTTGAGCCATCTGCGATTGCAAACGAATCTGCGGCAGTTTCATAGCTAGGACCCTTCCTCTCAATTAAAGATTAGTTAGGAGTTGTGAGTTTTTTTGTTTAATAAGGCTTACGGAATCTTTCCAATTTAATAGGTTCGTTTACCCCAACGATAGATGGGGCGGCTGGGCAACCGCGAGACTCCCGCGGGAGAAGGGGCTCGGCAAGACCCCACAGGGAGCCAAGCGACCGAGGAGGCTTGCCGGTTCCCCCGCAGGAAAGCGAGTGGTTGCCCGGCCGCCCCTCTCTCTATTAAAGTAACGGACCTACGTTATACAAACGTAAAATCTTATAAAGAAAAAGCTACCTGTCTGAACAGATAGCCTATCTCAGAAAATCCATCAACGTCGGTTGAATAATACGTGAGCCCGCACCAAGCGCAGCACGATGGACACTTTCCTGCGTTTTCAATTCCGTGATCACCTTTTCCATGTCGACATCCTCATTATCCGACAACACCCGGTTGGCGGTGATTTCCTGTGATCCGAGACGGTCCTCAATCAACTCGACCCGGTTCATGCGGGCACCAAGACCGGCACGTTCATTGATGATTTTTTCGGTATGGTTATCGAAGGTGGTCACGTAGTCGTCCAGCTCCTCGCCGGATTGGCCATCCTTTAAAGCGTTGGAGAAAGCCTCCATGTCGTTGAACATGTCTTCGGTGAACACATCGGCTCCGTTGACATTGGCTTTTATGGAAATGCCGTCGCTTACTTCAATCGATACGTCTTCGCTGTTCGTAGGGTAGTCGCCATTTTCTAAATCGACGGGTTTGCCGTTGGTGTTGGTGCCGTTGAAGATGTATTTGTTGTTGACTTTTGTATTGGCGATGTCTTCCATATGTTCCCGCAGCTGGTCGACTTCTTCGGCGATGTTTTCGCGCTGGCCTTCTTCATAGGAGTCGTTACTCGCCTGAACGGTCAGTTCGCGGAGGCGCTGCATGGCTTTGGTGGCTTTGTCGAGTGAATCGTCGGAGTTATCCATCCAATTATGTACTTCACCAATATTCCTTTTGTACTGTTCGATTTCGTTCACCTGGCTGCGGTAGTTCATGCCTTTCATGGCTACGATCGGATCGTCGGAAGGGCGGCTGATTTTTTTACCGGTCGACAGCTGCTCCATCTGTTTGCCCATCCGTTCATAGCTGTTGCTAATATTGCGCAGCATATTATTGCTTAGCATTCCCTGGGTTACGCGCATGGTTCATCCACCTACCTTCCTACAATTCCCATTTGGTTGATCACACGGTCTAACATTTCGTCGACAGCAGTGATACTCCGGGCTGCCGCGTTGTAGGCGTGCTGAAATTTCACCATATTGGTCATTTCTTCATCCAAAGACACCGAGCTCACTGATGCCCGGTTTTGAGCGACCGATCCGCGCAAAGTATCCGCGTTGTTTTGCTGACGCGCAGCTTCTTCGGTTTTGACAGCCATTGAGCCGATGACCCCTTCATAAAAGCCGGATACGGACGTTTCCCCGCCCAGCATGGCTAAGGGTTCGTCACGGACGTCCGCTAAATGTTTGGCATTATCTCCGTTGCCTGAGAAAGCTTGGCCGTCTTCGGTCACTTGGGCCGCTGCGATGTTATTCACATCCTCGTTCACATCATCTGATACGCTGATGGAACTCGCATACCCTACATCCGCTCCGCTGCCTCCGGCGGGCGGAGTGAAGAAGTTAATCGCTTGATCCGTATACGCGCCGTCTTCACCGATTTCGTTTAAAGAAGCGCCTTCCCGGTGGACCTCGTTCATTTCCCGGGCAAAGGCTGTCGCCATTGTATCCAGTTCACTCATCATATCCGGATAGTGGCCCTTCACGTTTTCCACGCCAGTTTGGCCATCTTCCATATAACCCGCCGATTCGATCAATCCACTCAGTTTACCCACTGAGGAGAAATTTGTGATGGCATCGTCGCCTTCTGCTTGTCCCGCAACTTCGACGCTTTGTACATATTTGGTGTCACGTCCATCGACTTCGGCGTAATTGACACTCATTTGATGCAGGCGGTCGTCTTTCGTTTCCCCTGAGGCTTCGACTAACGTATACGACTCGCCACCGTCGTTCATGGTCACGGTTGCTTGCCCCATTGCGATCGGGCTCGGGTTCCCTTTGCTGTCCTGATAGGAAACGTCGATGTCGACCATGCTTGATAATTCGTCGAGAACACGGTCGCGTTCATCGTACAAATCATTCGGCACTTGGCCGTGCGGTTCCACATCACCGATTTGTTGATTCAAGTTATCAACATCGCTAAGCAAGGAGTTGATTTTTTCAACCGATACATCCACTTCGTTATTCAGCTGCTTTTGGACTTCAGAAAGGGAGTTGGACACATAATTGAACGTGTCAGCCAGCGCCTTCCCGCGTTCTTTCACGACTTCGCGCGCTCCGGCGTCCTCCGGGTTATTGCTTAACTTCTGCCAGGAATCCCAAAAGTTGTCCATCGATTTGGACAAACCCTGGTCTGTCGGTTCGTTCATCACGTCTTCCATTTGTTTCAACGAGTCAGCAAGCGTCCCATAGTAACCGGACTTTTTGTTTTCTGAGCGATACTGGATGTCCAAAAAATCTTCTCGAATCCGTTCGATTGAACCAGCCTGAACACCACTGCCCATTTGACCCGGAATTTCAGGGCTATTGCGAGCGGCCGCTGGGAATGGAGAGGTCTGCTCAAAATTGACGCGCTGACGCGTATAACCCGGGGTGTTCGCATTGGCAATGTTATGACTTGTCGTGTACAAAGCAGACTGCTGGGTGAACAGGCCGCGTTTCGCAACTTCTAATCCGTGAAAGGTTGAAACCATTCAAATCTCCTCTTTCTGCTTAGGCTTTCGAATCAAAGACGGAGCGTTTTTGATTCTTGTCTGAATCCTGGGACGGCTTGCCATAATTCATGTTCTTCAAAGAAGGCTGCAGCATGTCGAGCGATACATTGATGAATTGCAACGATTGCTGGGTCAGCTCGGCATTCAGCTTCTCTTGCTTGCGCAGGTCGCTCATCACAAAAATGAAGGCGTCGAAAATACGCTGCAGCTCTTCGCGTTCCCATTCATTGTCAATCAACGTGAGCATCTCGGAAACAGTCGGATCTTCAGAACGGATGCCCTGCTCATCATACCAGGACGACACCGCCTGCATGCGCTGTTTTTCCACCGTTTCAATCGCCTGGACATGTTTACGTTCTTTTGCCAATAGCGCTTGAAAGTTTTCATGTTCGCCTTGTTTCAAAATCTCGGTCTTTTGTTGAGATAACGTCAGCAAGCTTTCATGCAGCTGCTTCTGTTTCTCCATTAATTGTATGACAGCATGCAGGGACATCGGTATGTCCTCCTTTTAAATACGTTTGTTCCAGAAATCGATCATTTTCTGTGCGGACACGTCGTGATCCCCTTTATATTCACCAGCATCAACGCGTTGTTTGATGGCTTCGACTTGTTTTTGGCGTGCGGGATCCGGCTTGCTGCTTTCCTGCAGGTCTTTCGCCTGCTTGGAAATTTCAATTTTATCAGCCTTGGTGCCGGCTTTTTGCAGTTCCGCCTGCTTATTTATCTGCTTCTGGTAGGGATTGAGATTCGTCTGGTTCGGACCATTGATTCTCATGTCTCTCACCTCATTTCGTTCAATTCCATTGGCTTCACTTCTTGTATCGGAGTAATCAGCAAAACATTAAGGCCTTTTACGGATTCCCTTTATTTACCGAATAATAGGTTTGCGCTTGCTCAGCCAGCCGATTTTTTTCACTCACCTGCTCGATGTCTTCCTCTATTTTTAAATCATGCTGCAAATTGCCGTTGCAGCCGTCGCATATTCGGCCCTCCTGGATTTGAGCCCCGCAGCGTTCGCAGCTGTAGGACAATTGCGGAAATTGCGTTGTATTCAATCGTTTTTGTTTGACGAATTTTTGAATTAATTGTTCCTCGACGCCTGTCGCCTCCACAACTTGCTGCATCGTGGCTGTGCGATTCTGGCGCTTTCGGATAAACACATAGACGGTTTCAAATGCTCGCTCTTCTTCTTTATAACAGGCGACACACACGTCAATGCGTCCTTTAACAAAAATTTCCCCGCATCGTGGGCAGTTAGCTAATTCCCCCATCTGCCTCGTTCCTCCTTCAATCACATGACCGTGTCGTTCACGGCTCACATACCTTTATTCATTATATCGGCATGTTACACGATTTCAAAAGGGGCGCGCCCAAAAATATTTCAGCCGCGAATCAGCGTGAAAGATTCAATGTGAAGACACCCGGCATCCTGGAGCGCTTTAGCGGCGTAGCGCAGGGTGGCGCCGGTCGTATAAATGTCATCAACCAGCAAGACATGGGGCGGGACTGACGTTTTGCTGCGGAACGGATTTATCCGGTTCAGGCGTTCGTATCGGGTTTTTTTGGACTGCTTCTCACTGTCGAGGCGTTCTAACAGGTGAACAGGTTTTCGTGTCATCAGACGGGCTATCGCCTCTGCCTGGTTGAAACCGCGCTCCACTAAGCGTTCAGAACTAAGCGGAATCGGAACGACTGCGGTCGGCCACTGCTTGCGCCTGTCCTTAACGATGCGCTCGATGTCGGATTGAAAAAGTTTAACGAGCACATAATCCCCGCGGTATTTCCACTGGGTGATCACCTCCTGAATGCCTTCATGGTAATGATAGAGGGACTGATTGCGTTTCAAAACGCCTTGCCACTTGTCACTCTGTTCCCATTTTTGACAGTCGCTACACGTGGCGTTGCAATCCATTTTACGATTGCAGATCGGACAGACATTTCCCTCAATTAAAGGAAGAGTTTCACGACAAGCCGCGCACATCACTCTAGTTTCCACCGGCTTTAGCACCGTGTCCCAATTGACATCCTGCTCTATGCTGGCATGACAAAGGAGGCACCTCATAGCGTCGACCCGATTCGGTTCATCCGTTTGATGGCCGCGACCGCATCCACCATCGCATTCCGTTTTCCCGCGTGGTAAAATATGACGTCACCGCAAGGATCGTCGGGGCTCCGACCTGCCCGACCCGCCATTTGAACAAGAGCGGCTTCGTCAAACACGTCATGTCCGGCATCAAGTACAAACACATCGACTGACGGAAAGGTGACACCCCGCTCGAGGATGGTGGTCGTCATTAATAAGGATTTTTCTCGATTACGAAATTGCTGGATTTTATGCTCACGATCGGGGTCTTTTGAATGGACGGACGTGATGGAAGAGTAATGAGCAGCCAACAGATCGGTTAGCATTTCCGCTAGTTGAATCGTCGGCACAAACAAGAGCAACTGTCGTGTGCCCCGCTGCTGCTGGGAAGCTATGTGTTGCGCAATCACGTTCGGAAGCTGGCCAGCTTTCAATTGTCGGCGGAGGGAAGCGATCATTTTCAATTGCGGGACAGGAAGTGGATAGCCATGAAAGCGGCGTGCGACGAACACGACCGGAAGTTGCCTAAAAGCGATAGCCCATTTTTGTTTGCGTCTTGGGGTCGCGGTTAAGTAAATGAACGAAGCTGTCGCTTTAGCAGCGCGTTTTGCTGCATAATTCAAAGAAGGGTCGGCGTGGAAAGGGAAGGCGTCAATTTCATCGATGACTACGACATCAAAACAATACGCGTAGCGATAGAGCTGGTGGGTGGTGGCTATAATCAGCTGGGCATCCCCTGCTTTGTCCGGGCTGTCGCCGTATAAACCCTCTAGTGAGACCCCTGGAAAAGCCGCTTTCATACGCGGGAGCAGCTCTCGAACCACATCCGTGCGCGGCGTGGCTAAACAGATACGTTTGCCCTGGGAGAGAGCCTGCGTCAAACCAGGAAACAGCATTTCGGTTTTTCCCGCTCCGCAGACCGCCCAGACAAGAAGCCGTTCGCGCTCGCTAGCCATCGCAGCTGTGATGCGGGTAGCAGCATCCAGTTGAAAGCGTGAAAGGGAGCCTTCCCATTCGCACGGCTCAGGATGCTCAGGGTACGAGGTCGCTGAAGCGCCATAATAGAGAGGCTGGCACGCCAAAACCCGGCCCATTTGGATGCAATTTCGGCAGTAGTAACAGGTGGATTGACAAGCATGGCAAGGCATTTCAGCAAATAAATAATGTTTCGTATTACCGCAGCGCATGCATCGTCTGCCGGTAAGTGTCTTTTCAATGGAAGAAATATGTGTCACGGCTCCTTCATTGAGCCATTGATGGATCTGTTCATCTGGATAATGCAGTTCGTGTTTCAGAAGGAGTTTGCCGCTTAGGGGGCATAGTGCGGAGGAATCAGGCGTGTTTGGTAAGGAGGACACGAGGATACAACACCCTTTCATAAATTTTGTCGCCTGCCTGAGAGCGGGCGACGTTTTTCGTTTGCCAGCCAAGTTTGGAGAGGTTTCCGTTACGGAAGGTGGCGTTAGAAGGGCCGGGAAATCACTCGCTTTCCGCGGGCATGTGGTGAGCTTCCTCCGGCTTCGCCTTGCGGGATCTCACCACTCATGTTATTCCCACAGGAGTCTCGAGATTTCCCGGACCTTCTTACTTTGATGTGGAGAACGGAAACATCGTGCGAATCTGAACGCCTTCTTCAAGAAAATTGTTTTGATACCGTAGAGCAACTTTATAACGCTTTTTCCTATGCAAGGGGGGCGTTTACCTCCATATCAAATGGGGTGGCTTTGAAACGACGAGACTCCCACCTGAAAGCAGAGGCGTCTTGATCAGCGGCGTATGGACTGGACTGAGCTGGAGGAGATAAAGGAAACACGAAGAACACCGTGATTCGATGTTGACTTATCGTACAGTAGCGAGGGAAGTCTCACTAGCCGCTAGACGCCGGAGCTGGATAGCAGCGGGAAAAAGAGCTAGGCGAGACCCCACAGGGAGCTAAGCGACCGAGGGAGGCTCGGCGGTTCCCAGCAGGAAAGCGAGTTGTTTCAAAGCCACCCCTGCCCTTTTCTAAGAGTAGTCCCTCCCCTGTAATCTCCCATTCGAGAAATACTTCTATACCGCTATTTTTTATACCAGCCGAGACCGAGCGCACCTTCACCAAGATGAGTCCCGATCACGGGGCCAAAGTAGCTGACGGTCACGTCCACGTGATCAAAACGGGCTTCAATCTGTTCTTTGATGGCGTTCGCTTCCGTTTCGCGATTGGCATGAATGACGCTTGCTTTAATCGGCTCTCCGCCGGCCGCGTCCTCTTCAAACAAGCCAACAATGCGCTTAAGAGCTTTTTTACGCGTCCGGATTTTTTCAAACGGCACAATCTTCGTATCCACAAAATGAAGCACCGGCTTCACTTGCAGCAGACTGCCGACGACCGCTTGGGCACTATTCAGACGACCGCCGCGATGCAGATGGCTCAGGTCATCGGCCATAAAATAGGCGCTCATGGATTGCTTCATTTCATTTAAACGCGCGAGGATCTGTTCAGGCGTTCCGCCGTTATTGGCAAGCTCGGCGGCTTCTAACACATAGAACCCTTGCATGATGCAGCTGAGTTCAGAATCAAACGGGTAAACATCGATCCCATCGACCATATCGGAAGCTGTGACGGTCCCTTGATACGTGCCGCTGATACCGCTTGAGAGGTGGATCGCCACGACCGCATCATAGTTACGAGCCAGTTTTTCCAATGTTTCGGTGACGATTCCGATAGACGGCTGAGAGGTTTTCGGCAGTTGCTCAGCTTCCTTCACCATCTCGTAAAATTCAGCCGTTTCGAGATCAATCTCCTCACGGTAGACTTCTTCACCGAAAATGACATTCAGCGGCACCATATGAATGTCATACTGTTCGCGCATAGATTGGGGTATGTAGGCGGTGCTGTCTGTTAGAACGGCCGTTTTCATAATATCGAACTCCTTGTCCATTCTTTTTATCTTATATTATGCGATGGGAATGTGAAATATCTTCCTTTAATTCTACACCAACGCCCCTCAATTTTCATTAACGAGTTCCATAAATTTAGGTAGGAAACCTGCGAGACACGGTAAAATCAGTTAAACTGGAGTTAAACGCACAACGCATTAGAGAAGGGTGACTAAAGTGGCCAACTTAATTCTGTCTGACCGTGACGAACAGGAATTGCTCGGGCTGGAATGGCTCGTTTCCAAATATTCTTTCCCCATCCAATCCATCAGGAAAGTGACACACCTTGCCGGGTTAATGGATGCTCTCGAGAACACGCGCCCTGAAGTTGCGTGTGTGGAATTGGACATGATCCCCGAAGATAAGCTGCCGATGCTACGTGATCACCTGCAGCATTATGTCAAAAGCGTGGTCGCCATGACGGCGGAAGCGACCTTTGAACGAGCGATGCAAGCCATGTCGCTCAATGCCACTGATTTGTGGGTCAAGCCGCTCTCTCCGGCTCAAGTTAAACATACGCTGCACCACGTTTTTCACCATATGGAACCCACTGAAGGGCAGCAAGCGGAGCTACCGGTTCATAACGGTGTGTCCTATGAAGATTTATTTAATGAACAAGGCAGCCCGTTCCCTTACCCTGCTTTATTGGTAAAAACCGAATCGCCTGAGCATTTAGCTCATGCGCGAAGCTTCATTGAACACTTCGATTTCCATCCCCGGCCAACTGTATTATCCTTAAGCGATCTGCTGATTATGGCCTTTACCGAGGAAACGCCGGATATCGTAGCCCAAGCCCAGCGCTTTTTACGGGAATGGGAAATGATAGCCAATGAACCGCTTGCGATTGTCGTCGGACGCGGAGCTCAGAAAGAAAGCCTGCACCAGCTCTACACCACGATGCGCCAGGCATTGGAACAAACCTTTTTCACCGGCTTCCGCCAAGTGCTCCACTCCGATCACAGTCAACGCTGGGCCGAGATGGATCCGTTCCTGACGCCAGAAGAACAGCGCCACTGGGTGTCCATGCTTACTGAAAGACGATCCGATCTCGTGAAGGCCTGGATGTACGAAGAATTTTTCGGACTGCAGCCTCCCTACCCTGATCCACGCATGCTCCGGACGCGGTTGACGAGCATCCTCGCCCAGGTCCGCCGCTTCATGAACCGCAGCGGTTTAACCGGGGAAGATACGGAAGCCTATTATCAAAGTACGTTTGAAAAAATCTTGTACAACCCTGTTATGTATCGGATCGTCCAGGATATGATCCTTTTCGTGAACCATGTGCTCTCGCTCGTCTCCGAAGAAGCAGAGATAACCCGAGGCAACACGACCGAGCAAGGGCTTGATTATATGGAAACGCATTATCATGACACGAATCTCAGCCTGAAGCAAGTGGCCGAGGCAGTCGATCGCAGCCCCGCCTATTTCAGCCATTTGCTGACGCGTGAATATGGCGGCACCTTCCGGGAACTTTTAACCGGCATCCGCATCGAAAAAGCGAAAGACCTTCTCGCCACCACAGACGACAGCATCCAGACAATATCGGAAGCAACCGGCTTCACCAATCCGAACTATTTTAGCCGCGTCTTTAAAGCCCATACCCAGCAAACGCCGACAAGCTTTAGACGAAATTGAAAGCGGAGGCGGCTTGGTCAGCGGCGTATGGACTGGACTGAGCTGGAGGAGATAAAGGAAACACGAAGAACACCGTGATTCGATGTTGACTTATCGTACAGAAGCGAGGGAAGTCTCACTAGCCGCTAGACGCCGGAGCTGGATAGATCAATCGAAAGCGGAGGCGTCTGGTCAGCGGAGTATGGACTCAGTTATATCAAACTTGACCAGGCCTACGCCTGGTTTTTTCTGTGTTTTTTATCATTTCTAAAATTTTTATCATATTAAGCAAACGTTTACACGATATAACTTGCAATCATCCAATATTATTATAGAAATTCGAAAGGAATCCCCCTACATCTCTGATGCCGAATACGCTACGATATAATTGTCAGAATTTTATATCGGAAAGGAAGGCTTGCGATGTCGAATCACGAGACGAAGCACGTTGAACAATACACAGGCTCGACCCTTCATACGAAAGGCTGGATTCAAGAAGCAGCGCTCCGGATGCTGAATAATAATTTGAATCCGGAAGTTGCCGAGAAGCCGGAAGACCTCGTCGTTTATGGCGGGATCGGGAAGGCGGCCCGAAATTGGGACAGTTATCATGCGATTGTGGACACGTTGAAAACGTTAGAGAATGACGAAACGTTACTGATCCAGTCCGGAAAACCGGTAGCCGTATTCAAATCGCACACCGACGCGCCGAAAGTTTTGATTGCAAACTCCAATCTTGTGCCTGCCTGGGCCAATTGGGATCATTTTCATGAACTGGATAAGCGCGGGCTGATGATGTACGGCCAAATGACCGCCGGAAGCTGGATTTACATTGGCAGTCAGGGGATTGTACAAGGCACGTATGAAACATTCGCTGAATGTGCCAATCAGCATTTTAATGCCAGTTTAAAGGGCACGATTACGCTGACGGCAGGCCTTGGCGGCATGGGCGGCGCTCAGCCGCTGGCGGTTACGCTGAACGAAGGGGTTTGTATTGCGGTGGAGGTGGATCAGCACCGAATCGAACGTCGTTTGGAGACTAAGTATCTCGACACATGGACCGACGATCTGGACGAAGCGATCCTTATGGCTGAGGAAGCGAAACAAGCGGATAAGCCTCTGTCGATCGGCTTGCTTGGCAATGCGGCGGAAGTGCTTCCGGATATGCTGAATAAAAACTTTATCCCGGATGTATTGACTGACCAAACGTCGGCTCACGATCCTTTAAATGGGTATGTGCCAGTCGGGTTGGATCTCGAAGAAGCCGATCACCTGCGTACGAACGATCCGAAACGTTACACCACTTTATCCAAACAAGCGATTGCGGCCCACGTCCAGGCGATGCTCGATATGCAGAAGCAAGGCGCCGTCACGTTCGATTACGGCAATAACATTCGCCAGGTTGCTAAAGATGAAGGCGTCACCTATGCGTTTGACTTTCCCGGCTTTGTACCCGCGTACATTAGACCGCAATTTTGTGAAGGAAAAGGCCCGTTTCGCTGGGTAGCACTCTCCGGCGATCCGGACGATATTTATAAAACCGATGAGGTCATTTTACGCGAATTCAGCGATAACGAACGCTTGTGCAAGTGGATTCGCATGGCCCGGGAAAAAATAAGCTTCCAGGGGCTGCCGTCCCGTATTTGCTGGCTCGGTTACGGTGAACGAGCACGATTTGGAAAAATCATTAACGAGATGGTGGCAAAAGGCGAATTGAAAGCGCCGATTGTGATTGGACGCGATCATTTGGATTCCGGATCTGTCGCTTCCCCTAACCGGGAAACGGAATCGATGCAAGACGGCAGTGACGCTGTAGCCGATTGGCCGATTTTGAATGCGATGATCAATAGTGTCGGCGGCGCGAGCTGGGTTAGTGTGCATCACGGCGGCGGCGTCGGCATGGGCTATTCCCTGCATGCGGGCATGGTCATTGTAGCAGACGGCACGGAGGCAGCGGCCCAACGATTAGAACGCGTCCTCACCACCGACCCTGGTATGGGCATCGCCCGGCATGTGGATGCTGGCTATGACCTGGCCAAACGGACGGCAAAAGAAAAACATGTGAACATTCCGATGCTTGATCAATAACGCGAGAGGAGAATCATGATGACCCAACCTTTATTTATACGGAACGCCGATCAACTGATTACGATGGCGGGACACCAAGCAGGCCCCGCCGTCGGCAAAGCAATGACGGACATTGAGATCATTGAAGGGGGCAGTGTTTGGATCGAAGACGAGCGCATCGTCGCAGCAGGTCCAGATGCCACGCTTTACGAAACTTATCAAAACCGGCTGGAAGAGGCTCAGGTAATTGATGCCAGCGGCAAAGTTGTCGCGCCCGGTTTAATCGATCCGCACACCCATATCGTGCATGCCGGAACCCGCGAAGCAGAATATGCCATGCGCTTGAAGGGATCCACTTACATGGAAATCATGGAATCAGGCGGCGGCATCCATTCGACGACACGTTCCACGCAGCAAGCCTCGGATGAAGAATTGTTCGAGGCAGCCCATAAACGGCTCAACCAATTTCTGTTGCACGGTGTCACCACATTAGAAGCCAAAAGCGGTTACGGTTTGACGCTCGAGCATGAATTGAAACAATTACGCGTTGCCGCTCAACTTCACGAGCATCACACGATGGATCTCGTGTCCACTTTCATGGGAGCGCACGCTGTGCCTATGGATGAAAAAGATAACCCCGACCGTTTCGTGGATCGCGTGGTCGAGGAAATGATTCCGGAAGTCGCCAAGAGCGGCCTCGCCCGGTTCAACGATGTCTTTTGTGAGCGGGGTGTTTTTACGCCGGAACAATCCAGAAAAATTCTCGAAGCCGGCAAAGCGTATGGGCTTACACCCAAAATCCACGCGGATGAAATCGAACCATACGCCGGTGCTGAATTGGCTGCTGAAGTCGGCGCCATTTCCGCGGATCACCTTTTGAAAGCATCCGATGAAGGCATCGCCCAAATGGCTGATAAAGGCGTGGTCGGTGTCCTTTTACCAGGAACGGCATTTTTCCTGATGGCTGAATTCGCCCGGGCAAGACGCATCATTGACGCCGGCGTGCCCGTCGCATTATCCACGGACGCTAATCCCGGTTCATCACCGACCCTCTCATTACCGTTCATCATGAACTTAGGCTGCTTGAAAATGGGCATGACCCCAGAGGAAGTATTAACCGCAACAACGATCAATGCTGCCCATGCTATTGGAATCGCTGATGAAGCCGGCAGCATTGAAACAGGGAAGCAAGCGGATATCACCATGTTCGATGTGCCCAATCATTTGATGCTTTCCTATCAATATGGCATGAATCACGTCGATACCGTTATCAAAAAAGGCAAGGTCGTCGTACAGGAGGGGCAGCTCGTATGAGCCAGTACCCTTACCCTATGCTGAACCGGCCGGCTTTTCAATGGACGAAAAACGGAACAGCATCTGCAGACGTGAAAGTGCACGAATGGATTGAAACGCTCTCGAGCGATGCCCCGGATTGGGCGCCCTATGACATTACGATTCTGGGCGTTCCTTTATCCAAATCATCGATCAGCACATCGGCTGCAAGCGACAACCCTGATGCCATGCGACGCGCTTGGAAAGGGTTCGGCACCTATAATTTAGAGGAAGACTTGGATTTGGCTAAGCTGAGAGCGGTGGATCTCGGTGACGTACCGCAACACGTCACCGATATTGCCGCGACGCACCAAAACATCACAGACGCCATGGCCGCCATGCGCCATCATCATCCCCACACCTTTCCGATCACATTGGGCGGGGACCATTCCATCACGGCCATGCTGGTCAAAGGGTGGCAGCAGGCACATCCTGAGGAAACCATCGGCATTTTGCAGGTTGATACACATTTTGACCTGCGCGACTTAGAAACGTTCGGACCGGCCAACGGTACCCCAATCCGTAATTTAATCGATAGTCAGGTCATCAAAGGCGAGCATGTTCACAATATCGGCCTGCACGGTTTCTTTAATGCGCGTGCTTTAAAATCGTTTGCCGATGAACACGCTTTGAATTACACCACGATGAAACAGGTGCGGACATTAGGCATCGCACACGTCATCACCCAGGCGTTGCAGCGGCTGAATGAAACGGTGGACACCATCTATTTGACGGTTGATATGGACGTGCTCGACATGAGCATGAGCCCCGGCGCACCGGCAGCTACCCCGGGCGGTATGTACCCTTCCGAGTTATTTGAAGCGGTCCAACTAGCCGGCCAGCACCCTAAAGTTAAAGCGATGGATATTGTGTGCCTGGATCCCCGTAAAGATGTAGGGGAAGTCTCCGTCAAAACGGCTGTTCATACGATGCTCTCCTTCCTTACTGGCTACTGTCAACGCCCTTAGTCGAAAGGAGCTGAATTCAGCTCCTTTACCTTTAAAATTTTCGGAATTTTCAGGAGGTTTTATCATGGAAAACTCACACTTATACTCATCTCAAGAAGCCCCCGGCCCCGCTAAGCGTAATTTAGTCAAATTTTTTCTCTACAGCTTAATTGGTATTTTTACATTCTTTTACCCCATTAAAATCAACGGCACCTCATCGATTCCGCTTGATCATATGGTGACCTTCATTCAAGAGACCTTCCCTAGTCTTGTCCCTTATTACGCCTGGATCGTCATTTTACTTGGAGCGCTTTATCCCTTCATTGATCGATCCTGGAACAAGGACGCTGTCAACATGACCTTGTCGTTTTTCAAAATACTAGGGGCCGTAGCAGGTACCATGCTCGTGTTTGAATTCGGACCAGCCTTTTTATTCAACCCTGACATGGGTCCTTTCCTCTTCAACAATCTCGTGACTTCCGTCGGTTTACTCGTGCCCATCGGAGCTGTGTTTCTCGCATTGCTTGTCGGCTACGGCCTGCTGGAATTCATCGGTGTCATGCTCCAGCCCGTCATGCGCCCGATCTGGAAGACACCCGGCCGTTCCGCTATTGATGCCGTCGCCTCATTTGTCGGCAGCTACTCAATTGGTCTGTTGATCACCAATCGCGTCTTTAAAGAAGGCAAATATACGATAAAAGAAGCGACCATAATTGCCACCGGCTTTTCCACAGTATCCGCCACATTCATGATCGTCGTCGCCCGTACACTGGGATTGATGGAAATCTGGAACACGTATTTTTTTGTGACGTTAGCCGTGACATTTATCGTAACCGCCATCACTGTGCGGATTTGGCCGCTCAATAAAATCAGTGAAGACTACCTCACCGAAGAAGGCCATACCGAAGAAATCGTGACAGACAATCGCATCAAAGTCGCATGGAAACAAGCCATGGAGGCCGCTCAAAACGCCCCGTCGCTCGCCAAAAATGTCGGCATGAATTTGAAAGATGGTTTCATCATGACCATGAGCATCCTGCCATCGATTATGTCCGTCGGTCTGCTCGGACTGGTGTTAGCAGAGTACACACCATTTTTCGATATTCTTGGCTACATTTTCGTGCCGTTTACATGGCTCTTGCAAATTCCCGAACCCATGCTGGCAGCTAAAGCATCGGCTATAGAAATCGCTGAAATGTTTCTACCTGCTTTGCTCGTAGCAGACACGCCGCTCATCACGAAATTTGTAATCGGAAGCTTGTCTGTTTCCGCTATCCTATTCTTTTCTGCGCTGATTCCTTGTATTTTGTCTACAGATATTCCCGTCAGTATACCGAAGCTGCTCGTCATCTGGGTGGAACGCACCATCCTGACGTTGATTATCGTCACGCCTATCGCTTATTTGCTGCTTTGACTGATAAGTGGACCAGTTTGACTGATATATCAGCTCGCGGACCGATATTTACGGTGCGCCGACCGATATATCAGTTTTTATGCCATACTTTTTTGACAAATTTCTATTAATAAAAGAAGGAAACTCCTCATTGATGTCGAATAGTTAATTTATCTCGCAGACAAGGAGAGATGGCATGATTGTAAAACCTCTTACTTTCCCCCGCTCCATCGCTCAGATTGAAGCTTTACTACGTAGACTTCCTCCAACTCATCCGATGCAAGCACCGCTTAATGAAAACCTCTCTAGACGCAGGACAGGCTACCTCGGTGAGCAACAGTTGAAATACCCCTTAAGCTTACTCCCTGAAGAAGACTATCTCATTTTTCATGATCTTCGTCTTTTTGACGGTGTTCACTATTTTCAAATTGATACGTTACTTTTGAGCCGTCGTTTTTTCCTCATCATCGAGGTGAAAAATATTTCAGGTACCTTGTACTTTGATCGTGACTTCAATCAGGTGATTCGGACGCTCGATGATAAGAAGGAAAAGTTTAATGATCCCGTGTTACAGGCGGAACAGCAGGGGTTCCATTTAAATAAATGGCTGGCTCAACAATCTTCTGCTAACGTCCCTATTGAATGTATCGTGGCCATCAGTTCACAAAAGGCTATCCTCGAAACACCTTCACGTCAAAACGACACGCACGACAAGGTTATTCACGCCATCAATTTACCTTTCGCCATAAATAAACTTGCGTCGTTGCATCAGACCGAGCATTCAACCGTTGAATCGCTCCAGCGTATTTCGAAGGTTTTGCTCAAGGCTCACACCCCGCTTCAGCGTGATCTTCTCCATCAATCCAACATTCTAAAGCAGGAATTAACGATGGGTGTGCAATGTGAAAGGTGTCAACACATGCCGATGCTCCAACAAAGTGGAAAATGGCAATGCCCATATTGTCAGAAGACTTCAGTAGAAGCGCATCTTTATGCCTTACAGGATTACACGTTACTCCTAGATACTTCGATTTCAAATGTTAGGTGTCAGGATTTTTTATGTATTCAATCAGCTACTGTGGCGAAAAAGATACTTAGAGCATGTGCGCTTCGCTCCATCGGGGCTAATAAAGGAAGAACATATTACGTTACATATGAACACCTTACTGAGCTTGCACATTAAAAAAGCCCTGGAGGTTGTCTCCAGAGCTTGGCCATTATAAAACTTCTACCCAGCCATTTTTTATTGCAGTGACCACAGCTTGAGTACGGTCGTTGACATTCATTTTTTGCAGAATGTTGCTGACATGGTTTTTGACTGTTTTTTCGCTGATATACAAGGATTCTGCTACGCCCCTGTTGCTTTTGCCATCTGCGAGCAGTTGTAATACTTCACACTCGCGGCGCGTCAGCAGATGAAGAGGTTTGCGGTATTCGATTGCTTTATACGCATTTTTGCCTTCATTCGAATCTGATAAGCGGCGATATTCAGCAACAAGGTTGTGCGTAACTTTTGGGTGAAGGTATGAACCGCCTTCACTGACAACTTTAATGGCATCTATCAGCGCGTCTGAGTCCATTTCTTTCAATAAATACCCTTGTGCTCCTGTTTTCAATGCATGCGTTACATAGTTTTCATCGTCATGAATCGAAAGGATGATCACTTTGAGGTCAGGATACCGATTTACGATTTCAGCCGTGGCTTCAACGCCGTTCATATTCGGCATGTTGATGTCCATTAAGACTACGTCGGGTGTATTGGCTTCTATCAGTTCCAGGGCTGTATCTCCGTCATCGCCTTCTGCTACAACTTCAAAGCTCGCTTCGAAATCCAAGATACGCTTAACGCCTTCACGGAATAGTTTATGGTCATCAATTAAGACAATTCTAGTCGTCATTGTTCATCCTCCCACTTCAGGTTATCGACTTGTTTCAGCCATTCATTTTGTTAGGTTTAACAAACATCATTAACCGTCGTTCCATCGTCTCTTTGTAAACTATACGTTATTACGTATATATTCCTATTATAAACGATTTACGACTTATTACATAGTCATTCCTTTAAGATAAATCAAGCGGAATTTGAATCATGACCATTGTACCTTCACCAGGGGTGGAATCAATGGTGATTTCGCCTTCAAGCATTTCCACGCGTTCTTTCATGCCGACGAGGCCAAAGGAGTTTTCTTTCTTGACGGAGGTGTCAAACCCTTTGCCGTTGTCTTTTACAATGATGGTAAAATACGATTGCTTCATTTCGACTTTAACTTGTATGTCGTTAGGTTCTGCATGTTTGACGGCGTTTTGAACGGCTTCTTGAATCAGGCGGAACAGGGCGACTTCAAATTTGCTGGCAAATCGCTGTTCGTGACCAAAGTGAGTGAATGTAATGGTCATGTCATTGTATTCTTCGACAGTAGATAAATATTTTTTTAGCGTCGGGATTAATCCTAAGTCATCCAGCGCCATTGGCCGCAGATCATAAATGATCCGGCGGACTTCGTATAGGGCTGAACGCACCATATCGCGTACATCCTTAATCTCCTTTAACGCTTCATCTACGCCGCGTTCCCGAAATGTGCGATCAACGAGATCCGAACGAAGCATGACGTTGGCCAGCATTTGAGCTGGTCCGTCGTGTATTTCACGAGACAACCGGCGGCGCTCTTCTTCCTGTGCTTCAATGATCTGAAGACCGAATTCCTGCTTTTCTTTAGCATCTTCAAGAACTTCGGACACTTGGCGGAAATCTTCGGTTAAGTAGTTCAACACAACAGAAATCTTTCCTCCCAGCGCCTCTGCGCGTCCGATGGTTTCTTCAAGATTTTTCAGCCTTCGTTCGAGATCGTCGCGCCGCTGCCTCAGTTGTTTTTCCTTTTCCTGTTTCATCGATAGATCCATTTGCAATTGGTGTGTCTGCTCGTAGACCTTACGAATTTCTTCTTCGGAATAGTGTTGAAAATGTTTACTCACTTCAGATAAACGTTTTCGGGAAAAACGGACTTTTTGTTCAAGCTTGTCCGATTCATCTATAAGAACGAACACTTGTTTTTTCGTTTCATCTAATTCACGTTTTAATTGATCAAATTCACTTCGGGATTCTTCACCAATTTGAAAAATCTCATCTTTACTGTTGGAAACTGTATCAACCATTTCTTGAATGATATGGTCGAGTGCTTTATCCCCAGGTTTGCTTTCACTCATCTCCAGTCCCTCCATCAATTTTCACATAGTCATTCGTTAGACCTACTCCATTTTGTGGGGGTTAACCGACAACAATATCCTATAGTTCGATTTTTTGTCACAAAGAACGAAATAATTTGCCGTGATGATTTCATAGCGATATAATTAACTTTTAGGAGGTATCCTTCCAAAATGCTTAACCACTATTATACGGTAAATCACGCAGGTAACGAAGAAGAAATAATTATTCAAAAATCTCGATTCATTGGATACGTTCAAAGATGCGAAACAGAAGAACAAGCCCAGGAATTTGTTCAAGACATTAAAAAAAAGCACCGTGATGCAAGCCACAATTGTTCCGCATATCTAATCGGCGAACATGATTTAATCCAAAAAGCGAATGACGACGGGGAACCAAGCGGCACAGCCGGTGTGCCGATGCTTGATGTATTGAAGCGAAAAGGATTGAAAGATACGGCTGTCGTGGTGACCCGGTACTTTGGTGGAACAAAGTTGGGAGCGGGCGGTTTGATTCGCGCTTACGCTTCTGCTGTATCTGAAGCCATTAAAGCAACAGGGGTCGTTAAACGTCAACTTATGAGACATATGACCGTTACAGCTGATTATGCGCTGCTTGGGAAGCTGGAACATGAATTACGCCATTCCACTTACACGTTGGACAGGATTAATTATCTTGAAAATGTGGAACTGTTAGTATATGTAGAAGATGGCGAAGAGGAACGATTCACTCAGTGGATTATTGACTTGACACGTGATCAGGCCAAGGTTTCACCGGGAGATGTTTCGTATATGGAAAGTGAAGTCCTTGAAGACTAAAAGGAGCGTACCATCATGAAATATAAAAAAATTAAGATTACCATTGTTTTCCTCTTGTTTCTTGTACTCGTAGGAGTCGGGACAACGGCTGGGTATGCGATGTACCTGACTGATAAAGCAAAAGAGGCATCTAACAACTCTCACGAGGAACTGGATCGTGGTGAAAAATCGGACAGGCGAGACACTGCCATCAATCCTGACCTTGATAACACCACCGTGTTATTCGTTGGCGTTGATGATAGCGAGAAACGCAGTAATGGAGACCACAGTGAGGCTCCTTCGCGTTCAGACGCGCTTGTGTTAGCCTCGTTCAACGAGAGTGATAATTCCGTCAATATGGTCAACATACCTCGCGATTCTTACGTCAATATCCCGTACTTGGGCTACAAGGACAAGATAACCCACGCTCACGCTTATGGTGGTATCGACGCCACTGTCAAAACGGTTGAAGAATTATTTGAAGTTCCTGTCGACTATTATGTTCGGCTCAATTTCAATTCTTTTGTAGAGACTGTCGATGCTTTAAATGGGATTGATTTCGATGTTCCGTTTGATATAAAAGAACAGAACAGCAAGGACCGTGACAATGCCATTGAACTATCGGAAGGTGAGCAGCATATCAACGGGGAAGAAGCTCTTGCTCTAGCCCGCACGAGAAAATATGACAGTGATTTAGCACGAGGCGAACGGCAAATGAAGTTAATTCAGGCCATTGTCAGAAGAGCTTCGGAAGTTGGCTCGATTTCAAATTATGGTGATGTGATCGATTCGATCGGCAATAACATGAAGACCAATTTAACCTTTGAAGAGATGATTTCCTTCAAGGATTATGCGATCAATAAAGAAGGGTTGGAATTTAACAAGAGCCAACTGGAAGGTGAGCCCACTACAATTGACGGCGTTTGGTATTATCGACTCCAAGAGAATAGTTTAGCTAATTCAAAAGCAATGCTTCAACAGCATCTTGGGCTGAACCAGAATAATGAAGAAGACTCCAATTCTTATACAGAGAACGATCGATCATCTGAACATGAAGATTCTATGTAAAAGCTAGCCCCGCATCACTTAACAGCGTGATGCGGGGCTCTATTTGAAATATGTGACATTTACTAAAAAATATGTTTAATATAGTAAAAATTGGAGAGGCTAATCTTAAGCATTCAAAAAATCACATCCATTAAGTAAGGATGTGATTAAGTGACGTTATCTCCTAGGTTTATAATCTCGGATAAGATTTAAAATTGGGCGATAATTTTGACCGACCAAACCAGTCATTTCAACAACAAGTTCTACGAGGAACAACAGAACAGATAAGACGATTACTGCTCCGAACAACGTGGCCTGAGAGAAGATTACGGCTGCTAAGCTGAACAAGGCACTCATGGCATAAATGACCAATACTGTTTCAGGGTGTGTGTAGCCGAGATTGATTAAACAATGGTGCAAATGCGATTTGTCAGGTGCTGACAAGGGTTTACGGTTTACCATCCGTCTTACAATTGCAAAAATTGTATCAGAAATCGGAACTCCGAGTATAATGACAGGAATAATAAATGAAAATAACGTAACATTCTTGAAGCCTAACAGAGATAGCACACTGATCATAAAACCGAGAAATAGCGCCCCGGTGTCTCCCATGAAAATTTTGGCCGGGTAAAAGTTGTAAATCAGAAACCCTAGTGTGCTTCCGAGCATCATCAAGCCGGCAAATACCACAAACACGTTACCCATTGTGATCGCCATTCCGGAAATCGTTAGTAAGGCAATTGCTGACACGCCGGCTGCCAGCCCGTCCAGTCCATCAATCAAGTTGATTGCGTTGGTGATCCCGACAATCCAAAGAATGGTGATGGGAATGCTGAAATATCCGAATTGAATTTCGCCGCCAAACGGCAGGTTAATGAATTCAACCTGGACACCGCCGATGACAACGATGACTGCTGCTACGAGTTGGCCGCCTAATTTGACCTTCGCTGAAAGCTCCCTTAAATCATCCAGAACCCCGGTGATGATGATGATGGTAGCACCAACAAGCACGGGCCAGGCATAACTGCTTTCTGGAAAGAATATAAGGAAACCGCCGGCAAAACTGATAAATATAGCGAGCCCGCCGAGTCGCGGCATCATTATCTTATGAACTTTACGATCATTCGGTTGGTCTGTTGCCCCAATTTTTATTGCGATTTTTTTAACGAGTGGTGTAATAACGATTGAGAGAATAAAGCAAAATAATAAGGCCTGATATTCCACGTTAAAGACCCTCCTATACCCATACAACTACGTTTTAATAAAAAATGTGGTTGCTTATTTTTATTGCGTTCATTTCAATTTTCGAGTCTTTTTTCAAATTGAATTATACCATAATAGTTTGCCCTTTTGTATTACAATATTGTAATAAACACACGTATTCCTTTAAAAGGCACCATCAGAAAACTTTACAAATTCACACAAAAACTGCCTTTAATTATGCACTACCCCTATTTTAGAGATTGTAACCTACTTAGTGAACCTACTAATGGCGCATTTTTTTCTAATCTACTTTATTTGACGATCTAAGTTGCACAAACGTTTCATAATTGTGCATCAATGTGCGATATTTTTCTTGAATAGGTGTTTGTCCAATGGCGAAATTCGTCATTTTTTGCTGCTAATAGCCTATAAATATTTGTGCGCCATTACATACTTCCGTAAAATATAGGACATAGCTATTACTTAGAGGAGGATCAGGAAGTTTATGCCTAGACGTGAAAGACAAAAATTAGAAAGATCGCTGAAACCACATTGGGTATGGGCGATCGCATTCGGTTCCGCTATCGGGTGGGGAGCTTTCGTCCTGCCGACGGACTGGATTGGACAAGCTGGTCCCTTAGGTGTCGTCATCGGCATTCTTTTAGGAGCAGCCTTAATGATTGTAATTGGGGTGAGTTACGGCTTCCTCATTGACAAATTCCCGGTGACAGGAGGCGAGTTTGCCTACGCTTATATCGGGTTTGGTCGATTATTCGCATTTATAGCAGGCTGGTTCTTAACACTTGGGTATTTGTGCATCGTGGCTTTGAATGCTTCAGCCCTAGCTCTGCTTGCGAAGTTTCTGTTCCCGAACTTCGTTGAACAAGGTTATCTGTACACGGTGGCTGACTATGAAGTTTATATCGTGCAAATACTCATCGCAAGTCTAGCCCTCATTATCTTTGCTATTTTAAATATTCGCGGCGCAAGTTTTTCCGGCCGCACGCAATTCGGTTTCAGTATGGTTCTGATTCTGGGGATTCTCATATTAGGCGTTGGAGCAATTATCAGTGAAGACCCTAGTCTGGCCAATCTGGATCCTGTTTTCAAGCCGGGCCAAACGTCAATTGCTTCTATTTTGACCATACTTGCGCTTGCACCTTTCGCTTATGTAGGATTTGATAATATCCCGCAAGCTGCTGAGGAATTCAAATTCAATTCGAAAAAAGCATTCGGGTTGATCGTCTGGTCACTTGTGGCAGCCGGTCTTGCCTATTCAATCATGAACATTATCGCAGCAAGCGTCATGCCTTGGCAGGCGTTATTATCACAAACTGAAAATTCAGTCTGGGGTACTGGCGATGCAATTGAAAGTTACATGGGACGTACGGGTGTTTTCATCATAGCGATTGCAGTTTCAATGGGAATATTCACCGGCCTGAATGGATTTTATATCTCATCCAGCCGTCTGACTTTTGCCATGGGACGCGCCCGGATTTTGCCCAATGCGTTTCGCAGCTTACACAGTAAATACCACACGCCTTACGTCGGAATCTTGTTCACAATGGCTATTTGCTTGATTGCGCCATGGTTCGGTCGCGAAGCCTTGTTATGGGTGGTGGACATGTCATCTACTGGCGTGGCAATTGCTTATTTCTTTACGACAGCTACTGCTTATAAATATTTCCGCTGGTCCAAAGGAGAGACATCTTCACGCATTGAAACAGTATCTCCGGGAAGAAAACTGTTGTCTTTAGTCGGATTGATCAGTTCACTCGGATTTCTGGCCTTATTGCTACTGCCGTTTTCACCAGCATCACTTGGAATTCAATCCTATATCGCGTTAGCGTTATGGATGATTCTGGGGATTATCTTCTACTTGTTTAACAAGCAACGTTATAACAGTATTGATAGAAAAGAAATGAACTACCTTATCCTTGAAAAAGAAGAATTTTAATAAGCAGGCGTGCCCCATAAGTTCGGGCACGCCTGTTTAATAACCATAGAAAAAGGGGCTATTTCTCAAATCAGAAACACCCCTTCCGTTATGCATTTTCTAAAAAGCGTTTGATTTCCTCGATGCTGAGTCCTCCCAGTTGTTTTGCCTCGCTTAATAAAGCCTTCCACTCCTCGTCTAACTGGTTATGAATGGTGTTTTGCATAATAAATCCTCCGTTCACATGCCTCAGCCTTACAATTATTTCTCTGAGTCTTGCTGGTGTTTAAATTCCAAAAGCTTTTCGACTGAAATGTCCAATGTTTCTGAAAGTTTTTTCATAACAATTAAGGATGGGTTCTTTTGTAATCCGCGTTCAATGTTGCTGATATAAGATTTGGACACCCCTGAGCGTCTTGCCAATTCGCTTAGGGTGTAACCTTTTTGCAGCCTTAAAAATTGTAGCCTGTCCCCAATCATGTCCCGCCCTCCCCTTCTAATCAGCTATCTCGGTTAGACATCTTACAGGCAAACGCATACGTTGCCAGACTTGTTACTCTTAATGTGCAGGTACAGCAAACTCAGTAAAGTCATGGCGGACATGAACCGGTAATACGCAGCCGTGACTATCTTTATGTTTTGTTCTTTATAGAGAATAGTTAATTATAGTATATGCTATAATCAACAATTTAAAAACCTGTAAATTCTCCAATTTATTCTATATAACGAACAACATTCTTAATTTTTCTTTATATTACTATGTAATTCTCCTTTTTTTATACAGAAAAGGAGAGAGGGCGGTTCAGAAACATAATGGTTTCCAGCCACCCCTATCGCTCGTGTGAGAAATACATAAGGAAAGCATCGACCTATTTAAACTGTCGGATTATGATAGTGTCGCCTATATTCGTTCGGTGGCACGCCTTCGTGCCGCTTAAAAATGCGAGCAAAATAACTTTGCGTGTTAAACCCCATCAACGTGCTGATTTCTAATAAAGAATAATCGGTATTGATGAGCAGCTCTTTCGCTTCTTTGATCCGCTGCCTGTTAATGTACTGTGACAGCGTATCCCCTGTTTCTTTCTTAAACAAAGAAGACAAATAATTGGGGTGAACTTTGAATTCTCCTGCAATATCATCTAAAGAAATGCTCTCCGACAAATGCTTTGAGACATATTGGATGGTACGAGCGACCAGCGGGGTATAGACAGTCGAGCGATCCTGTTTTTTAACGCGATTAAAGTAGGAATGATAAATGTTCTTTTCTAAAATAAGCAGCCGGTCCAATGTGTCGATCGACTCTAATAAGTTAATATAAAAATCCCCCAGTGAATATGCTTCTTCCTGCTCCACCCCGGCTTCAACTGATGTTCGGACAAGTAAGGTGATCATCGATATCATCAAGTTCTTTCTTGAACGCACAGGATTCCCGTTCCCAATCGAAGGAACAGGGTAATTATCGATGTTTTTGAGCATATCAAAACACGCTTCGTCCCCTTGTTTGAACAATGATAAGAAATGCTCTTCAAATTCTTTAGGTTGATGAAAGAACTTGATCTGTTCATAGCGCTGCTTAAATTCATCATAAGCTCTGCTTTCTTCATCTTGAGGAGTCTGCCGGATATTTGGATCAACAGCTGATAGTGTCAGCTCTGAAATCTGTTTGATGGCCTGAAACTGATTCGGCGTGACAACGCGCAACTGATGGAAATAGTTCAGGAGGTTCTCTTCATAATCCAACGTGAACTCATTGCTTATCAGCAATTTCCGGACATCATCCTGCTTGATTTCATTCATCAGCAAAGGGCCGATACTGATGTACGTTGCTGCTCCCTCGTTATCCTTAATCGGATAAATGAAAAAATTATGATGATAGATATCTGAATATGTATAGAGTTGTTGCGGGGGAAGATTCCGCGTTAGTGCTAATTGCCGGTACAGTGGCCCTCGCAATATCTCCGGAGGTCGTATAAAATGCTCAGGAAAATAATTAATCAACTTCTCACCATCATTAAAAACAAGGATAGGCACATCTAAGGCAAAAGAAAAGTTCTCCAATATTGAATATATTTGGCTGTTTGTCTTCATATTATCCCCTTCCAAGCACATACACCCATTATACGACTTTATGCCTGCATTTTAAAGACTATATATTTTCAAAATGATGTCGATTTTTCGGGAGAGGAAAAGGATTTGATTAAATTACAGCAATGATGGTTTTGCGGACCGCACGGCTTATGTACATATTAGATCTATTACAGCAACAAAAAAACGCCTCTACAATAAGGCGCTGCAAATACGTGCAATATTAAGTGGAATATCGGGTTAGATAATGTCTTATTTCTTCTACAGTCAGCCCGGCTTCCTTCGCTTCTTTGATCAATATTATCCAATCTCTGTCTAACTCTTCACGTTTCGGTAAGGTATTGTCCATTAACACGACCCCCTATAGCTCGTCTCTGCTTGGCACCTATTCTTCACATGAATAATATTCCAACTGTATGATGATAATTAAATTTTAACGTATTTTTCAAGCTGGCGTTGTCACTATTCTCATATCATTAACACTTTTTACAGAATGTTAAAAAAAACACTAAAAAAAGAGAATAATTGACCGAAATACATATTCTTATTTTTTACGTTTTACTATTGTTTGGCATAACAAAAAGGAGCCCCACAAAAAATTATGGAGCTCCTTGTAACTCAGTTTTCCCGACTGTTAAGCGCTTACAAAACAGGTTTTTAGCTATACATTTCATTCCATGTTCCTGACAACTCAACAAATGCAGTAGAATCAGCATCATCTAGAGCCCGGTCAATCAAGCGTCGTAAATTTTGCTTCTCCATCTCAGCAATCATCTCGGTTACTTCATTATCAGGATGTGCTCCCTCGGCCTTTTCTTCAGATTCATAATACGGCGTCAGGATCGTGTCCAGGTGAGTCAAAAAGTCTGGCAGCTTCAACAAGTCTGAGACTGTCATATAAATCATCCGTTTGCCACGTTGGAAGACAAACACATCAAAAACATTATGGACGCGTTGGTTTTTACGGTCGATAATAATTTCTCTGGATTCAATCGGAACGAATTGGTAAATTTCTTCATCAATAAACATTGAAAAATATTGGTAGGCAAGAACAACTCTTATGAAACTTTTATCTTCCTTGACATAATACGGTTTCAGCATTTTTACATTTAACATGTCGCCCACCCCTTTCCGAAGGTATAATCTGAATTTTCAGTATTTTATTCTATTATCTAATATTTGTCAAGAAAGTTAAAGTGTTTTGTTTGGAAATTCCAAGTTATTTTTTTGCTTGATCCATCTTGTTGTTAAGCTTGGCTGTTTCCATTATGTTTGAGAGCGTTTGGAGGGCCGGGGAAATCACTCGCTTTCCTGCGGGGAACCGGCCAGCCTCCTCGCTCGCTTCGCTCCCTGTGGGGTCTAGCCGAGCCCCTTCTCCCGCGGGAGTCTCGCAATTTCCCGGCCCTCCTTACGATAATGGGAGGAACGGAAACTCGTATTTCAGGAACTCAGTTTCTGTTTCTGTGAGGGGTTATGCTACAAGCTTTGACATTGGACAGTTTATGCATAAAAACAGACCCTAAGTTCATGAAAGTTCTATCACGTTCCTTCGAATGGGGTGGCCTGACTCGTAATACCGAAATGAAACTTGTTTATCTCGAAATCGAGACCTACCAATGCGCTTGATAGCGCGTTTTATTTATAAACAGTTGCCAAACCATACAAAGACTAAATCTCATCTGCAAAAACCAAACAAAAAAATCGTAATTTAAGCTTTTTTCGTTTATTTTTTTCATTTATATCACTACTTTAGATCCAGAAAAAACCTTCTGTCTAAATCTTAATGACAGAAGGTACGTATGACTTATTCATTTAACCGCTTACGCGTTCCACTAATCCTGACCCCGGCTTTCCCTTTGTACGCTGCAAAAAAGCTTTCACTTCTTCTTTCGACAACCCCAGGTGTTCAGCTTCCTTCATCAATGCAATCCATTCCTCGTCCAACCTGATGTCTTGCTGATGACCCTCCATGAATGATCCTCCCATCATTCACCTCAGGCGGCCCGGCGATCTTAGCATACTTTTTGCTGAAGATCCGTAGCTTTGCGTCCTTACCTTTCGATAAGTTTGCCTTTTCAAAGGAAGAATATTAGTAAATTATGGTATTATTATACTACTTTTTTATACATTTGTATATTACAAATATATTACAAATATTTCGAAAATTCCGATACTAATCGTCAGGATACATAAAAAACCGATAAATAATCGATTCGCGTCCTTCCTCTGCTTCATAAGACTCGACATCGACGTCTTGATATTCGATTCCATCATTTTGCTGGAAACTGATTGTAATGATTAGATTTTCTTCTTCCAATCGAGGAATGGGGGAGGGGGTAACGATTTCAATCATCCATTCATACTCGAGGCGTTCAATGAAGGCGTGATGAAATGAAGTCGAGTGGCCATCCAATCTGATGTTTTTCAGTGATTTGATATCGCGCTCATTGTCCATGCACTCACTTCTTTCTATATAGGCCTATTACATCATTTTACCCCTTATTTCTTTCATAAAAACCTGGTCATAAAAAGCACTCAGTTATAAGTATTATAACTGAGCGCTTCATATTTACATAGAATGAAGTTCGGAGACGTATGGTTTATTGAACGTTTCATAATGGACTCTTTTATCTGACACATGATATACCTCCACCCAGGCCACCGTTATATGAGGAGGTTGAAGAGCGTTTAGCGTAGGGGAGACAAAGCTGATATAATCCTCCTTCGTCAGTCCTTTTTCTTTGAAGGGGATCGTAACATCAAATTTTCCAGTAACAGCGACACCGGTGAATCGGTCTCCTTGCAGAGGCTCAGATACGTGAAGAATGCTATAATTATTTAAACTTGAGGTAAAATCGGCAAGTAATGATTCTAATGTATGCGTGGAATTGCCATTGTGTTCCATTTTAGCTGCGCGGACGATTAGTTGAACAACTCCTGTTGCTCTAATCACTTCATTTTACCCTCCTTTCTCTGCCGTAAGGTGTTCTTTAATTATACAACAATTTAATGAAAGCGGTAACATGATTCTGTAACCAAAATCTCGACAGCTCGTTCATGAATTGAGCAGAATAAAGTCTATTCTAAATAAAACCTCGCGCAGCATGAACGATTCAGCTGCGCGAGGTTTTGTTTGTGCGAGTTAGGTCAACGTATTCAATTTGTCATTTACTGTTTGTTTAATGGCAAGCAGACGTTGATCGCATTCCTTTTTGGAGCCCATTTTGACCCCGTAATAAAATTTTATTTTTGGCTCCGTTCCCGAAGGGCGTAAGCAAAACCAGCTATTGTCTTCTAGAATGAACTTCAACACGTTCTCTTTCGGAAGGTTAATGTCAGATTTTGAGCCTTCCTGTACATCCCACCGGGTAGAAGTTGCATAATCTTCCAAAGTGGTTACGTTGATTCCACCGGCTTCCTTCATCGGTGCTTCACGGAAATTTTCCATAATGGATTGGATTTTTTCCACTCCGACTTTCCCTTCCAATTTCAAAGATTGCAAGTCTTCAAGATAATAACCATGCTGGTCATATAAATCATATAACGCTTCCAGGAGCGTTTTGCCTTTTGCTTTCCAATAGACCGCCATTTCAGCTGCCAACATGACAGATTGCACAGCGTCCTTATCGCGGGCAAAATCTTTGATTAAATAACCATAGCTTTCCTCATATCCAAACAGGAATTCGTATTCTCCCGTTCGCTCATATTCACGAATTTTCTCGCCAATAAATTTGAAGCCTGTAAGCGTATCTTCCGTTGCAATATTATAATGCTCAGCTATAGCCCGGCCGAATTCAGAGGTCACGATCGTTTTCAGCATCAGACCGTTGTCTGGCAGGTCATCTTCTTGCGATAAAATGTAATCCAGCATCAAAGCACCTGTTTGATTGCCTGTTAATACGGTGTAATCCCCCGCTCCATCAGGTACTGCAATACCTAAACGGTCCGCGTCAGGGTCTGTCGCAATCAGGACATCAGCGTTGACTGCCTTCCCTTTTTCAATGGCTAAAGCAAACGCCTGATGCTCTTCAGGGTTAGGGGAATCGACGGTGGAAAATTCAGGATCCGGATCCTGTTGTTCCTCGACAAGATAATAATTATCAGCTAACCCGATTTGCTCGAAGCCTGCTTCCACTAACATGCGTGCTGTACCGTGAAGGGGGGAGAACACAACGTTGAAGTCGCCGATCTGGTCATGGGTGATTTGCGGGTTGAAATTAACAGAGCGCAATTCCTTCAAATAGGCGCGGTCCACCTTGTCATCAATCCATTCCAGTAAGCCATTTTCTTCAATGGTCGCCTGCTCTGCTGCATCGACACTCAGTTCATTTTCAACCTGATTTACGAAATCGATCATGACTTCAGCCTGGGCAGGAGGCAGTTGACCGCCATCTTCGTTATAAACTTTAAATCCATTGTATTCAGGCGGATTGTGACTTGCTGTTACCATCACGCCGGCAGCCGCTTGCAAAAAACGCACGGCAAATGACAATTCAGGTGTAGGACGCAGGGAGGTGAACACATAGGATTGAATACCATGCCGACCGAGTACACGCGCCGTCTCGATGGCAAACTCTTGTGACATATAGCGGGAGTCATAAGCAATCACGACGCCTTTCGACTTCCATCCTTTTCCCTTATCCGCAATAAAGTGAGCCATCCCTTCGGCAGCTCGGCGGATCGTATAAATGTTCATCCGATTGGTACCAGGACCTAGTTTACCTCGCATGCCGCCCGTCCCGAATTCAAGGTTTTTATAGAACGCATCTTCCAGTGATAACTCATCTTCCTGCATTTCAGTCAGTTTTGAACGCAACTGATCATCGAGCTCACTAAAATTGTTCCAACGGTTATACTGCTCATTCCAGTTCATACCATCATCCTTATTATGTCAGATTTAAATGCTATCGATATTATAACAAACATAAAAGCTGTTCTGGGAGCTGAAATCGCTTCAAATTGTCAAGCGTTGCTCCTACAACTGACAAGCAAGAAGCAAAGCTCCTTTCACGCCCGCTTCATCCCCCAAAGCAGGAGGGATAATATAATCATTGACGTGATGAGGATCCAGTTTGCTTGAGGATACATAGCCATTAATTTGGCGAAGAACTTCTTGCCTGATCAGGCCATACATGCGCTGCTGCTTCATGACGCCTCCACCGATGACGATGGTTTGAGGGGACAGAATATAGATGTAGGTGGCAATGGCTTGAGCTAAATAATAGGCTTCCATTTCCCATACCTCGTGACGGGCCTCCAAAAACCTTCCTTCCTGTCCCCACCTCGCTTCAATAGCCGGACCGGAAGCAAGACCTTCCAAACAATCCTGGTGATAAGGGCAGCTTCCGGCGTAATGATCATCCGGATGGCGCCGAACCGTAATGTGGCCCATTTCTGGATGGGACAGTCCCGTCAGCGTCGTCCCATTAATCACGCCGCCTGCTCCTATACCTGTACCAACTGTTATGTACATGGAATTATCGCTCTGCTGCGCTGCGCCCAGTTTATTCTCGGCTAAAGCCGCGACATTCACATCCGTATCAATAATGCCTTTGACTTGAAGATGATGTTCCAGTTCACTTAACAGCGGATAGCCTACCCAATCGATTTTCGGCGTTTGTTGGATTTGGCCATAGGTGGCACTCTCCGGTTTTACATCCACTGGTCCAAAACTGCCCACCCCGATACGGTCAATCCCGGATCCTTGAAAAAAATCATATACCTCCTCAAGTGTCTCTTCTGGTTTACGTGTATCGATGGTGGTCTTGTTGTAAATGGCGCCTGTTTCATCACCGATAGCGCACACAAACTTTGTCCCTCCAGCTTCGATGGCACCTATTTTCATACCTCACCCTCCTAACGTTGATTTATTCAAAGCGTATCAGCTTTCTTTCGCTGAATCCACTCGAAAAAGGGGGGGCCGTTATTTTCTAAGAGCTTTCCCCATACGAAAGCCGAATGACCAATCGTCATCCGGCTATCGGTTACGTCTATTTAATTAATTGGAATGTGACACAAGCAGCTCAGCATTGCCTTTCAGGTGAAACGATGTAATCGTAGCAGGCAGTATAAAATGGTCCCCTTTTTGGAATGACGTGCTGCCTTCCTTTGTTTTGACCTGACCGCTTCCGGCTACCACACTCATGAGCAAGTAGGAAGGGTTCCTCAAAGAGGCTGATGTACCATTAATGTGCCAATGATATACCGAAAAGTTATCTTCCTCAATCAAGGTCTCTTGCTTGAGGTCTACAGCCCTCGTTGTGGTCCGTTGCAGTTCAGGATCCACGTGCGGAACCTGGGTCACATCGAGTGACTTCTCCAAATGAAGTTCCCGCTTACTGCCGTCTGCTCCTTTACGATAATAATCATACACACGATAGGTGATATCTGAGCTTTGCTGCGTTTCTAGTATTTGCACACCTGCCCCTATGGCATGAATCGTGCCGCTTGGAACGTAAAAGAAATCACCTGGCTTGACCTGGACCCGGCGCAGCAAATCCGACCACTGGCCATCCTCTACCATCGACTCCAACTCAGCTTGAGTCTGGGCATGATGGCCAAAGATGATTTCCGCTCCCGCTTCACAGTCAAGGACATACCAACATTCCGTTTTTCCGTAGCTTTCCTTTTCAACGTCCTGAGCATAAGCATCATCCGGATGAACCTGTACGGACAAATCCTGTTTAGCGTCTAAAATCTTGACGAGTAGAGGGAAAACCTCCCCTTCTTCACCGTCAAACAATTCTCGATGTGACTGCCACACTTCGTCTAGTGTTTTTCCTTGCAACGGCCCGTTTAAAATTTCATTGGGACCGTTTTGGTGGGCCGAAATCCCCCAACATTCGCCTGTCTGCTCGGACGGGATATCATACCCGAACAGCTCCTGCAGCTTTGTGCCGCCCCAGATTCTTTCCTTGAACACTGGCTTCAAAAACAACGGTTCTTGTTCCATCACACATCGGCCTCCCGCAAATCAAATAGTCCTGCCCTATACTTTATCACACCACCCACCCCCTCTCCCTCTAATTCTTTATACCTGTTTTTTGCGTACCAGGTACGCATTCGGAATTAGCAAAACGGCTTAGGAACAGGGTTGGTGGGTATTTTGTTTTGGGTTCATGGTACTGTTTAGTCGATTTGGGATAGGGTGTTGAGCATGTTGTCTTTTGTTTCGGCCTGTTTTAGGGCGTTACGGAAATCGTCGTCCATGAGTTTCCGGGATAACTGTTGGAGTATTTTCAGGTGTTCGTCACCCGAAGCCTCCGCTGGAACTGCGATTAAGAAAACAAGTTGGACAGGCTCTCCATCGAGGCTGGCCCACTCGACACCAGACAGGTTGCGACCGACTGCGATTTTTGTTTCGTCAACGCCAGTCGACTTCCCATGTGGGATGGCGATCTCGAAACCGACCCCTGTACTGCTTTCTTGCTCACGTTTTTGTAGATCACTTAGAAATTGGTGACGGTCGTTCAATGCACCATTTTCCGCAATCAACTCAACTAGCTCCTGCAAAATAGCATCTTTTGAATCCCCCGCGAGATCTAATTCGATAAGTTGATGATCAATCAATTGGGTGATACTCATTTATGCTTCCTCCACAACTTTGGATTTTTTCAATACGTTAGCCAGTATGGCTGTTATGATGGTTCCCACGATAATGGCAAGGAAAAACATCAGCACATTATCAATCGCACCGAACACAGCGACGACGGGTCCTCCATGAGGAACATTGTCGGCTACGCCGCCCATCATGGCAATGGCTCCTGCTGACATCCCGCCGACCATGATGCTTGGAATGACACGGAGAGGGTCTGCGGCGGCAAATGGAATGGCACCTTCTGTTATTCCGACCAATCCCATGGCTACAGCTGCTTTTCCTGCTTCTTGTTCATCTTTTGCATAACGACGTTTATTGATTAAGGAAGCAAGTCCCATGCCAAGCGGCGGTGTACAAATGGCGGCAGCGATGGCACCCATGATCTCAGGCTGACCTTCTGTAATCAATGCCGCTCCAAATAAAAAGGCTACCTTATTGACGGGGCCGCCCATATCAAACGTGATCATCGCACCCAGGATAATTCCGAGTAATATTCGACTGCTTCCTTGCATCCCTTCAAGCCAGGATGACAAGCCTTCCATAATGCCTGCAATAGGCGAACCAAGAATAAAGATGAAAATCAACCCAACGGCCAATGACGCAGCAATCGGAATGATCAGAATCGGCATAATCGGTTGAATCATTTCAGGAACTTTCACATTTTTAATCCATCTGGCAATATAACCGGCGATAAACCCGGCAATGATGCCGCCAATAAAGCCTGCTCCAGCATCACTGCCATAAAAACTGCCATTAGCTGCTACATAGCCGCCCACCATGCCGGGGGCTAAACCAGGTCTGTCTGCAATGCTCATCGCAATAAAACCGGCTAAGATCGGCACCATGAATTGGAAGGCTGCTCCTCCCAGCTGGTTAATCGAACTCCAAAATGAATCTTCTGGAATTTGCAAGCCATCCGGTGTCGATTCGCCGCCTAAACTTAACGATATCGCAATCAAGAGACCTCCGACTACAACAAACGGAATCATATAGGAGACACCGTTCATCAAATGGCGGTAAATCGGGTTCTGCTTTCGTTTTTTCTTTTGTTTTTCCTCGTTAATCGTTTCCTGAGCTTGCTGTTTGCCGCTTTTCTCACCATAAACCTCGACTTCACCATTTTCAAATTGTTCCAATAGCTCGTCCGCTCGTCTAATGGCATCAGCTGAAGCTACTTCTAATACCGGCTTCCCAGCAAAACGCGTTTTATCAACTGTTTTGTCAGCCGCGATGACCACCCCATCAGCTGAGGCAATCGCCTCTTCTGTTAATTCATTTTCAACTCCGATTGAACCTTGAGTTTCAACTGTAATGTCAATCCCTTTTGCCTCTGCAGCTTTATTCAACTTTTCTGCTGCCATGTAAGTGTGTGCAATGCCATTGGGACATGACGTAATTGCAACTAGCTTCATATCAATTACCTCCTGTTTTATTTTAATAAGGCCAGCCAATCTTCATAACGGTAAGTTTCCGCAAGCTGTCTGACCATTGAGGGACGGGAACTCAACTCAAAGATTTCCTTGAACAACCCTTCTGCTTCTCCGGTGGATGAATACTCTACGGCCAAAAACAGTAGGACGTACACATCTTCATCTCCCCACCTTATCGGGTGCTGCAACTGGACCGGTGCTATGACCGAACGGCGGATATCGTCCGGTTTGCCATGCGGAATAGCCAGACCGCCGCCAACAGCCGTACTTCCTAACGCTTCTCGTTCCATCACGTTGGTTTGATACTGTTCAGTTACGTAACCTTGGTCATGCAGATGCCGTGAAACCTTTTTTATAATCGCTTCCATGGTGACGGCGCCCTCACACACATAGAATGCTTCAGGGTTCACATATTGTTTGAGGTACTGGAAATGACCTCCCTCCTGACCATGACGTGACTGTAACCAATGTGACAACGCCCGTTGATCCTCTTTAGAAAATACCGACGAAATTTGAAACACACGTGGATCTTCTATTGCGACCGTGGAGATAATCAGATCGGCATCGACCACATGATCGGTCAGTTTCCATTGTTGCACTGACGTTGTTTCGACTAACTTGACACTAGGAAATAAATTAAGAAATTTCTGCTTGATGAGCTGAGCGGTGCCGAAACCCGTTGAACAAATGATCAAAACATTTTCAATCTCCTCATTTAAGTGACGGTACCGTTCAATAGCGGATTGCAAATGAATCGCAATGAAGCCCTTCTCATCATCAGGTGCTTGCTGTAACAATTCATGATCGCTGCTACTAATCCATTGATCAACCCATTCAAAAGCAAACGGATATTCGTCTTTTATTTGCGATAGAATCGGATTCTCAATCCGCAATCCGTGACGAAGACGATGCAAGGTCGATTGGAAATGGAGGACTAACGCTTGTTTGAACTCCTGATCCTCACCCATTTTATGGTACAAATCAGAGGCCAACACATCCATCATTTGGTTCGTAATGTGAATCGCTTCCTGATCGAACATCTCCCACTGTTGTTCTTCAAGTTGAAGATCTTTGAATTCGCGCCGGCTGCCGATTAGATGCAAAGCCATGTAATCAGCCTCTTGCTCAGGAATCGTCATATTGAACGCATGAGATAAGCGCGATACGAACTCTAAAGCGAGCTCATATTCAGCATGCTGGCGAACGGATGGTTGGATGTGTTTGCCAGGGAATTGGATCAGATGCCCTGTTTTCAACCGTTGAACAAAAATCAGCGTATGATAAAGCAGATTATTGCGCGCCCGGTCCGTCATCGGAAAGTCCAGTTTTTGCTCCAGGCGTTTGAATTCCCGTAAAACGAGTTGAAAATCATCATGCTGATAGGTGGTCCCCTGGGTTTCTTCCGCGTATGAAAAGTCTTTCATGGCCGATCGGATATGCCATTCTTCCCCTACTAATCGAATTCCCTTATGTTGAATACGCTCGATGCTTACATCGTATGGGGCCAGAAAACGCTCCAACCGCTCCAGCATGGATAGCGCTTTGGACCTGCTCACATACAGCGCCTCGATCAATTGATCAATCGTGATGTAATCGGTTTGCCGAGCTAGAAAATGTAATAATTGCGAGGGCTCATCATGATCGAATGTTTCCGGTAAAAGAGCCAGCTTGATCATATGTTTTGTCTTAATAGAAGACGTAATAATAATGCCTTCGCTCGGCTTGCGCTCGATATTCGCATCTAACTCGTGCTGCTGAAGAAAACCTGTAATCTGATCCACATCATTCCGTATCGTCCGAGAAGAGCACTGAAACTGCTCCCCCAATTCCTGCGCAGTCAAGAAACGAGCATGATCCAATAAATAGAGCAACAATTTGATTTGACGATCGTTCAAATCTGTCATGGTTTCACCGCTTTCATGAAAGCCTTTACACTTTCATTGTAATAGTAAAATAGACCGAAAAAGTATGAAAACACTTCCGCAATATGTGGAAACCCTTTAAAAACAAGAAAACCGGCGCGTACCTGGTACAGCTTTTTTGAATAATAAGACCTATAAATCGTATTACTAAATATGTATATACACATGTAAATTATAATGTTAAGATGATGAAGTGTGTTTAGGGAAGTCCTGGAAATTTGAGCTTTTTACGGGACACTTGTTGGTTTGTGTCAGAAGTTTCGGCTTCTACCATGATAAATAGCTGGAGAGGGGAATGCAAAATGAGACATTCACAGAAGTGGACAGCATCACTTTCAACCGCGGCCTTGGTGCTCATTCCTACCGCGATTGGTATCAATTATTTAGGTAAACTGTTCGCAGGATTGTTAAAACTGCCGCTGTGGCTGGATTCAATCGGAACCATATTAGCCAGTATGCTGGCCGGGCCTTTCATCGGGGCGATCTCCGGCATTTTGAATAATGTCATGTTCGGTATAACGGTCGACCCGATTTCATTCGTTTACGCCATTACGAGTGGGGTGATTGGTTTGGTAGTTGGCATCATGGCCTATCAGGGATGGTTAGCTAACGTGAGACGTGCGCTTATCATCGGGTTAGTCGTTGGTGTCACAGCCGCTCTAGTATCGACGCCGCTCAATATTATATTTTGGGGCGGGCAAACAGGAAATATTTGGGGTGATGCATTGTTTGCTTACGGATTGTCTATCGGGCTGCCTTTATGGTTCGCATCCTTTTTGGACAGCATCATCGTTGACGTTCCTGACAAAGTTGCCACCGTCTTGATCAGTTACTTTATCTTCACAGGGCTTCCCAACCAGCTCAAAGGTTTATATGCCAGACATAACGACATACAGGAATTATAAGCAATCTCACAATGAAAACAACACTGTTTAATAGAACGTGAAAATAAAGGTGATCTATCCATGCATAAGCTTTCCTTATTTGTTGATCAGTCGTCTCTCATTTATAAGATCGATCCCATTTCGAAAATGATGTATGCCATGATCGCTTTCTTGACGCCTTATATCCTGCCACATATTACAGCTGCTATTGCGATTACAGCTCTCAGTTTCAGCTTATTATTAATCGGCCGCGTCTTTCGACATATTGTGCCAATTCTCGGAGTGAGCCTCTTGCTAATTTTATCTATCGTCATCGTACAAGGGCTCTTTTATCCGGATAATGCCACGCCTTTATTTCAAGTAATGGGTCTCACTTTTTATCAAGAAGGCTCAGAGCATGCCTTATTATTAACCCTACGCGTGTTGAATATGCTGGCAGCATGCGGTGTACTCATTCTAACTACGCCACCCGACGTTATCATCAATTCGCTTATGAGATTAGGGATGTCTCCTCGGGTGGGGTACGTCCTTCTATCTGTCTTAAATATTATCCCGCATATGCGAGCGACGATGGCCAGGATCACAGAGGCGCAAAAGGCCCGGGGCGTCGAACTTGAAGGAAATTTGAAAACGCGCCTTAAATCATTCTTTTTCCTGATGGGACCCGTCATTCTTAGCTCGCTAAATCAAACACGGGAGCGGGCGCTTGCTTTAGAATTACGAGGGTTCAACGCACATGCACCCAGGACGTTCGCTTCTGCCTCAGGCGCTTACCCTCTTTATAAAATCAGTCGTGTATGTGTCGTGATCTTATTGCTTTTAGTTGTCTCCTGGAGGTTATATCTATGAGCATCATACAAGTGGAAAATTTAAAATACCAGTATCCGAGTGCTGAACATTTGGCGTTAAACAACCTCACTTTCACGATTAATCAAGGAGAATTCATTGGGATAGCCGGGGCTAACAAAGCTGGCAAAACATCCCTCTGCATGGCTTTGTGTGGGTTGATCCCTCACTTTTTTAAAGGAGCCTACGGCGGGAACGTCTTAGTCAATGATAAGCCTGTGCGAGACACCCCTTTGAACAACCTAACGGATCTGACCGGTCTTGTCCTGGATCATCCATTCACCCAATTGAGCGGAGCGAAGAACACAGTCTTTGGCGAAATAGCGTTCGGACTGGAAAACAAAGGCGTCCCACGAAAACTCATGCTTGAACGAATCGAAGAAGTGCTTCACCTCTTACACATTTCAGAACTTCGAAACAAACATCCGTTCACACTTTCAGGAGGCGAAATGCAACGTGTTGCGATTGCAAGTGCCCTTGCCTTAAAGCCTGATATACTGCTGCTCGATGAACCCACGTCGCAACTGGACGCTGCACGTACCACTGAGGTTTTTCGAATGTTAGCGAATCTGGCTGATCAAGGTACCACGCTTATTATCGCCGAATACAACATAGAGAAAATGGCTTTGCATTGTCACCGCATATTATTACTGAACACGGGCTCGGCAATCGATTTTAACACCCCCAGGTGGGTTTTTTCCCGTCCAGATCTTAATGAGCACGGGATCGTTCCACCTTTAATCACAAGACTGGCCAAATCACTTCATATCAAGCGGGACGATGGACTTTACCCCGTTGAAACGCGTGAATTTAATGCATTAGGAGGCTTTGTCGATGCCTGACATAACGGTAAAAAACGTGCAATTCTATTTCCCGGGAAATGTCGAAGCATTGCATGCAGTCGACCTTCATTTGCCACCTGTTCCTACGGCGATAGTAGGGGAAAATGGCGCGGGAAAGACAACATTTGCTAAGCTTCTGAAAAGGCTGCTCAAGCCTAGCCAAGGGAAAATATTACTGAACGGGGGTCCTATAGATCGTTTATCAACCACCCAAATCGCCGCTCACATCGGGCTCGTTTTTCAAAATCCGGATCATCAAATCTTTAAAAATCGCGTTCGCGATGAAGTTATGTTCGGTCCGTTGCAGATTGGCCTGTCCAAAAAGAAGGCCTACGAGGCGGCATCTCAAGCTTTAAAGCGAGTTGGACTTGCAGAAAGTTCAGAGGAGAACCCTTATGATCTTGCTTTATCCGAACGGAAATTAGTAGGCGTGGCATCCATTTTGGCCATGGATACGGATGTGATTATATTGGATGAACCGACCATTGGCCAGGATGAACGTGGCAAGCAGCTCATCACATCAGTTGTTCGCGAATTGTCGGAAGAAGGAAAGCTTGTCCTATGTATATTACACGACATGAATCTAGTTGCTGACATGTGTGAACGGACCATTGTTTTTCACCACGGCCGTGTCTTCCTTGACGGTGAAACAAACTGGGTGTTTTCTCATGAAGAAGTCTTAAACCAAGCTGCCATCGAACCTCCCCAAGTCATGCAAGTGGCACGCCAACTGGGGATTAAGCACGCTGTGACTGAACAAGCATTGCTTAACGAACTCGCAAAGTTGAAAATCAAATGCTGATCGGTAGTGGAAACTTACGTTAAGTAATGATGAGCCGGGATAACATCAAAGTCTCCACTTTCTTTTAAGAATTGGGTGAGTAAATGCACATGCCCCGCCCCAACTACCGTTAAGGTTCGGTCATGTGGTGAATGCGTTATACGGGCAAGGTTTGAATAAATGATCAAGTTCCGCTGGTACCACCACCTCACCCAATCAATTCCGATATACGCTGTGCCTTCGCCTATCTTTGCTATAGCCATATACTGTTCGTGATCTTTCTTTACTTGCTCTTCGTCATTTAATAATCGAATATAGTCATAGATGCTTCTATCCTGAATCCCGTTCATTTGTTGTAATAAATATGTGTCACGTATGTGATGATACAACGCTGGTTGATGCTCTTTCGCCCATTCCAGCACTTGACCAATCCCAAGGTTACCGACCGTTTCCATCCAATCGACAGCATATATTTCAGTATGACCCATTTCTTCAGCAAGCTTAAATCCAATTTGATGGACCTCGTTTATTTCTAAATTGATGGTGTTATTTAAGTAGCGCTGATAAGCCTTGTTCAATTCTTCGTGTTCACGCTTGATGACTTCAACTGCTATTTTAGTAGGCTGATAGCATTTAACATGATCGATAACGTTGCGAATCTCTTCCTTCCTATGAGCTTCCAATAGATCACGCGCATCCACTCGATTTAAGTCAGGTGTATGACGCATGTGAAATGTTCCTAATATCATGACTTTAGCTTTATCGTGCGTATTCACCGAAATCCCCCTCTTGTTATGTGCTAACGTGTGAATGAGAATCCTTCATATCTTGCCAATTAAACAAAACCTTAGACATCCAGGCCCGTGGATCCCATCCTGTTTATCTAAGGTTTTCTGATGAACGCTCCATTCTTCCCGCGAAATGCGAACGATATCTCCCTAATAGTTTCACGTTCAATATGTATAGTTTACATTTTTTCAATCATTAACCGAAGGCGGTCATATACAGTGTCAAACAAATGTTGATCCAAATTGTCGTGCTTCGTTTTATCAAATTTGTGATAGCCATGGAGCAGTGCTTTTTTCCCGGCTTCTACATATTCATTGTCTCCATCATAAACGCGCAACCTTCCGATGACTTCCTCTACTAACGAATGATATCTCGTGACAATCTCCCCATAGGTCAATTTATTTTCCATCATTCTACCTCCTTATTTCCTTTTAATGTAATTACCTCCGTTATATTATCCTATATTACGATAGAAAAAGGAATATATTTTTTCAAATATTTTCAATTGATTGACGAAATAAAAAAAAGCTGTCAAACAGGGCATGTCGTAAATGCTCCTGTCAACAGCTTTTTATTTAATGGTCACTAGGGCGGCGCTGGCATATCGTTTTGAATTGTTCTGCCTTGTTGATCATGTCTTCCCTGCTGCCTTTCGTTAAACTGCTTCCGGTACTGACGGCAAACGCGCCATTTGTCAGCCAGTCTTCAGCATTGTCCAGAGAAACGCCTCCTGAAGGCATGATGTTTGCCTGTGGTAAAGGAGCTTTAATGGACCGGATGGTTTCCGGACCGAAGGCATCTCCCGGAAAGAGCTTCACGACATCGCAACCAACCTCCAAAGCCCTTTTCATTTCATTGACCGTTGTGCAGCCGGGGATATAGGGAATTTGGTACGTATTGCATAGGTAAGCCGTCTCTTCATCAAACCAGGGCGAAACGATAAATTGCGCTCCGTTCATAATGGCCATTCGAGCCGTGGTGGCATCCAATACAGTGCCGGCTCCTACGATGACTGAACGGTCACGGTAATAGTCACTCAAATCATGAATCAGCTGGGTTGCTCCAGGTATGGTATACGTCATTTCCAAAAACCGTATGCCACCTTCAACTGCTGTGTGTGCCAGTTCTTTTCCTTCTTCGGCATCGGAAGCTCTCAGGACGGCAACGAGCCGGTCGTGTTGCAGTTGATTAAGGGTTGCTATTTTACTCACTATTGGTCACTCCTCTCGTAGCTATACGCCCGAATACGCCTGGAATCCGCCATCCACCGGGACTGTTACCCCTGTCACAAATTTCGACATCTGTGGATCGGCAAGCCATAGTAATGGGCCAAGCAAATCTTCCGGTTCACCAAATCGCTCTGCTGGTGTTTGACTGATAATTTTGGCTGAACGTTCCGTGTAACTCCCATCTTCATTCAGTAAGAGCCCGCGGTTTTGTTCGGTCAAGAAAAATCCCGGAGCGATGGCATTAACACGTATGCCTTGTTTGGATAAATGGACGGCGAGCCATTCCGTGAAATTGTTAATACTGGACTTCGCAGCGCTATAGGCCATAACTTTTGTCATGGGGGAGTAAGCACTCATGGATGATATGTTGATGATAGCAGGAGCTTCGGCCTCGATCATGCGTTCTGCGAACACTTGGGTTGTCCAAACAGTTCCCATGAAATTCAAATTAAACACGTGCTGCAATCCCTCTTCACTTAAATCAAAAAAGCTCCTGTCAGACGCGTTTTCAGCTTGTTCGGGTGAAAAATATTCCGAAGTAGTTGCTGCTTCAGGATGGTTCCCCCCAGCTCCGTTAATCAAAATGTGGTAGGCCGGATAAATAGCGTTAACAGCTTTTTCAGTCGCTATTAGATCATCCTTATTGAGCACATCGCACGCAAATGCATGAGCTTCGCCTCCGTCGGCTTTGATATCGGCTGCAACGCTTTCCGCTTTTTCCAGTCGTCTGCTTAAAACAACTACGCTGACGCCCTGCCTGGCTAGTTCTTTAGCCATAGCGCTGCAGAGAACACCGCCGCCTCCGGTTACGATGGCTACTTTACCTTTTAAATTTTCGTGGGTACTCATTAGCTTGTCACTCCTTTATCCAGTTTATCCCAAATGCCGAGCATGTACATAATGCCTAAGGCTCGATCATACAGCCCATATCCCGGGCGGCATTGTTCATTCCATATATGACGACCGTGGTCAGGACGAATGTAGCCTTTATACCCAATCTCGTAATACGCCTCGACGATGGAGACAATATCAACGGATCCATCCTGGCTGCGGTGGGAGGATTCGATGAAGTCTCCGTTTTCAAAGCGTTTCACATTACGGATATGCGCAAAATGAATCCGATCTTTGTAGGTACGAATCATCTCGGGGATGTCGTTGTCTGAACGAGCGCCGAATGCGCCGCTGCATAACGTAATGCCGTTATGCGGGCTGTCGACTAAGTTGACGAGCCGCTCCAGGTCATCTGCTGTTGAAATAATGCGCGGCAAGCCAAATACGGGCCACGGCGGATCATCCGGGTGGATGGCCATCGATACATCATGTTGTTCACATACAGGTATGATCTGTTCAAGGAAATACTGCAAATTATTCCAGAGCTGTTCTGTATCGACTGCTTCATATTGTTGAATGGCTTCTTGGATTTGGGCAAGCCGCTCCGGTTCCCAACCTGGTAATGTATAACTGGGATTCTCTAAAATGCGGTTAACGATTTGCTCAGGCGTTGCGTTCTTAATTTCATCGTTCTCATAAAATAACGCAGTTGAACCATCGTCAAGCGGCTTATGCAAATTCGTCCTAATCCAGTCAAAGACTGGCATGAAATTATAGCAAATCACTTTGACGCCGGCTTGCGCTAAATTTTTTATGGTCGTTTTATAATTTTCAATATACTGCTCACGCGATGGCAAGCCAAGTTTAATGTCTTCATAGACGTTGACACTTTCCACAACATCTATGTTCAAGCCGTGCGACTCGATATATTTCTTTTCATCCATAATTTGATCCAGCGGCCACACTTCGCCTGCCGGTAAATGCTGCAGCGCCCAAACCACGCCGCTCGTTCCTGGAATTTGCCGAATATCTTCTAATGATACGGAGTCGTTATTGCGGCCGTACCAGCGAAATGTCATCTCCATCTTAAAACCTCCTTATAATTTGATCATGACTTTCCTGACGCCTTCAGGTGCCTCTTCCATAAGCTGAAACGCTTCATGGACGTCATCGATTGAAAACTCATGAGACACGAGATCTCCAAGAGAGAACTCAGGTGATCCGAATGCATCCACGACTTCTGGAAAACGATGCGTTTGCAGCCTGGAACCATGAATGGAGACTTCTTTCTTCGTAATCGGAACTTGCGTAATCTTACTCGGTTCACTATTAAAGCCAAGCAACACGACCCGCCCTGCTGGTGATGCGACATCGACCGCTTGTTCAAATGTAACCGTCAGTCCAACAGCATCAACGACCACGTTAGCCCCCATCCCATCCGTTTCGGAGGATACGCGTGTGTTTACATCGCCCGAAGCTGGGTTCATGACCACATCGGCTCCCCACTCTTTTGCGAAGGCAAGACGCTCTTCGTTAAAATCTGAAATCAAAACGCGAGCACCTTTACGTTTGGCCATTTTCAAGCAGCATAACCCGATCGGTCCAGCCCCGATTATATAAACGACATCGCCTTCCTGAACATCACCGCGGTACATAGCTTGCGCTCCGATTGTAAACGGTTCAGCCAAGGCCATCTCAGACCAGCTTAAGGTAGCATCCATCTTATGCACATGAGTCGCGTTTGCTGTGATGACCTCTTGTCCGCCTCCTTCGCGGTGAACACCGTAAACTTCAATCGCTTCGCATACGTTCGGCCGATTTTGACGACAAGCATAGCACGTTCCGCATGCTACCATCGGCTCGAGAACAACGGGATCACCTGGTTTCAGACCCGTAACATCTGCTCCGATTTCAGTGATTTCGCCAGCGATTTCATGCCCGATGATTCTTGGATACGTGGCAAAGGGGTTTTCGCCATGATAGATGTGCATATCAGATCCGCAAATTCCCATACGTTTCACAGATATTTTAACGTCTTCTGCTGATTGGAGCGATGGCTCCTGAACGTCATCCAACCGAAGCTGGTGCGGCTTTTCAACGCGAATTGCTTTCATCTGTAACGTCTCCTTACTCAATTAAATTAGGTAAAAACATTGTGATCTCTGGAATAAAGCTGACGAGCAACAATACGAGCAGACTGACCCCAATAAACGGCAAGAGAGCCACTGAAGCGCGCCCGATCGGAACTTTTCCGATGCTTGAGGTAACAAATAAACAGACTCCAACCGGAGGTGTCGATAAACCGATCATCAGGTTCAATACCATCAGAACACCGAAGTGCACCGGATCCATTCCGATTTCAGTTGCAATCGGAAGTAAAACCGGAAACAGAATAAGGAGGGCGGCAATCGTCTCCATAAAGGTCCCGACAAACAATAACAGTAGATTTAACAGCAGAATGACAATGATTTTATTCCCCGAAATGGAGAGGATTCCATCGGCAATCAACTGCGGAATCTGTTCACTTACAAGAATCCAGCCGAACAAGTTAGCAAAACCGACCAGCATCATAATACTTGCAGTGCCGATCATCGAATCCAGCATGATTCTCGGAATGTCTTTTATTTTTAAATCGCGATAAATAAGCAAGCCCACGATCAGCGCGTAAATGACAGCTACAATGGAGGCTTCAGTTGGGGTGAACCAACCGCTTAAAATCCCGACCAATATAACGACAGTCATCATAAGGGCCCAAAACGCGCCAAAGAATGATTTGCCGATGACTTTAAGTGACTGGCGTTCGCCTTTAGGGTATTTCCGTTTGCGTGAAATGACGTAGGTGACGATCATTAAACCAACCCCGAGCATCAACCCTGGAATGGTTCCCGCAAGAAACAGATCACCGATTGATACTGTCGCCAACGTCCCTACGATAATCATCGGCAGAGAAGGCGGGATAATCGGGCCAATGGTCGAGGAAGACGACGTTACGGCTACGGAGAACGAAGCATCATAACCGTCTTTTTTCATCGACGGGATCATGACCGAACCAATACTGGCTGCATCAGCCAAAGCAGTTCCGGTAATGCCGGCAAAACCCATGGAAGAACCAACATTCGCCAACCCGAGTCCACCGCGGATATGACCGATTAAATTTTTAGTAAATGCAATGATGCGTTCCGTTATTCCTCCTGCGTTCATCAGATTACCGGCTAAAATGAACCCCGGAATACACAAAAGTACGAAGGAATTGATGCCTTCAAACATTTTCTGTGGAAGAATATTTAATGGAATGTCATTCATAAGTAAGTAAAAGAGCGAAGACAACCCTAAACTGAATGCAATTGGAACGCCTAGAAAAATAAGGACGATAAATGATAGAAATAGCATTAAAGCCATTATGACTCTTCACCCGCTTTCGTAACTTTGCCAGCTAAAATGGCATACACATTGATCAAACTATACAGGGCTAAAAATGACAGAATGATCACCATGCTCATATAAACATGCTTCATGGATACCGCTAATGTCGCTGAGGTCTGCATTTGACCAACGAGAGAAAATTCATAAGCGTAATATACCATCGCACCTGAAAATACTCCCAGCCCTAAATAGATGGCAGCATCATAAAATTTTTGAGCGCTTTCCGGCAAAGCATTTACTAAAAATTCAATCCGTACGAATTCAAATCGTTCCATAGCTAATGGTGCTGCAAAAGCAATCGAGAAAATAAACAAAAAGCGTGAGAGCTCTTCTGTCCACACAAAAGACAAGGACGTGTATCTTCCGGCAATTTGGATTGATACGACGATTACTAATGCTGCAAAAGAAAGAACGGTGAGGATTGCGAGTATCCTGCTCATGATTGTTACGAGTTTCATAGATTCCCTCTCCCTTACATACATGCATGATTAACATAATGGTTCAGAGAGGAGAGCCTCTCTGAACCTATGGTTTATTATTCTTCGGCAGCATCCAGAATACGTTGATAGAGATCCAGCTGCTCTTCATTCAAGCTTTCTTCAATGGCAGGTTTCATCGCTTCAGCGAACGCTTCTTTATCGACGTCGCTGTTGAATTCCATGCCCTCTTCTTTCAACATCTCTGTATAGTTGCTGATTTCTTCATCATAGAGGTCCTGACCAAACTTTTGCGCTTCAGCAGCTGCTTCTTTCACAGCCTCTTGATTTTCTTCGCTCAAGGAATTGAGTTGGTCATTCCCTACTACAACATAAATCCAGGAATACACATGCTCTGTTTCATTGACATACTGTTGTACTTCACTGAATCCTGCGCTATGGATCAAATCGACCGGGTTTTCTTGACCATTGATAACGCCTTGCTGGAGAGCGGTAAATACTTCACTGAAGTCCATCACCTGCGGGCTTGCTCCTGCTGCTTCCCAAGAGTCCATGAACAATGGAACGTTAGGGACGCGCATCTTGAATCCATTCAAATCTTCCGGGCTATTGATCGGTTCATTGGAAGTCAAGTTCCGAGGTGCACGCATATGGTAATAAAGGGGCGTTACGCCTACGTTTTCTTTGATAGATTCTTCAATTTCAGTTCCAATGTCTCCTTCAACGACTTTCTTCATGTGTTCTTCACCTTCAAAAGCATATGGAGCTGCCATCAAAGCGGCTTTCGGTGCCCAGTTTGCCATTGTTTCACCCGAAATGGTCATGTCTACTGTACCAGCATCAATTCCATTCAAGACTTCTGTTTCACCACCGAGCTCTTCGTTCGGATAGATTTCCACTTCAAGTTTTCCGTCCGTTTTTTCGTTAGCCAACTCGGCGAATTTCTCAGCCGTTTTGTGCCACATATGGTCCTCATTGGAAAGGTGACCCAGCTTCCACGTGACTGTTTCGCCGCTATCAGAACCTCCAGAATCTCCCCCAGAACTTTCATCACTGCCACATGCACTAACCATCACCAATACGAGAACTGCAAACATTATTCCAAATAGTTTTTTCATGCTTTTCCCCCTCCGTCTTTTTGACTAAAACGTTTTAGTTACCGATAAAAAAATAAGAATTATGAAACTAAATAATCATACACACGCTTAGGTACATCGACTCCGTTACTTAAACTGCTCGCGTATTTCATTTGCTCGGGTTCCCCAGGCAGGAGCACTTGTTTAAAACCTGGAGCTGGCTGAACGCGATGAAGCTCATCAATCATGTCATCAATGCTGCTCAAGAACGCTTCTTTTTCCGTGAATAACCCGGCATCAAGCGTTATGATCATATGTCCAAGCCGGCGATAGGATTGGTAATCATCGTACATTTTCGTAATCGACGGTCCAAACGATGAACCTGTCAACACGCCTGATAAAATATCGACCATCATCGATAACCCGTATCCTTTTGGTCCTCCTACAGGCAGGAGGCTTTTAACGAATTCCGGGTTTGTTACCGCCTGCCCGTTCTCATCTACTCCCCAGTTATCAGGAATCGATTCTCCCTTTTCCCTGGCATGAAGGATTTTTCCAAGCGCCACATTACTCGTCGCCATATCTAAAATGATTGGAGCATGCTTGCCGGCAGGAAACCCGTATGCGACAGGATTGGTTCCAAAATACGCCTCTGCACCTCCAAAGGGTGCTACGGCTGAATCCGTTTGGGTAACGATCATGCTGATTACGTCTTGCTCAGCAGCTTGCTCGGCAAAATAGGATAATGCGCCGCAATGGCTGCTATTAATGACGCCTACAGCTCCAATCCCTTGCTGTTGAGCGAGTTGAATGCCTTCATCCATCGCTTCCTTCATAATCACATGCCCTAAGCCATGATCTCCATCGAACAGAGCCGCCGCTTTACCTTTATGCTGTACCTTGAATTCAGGGGCTGTCTTAAGCCCGCCTTCCGTAAGACGTTTAACGTAATGTTCTGTCCGCATCACCCCATGGGAATGGACACCGCGTAAATCAGCATGTATGAGGACGTCAGCTACTATATCAGCTTCATGTTCCTTCATATCAGCCCCTTTCAATTTTTTCATGACCAACTCTTTCAACTCTACATGGGAAGCATTTACTGTAGCCATGGCGTTTCCCCTCCTTTCAAGCACCTACATGAATGCTTATCCCTTGCCCGTCTCCTCCGAATAAAGAAAGCTAATCCAGATTGCTTGATAGCGATTACAAATAAACGCTATCAACCGGGTGCGGTGTGGTAGATTCGTTAATGTTTGCGGCTTGAAGCTCTCGCATTCAATTGCGGTGCGTAACGGTGAATACGAGGTGGCTCAGCCACGTCCCCTCTTACTTTATTTAATAAAAGAGAGGCTGCTTGTCTTCCCATTTCGAACGTCGGCTGAGCTATCGTCGATAAAGGAGGTGCATACACTTTCGCGAAATCCACTTCATCGATTGTGACGAGTCCCATTTCCCTACCGATTTGTTTGCCTTCCTCCGATGCAAACTTCAATATTTCCATAAGGGTAAGGTCATTACCTGCAATGAATGCATCTGGAGGCTGCTTCAGGCTGTACAATCGCTTCAACCCTCTGTTCAAGTCTTTTATCTCCATCCCTTTGACATATTCAGGATGCATCGGGAGTCCACGATTCTTCATGGCCATTTGAAAGCCTTCAATACGCTCGATTCTTGGGGTGACATTTTGCAGAAGTGAGGATGTCAGGATGGCAATTCGCTCGTAACCGTTTTCAATCAGGTGTTCGACAGCTACATCAATCGCCCTGTGATTATCAAGCAGCACACTATCGACAGTCATTTCTTTAATGATTCGGTCGATAAACACCATGGGAAACGATTCATCTGCCAGCTTTTGATGGATTTCTATGTTGCCGCCGGTGGGGAATAGAATCAGTCCGTCCACCTGTTTGGATAAGAGTGTATTTAAGTATTTTCGTTCCTTTTCTGGCTCATCGTCGGCGTTGCAAATGATCGTCGAAAACCCCTGATTATGGCACTCATCTTCAATTGCTCGAATCACTTCAGTAGAAAAGTTGTGCAAAATATTTGCTACCACAATGCCGATTGTCCGTGTGTTTTTGACCTTCAAGCTTCTGGCAACCACGTTAGGCTGGTAATCCAGTTCGCGAATGGCTGATTCGATTCGTTTTCGTGTCTCAGTGCCCATATAATCAAATCGCTTATTCATGTACTGAGATACGGTGCTGATGGAGACACCGGCTTGTGTGGCGACTTCCCTGATGGTTATTTTTTTGTTTGTCATAAGCATTCCTCACTGATCGCTTATTACTAAAACGTTTTACTAAAACGATTTAGATGAATTATAAACGATGTGAAAACGCTTAATCAACCCTAATTCGATTATTTATTTAAATTTTTTTACTATTTGTGTTTGTTGAATTCGCATTGTCCCGTTTATTGGGAGTTAGGTTGGGTCCTTTATGTTATTAGCGTTTGGGTTGGCTGGAAAATAACTCGCTTTCCTGCGGGGAACCGGCGAGCTTCCTCGCTCGCTACGCTCCCTGTGGGATCTCGCCGTGCTCCTTTTCCCGCTAATTAACTGGAAATATACTCCTCCTTAGAGAGTTGACCTGCCGTATTTGTACTATCCAGCTCCGGCGTCTAGCGGCTAGTGAGACTTCCCTCGCTTCTGTACGATAAGTCAACATCGAATCACGTCGTTCTTCGTGTTTCCTTTATCTCCTCCAGCTCAGTCCAGTCCATATGCCGCTGATCAAGACGCCTCCGCTTTCAGGTGGGAGTCTCGCCATTTTCCAGCCAACCCTCCTTAAATTTGGTGGAAGGACCCTTCTATATTAGAAGGTGGGTAGAGTTGAAATGAATGTTACAATAGAACGTCACGCAAGAGAAAAGCGTCCCACAGTAAGACGTGACTCAAATGGACCCTGATTAATAGCATATAGGCAGGAGTGAGCTGAAGAGGATTACTGAACTATTTACGTGATGTTGACTCCTCGTACAGAAGTGAGGGAAGTCACCGAGCCGCCGATCATGAAGCCTTATTCAAATATTAGGATTATGAGGAATATAAATAAGCTTTGCTTCACATGAGCAAACAAACTAAAAAATCGTGCGGGACTAACGAGTTATTCTATAGTATTTGCCAGGCAAAGCTTTTTGTCGAGGGTTCGTTCACTTCTATATAGAAAGGGGGGGCTTTGAAACGACGAGACTCCCGCGGGAAAAGGAGCACGGTGAGATCCCACAGGGCGTGAAGCGCCCGAGGAAGCTCACCGGTTCCCCGCAGGAAAGCGAGTTGTTTCAAAGCCCCCCCTATCCCTTACTCAGTAACGAACCGTATTTAGCTAGCAATCTACGGCCTGGGTATCTATCAAGTCAGGCTCCAATCATTCATGAACGCATCAACAGAGATAGCCTGCAAGTGTTCACGCGTCGAGAACCTTTCTTGAATAATGGCTTGCTTCTTTCTCGACAACTGAGTGGCAATATTATCGTTGAATTTTTTATATAACAACGGCAGGCCTTCTTCTCGTCGGAACCGATGCCCAACAGGATATCTTTTCTCCAGCTTATCGGTAGTGCTCCCATCTTTGAAATAGATTTGAATGGCATTTGCGATGGAGCGTTTCTCCGGGTCTAAATATTCTTCACTATATTGTTTATCTTCAATGACTTCCATCTTATCACGCAATTGGTCAATAAGCGGATTGGCTGCAACTGTGTCTTCGTAATGTTCTGCCGTAATCGTTCCATAAATCAGCCCGATGGCGGTAATATATTGCAAACAATGATCACGGTCGGCTGGATTTTGCAATGGTCCTTCTTTATCAATGATTCGTACCGCTGATTCATGGGTATGAATCACAATGCGATCGATGTCAGCAAAGCGATGTTGAATGCTATCGGACAGTTCAATCGCACATTCTGCGGCGGTTTGGGCGTGGTACTCAGCGGGGAATGATAATTTGAATAACACATGCTTCATGACATAATCATTGAATGGACGATTAAGCGTAAGCTGTTTGCCTCCAAATAAGACATCCTCAAATCCCCATTGCGGCGCGCTCAATGCGGTCGGATAGCCCATCTCCCCTTTTAAAGCGACAAACGCCAGCCATACACCTCGGCTCGTTGCATCCCCCGCTGCCCATGATTTCCGGGAACCCGCGTTCGGAAAATGGCGATACGTACGCAGGCTCGAATTATCTATCCAGGCATTCGATACGGCATTCATGACTTCTTGTTTCGTTCCACCTAGCATGGCCGTTGCGACCGCGGTGGTAGCCACTTTGACAAACAAAACATGATCGAGCCCTTCCCGATTCAGACTGTTATCAAGGGCCAATACGCCTTGAATTTCATGCGCTTTAATGGCTGCCTCTAGCACGTCCTTCATGTACAGTGGGGGTTTTCCCTCCTGTTTATTGCGGCGACTTACATAATCGGCCACCGCTAATATCCCCCCGAGGTTATCTGAGGGGTGGCCCCATTCCTGAGCTAGCCAGCAGTCATTATAATCGAGCCAGCGAACCATCGTGCCAATGTTAAAAGCCGCCTGGACGGGGTCTAATTGATAAGACGTTCCGGGAACGACACTTCCATTTTCAACTCGTGTACCAGGTACAATCGGTCCCAGCAATTTTGTACATTCGGGAAAGTTCAGCGCTAACATCGCACACCCTAGACTGTCCATCACGACATGGCGGGATGTTTCTAATGCTTCTTCATCCCCAATGCCAGGGGTTAAAGCGTAATCTGCGATCGCTTCTAGCAACGGATCGACAGACGTCTCGTGTTGAATTGGATCCATCTCAGTCACTCCCTTTCGTCAATATCAGGCAAAATAGTGCGGGAGATTTTATCATCAAGATTCTCATACTCTTCTAAATGGATCGCTTCATACAGCTCTTCCCGCGTTTGCATGCGATCCAATACGTGTTTTTGGGTACCGGTCTGGTAGATTTCTGTGAAGGCTTCTTTGTAAGCTTTTGCTGCCAGTCGAAGTGATGTCACCGGATAAATGACCATCGCGTACCCCATATTTTCAAATTCTTCCGCTGTGTAATAAGGGGTTTTGCCGAACTCTGTCATGTTTGCAAGCAACGGAACGTTCAGCTCGTCTGCAAATGTTTTGAATTCAGACGCTTTACTAATAGCTTCGGGAAAAACAGCATCAGCGCCAGCCTGCTCGTACGCCTTTGCACGCTTAACAGCTTCATCCATCCCTTCTACGCCCCGGGCATCCGTTCTAGCCACTACTATAAGGTTCGGCGCAATTTCTTTTACCATTTCGATTTTTTGAACCATATCTTCTTCGGAAATTAATTGTTTGCCATTCAAATGACCGCACTTTTTCGGGAGTTGCTGGTCTTCCATTTGAATAGCAGCTACATTCGCTTCCACCATTTCTTTAACGGTTCGTGCAACATTGAGCGGGCCCCCGAATCCGGTATCCACATCGACTAATAAAGGCAGATCAGTCGCTCGGGTCAGTTCTTTTGCCCGTTCTGCTACTTCAGTCGAGTTTAATAGCCCCAAATCAGGTAAGCCTTTACTTGCCGTAAACGCTCCACCGGATAAGTATAAGGCATGAAAACCGGCTTCTTTTGCCATTAACCCGGCCATACCGTCATGAGCCCCCATCATTTTTAATATGGCGGACTCTTCCATATACGTTTTGAACCTCTGAGCTAGTTCTTTTTGTGATGACTGATTGTTGATCAACCACGTCATAGCGTCCCTTCCTCCTTTAAATCACTAGATTCCAATACATTGTCATGGTTACAAAAATAATGACGATCCAAACCGCCATTGCTACGGTACCCACGCGCAGCAGTTCACGTTCGGTAAAATACCCGTACGAATAACTGATCAAATGAACAGGAGATTGCGTGATGAGTAAAAATCCCGGCACTCCGATCAAATAAACCGCCATCGCCAGCGTTAAAGACGTAACACCGGCCAGCTCGTCCCCTAATGTTACGGCCATCGGGAGCATAATCGTTAGAAAACCGAGCACATTCACGAATATGATGCGAATCAAGGCAGTGATAACGATTAATCCTATGACGAGAATGATTGACGGATAGTCGTGCGAATGAGCCACTAAATAATCCACCACATGATCAATCGTCCCCGTATCAATCAGCATATTTGATAACATTAACGTGGCCGCAAAAAAAATCATCATATCCCAATTTACGCCTTCTTTTGCTGCTTCCCAGGTCATCACACCGATATATGGCAGCACCACCATGCTTGCCCCGAGCAGGCCGACCAAAGGAATCGAGTAGCCGTGGAGGGGCTGCGTCACCCATAGCGAGAGCGTTACAACCATAATGAGCGCCATTTTTTTCTCCTTCGCGCTCCAGGGTCCTAATTCTGAAAATTTGGAGGTAATCAAGTTCTTTACAACGGAAGGATCGACATCCTCAGCAGGGAAAAACAAGTTGAAAATCAACCAGAGCAGCCCGACAAATACAAGGATGGGCACGCCGAAATATAACAGCCAATGCAAATAAGTCACTTTATCGGAAAGATCTGAAAAGATGCCAAAAGCATAAATAGTCGAGCTGGCTCCCGTTGGCACAAAAGCCGCCGATATGGCACACACATAGGTAATCCCAATGAACAGCGTGGTCGCAATATGACGTGACGGCTGTATACGTTGCAGACTCCGGGAAATGTCATGCAGGATCGAACTGATTAAACTGCCTTTACCTATGTTGGATGGGATAAATACCGTCAGAACAAACATGAGTAAAAACGATACAAGAATCAACAGTTTGCTGGATCCGCGCGACAGGCTGAGAATGAATAATGAAACTCTGCTCGCCAACCCCGTCGTAATGAAAGCGTGGGCGAGAATGAACGTCGAAAATAGCAGCCAGACCAGACCGGAACCAAAGTAACTGAGCGTCTCATCATATGAAAAAAAGTGAAAGGACAACAGCAGAATCAGTAAGACTGAACTATACGCAAGCGGGAAGACCCGGCCAATCCATAGAATTTGGATAATGACCAGGACGGCGGCCGCTTTTATTTGCAAACTCCAATCAAAAGCCGGGAAAAACGCTGCAATATACAGTACCCCAACCATTGATAAAAGCCATGTTTGTTTATTCATCATGTCGCCCCCACTATGCCAGTGAAAACAGAAAAATGCGTTACGCTTGTTTTTGTTTACGTTTCTGCAGCCACCCTAGGAAAAATGGATACAGGACTGATAAAATGGTCATGATCGTCAACGTTGTCGAAACTGAGGAAGCGAAGAAAATGTTGAGATAATTGTCGTGCGATACGACACTTTTCCGAAAGTTCTGCTCCATATCGGAACCGACGATGACCGCAAGAATCAGCGGGGCAATCGGAAAGTTCAACAATTTCATCGCAAGCCCGATTAATCCGAAAATGACGAGAATATAGAAGTCCACCATGCTATAGCTCAATGTGTAAGTCCCAATAAACGCCAACACTAGAATGAGCGGATAGAGCACTTTAGGAGGCGTGTCCAAAATACGGACAAGTAAACCCACCATCAAGATGTTCATGATCACCAGCATGATGTTGCCGATGAACATGCTATTCACAAGCGTCCATACCATATCCGGACTATTCTCAAACAACAACGGTCCTGGACGAAGCCCTAACATGATGACAGCTCCCAAAATAACGGCCGTCGTACCTGAACCGGGAATACCCATCGTCAATAATGGAATAAACGCCCCGACAGAAGCGGCGTTGTTAGCTGACTCCGGCGCTGCTACCCCTTCAACCGCCCCTTTGCCGAACCGTTCTGGATTTTTGGACAATTGTCTTTCAGTTGTATAACTGAGCATGGAAGCAATCGAGCCGCCAGCACCAGGCAAGACACCAATTAGAAAGCCCATCGGCCCGCTCCTGATCATCGGCCATTTCGATTGCTGCCATTGTTCTTTCGTGATCCACTTTTTACCTACTTTTTTCTTCCCTGACCCAAGTGAATCAATACCAATGAAGTTATACAAAACTTCACCGACAGCATACACCCCGATGATGACGACAAGAAAGTCGATACCTTCACTCAGCTGCGGGATATCAAACGTGAAACGATGAACCCCGGTTTGCAAATCAATACCGACTGTACTCAATATCAGCCCGATCGACATGGCGATGAACCCTTTGACCATGTTGCCTTTGGATAAGGACACGATCGCTGACAAAGTGAACAGCATGAGCATGAAGTATTCAGCCGGGCCGAACCTTAGAGCGAACGAGGCTAGCGGCTTGGCTAGCAGCACGAATCCGACGATGGCAAAAAGACCCCCGATTAACGAAGCGATAGCGGAGATTGTCAACGCTTGACCTGCCTGACCTTTCTGCGACATCGGATATCCATCAAAGGTAGCGGCAATCGCTGACCCATCGCCTGGTGTATTCAATAAGATGGAACTTCTCGAGCCACCGTACATGGCCCCATAATAAATCGCCGCCATCAGAATTAAAGCGCTTGTCGGATCCATCCCAAACGTGATAGGAATGAGCACGGCAACGGCTGTAGCGGGACCCAGGCCCGGCAGCATGCCGACAACTGTTCCTAAGAAGCCGCCGATCAATACCCAAAGCAAATTAAGCGGGCGGATCGACACCATTAATCCTTCGATGACATTCTGAAAATCTACTCCCACGATGAGCCCTCCTCTCTACGGCAAACTGACTTGGAGTAATTCTGAAAATGAGTACCAGGATACGAAAGAGAAAATGACCGCCACTACGATATTTATCAGCCACTTCTTCCGACCGTTCACGACAAATAACAAGCCGCCTAAAAATAAGATCGTGGAATACAAAAACCCGATGCGTTCAAATAAGAACGTATAAATCAGTATTAATACCAGCGTTGAACCGATAAGATAAGGGGTCCGGCCGGTGAATAGCTGTTTCACTTCTTCCAACTCTTCTTTACGTTGTTTCCATTCCTGAATACAGTAAATAATGCTGATCAGTAACAGAAAAAAACCGATAAGTGCAGGAAAATAACGCGGACCATTCGGGTTCCCGATTTGTGATTCCGGCAACTGAAAGGTGAAGACTAAATAGGCAACGGCTAACAGAATAAAAAATACAGGCATCAATAACCTGATCATACGATTTTCCTCCTTCCGGCCATTGGAATAGAGAGAGGCTGTCTCCCAACGTTTTAGACAGCCTCTGCATGGTTTTATTAATCAGTCAGTCCGGATTCACTCAATAACTCATCGTAGTTTTTCGTCTGCTCTTCTAGGAAGGCTTTCGATTCCGAACTGTCTTTATAGAATGATTGCCATTCATTGTTTTCAAGTACCTTCTGCCAGGCTTCTGAATCAACCATTTCACTGATTTTATCATCCCAATAGGCAATTTCTTCCTCTGTCATATCAGGAGGTCCCATGACCCCTCTCCAGTGTGGAAAGACCATGTCGACTCCTTGTTCCTTCCAGGTTGGCACGCCTTCTAAACCTTCAATGCGCTCTTCAGAAGAGACGGCAATCATATTAAATTTACCGGCATTGTGTTGTTCTTTTGCTTCTGAAACAGACATTGTCGCTACATCGACATGGCCGCCCAGCAAAGCAGATACAACGTCACCGCCGCTTTCATAAATTAAGAATTCGACTTTGGGAATATCGACACCAAATTCTTTAGCAGCTTGGACAAACGATAAATGGTCATTGTTTCCTAAACCTGGTGCTACCCCGATTTTTAATGAAGTCGGATCTTCTTTAAGCTGCTCCATAACGTCCTTGCCTTTTTCAAATTCAGACTCAGGCGGCACAGCGACTGAAATCCATTCCGTGGTCAAAATACCAAGCGGCGTGAAATCTTCGTATGTCAATTCGCTTTGCCCGAGTAAGTTATTCGTAATAACAAGGCTGGAATTGATCGCTAAATGGTGAGCATCCTGACCCGATAAGTATTGCCAGCCAACTTCCCCGCTTCCTCCCGGTTTATTGACTACATTGATGTTCTCCTCAATGATGCCTTCATCTGACATGATCTTCTGCATCGCTCTGGCTGTGCCATCCCAGCCACCACCTGGTGATGCAGGAGCGACGAATTCAATATCTTCCTGCGGAAATTCCGCTCCACCTTCGCCGTCACCTGAACTGGAACCACCACAACCGGCCATAATCAAAAGGGATAATACCGAAATGAAACCGATCCATTTACGCATCGTAACCATCCTTTCGAAGTTTTGTAAGGGGTTTCATTAACCTTATTCGACATACTAATACGAATTTTCTGTCATGTCAGCGTTTTCATAATAAACAAAATTGAATACATAAACCGTATTTTGTTCATTTTGTTCACGCATCGATGCTATAGTATTTTCGTTCAGGACGGCCGACGATTCCGTATTCCTGTTCAGCTTCTGCTTTGTCTATCGACACGAGGTACTCCAGGTAGCGGCGTGCGGTGGTTCGTGAAGCTCCAATTTTATTGCCCATTTCCTCCGCTGTCCATCCTTGATTTCCTCCTTCTATGATGCTTACAACCTTGCTTAATGTAATGGGATCAATCCCTTTCGGCAATGATTCCGGAAGGTTCTGTTTGCCTGCTTGTGTGGTAAACAGTTCATCGACCACGTCTTGATCGATAACGTCTTTTGACTTCAATAGAGATTGGCGCTGTTTATAATCATTCAATACTTCTGTAAACCGCTCAAGCGTTACAGGCTTGATCAAGTAGTTAAACACACCTTTTCTCAGGCTCTCTTCTAAAAATTGTTTTTCCTGAGCGGCCGTAATTACAATAATATCGAGCTCAGGCTGCTTGCGTCGTGTTTCCTGTATGAGCTCTGTCCCTAAATAGTCCGGCATATAAATATCCAGTAATAATAAGTCCACACTTTGTTCATCAAGCAGCCGCAGTGTTTCTTCCCCAGTCAAAGCCTTCCCAGCTAATGCGACGCCGGGAATGTCGGCAAGAAATCGCTCATGAATGTTGGCGATTCGGAAATCATCCTCGGCAATCAATACGTTAATCATCTTCGCTTCCTCCCTTATCTGATTTCGGTAAAAAAATACTGAACGTCGTCCCGTTTTCATCAGAATTAATTTCAATGTCCCCTTTTAATTCATCAATCGTTTCTTTTACATTGAACAAACCAAATCCACGCTGCTCTTTCTCTCCTTTGGTGGTATAACCTGGCTGAAAAACGTGAGCCACATGTTGATCATCCAGACCGCCTCCATTGTCGGATATTTCAAATATGATATCTTTTCCGATGTCCAGTGTGAGAAAGGTAACCTTCCGCTCGGATTGTGACATCACTTCCTCGAAGGCGTTATCGATTAAATTACCGATGATGGTGGTCATATGCGTGACCTCAATGTGCTCAGGAAGCTGATTTAAATAACTGTTCTCATCTACGATAAAGTCAATCTTCTTCTCTGAAGCCTTGCTCATTTTACCTAGCAGGATCGCCTGAACCTTAGGATCACTGATTTGCTCGAATATCATGCGATTATTATTTTCCATGCTGGCCACTTCTTTTTGCACCATTTGGAAGGCTTCGTCGTAGCTTTTTAACTGCAGCAAACCAGAGATGACATACATTTTATTGGCGAATTCATGCGTTTGGGCTCTCAGGTCTTCCGAGTATTTTTTCACTTCTGATAACGTATTGACCATTTCTTTTATTTCCGTTTTGTCTCGAAATGTGGCCACTGCACCGACAACTGTACCTTGATCTAAGATCGGGGCTAGATTTAAGATGATGACCCTTTGGTTGATGTGTAATTCATTATTCAACGTTACCTCACTCCGCTCTAACGTTTCACTGATGGATACCTCAGGCAAAGCATCTTGAATGGGGCGGTTCACATACGTGTCCGATAAATTGACAAGCTGCTTGGCCGAACGGTTGATCATAGTAATCCGCCCTTTGGCATCAGTAGCGATGACCCCTTCGTTCAGTGATGAAAGAACAGAATCGCGATCACGGTACAACGTTGCAATTTCACGGGGTTCCAGTCCCATCGTGTCTTTGCGAATGTGGCGGGCCAGAAAAATACTCAATAAAATACCGATGACGACCACAATGAGCGCAAAGTAAAGAATGCTATCCATCCGATCAATAATATCCGAGAATATATTTTCTTTGAGGTAGCCGACAGAAACGATGCCGACGAGTTCCCGTTCCTCTGAATAAATCGGGGCCTTACCGACTATAGACGATCCCATAAATTCGTCTGACTCGATGTTATAATAGCCGCCGAACACAACCGCCCGGTACCCGTCATCAAAAGCTTGTTCCTCCCCGATCATCTCCGGGTCAGGATGGGTGAGGATTTCGCTTTGCCGATTCTGGATGATGATATAATCTGCATTCGTCTGCATACTGATGCGTTCTGTCAACGTCTGGAGTTCATCAGTCGGACTCGCCGATTTCAGCGCATCCCCCACGGATGGCATAAACGAAATCGTCTTAGCCGTTTGCAAACTGAGATCGTTTTTATTTGAAAAGATTTGATTCGTATCGAAATAGGCAAAAATCCCAAGCAATAACATAATGACCGATAAGATTAACCCGACAACCATGCCCGTAATTTTTGTCATCAACGACACATCCAGTAAACGTTGAATCACCTCTATCACCTGCCTTTCTTAAACGTGTTATAACGCTTATCGTATCAAAGATTCAAAATATTATGTAGATTGAAATAGACTAAAATGTACATATATCGACATAACGGTCCCCGAAGCGCCAAACGCTTATTTTGGACTTCGAACCGAATAAAAAAGTTCCGATAAAAAACCGGAACTGATCTTTGAATTAGATATTTTCTTGTTCATCCGTGACCGATATAAGAATCTAGCCTGTTGCGGTCATCATATAGTAGGAGATAAAACCTAAGATAGCAAAGAGTTGGACCACAATTCCTACCACACTACATATTAAGCCAATCGTTACAAAGCTATTACTGGCTTCCTTACTTGCTTTTCTTGAAACGACAACCCCAATCACGCCAAGCACTAGACCAATAAAAGGAATTACAATTGAAAGAATACCGAGCGTTAGAGGCGTTGTAGAATGACTGTTAGACGCAGTTTTTTCGATCATATTTATCCTCCTTCTCTTATAGATGAACACAATACACCTTCCGTTTTTTGCCATAACGTTCTTGTAATTAATTTAACATGTCCAACACCGAAAACAGACTCAAAATTAAAAATCTCTGTTAACTGAACAGAGATTTTTATGCTGTCGCCCCATTAGAGGGAAAGTGGTACCGACAGTCTTGATTAATTGTTATTTTTGTTATCCGCTTGTTTGTGGGCCTGGGTCATTGCTTCGACTGTGTCAGGGAAATGACCCTTTTTTTGTTCAAGCACACGGCGGGCTGTTTCAGCGTCAATCTCCAACAAGAGCATCAGAATAGCAATTCTCGCATCGCCTTGAGCCTTGTTGCTTGCCTCTGCAGCGCGTTCTTCATCGACCCCGGTCAACTCCCGAATAATGGAAATGGCTCGCTTCCGAAGTTTTTCATTCGACGCTTGCACGTTCACCATTAAATTTTTGTACACTTTCCCCATTTTTATCATAGACGCCGTAGAGATCATATTAAGTACCATCTTTTGCGCGCTGCCAGCTTTGAGACGAGTCGACCCTGTAACCACTTCAGCACCGACAGCCAGCTCAATCGGATGGTGGACCGTGTGCGATAATTCTGCAGAGGCATTGCAGGCAATACTGGCCGTTTGGGCGCCTAATGCTCTGGCTGCTTCCATAGCCCCTAGGACGTAAGGTGTTTTTCCACTGGAGGCGATTCCAATTACCATATCGTTACGCCCTACGTATTTCCTGACATCAGTGGCACCTTCTTCTTTACTATCTTCCGCATTCTCAATCGGATACCTTAGGGCACGATCACCACCTGCAATGATGCCATTGACGAGTTCATGCGGGACACCAAAGGTAGGGGGGCATTCTGAGGCATCAAGTACACCCAGTCTGCCACTTGTTCCGGCACCAAAATAATAGAGATGGCCACCTGCTTGTAATACCTTTACCGTCGCATCAATGACAGCTGCAATGTCTGGAAGTGCACGCTTGATGACATGTGGCACTTTCTGATCTTCTTCATTCATTAACGCGATGATTTCCATCGTTGAAAATTGATGCAGCTGATCAGATTTTTCGTTACGCATTTCAGTATCTAAAATTGGATCAATGTCGGTCATATCTGCACCTCCATTTACGATAAGTGATCGCTCTTTTAAAAGCATATTAATGCTTGTTTAACCTCTTTTTTTATAAGTTGCATGCAAATTTGCTTTGAGATCGGCCGTAATGGGAACACCATTCTGGATGAGTGCACAAATGAGCGATCCAGCTACAGGTGGAAGTTTGGGATAAATGACTTTCCTGCTCGGTTGCCTCTTGTGCATCAGCTTCATGAACGCTAAGCGGAACAAATCGGATTGAAAGAGGCCCCCAACGATCGTGATAGGCTCCGCTCGGCTTGCTGGTCGTTTCAACGCAATCGCTTCCACCAAATCCAGCAAGTTCCTAAGAGTCTGATTCATGATCATACGTGCAGTCGTATTGCGATCGGCTGCCAGATCAAGAACTGGGCGGGCTAGTGATGCAATGGTATGACGCGGATAATCAGATTCATAGACGGCTGTGATTACGTTTTCCGGCTTTTTCACTTGCAGCGAGTTCAATACCATTTCGCTGAACCCGCTATCAAAAGGCACACGCTCGTCTTCCATGAGGGCAAGAGTGCTAAGCGCCTGTCTCCCCATGTCATACCCGCTACCCTCGTCTCCGAACAAGTACCCCCACCCCCCAACTCTAACGGCATTACTGTTCAAGCCTTCAGTTGAGTAAGCGATGGAGCCTGTGCCGGCGATGAGTACACTTCCAGCTATGTCGAATGTCCCGCTGGCCAGCGCACCAAACGCATCATTTTTAACTTCAATCGATTCCAGATTGGAAAAAACAGAGGTTAGCATCTTTGACCAGCGTTGTTTATCTTCTTGTCGATCACCGCCAGCTGCTGAAACAAACACCCCGGTGACCTGGTCGGCTAACAGTTCTGCATCAGTCATGAGTTCGGTGGTGAGACGTTGAAAGTTGGCGTAAATGTCACTTTCTGTGCGCGATTTAAAACTTGTCGAGCCGCTTTGACTGGCACCGATTACACGGCCAGTCTCATCACACAACAAAGCTGCTGTTTTCGTACCGCCACCATCCACGCCAATATAAAAACCGTTATTTGATGGCACCTTGAGTCAATCCTTCCATGAATTGTTTTGAAGCAATAAAGAATAGAATGATCATGGGCAGCGACGCAAGGGTTAAGCCCGCGAATAATGCGCCCCAGTCAGCAGAATATTCACCGAAGAGCGAAAGCATTCCCACCGGAATCGTTTTCTTCATATCATCGGTGATGAAAATCAACGGGAAGAAAAAGTCGTTCCAGGATTGAATGAACTGGATGATCATGACTGTCCCGAGGGCCGGTCTCATCAATGGAAGGACAACGTTCCATAGGATGCGCAGGTTCCCTGCCCCGTCAATTCGAGCCGCTTCTTCCAGCTCACGCGGCATGGTCCGGAAAAATCCGGTCAAAATGAGAATCGACAATGGAATCCCGGTAGCCGTATACATGAAGATCAATGACCATAACGTGTTCAACAGCTCCAAATCCTTCATCAAGATGAACAACGGCACAATGCCAAGTTTTATCGGAAGCATCATCCCCATTAAAAAGAAGAAAAAGAGCATGTTATTCCATTGGAAGGTAAATCGTGCTATATAGAAAGCCGCCAGCGAAGACGTGACCAGAATGAGCGCCACCGAGACACCACTGACAATGACACTGTTCATGAAAAACGTCATGAACGGGATCTGTTCGAGCAAATTACGATACGTTTCCAAGGTAAAAGATTTCGGAAATGCAAGAGGGCTTGTGAATATTTCAGTGCTCGTTTTAAAAGAAGACAAAATCATCAACAAGATCGGGTACAAGCTGATCGAAGCTACAAAAAAGGCAAAGACGTAATAAAATGGTTTCGTCCAAATGGTGTGATTCACTGGTTATCCCCTCCTACATATCTACTTGTTTTTTCTGCATATATTTCAAATACAACGCGGTAAATACGGCAATGAACAAGAACAAGACTACCGCCAGCGCAGAACCGAGTCCAATGGCTGATGAGGAACCGCCTGATGAGCCGCCAAAGGCTAAACGATAGAAATAAACGGCAAGTGTATCAGTCGAACTATAAGGGCCGCCTTCTGAACCTTGCATCGCATAGACCAGCTCGAATGCTTCAAACGACTGGATAAATGTGAGCACAGTCATAATCATAATCGATGGCACCATCAACGGCAGCAAAATCCGCCGCACCATGGACAGCCCAGTCGCACCGTCAAGCTTACCAGCTTCGAGCAGTTCTTTTGGAATCGACTGGAAGCCAGCTAAGAAAATCAATACACCGAAACCGAGCCCATACCATGAATTAATGAGAATAATAGCAATCAAAGCTGTATCAGGATCCCCAAGCCATGCTTTTTGTAAGGCTTCGAGTCCGAGGTTCTCTAAGATGACATTAAAGGCGCCATAGTTCGGGTTCAAAATCAATTTCCATAAGAACCCGACTACAATGACCGACAACAACCGAGGCAAAAAGTACGAAATCTTTAAAAATTCGGCCCCGCGTACTTTTTTATAAATAATATAGGCCAAGATAAAGGCTAATCCATTTTGAAATATCATCTGCAGCACAAAATATAAAATGTTGTGGCCAAACGCATTCCAAAATAAATCGCTGAATGGCTGTAATGTAAATAAATCCACAAAATTCTTGAACCCTGCAAATTCGCCTCTTACCATGCCATCCCATTCAAAAAAGCTATATGTAAGAGCAGCGAATAACGGGTAAACAATGAATAACCCGTAAATGATCAAGGCGGGAATAGGGAAAAGATGGATGGACCATCTTTTCCAGTTCCTCTGTTTTTTGAGATGAGTCGATTTTGAAGACGCTGCTGATTTCATATTCACCGCCCCTTTTGTAAATTATTGTAGTGGCTCATACCAGCTTTCCGCATTTTCTTGGACAGTTTCCGCCACTTCTTGTGGTGTACGTTCTCCAAGGTACATGCCTTGTAGTTCCTTCTCAATCGTTTCTTTTGTTGATGGATTACCACCGGCAAAATGAACCAAGATCATATAAGGTGTTGAACGCTGATCAGCGGCTTGACTCAAATCATTTACCAGTTGATCATCTGACTCGATGCCAGGTATAGCACTGATCATTTTAAATTCTTTTGTAAACAGCTCGCCGAATTCCTCGGTAGTCATGAATTGCAAAAATTCTTTCGCAGCTTCTTTGTTTTCCGAGTTAGCATTAATGGCATAAGAACCGTCCACCCATGACGTGACAGTCGGCTCCTTGCCAGTAGCAGATGGCATTGGGAAAAAGTCGAAATTCAAGTCCGGATTCATCTCGCGCAGCACTTCAATTTCCCAGCTTCCCATTGGGAACATGGCGGCATCGCCAGTGAAGAACATTGTCCGGATATCTTCCATACCAAGACCTTCGTAATTATCCGGGAAGTATTGTTTCAGTTCATCCATCGCTTCGATCGAATTGACAAATTTTTCACTCGTAAAGTCCGTCTCACCCGCCGTGATTTTATCGACGAATTCAGTTCCGCCATAGTGAGCGGGCCCGATCATGCCGTGGGCAAGTGACAACAGCCAGGCTTCCTTGGATGCCAGCGAAATCGGCGTATACCCTTCTTCTTTCAAGGTTTCATTCACCGACATGAACTCTTCCCACGTCTGTGGTTCTTCAAGTCCCAGCTCATCAAAAATATCTTCGTTATAAAACATTTGCGTCGTACTTATGTTCAAAGGAACCCCGTACTGTTTGCCGTCCGACCCTTTTGAGGCAGCCAAATATTCTTCTGGATATTGATCCAGGCCTTCGAGATCATCAAGCGGTTCTAAATAACCGGCATCAGCCAGCTCGATACCTGGCGTATAAGGACGAAGGTGGATAATATCCGGTCCTTCACCACTTTGCAAAGCGGTGTTCAAAATCGTGTTATACTCGGTGTTCTTGGATGGATTAAATTCAATTTGGATATCAGGGTGCTCTTCGTTGAACTTATCGATAATCGTTTGATAGGCTTCCGTATCCTCCGTTCGCCAGCTCCCCATTTCGATTTGAACCTGATCGCCGCTCGCTTCCTCATTAGTATCGCCATCGCCTCCGCTGTCTGAAGAACATGCTGACATAATGAGAATAAATGCTAAGAGCCCAACGAACGTAAACGCTTTCAATGACTTCATTTAAAAATCCCCCTTAATTATGAATGAGTGAAAGATGAATGGATCAAGGCGTGTAAATGCGGCCTGATCCGGCCCATATCGTGTTTCCTGCCAAAATGAACGATGTTACTCAGAAATACGACCACCAATTGTTCTTTAGGGTCCACCCAGAGACTCGTACCGGTAAACCCCGTATGCCCATAACTTCCAGCCGACCACCTCCTTCCGCAGGAAAGCTCCTCCCCTTTAGCACCCGTAACGATTTCAAACCCGTACCCTCGGCTTCCTTGATAAGGCGTAATCGCGCGATTCATCACACCGGAAGATAACACCCGCTGCTCATTCGGATACAACCAGTAATGGCCGAAGCGCGCTACATCTTCTGCTGTCGAAAACAAGCCGGCGTGGCCGCTTATACCTCCTAAATGGTAGGCTTTTTCATCGTGAACCTCACCGTGGATGAAACGATCTTCAACCATCTCCGTAGCTGCCGTCTGGTCTTTAATCGCTGGGGAGGGATTGAACTGCGTATCGCCCATCCCCCAAGGCTGAAACACATGCGATGCCGTAAAATCATCCAACGATTGCCCTGTGATCCGCTCCACCATATGTCCCAAAATAATCATGCCGAGATCACTATAAACGGGCCCTTTTCCCGGTTCAGCCTGCTGACTTTTGGCGAGAACTTCCCCCAAAATATCGCGCGGATCATCCCGGTAAACTTTTCCCAAGTCTGCCGGCATCCCCGTCGCATGTGTTAAAGCGTGTTCCACAGTAACACCAGGATGCTCAAACTCCGGCACATGAAACTGAATCGGATCCTTAACAGTCAACGCATCGTCATCGATCAGCTTTAATATCGCAGGCAGCGTCGCCATCACTTTAGTTAAAGACGCGACATCAAATACCGTATTTTCACGCATGTCATGATAGTGGTTGGCATTATCGGTATATCCGCCGTACGCGTGTTGAAACACCGTCTTTCCTTTGTGAGCAATGTGCAATACAGCGCCCGGCAGTTTACGATTTTGAACAAGCTCGCGTACATATTGATCATACATGTTTCTTTAATACCTCCACTGCTTTTCGAGTCCGCTCTAAAGCGTCTATGTTATCAAGCTTGTCAAATCGGGTGACACCAAGGTAAAGCATATCAATTACATTGAGCGTCGCAATGCGTGAGCCAGTCGCTCCGCTGCGCACACTGCCTTCTAGCGAGGTGGTATGCAGCCGGACATCCGCGATGGAGGCCACATCATTTTCGCCGTATTGGGTGAGAGCAATGATATTGGCACCATTTTTCTTCGCCACCTGTAGCGAATCAATGATATCAATCGTTTGCCCAGAATAAGAAATACCGAATGCAACATCCGCCTCGCTTAAGTTAGCTGAAATCGTCACTTGCGTATCACGGTCCTCTGCTGCTTCACACCACCGATTAATGCGCGTGAGCTTTTGCTTCATATCCCGGGCAATCACCCCGGATGCACCAATTCCATAAACAGCGACTAACCTGGCCTTCGAAATGAGTTCAATCGCTTTCTCTAATTCTTCCTCTGATAAAACCGACATGGAATTTTCAATAGATTGGATGTTACTCGAGGACACCGAGTGAATCAGTGAGCGAATCGACCCTTCTTTCGGGATATCCTCATACAACGGTTTGTCTTGTTCAGATTTGGCCAAATCGTAGGCAATCTTCAACTTCAAATCTTGAAACCCTTTGCACTGTAATTTCTTCGATAACCTTACAATGGTTGCCACACTAACTTCCGCACGTTCTGCCAGCTTATGCACCGAAGAATTGATCACCTCTTCAGGATCGTTCAAAATGTAATCCGCCACTTTCCTCTCCGATGGCTTCAAAGATTGGAGATGCTCCTGAATCAATAAAAGTTGGCTGCCCATAGGTCGCTTACCTCATTTTCTGAATTTTTCTTATATTATACAGTATAAAACATTGTTTCAAAAAATAACACCCTTTTTGTAATATTGTTTTAAATTTTTGTCGAAAAAATCTATCCCCGGTTGTGTATAGTACTTTCGCCCGACTTGGTTTAAAATGGAAGTGAACTTAGAAAAAGAAGGAGTTTTACAAAAAATGGCTAAACGTAAACATAATTATGATTTGAATGAAGTAAAACGTCTGTTATCCGAAACAACGAAAAGTTACCGCGACATTCAGGAGGAAACCGGCTGTCCCTATCCCAACATCGTCTATCACGGCCGGAAAATTCGCGGCAAACAAACTAAAGGTGAAGCTCGTACACCAATTACTCAACCAGATCATGAGGAACAGACTGAACAACCTGCTTCTTCCACATATCTGCAACAAGACAGCAATGCTCAACCGATCAGCTTGAACATTTCCCGTCAAGATATCGACCTTGATTCTGCAGAAGATGAAGTCCGGAAAATGCTGAAAGCTGCGCGTACGCTGGGCTTGAACAAAGTCAACATCTCTCTTTATAAATAGTCGACTAGGCGGAGCGACGATAAATGCGAGCGAACCGACGATATTGACGCGCGGTCCGACGACATTGGGCGGAGCGACGATATTCTGGCTACGAACGACGATAAACGCGGTCGCACCGACGATATTGACGCGCGGTGCGACGACATTGGGCGGAGCGACGATATTCTGGCCGCGAGCGACGATAAATGCGAGCGAGCCGACGATATTGGCGCGTGATGCGACGACATTGGGCGAAGCGACGATATTCTGGCTACGAACGATGATAAACGCGGTCGCACCGACGATATTGGCGCGCGGTGCGACGACATTGGGCGGAGCGACGATATTCTGGCCGCGAGCGACGATAAATGCGAGCGAGCCGACGATATTGGCGCGTGATGCGACGACATTGGGCGGAGCGACGATATTCTGGCTACGAACGACGATAAACGCGGTCGCACCGACGATATTGACGCGCGGTGCGACGACATTAGGCGGAGCGACGATATTCTGGCTACGAACGACGATAAACGCGGTCGCACCGACGATATTGACGCGCGGTGCGACGACATTAGGCGGAGCGACGATATTCTGGCTACGAACGACGATAAACGCGGTCGCACCGACGATATTGACGCGCGGTGCGACGACATTGGGCGGAGCGACGATATTCTGGCCGCGAGCGACGATAAATGCGAGCGAGCCGACGATATTGGCGCGTGATGCGACGACATTGGGCGAAGCGACGATATTCTGGCTGCGAGCTACGATATATGCGAGCGATCCAACGATATTGGCGCGTAATACGACGATAAATCGGCGCGTGAACCTGACAACTCGAGCACAGTATGAAAATAAACGGGAGCCCCGCCACTAGTTGGTCGGAGCTCCCGTTTCACACTTATATTGTTAAGGGGAGGAAGCGTGCAATTAATAAAGTAAATATTGTTCGCGAAGTTGTTTGAAGTCATGGAGATCATCTTGCCATTCCATTTTCATTTGGTCGACAGACTCTCCGTTTTCAATTGCTTCACGAACCCATCCATTACCGATTAAATAGTCGAAGAACGAGACGCCTTCACTATTTTCGGCGCGGAATTCGAAATCGTCCGGATACATGTCGTGAATGGTCTTCACGAGATGTAGACCGGTTTCGACAGATTTATAGCGTTCCTGATCGGTTACATGAATTTCAACACCGTGCGTCAAGTCACCGCTGTGTTTTGAAAAGGCCGGTGTGAATGAAGCAGCGCGGAACGTCACACCAGGGAGATCATGGCTGTTCATTTCAGCTGCTAATTCGGTGCTGTTAATGAACGGTGCACCGACCATTTCAAACGGTTTGGTTGTTCCTCGTCCTTCTGACACGTTCGTCCCTTCAATCAGCGCAGCGCCAGGATAGACGAGGGCGGTATCGAGTGTCGGCATGTTAGGCGATGGCGCTACGAATTCAAGCTGCGTGTCATCATAATACATGTCGCGATCCCATCGTTCCATTTCAACTACATTCAAATCTGCACCAATTCCGTATTCGTTGTTGAATAACTTCGCCAATTCACCGACGGTCATCCCGTGCCGAAGCGGGATCGGATAGTTGCCGACGAAGGACGTGTAATCTTCATCCAGTACTGGACCTGCGACTTCAGAACCGCTGATGGGGTTCGGGCGGTCCAGGACGACAAATTCAACATCATTTTCTTCTGCCGCTTCCATCGCATAGGCCATCGTATAAATGTACGTGTAGAAACGGGTGCCTACATCCTGGATATCAAACAGCAGCACGTCGATGCCTTCTAACATTTCCGGTGTCGGCTTACGCGTTTCACCATACAGACTGTAGACGGGGAGCCCGGTTTGTTCGTCAATGTAATATTCCACGTATTCCCCGGCCTGGGCACTGCCGCGCACACCGTGTTCCGGCCCGTAAAGCGCGGTCAAATTAACGTCCGAATCGTTATGCAGCAAATCCACCACGCTATTCAAGTCTTCATTAACACCAGTTGGGTTCGTAATTAAACCGACATTTTTCCCTTCAATCAAGTCTTTTTCTTCTTCTAAAAGCTGCTCAACACCAAGATCGAATTTTTTCACCTGTCCAGGCGGATGATCCTTGCCTTTACCGGGATGGCCCTTGCCTTTGCCTCCTGGGTCTGCGAGCACTACGGTTAAAGAAGAAAGCATGAGCACGGCCACCAGGGCAAGCGAAAACCATTTTTTCATTTCGATTCCTCCTTGATCATTTTAGGATTAATAACTTAAGCCATGTCCGAAATCATAGAGGGTCGTATTATCGCCTGTTCCCGGAATGGAAACGGGAAGTTGACCGGTTGGAGCGTAATCGCCAAATAAAGCAGCCGCTGTCGCTTCAAAACTGGCGTCTCGGAATCCATACTGGGCAACATACGCATCCACATCAGGATAAGCCATAATATCATAAGGGTTGCGGATGCCTACTCCGATCACGTTACCTTCTGCCTCACTCATGACTTGATCCACCATTTCCATTTGCGGATGATCGTCAGAACGAGTGGACACATTGTACGTGTAAGTGCCCGTAATCACATGGTCGGCTTCCCGGACGTGTTGAAGCTGTTCATCTGACAGGGCATAGTCTGAACCAAGGTTCATGATTGTGGTATTTTCATGTTGCTCCTTCACGGCACTGCCTAAAGCATCTACGTAAGTGTTTCCGATGACGACGATGTCTTCATCTGGGTTACCCTCAATAGGCAGCGACTGATCATTCTTCACGAGTGTGATGGACTCGCGTGCAGCTTCTGTTTCAACGGCTTTATGCTCGTCAGATCCAACCACTTGCTCGGCTTGCTCAATTTTATCTTCAAGCGGTTCCGGCTGCTCTGATTTCATAACCCCTTTTTTCAATTTAAGATCTAAGATGCGTTCAACCGACTGTTCAATGCGATCAACGGAAATTTCACCCGTTTCCACAGCTTCCTGTAACCCTTCAGCTACATCTGAAATACCGACGGGCATCAGGACAATATCCGAACCTGCTTTTACAGCACGCACGGCAGCATCTACAGGACCAAAGTGGTCAGCGATCGCATTCATGTTAAGTGCATCGGTATAGATGACGCCCTCGTATCCCATTTGCTCACGCATTAACCCGGTCAAAACATCGTGGGATAGCGTGGCGGGTATATTGATTTCTTCTCCTGTTTTTTTCGAGATCGCCGTACTGTCATCAATTTTCGGAAAGGTGACATGGGCGGTCATAATAGCATCAACACCGGCGTTCATCGCCTGTTGGAAAGGATAGAGCTCGACTTCCTCTAAACGCTCCATCCCGTAAGGCACTTCGGGCAGTCCGATATGGGAATCAACAGCTGTATCGCCGTGACCTGGGAAATGCTTGGCTGTTGCAGCGACGCCAGCGTCCTGAACGCCCTCAATATAAGACACGCCAAGGTCGCTCACTAACTGAGGATCCTCCCCGAATGAACGCACGCCGATGACCGGGTTGTCCGGGTTGTTGTTAACATCCATTACCGGCGCTAGATTCATGTTAATGCCTAAAGAATTGAGTTCTTCCCCGATCGCTTCCCCGACATTATGGCTGATAGTTTCAGAGCGAGTGGCTCCAAGTGCCATATTGCCTGGCATATCTGTACCAGACTGGAGGCGAGTTACAATGCCGCCCTCCTGATCGATCGTTACAAGCATGCCATACTTTTCGGAGGCTGCCTGATAATCCGCGACAAGTTCAGTCGTCTGGGCAGTCGTGACGACATTTTCACGGAATAAAATGACACCACCCAAATGGTAATCCTGAACCATTTGCTCAATTTCCGGAAGCATTTCCGTTACATTTTCGCCGTCCCAATTACGAAAATCCGGCATCATCATTTGACCTAATTTTTCTTCTAAGGACATATTAGCCAGGGCGTCATCAACCAATTGATAGCGTTCACCGGTTTGTTTGATGATCGTTGGCTTAAAATCCGGTTTGCCTTTTTCACCTGGCTTTTTGTCCGGTTTAGTATGAACAGATATTCGATCGGTGTAGTGACCGTCTGTCACCTTGATATGGGAGCGACCAGGCTGACCGGTCATGGTGACGGTGCCATCATCATCAACAGTAGCCACATTTTGATTGGTCGATTCCCATTCTAGATCGCTTGTCCACATAAAATGGCCATCTTGATAGACGTGAAGAGCTTTTAAGTTAATGGTGTCTTGCCCATCTTCTACTTCAGCTTGCGGGAGGTTCTGGTAAATCAATAAATCATCGACTCCTTCTTTCCCGTCAGCCTGAACATTGCTAGATGGCCAACCTGCTAGTGTTTGCCCTGCTAACATAAAGAACAACAGCATACCGATCAAGCCGCGCTTACCTCGTTTTTTCATTAGGTCACGTCCTTTCTTAGGATTGTTTGATAGATGCGTGTTAATAGGAGCGTTTTTCCCATTCATCCGAACTCAACTGCAAGGAATCAGGTTGTTCGCCGTCTTCTTTAATGGTCGGCTCGCTTACATACCACCCTCTGGAATTGACCGAGCCATCCGTGTTATAGCGGAACCGGACAAACTGAGTGTCTTTTGGTATCGCAACATTTACATCTTTCCAATTTCCGCTGCTGCCTGTATAAGATTCAGGCGTTACGTCTTCCCAATTCTCCCCGTCACTCGATACCTCGACATACCCGAAATCATAGTTATTTTCGATCCGGTACCAGGTACTAAACCTTAACGTTGCGTCATGATCAAGGTCTATTTCAGCTTTTAACGTTTTGTCAGCCGAGCTGCCGTATCCTGCGAACCAGGTGTCACGATGTTTCGGTGTGTCAACTGGTATGGCATCAGCTACCTGTCGTGCCAAAGCTCGTCGTGCGGGATTCGTGGATGGGGTGTCACGCGTGGGGTGCACGCGGTTGGTGAGTAAAATAGCCACGGTTTTGTTGTTGGGATTGATCACAATGGACGTGCCTGTATACCCGGTGTGGCCGATGGTCGTGCTTTCAGATAACGCATCCATATACCAACCCTGGTTTAGCTCCCATCCTAAACCGTGAGCGTTACCAGGAAAATCCGGAATTTGATTGTTTACGAGTAAATCGATGGTGGCTGGCTTCAAGATTTGCTCGCCGCCATAGCGACCATCATTAATAAAAATATGGGCAAACTTAGCTAAGTCCGAGGCCGTGGAGAAAACGCCTGCATGGCCCGCAACGCCGTCTAATGACCAAGCGTTTTCATCGTGGACCTCTCCCCAAACGATACCCCGATCAATATAAGGCTGGAATTCCGTGGCGGCCGTTTGCTGTTTTAACGATTCTGGGGGGTTATACATGGTGTTGGACATATTGAGTGGATCGGTGATGTTATCCGCAACAAATTGATCGAGACGTTTCCCGGACAGCTCTTCAATTAATACACCGAGGGTAATCATATTCAGATCACTATATTGATAGCTTTCCCCTGGTTCGGCTGTGAGCGGTTCTTCCATGACGATCTGCAAGCGGTCTTCACGACTGTCACCTTGTTGATACAAGGGTATCCAGGCAGGAAAACCTGAGGTGTGGGTCATCAACTGTCTAATCGTGACCGCTTCTTTCCCATTGGAGGCGAATGATGGCAGGTAATCCGCTACAAGATCATCCAAATCAAAGGCGCCTTGTTCATAAAGGATCATCGCGGAAGTTGTCGTAAACAACTTGCTGATCGAAGCTAAATCCATAATCGTATCTTTTTGCATAGCAACTGGATCCGACATGACTGTTCCTTGGTCATCTTCGTATTTCGCCGCATAGCCATAAGCTTGATGCTGCACCACGTGACCGCGCCTCGCAACATGCGTAATGGCTCCCGGCATCACACCTTCACCAATCAGCTCCTGCATCGTGTCATCGATTTCCTGAAGTGGCTCTTCGCGCATCCCCGCTCCTCGTGCCGAACCTGGATGGAGCACGTTAGAAATCGGTCCGGGTGTGCCCCACGAAAAAGCAGGGTGATGACGTGACTGAGACGATTTTTCCGAACGGTTCTCGATTGTCGGGCTCTCTTTGTTTCCCTGGGCTGCAGTCAGAGTCGGTAGGCTCAGCGTCAACCCCATAACAATAGACAACACGAGCGCTGTTGATTTTTTCAAGACATGTATCCACTCCCTCATTCGATTTGCCCTCCCCTCTTCATGAAAGGGCTTCCATTACTTAAAAGCTTATCTTTAATAGATATAGTTGTCTATACCAATAAAGTTTGATTTTTCTGACGAAATTCCGCAAACCCACTGTTTTAACCACAAAAAAATCGACGAAAACCCTATCAGTTTCCGTCGATTTCTCAGGATATCGCTTAAATCAGACCCTTATTTAGGGCAAAACGACCGGTAAAGTCAGATTAAAATTTCCCTCGAACGTTCTGCTATTTTCCCTGGGCATAAAGCTGTTCAAGCAGATGGATATTGTCTAACGTGTGCTTATGGTAAGCTTCGAGCGATTCATCATCCCGGATTGCATTGGCGAAAGCTTCAACTTGCTGTCTGTATTGATCTCCCGAAATGGTCTCTTCTCGAATACCATCTTTATTTTCAATCCGTATGACCCCCTCATGGTCATTGTTATCAGGTCGGAAAGCAAACGGCACCGTGATGCGGCCAATCGCACCGACTATTTCGTATTGATGGCGCAGCGGCATGGTGAACCCGCAGTCGATTTGGGCGAGCACGCCATCTTCCATTTTCATAGAGATCAAGGAGGCCACGTCCACATCGTATTCCTTACCTTTTTTTGATATTACTTTGGATTCGGCTGGCGAGCCCTCAAGCATATCGAGGATAACATGGGTTCCGTAGCTTCCTACGTCCCACATACTTCCGCCGCCTTTGGAGGAATCAAGACGGATATTATAATCTTCTTCACCAAGCGGAAACGTGAAACTGGCCTTCATCATTTGAATCTTACCGATTTCCCCGCCATCAATCAAATCCTTCACCCATTGATGCTGCGGATGGAATTGATACATGAAAGCTTCTAAAAACTTTACGTTGTTACGATTGCACACATCTATCATCTCGGCCGTATCTTCACGCGTAAGAGCAGCCGGTTTTTCACATAAGACATGTTTTCCCGCTTCCGCTGCTTTTAGCACCCATTCTTTATGCGTATGATTCGGAAGCGGAATATAAACGGCATCAATCTCGTTTTGCTCAAGCAATTCCTCATAACTGCTATAACTTGTGGCAATATTCATTTCTTCAGCAAATGCTTTTTCATTTCCACTGCTGCTGGCAACGGCTATAACTTCCTGATCAAATGCACGCTCTATAGCTGGAATTAACGCTTTTTTAGCAATGTTGGCTGTTCCTAAAACGCCCCAACGAAGCATAATACCCTCTCCTTTAATCAGCTGACTCGATCTATAATCAAGTGTTACTCACAGTATTCCCATGCCAGCGAACAACACAAACATTACGACATAAATTGGAAAGTACGCCATGAATCGAGAAAATATAACAAGCTAAAATCAGGGAGTGATACACGGCCGACCTTATTTTTTCGTTCATCAGCCGGCATTTCTTTGCGAGCGATCTGCAATTCCCCTTTATAACGGCCGTATAAATTGTTCCCAATCAAGATATCCCCCGGGTAAACCGGCCGGCTGCTGTCAGAGGAAGGCGGAATATCCGATTGTTTATAAAGCGCCCGTGGCTCAGTAGAACGATACATATAATCGGATATATCGCCGCGTACGTGATGGATATGGTTATACACTATAGCATGTTCAACCCGTGTTATCTGATCGTTTTCTTCCAATTGTAACGTGATAACATCCGAACGGAGTTGTGCCAACTGCTCAAGCTCTTCGTCCGAGGCAAACATATTCCCAACGATGATGTCGTCAATCAACCCTGTCGCCCATAACCATTTCGCCTGATTGGCAACAGCAAGCTCGCGCTGCTCTTCGATCGTCGGTAAGCCTTCAAATTCACCCGACAGTCCAAAACTGCCACGTTGCGACGATACAAATGCCGCTGTTTTGAGTCCATGCGATTTGAAATGCTGACTCGTCTGCAAAAAATGCTCCTTGGACAGGCCGGTAAATTTCTGCGGATAAAAATTATGACAGCTTATAAGTCGCTCCTTATTAGGACGATGAGCCATAACCGCTTCCAAATTGCCATCATGCATACTGGAATTCAACTCCAACAGCAAGCCAGACTCATCATAGGTCAACGCTGCTTCCGTTTTAGGATCCAACCCTAAATCAAGCCGGAGCCCATCAATCCCGATGGCCTTAAATTCACGCACCTCTTCATAGCTGAGACCCCACTCCTCAAACACTTGCGGAGCAACATCCGCTATCACGTCAAACCCCAGATGCTGAGCATGCGTGTACAATTCAACAAGCTTCTTATACTCCCTACTTTCTTTTTTTACCGCTATCAAGTTCGTAAAAATCCGAGTAAAGCCCAGATCGTGCGCCTTTTTCATATAATCTTTTATGTCAGTCGTTTCTGCGTGCTCGGGATAAATCGAAATTCCGAGCTGGCTTCGTGTCATGGTTGCTCCTCCTTATCGTCACTGTTACTTCCCTTCGTGTTCCCTAAACACCAGCATAAAAACGCGTTTTTCAGATAAAATAGCCGATCATATATAAAGCCCAGGATATAACATCCGGGGCCACAGTAGTGCGTTCACGTTTTGGACTCGTTTATCGGTCGAAGCTGCTCCTTTTTCAGTCTTACACTACCAGATATCGGTCAAATGCCGCGCTTTTTCGGTCTAGCTCAGTTTTTATCGGTCTAACGCTCAGTCGACTATTCATATAAGTGACAGGCAACTAAATGGTGCGGCTTCACTTCTTTGAATTCTGGCTCCACACTTGAACATACGTCCATGGCCTTCGGGCAACGAAGATGAAAAGGACATCCAGAGGGCGGGTCTGCCGGACTCGGGACATCTCCTTGCAAGATCACCCGATCCTTTGTCTCCAACGGATCAGATTTGGGAACGGCTGATAATAACGCCTGCGTATAGGGGTGAAGCGGGTCTTCGTAAATAGAATCGGTCTCTGTCATTTCCATCATTTTGCCGAGATACATGACACCCACCCGGTCACTGATATGCTTGACCACATTTAAATCATGAGAAATGAATAAATACGTTAGATTAAATTCTTCTTGCAAGTCCATCAGCAATTTTAAAATCTGTGCCTGAATGGAAACATCAAGTGCTGAAACCGGCTCATCCGCTACCACGAATTTTGGCTTAAGTACGAGGGCACGTGCGATGCTGATGCGCTGGCGCTGGCCGCCGCTGAATTGGTGGGGATACCGATCAGCATGCTCAATCGGCAAACCGACTTTTTCTAAAATGTCATCAACTTTAGGGTCTACGTCTTTTTTCTTTAGATCGAAGTGTGTAAATAAGGGCTCTGATACAAGCTGGCGCACCGTCATTCTTGGGTTTAAAGCACTATAGGGGTCCTGGAAAACGAGCTGGATATCTTTCCGTAATTGACGAATCTTTTCAGGTGAAAAACGTAAGATGTTTTCATCCTCAAACATGACTTTTCCGCCCGTCGGTTCTAGGATGCGCAGAATGCTTCGGCCCAGGGTTGATTTTCCACACCCGCTTTCGCCTACTAACGAGAACGTTTCTTTTTCTTTAACGTCAAAGCTTACATCGTTCACAGCTTTGACATGCCCTACTGTTCGTTTGAAGACGCCCGCTTTTATGGGGAAGAATTTTTCCAGTCCTTCAATTTTTAAAATCGCATCAGCCATTGTGAACCAACTCCTCCTGGTAGAGCCAGCATTGACAGGTGTGGTCCTGTGCAACCTCTTTTACATCTGGGGTATGATCGTGGCAGATATCCATTACATGAGGGCACCTTGTGGCAAAACGACATCCTGCAGGCATGTTTTCCACTGAGGGAACCTTGCCTGGAATGGAATATAGCTCATCACCACGGTCTCCGCTAACCATAGATTTCAACAGCCCTTGCGTATAGGGGTGTTTCGGCGAATGAAAAATACTGACAACATCGCTTTCTTCTACGATCTCACCAGCATACATGACGGCGACACGCTCACATGTTTCGGCAATTACACCTAGATCATGCGTGATCATCAGGATGGAGGTATCAAAATCATCCTTCAACTCTTTCATTAAGTCGAGGATTTGCGCTTGAATCGTCACGTCCAATGCTGTAGTCGGTTCGTCAGCCAGCAGCAGCTTCGGGTTACATAGCATGGCAATCGCAATCATGATGCGCTGCCGCATCCCGCCGGATAATTGATGAGGGTACTCTTTTACGACTTCTGCAGGCCTCGGGATTCCAACTCTATCAACAATATCGATACACGCCTTTTTCATTTCCTTTTTTGAAAGTTTCGTATGAAAGCGTAACGCCTCCATAAGCTGATCTTCGATGGTAAACAGGGGGTCGAGGGCTGTCATAGGCTCTTGAAATATCATGGAGATGTCCTTCCCTCTTACCTTACGCATCTCACGGGCTGATTTTTCCAATAGCTGCTGCTCTTCAAACACAATCTCGCCCTTGGAGATGTGCAGAGGTGGGGATGCTAACAAGCCCATTATGGAAAGAGCGGTTAAACTCTTGCCGCTGCCAGATTCTCCTACTATCCCGTAGATTTGCTGCTTTTTAATTGTTAGACTTACATCCTTCACGACGTTGTGAGTTTGACCGTCTTTGGTTACGTCAATTTGCAAATTGTTAATATCCAATACATACGTCATGACTCCACGCCTCCCCCATTATCATGAGCAGCTTCTATAGCTTCTGCTACTTTACCGTCCGCTTCCTGAAGTAAGTCGTTTACTTTTTCCAAATCAAGATGTGTTTTTTCCATGACGATGGCTTCTTTTACTTTCCAATCTGTAGCTGTTAACAGTTCAACCGCTTGTTTTTTATTTACATCTGTTGTCCATTGCAAAATCCTGACTGCCCGGTTTTTCAGCTTTTGGTTCGTTGCTTGCACATCAACCATTAAATTCTGGTAAACCTTACCCATCTGAACCATTGCAACCGTGCTTAACATATTAAGGACCATTTTTTGAGCTGTACCCGACTTCAACCGTGTCGACCCGCTTAATATTTCAGGGCCAACGATGACATCAATTGGTGTTTGGGCGAGCTTGCTGATCGGTGTGTCAGGGTTACAGGATAAACTGATCGTGTCTGCCCCTTTTTCATTGGCATAGCGCAACCCTCCTATAACGTAGGGCGTCCGTCCACTGGCCGCAATGCCCACCACGACATCATGAGACGAGAGCGCATGAAAGGCCAGATCGTTTGCACCTTCTTCTTCGGAATCTTCTATCCCTTCGACAGCAAATTGCAGCGCCGTTTCACCCCCGGCAATCAACCCCTTTACGAGATTCGGAGATGTATTAAAGGTCGGCGGACATTCCGACGCATCGAGCACACCAAGCCGCCCACTCGTACCGGCTCCGATATAGAAAAGGCGTCCCCCCTTTTGGAGGGCTTTAATGATTGTTTCGGCAGCGGACGTAATTGCATCAAGCTCCTCTTCTACAGCATGAGCTACGACTTTATCTTCACGGTTCATATTTTCTAGTGCCTCTCTGACACTGAGTTGATCCAATTGTGCTGTCATCTCATTCAATTGTTCTGTAATTAACTGCTCGTCTTGTGTCTGCATATCATGTTCTCTCCATCCCTTATGATTTTAGCTTCGGATCCAGCAAATCTCTTAAACTATCGCCTAATAAGTTAAAACAAAAGATAGTGACGATAATAAACAACGCTGGAAAGATGGCAATCCAAGGCGCGATTTCCATGTATTGTCGGCTTGCATTCAACATCGACCCCCAGGAAGGATCAGGTGGCTGTATGCCTAAGCCTAAGAAGCTTAAGGCTGCTTCTGTCAGAATGGCTCCAGATAGAGCTAGCGTAATTTGCACAATAAACGGAGCCAGTATGTTGGGGGACACGTGACGTAGAATGACTTTATGTGTTTTAACTCCGATCGCAGCTGCACTTGTGATAAATTCCATTTCCTTAACCGAAATCACCGCTGCTCGAACCGTCCTCGTGAAAACGGGTGTGAATACAATACCAATCGCAATCATTGTATTTCGTAAATTCGGTCCGAGAACAGCGACAATGGTTAAAGCTAGTAAAATATCAGGGAAAGCGAATAAAATATCCATAATACGCATAATAAGGTGATCGACCCAGCCTTGGAAGAAACCTGAAACGAGGCCAAACACAAATCCGAGCGTAGCTCCGATCCCGACGGAAATTAAGCCGACATACAATGAAACTTTCGCTCCTTCAATGACCCGGCTGAAAATATCCCGGCCGAATTCATCAGTGCCAAACCAGTGGGCGGCACTTGGCCCCTCCAGAGTATGGCTTTTATACATCTCGGTAGGGTCATGCGGTGATAAGAAAGGGCCAATGAACCCGATAAAGATCACGAGCGCAACGCCGATGACTCCCACCAGCCCAACTTTATCTTGTTTCAATCGATTAATGATTTCCTTCATAAAACCCACACTTTCTACCTAACTATTTATACGTAATTCTCGGATCCAAATAGGAATAGAGTAAATCCACGAGTAGATTGATCAGGACAAATACAAACGCTATAAACAACACGGCGCCTTGAACAACAGGAAAATCACGCTGATTAATCGCGGTCAAGACCATTTGGCCTAAGCCTGGTAATGAAAAAATTTGTTCGATGATAACTGTTCCACCCAATAACACACCGATTTGCATGCCGATGATGGTCAAGATGGGGATCATCGCATTTTTCAGGGCGTGATTGAAAATGACGACCCGTTCACTTGCCCCTTTCGCACGAATCGTTCGGATAAAATCTTGCCGCAGGACTTCCAGAACCGTTGAACGCGTCATTCGCATCACGGCGCCAGCCATCGCTGTTCCAAGGACAATAGCAGGAAGCACCATCATTTGGAGATTTTTTAGCGGATCTTCCAGTAATGACACGTAACCAGCAGGCGGGTAATAAGAAAAGGTTAACGACAATACAAGCAGTAATAGAGTCGCCAAGGCAAAATTCGGTACCGATACCCCGAGCAAGGAAATCACGCGCACCCCAAAATCAGTACCTGTGTTACGCTTAACGGCAGCAATAATGCCGAGTGGTATGGCGATCAACCATGATAAAAACGCCGACAAAAGCGTCAATTCAAGGGTAAGACTGAACCTGGATAAAATATCAGGCAATATCGGTTTTCCCGTTCGTAAGGAGACACCAAAATCACCGACTAGCACCCCGGAAATCCAACTGAAGTACTGCTGATAAAAGGGCTGATCCAAGCCGAATTGTTCGGTCAACTGCTGCCTCGACTCCTCTGTTGCTTCTGTGCCCAGCATCGTACTGACGACATCCCCTGGAATCAATTTCATAATAAGAAAAATAAATACTGAAATGCCAAACAGGACGGGAATGAGCATTAACAGTCTACGTATGGTATAAGCAATCATCACATATTCACACCTTTTACAAGTAAAGTGAATCTAAAAGGTAGAAAACTGAGGGCATGCAATGATCGATGCCCTCCAAATTTTCTATTCTATAATCGTTTCATCAAAGTTTTCTGGTTCATTGGCCGTTGGAGTATAATTAGCCACGTTGTTTTGCAGAACAAAATATTTCTTAGGTGAGACTAAGAACAGGTTTGGCGACAAATCAACCAGCCGCTCCTGCGCTTCATTATAAATCTCCCGACGTTTTTCGGTGTCAATGGTCGTACGTCCTTTCTCAGCCAATTGATCGACGCGTTCATCCGAGAAGCCCCAAACATTGGCAGATCCATCTGTCGAGAAGAAAAAACCAATCGAGCGATCGGGGTCATTGCCAGAACTGTTGCGGCCAACGAGCATTTCATGGCTGCCATTTGTCCACGTATCAATGTATTCGCCCCATTCCAGCTGCCTGATTTCTGCATTGATGCCAATCGCTTCTAATTGCTCTTGAAGCAGCTGAGCCGTGTCGACCATGTCAGGATATGTGGATGCTGTTGTGATTTCCGTATCAAATCCATCTTCATAACCTGCTTCCGCCAGCAATTCTTTCGCTCTATCCATATCTTGTTGATACATTTCCTCCTCGGTCACATCAATAGACCACTTGCCCATTGATTCCGGAATCGGGCCAGAAGGTACCGCGTCCCCTTTCCACACAATGTCTGATACTTCCTGGCGGTCAACCGCTAAACTGATGGCCTGGCGAACTTTTTTATCGTTAAATGGCTCCTTATTTACATTGAACCCGACATAACTGTATTCAGTCGACTGATAATCTTTCACAGTCAGATCCTCATTTTTTTCAGCCAATGGAATCGATTGGGAAGCAAGTGTCGTCATATGAACTTCTCCCGTTCGTATCGCGGCCAGACGAGCTGACTCATCTTTCATCGTGAGATACGTAATGCCATCTAGCTTCGGAATGTCATCCTGATAGTAATCTTCAAACTTTGTCAGCTTCACGTGGTTATCCGCTTCCCATTCTTCAAACTTGAAAGGACCCGTTCCTACTGCGGTCTGCATGAGATCACCATTTTCTTCGACGACTTCCTGATCGACGATTGCTGCATTGGTACTCGCAACATAGGAAAGAAATGGTGCATAAGTTTCGCTTAATGTAAATTTAACTTTAGTCGGACTCACAACTTCAATCGATTCCACTTTATCAAAATAGGATTTTGCAATAGAGGCTGTTTCTTCTGCCATAATCCGTTCAAAGCTATATTTGACATCTTCCGCCGTCATTTCATTACCATTATGGAATGTAACCCCTTCCCTCAACGTAAAGGTGTAAGTCTTGTCATCAGGTTGGTCCCACTCTTTAGCCAATTCCGGCTGCAACTCCATATTTTCATCCAACGTCAGTAAACTTTCGTACACCTTTTCATAAATCCTTACCGAAGAATGAGCTGGAACCGTGTGTGGGTCTAAACCTGCCGGCTCTTGGTCATTTCCTATTTTCAATATTTGCTCGCCTGAAGGTGTTGCCTCCCCATCACTTTCACCACTAGAAGCATCATCACCAGAACACGCAACTAAAGCAATAGATAATGCCGCCATCACAACGCAGAAACCAAACCATTTTTTCACACTCTTTTCCTCCCTTTAATGAATGTCATTTTGTAAAATGTGCTGATGGAGCTCTTCTCGAAACGCCTGAAGCGATTGCGGTGTGTCTGAATGCAAGCGATTAGTCAACAGCACCACACTCAACCCCTTTACAGGTGCAACCCATAATGACGTGCCGGTAAACCCTGTATGACCACATCCTTCCGGAAACATCGCAGAAAACTGCCACCCTAAACCTCTTGCCTCACCTTGATCGGTCAACGCCTGTTCAATAAGGCCAGCATCAATATAGGTCCTCCCTTCACAGCGTCCGTGGTTCCTATACACATCGGCTAACCGTACGAGATCCCTCGCATGTGAAAACAACCCGGCATGTCCCGCTTCACCATTAAAATAATAGTAGCAGTTGCCATCATTTACTTCGCCTTGAATCCACTGCTCCGTATTTCTCCAGTTCTGGAAAGAAACGTCTCGTTTCCGGCACATGGCTTGTTCGAATTGATTCCCTGCTTCTGTCGCCGCTACCCGGTGAGCGTTCGGTGGTAAAGGTCCGTAATGCATCACCCTTAATCCGAGCGGTTCACGAATATATCGATCGACCGCTTCGCGGAGACTCCCACCTGTTTCATGAACAATGATTTCCCCCAGCAATATAAAATTCAAATCGCTATAGACAGCATTTTCTTCAATTGCGCTCTGAGCAGCGATATCATTCATAATAGGATAAAACCCTTCTTTACTTCGGCTGTAAAAAGGAAACCATGCCGGCAAGCCTGAAGAGTGGGTCAATAAATGTCGCACTGTCACTTCAGATAGCCGGTTATTTAATGCGTCATACTGCCGGATGTAGGGCAACCTTTGAGGAATGGAATCATCGAGAGACAGTTTCTCTTCGGTTATCAGCCTCAGAATAATCGTCGTCGTCACAAGTTTAGTTAACGAGGCAATATCAAATACCGTATCCGGATTCATATTACGCGCTGGGCGTCTGAGAGCATGACCAAATGCTTCATGAAAAACGATGTGCTCATTTTTTTTAATAAGACAGACGGTACCTGGTACCAAACCTGTTTGTACCGCTCGCTCCAAATGTTCACGTACTGCCGAATATGTCATGCCTCCTCACCTCTCATTCTTCAACAATGCAGACGGAAAAACGAGTTTCCCCATTACAGCTTTTTTGGAGGCCCCTGTCGCGGAAGGCAAATTATTCGATTGACCATGTAAAAATTCATTGCCTAATAAAGCAAACGTTATCGCTTCCTTCGCATCACTTGAGAAATTCAAATCATCAAGTGGCGTCACCCGCTGAGAAAGTCTTCGTTTCAGCCCTTCTAACAGCGTGTGATTATGTACACCGCCACCCGCAATGATGACGTCCTCAGTTTTGTATGCCCGATCCACAAACGTATGAATATGGCGGGCAATGGCCTCTACTGTGTACGCTGTAATCGTAGCGATGATATCCTCAAACCTGAGGTTTCGCTTTTTACCTTCCTGCCAAAGTTGCTCTGCCATATCAGATGTATATAATTCCCTTCCGGTCGTTTTAGGAAGCGGCTGCTTCAAGTAATCATCAGCCTCAAGTATATGCTCCAGCCACTCGACATCCACCTTTCCCTGGGCAGCCAACTGGCCTCCTTCATCATATTTCTTCTCTTTATTCGTCCCCTTTTGCACGATGGCATCAATTAGCACATTCCCTGGCCCCGTATCAAAGGCAAGCACATGATCATCATCACGACCAGCTTCTAAAACAGAGAGATTACTGATGCCCCCAATATTTATTAAAATCCGTCCTTGGGAAGGGTGCCTGAAAAGTAAATCATCGACGAAAGGAACCAACGGAGCCCCTTGCCCGCCTACCGCCATATCCGACGGCCGAAAATCTCCTACCGTTACACAGCCTGTTTGCTCCGCAATAACAGCAAGTTCACCGATCTGCAATGTAGCAGCATGATCAGGCATGTGGAAAATGGTCTGACCATGAGAACTAATGAAATCCACCTCAGCCAGCGGAACCTCCGCCTGTTCCATAACTCGTCTGGCCGCTTCAGCAAACTTTTCTCCCAACCACACATTCATCCTGCAAATTTGGTCTACCGAAGAATCACTGCTATTGCAAAGATTAAGAATACCCTGCGATTCTTCATTGCTATAAGAGAGACTTTCAAACGCCAGCAAATTGACTTCAGTACCCGGTCCCGCTCCGGTAATTTCCACAAGCGCTGCATCAATTCCATCCAATGACGTACCAGACATAAGGCCAATCGCCAATCGTTTCTCCTTTGATACGAGACGTTGCAAATGCGTTAACACATAAGCCCCCCACTCCGAAAAATTGAATTTTTATTTTAATAAAATACTACATGATACGACATAATATTTCAATGAAATTTAGAAAATATTCAGAAAAAAATCTCGACATGTCTATCTTGTAACTCACACAGTTATCGCTAAGAAATGATCAGTCTAGCACCCTCGTTTATCGGTCAAGTCTGCTCCTTTATCGGTCTTACACTCACAGATATCGGTCGAGCGCCTCCCTTTTTCGGTCTAACTCAGACTTTATCGGTCTAGCACTCTCTCATCGATCGAAACTGCTGTTTTTATCAGTCTAGTGACCAACGTTATCACCTGTTTCACATTTTTTTCTTCTAAATCAGCAAAGTTGAATGTACAATTATGCTTAACGATAAATAGGAGGTTTTTTAAGATGTTAAAAATTTTGCGAGGACATTCCAATCGACAAGCAGGAGGGAGAGCAAGTTAAACGAATAAAACCTGCTTAACCTCTTGCCACTAAATAAATAGTTTAGTTAGCAGGAGGAAGCATTAATTTGAAGAAAAATACGTTAGCAGCACACAATATTAACTATTTATTTTGGGCAGAGATTTTTGGTAGTGTCCGCTTTATCCAGCCCGTTTTAACGTTATTTTATTTTGCACGAGGGTTAGATGAATCCCTTATATTACTTGTGATGATGTTTTTCAGTTTAGGTGTGTTGGCTGGAGAAGTGCCTACCGGTGTATTTGCGGATAGATTCGGGGCTAAGCAGTCTTTCCTGGTTGGTTCGATGATGGCGATGGGCAGTCACGCCTTGTTGTTTTTCGCTTATGAACCGTGGGTGTTTTTTATAAGTAGTGCGCTTACTGGTATAGCAGCCACTTTTTTCAGTGGGGCCGATGAAGCGCTGGTTTATGAATCATTATTACTTTCAAAAGAAGAAGGCTTGATGGATACAGCTATGGGGCAAATCGGGTCGGCGAAATTTCTGGTTTCGATTGTCGTTGTGATTACCGGGGCTCTATTAGCTAAGGATTTGACCACCGATCAATTTCAGCTGTTGATCGGACTTGGCATCGTGTTTATGTCGGTCCAGTTTGTGTTACTGTTGTTTATTAAAAATCCACCTGCGCAAGGTGGCTACACTCATCCTGTATCGGCTCAACTTAAAGATGGATTTGGTGCTATAAAGAAAAGCCCGCAAGTTCTGTGGATGTTTATGAACATTACGCTCGTCTTCATCCCGGCCACAGCTATCTTCGAGAAATTCGACCAAAAACTGTTAGCAGATGCTGGGCTGCCGGTCTACCTTATCGGAGTGGTGTACGCAATTGCCGCGTTAATCGGTTTCATTGCTTCACGCTCCATCGGATTGCTTACGAAGGTCATTAATCCTGTCCGCCTATTATTTATCACGGGCATGATAGCAGTACTAGGGCTGACAGGCGTAGCTGTTTTCACCTCTTCCCTATGGGGCGTATTAGGTGTGCTATTCATTTTGAAAATGGTAAGTGCCATACGGTATCCTGTGTATTCAAAGCTGTCGAACGAGATGATTCCGTCAAATGTACGAGCCACGACCATCTCGCTTTTATCCATCTTAGACTCAGGTTTTGATATCATTATTTTCCTGATTGTAAGTGGAATAGCTGTATCAGGCTTTTCACCCTTATTTCTGTTGTGCGCCGGGATCGCACTTTTGGGAACGATGATCCCGGTTCTTCCACGTGATAACAAAACTGGCAAACGATACACATTTAATGACGTTTCACCGGAAAAACTAGCAAAATAAACTATGCAAGAAAAGCCCCTATCACATGTGATGGGGGCTTTTCTTGCTGCCAGGAGGATGCCCCCCTTCCCTTTCCGCGGACGAGCACCCGAGCTTCCTCGCGAAACCCACGCTCGGCGATCTCGGCTCACGCGTTCTTCCGCAGGAGTGGAAGGGGCCTCGCTCCTTGGAATTTCTTTAAGCCAGAAAAAGACTCTCCTTCACCTTGCTCACACTTGCTAGATGGAGGACAATCTTTTCATGTTTTGCGGGCGCCCATTATCTTCAGATTATTAGGGATGTACTTTTTCGGGGATAAAGGAGAACTCTATATATTGGTCTATTTTTCGTTAATTGGTTCTCCGGCACACGTTTTTCAATCGTCACTATTTCCATTTGATTTTGTCGTTCAGAAAAAATCATATGCTCCAAAAATCAATAAGCAGGATCCTGTGATTATTGGTTGATTTGGTCGATGATTTCCTTCGTCCGGTCCAACGAGCGAATGACCTGTTCGTATTGTGTGGAGACAAAGGCCATAAAAAGGATATCCATGACATGGAGTTGCGCCAACCGTGACGAGGTCGCGGCACTTCGCGTGATCGCTTCTTGCGTAGGCGAGGTGGTTAGCGAGATGTCAGCCTGGTTGGAAATCGTGTTCGCTCCATATTTTGTCAAACTGATTGTCATTACGCCTCGTTCTTTCGCCAGTTCGACGAATTTAATGGTTTCGTTTGTTTCACCTGAGTACGACATGGCGAACGCCACGTCCTGTTCGGTTGCGTTTGATAAAGTCGTGAAAGAAAGATGGGGGTCGGTTAAATAGTAGGCCGTTCGCCCCGCACGTAAAAATTTCTGCTGGGCATCTGCGGCCACTAAACCTGAGGCCCCCATGCCGAAAAAGTGAATCGCTTTTGCCTTTTGTAAGGCTTGAATGGCTTTGTCAACGTCTTCTTGCCGCAGCACTTGTTCTGTTTCCCGGATGATTTGAATGCTGTTTTGCGTCATTTTGTTAATAATCGAATCGAGGGGCTCGTTTTCTTCGATTTCCCTGTATTCTTTGTGATCAGGTTTATGCAAATCTCCGGCGATCCTCATTTTCAACTCCTGAAAACCGGATAAATTCAACGACTTACATAGCCGGATGACGGCAGCAGAACTTGTCTCGCTGACTTCGCCGAGTTGTTTAGCTGTCATGGTGATCACTTTTTCCGGGGCATTCATGATATAGGTGGCAATTTTTTGTTCCGACTTAGGGAGATCCTGCATAATGCCAGTCAACATTGCAAAACCGCCAGACAAATAAGACACAAGGCTTCTCTCCTTCTTAGGCATTTCGCTTAGTATATAGGGTTGGCGATGTGTGATGCAAACAACCGTTTACATCAACTGTTCGCATAGTATGGATCGCGTTCATCTGTGATCAACATGTGACCGGGGGCGTGGGTAATCATGATGGGCGCCTTCGCCTGGGCCGCTGCGTTTTGCGGGGTCACACCACAAGCCCAGAAGACAGGGGTACGTTCCTGCGTTTCCCCTACGGCTGGCTCGCCATAATCCGGCTCCATCAGGGAGGATATGCCGATCGCTTCAGGATCACCGATGTGTACAGGCCGACCATGCGCATGCGTAAATTCACCCGATATACGGACTGCTTTATCGACTTGTTCATGTTTGATCGCACGCATGCTGACGACCATGTTGCCTTCAAACATCCCGGCCTGGGCCAAGCTGATAGTCGTTTTGTACATCGGCACGACCCGGTTTAATTCCTGATGAAGCAATGAGATGCCTGCATCCGATAGCGCTTTTTCAAATGTGAAGCTGCACCCGATTAAAAAGGTTACAAAATCGTCCCGCCAATAAGCATGAATATCAAGGACGTCCTCTGTCCATTCTCCATCACGATAAATGCGATATTTCGGTAAATCCGATCTTACATCAGCATCGGCAATAGCAGGTGTCACCTCCCCAGGTTCAAGCACGTCCATCAACGGGCAAGATTTTGGGTTTCGCATACAGAACAAAAGAAACGCAAAAGCATAATCTTTCGGCAGAACGACCATATTTGCTTGTTGGTAATTGTCACATAATCCTGACGTTGTTTCGGATTGTTTTTGTTGGCGAAACATGAGCCGCTGCTGTTTCGGTTCCATAATCAAACTCCTTTAAAATTGAACTTAAGTTCTTCTATTTTTGACGAAAATTGTAAAAAGCAACCAGACAAGGTGAAGTTGTGGTAATATTATGAATATACTATTTTACCTTAAGGGGGAGCACGATGTCACTCGAAAACACAATAGAGACCGAGTTCGCACCATTTTTTCAGACATTCAAAGAGCGGGCAAAGCAAGGGGATATCGCGTATTTGAAATCGGTCATCTCAAAAGATTTGGCTGCCCGTGAAAACCGGCACGGCAGTATCATTGATTACGGATACGAGGAGTCCATTGAAGGTTGGGGTCAAGCGTTCGATTTTTTTGCCGATCAAGATATGCAATGGGTATACACCGACCATTCTACCATTCAATTAAAAGTTGGCGAAGTGATGGCGACCTTTTGGATTTCTCTCGTTCTCGATGGAAAAAAATCCGAAACGGCCAATTTATTTGTTAACACGTACCAAAAAGACCCGATGAGTGGAGAATGGAAACTTGTCCGCACCTATATTGAAGCAGGCGTTGAAAATCCTACCAGTATAAACGCATAGCGAATCCATAAAGAGATGGGGACATAAGTAGAGGTTTCAAAAAACGAACATTGAAAAAGTATATAAGTTTAACGATCTTCATGAGCGTAGTCAAAACACGTAAACTCCTACGGGAACAGCGCGAGCCTAAGCTTCCTCGGAAAGCGGTCTTTGCTTTCCGAGGAAGCTTAGGCCGTGCCCGTGGAAAGCGGAGTGTTTTGACGGAGCGGTCATGGAAAACCTCCCTAAAACACAAAAAATCCGAACGCTTTCAGCGAAATGTTCGGATTTTTTGTGTTGCCGTATTAAATTCCTTGAACGGGGACGAAGGTGAATGTATACTTCTCCGGATGAAAATGAACATGGGAGTATTCAAAACAACGTCCGTCAGCTAAATAGGACAAAGACTTCAATTCAAATAAAGACAAGCCTTCCTGCATATCTAACTGCTTTTGCACGCGCTTCTCTGGTTCACCCGGCAAAATTTCGCTGTAGCGGTGCTGAATGGAATGGCCGATCCGTTCAATATAATCATACTTGGAATATTGCAACGCTCTTTCTGATAACTCCGGAAACAGGTTCACAGGTAAATAGGACTCTTCAAATACGACAGGATCACCATCAAAAAATCTGAGCAACTGAACAAAATAGACGTTTTCATCCTTAGCAAGGTTCAGCTCATCTTTTACGTGAGATGGCGGCGTCTCTTCCCGGAACGTTACAATCTTATGAAGTAAGTCGGTTTTCAATCGGATCATTTCTTCCGTGTAACCGCGCAGTTTGTAGATGCTCCGGTTCGGTTTCGGAGGGGCAGACGTTTCATTGACATACGTCCGCCCGCCATGAACCGAATACAGCGCGCCTTCATGAATAAGCGTTTGAATCGCCTTTCTTACGGTTACGCGACTGACATCAAACATCTTTGCCAGTTTTGACTCTGAAGGTAGAGCCTGATGCTCTTTCAAATGTTCATTAATCACATCACACTTAATTTTTTCCGCAATCTGTCTATATAATGGATTATTCTTCGCTGACATTAATACCACGTTCCTTTTATAATTCATCACTATTATATTATCATGAATCATTCCCCTATTAGAAGTAAATTGTATTCTAGTTCCCTAAAAACAAGCTGTGACGAAGAGTGGCCAGTTGCTCTTGACGGTCTTCCTATCGACAGACTAAAACCCGCAGCACAAGCTGCGGGTTTTAAGGTAGATATGATTGTAAGTCAGGCTGGTAAAACCGTGCTTCCCATTAAGTGATAATCGACCTGTCGTGCAACGCCCCGGCCTTCATTAATCGCCCAGACGATCAAACTTTGACCTCTGCGGGCATCGCCGGCAGCGAATACGCCATCCACATTGGTCGAATAATCTCCATAAACAGCTGCCACACGCGAGCGTTTCGTCGTCTTCACATCAAAATGCTCCAGGACTGGCTGTTCAGGTCCGACAAACCCGATCGCAACAAAGACGTGTTGAGCGGGCCATACTTGTTCAGTGCCGGGAACCTCATGATGCTCATACGAGCCATCCTCTTTTTGTACTTTTTCCAATTGAATGGTGTGCAGTTCTTTCAAATGTCCCTGCTCATCTGCGACCATTTTTTTCGTGTGCACGGAATAAGCGCGAGGATCGTCGCCATATACTTCTTTTGCTTCTTTATAAGCATAATCGAGCGTGTAGACGTTCGGTGGTTCTGGCCACATGTTGTCAGACGGTCGTGCTTGTGGTAGTTCTGGGTGTTTACCGAATTGCACGATGCTGCGGCATTTCTGACGAAGGGCTGTTGCAACACAGTCAGCCCCCGTGTCACCGCCGCCAATCACAATAACATCTTTACCCTCGACATCCACATAGTTTTCGTCCTCTTCACCGAACAAGTGCTTTTGAGCGGCTGTCAGATAGTCCATGGCATACTGGACACCTTCAACTTCACTGCCCTCAATGTTCAAGTCACGGTGGTTTTGGGCACCTGTGCAAAGGATGACCGCGTCATGTTCAGAGCGTAACTCAGCTTCAGTGACATCTTTGCCAACTTCTGTGTTCGTGACAAATTCGATGCCTTCCTCACGCAGCAAATCAATCCTGCGTTCGACGAGGTCTTTTTCCAGTTTCATGTTCGGAATCCCATAAACGAGCAGGCCGCCGGGGCGGTCGTCACGTTCATATACCTTGACACTGTGGCCGGTTTGGTTGAGTTGATCGGCTGCTGATAGGCCAGCTGGCCCTGATCCGATCACAGCGATTTTCTTACCGGTGCGTTGTTTCGGGATACGCGGCTGAATCCACCCATTTTCAAACCCTTTATCAATGATGGCGCGTTCAATATTTTTGATCGCAACCGCTGGTTCATTGATAGCCAGGGTACAAGCCCCTTCACAAGGAGCCGGGCAAATCCGGCCTGTGAATTCAGGGAAATTATTCGTCATCATCAGACGTTCTAAGGCCTCTTTCCACTTGCCTTTATAAACGAGATCGTTCCATTCGGGGATGAGATTGTTAATCGGGCAGCCCGAAGCCGTCCCATTAATTTCAATCCCCGTATGACAAAACGGCGTGCCGCAATCCATGCAGCGTGCCCCTTGCCTGCTCAGCGTTTCATCGGAGAAAGGAGCGGTATACTCTCCCCAATCTTGCAGGCGTGAATGAGGGTCGCGTTCCCGCGCTTCTTCACGATTGTACTCCATAAATCCTGTTGATTTACCCATTATCCTTTCTCCTTTCTTAGTTTATTAACGTTTCGGGTTCTTTAGATGCTTGCTGGTCCTGAACCTTCTGACCTGTTTTCTGTTCAAAAGCGCTCATGACAGCTTCATCTTCAGAAGCACCAGCTAAACGTTCGTCTTCGATATATTTCAACATCTGTTTATAGTCTTTCGGTATTACTTTGACAAAGTTAGGCACGGATGTTTTCCAATGATCCAGTAAACGGGCCGCCTTCTTGCTGTCTGTCTGAAGATAATGGTTGCGCACCATTGCATGCACACCTTTGATTTCTTCAAGGTCTTCTAATGTTTCAAATTCGATTAAACCGTGATTGCACAAGGATTTGAAAGCAGCATGATCTTCAGCATAAACGTAGGCAACACCGCCTGACATCCCTGCAGCAAAGTTTTTACCCACGTCACCGAGGACGACGACTTTACCGCCCGTCATATATTCACACCCATGATCTCCCACGCCTTCAACTACGATATCGGCGCCACTATTCCGGACAGCAAACCGTTCCCCGGCATTGCCGTTTATATAGGCTTCGCCGCCCGTTGCCCCATAAAAGGCAACGTTGCCTATGATGATGTCGTCATCAGACTGGGTAGCTCGTTTAGGTGTCGTAATGGCGATTTTGCCGCCTGATAGACCTTTACCGACATAATCATTTGCATCACCGGTAAGCAGCAGGGAAATGCCTCGTGGCACAAATGCGCCAAAGCTTTGGCCGGCTGACCCATCGAATCGCAAACGGATGGTATCATCAGGCAAGCCCGCGGCTCCATATCGTTTAGAAACCTCACTGCCGACAACGGTACCAACCACGCGATTGACGTTTTGAATGTGATAACTCAATTCGATCGGTTTCCGCGTTTCAATGGACTCTGCAACAGCAGGCAAAATGGTTGTGACATCAAGCGATTGATCGATCTTATGATTTTGCTCGGTACGGCAAATACGGCCGCCTTCCGGCTGATAAATCAACCTGGAAAGGTCGAGATATTTTGCTTTCCAATGCTGCTTGGCTCGCTCACTCACTTCCAGTACGTCGGTGCGACCGACCATTTCATCCATGGAACGGAAGCCAAGTTCAGCCATGATTTCGCGTACTTCTTCAGCGACAAACCGCATATAGTTCACCACATGATCGGCATTGCCCATGAATTTAGCGCGCAATTCGGGATTTTGAGTCGCCACCCCTACCGGACACGTATCCTTGTGGCAGACACGCATCATGATGCAGCCTAAAACGACGAGAGGGGCAGTACCAAAGCCGTATTCTTCGGCTCCGAGCAAGGAAGCCATGACAACATCTCGGCCTGTCATCAGCTTACCGTCCGTCTCAAGCGTGACCCGTTCCCGAAGATCGTTCAGCATCAAGGTTTGATGCGTTTCCGCTAAGCCAAGTTCCCACGGCAGGCCAGTGTGTTTAATACTCGTTTTCGGGGAAGCACCTGTACCTCCTTCATAGCCACTGATGGTGATGACATCAGCTGACCCTTTCACGACACCGGCAGCAATGGTTCCAATACCTGATTTGGCCACCAATTTAACACTGATCTTGGCGTCCCGATTCGCATTTTTCAAATCGTGAATCAACTGCGCCAGATCTTCGATGGAATAGATGTCGTGGTGAGGAGGCGGTGAAATCAGACCAACGCCTGGTGTGGAACCTCGGACATCGCCCACCCACGGATATACTTTTTTCCCGGGAAGCTGGCCGCCTTCTCCTGGCTTAGCTCCCTGCGCCACTTTGATTTGCAGTTCGTCAGCATTGACCAAGTAATGACTATTGACGCCAAAGCGTCCTGAAGCGATCTGTTTAATCGCACTTCTGCGCAGATCCCCATTCTCTTCAACTTCATAACGGTTCGGATGTTCGCCGCCTTCACCGCTATTGCTTTTTCCACCAAGACGGTTCATAGCCACAGCCAGCGTTTCATGTGCTTCCTGACTTAACGAGCCGAACGACATGGCGCCAGTCTTGAAGCGTTTCACGATCGAATCCACAGATTCCACTTCCTCGAGCGGCACAGATTGATCGTTTTTAAACGCAAATAAATTTCTCAAGAAACCGATGCGTTCCTGATTTGCGGCTTCGGAATATTCTTTAAACAGGTTATAATCCTCTCTCCGGCAAGCCCACTGTAAGGTGTGGATCGTTTTCGGATTAAAGGCATGGAATTCCCCTGTGCTGCGCCATTGAAAATCACTGCCTGGCTGCAGAGCTTCACTGAGGTAATCCGCATAGGCATGATCGTGACGATGCTTTGCTTCTTGCGCGATGATATCCAGTCCAATTCCGCTTAATTGTGATACGGTGCCGGTGAAATATCGATTGACGACGTCCGTGCTGATGCCGACCGCTTCAAAAATTTGCGCACCGCGATAGCTTTGAATGGTGGAAATGCCCATTTTAGACATGACCTTAACAATTCCTGTCGTCACACTGTCCATATATTTTTCGACCGCTTCATCGAGCCCCATTTCAAGCGTATCGTCGTTAATCATTTGACGGAAACTTTCATAAGCGAGGTAAGGATAAATCGCATCAGCTCCGTAGCCAATCAATGAAGCAAAATGGTGCACCTCACGCACTTCTCCGGATTCGATGATAATGCTGGCCCGCGTTCGTATCCCCTTGCTCACCAAGTGCTGATGCAAAGCACTTGCCGCTAATAATGGGGGCACAGGCGACTTGTCGACGTCCATTTTTCGATCAGAGATAACCAGCAGACTGACCCCTTCTTGGATCGCTTGCTCTGCTTCTTCACAGAGCTCCTGAAGTTCACTCTCAAGATCTTCATAAAACAAGGCATCAATGGTACGGCTTTTAAATTCAGCCACATGGTTCGTTTGGATTTCGTGCATTTGACTATACGACAACACAGGCGAATCGACTTGTATCCGACGGCAATTGTTCGCATCGGGATGGAGAATATCGCCTTCCGAGCCGAGCAGCGTCATCGTTGAGGTGACGATCTTCTCACGAATGGAATCAATGGCCGGGTTCGTGACCTGGGCAAACAATTGCTTGAAATAATTGAATAGAGACTGCGGACGTTCAGACAGTACAGCCAGTGGAGAATCGTTCCCCATTGCGCCGACGGGATCTTTTTCCTCCTTGACCAGGGGCAAGAGATACTGGTGAAGGTCTTCGTACGTGTAACCGAACGCGCGTTGGCGCAAAAAGATTTCCTCAGGTGAATCTTCTTCAACAAGCTGGGTGCCTTTATCGAGTTTGAGCAGATTGTCATCGAGCCATTTGCGATAAGGAGCTGCTTCAGCCATCTCTGTCTTGATTTCATCATCCGAAATGATCCTGTGTTCCTCTAAGTCGATCAACAGCATTTTTCCTGGACTCAGACGGTTTTTGTAACGGATATTTTCTTCATCCATGTCATCGATGACGCCAACCTCTGAAGAATAAACAATCATATCATCGTTGGTCACATAGTAACGCGCTGGACGCAGGCCATTCCGATCCAGAATCGCGCCAATCTGCTTCCCGTCCGTAAAGGTGATCGATGTCGGACCGTCCCATGCTTCCATCAACGTCGTGTGATATTCATAGAACGCCCGTTTCTTCTGAGACATATGCGGGTTTTGCGCCCATGGTTCCGGGATGAGCATCATCGCTGCATGAGCAGGCTTTCTCCCAGCCAGCACAAAGAATTCAAATGCATTGTCTAGCACAGAAGAGTCACTTCCATTATCATTAAGGATAGGCAAAAGTTTATTTAAGTCGTCACCAAATGCGTCAGACACAATTTGGTGTTCGCGCGCTCTCATCCAATTGATGTTCCCGCGCATCGTATTAATTTCGCCATTATGAATCAAATAGCGGTTAGGGTGGGCACGTTCCCAACTTGGAAACGTGTTCGTGCTAAAACGTGAATGTACTAAAGCGAAGGCAGAAATAAAGTCTTCGTCTTGCGTATCCAGATAGAATGCGTCCACCTGTTCAGGCAAAAGCAGCCCTTTGTACACAATGGTGCGACTGGAAAAGCTTGCAAAATAGAATTCTCTATCCTCTGATTTCGCCCAGTTCTCCACTTGCTTGCGAATCACGTACAATTTCCGTTCAAAAGCAAGTTCTTCGTGAAGAGCATCATTTGCTCCTACAAAGACTTGACGAATAATCGGGCAGGTGTTTTGACCAGATTCGCCTAACTTGGATGCATCGACAGGGACAGTCCTCCAACCTAAAACGGTCTGACCCTCTGCTTCAATATATTGGTTGATGCGTGCTTCTTCAGTCTGGCGCGCCTGTTCATCAGAAAAAAACAGCATACCGACGCCGTAACGACCGCGTTCAGGCAGATTCATGTCCTGACACGTCTTTTTAAAATATTTATGAGGGATCTGGACCATTACCCCTGCTCCATCACCGGTAAAAGGGTCGCTCCCCTGACCGCCGCGATGGTCTAATTGACAAAGCATGTACAATCCCTTTTGAACAATCTCATGCGTCGCTTCACCTTTCAGTGATGCGTAAAGACCGATCCCGCATGCATCATGTTCTAATTCAGGATGGTATAGGCCTTGTGCCTCCGGCATCTGGTTGTATTTCATGATATACCTCCCACGTTCGTACTTTCAAAATTTGAAGAGTCTATTACAATCATTGTAAGTTTTCAAAATGTTCTAAACAATATATAATATAGAACAAACCCATCTAATATTGATATGAATCGAGGAAGGAGCCCGTCATGGAGCTACGTCAGCTACATTATTTTATTGAAGTTGCAGAACGAGAACATATTTCAGAGGCAGCGTTACACTTACACGTGGCCCAATCTGCGGTCAGCCGACAGATTGCGAATTTGGAGAATGAACTAGGAGTGAAATTATTTGAGCGTGAAGGGCGGAATATAAAATTAACGCCGATCGGCAAAATTTTCGCTGATTACACGAAAAGTGCCCTTAAAGCGATCGACCACGCTTCCAAACAAGTCGAGGAGTATTTGGACCCGGACCGCGGGGTCATCCACATCGGGTTCCCTACGAGTCTGGCCGGCCATCTATTGCCGACCGTCATTTCATCTTTTAAAGAGCAGCATCCTAATGTGGCCTTCCAATTGCGGCAAGGCTCCTATCATTATTTGATTGACGCCGTTAAAAAGCGGGACATTGATCTGGCGTTCTTAGGTCCGGTCCCTAAGAAAGATCCGGATGTGACGAGTGACATCCTGTTTACAGAAAGTATATCAGCTTTACTCCCGCTCGACCACTATTTAGCCGATAGCGACAGCATTATCCTGAGCGACCTTAAACATGATCAATTCATTTTGTTTCCTGAAGGGTATATTTTGCGCGACATTGTCGTGGACGCCTGTAAACAAGCAGGGTTCTCCCCCACGATCTTGTCGGAAGGAGAGGACTTGGATGCTATCAAAGGCCTCGTGTCGGCCGGATTAGGTGTTACATTGCTACCGGAGAGCACCTTTTATCACTCCATACCGCGCCACACAGTGAAATTACCGATCAAAATTCCACATGTCAGAAGAACGGTAGGCATCATTACACCAAGCAGCCGCGAGTTGGCGCCTTCAGAAAAAGTATTTTATAAATTCGTCAAAGAATTCTTTTCAAGACTCGAACAATTCGAATGAACAAGAGGGCCAATTCCGCTCAGAAGACTCTTCAAATCAACGACGAACGCGCTGCCCCCTGTCTGACAATCTCATTTTTCCACGCGGGGGTAGGAAAGTCAACGTATCTGTAAGAAAATATGACAAACCATTTCGAAGGCTGTTTAAATCTGGCATGATATTTATTTATGGTTACGCCCAAAAGCGGCCTCATCATTTTTGCAAGCATGAATAATATGTTCAGTAAGTTCCGTTCAGATGCTTCGGTGGTGGGACTGGCCGACCGGACCTTTTCAACCTTTTTCAAGGGGGCAAGCCTGGATCAAACCCGAATGCTTCAGCACGAATATTTATGAATCTCGAGACAAACTTTTGTTGCAATCACCCCGCGATAACGGTACGATTTTATTTATGCGAACCGCTTCACCATCACCCATGCTATATTTGATAGCATGCTCATAAAGGAGAATGAAAATGGACGATTTCCCTATCATAGATGGACATAATGATGTTTTGTTAAAGTTACATGAAACCGACCAGCCCCTTGAGACTGCGTTTTTCGAAGAATCTGCCGAAGGGCATATCGATTTCCCCAGAGCCGCCAGAGGAGGCCTGGCTGGTGGATTCTTTGCTATCTACAGCCCCACCCCTTCTTTTAAAAATAACCCTCAGAACCACCTCACCGAGCACGGTTATGATATCCCGATAGCTGCTGCTATTGATTACGAGTCGGCTAATCGGTTATCACAACGCATGATTGCTGATATGTACCGACTGGAAAAGCAGTCGAAAGGAGGGCTGCGCATTATTAAGAATATCGACAATCTCACACAGGCTCTCCACACTGACACGATGGCTGCCATTATCCATATGGAAGGGGCAGAAGCAATCGATTCAGATTTAGATGCCCTGCACGTCTTTTACCAGGCCGGGCTTCGTTCCTTAGGCATCGTGTGGAGCCGTCCCAATGCATTCGGCGAAGGCGTCCCTTTCCGCTTTCCCTCTTCGCCCAATACAGGCAGCGGGTTGACTGATCTTGGGAAAAAACTTGTGAAAGAATGCAATGCGCTCGGTATCATGCTTGATATGACCCACCTGAATGAAAAAGGGTTCTGGGATACGGCTCAGATCACGGACGCACCGCTTGTGGCCACGCATTCGAACGCGCACGCTTTGTGCCCCATGTCACGCAATTTGACCGATAAGCAGTTGGATGCAATCGGCGAATCAGACGGCGTCGTAGGGGTCACATACTCCTTGAATATGTTAAATCCGGACGGAAAGCCGAACCTCGATACCCCGATGGAAGCCATTATCCGTCATATAGAATACATCGCTGAACGGGTCGGCATCGATCACGTCGCACTTGGTTCCGACTTTGACGGTACGACGGTTCCACGTGCCGTGGGTGATGCGGCCGGGCTGCCTAAATTAATCGAAGCTATGCAGCAACGCGGCTTCAATAATGAAGCATTGAAGAAAATCACTCACGAAAATTGGGTGCGCGTTCTAGGAGCTACATGGGCCTAAATCAAAACAAAGGCGCAAACGCCCCGGGAGCTCCGACACGCATAAGCAAATACCATACACCAATAAGGTGCTCGAAACGACCTTCTGTAACAGGAAGTTTTGACTGAAAAAGCTTTCATACAGCGTGATTATAGGTCCTACCTCGAAATCAAGTCTTACAGAATTCTGCCCTTTAGCAGCAAAAGACTCCGTTTCGAGATAAATATCCACTTCACATATCAACAACAAACTTTAACAAAAAACAGATGTCCCAAGCACAGTTAATCTGTCTGCTCAGGACATCTGTTTTGTTTATTTATTCCCTTGTTTCAATCACTTTATAGTTGGTGTGGGCAACGACCGTTCGATCATGGTCAAAATCAATTGATGAGAAATTCTCCATGATGGTAAGGTCGACAATCGCTGATCGCTGACAATTGCTCGGGATGACTCTCCCTTTAAATTCTTGACCACCTCGTTCGAAAACGACTATATCTCCTACGTTTGCGATTTTTTCATCTGCTTCAATCATGTTCCTAACACCCTTTCAAAGTAGTGACCAGGCCATTAATGTTTAGCCTGCTCATATTCTGAATTCTTAGTCCGATGACATAAGCCAAAAACCGTCGTCAGTATTAAGGACGCGTTGTCTTTATCGACTGAATTAATTCGTTGATCATCTGGTCGCTTGCTGTCAATAGGCCCTGGTCGGCTCGGTCAATCAAAGACATTAGTAATTCTTTTAATTCCTCTGCGTTCTCCATACATCTCTCCTCCTGCTTATAACAGTCCACGAAAGAATAATAGATTGTTAACAGCGGCTTGTAATAATTACTATTTTTAATATATTACTTGATTTTACATAATTCGGCAAGTATTAAGGTAAAATTTTGTCGACAGGAGGAAAATTATGGTGGTTATAAAATGGATTTCTCTATTTAAATGTTGAAAGCTAGTCTTTCAGATCACTAGCCTTTAATGCCTTAATAGAGCCAATACAAAAAAAGCATGCCTTCAAATGAAAGTGCACGCTTTTAAAGATAAAGAGGATAATTCGAATACGCGGGAAATGGCCGCGCTAAAATTATAATTCTACCAATTGACCACAACCTTGCAGTAGCACATTTTCAGGTTCGTAACGTTCAATAGACACGGGACCTTGAAAAAAATGACTCCCCTCCGTAACGACGATGATTTCGAAGGCATCACGTGCCGTGAACTGCTCAAACCATAGATAATCATTCATGAAATTCAGCATGACATACCACATTTCAGATGGCATGTCCTGGTAAACCATCATCCCGCTCTCGAACAATATATCGGATCGATCAGGTAAAATAACGGATGCTACATGGTGGTAAGCCATAGGAACATTCTCCTTCTTTATATGATGCTATTACTTACCTATACCCTTGAATCGCTTGGATTAAGTCAGTCCCTCTCATCTAATGTATCGGTGACGCCCCAAACCTTCTCGTACTCAGAAAAGTCATTGATGGCTATATCCAAATCATGAAAGTAGCGATGCATCTGCACGACATCCTCCGTTTGCTGATCATCTATAATCTTTGCAGCAAGATCATCCATTGCTTGTAGATCATCTTGAGCCACAGGAGCATCAGCCCCTAGTTCCTCTTTGATGAAAACCACAATTTTATCGGCCTGCTTACTTTGACTTATCCAATCTAATGAATCACTGCGGCCCCACCCAACTGTTTCATTATAATACTGGTGCCCTTCCGCTATAAATTTTTCAATAGAGAGGCTGCTTAGGTTCTCGCCTTCTGTTTCTTGTGCCTCACCTTTTTCAACAGCTTCATCGGTTATATCTCCATCCTCTTGTTGGTTAAGTATATCACCACTCAGCAGGTACACCATGACACCTGTCCCTATTATGATTAGGCCAATCATCGCACTTAATGTCCATTTGTACCATTTTTTCATGCCCTGTGCTCTCCTTTATTAAAAGCATTACTTATATACTAAGTTTTAAAAATAAGGTGAATAACCTTGGGAGAATCTCGGTTGCACGAGCGCAATTATTAAGAGTGGTCATCGAGGTCATGCGTATGCGGATTTCAAACTGCTCCTGCTATTTACTTTCTCCATTTATCTGAAAAATCCTTTTTCACAAAGATGATCCCGTAATTTCTTACGGGCTTGCCTTCCCCAATTTTTTACGGCATCACATGTCGTATGCTCGATTTTTGCAATTGCCGCAACAGGCTAATCCTCGATAACATAATAATACACCCACTTCCACTGTTTGTCGGTCAACACAGACTGAACCTTATTCCAAAGATACTGATCTTCAATGTAATCCTCAGTCACGTAAGTTTGTTCATGTATCGCTTGCTGCCTGTAACCGGCTTCCACCTCCTGCCGTCGTATGTCTTTCCGTAATAAATCAATCAGCCGTGTCCGAATTTTGAAACTCATATAGGAAGAAAAGGAACCTTTTGCAGAGTCATAGGTTTCATATGCTTCCCACATAGCCAGCAATCCCTCTGTGTAATAGTCGCCCGCGTCATCCTGAATATGTAAGCGATGGATAAAATAATGAATCAAACGACTGTTCTCCTTCACAACCTTTTCAAATGCGTCCATCCCATCCCTCCTCTTAATTTCCCTTCCACTACAGTTATCGTGTTTCCGATAAGAGTCGGGGTCATAAAAAGGCAAAATAGCGCATTGATTTCCAAAAAATACTATTAATTTTCATTTTTTTGAAAATTTACCTTGTGTTATATTGCATAATTCAAGCATAATGGATATATAAGTAAGATGATCATTACAAAATATCTAACGGAAGAGGTTGTGTTATGGTACAAACGAACGACAAATCTACTTTAAATTTTATGGACTACAAAGGGCTCGCCATCAGCGTGCTGAAAAAATTGAATGCCCAGGATTCATGGGATGATCATTTACAAGATGCTTATCTCGTGTTCTTGAGAGCTGAACAATCCTACGACCGTTCCCGAGCCAAGTTTTCCACCCACTTTGAAACACTTCTCTATTATCACTTTTTGACCCAGTTCCGGAAAGCCTCCCACCAGGCAGAACTTCTACAGAAATATGGCCCGCAACTACTCCCCTCAACAGCTTATGTTTGGCAGGACAACCTGCTCACGATAGACATACTGCGAAACGCCCACCTAAGCCAGCGCGAAAAACTCACCACTCAACTTTCCCTGCAAGATAAATCCATTCAGCAGATTGCCCTGTTATTCAACCAAAGTCCTTCCACGATTAAGCGCATTCGCAAGAATATCCGCCAGAAGCTTATTGAAGCAGGTCTGACAAACGACCACAGCTGGCATTAAAGCAATTCGTTCTCTAAAAAGTCATACATATAAGGCTGTCATAACAAATAGGGTGTCGCCCTTTGTTATGACAGCCTTATTAAATTTGACGTGTGAGGGGGATGCTGGTCTGTCTTAATAGAACGTATGCACATCTATCAGAAGCTTCAGATTTGCATAGAACAATGGTATAATTGTCATAATATGACGATCGTTAATCTTTTTTGTTTAAAACGTTAGACCTTAAGGAGACCGCTTAATATGATAAATTATGCAAAAATAATGTACATAACCCTATTCGTATTACTATTAAGCGGCTGCAACCCCTTCGCAGCTGATGAAACGACACAAAAGGAACGTTCAGCAGATCATATTTCGTTTTCTCAGCATAATCCTCATCAAAAAGCACAGCCCGATATATTTATAAAAAACATCAGCATTTCCGCTATCGGAGATATATTAGTCCACAAACGGGTGTACCGTGATGCAAAGACGAATGACGGCTACGCGTTCATGCCCATGATGAAACAAGTCAAACCCTATTTGAATGACACCACGATTTCCATCGCTAATCAGGAAACGATGATTGCAGGGCAGGCACACGGACTATCAGGTTATCCCACCTTCAACACGCCAAAAAGTATGGGTAACACGCTTAAATCGTTGGGGATCGATGTCGTATCCCTGGCGAATAATCACACGCTTGATCAAGGCCCAGCAGGCGTGAAAAGCGCCATTTCGCATTGGGAAAAATTAGACATGAAGTATACTGGCGCTTATAAAAGTCAGCGGGATCGTGAACGCTTACGTGTTTTCCAATCGGACGCCGGCATCGATACCGCCTTTTTGAGTTATACATACGGCACGAATGGCATTCCTGTACCAACAGGGCAATCGTACCTCGTCAACACAATCGATTACGCTCAAATGCGCCGGGATATCAATAAAGCGAAGCAGCAGGCAGATGCAGTCGTGCTCAGTCTTCATGCAGGAGACGAGTATGAGCCGCTTCCTAATCAATTACAAAAGAATGTCGTCCAGTTTGCAGCGGACCTTGGGGTAGATGCCGTGATCGGTCACCACCCCCACGTTCTGCAGCCGATCGAATGGGTGGAGGGAAAACAAGGAAACCGCATGCTGGCGGCGTATTCGCTCGGTAATTTCTTTTCCGGTCAAACAGCGTTGAAAAAGCGAATCGGAGGCATCCTGAAATTCGACTTGGAAAAAAGAAAAGACGCACAGGATACGATTCAGGTGAAACGGCCTAAATTTCTATTGACGTATGTGACCAGCGCCGGTCCTCACAATTTTGAAGTCCTCCCCATGCACGACCTTGATGAAGCTGATCTTGAGGACCATCAAAACGTCTATCTGGAAAGCAAGCAGCACGTGTCCCAGTTCATGCCCGAACTAAAATTTGTAGGGTCCCCCAAAGGTGGAGAGGGCTAACGTGCCTACGAAAAAAGCGATCGCCTGTGATAAGGCGATCGCTTTATTAGGGGCAAATTAAAAAATGCCGAAACGTTTTTTCCTGCGAATCACTTCAGGTTGGTACTGAATGCATTCTTCATTACTATACACCCGTTCTGCATTTTCGAGAAATTCATACCGTGTTTCCTTACCAAACGTATTTTCAAGCTGCTCATAAGCTTCCCTCAGCAAAAACGTATGATCCGATGAATTTCTTGCCTCTGAGGCAATAAGGTGAGCTAGATTGTGCTCAATCATTTGGTAGCTGAATTTTTCAACTTTTTTACCGTGTTTTTTCATAAGAGAAGGGGCGCCAATTTGTGTAACTGCGCCGTTTTTTACAAAGGTGTAAAGTAAATCGGGATGTTCGCGCAAAGCACTATTTTGTTCGGGATGCGCAATGATAGGGGTATATCCGGATACTTGCATGTTAAATAGAAGGTTGGTTGTATAAGAAGGAATATGATCGGGTGGAAACTCAATTAATACATAGCGACCATTTTCATTCAACGGTTTAAGTAAACCTTGCTGATAATTTTCCAGAATATCTCCTGATAAAATGGAAAGATTGCCCGGTTTTACCGTTATGTCTAAGTTCTCTTCATTGATCGCTTCAATCAATTCATCCAGACGCTGATCAATCTCATCCGCCTGGATATCATACGTGCCATTCGCTCGCGGCGTGGCCATGATAATATGAATCCCCTCATCTACAGCTTGTCTGAGCATTTCCACACTCTCTTGCAAATGAGCCGGACCCTCCTCCATTCCATGGAGTATATGGCAATGAGTATCAATCATATAGGGTTCCACTCCTTTAAAATTTCTGTACCAATTATACAATAAAATGACAAATATTAGAAGCAAATCTAATGGAAAACTATTACCTAATTTTGCCTTTTTCAAACCCCTATCCCTCTATAAATAAGGCTTTATACTCAGTAAAATGCGAAAAACCCAACCTTTTAACCTCTTATATCATTCTCTAAATCCCCCCATTCTTTGGGGGTCCAGCATTTAAGCGTACCTGGTACACATCAACGTTTTTCAAAACAGCCGGGCGTGCCATTTTGGCACACCCGGCTGTTTTCATTTATTCGATTTTGTACCAGGTACGTGGTCGAGGTAGTGTTTGGAGAAGAGGAGGGCGTGCTGGGTTTTGGTTAGGGTGCCTTCCCAGACTGGGTCTTCGTGTTCGATGCTGAGCATGCCGTCATATTCAACGGCGGCGAGTTCTGCTATAAGCTTGGACCAGTTGAGCTCGCCTAATCCTGGCAGCCGATACCGCCACCAGCTGAAATCGGTTAAAATACCTGTCCGTTTTAATTGGTCGTAATCGATTTCCGTATCTTTAACATGAACGTGGAAGATGCGATCGCCAAACTCCTGGATCGGCAAGTACGGATCGATGAACTGCCACACCGAGTGTGATGGATCATATGTCAAACCGACATTGGGAGAGTCCAAACGAGCAAATAACGCTTCCCACATTTTCGGGGAAATGGCGATATTCCCCATCAAGGGACAATTCTCAAAAGCGAGTTTCACGTTGACGCTTTCTGCCAGCTCTACCACCTCGCGAAAATATGCGACGACTTGATCCAGACTATTTTCAGGCTTCGAGCGAATCGCGTCGTAATCATCATACCGCTCCCGAGGTGAAACATTGGCAATCCCTGTCGAGGTGATCACGAGCGGAATCCCGAGTTCCCCGGCTTTTTTGATGCGCCGCACTAATTCTACCCGATGCATGCGAGCCTCTTCCTCATCCTCACTCAAAAAATTTCGACAGTATGTCAGCCCGCCCACCGTAATCCGCTCATCATTCACGACCGATTCCAATTCTTCAAACGGTACGTTAGGCCCGACTTCCAGGGCTTGAAACCCATTCGCCACGGACCAATCCGCAATTTCTTTGATATCCGTCCATCCTTGTTGAACGAACGCGTTTGTTAAAAACCCCAATTTCATAGAGACATCCCCCTTTGCTCTAGTTGATTTCCAAGGAAATGACACCGTATAAAAGTGCCACACTCGCTGCGCCCGTGACCCCAAGCTGCTCACCGAGCGACGTCCTCGAGACTATCACGTCTCTTTTTCTGGCTAGAAACGACCTGGTATTCACGTGATGGTCGACTTCGGCAAGTAACGGTGTGTTTTCTTGTGCCAAACGACCGCCAATAATGATACGGTTCACATGGAACATGTTCACAAACGAAGTCAGCACGATGCCAATCTGCTTTCCTGCCTGGCGCAAGGCACGATCGGCTTGAGCATCGCCATCTGCATAAGCCTTTAACAGCTCATCCACCGACCCTATCCCCCACTCGGATAAGATCGCTTCTTCCGATGCGTAGCGTTCCAGGCACCCGTGATTGCCGCACCAGCACGGTTCTCCTTCTGGCTGATACGTGGCATGCCCCAGTTCCCCTGCTCCAGTCACATCACTGCGGTAGATTTGATCATTCACATACATACCGGCCCCGATCCCCTGGCCCATATATACACTTAAAAAATCTGTTTCCGTTTTGCACGATCCGAACAGCTTTTCCCCTAAGGCCATTCCGCGTACATTATGGTCTAAATAGACGGGCACGGCATACTCAGCTTGAAGCTCGTTTACCAAAGCCACCTCGTTCCAGCCCAGGTGCTTGGCTTCTAATAACACTCCACGCTCAAAGTCCACTAAGCCAACCGATCCGATGCCAATCGCTGCTACGGTCAGATCTTCATGCGCTCTCAAAAATACTGTCAATTCATCTTTCAATAAACGCAGAAAATCGTGTTGATCACACCCGTCCGGCAGCCAAAACTGTTGTTCAGCGATTACATTTCCTTTCAGGGTCACAATGCCGAGTTCGACGCGATCACTGCGAATGTGGATGCCGGCCACTAAACGGGCTCGCTCATTAAGGTCCAGCATCATCGTTTTTCTTCCGGCTTTCTGAGACTCGCTCCGCCGACTGCCCGCTTCTGACACAATGCCTTCCGACATGAATTCATTGACGATGTTCGTAATGGTCGCTGGGGTCAATTTTGTATTCGACGCGATTTCCTGGCGCGTCGTTGATTGCAGACGGATGAGTGTTTGAAACACCAACGAGCGATTAAATTGTTTTGCTCGAGTTGTGTTTTGCCCAATAAATGACATAACCAACCTTCCTTTCTCGCGTTACAGCTTGCATTAAAGGCTTACCCTGGCCAGCCGCAATTCATGCGCCCCGTCTTCCCTAGAGTATTCATAGTAGTACATGATTTCATTGCGATGCACAATCGCATCAACGTAACGGACTGCTTTCCCTCCAGCTGTCTCCAACACCGGTCCGGCAGGGGTCACCTTGGCAAACGTGTGTAAATCAACGGTCACTGCTAGAGCTGCTTTTTCTTCATAGTTTTGTTCGACGCCTACGCTGCCGTCCCACAATACGGTATAACTTCCGGCAAACGGAATGATTGTTGTGAGACGCGCTTGATATTGGTCCCACCCTGAGCGACTGACCGGTAAAATGGTCGATACCCATTCAAAATGGAGGCCGTCCGTACTGGTTGCCATTGCTGTCGGGGCAACAGCCAGGCCGGTGTTGTGCACATCCCCGGTTTTATGCATATCACGGTCAGGTTCACCAGCTCCTCCGTCTGCATAGACGAAATACATCACATAACCGTCGTCTGTTTTGACCACATAAGGGTCTTTTACACCTTCCACACCTGAGAAATCTCCTGCTCGTAAAACGTTCTGTCTGCGGTCCGCGTCAAATTCAGCCGGGGATGCAGCCTCGATCACATCGATGCGCCAGCGGTTGTCTGCTGGGTCCACGTAACTGATGTAAAGCCGATAAAGTCGATCATGTATTTTTACAAGAGCAGAACGTTCAATCGAACTCGACTGCAGCTCCTTTTTATGCAACCGCCACATATCCGTGAACTGTTCGCCGTCCTTGCTGCTGGCGATCCTCACTTCAAAGCCTCGTTCGTCTTCTCCATAGCCACGGGGATTGCGAAGGCGGTAGTATAAATAAAACGTGCTATCCTTTTCATCAAATAGTACGGTGGGAGCCCCGGCCCAAAATCCAGCTTCATTTCCCTGCGGCTTAATGACCGCTACACCTGTCTCAGGGTCAAAAAGCGGAGCGGTTTGCAGTTGGTTATGATGCGACATCACTCATACTCCTTCCTTTTTTGTGGCGCGTCTACTTCGCTAAGCAACACGTTGCGCCGTTCTTCACTGGACCTAATACCTGCGTCAATGACTTTGGCTGCCTGAGCTGCATAATCAAACGACAATTCATACGGCGCGTTAAATTGAATCGCTTCATAAAATTCATGGTATTGCTTTCCCCGGGCGAGTCCGGAAAATTGATGCCGGTCTTCTATTTTCAATTCTTCGTTCTCTTCAGCCCAGGAACCATCTGCATTTCGCGATCTCATGAAAACATGGCCATGAACATCCATCGAGATCGCTGATTTCGTCCCGACAATTTCCAAACCATCTCCATCCTGCGGCAGTAACCTGGAATTATTCAGCGTCACAAGGGCCCCGTTTTCCATTCGAATGACGATAACGGAAAGGTCGTCATTCGTCACGGTGCCATAGCCGGATTCATCGAGTTGGCGCGAGGTGACATACGTGCCGACATCAGCCTGCACTTCAGCAATTTCCCCGCAATGCGCGTTCAGAAAAAATTGCACCAAATCCACTTGATGAATGCCGAAATCGGCAATCGAGCCTGCCCCAGAGGTTTCCTTTTTCATTCGCCATTCCAATCCGACATTAGGGTTACCGATTCGACCTCCACCTAGTTTATGGCGATAAGAGAAAATATCCCCGAGTTCACCTGCTTCAATCGTTTCTTTGATCAATTGAGCGTACGGATGGTAGCGATACTGCATCCCCATATAATGGACCACGCCGGCTTCTCTGGCATCGTCAGCCAATCGCCTCGACTCCTTGAAGTTAATGGATAAGGGTTTCTCACAAAATACCGGCAGCTGACGCTCAAATGCTTGCCGTGCGATCGTGCCGTGTGACGCGTTGTCTGTACAAATGGTGACCGCATCCACTCGTTCTAGCAACGCGTCCAGACTCGAACAGATGATCTCGGGTGAAAGCTCATGTTTCTCCACCCACAAACGGGCATGTTCGGGTTCGATGTCATAAACGGCGGTCAGCTCCCATTCCGGTACAGCTTGAATGCCTGCTAAATGATCCGATGCAACCCCAATCGTTTGCCCCGTTCCGACGATTCCGATTCTTAAGCTCATACTTTCAATCCCTCCGTGTTATTTTTTCAAGGTTTCCAAGTAGGCAAGGGAGGCGCGCACACTCGCTTCGACTGATGAAAACGTGCCGCTATACGCCTCACCCCACTCTGCTTCAAGCGTAGCGGTTTCTACATAGCCTTCCATAGCAGCAAACAAGGCAGGAATGTCCATCTCCCCTTCCCCCATTTCAACAAACCGATTCTGGCGTACGTCGCGCAAATGTACATAGGAAATACGTTCGCGGAATTCTGCCATGAAATCTGCTGGGTCAGTACCTGCCCTAAAAACCCAGCCCACATCCAAAGCCACGGACACATAAGCTGCGGACGTTTCGGCGAGCAGCTGCCGGATTAGTGTTTGCTCCCCTTTAAACTCATGGTCATGATTATGGTAGGAAAATGAGAGCTGGTGCTCAGCTGCTTTTTCTCCTAAAGCCTGGACATGGTCAGCTAACCGGCTTACATCCGATTGCTGATCTCCCCATGTACTAAACAACACACGGTTAGCTCCGGCATGTTTGAGTCGTTCCATTTTCTGCAGCAAAAACGTCATGTGATCGTCCGTAAATGCATCCGTAAAATACGGCACCCCCATATGAGCCGCTTCAAATTTCAACCCATGTGATTGTAAAACTTCATTTACCGCCTGTTCCTTTCCTTCCGGGATGAAGTGTGCTCCCATTTCAATGCCGTAAAACCCTGCTTCCCTAAGCCAATTCAGCACCTTGTCTGCTTCCTGGGACAAAAAACCATGTTCCTGCAGCACATGGTTCCACGGCAAAAGATGGCACCCTATTCGCATTGCTTTCTCTCCTTTTAATTAATTTAATGAATTTATTAATTCGTTTAAAATGAAAACCTGGGACAACCTACATGCATTAAAACAGACGCCCTGTCGTAATGAATTCGGTTGACCTCAGGTTTTACGCGTTATTCTGAACGGACTGCCGTTCAATTAATTCGGTGGCCAAATTATAGTGGCGATCGACGCTTTCGGAGGTCAGCAATTGAAAGATCAAATGAACAGCCAATGCCCCCGCCTCATATTTGGGCTGCCGGATGGTCGTCAGCGGCGGTGAAACATACTCTGCGAGCTGAATATCATCAAAGCCAATGATCGAAACATTCTCAGGCACGGCGATACCTTTTTCAGCAAAGGCTTGCAGACCGCCAATCGCCATTTCGTCGTTGGCATAAAACACAGCCTCCGGTAAATGATGCTGGGCAATCAGCATTTTAGTGGCCCGGTAACCACTTTCACGCGTAAAGTCCCCGGATATTTTCCATTTTGATTGATAGGTGATATTGTATTGCTCCAAAGCACTCCGATACCCTTGGAACCGTTTATTATTATCATGGGAATTATAAGGTCCGCTAATATACGCTATGTTCTGATGCCCATTATGGATCAAATATTCCGTAGCAAGAAACCCGCCATGCCGGTTATCAACTTCCACTTGCAGGACATGATCACTCTCCAATTCCCTGTCTAACACCACCACCGGAAAATTTTCGCGGGCAGCGTTCACGATCATGCTGTCGCTGATGTTATGCGCCAGCACGATGACCCCGTCAACACGTTTTTCCTTCAAAAATTTGATCGCTGTCGACTGTTCCCCTCCGATTGAACTGCATGCCACCAAATCGTAGCCATTGGCGGATGTCACTTCCTGAACGCCTTTGATCAACTCTGAATAATAAGGACCAGACAAGTCACTTAACATAAGGGCAATCGTATTCGTTTGTGTTCGCTTTAAATCAGAAGCAATGCCATTTTTTTGATAATTCAAATCTTCGGCAGCTTTCTGAACTTTTGCCACAGTAGCCGGACTCACCTTTTTTACGCCGTTCAAGGCATAAGAAGCAGTAGAAACGGCTACACCCGCTCGTTTTGCCACATCTTTGATTGTTGCCATCTTTTGTCCCCCATTTGTATAGACAATTGGATCCATCATGGTTCAAAGCTGATCAGATGATCCCTTTTTCTTTCAGGATAGAGCATTCTCTATCGGATATCCACCTTAAGAACCATTCCTTCTCAGTTCAATGGTCGTGGTTTCGTGAATATCACGCAAATCGGCCTCAGTGTGGATGGACCAGTCCGACCCATGGGTGAACGCAATCGCGCCTCCGTCCCCGACGGGTTTAACCATGAGGAGCAAGCGATCTTCATGTTCATCCACTCGCTCCAATTCCACAGTCGCATAATCGATCATCACCCCATCTGTAAGCGGATAATGCTGCAAACACAAGACACTCGAACGGTGGGGAAGGGTTACAGGGATTCCATCGAATAACGCCTTACCCTGTTCATAAATTACACCACTTTGCTGAATGTCATCATAATTCGTCACAAACACAAACGAGGTCTGATCATTTTTCCGCTGAACGATGGAGAGCTCAGCGTTCGAAGACGTGAAGGCAGGCGATATGCCGATTTCCCTAGCAAGTTCCTGAATCACCTCGACCTGGTAATCGAAATCATTTCGAATGCCGAACCCGAGCACCATGATCGTCCCGTCGCCCACCTGTTTCGTGTAGGCAGCGGTCTCATCGCTTCCATTGCGCTGAAACACAGCAACTCGTTTTCCCTCGTTCTTATGAAAGGCAAGTCGCTGTTTTACATTGACGGAATCAACCCCGAGAACATCCAGATAATCATTCCCCGGCAGATGCTCCCACTGTCCCAGCTGCAAGGCTTCCTGCAGAACCGTGCACGGACGACCATGGCGGTCCCACAGGGGAATCTCAGGGTACAGCACGAGATAACCGCCCGCTTTCACATAATCAGCCAAGCGCTGTTGAAGATCCTTTGCCATGTGCTCAGTTGCAAACACCCATAATGAGGGGACACGCTCCGGTTCAATCGGCTTGTGCAAATCCACGGCCCGGTAATGAATGTTCGCAATGGTCAACAAACGCAGAATACCTTCATAGGCGAATTCCTCTCTTTTGACTTCCAACGTTTTCAGCCAGTCTGCATCCCGCGGATCAACGAACTCCGTCATATAATTGTCCGGGTCAAACCCAATATAGGTCTCCGCTCTTTTTTCAGCATTGACAAGCTGCGAACCTATCGTTTGGAACATGCGCCCTAGATGCTGTGCTGGATCATAATTCAACTGGGTATCACCCTTGGCATTTATCGGAGCCTGCCAATCGTGACGCCGTCCAAATATCCCAATATCGTCCGGGTTCTCCCCGGCTGCAAACATATAATAATTAATGGCATTCATGCCATGAGCCACGCACGTACGTGTATTCAAATCCAAGTCCTGCGGGTATAGCCGCGGTCGGTCTTGCAATCGCCCGGATTGGAACTCCGCTGAAAATAAAGGCTGTTCAGGTGAAGAAATCGCTTTCGTAAATTCACAACTAAGGGCTAAGTCATGATACGTATCATGCCCGATGTGTCCTGGGTAAAAATCGCCAGCCATAAGGGTGTTCGGCAAGCCAGCTGCCTCATACAGTTGGGAAAGACCAATCGGATAATCCACCCCGCGGCTCGACATGGAAAAGTTCTTAAACCCATGGACATTAATCAAGAACGGCACGTTGATGCCCGTATGAATCGCCAGGCTTCTTAAGACCTCAGCGTAATCCTTGATATACGTCCGCCAAAACAGGCCCCACTCCCAATGGAAAGAAGGATGGTCTTCCGTGAGCCCTGTTTTAAAGGTGTCTACAAAAGCTGCAAATGACGGAGCATCCAGTCCGTATGCTTCATTAAACAAAGCGATCGAGCCGTATTTATTTTCTAAAAAATGAATGAAATAGTGCAACGTCGCTTCGTTATAATCAGACGTGTTGGTTACCCAGTGCAACATGCCGATTTCATTACAGAGCTGATACGTCACCACCGGTCCGCCGTGACTGATTTGTTGCGGCGCAATAATGGCATTGACAGCTTCATACCAACGTTTCACTTTTTCCAGAAATAAAGGATGCATGTAAGCGACGACACGCGCGGGATGGTCTTCACCATTCTGTTGCTTCGCGATCACTTCCGGGTATTGCTCCAACAGCCAGGACGGAACCCCCTCGTTCCGTACCTCAGCCATAATATAAGGGCCTGGCCGGACAAGACAGTACAAGCCTTTGGCCGCAGCCAGCTCTAGAAAACGTTGCAAATCGCGTTCTGCTACCGTTTCCCCCGTAAAATCAAAGGCGCCTTCCTCATATTCGTGCCAAATCCAGGGGACGTAGGTGCTGATGAGATTACAGCCCGCGTCGATTAATAAATCAATGCGCTGTTCCCAATCTGAACGGGGAATTCGAAAATAGTGCAGTTCCCCGCCATACAACAAAACGTCTTGGTCATTTATCCGATATTTACCTTCTGTCAAAGTAACCGTCATGTCTGACTCCTCCCATGCATCCTACTTAAGCATTCAATAATAAAAAAGTAGTTATTTGAAAAAATAGGCTTCGAGATTAAAAAAACATAGAATTTATCGAATCCACATAGGTAGGGTCTTCCTAAGATGGAGGGGACCCTATTGAAACCCAGCATATCCAACAAGATTGTTCACAAAAATACTACTATGCAGGCATTCTGAAGCAATTCAGGCTACATTCGTTTTCTCCTTTAGAAGGGTCCGTTCACCAAAATTTCAGTGGGGTGGCTGGGAAACGGCGAGACTCCCGCGGGAAAAAGGAGCTCGGCAAGACCCCACAGAGAGCGAAGCGACCGAGGAGGCTTGCCGGTTCCCCGCAGGAAAGCGAGTTGTTTCCCAGCCACCCCAAACTCATATTTCGCAACGGACCTAAGAGCTTAACTTTATATATTGCCCATTTGAAAAATCAACATTGAGATGTAACTGGGTTTAATAGATAAACTACTGCTTCATAGGGGCGCAGCTTGATGTCCTTTTGCCCGCCAGGTGGGTCCTCGTAATTGCTGATTAAAATATCAGTTGTTAGCTCACGCAACTCCTCTGGCCATTCAAAATGAGGCTCCCCCGTATAAAAATTAGCCACCACTAGCAACTTTTCACTCCCGAGCGTCCTGACATAAGCGAATACTTCCGCATGCTCAGCATCCACCAGCTGATAGCTGCCATGCACGATAATCTCATAGTTTTTTCGCAACTGGATCAACTGCTTATAATAATGATAGATAGACTCAGGATCGCGCATAGCAGCCTCGGCATTAATCTCCCTGTAGTTGGGGTTAACCTTCATCCACGGTTCACCTGTCGTAAAACCTGCCTCGTGTCCGTCGTTCCACTGCATAGGCGTCCGGGCATGGTCCCGCCCTTTAGCTTGAATCGAAGCCATGATATCAGCCGGGTCATCCCCTTGCTCAATGCGTTCATGATACATGTTGATCATTTCAATATCTTTAAAATCTTCACTGTTGTTAAACGTCGTATTCGTCATGCCGATTTCTTCACCTTGGTAAATATACGGCGTGCCTTGCAGCAAATGAAGCACGGTAGCAAGCATTTTGGCTGATTTGACCCGATAAACTGTATCATCGCCCCAGCGGGAAACAATTCGAGGCTGGTCATGGTTATTCCAATAGAGGCTGTTCCACCCTTCTTTATGAAGCGCCGTCTGCCACTTGCTTAGAACCTGCTTTAAATCTCGAAGATCCAAAGGCTTTAAGGCCCATTTTCCTTCTCCAGCCACTTCATCGAGCGACATGTGCTCAAACGTGAATACCATGTCGAGTTCGTGACGATCCGGCCGCGTGTATAATTTCGCCTGTTCCGGATCGACTGACGGCGTTTCCCCGACGGTCATGATCGCGTCACGATAAGGCGCTAACACTTCTTTGTTCATCTCCTGCAAATACTCATGGAGTTTAGGACCATTCGCGATGATTCCTCTATCCACTTCTTTGCCTATCAGATCGATGACATCCATACGAAAACCGTTGATCCCTTTTTCCAGCCAATAACGCATCATCTCATATATCTTCTGCCTCACGTCTTGATTGTGTAAGTTCAAGTCCGGCTGTTTTCGGCTGAACAAATGAAAATAGTAGGCATCCGTTTTGGCATCGTATTCCCATGCAGACCCGCTGAACACGGAGCGCAAATCACTCGGCGGCCCCTCGTCTCCACTGCGCCAAATATAAAAATCGCGGTACGGATTGCTGCGCGAGGTGCTGGCTTCCCTGAACCAGGGATGTTCATCTGACGTATGGTTGATGACAAGGTCCATGATAAGCGCGAGATTTCGTTTATGCGCTTCAGCAATTAATCTTTCCATGTCTTCCATCGTGCCAAAATCGCTCATAATCGCATAATAGTCACTGATGTCATACCCATTATCGTCATTCGGAGATTGATAGACCGGGCTGAGCCAAATGATATCGATCCCCAAATCGACGAGGTAGTCCAGTTTCTCGATGATGCCGGGAATGTCCCCGACTCCATCACCGTTCGAATCGTTGAAACTTCGCGGGTAAATTTGATAGACAGTGGAACGCTGCCACCACGTAGCTGTCATGCCATCACTCCTTTTTCAATCTTCACGCCTTTATTTGATACCTGACATCGTAAATCCTTCCACGATGAATTTCTGGAAAAAGGAAAATATAATGATGATCGGGACAACCATGAAAGCAGCGCCGGCCATCTGTAAGGCGAAATTATTCGCATATTGCCCCTGAAGTAAGGACAATCCCACCGATAATGTATATAAGCCTTCATCATTCGCAATGATCAACGGCCATAAGAAACTGTTCCAGGCGGCAATAAAGGTGAGGATACCCTGGACCGCAAAAATCGGTTTGGCGACCGGCATAATCAACCGGAAAAATATATAAAACTCACCGGCCCCATCCAGCCGTGCTGCCTCAATTAAGTCCGTGGGGATGGTCGTCATGAACTGGCGGAACAAGAAAATGCTGAACGCGACGGCTAAACCGGGTAAAATGATCCCCGCCATCGTATTTGTGAGACCCATTTCGTTTAAAAGCAAATACACGGGAATCATGGTCACCTGCCCTGGAATCATCATGGTCGCCAGCACAAGGTAAAAGATTTTTTCGCGCCCTTTAAATTCGAATTTGGCAAATCCATACCCGGCCATCGCGTTAAATAACAACCCGAGAAAAGAAAACACAACGATAATCAAGGTGTTGCGTAAATAGACGGCAAAATTCAAGCTCTGGAATAATTCCACGTAGTTTGCCAATGTCGGGTTTTCCGGAAAGATGGTCGGCGGAATTTGCAGCACTTCACTCTCCGGTTTGAATGAACTTGACACCATCCAGAAGAATGGGATGGAGACCACGATGCCTCCCACGACCAATAAAATCGTGACCAGCGTTTTTTCAAATGTACTTTTTTTAGCGGCTGTCGCCATGTTCGTCACCTCCGTCTGCAATCTGACCGCTCTTAGTGTTCAACGTCCGATTTCCTTAGTTTGAATTGCACGAGTGTCACCACAATAATCAACATGAATAATACGAATGATCCGGCAGCGGCGTAGCCGAATTCGCTATACTGAAAACCTTCCTTATAAATGAACAGGGCGATAGAAATCGTACCGTCAAGCGGTCCCCCATCCGTCATAACAAATGGTTCTTCAAAAAACTGCATCCAGCCGATTAACGTCGTGACGGTTACAAAGAAGGTGGCATAGCGCAATAACGGGAGCGTCACGTTGAACAGCATCTGCACGCGATTGGCCCCATCCATTTCAGCTGCTTCATAATAGGAACGCGGAATGCCCTGTAAAGCTGCTAAAAAGATAATCATATTAATCCCGATGCCTTTCCAGACAGCCAAAATGATTAACGATATTTTGGCGATCGTCGGTTCTTCAAGCCAGGGGATGTTCTCAATACTCATTAATGAAAGCAAATAGTTAAACAAGCCATATTCCGTGTTATAAAGATAGCCCCAAATCACAGCGACCGCGATAATATTGGTGATCGACGGCATGTAATAGACGGAACGAAAAATTTTAAACAGCATGCTCGTGCCATAATTGAGCAGTAAAGCAATCGACAACGAACAAATGATGACCAGGGGTACGCCAATCACGACATAAAACCCTGTATTAAGGAGCGAAGTCACAAAGACGTCATCACTCAGAAGCTCTTTATAATTTTCCAACCCGATAAATTCAATATTGGACCAATCAGCCAACCCTTTCAGATCCAAATTCGTAAAGCTGATGACAAAAGCAATCAAAATGGGAATGATGCTGAAGATCGTCAGCAAAATGACGGCTGGCGCTATAAACATATAGGGATGTCGATTTCTCAATGTACGTCTGAATACATCATTCATATTCTCCCACCTTACTCCATTTGCTTTTTCACCGCATAAGGTGATGAAACAGGGCGACAGCGGCTTATCGCTGCCCCCGCTATTTCACTCAGTCGTTCGGACATATTTATTCGCTTCTGATTTCCTGAACTTTTTCGTTGAATTTCTCCAGCTCTGCTTCTACATCAGCATCGCCTTTATTAATCCGTTCAATGCTGTCCAACAACTCTTGCGTCACCTGATCCCACTCTTCTATCTGCGGCCCAGCGTTCGCATTCTCCAGCTGTTTTCCGAAGCTAGCGTACATCGGATCGTCTTGTAAGGAAGATTTTTCCCATGCTTCAACGCGAGACGGTAAGGTGTTAGACATCTCCAACCAATCCATCTGTGTATCGACTTCGCTTATGAAGGAAAGGAATTCGAGTGACTCATCTACTTTTTCAGAGTTATGGAAGATGGAAAAGTTAGCACCGCCGATACTGGAATCTCCTGTTTCCTTCTTCGGCATAACCGCCGTGCCCCATTTACCTTTCAAATCAGGAGCCTGATCATTCAGAATGCTGATCATCCAAGGGCCGCTGAAGAACATCGGCTTCGACCCTTTACTGAAGGCTTGTGTAATATCTTCTCCTTCTGTCGTCTGGCTGATGCCTTCTTCAAAGAAGCTGTGATAATACTCGATTGCCCCAACGAATTCAGGGCTGTCCAAGTTCAAATCATCGTTTTCCATATCCGCTTCATACCCATTTTGCCAGGCGAAAATGAACGGTGTGATTTGATCATTCTGGTCAATATCTAGTCCGTATTGCCCTTCGCCACGATCAGCAAGTTTACTCGAGGCATCCTTCAACTCGTCCCATGTAGCCGGTGCTTCATCATAGCCTACTTCTGCCAACAAATCTTCACGATAGTAAAGAACACGGGTTTCGACATACCATGGCACGCCGATCACTTGGCCATCGTACTCCATCGTGTCCTGAGCGCCTTCAAAGTAGTTTTCTTGTTTAAATTCCGGATACTCTTCCTGATACTCTGTTAAATCTAGCAACGCACCTGCCTCAGCAAATTCAGGCACCCAGGTCGTCCCCAACTGCAGCACGTCAGGTCCGTTCTGGGAAGCAACTGCCGTCAACAGCTTATCATGAGCACTGTCCCACGGAATCGCCTGAACATCCACTTTGACATCAGATTGCTGCTCGAATTTCGCGGCCAAATCTTTCAGCTTTTTACCTTCTTCCCCCATGGCCCAAACAGAAATAGTCTTGTCATCCCCATCAGCATTACTTTCGCTGTTGGAACAACCACTGAGAAAAGCAGCCATTACCATTGTCGAAAGCATGATCATTACCAACGATTTTTTCATTACCAACCGACTCCTTTTAATAAGTTAAATGATAGAACGATAGCGCCCACTCGACCTTGCCTCATGTTATGACCAAAGCTGAATTCTTTCCTCCTCAACAAACTTTTATTGAAACGTTTCGATACATTGATTGTAATGAATCGTGTATCCGCTTTCAATAGTTTTTCGAAAATTTTTGTAATTTTATTGGCGGCGAGGTCATTTTTCCAAGGAATTTAAGGGGCCGAAAAGCGCTATAACACTGGCATATAAGCATTAAAAAGCAAATATTTACCTTTTTCAATATAAATAGAGAAATGTATTTTCACGATTGACTCGTATAAAAAAAGCGCTTATACTCCAATTATACTAAACTCGAAACGTTTCACTTTTATCGAATGAACTGGGAGGTTTTTTTATGGCGGACAATCACATCGCCTCGTTGCTGGAACAGATGACACTGAACGAAAAGATAGGCCAGCTCGTGCAGCTGGCAACCCCGTTTTTAAAAGGAGCTTCGGACGGCGGGCAGATCACCGGTCCTATGAAAAACATGGGAATTGATGAAGAAAGTATAAAAGATACAGGATCTGTCCTCGGAGCTTCAGGTGCGGAAGAAATCATGAACATCCAGAACACCCACCTTGCCGAAAATCGCTTAGGCATCCCGTTGTTATTCATGTCAGATATCATCCATGGGTACAAAACCATTTTCCCCGTACCGCTTGCCATCGGGTGTTCCTGGGATATGGAGCTTGCCGAGAAAAGCGCGGAAATCGCCGCAAATGAGGCAGCTGTCTCAGGCGTACACGTTACCTTTTCCCCTATGGTTGACCTGTCTCGCGATCCACGCTGGGGGAGAGTGATGGAATCCACGGGCGAAGACCCTTACCTAAACAGTGAAATAGCCCGAGCGTATGTCCGCGGTTTTCAAGGCGAGGATGTGACCCGTGACCTCGGGCGTCTGGCGGCATGCGTCAAACACTTTGCTGCCTATGGTGCACCTGAAGGCGGGCGCGATTATAATACCGTGGATATGTCCGAACGCCAACTGCGCGAGATGTATTTGCCGGCTTATAAAGCTGCCCTCGACGAAGGCTGCGAAATGGTCATGACATCATTCAATATCTTAAACGGCGTCCCTGCTACCGGAAACAAACCTTTGATGCGAGATCTCTTGCGGGATGAATGGGGATTCGACGGGGTGCTTATTTCGGACTGGGGAGCCGTCAAAGAACTGATTCCGCACGGTGTCGCTGAAGATGAAAAAGAAGCGGCCCAAAAAGCCATCACCGCAGGCGTTGACATTGAAATGATGACCGGCTGCTATACCAGTCATTTACAAGGTTTAATCGAGGAAGGTGCCATTGACGAGGAAACTGTTGATGAAGCCGTTCTGCGTATCCTTCAGCTGAAACAAAAACTCGGCTTATTTGACAATCCACACCGGGGTGCAGACCCTGCTTTAGAAGAGCAGGTCGTTCTTTGCGCCGAACATCGCAGTGCTGCCCGGGAGCTGGCTGCCAAATCTTCTGTTCTATTAAAAAATGACCGCGTGCTGCCCTTGAACCCAAATCAGAAAGTAAGTTTAATAGGGCCGTTCGCCCGGGATGCAGACATTCTGGGGCCGTGGTCGTGGCTCGGTGCTGAAGAAGATACAGTGACGCTTGAAGACGGATTGAGACAGTATGTAAATCCGGATCGCTTGACCATCGCGCCAGGATGCAGCGTGGAAAGCGGAACGGAAGAAGACATGCAAGCTGCTGTCCATGCTGCTGAGGAAGCAGACGTTATTATTCTGGGACTCGGGGAACGTTCCTATATGAGCGGAGAAGCCGGCTGCCGCGCTGATATCCGGCTGCCTGATGCACAACTGAAGCTGATTGAGCGTGTGAAAAGCCTAGGCAAATCCGTCGTAGCTGTGCTATTTAATGGACGGCCGCTCGACTTGCACGGTGTGCTCGATGAGGCGGACGCTGTGCTGGAAGCCTGGTATCCCGGAACCGAAGGCGGATCAGCCGTGGCAGACCTCTTATTTGGGGCAGTCAACCCTTCAGGACGCTTAGCGATGTCATTCCCTTACACTGTGGGACAAGTTCCTGTCTACTATAATCATTTCAACACAGGGCGTCCCAAAGATGCACCCGATGCTCAGGAACGCTTCGTCTCTCAATATTTGGACATACCGAACGAACCGATGCTGCCCTTTGGCTTCGGGTTGAGCTATACCACCTATGAATACAGCAATCTCACACTTTCAAGTGACACGATGACGGCCTGGGATTCGCTGCATGTCTCTGTGAACGTGACGAATACGGGTGAGGCAGCTGGTGAAGAAGTCGTCCAGCTTTATATTCGCGATGTGGCCGGTGAGATTGTAAGGCCAGTCAATGAATTGAAAGACTTCCAAAAAATCGTTCTGGAGCCCGGTGAAACCAAGACAATTGCGTTTACGATCACAGAAGACCAGCTGCGCTATCACCATGCTAACCTGGACTATACAAGCGACCCCGGACGCTTCCAAGTATCCATCGGCCCCAACAGCCAAAACATCACCACCAGAACCTTCACCCTAACCGATTGATGCTAGAATTGATGCGTACCTGGTACAAATCAGTGCATTTCAAAAGAGCCGGGCGTGCCATTTTGGCACGCCCGGCTCTTTTCATTTATTCGTTTTTGTACCAGGTACGCTTCAGATACGTGTTATGATTCTATTTCGGTGTTGGGTAGGACGAGGATTTCGACGCGGCGATTTTTGGCTCGATTGTCTGCTGTATCGTTGGGTGCGACGGGGTTATGTTCCCCGTACCCTTTCGCACTGAATAAGCTGGCATCCAGGTCACTGTTTTCCAATAATAGACTCATAAAATTAACGGCACGCATCACGCTTAGATCCCAGTTCGAGGAAAATTCATCATTGTTGATGGGGCGGTTATCCGTATGGCCGCTGACGACGATCTGGTGAGGAGGGTCTGTATGTAAAAACTCGGAGACCTCCCCGGCAATTGTTTCACCTTCGCCTCTTACCGTAGCACTTCCCGACTCAAAAAACACTTCGTTAAAAATGGAAATGAGCAGGCCTTCGTCCGATAATTTTGTGCCAAACACGTCTGCAAGATTATTTTTTTCAATGTAATTGTTCACTTGATCCTGCAGCGCCCTTAATTGACGGAGTTCCACTTCGCCTTCCTCTTTTTCCTTGTTTTCCTCAGGTTCTTGTTGTTCCAATTGCTCTCGTTCTTCATCTTCTTCTCTTTCCTCATCGATCGTGATTGGCGGGGGATCCTCTGACGGCGTGTTTTGCTGTTCTAAAATCCCATTCCCTCCATTGAATTCCCCTTTAAAAACTTGTGCAAGTTGTTCATACCGTTGATTATCAACTTCACTCATCGCAAACAAAACAATAAATAAGGCCAAGAGAAGCGTCAACATATCGGCGTAAGGAATCAACCACGTTTCATCCACATGGTTTTCATCTTTATGCTGTTTCTTTCTGCGCATCTTCTCCCTCCTGCTCTTCTATTTCTTCTGTTTCTTCATAAAGCTCAGACGGAGACAGATACGAGCTGAGTTTATCCCTCATGATCATTGGGGAATCTGCATTGGTAATCGATAGAATGCCTTCAATCATGATGTGCTTGATCTGAATCTCATTCTTCGATTTTTCTTTTAATTTGTTGGCAAACGGATGCCACAGCACATAGCCTGAAAAAATCCCCAATAATGTCGCAATAAACGCGGCCGAAATAGCACTCCCTAGTTTCTCCATGTCCTGTAAATTACCGAGCGCTGCGATCAGCCCGATCACTGCTCCTAACACACCCAGCGTGGGTGCATAAGTCCCCGCTTGTGTGAACACAGATGCACCCTTCTGATGGCGCTGTTCCATCGCATCAACTTTTTCCAGCATCACGTCACGGATAAATTCGGGCGTTTGACCGTCTACAACCAGCTGAACACCTGACCTTAGAAATGGATCATCGACTTCATGGATCTTGCGCTCTAACTCGAGCAACCCTTCACGCCTCGTCGTGTCGGCCCATTCCGTGAACGTTTCAATTAATTCCTTTATATCTGGCTGCTCTTCTTCCTTAAAAATAATCTTAAAGAGAGTCGGAATTTTTTTGATTGTGCTGACCGGAAAAGCAATACACACCGAAGCTGCTGTACCGAGGAAGATAATCAGCAAGGCTGCCGGATTAATGATCGCTGCTGCACTCACACCTTTCAAAACCATTCCGACACCAATAGCAATGATGCCTAAAAGTATCCCTATTACTGATGTTTTATCCACACTGTCACCGCCTTATATATTAACTTTAGTAACTATCACAAAATATGTAACCATCGTATACCATTTTTTTATAGCTAATAGATTTATAGCCCTCACTTGTATCATCGGCTGCATACGCAAAATGTTAAATCTTGTTTACCATTTCACATCAAACATAAAAAAAGAACCCCAGAGCCTTGGGGCAACCCCAAACCTGAAGTTCCATAAACAAAAATGACACGCCCGGCTCATTTCAAAAACCGCTTTTCGTACCAGGTACGTTTATTCGAGGTGCCGGCGGAGGATTTTGCCTGCGCCGGTTTGGGGCAGGGTTTCGCGGAATTCTACGTGTGCCGGGACTTTATAGGCGGCCATATGGTCTTTGGCCCACTGAATCAAATCTCCCTCACTGAGCCGTGGTTGATCTGGATCAGGGATGACGAATGCTTTAACGACTTCCCCCTTACTGGAATCAGGCACACCGATTACAGCGACTTGGGCAACAGCTGGGTGTTCCTTAATGAGCGCTTCGACATCATCCGGGAATATGCTGAAACCGGAAGATTTAATCATTTCTTTTATGCGCCCTTCAAAGTAAAGGTAGCCCTCCTCATCAATATACCCGATGTCCCCCGTATGCAGCCACCCATCCCGGTAGGTTTCGCGTGTCGCATCAGGACGGCCCCAGTACCCTTTAAAGACACCAGGACTGTGAATGACAATTTCACCGGGAGCACCAGGAGGTTGCGGCTCTCCTGTCGCCGCATCATGGATCTCGAGCGTCGTACCTGCTACAGGAACGCCGACCGAGCCGAATTTCACATGATCTCGCGGCATGTAAGTATCAACCGTATGGGTTTCACTCAATCCGTAGGCACCTTCATACAAAGCACAGTCTGGGGCTAGCTCCTTCCAACGGGCAGCAAGCTTTTCTGTTACCGGCATACCAAAGCTGGTACACAAATTCAGCCGTAAATGATGGAGCTGTGCCGATTCAGCAATCGATAAAATCGCTTCGTTCATCGGGGCAATGCTGTACCATACGGTGACATCATACCGATTGAGCGCTTGTAAAACCGTCTGCGGATCAAAGCGGGCAAACAAAACACATGGCGAGCCCGTAAACACAGGGATATTAACGCCCATCACCATCCCGGCGATGTGACAGAGCGGCATCACCGCCAGCCACGTTTCCCGATCTCCCACGTCATTCATCTCCACGGACACAGCTGTTTTATAAAGGGCATTTTCATAACTCAGCATAGCCGCTTTTGGACGTCCTGTGGTCCCTGAGGTAAAGGCCAACAGCGCAGTATCATCCATGTTCACGGGAGCCGGCTCATCCAAAATAGATGCAGACGCAACGGCCTCTTGCCATGCCACTTCCGGATTTTTCAGGGGGACGGACTCTCCCTTAATATCTTCAGGTATAGGCATGTCGGAGCGTTCTGGCAGATAATCTTCATAGCGGATCACGACCACTTTCCGAAGAGCCACAGGAGTATTCCGCCATTCGCGAAGCAGTTCTTCGCCACAAAAAAGTCCCGTCATTCCTACTTCTTCGGCCAAATATTCCAGCTCGCTTGCTTTATACATGGGGTTCAGCGGACAAACGATCGCACCTATGAATTGAACAGCATAGTGAGCAATCACATACTGCGGACTGTTTTGCATAAACAGACCGATCCGATCACCTTTTTCGAAACCACTTTCCAACAAGTAGCCTGCCATCGCCCGCACATCGTCATACATTTGGCCCCAGTTAAATCGTTCACCATAATAAATGTACGCTGTCTCCTGCGGCCGTTCTTCTCCGTTCTGCTTAAAATAGTACACGAGCGGCTGTTTTCCTAAGGGATACACATCAGTCGACATGTGAAAACGTGTACCTTCATACATTCCATTTCCTCCTCACGATTCATGCGTTATACCAAAACACATAAACAGCTTGCCTGAACATGTTCCTGATCAAAAAGACATCGGCCAATCAGCCAGCCGTCGCTCACTTCTCAACTCGCCCGCTGCATGAGCAGATTCGAGAAATCTGTGTAAAAATGCCCGCGTCTGCTTGGGCTCGATCACATCTTCAATCAGAAAATTCCCGGCCGCCTGGTACGGTGAACTGTCAAAAGCCCATTGCTCCAACAACTCAGCCCGGGCTTCATCGGGATTTTCAGCGTCCTGCAGCTTGCGTCCATATACGACATTGATGCCGACTTCAGGACCGGTAAAATTGATTTCCGCTGATGGCCATGCCACAACAACATCTCCACCCATCCCAGGACCGCACATGTTCCCGTATGCAGCTCCGATGCTTTTTCTCAGCACAACAGCGTATTTTGGCACCGTGGATTTCGCCAGAGCCGTATTCCAATTCATGATTTTACCGGGCATCTTGTCTTTTTCAGCGTTACTGCTGATCCGAAAGCCAGGCGTATCATGTAAAAAAATGAGCGGAATATGATACGCGTCACACAAACAAATAAAATCGACCGCTTTGTCACACTCTTTTGGACCAGGCGAACCGGCCATATGCTGCGGCTGACTGGCTACGACGCCGACCACTCGTCCGTTCAAACGGGCAAGTCCAGTCAACAGCGCTTTCCCATAAAAAGGGCGAAACGCCATGTAGGAATGATCATCAAAAATGACCTCCAATACCGCGTTCATATTATAGGGGCGGCGACCATTGGCAGGCACAAGGCTTTCAAGCACACGTTGATCCTGTTCCTCAGTGGAAGAATGCAAACGCTCCGGCTCTACTCCTGCATGCGAAGGGAGATAACTGAAAAAATCCTTCAAGGCTTGAATCGCCTCCTGCTCATTCGCAGCGATGTGATCAATTTGTCCCGTATGATCGGCATGCATGTCTGGACCTCCGAGTTCCTCTGCGGTCATCTTTTCTCCACTGGCCATTTCCAGCATGCGCGGGCCCGCTACGGCCATCCCTGCCCCTCTTACTTGTGAAACGAAATCGGAAGTCACGGCCATCCAGGTGGGCCCGCCATAACTTTCCCCAAGAATCGCTGTCAGAATAGGTGTTTCCCGGCAGTGATCCAACAGACAGGATGGGAACAATTTGTCACTGATGCCGTCAGCCCCCATCCCATCAGGCATGCGTAAACCGCCCCCTTCACATAAGTTGAACAAGGGAAGCTTACGTTTCCGGGCATACTGATGAAAATACTCACTTTTCTTCAGATGCACGGCACCTTCCGTACCCGATAATACAGACGCATCCAACGCTTGAACCACCGCTTCTCTGCCATCTACAGTGATTAACCCTCCAATGAGGCCATCCGCCGGCGTCCGCGATTCCATACCAGAGACTGAAGAGTGGGCAAGGGAGCCGAGTTCCATAAATGACCCCTCATCGGCCAACATCTCAATCCGCTCTCTTGCCGAATGGCCCCCTTTCTGTTGCCGCTTACTCTGCCCTGATTGGGTTCTTGCCTCTTCCTTCCTCTCCTTCAACGCTTCCACATACTCTTTCATCACGTCACGCACCTTGTTCATAATATTCTGACACCCAAACTCAAAAGAAAAACACGCAACCCACACGTGCCCTTCTTCACCTTAAAATGAAACACCCGGCTCTTTTCAAATCCCCACTTTTGTACCAGGTACGCAATTAAGGCTGGAGGATGAGTTTGCCTTTGGTTTGGCGGGCTTGGAGTTGGCGGTGGACGGTGGCTGCTTCTTCGAGTGGGAAGACGCCTCCGATCTCCAATTTTAATGCGCCGCTTTGAATATAGCCGAGCAACTCCGTCAAGCTCGACTGGACCAGTTCCGGTTTCTTTAAAATTTGCGGCAGGAAGAAGCCGATGACGCTTTGGTTCTTAGCCATCAGTTTTGACGGGTGAAAGCGGGCTTGTTCACCGCTTGCCACCCCGTAGATGACGAGACGACCAAAGGATGCCAGGCAGTCGATCGTCTGGTGGAAAACGGCACCGCCTGCCATCTCAAGAGCGACATCAACGCCTTTCCTACCGTTCAGTCGGCGCACTTCATCCGCCCAACCTTCCTGGGTATAATCTACGACTTCATCAGCACCATATGAACGTGCCAGTTCGCGTTTTTCAGGACTGCTGGCTGTGCCGATTACTTTCCCGGCTCCTAACAGTTTCGCTAACTGCACGGCGAACACGCCAACACCGCCCGCTGCTGCATGAACGAGGACCGTTTCACCTTCTTCCAATCGCCCCATCGTTTTAATAATGTGATAAGCACTCAACCCTTGAACGGGTATCGTGACAGCATGAGCGTCGTCCACGCCGTCTGGAATCGGAATCAAGCCGCTTTCCTCTGCAATCGTGTATTCAGCATAGCCCGTAGCACGGTCACTCCCGAGCAGGGTCACCACACGATCACCCTGCTTGAACCGCTTCACTCCGGATCCGGTTTTGACAATCGTACCGGCAACTTCCGTACCAGGTACGTAAGGCAATGTGGTTTCCACCACGTATTGCCCTTCGCGTCTTGCTGTATCTGCGTAATTGACGCCGATTGCTTTTGTTTCAATCAAAACCTCCTGCTCGCCTGGCTCAGGCTGGGCAAGGTCAATCAGCTTAAGCACGTCGGGCCCGCCAAATTCTGTGAATTGAATCGCTTTCATCGTGAACCTCCTTTATTTATGCGCCGTGAAAGGCTGGTTTCCGTTTCTCTTGAAAGGCTTGCACGCCTTCTTTATGATCGTCACTCGCTGTCAACAGAGTTTGCGTGATACGTTCCTGCTCTAAAATTTCGTCCAAATCAGCATTTAATGAATGATCCATCACTTTTTTCATCATACCGAACGCTTTGACGGGTCCTGAGGCAATCTTCTCTGCGTACGCCTTCACGTTGTATTCCATTTCATCTTCCTGGACCAGCGTATTCACAAGTCCCCATTCTTTCGCTGTTGAGGCGTTAATTGGCTCCCCACTGAACATGAGCTCTTTCGCCCGATGGATGCCGATCAATTTCGGTAAAAAGTACGAACCGCCGCCGTCCGACATGAGACCGACTTGGGCAAAGCTCAACGTGAACTTACTTTTCATTTCCGCTATGACCAGGTCACACGCCATCACCAGATTGAATCCTGCTCCGGCCGCAAACCCGTGTACGGCTGCGATGACCGGTTTCTCTAATGATTTGATCGCCAATATCGTCTCATTCAGTTTCCCGATATGATCATAGATTTGCTCAGGCGTCACATCGCCCATCGTTTTCACATCGCCGCCAGCACTGAAGGAACGCCCGGCCCCGATTAATACCACGGCTTTGATCGCTTCACTTTCACCTGCGTGTGCTAACGCTTGGACGACTCCGCTCAACATATCTTCACTGAACGCGTTCAAGCGATCGGGCCGATTCATCGTGACGTACAAAATCCCATTTTCTTCATTTGTATAAATGTGTTCTTCCATTATGAATCTCTCCTTTTAAGGGTGGTTAGACAGCATAGCCGCCTTTTTCGTAAAGCTTCTCAGCAATGCCGCGATTCCGGGCTACAGACCCTGGAAAGCGAACCGCAATCAGGCGCTCATACATCGTCTGGGCAAGCTCCGGTTCATCAGCCAGTAACGGATCTTCTAAACCACGTAATACGACGAGCGCTTCTGCCACCGTATCTTCTAATAGCGCTTCCATTAAAGCATGCGAAAGCGAAGACGGCTGCGCTTGTTTCTTGTTCGTCCGGAGAACAGAGGACTCTGCTGCGTATAATAAAATGGCCAGCTCCGATAATTTCATAAGTACCTCCTGCTCGGTTTCAATGGCGGCCCCGAACTGCTTCTTAGCCTGTCCGACTAACACAAGGTAGATGGCCCGGAGGTTTTTCACCACTTCCATCGGTTGTGAAGCAAGCTCTGTGCCTTTATGGAGTTGTTCCATCGCGTCACGAACGTTTGCTTCATAAGCCAATTCACCTTTCATGATCTTTTTCAAAAATTGCCCGGTCAGCAGCAGCCGATTGATTTCATTGGTTCCTTCAAAAATACGGTTGATGCGGGAATCACGGTACATATGTTCAATCCGGTATTCCGATATGAACCCGGCCCCGCCATGCAGTTGAACACCTTCATCGACCAGATGATCAAGCGTTTCCGACCCGTAAACCTTACAAACAGCGCATTCCATCGCAAATTCCGACATCGCAGCAGCAACTTTTTTCCTCGAGTCTTCGACATCCATCCCTTGCAGCGATGTTTCCAGTAGATGAGAAGTCCGGTATTGCACGGATTCTGATGCGTAAATGCAGGCAGCCATTTTTGCCACCTTTTCTTTACTGGCACCGAATTCACTAATGCGTTGCTTGAACTGCTTACGTTCGTCTATATGAGCAATAGTGAGCTTCAGCGCATGTTTGGCTGCTCCCATACAAGCAGAACCGAGATTGAAACGCCCCAGGTTCAAGACCGTAAACGCGATCACGTGTCCACGTCCGATATCGCCGAGCACATTCGTCTTAGGCACTTCACAATTATCCAAAATGACGGCCCGAGTCGAGGACCCTTTTATGCCCATCTTGTGTTCTTCAGGACCAAGGCTCAAGCCAGGAAAATCTTTCTCCACTATAAAAGCGGTGAACTGTTCCCCGTCCACCTTTGCATAAACGATGAACGTATCGGAGAACTGGGCGTTTGTGATGTAAATCTTTGTACCGTTTAAGAGATAGTGGGTGCCCTGGTCATTCAATACGGCTGTCGTCTGCCCGGACATGGCATCGGACCCGGCTTCCGGTTCGGTTAAACAATAAGCTCCGATATACTCCCCGCTCGCAAGCTTCGGCAAGTAGTGCTCTTTTTGTTCCGTCGTGCCGTAATACGTAATCGGCAGCGTCGCGATGCACGTATGGTTGAAGTGAGCGACGCCGTAGCTTCCCGTGCGGCCCAGCTCCTCACCCACGATGCCTTTGCTGATCTTATCAAGTCCCAGACCGCCGTAGGCTTCAGGTACGCTATGAGCCAACAACCCGAGATCGCCCGCTTGTTTCATCAACTTCACGACCTGATCAAATTGTTGATCTTCAATGGCATCAAGAGATGGCATCACCTCCTGAAGAGCAAATTGCCGGGCTGTCTTTTGAATCATGAGCTGTTCATCACTTAAATCTTCCGGAAAAAAGCTATCCGCTTCATTGATTTGCGACACGAGGTACTCGCCTCCTCGAATCGATGTTGTCGCTTCACCCATTGGTCTTTCCTCCTTCATCTGTAATCCACCCGTCTGATGCCACAACCGGTACAACATCCAAATTACCGGCCTCAGCAGCAAAGCTGAGATCCTGGGCAAAACCGTGGGCTGAGAGCATGTGGCCAACGCGTGCCTGTTTAAGTAAGTCCACCGGTTTTTCCGGGCAGCTTTGATAAAATTTCCACGCGGTCAGCGCTGCGTCATTACACGTGATTTCCGTATGTGAGGCTAAATGAGCGACCAAGTGGCCCGCTCCATAAAAATCCTCCAGGCAAAACTGGCCCGTTGACCCTGCACACACCATTACGATGTCATCGTTTCCTTGCCTAAGAAGCTCTCGAGCAATCGTTTCATTATTTAAAAGTGACGACGCATAAACCCGCTCCGCTTCTTCCGACTTGCGCAACGCGACCGTGCCGTTGGTGGTCGATAAAATAATGTCTTTCCCCTTGACCGTTTCTGACAACTGAGTAGGGCTCGGCATGTGGAACCCATCAATTAAGAGACCATTTTTCTCCCCGACGAGCATGGCGTCCTTCGCATCAGGATCAGCATGCTTAAGTTTGGCTTCCTCTTCATCTAAAACAGGACATACCCGTTTCGCTCCGGCGGCAAGTACCGCTGTGATCACTGTCGTCGCCAGCAGCACATCAAAAACCACGGCTTCTTTGCCGGGTAACAGTTCGGGTTGCAATTCCTCTTTTTTTAAAACGAGATGGATTCTCATCAGAGGCCAGACTTCGCTGTTTTATTTGCATGTGCAATCAAGGCAGCTACGGTGCGATCGAAGCCGGCAAAACGCTGATCGTCCGTTTGACCATTCACAAAACGGTAATAAATCTGCTGGGCGATGACCGCGAGTTTGAAATACGCAAACGTGACATGAAAATGCAAATGGGTTAAATCGCTTCCGCTTTGCCGCGCGTATGCCTCAGCAAACTCACGGCGGCTGTAAAACCCTTCCCGCACTGTGACCGGCGTTTTGCCGAATCCTTTCTTCAACGCTTCCGGATCGTCTTCCTCAATCCAATAAGAAAGGGCCACACCGAGATCAGCAAGCGGATCGCCGACCGTGGTCATTTCCCAGTCGAACAGACCGCGTAAGGAGCCGACATCGTTCGGGTCGAACAGTGCGTTATTGCATTTGAAATCATAATGGATTATCGCCGGGGCAGGAGACGTCGGGATATTGAAAGCGAGCCAATCGGTCAATTCCGCCACGCCAGCTACGTCATCCGTTTTTGCTTTATCATAGCGCTTAATCCAACCGTACACCTGGCGTTCAAGAAATCCGTCGGGCTTGGTCATCTCCGCCAGCTTTGTTTGGGAATAATCAAGGCTATGAAGGGTGACAAGCGTGTCCACCATGGATTGCGAAATGCGTCGTCCCTTTTCCGGCGTCTCGTCAATGCCCTCCGGAAACGCGGTATCAATCACAACACCGTGCCGGCGTTCCATCACGAAAAACTCGCTCCCGATAATGGACGTATCATCCGTATAAAGATAGGGTTCCGGTGCCAGCGGAAAGATCGGGTGGAGTGCTTCAAGCACCGTACTCTCACGTTTCATATCATGCGCTTTCGGTGCGACCGGACCGAGCGGGGGCCTGCGTAAAACCGCTTCCCACGACCCAGCCGACAGGACATACGTTAAATTGGAGTGACCTGACGGAAATTGGGCGACTTGAAGCGGCTCATCAGGCATGTCAGATAAATGCGCCCGTAAATACGCTTCAAGCGCGTATGTGTCCAGCTCTTCACCTTTTCTTACAGGGATGGTGTCCGAGCTCATCGCTTGGCCTCCTTTGCTGTTTCCAGTCCGATTAACGTCTCGAGATCATGCTTCATCTCCTCTGTTAACGGTTCACTCTTTTGACTGGCAAAATTGAAATGCACAATCACGGCTGTTCCTTTCGCCAACAATCCGCGATCACTCGAAACGTAATGCTTCATCTCAAAGCTTGACGTGCCGATGCGTGAGATCGTTGTTTCGATTAACAACCGCTCGTCGAAATAAGCCTGCTGCACATAATCGCAGGACGTCGAAGCCAGGATGAACGGCCAATTTTCCATATCCATTGACGTTCCCAATTTCCGAAACACTTCGATCCGCGCCTCTTCCAGGTAGATAAAATAACTGATATTGCTCACATGGCCGAGTCCGTCGGTTTCACTTGCGCGTACTTTTACATGCAATTCATGCGCCATCATCCCGCCCCTCTCTATTTATGCTGAAATTCGGGTTTGCGTTTTTCGACAAATGCCTGGACGCCTTCCTGAACATCTTCTGTCTGGAAGACTTCAACGAATAAATCCGCTTCTTGTTTGATCCCGCCCTGTAGATCTTGCTGCAAACCATTGTCGACGGCACGTTTGATCCGGGACAATGATTCCAGTGAATACCCTGCGATGCGCGCGGCCATTTCTTTTGCTGAGGCCAATCCTTCGCCGCTCGGCACCACTTTATTGACCAGGCCGATCTGCCGGGCTTCCTCTGCTTCGATCGGTTCGCCAGTAAACATCATTTCTTTCGCTTTCGACTCGCCGATCAAACGGGCCAGACGCTGCGTCCCACCGCCTCCAGGGAAGAGACCGAGCTTGACTTCCGGGAGTCCCAACTGCGCATGGTCTTCGGCAATCCGGATATCACACGTCAACGCAAGCTCACAGCCACCGCCAAACGTCAGCCCATTTAACACAGCAATGGTGGGTTTCGGCAGCTGATCCAATTCATTCAACATGGCGTGCGTTTCCATGACATGGGTTTTCATATTGGGGTTATTCATCATCTCGGGAAATTCCTTGATATCCGCTCCAGCCATGAATGCTTTTTCTCCAGCACCTGTCAGCAAAATGCACACAACCTCACGATCCTGGCGTAAATCGCTCGTGACCTCCTGCAGTTCGCGTTGGACTTGCTGGTTCATCACATTCAGCGGAGGGTTCTCAATCGTTACGACCGCAATGCCAGCTTCTTTCGCTACCTTTACGAGTTGTCCCATTTAGACACGCGCCCCTTCCTTCGTATAGTCATACCAGCCTTTGCCTGTTTTGCGTCCGAGCTCGCCTTTTTTAACCTTTTCTTCCACCGATTTCGCGGGCTTATCATCGGGGTTTCCGGTCTCATGATAGAGTTGCACATTCCCGTAATACCCGACATCAATGCCGGAGAGGTCCATGAGCGCAAACGGCCCGATCGGATGATTCAACGCTTTTTCACAAATGGTATCGATGTCTTTGAAATCAGCATAGCCTTCTTCATACAAGTGCACGGCTTCTTTGGTAAGCGCAAATAAGATCCGGTTCGCAATAAACCCGTACAATTCTTTACGCAGCAGTACACGAGTCCGCCCGATGCGATCACATACCTCCAGGGCAAGTTGGGCGGTTTCCTCTGATGTCTCATCACTTTGCACCACTTCCACACAATCCATCACGAGGGCCGGGTAGAAAAAATGCATGTTACAAATACGGTCCGGGCGACCCGTCACTTCAGCTATCTGCGAATTGACGATCGTGGAACTATTCGTAGCAAAAACAGCATGGGCAGGCGCTATTTCATCCAGTTGCTTGAACACCTTCTGTTTGACATCAAGCTTTTCCACGACAGCTTCAATGACAAAATCCGTATCAGCCGCTGCTTCTTCCAGATTCGTCGTCGTATGAAGCCGGTTGAAGGCAGCCTCTTTATCGTGTTCTGAGATTTTGCCCTTTTTCACCCACTTCGTCATATGACCGTCGAGCTGGTCCGTTGCCTGGGTCAACGCCTGTTCGTTAATATCCTGCAAATAGGTATCAAAACCACCCAGCGCACAAAGCATGGCGATTTGATGTCCCATCGACCCTGCGCCCAGCACCGTTATTTTGTTGACGTGTTCTGCTTTCATCCCTTATTCCTCCTTCGATCATTTTTCGGCTACGATGGATGCGCCGTTATAAGCCTGATACTCATTGGAATCGTTTCGGATACCGCTCAGCACCATATCCGTATAAACCGTCGCAATCTGCTTATCCGTTTTTTGGCCGTCAGGATTGAACCATTGATAACTCCAATTGCATGCCCCTAATATGCCAAGCGTGACGATATCAGCCTCCAAATCCGGCCTGAATTCCCCTGCTGAAATGCCGGAACGAATCACCTCTTCCATCGCAAACCGCACCCGGTCACGTTTCGCTCTGATTTCTTCCAAATTTTCATCACTCAGATGGCGAAACTCTCGGAAAAACACCCGGGCACTCCGGCCTCGAGGGGCAATATTGCGCAGTAACATTTCCACTAAACCATGTAATTTCTCGGTGTACGTCCAATCAGAACGGTTCATGATTGCCATCTGCTCTTCCATCAGGTGGTCGATATACCCTCGGTGAATGGTGATCAGCACTTGTTCTTTACTCGTGAAATAATAGTAGAATGTACCTTTTGTCACCCCGAGAGCATGGGCAATATCCTGAATGGACGTCTCTTTGAAACCTTTTTGTTCGAATAATTGAATGCTCGTTTCTACAATTTTATGTTTCAAACGTGTCCGCCCCCTTCGATGTCTCAATTGTCCTTTCTCTATCTCCATTGCCAAGTCAGGGGGCCGCTGCAGTTACGCTTTCTTAGAAGCTTCCTCCCTGATGGTTCTTCGCAAAATTTTCCCGACATTCGTCTTAGGCAGCTCATCACGGAACTCGACTTCCCGCGGCACTTTATAAGCGGCCATGTTATCTCGGCAATAAGCGATCAGCTCCTCGGATGTCGCTGTGTGCTGGTCTTTTAGTACAACAAAAGCCTGGACCGTTTCGCCGCGATAAGCGTCAGGAACACCGACTACGACCGCTTCCTGAACGGCTTCGTGTTCATAGAGAATCTCTTCCACGTCTCGCGGGTAAATGTTGTAGCCGCCCGCAATAATCAAATCTTTCTTGCGATCGACAATATACAAATAACCGTCATCGTCGATTCTTGCAATGTCCCCGGTATAAAGCCAGCCGTCGCGCAGCGTTTGTTCCGTTTCTTCCGGCATCTTCCAATACCCCTTCATAATTTGCGGGCCACGTAAAATGACTTCACCCGATTCACCAGGCGGCAGCTCTTCTACGCCTGTGGCTACATCGACAATTTTGTATTCGGTGGAAGGAACGCCTATGCCGACACTGCCCGGTTTTCGTTCACTAAACGGCGGATTGCAATGTGTGACGGGGGAACTTTCAGATAAGCCAAATCCTTCTAGCACCCGGGCACCTGTTTTAGCCTCGAAACTACGCATCAATTCCTGCGGCATCGGGGCGCTGCCACTGTTACAAACGTTGATGCTTCCCAGTCCATATTCCTCAGCATGCGGATGATTCGTAAGTGCCACATACATCGTCGGAACGCCCGGGAAAAAGGTCGGCTGTTCGTTCTTAATCGTTTCGAGTACTTCCTCCAGCTCGAAACGAGGTAGCATAATACTTTTGGCACCTGAGTAGATTGAGAAATTCATGCAGGACGTCATACCAAACACGTGGAACAGGGGAATCACGGTCAGGTAACGTTCTTTGCCAGGTTCAACTTCATCCTGGAAATATTCATGCGTCTGCACAACATTCGCCACCACGTTTCGATGGGTCAGCATCGCCCCTTTTGAACGACCTGTCGTACCACCTGTATATTGCAGTACAGCCAAATCTTCGCTCGGGTCAATGGCGACCGGCGCCGGAGCTCCCGGAGCAAGCTGTAAAAACGCCGAAAATACGATTTCATCGCTAACAGGTTCATATTCGCCTGTAAATTGCACGGCGATGACATTTTTAATGGCGGTCTGGTCCTTGATTTTTTCTAATATCGGAACAAGCGGTTCATAGATGACAATCGTTTCAGCTCCCGAATCGGATAAAATATGTTCTAACTCGCGACCTACCAGCATTGGATTGACTTGGGTGACCACAGCGCCGGCAGTCAGTGTCCCATAATAGCTGATGACATAATGGGGACAGTTCGGCAGCATGATCGCCACTCGGTCGCCTTTGTTCACCTCGTTCTGCTGCAGGGACGAAGCAAACGCAGCCACCTGCATCGCCAATTCTTGATAACTGATTTCATTTCCATAAAAGGACAACGCCGGATTGTCGGGAAATTTCGCGACTGTTTCCTGCAGAACGTCTGTCAACGCAATATCCGGCACCTCCACTTCTGTGCGAATATGTTCCGGATAATGCCTTCTGCCTACGTGTTCCATGACACATCTCCTCCTCGATTCAAAATGTTAAACCGCCGCCATCCACCATCAACGTTTCACCTGTGATAAACGAGGCTTGCTCAGACGCCAGAAAGACGACCGCTTCGGCCACCTCTTCAGGTTTTCCGATGCGCCCCAGCGCGTTCGCTGAAGAAATAACGTCCCATTTCCGTTGGTCTTCACGCCAGTTATCGACGATCGGCGTATCGATCACACCCGGTCCCACGGCGTTCACACGGATGCCATAACGGCCGTATTCCAAGGCAGCATTTTTCGTAAGCGTTACAAGACCGCCTTTGGATGCGTTATAAGGGCCTGTCCGTTTCTTCCCCTTAAAGCCGAGGACACTCGATGTATTGATAATCGCGCCGCTGCCTTGCTCCATCATAATCGGAGCGGCATGTTTGATGCCGAGAAACACCCCTTTCAAATTGACATCGACCACCTGATCCCATTCAGCTTCAGATAACGCGTGCAGCTTCTTCTCTTGGCCGCCGACCCCCGCATTATTAAATAAAATATCCAGGGAACCGAAGCGCTTGTGGGCAAAGACGACTGCTTCCTGCACACTCTGCTCTTGTGCCACATTGATTTCACGAAAAACTGCCGTGCTCCCTGATGCTTCAATATCGCCAGCCAGCATCTCGCCTCGTTCAATGTCCCGATCAGCTATCATAACGTTCGCGCCTTCTGACGCCATTTTGATCGCCGTGGCACGGCCGATTCCGCTGGCTCCACCTGTAATCAACGCATTTTTCCCTTCCAGCTGCATCGTCAGAACCTCCTATACCGCGTGCATGCCACCATCCACGGTCAATATTTCGCCGGTGACATAATCCGACGCCTTTGATGCCAGAAACAAAGCCGCCCCCATCATGTCTTCATCTCCGCCCAGACGCCCGAGCGGTGTCCGTTCCAGAATCATATCCTGGCCGGCGTCCAGCAAGCCTTTGGACATTTTCGTCGGAAAGAAGCCCGGCGCAATAGCATTAACGTTAACGTTGTCAGGCCCCCATTTCGCTGCCAAGTCTTTCGTAAATGTGACAATCGCCCCCTTGCTCGTGTTGTATCCGATAGCATCCATGAACCGTGCGTCCGTTCCTTTTAACCCGGCGACGGATGATATGTTGATGATTTTGCCCGATTGCTGCTCGACCATATGTTTACCGACGGCTTGAGACATGAGAAAAGCACCGGTTACATTGACGTTCATCACTTTTTGCCAGGCTTCCAGCGGCATTTCCAGTGCAGACGCTCCCCATGACGCCCCACTGTTATTAACGAGGATGTCGATTCGACCGTATGTGTTAACCGTTTCATCAACGACATGGGCCACTTGATCCTGATCCGTGACATCACACGCCAGAGCCCGTATGTTTCCTCCTGCGTCAGCTATTTCTTGAGCTGTTTCTTCACAGTTCTCCACCTTTCTTGAACAAATCACAACGTTTGCTCCAGCATCGGCAAAGGCTTTGGCCATCTGCTTCCCTAGACCGCGTCCGCCGCCCGTCACAATCGCTGTCTTACCATTTAAGTTGAACAAATGATCGATCACACTCATCCTAGTCCTCCTCACAAAATTGATAACGCTTTCATATTAGTTTGAAAAAATTTTGTCCCGTTTCGCTGCCTGCTGACGAAGTTCGAGTTTGGCAATCGCCTGGCGATGGACTTCATCCGGCCCGTCCGCAAGACGCAGCGTCCGGATCCCAGCATAACTGCTTGCAAGTGGAAAATCTTCACTGACACCCGCGGCTCCGAGCGCCTGAATCGCACGGTCAATGACTTTCAAAGCCATATTCGGTGCGACCACTTTGATCATCGCAATTTCTTTTCGAGCTTCCTTATTGCCCACTTTATCCATTTTATCCGCCGCTTTTAACACGAGCAGACGCGCTTGCTCAATTTCGATACGCGAATCGGCAATCCATTCCCGAATGACACCTTGGTTAGCAAGTGGTTGGCCAAATGGCGTCCGCTCTTCGACACGCTTGCTCATAATCTCAAGCGCCCGTTCCGCAGCACCAATCGTGCGCATGCAATGGTGAATCCGACCCGGTCCGAGCCGTCCTTGAGCGATCGCGAATCCTTTGCCTTCACCAAGGAGGATATTCTCCGCCGGCACCCGGACATCCGTAAAGGTGATTTCTGCATGCCCATGAGGCGCATCATCATAACCGAAAACCGGCAGCATCCGCTGAACCTCAACTCCCGGTGTATCCATCGGCACAAGAATCATCGATTGCTGTTCATGGCGATCAGCCGATTTGTCGGTTTTCCCCATAAAAATAAGGATCTCACACCGCGGGTCACCAGCGCCGGATGACCACCATTTGCGGCCGTTAATGACATATTCATCACCCTCACGCCGAATATCCGCCTCGATATTCGTAGCATCAGACGACGCGACATCAGGCTCCGTCATACAAAAAGCCGATCGGATCTCCCCGTTAAGTAAAGGCTTGAGCCACCTCTGCTGCTGCGCCTCAGTGCCATAACGCACGAGCACTTCCATGTTCCCCGTATCAGGAGCACTGCAGTTAAATACTTCCGGCGCCACCACCGACCGCCCCATAATTTCACAAAGCGGTGCGTATTCTAAATTCGTCAAACCGTGTCCGTGCACTTGATCCGGTAAAAACAAATTCCATAACCCCGCCTGCTTCGCTTGCTGTTTCATTTCGTCCATAATGGGTGGAATGTCAGAGAATCGCGTATCCTCTCCCAGTTGCTCCTTGTAAACATGTTCATTCGGATACACCACGTCTTCCATAAATTCCTCAAGCTTAGCCCGCAGCGCATTCACCTTGTCCGAATAAGAAAAATCCATTCCCGCACCTCCACTTTCCATAATACTAACCGGTTAGTATGTTCAACCCAAAAAAAATCACCAACCCTATACACCCCACTATATCCCAACTATTCAGAAAATTCAACCATGCGTACCTGGTACAAAACGGCGATATAGAAAAGAGCCGGGCGTGTCATCTGTACAACACCCAATTCTATCAATTAACCCATCGGCCCGCCTGCATTTCCGGAACCTCGCCTGGCCGCTGCATCTTTATGAGCTTCGCGATTACGTTGTTCATTTGCCTCATGATCTTCACCCTCCCATTGTTTAGTCGGGTGTTTCTGTTTATAGCGAACGTCTCGCAGCTTAACCAACGCCACCGCTATTACCGCAACTGAAATTACCACTATAGGAAACCACGACATTGAAATACCTCCTTCTATTAAACTATACGATACGAGTCCCCTAACGTTTCAAACTTCGGAAGACGGATGGACCAAAAAACCAATGACACGCCCGGTTCTTTTGAAAAAGCCACTTTTGTACCAGGTACGAAATCACGACAAATATATAAGTTGACACTCATTTCTAAGAGGAGTATCATACGATTATAAGTTTCCCTAAGGCAAAAAAATGATACGTGGTAAAAATAGATAGGAGAGGTAAATATGGAATTTTTCACTTCATTGAGTCCGGTTATGCAAGCATTGCTTGGAACATTGTTCACATGGGGAATGACAGCATTTGGTGCGGCAGCTGTCTTCTTTATGAAAGGAACGAATCAAAAACTAATGGACGGGATGCTGGCCTTCGCAGGCGGCGTTATGATTGCGGCAAGTTTTTGGTCGTTGCTTTCCCCTGCGATTGAAATGTCACAAGAAAGCGCGGTACCTGGTTACGTGCCGGCTGTAACAGGGTTTTTGTTAGGCGGGGTTCTTCTCTTGCTCGTTGACAAACTCCTGCCCTTTCTTCATCAAGAGTATTATTTTACTGAGATTAAAGATATCAAAGCTAAACATCGAACAGCCTTACTCGTCTTTTCGATCACCCTCCACAATATACCGGAAGGCTTAGCAATCGGGGTCGCGTTCGGAGCCTTGGCTGCCGAATTTTCTAATGCATCCTTAGGCGGTGCAGTAGCTCTGGCCCTGGGAATCGGGATTCAGAACTTCCCTGAAGGGATGGCCGTGTCGATGCCCCTCCGACGAGACGGCATGTCAAAAATGAAAAGTTTCATGTACGGCCAGTTTTCTGGGATGGTCGAACCGATTTCAGCCGTTATCGGCGCCCTGGCCATTATCATTATCGATCCAATTCTGCCATACGCGCTTAGTTTTGCTGCCGGCGCCATGATCTTTGTCGTGGTTAAAGAAATCATCCCCGGCTCTCAAGAAAAAGGCCACGTCCAGCTATCCTCGATCTTTTTAATGATCGGATTTGCAGTAATGATGGTCCTTGACGTAGCGCTCGGCTAAAATAAATACTCTCATAAATACCAAAGACGAGTTCGGCGATTACGCCAAACTCGTCTTTTTAATTTCACCCCCGCAGACTTCGACACACCCGGCTCTTTTCAAAAACCCACTTTTGTACCAGGTACGCAACAACTTTAAAAATATTACGATTTATTGCACACAGGGAATAAAATCATGGTATAATGTGCCTATAAAAATGAGTGGCATTGCTGGCCATAGGAGGAGACGTCATGGGGATGATCAGTGATCTAGTCGTCAATATTTCCTTGTTAATTTCGTTTACGTTCGTTTGGCACCAACTGTTCCGCCATAACCGGCTAACGTTTTCGTCTTCTTTAACCATTAAGACATTGGACGGGCTGCTTGCCGGGATTCTGGGTATCATTTTAATGCACTACAGCCTTATCGTAAACGACATCACGATTTTGGACTTAAGACATATCCCCGTCGTCATGGTCGCTTTTTATGGCGGATTTATCCCACCCTTGATCGCAGCTGCCGTCATCACGGTTGGACGCTTTTTAATCGATGTCAATTTTTCCTCATTTGTATCCTTGTTCATGATGCTTGCTATTGCGTTAGGCGCGGGAGTTATTGCCCGCGTCATCAAAAGCGGGAAATGGAAGAAATGGACGTGGCTGCTCATTTACAGCCAGGCCGTCTTTTCTCTTGCCTTATTCATCGTGGTCGATGAGTTCAACCAAGTTTTGGATTTTGCCTTCATTCATATCATCAGTACCATGGTTGGCGGCTATATGATTTTTTATTTTGTGGACTACATCAGAACCAATAGTGAACGTTACTTTCAATATAAAGAAAACGCCGAACTTGATGCTCTAACTGGCCTCTATAATGTCCGGTCGTTTGACCATTTTTACAACACCATGATCGTAGAGAGCATCGAAGCTCATGAATGCTGCGCGGTATGTTTACTGGACGTAGATCATTTCAAACAAATCAATGATACATACGGTCATCCTGCAGGTGATGAAATATTGCAGCAGTTAGCCAGCTTGTTGGCGGGACTCATCCGATATGAAGATAAACTTTCCCGGAATGGCGGTGAGGAATTCTCGATTTTATTACCGGACTGCCAACAGGAGCAGGCCAACCTCATTGCTGAACGCATCCGCGGAGCTGTTGAAACCTATCCGTTTACATTACCAGACGGACAAATTATTCGACTCACTGTTTCCATGGGCGTTTCCGCTTTCAACGGAGAACCAGGCGGGGATCAAGAAAACCTCTACCAGGATGCCGACGCAGCCCTCTATCAAGCCAAACAAAACGGCCGAAACAGCGTTTGCACCCCAAGATGACACACCCGGCTCTTTTCATTTTCCTCATTTTGTACCAGGTACGCTTCCCCGTTCGTAGGTGATTTCGCCGTCGATGATGGTGAGGTCGACGTTGATATCATTGACGGATCGCGGATCTACCTTTAGCGGATTCTGGTCAAGCACGGCAAAATCTGCTCGTTTTCCTTGTTCGATGGTGCCATTGTCATGTTCCGTTCCATTTAAGCGGGCGCCGTATATGGTCATTGATTTCAGCGCTTCGAGCACGGAGACGCGTTCACCTTCACCTAGCACGTGGCCATCCCGCGTGATGCGGTTAGCAGCAGCCCAAATCGAGAACAACGGCGAAATTGGCGTAATCGGACAATCGGAATGGAGCGTGTACAGGATGCCGTTCTCGACCACACTCGCGGTCGGATTGATGCGAGCTGCTCGCTCTGGTCCGAGAAAAATGTCACGATGACGGTCGCCCCAGTAATACACATGATTGATGAACAGCGATGTCGCAATATCATAGGTGCGGAGTTTCTCCACATCCTCTTCCCGAGCCGTTTGCAAATGTTCGATGCGATGACGATGATGTTTCTTCGGCTTAGCGTCCAACGCCTTCGTGTAGGCCTCAATGATCGAGGCGATCGCTAAATCCCCGTTTCCGTGAATAGCTACCCGGTACCCTTGATCGTGAAATTTTTGCACATAATTATTCAAAACATGTTGAGGTAAAACGAGGTCGCCATTAAACGTTTCATCTTCATGGTAGCCGCCGCGCAATGCCGCGGTGTACCCTTGAATAGAACCATCTTGAAACAGTTTCACACTGTCTAACGCACCGCGCCCGGCTGTATCTTCATGAATGCGCCCGTTCAGCTCCTCTGCATCAAGATCCGTGAGTTCCCCATTTTCAATCAAGTGATACATCACCATATAACGCATATGGATCGGGTTTTTCCCGCGCTTAACGGCTTCCATATGAGCCCGATATTCCTCAAAACCTAGATCCAGACCAACCGCCGCATCGGTACTCGTCGTAATCCCTTCCTTTAAATAATCATAGGTGGCGATTTCAATCTGTTCCACGAGCTCATCCAAAGAAGGTGCAGGCATGCGCTGCATTATGCGCTCCAACACGGGGAGCTCATACAAAACGCCGTCCAAATGCCCTTCTTTATCACGGCCAAAATGCCCGCCGGAAGGATCTGAAATATCGGCAGGTACCTCGCAATAGGAAAATGCTTGCGAATTGACGACGGCCAGGTGTCCTGAAATATGACGAATAAACACAGGGTGATGAGGAGCTGCGTCATCAAGCTCCTGTCTAAGAATGTGGCGCTTTTCCTTCAGCATCGTGTCATCATACCCCGATCCCACAATCCACTCTCCGGACGGTACGTAATCGGCTTCTTGTTTGACTGCGGCCAGCAAATCGCTGATCGACTCATTGGGCGGGGATGCGCAGTTAAGCTGCTGTTTTTGTCTGGCATACATCAACAGGTGATTGTGCGTATCAATAAATCCCGGGATCAGTGTGCGGCCGCTAAGATCCAGCCAGCGGTCAGCATCAGCATCAGGCCGGCCTTCTTCTGTCCAAATTTTCGCTATGCTGCCTCCGGATATGCCAACTGCTGAAGCAACGTGATCCCCTTCATCCAGCGTCAGGACGGTCCCATTATATAGAATGTGATCATATTTCACCATGCTTCTCTTCCTTTCTATGCATTGCTATTGTTTTGATTCGCGCGTTCAAAATCCTCAAAGTAGACAGCTTTTACTTTCTCATTCCCGGAATGGGAGGTGATGAGACTAATGATGATAATTGCAACCAGCGAGACTGAAAAGCCGATGATCGTCTCATCAATAGGTGTATTCAAATATGGCCAGATGATGGTGACGATCCCGGAAAGCATCATGGACCATAACCCAGCCATAGCTGTAACCCGCTTCCAAAACATCACGGCTAAAAACGGGATAACCAATGTCACAGCTGATACACGCAAGGCCCACTGATACATATCAATAATATTCGTAATATTGTAGGCGACAATCAAGCCTAATACCGAAATCAATACAACGCTCAGGCGCGACACGGTCATTTTTTCCCGTTCACTTGCATGAGGTTTCATTAACCGTGCATACAAATCCTGCGTTAAATTGGAGCTGCCTTGTAATATGAATGAATCAGCGCCAGTCATTAGCGCAGACAACAGGCCAACCAGGATAATGCCTCCGAGCGCCGGGGGAAGTAAATCCACTGTTACATATGAAAATATCAAATCCGGGTTTATATCGGAAGGCACGTATTGCCGTGCAATCACACCGATGGCATAAGGCAAAATGGAAATGACCGTACCAATCACCACAGCTGTGATGCCTGCCTTTTGAGCAACATCGGCAGACTTGGAAGCAAAAATTCGCTGCCACGTCGACTGCCAAATGAGATAAAATGGGCCAACCGATAAAGCGTAAATCAGGACTGCCCCGACGCCTTCCTTGCCAAATGGGGTCAAGTAATCCTGTGGTGTCGCAGCGAGGATTTCCTGCACACCGCCTCCGTACATGACACTGGCTACAAACAACGCCACAATCCCGACAACAAGGATGATAGATTGGACGGCATCGGTAATGATCGTAGCCGGAAGTCCCCCTAAAATCGTAAATCCAATGATCAGTAAAAAGGCAAGAATGACGCCAGCGTTAAAAGACAGATCGAAGGCAAGTGTAAACACCGTGGACATGCCGACAATTTGCAGGGCAAGCGTAGGAACAGAATAAATGAACGCAGATAAAATCGATGGAAAAATCCCGATTTTGCTTCCGAACCGTTCACTAAATAAATCTGCTAAAGTATACAACCGTTGCCGCCGTAATGGTTTGGCGAATAATACAATCAAAAGTAACGTAAATAAGTACGCCGGTAATGCAAATTTAAAAAAGCCGGACATCCCAACGGTAAAACCCATGCCGACCCAACCTATAAATACCGCCGCGCCACAAAACGTACTGATAATCGTACCGACAATCGGCCAGAACCCCATACTCCAACCAGCAATTAAATAATCATCTGAATGCTTGACTCTAAAAAAGTACCAAAGCCCCATTCCAAATAAAAATCCAAAATAAACAATAAAATACCCTAAATACCAACTCATGTAAGTCCCTCCACACATCTATTAGACCCTATGGTATATCAAAATAGTAAAAATGCATAATTCTAACCTGAACCCCCTGCACGAGCACAAAACACTGTGTCGAGGCATTTGAAAGCTATACCCCTCCCCACCGTGGATATAAACAAAATTTGCCGCAATATGTCAAAAGACCTCATGAAAATATGAAATGAAACACCCGGCCCTTTCGAAAAACCCGATTTTGTACCAGGTACGAAACAGGTACGAAACAATGGTACGGAACCGTCTGCACCCCAAAATGACACACCCGGCTCTTTTCATTTTCCCCATTTTGTACCAGGTACGAAATGGGGTACGAATGGGGACGAAAATACAAAGGCCAATCGCTGAGCGATTGGCCTTTGTTTGTGTAAACAGACGTTCATTCTATAGTTGGATCCGGTCCTGGTATTGTTTCAGCAGCCTTTGGTTATGCTCATCAGCCCCATCAATATTTCCGCTTAATAATACCGGCGGATCGATACCTTGATCAGCCAATTCTGCTATGCCCTGGCTGAACATACTGTGAATGATCGCGGCTCCGACAATAGTCGATCCCGGTGCAAACTTCACGTCCATCCGCTCATGTTCAAGCAGCGCATCGCCCGGCGGCACATGATTGTCTATTACGAGGTCTGCCGCATCAAGCAAACGCAAGCCATCTTTGTGCCGCGAAGGCTGGCTTTCTGAATACGCTTTCGATGTGAGTGCGATTGTATACGCCCCTTTTGCTTGCGCTAGCAAGGCCACATCAACAGGGACAGGATTCCGACCTGATGTCGATATGACCAGCATGATGTCGCCCGGCCGAATGTCTTCGTCCTTCATGAATGTTTCGGCATAATCATTTTTCCGTTCAAATTCGGAGGACCTAACAGCTCCCTCATGAAGCATAAGGGGTTCGTGGAAAATAGGATGGATGGGAACGAGCCCCCCTGCCCGGTAATAGACTTCTTCTGTCAATTCATGAGAGTGGCCGCAGCCGAACAAATGAATGATATTTCCGTTGGCTAAAGCTCCCGCTAGTTTGGTTGCGCCTGTTTCTAACACGGGTGTTTCTTTTCTTTCGACTTCTTCTAACAGGTCCTTGACCCGACTAAAATAGCTGGTGATCATGGGAAGTCCTCCTCTCTACTCCTCTTGTTCCTCTACTTTATCCAAGCCGTCGCGAATCATGTGTACCATTCGCTCAATCGAATAATCGAGTACATGCTGACCTTTTTCAGCAGTGGCTAATGTCGCATCTCCGAGAACGGCGCTTTCAGTAAAACCTTCCCAAGGAAAAGGAGTGTAATCCGCTTCTTCAGGAATATCGGGGATATCAGTCAGGGCACGTGTCATATCAACGGAATCCCCTGCTAAATAGAGCATAAATGACGTTTCGATTTCACACGCATGAAAATAAGCATGATGAGAACGAGGGGTTTCCTGAATCTCTTTTACCTTTTCACCCATACCAGGGTAAAACAAATAATACACGCGCAGCTCAGGACATACGTCAAACAGCTCCCGTGCTGCCATTTTTAAAGCGGTTTGATTCCCCAGGTGGCCATTGATCATTACAAACAATTTAAAGCCTTGCCTGTGAAGACTCTTCCCAATATCCACAATCATGGCAACCAATGTTTCATTTTCCACATGGATGCTTCCAGGGAAATTCTTCAAGCTCCATACTTGTCCAAAAGGAAGAACAGGAAGCTGAAACCCTTTGACCCTTTCCGCGACTTTTTCGGTTACTTTTTCAGCTAATTGATTGTCGGTCCCTAAGGGAAGATGCGGTCCGTGTGCTTCAACGGCGCCAACCGGCAGAAGTGCTACCGGGTGATCGGCTATGTTTCGCTCCACATCAAATGAATTTTCCTCTTGAAATTTCATCGGTATCACCTTTCCTTGAACGTCATGCAACGGGCTGGATTGTCGACAAAAAACTTCTGAATCAATTTTCCCCCGTCAAACCCGGCTTGATTTGCCTCATTCACAAACCGGGGCACCCAATTTGCGATGATGTTTTCAAAACCTAGACCGTAGTCATAATGCTTAAAATATGATTTTCGCGCCGTATCCCCACTAACTAGAATATGATTCTCGTACCCTTTAGCAACGAGATGCAAAATGGCTTCACTTCGCGCGCTGTCTGGCGCATACTTCACCTTAGATATCCCATCGAACGATAGATAGGCACCGGTTTTGGCGATTTGTTCATGATAGTAGGGATCAAGGTTACGGTCCATATGTCCGAAACTGACATTCTCCATAGGAACACCTTCACTTGTTAAAATCTCAATTTGTTGTAAGGCCATCGTTCCTGCTTCAGTATGGGAGTGAACAGGCGCTTTCGTGGCATGATGGGCTCTTGCGACAGCACGAATCGTCTTTTCTTCTAACGGTGTGATCCGGTTGTAACCTGTGCCGAATTTTACTTGCCCCGCACGATAGGACGTCCCTTCCAGCCCTGATTCCACTTCTTCAATGACAAAGTCAGCCAAACCTTCAATCGAGGTATTCTCAATCCATTGGCCATACGTCTCGTAATCCCCGACCAATGCTTGTAAATGGGCCGGCAGCCTGGCCGTCCAGAGAAAACTTTTATTAAATCCTGCGGTGCCGATAATGGACACACCGGTTTCTCTTGCTATATCAGCCACAGCCGGTACGTCACGGCCATAATCCACCGCGGTCGCATCAACGATGGAGTGGCCGCCATGCTTTTTAAAATCCATGACCTCTCGTTTCGATTTTTCCTTATCGTCTAGCAATAAGTCGTCCATTTGTTTTTCCTGCCAAAAAGGTGGTTCACATTTAATATGTTCGTGGCCGTACGTGAATCCTAGCTCATTGGGCGTAATATCTCCATGAAGCGTACGCACGATGCTCATCCCATCGTCCTCCTTGTAAAAAAGGAGAAAAAGGAACAGCCTTTTCCTCCTAAAAGATTAAGCGTGACAACATATCAACGAGTGGACCTAACAAGAACATATCCGAGTCTGCTGCCCACATCGCCGTGTCTGGAATGGTGTCAGATATAAGCATTTCTACCATGATAAACTGCCCCCACGCGACCACAGTAGCGGTGATGACCCCACCAAGGAAAGCGCCTCTCGCTCCGCCTGTAGCGTTGCCAAACACGCCTGCTGTAGCACCGTGGAAAAACAGCACAATCATCGTTGGAACAAACACATAGCTTACCGTGTTTCCGAGCACAGCCAACCAGACAAGTGCTGCTACGAAAGCACCGAGGAACCCTAGAATCACCGCATTAGGTGCATAAGGGAAAACGACCGGAGCGTCCAATGCAGGTTTTGCCCCTGGTACAATCTTGGAGCCAATCCCTTTAAAGGCCGGTACGATTTCACCGATGAACATGCGTACACCGACAAGTACAACTGCAATACCAGCAGCAAAGGTGAACGACTGAATCAAAGCATAAATATAAAAGCTTTGATCACCGGCTTGTGCAATGAGCTCTTGAGCGCCCGTCGTATCTTTAAATGAAATGATGACAGCTCCTGTGAAGAACAACAAGGCCATGGTCAACGCCGTGATCACATTGGAATCACGCAGAAATTCTAAGCCATTCGGCAATTTGATTTTTTCCGAGTCATTCTCTTTATTACCGGCATATTTGCCGCCCAACGCAGCTAATAATGCTACTGAAGCTGAGGTGTGACCAAGAGCAATTTGATCGTTGCCGGTGATTTTCCGCATGAACGGCTGCACAATGGCTGGCTGGACGGTCCAATAAATTCCCATGATCACAGATAAGAAGATGACGAGCTTCGTTGTGTTAACATCGCCATTTGCATGAACCACGATTCCAGCGAATATGGTTGTCGTCCAGAACATCATGTGCCCCGTCAAATAAATATATTTCAATGGTGTAATCCTTGCCAGTAAAACGTTAATAATAAATCCTAAAGTCATCGCCAAGGCTACAGCACTGCCATATTCAGAATTGAAGCTCTCCTGCCCCATAAACTCACCGAGAGGTTCCTGAGACAGCCCGAATACTTCCTTCCATAATGGCTCGAACACTTCAAGCGCACCGACGATAACATCCGAACCAGCTCCAATAATCAAAAACCCAATGATCGCTTTAAAGGTTCCGCTAATCGTTTGGCTGGCGTCTTTCTTCTGTAACAACAACCCCAGGAGGACGATTAATCCTAATAGGATGGCGGGTGTTCCAAAGAAGTTATTCGCTAACCAAAATACCACATCCATTACATTTACCCCCTTTATAATGCGCGATTATTTATGACGACGTAAAGTTCTCTTCAACAGCCTGATTAATTTCTTCCATGTCAAAGTAATTTTTTACGATCACGACTTTGCCGCTGTGATCCTTCAAACTGTCCGCCAACTCACTGCTAGTCACGACATAATCAGCAGGGGTGCTGGAGGCAGCGGAAACGTCCATATGCTCGACATCCGCTTTAATGTTCTTCTCATTAAGCGCCGTTTCAACATTCATTTTTAAAATCAAGCTTGTCCCCTGGCCTAATCCACATACCGTTAATACCTTGATCATGTTATGTCACTCTCCCTAAATATTTTTGAGAACTCTTCAAACGAGCTAGCTTGTTCCATTCGTTTGACGTATTCCTGATTATTTAACACCCTTGTCAGCTTGCGCAGTAGTTCCACATGCTCTTGGCTAGAGGCTGCTCCGAGTCCAAATATGAGCTTCACGGGATCATTGGACTGATGGCCAAAGCTCACGGGTTCTTTTAAATGGATACAAGAAACCGATGCTTCATGGACCCCATCTTCGGGCCGAGCATGTGGTATCGCAATCGCGGGTGCTAATACGAAATACGGCCCATTTTCATGATAAGCCTGGATCATCGCCTCAATATATTGCCTGTCAATAGTCCCTTCTTCTAATAAAACGCCTCCTGCAAGACGGATAGCATCTTCTGGTGTAGCTACTTCTTGATCAAATTTCAGGAGGGAATCATCTAAGAACTTCATAACCTAACCACCTATTCTTCTGAAAAATATGTCTCGATAAAGTGATGCAGTCGCTCTCTGTCATCCTGCTGGAGGATTTCTGTTTTGGCCGCCTGATCCGACATCATTTCTGTCAATTGGGTTAAGGGCTTCAAATGACTTTGTTCATCGGGCGTTGCTAAAACAATGAACAATTTAACATTTTTTCCTTTTAAATTGACTGAATGACGAAGGAGCAACAGACTAATCCCTAGCCCGAGCACCCCATCTTCACTTTTCGCATGAGGGATGGCAACTTCGGGCGAAATAACGACATACGGCCCTTTTTCTTCAATTAACTGAATCATGGATTGTACATAGTGGCTCGTTACAATGCCATCGCGAATTAACCCCTGCGAAGCATGTTCTACAGCCGATTGCCAATCAGGAACACGTTCTATAATGTCTGTTCGGGAAAGCGGTAAAATATCCGATAACGACGATGATCCACCCGAGCTGAGTTCTTTTGGCTCGGGAATGGCCATTTGTTTTAAATCACGTTTCAAGGCGGCTTCATCATGAACCGTTGCATGTCGCTTGATGACGTCTAGCATCTCGGGGAAAACATGCTGCTCGTGAATCGTCGACTGAAATAACTGATTCACTTCTTTAATAATCCGAACTTTTTCTTGATCACTTAAAATGGGAGGAGCCACAATAACCGGAACGCCCCGCTCTGGCAATGGAATGGTCGAAACAATGACATCCGCATTGATCTTAGAACGTTTGTACTCACGCAAGGAATAAACACCTTCGATATCAACTCCGGTTAGTAAGCCTTGCAACTGATTCTCCATTAACCTTGACGTTCCTATTCCACTCGGACACACGATGGCTAAAGAGCGCCGCTGATCGGGATCAATTCCCTCTTTTCGGAGCCAGCCGCCAAAATGCATGGCGATATAAGCCACTTCATCAAGCGAAATTTTTTTCCCGACCAAGCGTTCAAAATGAAAAACGACTTGCCGCGTCAAATTGAAAATTTCCGGATAATTTTCGCGAATTTTTGTCACAAGCTGGTTATCCACTTCAATGTTATAAACCATTCTGAAATAGGCAGGTTTTAAATGAATCAACATATTATTCGCTAGATTTTCATAGTCTTTAATTTCAATTAGAGCCAACTGCTCAAATTCTTCTATCATCTTATAAATAACGTGCTTTAATTGCTGGGATTCTTTTTCTCCCCAAGACGGGATGTCAAGATGGTTCACCCTGGCGCTTAATAAATGAGCAGCAAAGAAAACGGTCTCGTCTTCCTGAGCATGTTCAAACGCAAAGTATGCCTTTACCGCTTCGAAAAAATCAGCAATGCCTTCGTATTCCGCTGTCCCTTTCATCACTTCGTGTTCGACAGGTTCCATTTTCACAGTACATCCTAATTGCAAACGACGTATAAAAAATGAAAAACGTGTGATCAGACTATACAGAAGCTCATCGGTAAATTCGATCCCAATATTCGTCTCCAAATCGATTAATTGTTGAGTCAGCCAATCCCACTCCTCCTCACGAATAGGTGAAAACGTGTGGTGGAAATGCGATTGATCATTCCAATGCACATGAGCCGTTTCCTGATTGAATTTATTGATAAAGGAAACCATGGCCCGTCTTTTTTCTTTTTCTGCACCTTTAATTAAATAGCCGTCTGCTTGATTAAAATGCAAACTTAACTGATAGTCACTCAACAACGCTTTTAAAGCTTTAATATCATCCAATGTTGTATTCCGGCTTACATTGAACCCATCACAAAATCGATTGACCGTGAATCTTTCATAGGGATGAGCGCTTAAAAACAGGAAAATAATCAAGACACGCTCTTCATGCGCATACACATAATCACTTTCATAAGTGTCGCGCAACTCACGTTTCAACGTTTCGCGATCATCGTTATGAACCTTTACTCCTCGACCTGTAGATTGTTGCAGCTGTTGGAAACCTTGTTCGCTCAACCAATCGTTAATCGCTGACAAATCGTTGTACAAGGTCCTGTTGCTCACGTTCAAGTGTTCAGCTAATTGCGTTACCGTTGAATAAGAAGTATTTTGCAGTAAATACTGAAGCACGGCCGTGCTACGTTGCCCTAATGGCATGCTAACTCCTCCATTTTCGAACCATTCCTCTAAAGCAATTGCTTAATTACAGCATAAAAGATGACTTTTGTCTTAAGAAGACCAAATCTTTTCACTTAAGTTGTGCAAAAATTGGGTATTTTAACGTATTTTCTTTATGTATGTAGGAAGTACGTACGAAAAAAGACAGTAAACACATCTCTGAAAAACCACACCACAAAACGAAATAAATCCCTCCGTGGAGGGATTTATCTACTCAAATCGAGCCTGCAAATATTTATAAAGACCGTCTTCCGCATGAGAATAAGGCGTCACGACATCATAAGCTTCCTTCACCGTATCCGAACTGTTTTTCATAACGACAGCTTCAGCAGCCATATCCAATAATGGCATATCATTTTCCCCATCACCTACAGCCAGAAGCTCGTCCCGATCCACGTCAAAATAGTCAAGCAAGTGCTGGATGCCTGTCGCTTTATTTACGCCGGGTGCCATGACTTCAACATTGTGGTCTGACGAGGAGGAGATGGTAAAATCGACCTCTTGTTGCCACGCTTGCAGCGTCTCAATCCAATGCGTGATACGATCCTGGTCTTTGCTGAAAAAATAAAGCTTGATAATCGATTGCTGCTCATCGACACCATCTTTCCAGGCGATTTTCGAACGGAACGCTTCAATGCGTGATTTCCACTCGTGATCCATAACGGTGGCAGCGCGCGGCTCTTCCACCTCATACTTCAGCCGTTCCAAGTCCTCCGCCAGGGCGTACCTGCTTTCGGTCAGGGGATGGATTTCATAGTACAAGCCCACATCCCGTGCTTGCTGAACGAGCTTTTTCACGAGCGTACCTGGTACGGATTGGACGACAATTTCATTTCGTTCAGCGTGCACGATCATGCCGTTTGCGCCGACCATGCCATCGATTGGGAGTCCATGAGGGAGTACGCTGTCGATTTCATTCAAGGAACGACCCGTCGCCAGGAAAATCTTCATGCCTCGTTGGTGAAGCGTATGCAGATAGGTTTCCAGCTTTGGGGTGACGTCATGATGCTCGTTAAGCAGGGTGCCGTCCATATCCAGTGCAATGGCTTTGATCATGAGGAACTCACCTGTTCATAAATGGTACGTAGGCGTTCGGTCAAGGCGTCAGAACTCAAGCCATGCTCGTCCAGCAATTCGGGGTCTTTGCCACACTGACTGTACGCATCCTCGATTCCGATTCGCGTCATGCGGACGGGCTCATCACGGCTGGTGACACGACTGACCATCCCGCCAAATCCATGGGCTACAAAGTGCTCTTCGATCGTAATCAGGTGGTCGTGTTGCCGGGCAGCTGCCACAATGGCCTGTTCATCCAACGGTTTAATCGTTGGAAAATGAAGATGCGTGACATGAACCCCTTCCTCTTGTAAATTCTGAACGGCCTCATATACCCTCGGCGTCATCGCACCTGTCGAGAGGCAGGCGACATTCTGCCCGCTCGCAAGCTGATAACTTTTTCCGATTGCAAATTTGCGGTCTGAGCCTGGTAAAATGTCAAGCGTTTCATCCCGTGATAGACGCAAATAGACGGGCCCGTCATAACGCTGCATTGCTTCCATCGCCTGACGCGCTTCCAACGCATCCCCTGGCGACAGCACCACCATGTTCGGGAGCAGTGTCATCATGGCGATATCTTCGAACGAATGATGGGTTTTGCCGGTGTTGCTTGTCAATAAGCCGCTATAGGACCCGACCAGTTTCACATTCAGGGACGGCTGATCGACACTAACGACGATTTGATCATAAGCCCGCCGGGAAATGAACGCGCCAAAGCTACACACCCAGGGAATTTGGCCGCAGGAAGCTAAACCAGCAGCGACCCCCACCATATTCTGCTCAGCAATACCCATTTGCAGAAATGCGGATGGGTTCTCTTTTTCTACAAACGCGAGACGCGTCGAGTTGCCCAGGTCCCCATCTAAAGCGACTGTCCGTGCATCCTGTTGTGTCAATTCTGTCAGCGTTTCGCCAAAGACATTGCGCATGCTTTTAGATGCAGTTGTTCCCATGGTTCACACCTCCTCCAATTCTGACATGGCATGTTCGAATTCCTCATCTGTCGGCACGTTTGAATGCCATTTGAAATTACCTTCCATAAAACTGACCCCTTTCCCTTTAACCGTATGAGCAATCACCGCTTTCGGTTTTCCATCAGGGGCAGAGGTGATATGCTGCAGCGTTTCCTTAAGCGCCGAAATATCGTGGCCGTCGACTTCGCTCACATTCCAGCCGAATGCTTTCCATTTGGCCCCGTGATTTGAATCCGGTGTGTCCCGGCCGTTTTTATCGTCCGACTGCCATCCGTATTGTTGGAGATTGTTAGCATCAACGATGACAACTAGATTACCAAGCTGGTAGCGCTCGGCAACGCGGGCAGCTTCCCACACTTGACCTTCCTGGCTTTCACCATCTCCCAACAATACATACGTCTTATACGCTTTGTTTTGCCGTTTGGCCGCTAATGCCATACCAACGCCGGACGAAATCCCTTGACCGAGCGACCCGGTGGACATATCCAGACCGGGAAGCTTCGTCATATCAGGGTGGGCTTGGAGCCTTGAATGCAGCGCATCGAATGTCGCCAGTTCGGCGTAAGGAAAATAACCGCGCAAAGCAAGCGTGACATACAGTCCAATGGCAGAGTGGCCTTTCGATAAAACAAACCGATCGCGTTCCGGCCAGTCAGGGTCCTCAGGTTTAATCGTCATAATGTCAAAATAAAGCACGGAAAGAATGTCTGCCGCTGACAAGGGGCCCCCGACATGTCCTTGTTTTTGCTGGTAAACGGTTTCAATAACGCCTTTTCTGATACCTGCTGCGTGCATGATGAGTTGGTCCATGTCAGTCAGCTCCTTTTATTTATGAAAATAAATCAGCAAGAAGGCCGAGCAATATACCGATGATGCCAAAGTCAGAATCACCAAATGTCGTATTTTCAAAGCCTAGGTTGCCAAGTACAGGCAGCAAAAAGGCCGGCACGAAACTGATGATGACCCCGTTGGTAAAGCCGCCGACTGCCGCACCGATTCTACCGCCTGTCGCATTACCGAAAACACCTGCGCCTGCGCCCGTGAAAAAGTGAGGCACAAGACCGGGGATAATCAACGCGAGTGAGAAAATTCCAAGGAAGAACATACTGATCAACCCGCCGACAAAGCTGGCAAGGAACCCGATCAATACCGCAGTTGGCGCATAAGGGTAGATAATGGGTACGTCCAAAGCTGGCTTAGCGCCCGGCACTAACTTTTCGGCAATGCCACGGAAAGCGGGTACGATTTCAGTCAAGATCATACGAACACCGGCCATGATGATGCTGAAGCCTGCGGCGAATGTGATACCCTGCATGATCCCGAACATGATGTAGTTCTGATCACCAGCGTATTCGGAAACCACACTAGGTCCGGCTACGAGGACAAGGAACACAAACATAACAATCATCGTTAATGCTGTGGAGATCAATGAATCGCGTAAGAATGACCATTGTTGTGGAATTTTGATAGATTCTGTCGATTTTTCTTTATTTCCAATCGCCTTACCGACAAGACCTGATGATACATAACCGAATGTACCGAAGTGACCGATCGCAATGTCATCTCCTTCGGTAATTTGCCGCATGAATGGCTGTCCAATCGCTGGCATCAGCACCATGACAAAGCCAAGGATAACTGAGCCTAAAATAACGAGCGGGGCACCGCCCATGCCTGCTGCACTCAATACAGCTGATAGCAAAGCCGCCATGAAAAAAGTATGATGACCTGTTAAAAAGATATACTTCATCGGGGTGAAACGCGCAAATAAAATATTAGCGACAAAACCAAAGCCCATAATCAAGGCCGTTTCCGACCCCAGCGTCTGCTGGGCCAACGCGACAATCGCTTCGTTGTTCGGAATGACCCCCTGGATGTCAAAACGATCCTGGATAATGCCGCCTAATGAATCCAGGGACCCGACGACAACACTGGCACCTGCCCCGAGAATCACAAAGCCGATGATGCTTTTCAATGTGCCAGAAAACACTTTTTCAACGCGCGCCCGTTGCAGGAGCAATCCAATCAACACCATCAAACCAACGAGCACTTCTGGCAAACTCAAAATCTCATTCATTAAGAATTCAAAAAATCCCATCGTTCCCTCACTCCTCTCTCAATTTATTTATTGTTCGTCTAAAAATGCTTGAATCGCTTCGGCCACTTCATCCTCGCTGGCCACATTCTTCACTGCTTTTACAACTGATTTCCCGCCTTCAAGCTGGGATACAAATTCATTGTTGGTCAAAATGAGATCAGCTCCCATTCCTTCAGCTGTGCCAAGGTCGGCTGATTCCACGTCCGCGGTAATCCCCTGCTTGTTAATCACACGTTCTATCGTCATTTTCAACATTAAGCTGGACCCAAAGCCCATTCCGCATACGGCAAGTATTTTCATTATATTTCCTCTCCTTCAATAAAGTAGTTTTTTAACAGATGGATCAATTCATCCCGTGATTCTGTAGCGATCATGCTTTGACTCAAACCATCTTCTCCAATCCATGAAGAGATGATTTGCAATAAGTTTAGATGCGTTTCCTTATCGGAAGCAGCTAAACAAATCAGAATACGCACGCTCTGCTCGCCGAACTGAACAGGCTGTTGAAAGACCGTGATGGCAATGCCCTTTTCATTCACGCCTTGCTCAGGTCGAGCATGAGGCAGGGCTACATCCGGCGCGATAATAATATAAGGACCTAATTCAATAATATTGGTGATCATGGCTTGAACGTAATCATCTGTGATTTTCCCTTGTTGCAACAAAGGGCCGGCACTCACTCGAACGGCTTCTTGCCAATCCTCTGCCGATCTCTTCCATTGCACTGACGCTTCATTAAATATGGCGTTACTCATGTTGACCTCCTCGTTCCCGACTCGTGCAGCAATGACCAGTCTCGAATTTTTTCTGCTTGCTGTGGCTCCATTAATAGTTGATGCAAATATTGCAGCTGGGGAAGATGAGCCTTGTCATCAGGCGTCACCATGAAAAGTACAGCCTGCGAATAACGATCATGATGATGAAGCGGTTCTTTTAATTGCACCAGACTAAATCCCGGTTTTTTCACATGCGGCGAACGTGTGTGGGGAAACAAGACACCCGGGATGACTTCAAATAAATGCTCATCATTGATTATCGAGTCAACTAAGGACGTTTTGTACGCCGTCGAGATGAGCCCGCCTTGTTCCAGTAAATCGACCCCTGCTTCAATGATGTCTGACAACGTATGCGTCTCGCCCCCTTCATAAACCGCAATCCTTTCGGGAAGGATCAAGGAATGCACCGAGGAAGGCAAAGTCGCCCGATTCCGATGCTTGGGCAAGTGATCGGAGTTGGTTAAGAAATTTTGTAATTTCTGCAATTCTTCCTGTGTCAAAATTGGCTTGACGGTTACAGAAGGATAAGGGCTCTCCGGAAGCGTGACCGTGGAAATGATAAAATCCGGCGTCTCCCACTCCTCGACTTTCGATAATTCCGTCATGGCCAGCGTCCGCTTCACCTGAATTTGCGGCAAATGTTTCCGCAGTGTCGCTGTCAACAACCGACTTGTCGCTACCCCGCGCGGACACACGACCCACACTTGATACCGTTCATTTTCATGAGAAGACGTTTCGTAAATGGAAGCCAAGCGGATCACCATCGGAATAATTTGCTGAACACTCAGTTTATGCCCCTCCGGCATTTGGTCCATCACGGCTTCCCACGCATGATAAAGTAAAAATGAATATTGCGATTCCATGGTTTCCGCTAATGGATGGGTAAAATAGATATCCGCTTGAATAATCCACTTCAGCTTTTCCCACTCCTCAAGCAATTCAAGCCGCTCCTGCTCAGGCACCGCCTGAAAGCCAATCCGGTTGTCCATCTCCACAAGAAATGCCTGAAAATCTGCAGGTAACGTGTCAGGCTGTAACGATGTCAGCCCCTCAATGGCACGAAGATAAGCCCAGGCAAATGCTTGTTCACCGTCATCCGCTGCAAGTTCAGCCAATAAATCGTGTTGCCCGATATGCGACCAAAGTTCATTGAATCCCGCATGATCGACAGGTTCCATCGATTCAAGAGGCTCAAGCAAACACCCTGCTCGAAACCGTTCCAGCTGCAAGGCCAAAAGCCGAAATAGCGATGGAAGCGCTAACGTCTCCGCATGATTCCACCTCGCCGTCCATTCAGATAAAACGTCAAGATCCCGGATAGACAGATGCCCCCAATTCAAAAACGGCATCGGATTCGTCGTCTCCCACACACTTTCAAGCGCATCCATCACCGAGAGCAACGCCAGACGTTTATTACGCTCCGAACCATGAATACCAAATCCCCGGTTCCCCCGTTCGAGCGTCAATTTGAACATCCCAAGCCACTGTTCCACATCATCCATATGCTGAAGAACCGTCGCCTTGCTGACCTCAATCTCATCCGCAATATCACGGAGCGTCAACCACTTTTCATGCATCACGAGCTCATGAATGATCAACAAATAACGCTCTTTACCAGATACCGCACGCCCATCAGCATTCAACGCCTGGAAAATCCGCTTCATCACCGGCGCCTCCGGGACCTCCGCCAATTTCCAAACCCCCTGCCCCGTCTGATGCACTAACTCCAGTCCATAATCCTCAAGCCAAGACGCCACATGCTCCAAATCATAACGAAGCGTCCGTTCACTCACCAAAAATAAATCCTGAAACTCCTTCAACCGCAATTCCTCTCGACCATCTAAAATCGTATGAATCATCTGCCGCCTTCGCTCGTTCATTCCATCACCTCCTTTGGTAATAGTATAAAGTAGTTCGAACGATTTATGAATCCGCTTACATTCTGAATTTTTTCATAACTGATTGCAAAAAAGTAAACGCCTCTGGAAAAATTTACGCATACGCCTGTGTATTCAGTAAGAGGGGGATTGATTGGTGTGACGGTAATGGTGTGCGGAGCGATGATATTGGTGGGCAGAGCGACGATAAATCCTGGCGGGACGACGATAATTCGGATCTAAACGATGATAAATGCGCCAGCGACGATAAGGGTGCGCCGAGCGACGATAAATCCTGGTGGACCGACGACATTTCGGCTCGGAACGATGATAAATGATCGAGCGACGATATTCGCGCGCGGTGCGACGATAAATTCAGGCGAAACGACGATAGTTCGGCTCGGAACGATGATAAATGCGCCAGCGACGATATTCGCGCGCGGTGCGACGATAAATTCAGGCGAAACGACGATATTTTGGCTCGAAGCGATGATAAATGCGCCAGCGACGATATCATCGCGCACGCACCCACAAAAAGATCTTCCTAAAATGAAAAAATCCCTCGGCCGAGGGATTTTACCTTATTTAATCGACTATTAGATACGTTACCGCAACCGGACCATGAACACCAACAATCAGATTCATTTCGATATCGGCACTATTGCTTGGCCCAGTGATAAAGCTGACGCATGAGGGTACTTGCTCGCCCTCCTGTAAATGATGCAGATGCTGAGCAGCTTGCGTCATGCGCGGAACGATGGTTGATTTCGGAATGATGGCGATGTAGTGTCTGGGTAGCAAGCTGATGGAGCGGCCGTTTCCCTCGTCATTGAGCAAGACCACGGTGCCGGATTCGGCCAGGGTGATATCACTGAAGGTCACGCCGACATCAGCTTGTTCGGCAAATTGCTTGCTGGCTTCCGGCGCATGAGGGTCCCATGTCATCGCGTCCAGGTCGTCGTGCTCGTGTAAGGAGGCGAGCCCGTATTGCTCGAAGCGTTCATCGCGCTGGGTGAGCACTTGCTTCCCACCATATTCCTGAATCGTTTCAAGTAACACATAACGCAATTTTTCCTGCGAAGTTCGTTTAAACGTTGTATGGATCACGCCGCACTGTTGTTCGAGCACATGGACCAACTCCTCTAAGGAATGGTCAGCAAGAACACGCGATTGCGGGTTGTGCTGCCAAACAGGTCGTTCGACATCGGTAACATGGACGTCGCGTCCTAAATTCGAAGCGAGGTTGGCTAAAAACGATTCGCGATTCTGGATGCTCATATGTTCCTCCTTTCCGCCTTATCCCGATGTTTGTACCAATTACGGAAAGACTGGCTGCTTGGTACCGGAAAGTCACGTTGACGGGTCCATGCTTTTAAAGGACCTGGACCATGTGAGAGCTTTCCGTTATCGCTCCACGGTTTCAGCACTTTTTTCGCCATACTGGTTGTGAAATTATACAGTTTCGGGGATGCAGACCATTTCCCGAATCCTTTCATCAACAACCGTTCGGAAGCGGGCGTTTGTTTTTCTCGTTCGACGATGATTTCACGGTGCCTGATCAAATGTTCATGCAGCGGGATTTTGACTGGACAGGCTTCCGTACATGCTGCGCATAGCGAGGAGGCATACGGTAAGTCTTTGTGATCCTCGTAGCCATCCAATAAGGGTGTAAGAACAGCGCCGATCGGGCCGGGGTAAATGGAATTATAGGAATGGCCCCCGACATGCCGGTAAACGGGACAGGCATTGATGCACGCTGCACAGCGAATACAATGCAAGGCAGATTGAAATTCCGTGCCGAGAATGTTGGATCGGCCGTTGTCGACAATCACGAGATGGAATTCTTCGGGTCCGTCAATTTCATCAGCAAGCTTGCTGCCGATGACAGACGTAACATAGCTGGTCATTTTTTGCCCGACTGCGGCGCGGGTTAGCAGACTGACCATCACATCGAGTTCTTCCCATGTTGGGACGAGACGCTCCATTCCCATCACAGTAATTTGTGTTTTAGGGAGCGACGTGACTAAACGGGCGTTTCCTTCATTCGTCACGAGCGTCACTGCTCCCGATTCAGCGACGGCAAAATTACAGCCTGTGATGCCGATATCCGCAGACAAGAACTCTTTCCGCAGCTGTTCCCGGGCAAATTGCGCCATTTCTTGCGGGTCATCTGTCTCGTCGTAGCCTTTTCTCGTATGGAGGGTTTCTCGTATTTGTTCTTTATTTTTATGAAGGGCGGGAGTGACAATATGGGAGGGCGGGTCTTCGTCAACTTGCAGGATCCACTCCCCTAAGTCCGTTTCCACGACATCACATCCGCTCTGTTCTAATGCCTCATTCAAGCCGATTTCTTCCGTGACCATCGATTTAGATTTGACCACTTTTTTACTGTCCTGTTTCTGCACGACGTCCTGGACATATTGATTGGCATCGTCGGCGTCCGTGGCAAAATAAACGTGGCCGCCCCGCTTGGACACTTGCTCACTAAGTTGATGGAGGTAGTAATCCAAATGTTCGATGGTATGGGTCCGGATTTCTTCACCAAGATTCCGCCACGCTTCCCAATCCCCTAAGTCTTCCTCCGCCTTGGCCTTGCCGGATCGGAACCTGCCTTGAGCTGACGAGACTGCTCCTCGCATGAAATCATTGTCAATGCCTTCTTGAACACGTTTGTGATAAGGAGAGTCGCCTAGTTTGATACTCATGATTTTATCCTCCTTTTACGTCGTGCGTTGATTCAAAACAGAAGCAATATGCAGCACTTCAACCGGCGAATCGCTGCGGCTTAATTGACCGTCGATATTCATCAGACACCCCATGTCGGCGCCAATCAAATAATCGGCTGAAGTTTCATGGACATGGGCGCACTTTTCCTGGACCATTTGTTCAGAAATGGCAGCATTTTTCACAGCAAACGTTCCGCCGAACCCACAACAATCTTCAGCGTCTGGAAGCGGCGCCATCGTCAACCCTTTGACATGCTGTAGTAATGTAAACGGTGCTTCCTTGATACCAAGCAGGCGGGTCATGTGACAGGAAGAATGATAGGTCGCAGTGCCAGGAAATACGGCCGCCACATCCTCAACGCCAAGGACATCGACGATAAATTCACTCAACTCATACGTTTTCTCTGCAAGTTCAGTGGCCTTGCATTTCCATTCCGGATCGTCTTTAAAAATATGGGCATACTCACGCAGCATCGCGACACACGACCCTGAGGGTCCGACCACGTAGTTCGATTGAGCGAACGCGTCCATCATGTGTTTCATGCCTTGCTTCGCATCCGACACGTAACCGCTGTTATAAGCGGGCTGGCCGCAGCATGTCTGCTGTTCAGGAAAATCGACCTCACACCCCAAATCCTCGAGCACTTCGACGGTATCTTTTCCGACGTTTGGATAAAATGTATCGCACACACACGTAATAAATAATGATACGTGCAAAATTGTCACCTCCCTGCCTCAGCAAAAGAACTCCAACTCCCTTATTCATGTGAAAGTTGGAGTCCCCTCCTTCTCATAAATGCAATCGTTCCAGAAACTGGTGATAGGTCGCTTCCCATTCTTCATTCTTGTTTGGTACGTATTCCTGGAGCGTTATACTTTCGCTCAGCATCCGTCTTCCCTCACGGAGGTTTTCAATTTTTCCATTCGTTATTAATTGGACGATGATATTGCCGAATGCACTCGCCTCCTGTGGGCCGGTTACCACTGGTCGGCGAATCGCATTCGCCGTAAATTGACAGAGCAAATGATTCTGAATACCGCCCCCGACCATATGCAGCTTATCATAGTGCTTACCGGTCAAACGCTCCATTTTATTGAGATAATACGCATATTTAAGTGCGAGACTCTCTAACACAACGAACAAAATGTCGCCGTGTGTGTTTGGCACAGTTTGTTCAGTATCTCGGCAGTACTGCTTAATTTTTTCGGGCATATCATCTGGTTGTAAAAAGACAGGGGCATCCGGATCAATCCATACATTACGGATTGAAGCCTGTTCCACCCATTGATTCAATTCGTCATAAGCAATCGAATTCCTGTCTTTTTCCCAAAATGCTTTGCATTGCTGAATAATCCAAAGGCCCATGATATTTTTTATAAACCGATACGTATCCTTGTAGCCTCCCTCGTTCGTAAAGTTAATGGCCATGGATTCATCATTTACAATAGGTACCTTTATTTCCGTTCCAAGCAACGACCATGTGCCTGACGAAATATAGGCAAAGTCCTCTTCCTTTGTCGGAACAGCAACGACTGCGGAGGCCGTGTCATGCTCAGCCACCGTCGTCACACTAAAAGCGGGCACATTCAGCTCTTTAGCTACCTCTGCTTGTAAAGTGCCTACATGAGTTCCAGGCGGGATGACAGGCTGAAATATTTGCCGAGGCACCCCGATGCTGGATAAGATCTCCTCATCCCACGTTTTCGTCGTCACATTTATGAGCTGGGTGGTAGTAGCATTGGTGAACTCTGTCTGCTTCTCACCTGTTAAAAAGTAACGCAATAAATCAGGGATCATCAACACATCACGAAGTTGGTCGAATTCAACGCGTCTCTCCTTAACCAGAGCATGCAATTGTACCGACGTATTAATAGGCATGCATTGAATACCGGTTTTCATATAGATCTCCTGACGAGTTAAGACCTCAAACAGCGTCGAAAATCCTTCTGCAAAAATTGCGTTTCGATAATGATAGGGGTTACGGACAAGCTCGCCCTTCTTATCCAGCAGGCCAAAATCAACCGCCCAACTATCGATGCCGATACTGATAACATCGTATCCATGGGTATGATAGATTGCTTGGATTCCTGCTTTCACATTCTCGTAAAGGGAAAGAATATTCCAATAGAGCTGCCCATTGATCCGCACAGGCAGATTGGGAAACCGCAGAACCTCTTCAGATTTTAGGCGACCATTCTCAATACACCCTGCAAATGCTTTACCTCCGCTGGCCCCTAAGTCATACGCCAATACTGCCTGTTTCACCGTTTCGATCCACCTTTACTTTCAGTCACAGCTTCATGTCTGTGCATATAAGCCTCGAATGGGTCAACGGGGAGTCCTTGTTCTTCCCGCATCGCATGCAAGAGAGGTGTGACATCCAGTTCAAAAGCCCCCCGCACCGCACGCTCCGCCTGAAGGACATTTCCCCGGTTTTGGTGGTAAGCCACTTCTTCCCGATTAATCAGCAGGGATTTTGCAAAGAGGCGTTGCACGTTCAGGATCGATTGAATAATAGCCGGGGTTTTCGCTTCAATATTATGGGCTTGGTCGAGCATATAAATAATGTCTTCTGCTTTTGAACGTTTCCCCAAATCATTTTCGTAAAGGACATCGCTGATTTGATAGAATGTGAGAAAGATTTCATATGGATTGATCGCACCAACCATTAAATCATCATCGGCGTATTTTCGATTATTAAAATGAAAACCGCCTAGCTTTTTTTCATCTAATAGATAACTTACGATATGTTCAATGTTCGTTCCTTGCGGATGGTGGCCTGTGTCCACCAGTACATCCGCTTGATTCCCCAACTTGTTAGCATAATCATAGGCCATGCCCCAATCCGGCAAGTCGGTATGGTAAAAGGCAGGTTCAAAAAACTTATATTCAATTAATAAACGCATATCGGAGTCTAGTTCCCCGTACACTTTTTCCAACGATGATTGCAGCCATTGCTTACGTTTGCGGAAATCACCCTGCCCGGGGTAGTTCGTTCCATCTGCCAGCCATAAACTGATTGCTTTGGAATCTACTTCTCTTGCAATATCAATACATGAGAGCATATGCGTTACTGCATTATTCCGCACCTTTTCATCGTGATGCGTTAAACTGCCAAGCTTATAATCATCGTCTTGAAACAAGTTAGGATTAATCGCCCCGATCGTAACTCCTTGATCCTGAGCATAGTGTTTCAATGCTGTAAAATTATCCACCTGGTCCCATGGGATGTGGAGCGCAACTGCAGGAGCTGCCCCCGTCAGTTGATGAACACGCGAAGCTTCGGCTATTTTTCCGTAGGCATCCGTGGGGACACCTTCCTCATGGAAAACATTGAAACGAGTACCAGAATCACCGTACCCCCAGGACGGGGTTTCAATTTTCAAGTTTTTCAGCTTTTCCTTAACATCTTCCATATTAATGCCACGATTCTTTTGCTGCTGATCAAATAATTGATACGCTTGTTCGTCCAATGATCTCCCCTCCTACCTGGTAAATGCTGCCGGTACACCACCGTCTACTGTAATCATACATCCTGTTGTTTTAGAAGATTTAGAGGAAGCGAAAAATGCAATACTATTCGCAATATCGCTCGGTAGTATATTCACTTTTAACGCGGTTCGGTTTTTATAAAATTCTTCAATCTCGTCGGGTGCTATGCCGTAACCGGCAGCCCGTTCTTCCCGCCATTTGGAATCCCAAATTTTTGACCCCTGAATAACTGCATCTGGTAAGACGGAGTTGACTCGGATACCATCCTCACCACCTTCAGCTGCCAAACATCTGGCCAGATGAACTTCGGAGGCTTTTGCAGTACTATATGCGGCTGCTCCTTTTCCGGCGTACACGGAGTTTTTAGATCCGACGAATACCATATTCCCGCCAATCCCCTGATGCTTCCAAATCTTAAATGCCTCACGCGATACGAGGAAATAGCCTGTAGACAGAACATTCATATTCAGATTCCATTCTTCTAAACTCGTATTCTCAATTTTATTGGATGTTGCAAGCCCTGCGTTGTTAACGACAAAATCCACGCCGCCATACGTGAGAATCGTATTTTTCAAAGCCTCCGAGACCTGACTTTCTTCGGTAACATCCATTTTTACAGGGTGCGTAAGGCCAGATCCATATTGTTCATTAAAGGCATTTGAAGCTTCTTCAGCTCCCTCCCCGTTTACATCAGCAATGACGACATGCATCCCTTCATTCAATAAAGCTTGCACGGTTTCTTTTCCAATACCGCCAGCGCCGCCTGTAACAAAACCAATTTGACGAGAAAGTTCTTTTTCCGGCGGTGCCAAGCTTAATTTATATTGCTCTAGCGGCCAATACTCGACATTAAAGGATTCTTCTTCACTTAATGAGACAAACTCACCTAATGCCGTGCTCCCTTTCATAACTTGGATGGCACGATAATACAAATCACGGCTGACATGCGCCATTTTTAAATTCTTCCCTGAGTTGATCATGCCAATGCCAGGTATCAATAATACACGCGGCGTTGCTTCCATCATTTGATCATGCTCAGTTGCATGACGCTCGAAATAATGTTCATATTCCGAGATATAGTCGGTAATGCCCTGTTTGATTTTAGCTATCAACGTTTCTTCATTTTGTCGGGCAGGGTCCCAGTCAATATATAATGGAACACGTTTGGTATGCACTAAGTGGTCAGGACAGGCTGCTCCGACTTGTGACAGTTCTGCTGCATCATGGCTATTCACAAAATTCATCACCTCATCATCGGCATAGTGGCTGAGCAGCACTTTGTTCTGTTCATTCATTGTGCCGCGAATGGCCGGCAAGATGCTGGTGAGCACCTCTTCACGTTGATAATCATTCAGTGTATCGTACCGTTTCCCGCCGAAATCCTCGCGTCCTTCCCGTTGTTGATGAAGGTAGGCTTCGGCCTGCTGAATCACCTTCAAGGTTTGCTCGTATGATTCTGTAGAAGTATCTCCCCACGTGACCAGTCCGTGTTTTTCCATTAATACAAGCTCAGCTTGCGGATGAGTTTCCACAGCTTCCGCTATCATTTTTGAAAGCTGGAACCCTGGTCGAACATAAGGCACCCAGACGAATGTATCACCGAATATTTCAGAGGCAATTTCTTTTCCATTATAAGCACAACACAAACTGATAATGGCATCTGGGTGTGTATGATCCACGTGCTTGAATGGTAAAAACGCGTGCAGCAACGTTTCAATTGACGAACGAGGGTGCTTACTGTCAATCATACAATGGGAAAGGTACTCAACCATTTCTTCATCTGACATCTCTTCGAGTTCTAACAAAGGATGGATGTCATCCAGGTTTAAACCAGTGAAGTTTTTCCTTCCCATCGTGGCTAAGTCAGACCCGCTCCCCTTCACCCACATCACGTTGACATCGCGTCCGCGGAAATCCTGTTCCACTGTTTTCATGCTCGTATTTCCTCCGCCAAAGTTTGCAATGGCGCGATCGCTACCTAATAAGTTTGAACGATAAACGAGTTCATCCAACCCTGTTTGCACGGTTGCTGCTTGTTCCTGTGCCCATCGATTTACAACCATTTCTATCCTTCTCCTTTGTACTTAAAATTAATTGAATGAAAAAAGGAAGCGTCATCACTCCCTTTTTCCTAGTCTCTGATTCTGACGCGTTTAGAAATCATAATCCCCAGCGTTTTCTTTCGTAAAGTCAGTTGGAGGTCCCATGATAACCGTCTTGTTATCATCCCAAACCTCTACTTCGCCTATATTCGGTACTTCCATACCATCCTCAATCTCATTGCCTTCCGCCAACTGTTTCGCTAAATAAACGGTTAGAAAGCCTAACTTATCCGGCTCCCATAGCGTCGCTACATCGAGGGATCCATCATCAAGGAATGGTTTAGAGTCCGTCGGCAGTGCTGTACCTACTACTGAGATATCATCCTGCATTCCTTGTTCTTGAACGGCTTGGGCCGCACCAAGTGGAGCTGGAGTTGAGAACGCCATAATCCCTTCAAGTTCAGGATAGGATTTAATCAAATTCAACGTTTTTTGGTAAGCGACTTGCTGTTTTTCATCCGTGGCAATTTTGTCTATTACGAATTCTAGACCTGGATATTCTTCTTTAGCTTGCATTTTGGCTCCTTCTATCCAGGCATTCAAGTTAGCTGCTGAAAGCCCACCGGTCAGTAAGCCGATTTTGCCTTCTTCCTTGCCCATATTCTCAACTAATAAATCGGTTACGTGACGACCATACTGCTCATCGTCAATTTGGTGGACGGACAGCTCGACTACTTCCTTATCTGCGGGCGTGTCCCAGTCCATCACATGGATACCTTCTTCTTTTGCTTTTTTCAATACAGGCGTCAATGACGCTGGGTCGTTCGGTGCTACAGCGATCACGTCAACATCCTGACTGATCAAGTCTTCAATGACTTTTACCTGCTGAGCCGCATCAGCCTCCGTTGGCCCCTTATAAATAACCTCTACGCCCAGTTCTTCTCCTGCATCGATTGCCCCTTGTTCGGAAGCATTAAAGTAAGGAATTCCCACAAGCTTAGGCACAACAGCGATGGTCAGTTTCTCATCTTCACCCGACTCATTATTTTCCCCTTCTGAATCACTTGAGGACACATTCTGATCAGACACACAACCGGCCAACACCAGGATGGCAACTAACGAAGCAACAAATAAATAAAATGGTTTCTTCATGCTTTTCCTCCCCTTAATTTTGAATAACGTTCTCAAAACGAACTAAGCTTGACCTGCAACCTGCTTTTTGTTGCGAAATGTGTGAGTAGCGAAGTTGAGTGTCAACACAAAGATGAGAATCGCTCCCATAATCACAGTGACAAGTGAACTATCAACCCCTAACAAGTTCAAGCCGTTAGACAGTACCTGGAAAATGATCACAGCGTAAATGGTGCCAATTACTTTACCATACCCCCCTTGAATTTCTGTCCCGCCCAGGACTGCCGCTGCAACACTTTGCAGCAGATAGGACGATCCTAAGTCCACTTTGGCCGAATTGTAGCGCGAGGTCATGATGATTGCCGCTACAGCAGCCAACAAAGCACCATATAAGTAAACTTTCATTAACACGCGGCTGTTATTGACACCACTGAACAAAGTAGCCACAGGGTTGCTGCCTAGCATGTAAACCTGCCTGCCCCACTCTGTTTTGTTCAATAAAACAGCGGTTAGGATGGCAAACGCTGCAAAGATAATGATGGACAGCGGTACCACACCTCCGATATAACCATTGCCGATCAGATTATAAGCGGCAGGAAATCCGGAGATCGAAGTTCCTTTCGTAATACTCAAGATGACACCCTCAAATAAAACCATGGTACCCAGTGTCACCAAAATCGGTGAGACCCCGATTTTTGAGACGATAAAGCCATTCAACGAGCCACAAGCCAAGGCAACGAGCACACCTACTAAAATAGCAAAAGGCAGAAAAACTCCACTGGATATCATGATAGCCATAATTACTCCAGAAAGCGCGGCGACATAAGTGATACTTAAGTCGATCCCGCCAGTGATGATGATCACCATCATCCCGAGAGTGAGTAGTCCGAACTCAGGCAATTGGAACATCATGTTATAAATATTGCCTAAGTCAAGAAATCCGGGAGCAATCATGCTCATCAGGATAATAACGCCCAATGTGACTAATCCAAGAATAGACTCCTTTGAAAGCGATTTCATTATGAAGCCTCCTGTTCATCTTCTACTTCAATCGTAGAACGTTTACGCTCAGCACGTTTGTTTTGGATGGCGTCATAGGAGACGGCAATTAAAATAATCAAGCCGACCACAACCCGCTGCCAAAACGTATCAATTCGAGCCAAAATCAAGCCATTCTCTGTTATCGCCAGTAGCAGCACCCCGAGCAGCGTCCCTTTAATCGATCCTCTTCCTCCCATCAAGTTCGCTCCGCCGAGTACGACAGCTGCAATGACGGTCAATTCTAAGCCGGCTAGTCCATTAGGATCTATCGCTTTTGTGTAAGCAATCTGCACGATCGCGGCAATCCCGGCTAAAAACCCCATAAATGCAAAGACAAACAGTTGCACACGATCCTGATTAATGCCCACCCTGACAGCAGATTGTTGATTACCTCCAATGGCAAACACGGAACGGCCGATCGTTGTGTATTTCAAAATGTAGCCGGTACACAGCGCAACAGCAAACAAAATGTAGACAAGAATCGATATTCCGAAAATATCCAGGTTACTGAAGTCCATGAACACCTGGGGAAAATTCGTACTGTTCGTGTACTGGCCGCTAGTGAGGTAGATGATCCCACCATTAAAAATGCTCAGCGTTCCTAGCGTCACAACAATCGCAGGTATTTTGATTTTAGCTACAAAGAAACCGTTGATTGATCCGAGTAACATCCCAAATAAAGGAGCAGCAATAAAAATAATAACGACTGACAAGAAATTGTCCGGTAAATTCATCATGAGAAAGCCAACGAATACTGTGACGGCTGTCGTAACAGCTGCCACCGAAACGTCAATGCCGCCCGTTATAATGACCAGCGTCATCCCAATGGCCAAGATTCCCAAGACAGCATTACCTTTAATTACATCGAGTAAGTTATCGATTGACAAAAAGACTGGATTAATGATTGTCAATATGATACAAAGCAGAATAATAATCGAGGCAATGCCGATTTCCTTTGCTTTTAATACATTCACTTTATCCCTCCCCCTAGCTGATTTCTTTATCGCTTGAGCCTAAGAAGGCGAAATTCATGATTTTTTCCTGCGAGGCATCATGACCGCTCATTTCACTCACGACCCTTCCCTGACGCATGACCAGTATCCGGTCACTCACAGCCAACACTTCTGGGAGTTCAGAAGAAATCACAATGACGGCAATGCCTTTATCAGCCAATTCTTGCAATAATTTATGAATTTCTGTTTTGGCCCCAATATCAATTCCGTTAGTGGGCTCATCAATAATAAGTATGTCTGGCTCAGTAGCGAGCCACTTACTGATGACTACCTTCTGTTGATTCCCACCTGAGAGTTGCATCGCTTTCAAATCAGGAAGCGCAGGACGCACATCAAGTCTTTCCACATAGTCATCTGCCATCTTTCTTTCATCCTTCTTCTTCAACAATCGAAGTGGATTTTTCATGTTACGCAGTACCGGAAGTGAAATATTGTTGGTCACCGGCTGATTGAGCACAAGCCCTTGTTTCTTTCTGTCTTCAGGAATATAGGCGATACCATGTTTCATCGCTTCATTTGAAGAACGTACTTTGGCTTTTTTTCCGTGTAGATGGAGGGTTCCGCTATCTGGTTTATTCAATCCGAATATCGCCTGGGCAAGCTCGGATCGGCCTGAACCCACCAAGCCGGTGATTCCTAAAATTTCCCCCTTTTTTAACTGTAAGCTGATATTTTTGAAATTCCCTTTTTTAGTAAACTGCTTCAATTCTAAAACCACCTCATCAGCAATCTGATTAAATCGTGATTTACGTTCGTAGGAAACGTCCCGCCCCACCATTAAGGTGATGAGTTTTTCTTCTGTCGTTTCATCCATGTGATAACTTCCGATGTATTTACCATCCCGCAGCACTGAGATACGGTCAGATACTTTGAATAACTCTTTCAGTTTATGACTAATAAAGATGATGGAAATACCTTTTGCTTTCAGCTTATCGATGACGTTATACAGCTTTTCAACCTCGCTATGCGATAAAGAAGAGGTCGGCTCGTCCATAACGATCAGCTTAGCATCAAAAGCAATGGCACGGGCGATCTCGACCATTTGCTGTTGGGCAATACTGAGATCATCTACATTTTTATTCACGTCAATCGGTACATCCATTTCATCAAGCGCTTCCTCCGCCATCCGTTTCATTTTCTTCCAGTTCATAAAGCTCCAGGCAGGTAATCTGCCATCTTTTCCGATGCAAATGTTTTCAGCTACTGACAAATTGGGAAACAAACTAAGATCCTGATAAATAACCGAGACACCCATGGTCGTGGCATCAATTGGTTTGTCAATTTTAGCTGGTTCCCCTTCAAAGAATATCTCTGCCCCCTCATCCGGAGCATGAACACCAGCCAGCACCTTAATCAATGTTGATTTCCCGGCGCCATTCTCCCCGACCAATGCATGAACTTCACCTTGTTCAATGCCGAGGTAAACATCATCCAATGCTTTCACTCCGGGGAACGTCTTGCTGACATGCATCATTTCCAAAATATAGTCTGCCATTTTACTCACCTTCTTTCTAAAATGTAAGCGCTATACTTTTTCTTCTAACAAAAACCCATGTTCATTGCAGAAGTCTTTCAGTTCTGAAAGCGTCGGAGCCGATTGTGCCCCCAATTTAGTCACAACCAGCGCCCCTGCGATGGAGGAAAATTGAGCAGCTGAGAACAAATCTTTACCGTCGGCAAGCGCACAGGCGAGTGCTCCTGCGAAGGCATCACCAGCCCCGACCGTATCGACTGGATCCACATCAACCGTTGAGATATGCTTATATTTTCCTTTCGAATAGGCAAGGGATCCTTGGTCGGCCATTTTGATAATCGATTCTTCCACTCCAATGGCTTCCAGCGCCTGCGCCGCCTGTAAAGCGGAATGTACATCGTTCACTTCTTCGCCAATCATTTGTTTAATTTCTTGATAATTCGGAATGATAAGATCGGCATGTTTCAAGGCGCGCATGGTAATGCCTTCAGCTGGGGCAGGGTCGAGAATGACATACATCCCCTGCTTTTTCGCTTCCACCATCGCTTCAATAACGGTATCTTCCGGGACTTCCATTTGGACCAGTAAAATATGTCCGGGGTCTTTTCGGGCAAAAGCTTGTCTAATATCAGCAGGATGTAGGGCGTTATTCGCCCCCTTCAATACGAGCATAGTATTTTCTGCTGCCCCATCGATCGTGATTAGAGCTGTGCCGGTTGCGGCATCATCAGTCTGTTTAACAAAATGCGTCTCCACATAATTAGTGTGCAGGTTATGAATCAGGTTTGTACCGAATTCGTCCCTTCCAACAGCACCAATCATTTGGACCTCTTTTTCAAGACGGGCACAGGCAATCGCCTGATTAGCTCCTTTGCCTCCCGATAGATACTTAATATCATTGCCAAAAATGGTTTCGCCTCGTTTCGGGTACTCGTTCGTTAAGGCAACGATGTCTATGTTAATACTTCCTACTATTGTGATATCCATATGTGCACCAACTCCATATTTTTAGGCTTTGTTTATAACATTTTGATTGTGAAGGAAGGAACGAAATGTCATCACCGCCTCCGCGTAGGAGACATTTTGCTTAAACAAGCTCGATGTCCCGCACACGAGCATGTCGGCGCCTTCTGCAACAGCTTGCGGAGCCGTTTCGAACCCAATATTGCCATCCACTTGAATAGCGATATCAAGGTTGGAAGCTTGAATCAGCTTGTTAAGGTCAGAAATTTTGCGATACATCGAAGGGATGAACGATTGACCGGCAAACCCCGGATTCACTGTCATCACCGTAATGTAATCCAGATCTTCAATTATATAATCGAGGGCCTGTAAGGGCGTCGATGGATTCAGCGCAATCCCTGCCTTCAACCCTTGCTGCTTAATGGATTGTAAGACACGTTGGACATGGCCGCTTATTTCGGCATGGATGGTGATCATATCAGCCCCGGCATCTGCAAAAAACGGAATAAATGAATCAGGCTGCGCAACCATTAAGTGAATATCAAACGGTTTATCCGTGTGGGGGCGCAAATCTTTCACCATATCGATCCCCATTGAAAAATTAGGTACAAAGTTGCCGTCCATAATGTCAAAATGAAAATAGTCGATACCTGCTTGATCGAACTCTTCAACTGTACTGCGCAACAACCCCATATCGGCACACATTAACGATGGACCCAGTTTTGTCATGTTATCCTCTCCCCTGTATGTGTTTGTTGAAGAGAGCGTAATCTACCCATCATATCTGCCCCTTTACCAAAGCTTTCATAAAGATCGTCATAGAAAGCATACAACTCCTCATAAATACGATGGTTCGCCTCACGAGGCTCAAACACTTTATAATCAACTGTTCCAAGTGAATCGAGTCCAGACGTAAAACCTTCCCAGCCGCCATTTTCAGGCCCTGCAGCTACAGCTCCTAATATGGCAGCCCCGCGAGCTGATGTATGAGGCGTTTTAATCACATTCATCGGCCGCCCAATTACATCAGCATAAATTTGCATGAGGACTTCATTCTTTTCAGCCAATCCACCTGAATTGTAAAACGTGGTAATGCTTATTCCGGATTCAGCCAGGACCTCTACGATTTTTCGCGTCCCAAAAGCAAGCGCTTCCATTAACGCCCGGAAAATTTCTTCCGGTTTCGTATCGACCGTTAAACCGACAATCGTCCCTGAGAGTTCCGGTTTCTTTAACGTAGAACGGTTACCATTCCACCAATCAAGCGCTACCAAGCCGGACTCTCCGGGTGACAGCTGACCCGCTTCTCGTGTCAGCAGCTGATAAATCGAGATTCCTTCACTTTCCGCTTCTGCCATCAAACTTTCTGGCACCATATTATCGATGAACCATTCAAACACATCACCGCCGGACGCTTGGCCGGTTTCGTAAGCGAATCGGCCTGGTAGAATACCGTCTTTAACAACACCGCCAATACCCGGAGCCGGTTTTTTTACATCGGATAAAATCATTTGACAAAGTGATGTGCCCATCACGGATAACATAGCCTGTTCATCCTTGATGCCGGATCCGATGACCGAAGCGTGCGCATCAATAATTGCTGTCGAGACCACTACATATTCACTCAAACCTAGACGTTCAGCCAACGCTTTATGTAACGTGCCGGCCCGATCCCCCGGAGCTTGAATCGTCCCGGCCATTTTGTCACGGAAGAAATGTTTGAGGTCAGGGTGAACCTGCTCTAGAAAAGCTGGATCAGGAAATCCTTCCTCATAATCCCAAAGCCCCTTATAACCTGCCATGCAAGTTGACCTAATTAGATTGCCGGTTAACTGAAAGACAACCCAATCTCCGGCTTCAATAAAAGCGTCTGCTGCCTCATACACTTCAGGTGCTTCCTTCAAAATTTGTAACACTTTAGGAAGCATCCACTCTTCAGAAATCTCACCGCCATAATTGCTCAAAAAAGACTGATTGGTTTGGTGAGCAACCTGGTTAATCTCCTCTTTTTCCTGGTAAGCTGCATGATGTTTCCATAACTTCACCCAGCTATGCTTGTTTTCGGCCCACTCCGTTCGCAAACATAACGGCATACCTGAGGAATCGATAGGCAGAATAGTCGATGCCGTGAAATCAATTCCCATTCCAACTACTTCACTCCGATCCACCTCTGCCTCTTCAAGACATTCGGTTACGGCCTCCACCAGACAGTCCACGTAATCCTGAGGGTGTTGAAGCGCCCACCCTTTTTCTAACGGGACTGCGCTATTCGGAAGCTTCGACGTGATAACCCCATGGGGATACGCCACATCTGAAATCGCTTTCAAATTTCCATTTAAACTATTCAGTAATATTGCTCGAACCGATTTAGTGCCAAAATCAATTCCAAGTGTGTATGTGTCCATTTCGAAAACTCCCAATTTTCTGATAGTTAAAATTATAAAAGCGACTCCACATAAAGTCAACATTAAAACCAAAAAAAAAGTGGGATTTATAAAAAACCCACTCAACAAATTTATTATTTACGGTGTTTTATTTGGCTATGACAACATTCGTGCCTTTCGCCTTGATCGATTGTATGTCTTTAACGCCTATGCCGCTATCCGTAATAAGGTAGTCCAGCTCTTCAAACCCTAGCAACTTTACCAATGATTTAGACTGAAACTTACTATGATCCGCTAATAAAAAAAGCTGATCTGAAATATCGATAAACTTCTCTTTAACCTTTGCTTGCTCCTCACTCAACTCACTTACTCCTCGTTTCAAATCAAACCCTGTACAAGAAAAGAAGAATTTATCCACGTGATAGTCCGCTATGACTTTCTCTGCGGAAGAACCCACCAGGGACATCGACTCATTGCGAACATATCCCCCTGCAAGTAACACTGTAATTCCCGGTTTCGTTGATAAATCCAACGTAATCGGAATTGAATTCGTTACAACAGTTACTTGCTTACCTTGAATCAACTTGGTCATTTGGTGAACCGTCGTACTGGCATCAAACCCTACAATATCACCATCTTCAATAAAAGCAGCCGCTTCTTCGGCTATTTTGACTTTCTCTTCAATGTTCGTCTGACTTCTTTTTTGTAAAGGGATTTCTGTACTCGAATCGAGTTGAGTGGAGATTGCGCCCCCATGTATCTTTTTCAACAAACTCAACGATTCCAATTTTTCAAGATCCCTTCTGATCGTTTCAAGCGAGACACGATAAACGGCACTTAATTGAGACACTTTCACAGAGCCTTCTTCGTTAATCTTATCCACGATTTCAGTCTGCCGTTCATTTAAAAATTTCATATAGCCGTTATCCATCAAAATCTATTCACCTACTTTATATAAAATATGCTGTGTTGTTAATGTTTCATAATGTGAGAAGATCAGATTAGCGAGACTTTAACAGGAAACCTCTTGTCCAAGGCAAGCGGGTTTCTCCCTCCATAACAAGGTAATGCTCCTAAAACCTTACATGTGTGAAATTTTATATAAACATCAACTTTGGCCTTTCAAAAAATGTTGCATAAATAAATAATACAATATAAAACAAGCAAAAACAAAAATAAAAACAACTTAAATAATTTGTTTCATTTGTTTTTAAATGTTGTTATTGTAAATAATTCCCTTTAATACCTTCTCTATGTAACCCTCTATACCATATCATAAATCGCAGTAACTTGCGTAATATACGACTTTTAAATTCATTTCAAAGCAATTTTCAGTAACCTCTAGCTCGAAACACAAACTTCCGAACAAATTCAACGAAATTGTCCGGAAGTTTTGTGTTTTATTCAGTTTTATCCAAAGCCTTATTCATCAGACACATAACCTTTACTTTCCTTCACAACCTGATGGGCGTTAGCATAATCATCTTCTTCAACTTCAAACGTCAACACCTGCGGACGATGTTCTTCATCTTCCTCTGGCACAAGCAAATCTTTAAGCATGTCCACCAATTCATTGTTCTCGTCAGGAATCTTTTCCACGGAGGCCCCATGCACACCTTCCAGAGACTGAAGCTTGATACGAGCACCTTCCGCGTGATCTTCATTGTTAAAGTAGGCTTGGATCCTTTTCATGTTACAAACACCTCTCAACTAAAGTTTGTTAGTATCATCATTCCCGATTTCACGATAATCTAACAAACGGCTGTTCTGTTCATAACGGCGTTTAATCGTTTCTCATGCTGGCTGCCGTTTCTTCAAAGGGCCAACTCGGCAATGGTTGGGACACGTGTTTATCGGAGCGGTAACCGAGAAGGTATTCGGCTTGCATGATGGTATGGATTTCCCGGGTACCTTCATAAATGACAGGTGCTTTTGAGTTTCGTAAAAAACGCTCGACGGGATAATCGCTGGAATAGCCGTATGCGCCGTGGATTTGGACGGCGTCATTCGCGGCTTCGTTGGCGAAGTCGCAGGCTTGCCATTTGGCGAGCGAGGTTTCGCGGGTGTTGCGTTTGCCCTGATTTTTTAATGTGCCTGAGCGAAAGACGAGGAGGCGTGACATCTGATAGCCGGCTTCCATTTTGGCCAGCATTTGCTGGACCAATTGATGTTTTCCTATTTCATGGCCGAATGTTTTTCGTTCATGGCAGTATTTGATGCTCTCTTCCATACACGCGAGGATTTGACCGCACGCGCCTGCAGCGACGGTGAATCGTCCATTATCAAGGGCTGCCATGGCGATTTTGAAACCTTCCCCTACTTGCCCAAGCAGGTTAGCGGCCGGGACTTTGACGTCATCGAAAAAGAGTTCGCCGGTATTTCCGGCACGGATGCCGTGTTTGTTTTTGATGGCCTGAGAACTGAAGCCGGGCATGGTCCGCTCCACGATGAACGCAGAGATGCCTTGGTGATTTTGGTTTTTATCTGTATAAGCAAACACGAGGAAGTGATCGGCATGGTCACAAAGTGATATCCACGTTTTTTGACCGTTCAAGATATAGTGGTTCCCCTCTTTAACGGCGGTGGACTCGATGGAAGCGACGTCCGAGCCTGCGTTCGGTTCCGTTAAGGCGAATGCCCCGATTTTCTCCCCTTTCGCCTGAGGAATCAGATAGTTTTCTTTTTGAGCTTCGGTTCCCCATTGTAGCAAGGTTAAGCTGTTCAAGCCGGTGTGCACGGAAACGGACGTCCTAAACGCGGTGTCCCCGCGCTCTAATTCTTCGCAGACGATGGCCAGCGTATTGTAATCCATGCCGCTCCCACCGTATTGTTCCGGAATGCATACCCCCATCAAGTCCAGCTCAGCCAGGCGCTTCATCATACTAGGTTCGAAATGGCCTTGTTCATCCCACTCCTGGATATAAGGGTTGATTTCCTTATCGACAAAATCCCGGACGACTTTCTGCACCATTTCCTGTTCGTCCGTTAAATCAAAGCTCATCATCATACGACCTCCTCTTGATATCGTTCAACAAGAAAAGCCAGCTCCATTTCATAATTTAGCTGGCTTTTGTCTTATTTCCTGGGTAATCGTTACTGATCCACCTCGATCGATTTGATTTCGCCATTTTCAACAGCGGCAACACTTAAACCGGTCACAAACCCGCCATCTTCTTCAATTTTCGACACTGTATAGACTTGTTTGTCTTCCGGCAGTGCCTCAATACCGGCCTGCATATGCTCTCGGATCGCCTCTGCATCGTCTACGGTGCCCGCAGCAATCATGGCTTCCTTAAAAATATGGGTGGCAATATAGTTGAACCCGGCTTCAGATCCAGGGTCTTCATCGAACTTCTGTCGGTACTTTTCCACAAATTGATCGGTGCCCGGGTATTCGGCATCCACTAAAGGCAGCACGCCGACGGCTCCTTCGAAGGTTTCATACGTTCCGGTCACACTCTTCATTTCATCAAGCTTCGCCTGGTCCATGATGATGAATCCACCTTCAAATCCCAACTTTCTAGCTTGTTCTGCTAATTTGGCAGTCGGCTCAGACGGACCTCCGATAAACATGACGTCAGGATCGTTCTCGAGTGCATTCGTAACCATGGTAAAGAAATCGGTATCCTTGGAAAAGTCGACTGACGAATTATACACGACCTCGCCACCTGCCTCTTCCCAATGCGGCATCAACATGTCGGTCCAATCCTTGCCGTACTGGGACGCTGTAGGTATCGCGGCAATTTTCTTCCCGAAATTCTCCATGGCATAAGTGGTGAATGGGTCCATGTAGCCGTCATAACGCGGAGGGATTCTCACGGTCAATTCATTGCCTTCAGCTGTAACACCCGGCTCACTCGTATAAGCCCCAATGATGAATTTTTCCTTTTCATTAAACACTTGCATGGCTTTAACGCCGCCGCTGTGAGGCGTGAAAATAATCGGCGTGTCATTTTCTTGCAGCAAGCGTTTCGCATTGGCGGCTGTTTCATTCGGCAAATATTTATCATCCAGCGAATTGAGCTCGATTTTATACGTTTGGCCGTCAACTTCGAAACCGCCGTTGGTGTTGATTTCTTCCACGGCCATTTTGACCCCGTTCAACGTCCGTTCACCATAATAGGCGGCTGCCCCGCTTAATGGACCACTATAGCCAATGTTGACGACTTTCTCGCCCTCTTCTGTATCAGCTTCTTGTGTTTCAGCTTCTGCTTCACCTTCACCTGCATCAGGGTTGGACGTATTTTCAATACACCCGGCCAATACGAACACAAACGAGACCATCATCACGAACAGTACTAAACGTAACTTACTCATCTCATTTCCTCCTCTTTAATGGTTTTTTCAGGTGACCCTATGAGTTGTGTGATTTCAAGCCCCGATGTAAGCTTTGCGTACAGCATCGTTGGTGAACAGCTCTTCTGACGTGCCTTGAACAACAATAGAACCGCTTTCAAATACATATCCACGATCGGCGATTTTCAAAGCCGCATTGGCATTCTGTTCGGCGAGCAGAACAGTCGTGCCTTCTTGATTGATCTGGTGGATGACCTCGAACATTTGCTCAACGATTAAGGGAGCTAATCCGATTGACGGCTCATCTAGCAGCAGTAATTTCGGCCGGGACATTAGCGCACGGCCAATCGCGAGCATTTGCTGCTGGCCGCCGCTTAACGATCCCGCAGCATGGTCTTTTTTCTCCTGCAGCATCGGAAATAACGCGTGCACATTCTCAAGCGCCTGTCTGATTTCCTTTTTCTTTTTTCGGTGCACATAGGCTCCCATAATCAAATTTTCATGGACGGTCATTTGCGGAAATAGCTTGCGGTCTTCAGCACACTGGACGACGCCTGACTTCACGATGCGTTCCGGTGATTGGCCAGCTATGTTTTTCCCGTCAAACGTAATCCCGCCGGCGCTCGGCTTTTCCAGACCGCTGATCGCGCGGAACGTTGAGCTTTTACCGGCACCGTTCGACCCTAATAATACGACCAACTCCCCTTCTGCCACGTCGATCGTTACGTCTTCAATCGCAGCAAAACTTCCGTATGTGACGGTTAAACCAGATAGCTTAAGCACTCGCATCCCCTCCTAAATAGGCAGCGATGACGGCCTCATTGTTCATGATCTCTTCCGCGGTGCCTTCCGCAATTTTTTCTCCATAATTCAGGACCATGATTTTATCAGCAAGCTTCATGATCATTTGCATCTTGTGTTCAATCAAACAGACCGTGATGCCCCGCTTTATCATGTTGTTGATTAAATCGATCAGGCCTTCGGTTTCATCCGGATTAATACCGGCAGCGGGCTCATCAAGAAAGACGACTTCAGGTTCCGTCGCTAAGGCAAGTGCGAAGGCGACGCGCTTCTTTTCTTCCTGGGTAATACTGGCAGCTGATTGATGCATCACATGGGTGAGACCGACGAACTCCAGCACATCCGCTGCTTTCTCACGGCATTGTTGTTCGTCTGCTTTATACGTTTTAGTCCGAAAAATCGCATCGAACAAATGAGATGAAGTCCGCAGCCGATGCCCGACAATGACGTTATCAAGGACAGTGGACTGCTCGAACAGATGAGTCGTTTGAAACGTTCTTGCCACGCCGAGTTTCGCTATTTTATTGGACGGCAAGCGCGTAATATCCTCTCCTTTGTAAAAGACCTTCCCTGAACTAGGCGCGTGCGTGCCGCTGACCAGGTTAAAAAACGTAGATTTACCCGCTCCATTCGGCCCGATAATCGCGTTGATTTTACCTTTCTCGATGGTGAAATCGACGTCATTCACAGCCACTAGTCCGCCGAACTGCTTCGTTAAATTTCGCGTTTCAATGAGCATGTCACCCCTCCTTCACCTTTTTCTCAGAACTTGTTTGCGTCGCGGCATACGTGGGTTCGGGTTTTCGCCGGTCAGGTCGAGCTTGCCGCCGCTTTTTCCCCGTGCGCTTCATTTTCCATTCATAAAAAGCGCCGACAATCCCCCGCGGGTAGAAAATGATCAGCAAGGTTAACAGGGGACCGAAAATAAGCATCCGGTAATCCTGCAAAAATTGCAGCGACTGGGAGACCCACACGACGAGAAACGTGCCGACGACTGGTCCTGCCAGCGTGCCGATTCCTCCCACAAGCAAATAAGTGAGCAAGTCAAAAATGATGGTGATGTAACCGATATCCGGACCGATAAAACGAATGAACGAGGCGTATAAAGCCCCGGCTAGACCAGCAAAAAAGGTCGATAGGACAAACACGAGCAGTTTGTTTTTCATGGTAGAAATGCCGAGGGTCTGCGCTAATTCTTCACTATTCCGTATCGCCATAAAAGTCCGTCCGGTAAGCGAATGGACAATGCGGTACATGACAAGAATGGTGAGCAATAGAAAGGCTAAGATGAAATAATATTGAGAGAGTGGATTCTCGAAGGATACCGGTCCGATATTGGCTGGGGCCGGAATGCCGATCAACCCCCGAACTCCGCCGGTCAGACTATCCCATTTGTCGATAACGAGATAAATAATATAACCGACACATAGCGTGTAAATAGCAAAAAAGTGTTCCCGCGTTCTCAATGCGACCAGCCCTACCAAAAAGCCGATGCCGCTGGTAATGAGACAAGCCAGCACTAAAGCGATCCAATAATTCATGCCTGCTTTGACCGTCAACAAACCTAACGCATAAGCGCCGATGGCAAAAAAACCAGCATGCGCAAGCGACAGGTAACCTGTGTAACCCGCAAGCAGATTCAACCCATAAACCGCAATCATCCAAATGAAGGCCAGCGTCAACACGTGGAGGAAATACTCATTTTGAATAATCAAGGGGAAAAGCACCGCCAGACCAATTAAGCCGATGATGAACACCCTTTTTCTGAGCAGTGCTGCCATTAGAATCCCTCCCTGGAAAACAGACCTTTTGGCTTGAAGGATAAAATGATGACGAGCAGTAAGAACGCGATGATATCTTTATAATCATTGGACAGATAAGTGGCGCCGAGACTTTCGCTGAAACCAAGAATATAGCCGCCTACGATAGCGCCGGGGATGCTCCCCATGCCACCGAGAATGATGATGACAAACGCTTTTAATATGACCAGGTGCCCCATTCCAGGGAACACGAGATTGATCGGAGCTGATAGCGAAGCCGCAAACGCTGCTAATCCACCGGAGAGCATAAAGGTGAGCATGGCGACTTTGTTCGTGTTGATCCCGACCAGATGAGCGCCTTCACGATTCTGAGCCATCGCAATGATCGTCGCGCCGATATAGGTCTTTTTCAAAAACACAAACAGCAGAATCATGACCGCAATGGCACCGACATTAATGAGCACCCGCTGCATCGTCACCGTTAACCCGAACATGTTGATGACTTCTCCGTAAGGCGTTGACATGGAGCGGTAATCGGCTCCCCAAATCAATTGAGCCAATGCTTCAAGAAATAATAAGATGCCAATGGCTGCAATTTTGTCGTGGATCGGCGGCGCGTTGCGGAGTTGATGGAACACAAGCCGATCCATCAAAACGCCCAGCAGCCCCACGACAAGTACCGATATGGCAATCGCTACCCAATAGTTGAACCCCCATAAAAGCATCGTTGTTAATGTGATATAAGCCCCTAACATGTACAACGCCCCGTGCGCGAAGTTAGGAATGTGCAAGATGCCATAGACGAGTGTTAAGCCCAGGGCGACAAGACTGTACACACTTCCGATCGTCAACCCATTAAAAAGTTGTTGCGTGAGAATATCCATTGAACTTCCCCTTTAGCTTTGATAATCAAGCGCGATAGCCTGAAGCTACTGTTTGCTTACAACTCGTTTTCAGCCTTTTGCTTTTCCTCTTCTTGCAGTTGGCGCCAAAGAATTTTGCCGCTGCTCGTGATCGGAAACGTTTTTCTGAACTCGACAATCCTCGGGTATTTATAAGCGGCCATATTTTCTTTCGCCCATGCAATAATCTCCGCCTCGGTGACCGTTCCTTCAAACGCTTCTTTCAAAATGACGAAAGCCTTAATGTTTTCTCCTTTACGCGGATCAGGTACGCCGACGACACAAGCCTGTTCGACAGCTTCATGATGATATAAGAATGATTCTACTTCTGCCGGCCAGACATTATATCCTGAGGCATTGATCATCCGCTTGACACGATCGACCATGAAGAAATACCCTTCCTCATCGCGATAAGCCATGTCACCTGTCCGGAAAAAGGACTGGCCGTCTCGATCGATGAATGCTTGCTGGTTTTCTTCCTCCCGGTTGTAGTACCCCACCATGACTTGCGGCCCGTTCACAACAATTTCACCTATGTCACCGACCGCGACCTCTTCCTGGGTAGCCGGGTCAATAATACGAGCATCCACATCAAAAGCAGGGACGCCCAGGCATTGCAATTTCGGCCGATCAGGCGGATTTTGATGCGTTTGCGCGATCGTTTCACTTAGCCCGTAGCCTTCCACAAACTCTAAGCCAGTTAAGTTGTACAATTTTTCGCCGACCGCTTTCGGAAAAGCAGCGCCCCCACCGGAAATAGCCATGAGCGACGTAAGATCTTCCGCTTTCACTTCAGGTTTCGCAAGGAAATCAATCAGCATCGTACTGATCGTCACCCAATGGGTACACTGTTGTTCTTTAATGAGCTGCCGGGCTGTTTCCCGGTCCCAACGCGTCATGATCACCATGGTACTGCCGCTGAAAATGGGCGTATGCATGCTGTGCACCATGCCGGTGACATGGAATAACGGCAATGTTCCCAGACTTCTGGCATCTGCTGTAGCCCGTCCCCAATGATAAGCACCGACCGTATTCGCCTGGACCGTCCGGTTCGTGTGCATACATCCTTTGGGCAGCCCTGTCGTTCCTGACGTATAAGGCAGCACTGCCAAATCATCGGCTGAACGCGGCACATCACGCACCTCAGCTCCTGTGTGCATGGCTTCTTCCCATAAAATAAGAGAGGACGGGTTATAGGGTTCACGCGGAGCCCCCACTTCTTTTGGCAGTCGATCGCTCATGGCATTTCCTTTGTAATCCGAGTAAGCCGCAATGACCAGCTGCTGCAACGTGGTGGTGTCCATTAACGGTTCTACGACCTCCACGTACTCCTGACCGATGATGCCATAGCGCATCGCACAGTCTTTCACGTAGAACTCCAATTCATTGGTCGTCAGCATCGGGTTGATGGGCACAACGACAGCTCCGGCCCGCAATATCGCATAATAACTGATGACAAACTGTGGTGAATTCTGCATAAACAGCAGGATTTTTTCGCCCTTACTGACGCCGAGCTGCTGCTGGAGAAAACCAGCGAGGGTGTCCACTTCGTCACGCAGCTGCCGGTAAGTCAGCGTATTTCCATAAAAATAGATCGCTTCATGCTCCGGATAACGCTCCGCCGACACTCGTAAATTGTCGTAGAGCGAGGTTTCCGGCACAGTTAAAGACGTAGTCAACTTTGGCCAAAATTCAAAGTGACGCGTTTGCATGCCGATCTCTCCTTTCACTATTAAAATGCCTCCAACGAATGTAAGCGTTATCATTTTTGAATAAAAAGACAGCCAGATTACGTAATCATCCACCCGCCATCGACCAGTAAATCCGAACCCGTCATATATGAGGCTTCCTGTGAAGCTGCGAACGAGATGACATCTGCGACCTCACTCGGCTGCCCGACCCGATTCAAGGCGGTGTGACGTTGAATCGCTTCCTCAAACCGTTTGTTTTTTAACCCCGCTTCGGTCAACGGCGTTTCAGCAAACCCAGGAGACACCGAATTAACACGAATGTTATGTTGTGCAAACTCCAATGCCAGCGACTTGGTCAAATTGATGACGGCCGCTTTAGACGAACTGTAATGCGGAATTTGCGCGCCCGCCTTATGACCCGACAATGATGCCACATTTACAATGGCGCGGTTTTGGGCCGCCTCGCTCTCTTGTTCACGGCCCGCGATGATCAGCTTCCCGATTACCTTGGATACTAAGAAGACACTTTTTAGATTCGTATCCTGGACCCTGTCCCATTCACTTACCTCCATATCCAGGAGTGATGCCTGCCCAGAAGCCCCGGCATTGTTGATGAGCACATGCACATCGCCGTAGGTTTCCTCAATAAATGCGCCCAGTTCGCTTACATCCGCCTCCTTCGTCACATCCGCTGTAAAGCACGTAGCCACAGGTTCATCCAATGGCTCATTGATGCTTGCTGCTACGCGTTCCAGCTTGGACAATGTCCGGCCCACCAGGATCACGCGTGCCCCTTCTCGTGCCAACTGCTGGGTGGTCGCTTCTCCGATTCCGCTGCCCGAGCCGGTTATGACGGCAATCGTTTCTTTAAATCGTTTACTCATCTTTTCACACCACCTTTTTTCCGATTCCGTTACGGCGTCACCAGGTGTTCCTCTAACATCATTCTCAGATCGGCCGGAATCGGTTCACTTTGCTGCGCTTCATAACTGAAACAGACAATGGTCGCTTCACCTTTGGCAATACGTTCACCTGCTTCAGACGTTATCTCATGACTGAAACGCATGCTTGTATGGCCGATTTTCGAGACCCATGTCGCCACTTTCAACCGCTGTTTAAAGTAAGCCTGGTTAAGGAAATCGCATTGAGCTGACGCAATGATAAACCGGCCTACCGTATCGGTCTGATCCGGCAGTATATCCTCAAAGAACCTCCCACGCGCCTCCTCTAAATAAATGAAATAGCTCGTATTATTAACATGGCCCGCGCAGTCCGTTTCACAAAACCTGACCCTTACCTCACATTCATGATTCATGCTGTGTCACCTCCAGACCGCCGCCCGTCATGATCTTCACGTATTGATGCCGTTTAGGATCATCTCCAAATACATGCTCGTCAGTTCTTTGTCTGATACCTCACCTTCCGGGTTGAACCAGTAATAACTCCAGTTCGTCACACCGAGAATGCCGCGGGTAATCATATCAGGATTCAAATCCGCCTTGAATTGCCCATTGCGCATGCCCTCTTCGACAATCGACTGAACATTTCTGCGAAACAGATCCCGTTGTGCCATACTCTGCTCCAAGTACTGCGCGCCCAGATTGCGCATTTCCCGGAAAAAAATCCGGGCGCTTTTTCGCCGTTGATGAATGCTGTGAATTAACAGATACATCACATCGTGCAGTTTGGCTTTGCTATCTTTCGTTTCATCGTTCATAATCGCTTCCTGTTCCTGTAGCAAATAGCCGATGTACTCAAGATGAATGTCCCGCAGCAAAACTTCCTTATTGGTAAAATAATAATAAAATGTGCCTTTGGTCACACCGAGGGCATCAACAATTTCCTGGACGGATGTTTCAGTAAAGCCTTTTTTATCAAATAAATGGATGCTTGTATTAATAATTTGCTGTTTCATATGGCATAGCCTCCTAGAGATAATCAAAAAGTATCATCCCTCATTACACACTATTGATAACCCTCAAGCAAGCCAAACTCTCGCAATCTTCCGACTTCAACCTCGCTCCAGAACCATGGCGATGCCTTGGCCGCCCCCGATGCACGCCGTGATGAGAGCGTATCGGCCGCCCGAACGCTGCAGTTCATAGATGGCTTTTGTCGCCAGAATCGCACCCGTTGCACCAAGAGGGTGACCATGGGCAATAGCTCCGCCGTTTACATTCACTTTGTTCAAATCCATCTTCAACTCCCGGTTGCATGCCAGAACTTGCCCGGCAAACGCCTCGTTGATTTCGATAAGATCAATGTCCTCCAGTTGTAAGCCTGTTTTCTCGAGAACGCGTCTTGTCGCAGGCACGGGTCCAATGCCCATGATATTCGGATCAACCCCAGCCACGCTGCATGCTCTGACAGTCGCCATCGGGGAGAGCCCCGCTTCCTGCGCTTTGTCCCGCGACATCAACGTGAGAGCTGAGGCGGCATCATTCAATCCGGAGCTGCTTCCAGCTGTCACCGTGCCACCCTCGCGAAAGGCAGGAGGTAATTGGGATAACGCCTCTAGCGATGTTCCCGGCCGCGGATGCTCGTCCGTGTCAAATTCAATCGGTTCCTTTTTTCTGACCGATATTTGTAAGGGGACGATTTGATCCTTGAATCGGCCTTCTTCCATCGCCCGGCCCATTCGCTTCTGGCTTTGAAGCGCGAATTCATCTTGTTCCTCGCGACTGATTCCGTATTGTTCAACAAGATTCTCCGCCGTGATACCCATTGGTGGGTTACCGATGTCAGTCGGGGACAATTGCGACCTTCTTAACGTCGGCGGCGTTGAACTGTAAGCTTTCTCCGGGCGATCCATCAAATAAGGCGCTCGGCTCATACTCTCCGTGCCGCCTGCCACATATACATCCCCATCGCCAGCCTGAATCGCCTGCGCAGCTAGATGCACAGCGTTTAAACCGGACCCGCATTGGCGATCGACCGTGAGCCCGGGTATATGAAGGGAAAGCCCCGTTTGTAAAGCGGAAAACCGGGCAATATTTCCACCGCCGCTTAACACATTGCCAAAAATGACATCCTCAATATCATCAGCTGCCAGGCGCGACCGCTTCACCGTTTCTTTAATCACCTCAGCCCCTAAAATATGAGCAGGTATCGTAGCCAACGTGCCACCCTGCTTGCCGATTGGCGTCCTGACGGCTGATACAATAACAGCTTCCTGCGTCATCACGTGTTCACTCCTTTATTTCTTTTGTTGCACCCTTTACATCGCATGCGTGCCGCCATCGACCACCAGTACGTCGCCGGTCATGTAATCGGACGCAGCTGAACTCAGGAAAACGGCTGCCCCTTTCAAATCATCTTCCGAACCGAACTTCCTTAACGGCGTACCCTCAAGAATGGCGTCGCTGCCTTGCTCCAGCAGCCCTTTGGACATTTTCGTCGGAAAGAAACCCGGCGCGATGGCGTTGACGTGAATCCCTTTTGGCCCCCATTTAACAGCCAAATCTTTCGTAAAGGTGATCACCGCTCCTTTACTCGAGTTGTAGCCAATCGTATTCATATACTTGGGATTAGAACCTTTAAGGCCCGCCACTGACGCGATGTTAATGATTTTGCCAGACCCTTGCTCCAGCATCACTTTTCCGGCTGCCTGAGACATCAGAAAGGTTCCAGTCACATTGACATTGAAGACCTTTTGCCAGGCCTCAAGCGGCATCTCCTCGACAGGCGCTCCCCACGTGGCCCCGCTGTTATTGACAAGAATATCGATACGGCCGAAACGTTCCACCGTCGCATCGACCACGTGCTGGATATCATCTGCGTGCTGAACATCGCATTTCAAACCCATCGCCTCAGTGCCCTGCCTCTTCAGCTGTTCACTTACGTCCCGGCATGCTTCTTCTTTTCTCGAACACACCACCACATTAGCTCCGGATTCCGCCAATGCTTCGGCAATCTGTTTGCCTAAGCCGCGACCCCCACCGGTCACTATGGCGGTTTTCCCCGACAGATCGAATAAGTCTTTAACATGCATGTTTACCCCTCCTCACCCGTGATACTGCATCACGACCTGGCCTTTAATGACCGCTTTTCCATCCTGATTCGACGCATCAACATTGAACGTCAGCGTGTCTTTATCCTGTAGCACAGCTTTCAAGATCAGTTCATCATGCAAACGAACCATCCCTTTGAATCGCACCGCGTAATCCTGAATGAACCCTTCTTCATAATGGGGCGTAAACAGTTTGGCCAAATTGCCCATCGTCCACATGCCATGGGCAATGACCCCGGGAAGCCCCGCCTTTTCTGCTTCTTCATCAATCGTATGAATCGGATTATAGTCCCCTGATGCGCCAGCATATTTGATTAAATCAAGCCGTGATACCGGGGGCAAGGACACCTCCTGCAAGGACTCGCCAACTTGTAAATCACGTAGACGCTTCAAGCCTGCATCCTCTCCCTTACCGCTTCTGTAATGATAACCACCTGTTCTTCCGTAAAAATAAGCTCGCCGGCAGGATCGTTGCCATACCGTTTAATCTGTAAAAAGGCCATCCTGCCGCTTTGCCCGTCCCGCTCGTAATAGTTTTTTACCTCGGCATGACAATAGACGTCCTCCCCCACGCGGAGGGGGCGTTCATAATGATAGATTTGCTCCCCGTGAATCAGCCCTTTCTCCGGTAGATTCAAATCCGGGATGGTGCCGTAATCAAACACCCGCGGAAACGTCGGCGGCGCAATATTGACGCCAAAGCGCGACTCCCTCCCCGTTTCTTCGTCTGTAAAAATGGGATGATCATCACCGATCGCTTCTGCAAACTTTTTAACCGCCCCGCGTTCAACGGCATTCTTAACCGGCGTTGACCGTTTCCCGATGCAATCCTCTAACATAAGGCCACCTCCTCATTAATCTTTCGGTCCTCCAGCCACATACAACACTTGTCCGCTCACGAACGAAGCCTGGTCATCCGCATAAAACGCGACGGCATTGGCAATATCTTCAGGCTTACCGCTCCGTCCCACAGGAATCTTCTCAACACTCGCCTGGACCAGCTCATCAAATGAAATTCCGAGGCGCGCCGCTGTTTCTTTCGTCATATCCGTTTCAATAAAACCCGGCGCAATCGCATTGACAGTAATATTGAAGCGTCCCAGCTCAATAGCCAGCGTTTTTGTAAACCCCTGCAAGCCCGCTTTAGCCGTCGAGTAATTGGCCTGACCACGATTGCCAAGGGCCGACGTGGATGATAGATTGATAATCCGCCCATATTTGTTAGCCACCATATACTGCTGCGCGGCCCGCGAGGCGTTAAAGGCCCCCTTCAAATGGACATCCATCACCGTCTCCCAATCGGAATCCGACATTTTGAATAACATGTTATCGCGAATGACGCCTGCGTTATTCACCAGGATATCGAGTGACCCGAACGTGTCATAAGCGGCCTTCATCGCCGCTTCCACCTGCGTTACATCCGTGACATCCGCCACCTGCTGAAACACATCATATCCGCTTTCCGTCAACTCACGCTCCGTCGCCTGTAACGAGGCTTCGTCCACATCAATGATCGCCACTTTCGCTCCTTCTTCAGCCAGACGCTGCGCGATTCCCTTACCAATCCCGCGGCTCCCGCCGGTGACAAAAGCCACCCTTCCTGCACATCTCCCTGCCATTTCGTTTGCCTCCTATGTCATGTATCGTTGTTTTAGCCTACTTTCACATGGCCTTTCAATAGATTACGAGATATGATCAAACGCTGAATCTCGTCCGTTCCGTCATAAATGCGCCACAGCCGCGCTTCCCGGTACCAGCGCTCAATCGGCAGCTCGCGTGTGTACCCCATGCCGCCGTGAATTTGCAGCACACGATCCACCACACGATTACCCATGTTCGAGCCGTACAACTTAGCGATCGAAGCAGCATGTCGGTTGTCTTCACCTTGATCCAGCGTGAAAGCTGCGTTCAACACAAGCCACCGTGCCGCCTCAATTTCCACCGCTGAATCCGCAATCTGCCATTGAATAGCCTGACGCGTCGAAATCGGCTTGCCGAACGTTTCCCGCTCATTCGCATAATCGATCGCCATATTAAGTAGCCGCTCGCTCATCCCGACCGCCCGCGCACCCACAACCCAACGCGCAAATCCGATCCATTCCAAGCCAAGATCATAGCCGCCATTCACTTCACCTAACACATTCTCATCCGGAACCCGCACATTTTCAAAAACCAGCCCAGCAGGCCCCCACTCTCCCATCGTGTGAATATACTCCGACTTCCACCCCATCGACCGATCCACGATAAAGCACGTCACCCCACTGCGCCCCTCCGATTCCTGGTGCAGCTCCTTATCCGTGATCGCAATCACCATCACAAAATCCGCCTCGTTACCCCCAGTGATGAACGTCTTCTCCCCGTTCAACACCCACTCAACGCCATCCTTCACAGCCGTCATCTTAATATTCCGCGTATCCGAACCCGCACCCGGCTCCGTCATCGCAAAACATGACTTCTTATCCCCATTGATCGTCGGCAGCAAATACTTCTCCTTCTGCTCCTCATTCGCATAATACAAAATATTATCCGCCGAACCCCCAAACTGGAACGGCACAAACGTCCGCGACACTTCCATCAACACAATCGCCATCATCATCTGACCCAAATCAGCACCGCCATATTCCTCCGGCGTATTAATCCCCCAGAACCCCGACTCCTTCGCCTTCAACTGCAACTCCTTCAACTTCTCTGACGAAAGACTCGGCCGCCCTTCCCGCTCATTACGCAGCACCTCATTCTCCAAAGGAATCAATTCCTTCTCCACAAACTTTCGTATCGTTTTCTGCACCATTTGTTGTTCATCCGTTAACCGTAAATGCATGTCCACCCTCCATATTTAATGAATATTTTGATGAAATGTCGAACATACCAACTAGTCAGTATGTTACTTAACATACTATTTTAAAATTTCTGAAAATACAACACATAATTTAAAATTCCACTCGATAAATTGGTAGTTTGATGGAAATGGTGTGTGGAGTGATGATATTTGGCGTGGGTGCGATGATAAACCGGAGCGATGCGACGATATGGGGCGGAGGAACGATGATAAATGGTGGAATGACGATATTTGGCGCGGGTGCGATGTTAAACCGGGTGCGTGTGACGATATTGGGCGGAGGAACGATGATAAATAGTGGAGTGACGATATTGGGTGCAGGTGCGACGATAAACCGGGGCGGTGCGACGATATTGGGTCCCGGAACGATGATAAATCGCGGAGTGACGATATTGGGTGCGGGTGCGATGATAAACCGGGTGCGTGCTACGATATTGGGTGCGGGAACGATGATAAATGGTGGAGTGACGATATTTGGTGCAGGTGCGATGATAAACCGGGGCGGTGCGACGATAAACCGGGTGCGTGCGACGATATTGGGCGGAGGAACGATGATAAATACAGCAGGAGCGACGGTAATCTGAGAGCAGCTCCTCCGAATTGGTTAGATGCTATGTTGGCACGAATTTCGCAGCAGATGGCTTGTAAAATGACCGAGGATTATAAATTTCTGTAGTGGGAGCATACATAGCTGATTTCGGCGCGGTGAACTCATGATCTAGCCTGGTCGAAGCTTCATTCGGATCGTTTATATCCAAAAGTGACACGTAAACCATTCCTCCGCTGACAGCTGGATTATATTTTGTGAAACTTGCTTATTCTAACAGCTATCCGGCTTAAATAAATCGAACTCGGCTTGTAACCACCGCCACATGGATTGAAAATTTTTCTCTCTTGTGTAACCGGATCAATTATGTGGAGAAACAGCTTACATTCATCGGAAAGCGAATCATTTCAGGCATAAGATGGCTTGTATGTCTAACTAAATAAAAAAATCCCTCAGCAGAGGGATTTTACATTTAGTACAGAATTTACTGTTGCTCAATATTCAGATATTCATTCACTTTGAAATCACCATTGGAACGGGTCACCTTATATACGGCGCGGTTTTGCACGTCTTTCACTTCGCCATCCGTATATTCAATTCCATAATTTTCGAGCATGGTAACTTCTAAATAATCTCCGTGGTCTTCTAGGTCAAGAAGTTCGCCTCCGAAGAAATCTTCGTGTTCAACGCGGTCTTTAATGTTTTCAAGATAACTGGAATATTCGTTTTTTGCGCCGCCATTAGAGCCGAAATGGTCTAATACGATTGAGAAATCATCTTGGTTAAGGGCGTCGACACTATCCTGAATAAACTGCAGCATAAAGAGCCGTAGATTTTCTTCACTTAGGGAGTCCGATTCTTCTTGAGAATCCGTATCTGGCTCCGAATCCTTTTCTGCATAGCAGGTGCATGCTTCAGCGATTTTGACGTAATGCCTCAACTCAAGAGGATGAGCTTTGTGATAAACTAAAGTTAAAATAAGTAAGCAGCGAAAATTTAAGGAAGGTTATAATATGTCTGTTTTATTTTTAGATAGTAATAAATCATTACTAAGAGGAAGCGCAACCTTGGGAAGCGGGATGTTACATGAAGTTGAGGGATGGGATAATAAACGTGTCCTGACCAATGTTTAATGAGAACAGATGCTGAAAAGCAAGTCGTTGCAATCGCCCTGATTACTGCTGTTTGTTTGCTTGGTGATTCCATGCTTTATATTGTTTTACCAATCTACTGGAAAAGTTTCGGGCTATCTTCTCTCTGGCAAGTTGGCATCTTGTTATCGATCAATCGGTTTGTCAGACTGCCGCTCAATCCACTCGTCGGCTGGCTTTATCAACGTATCAGCAAACGAACGGGCATCCTGATCGCCGTTGGTCTGGCGGGAATCACAACCTGTTCTTACGGGGTTGCCAATGGGTTTTGGCTCTTGTTTTTTATGAGGTGCTTATGGGGTGTAGCATGGTCGTTCCTGCGTCTTGGTGGGTTTCTTACTGTATTGGAAGCTGCCGATCAACATAATCGTGGATTTCTCATTGGAAAGTACAACGGATTGTGGGGTGTTGGGGGACTGACCGGAATGCTTGCAGGGGGACTCCTGGCTGATTCAATCGGAATTGAAGCCATGACACTTATGTTTGGGGCTGCTGCTCTTTTTAGCATCCCTTTTGTGATTCGTCACATTCCTGATCATTTCAGCACAAATGCTCAGAGGGTGGACGCCAGTATTAGCGCTTATAAGCACGTTTGGTTACAGAAAAATGTGCTCCCCGTAATGGTTTCCGGTCTCATGATGTCAATGGCGTTTTTTGGCATATATATGTCGACACTGAGTCGTCTAATTGAAGTGAATTATTCTGATTCCATTAGTCTATTCGGCATCGTCTTTGGCTCTGCAACGCTTGCGGGTATGATCCAGGCTATCCGTTGGAGTTGGGATCCTTTTCTTGCCCCACGGTTTGGTCAACTATCGGATCAAACCACTGGAAGAACGCCCATGCTAATCACGGCACTTTTCCTTGGATCAGTATGGTTTGCCATCCTCCCCTTTCAGTTGCCGTTGTTGGTATGGTTTTTGGTGTTACTCCTCCTTCAGCTGACTTGGACGATGCTTGTAACGGTTACCGACTCTCTTGCTACTGATGTTGCGTCGACATCCTACAAAGTTGTTGTCATGACTACTTACACTGTAGTAGTAGATGTGGGCGCTGCCATTGGCCCTACATTTGGCTATATAGTAAATGAAGTCTTCAACATATCGGTCTTGTATTGGGTAACAGGGGGTTTGCTATTTAGTCTTGGTGTGTATTTGAGCTGCAATTATATCTACAAAACAGGAAAGGAAAACAGTCCAACATAAGCATATACATATAAAGTTAGGTCCCATCATCTCTGTTTAACTCTGTTAGCAGCATCATTCTATCTCAAGTATTGTGCCTTATAAAATAGGACTTCATGATATTCCCTATAAAAAAAGTTTTCCAAAAGTTAGTAACTAATGGAAAACTTTCTTAATTAACAAGGGCCGTCTTAGACAGTATCACGAATTATTAGTTTCGGATTATACAAAATCCTTTCCTCTATTCGTATCCCTTCTTTAATTTCTTCATTAATCACATCAACGACCCTCTTTCCCATCTCTTGAATCGGCTGGGCAATGGTCGTTAATGCTGGCACCGTCGTTTTTGCCAGGATAGTGTCATCAAAACCGACTAGCGCCAACTCATCAGGGATGGACACACCTTTTTCTCGAGCAGCCTGAATAACCCCCATCGAAATAAGATCATTACATGCAAATACAGCTTCAGGTATTCTATTACTTTCGATTAATTGTTTCATTAACTCATAACCATTCTCGATTATTCCGGTCATTCGGTAAATACTCGTTTTACTGGCTTCTATTCCATGCGTTTCTAATGCTTCCTTATAGCCTACTATACGCATCTTGCTACTGTGGGCGTGTTCAGCAAAAATAACGATATCCTTGAAACCTTTTGACGCTAAAAAGGAAGTGGCCTCGTAACCCCCTTTAAAATCATCAACTGACACAGACGGGCACCCTAATTCTGGATCGTCTTGCGTCAGCAATACAATGGGGATTTTTTCTTCATGGAGAAACTTTAGACTTTCTTTAGTCCTCAAAGGTGACGCAATGATAAATCCATCCACTTGTTTACGACGTAAAAGCTCCAAGTATTTTTGTTCTTTTTCTACAGAATCATCTGTACTACAAATAATCAGACTCATCCCAAGGTCATTGGCTCGATCTTCAATTATCCTCGCCATTTCGGAAAAGAACGGATTAGAAATATCAGGTACTAACAAGCCTAAGATTTCTGTTTTCTTTCCTGTTAAAGCTGAAGCCATCATACTAGGCATATAATTAAGAGCTTCCATTGTCTCTAAAACTTTTTCTCTGGTGGATTGACGCAATTTTCCATTGTTGTTGATGACTTTTGACACTGTAGCGATAGAAACCCCTGCTTTATTGGCAACGTCATAAATCGTTGTTTTCATAAACTAACCCTTTCAACTTCATTTCTTTATTACATTATACAGTAAAGATTAATACGATTTCAGCAGCTTTGCCTGTATGAGGTCACACTAATTAGCCGCTCTAACTCAAATGATTCTTTGCAAGCATAACCAAGTCGAGTCGCTTCCACTCCATCCCCTACAGTAACTTCAGGATGTTGGTTCATCAAAATACAATTGATAAATTCTTCAGCTTCAGTTAAATAGGCATGTTCAAACCTTTCCAGAAATCCAGTGACGCATTCATGAATAACTCCACTTTCCTGCATGATAGCAACCTGATTTTTTTCCGGTATGGTGCCTATTCGTAAGGACCCCTTTGTACCTATTATTTCCGTTTCGATATGATAGCCATGTGCGCAGTTACGGCTTGCAACAAACATGCCCATTTTATTTTGTTCAAACTTAACCATTGCTGCTCCTGTTTCAGCATCGTTTAATTCTTCAAATTCTGGACGAGCATACCCTCCACCTATCGCCCACGTTTCCTTAGGTTCCGCATTTAAAAACCATCGTGCTAAATCAAAATCGTGCACCGCCATATCAAGGAAAATTCCACCGCTATAATTTCTTTTCGCAAAGGATAAAAAGTTATCCATTTGTGAGGCAGGGTCGAGTCCATGACAACGAATAAAAATGGGATCTCCAATAGCCCCTTGTTCAATCTTCTTTTTAGCAGTTTGATAGGAATGATCGTAACGCCTCATAAAACCAAGCATAAATACTTGATCAGGATGTCTTTGTACAATCTGTTGTACGCGTTCTGCTTCGGACAAGTACAAAGAAAGAGGTTTTTCACAAAATACATGCAATCCTTTTTCTAATGCCTTGATAATCTGTTCTCCATGGTAACTTGAAGGAGAAGCTATAAACACAGCATCTAACTCTTCATTGGCAAGCATGTCATCATAATTAGTATATCCATATGGAACATTCCAGGGTTTAATAAATTCATTCACTTCTTGTTCAGAAATACTGCACACAGCAATTAAATTACAGAATGGAATACGATGCACCAAATTTTCTGCATGCTGTTTACCTAGTCTTCCTAGACCTACAATTCCAACATTAACATATCTCAATTTTCATACCCCTGCCGTTTCTTTTATATAACGGCGTGCAAATAGTGCATATTCTAAAGGGTTTGCCCTTTGGGGGTCTTGTTCTGCCTCTACCAAAAGCCAACCTCGGTAATCAACCTTTCCTAACTTTTCAAAAATAGGTTGAAAGTCAATCGTGCCATCCCCCGGCACTGTGAATGCCCCTAGCCTAACTGCATCCTTGAACGTTAACTTGTTTTCTTTTATCTTAGTAGCGATATCGTCTCTTACGTCTTTTAAGTGTACATGAGCAATTCGATCTATATATTTATCTAATAGAGAAACAGCTTCTTTATCAGAGAAGTATAAATGACCAGAATCGTAAAGAAGATGTACAAGAGCCGAAGCTGTTAAACTCATCAATTTGTCTACTTCCTCCGATGTTTGAACACCCGTGCCCATATGATGATGAAAGGCTATTTTCATGTCTTTTTCTTGAGCTAGCTTTCCTAAATGATTTAGTCCATTTGAAAGCCTTTTCCACTCTTCTTCAGAAAATACTGGTTTGCTTTCGAATAAGGGGGTGTTGGCTTTTTGGATACTGCGTCCCTGCTCAGAAACGACGATTACATCCGCCCCCATTTCACTTAGGAAGTCGCGATGCTCGATGAATTTTTTTTCGGTAGTTTTATATGGTTCTGTAGTCAGGAAAGAACTAAACCAGGCACTTGCCACTTCTAAGTTGCGCATCTTCAACGCTTTTTTCAGTACCCCAGTATCTTTAGGGTATTTATTGCCTACCTCTGTTCCGGTAAAACCTGCTAATGCCATTTCACTGACACATTGCTCAAAGGTATTTTCCCCGCCTAAATCTGGCATGTCATCATTAGTCCATGCAATAGGAGCAATTCCCAATTTCACATTATTCTTATTGATCATTTGATTACTCCTCTTTAATTAATATTTCCGGGCTGATTCCAATTGTTTTTCTTTATCAAGATAAGCCTCTTGAACCGCTGAGTTCCCAGAAGTTTCTGCGACACCTACATGCCACCAAGATGCATAATCTCCTGTCATTGTTTTAGGCAGCACCTTCATATCAATCAAGGTTGAAACTGCTTGTTTTTTTGCATCTATGAGTGCTTCCTCTAACTGCTCCATTGTGTAAACTTTGTAAGTTTTCGCCCCATATGCTTCTGCACTTTTAGCAAAATCAATCTTATGCAACTCCCCATCTAACTTGCCTGTTTGGGGGTTTCTTTTACGAAATTCTGTACCAAAACTTCGTTGACCATTTCCCATTTGCAAATTATTAATACAACCGAACCCTACATTATCAAATAGCATAACGTTGATTTTTTTATTTTCTTGGATACTTGTCACTAATTCGCTATGCAACATTAAGTAGCTACCATCTCCAACCATGGCATACACTTCTTTATTCGGCTCAGCCATTTTCGCTCCTAGAGCTCCAGCTATTTCATACCCCATACACGAATAACCATATTCCATGTGATAGGTTCCTGGTTGTTTGCTAATCCACATTCTTTGCATATCTCCCGGAAGGCTTCCTGCAGCACCTACTACAATGGCGTCATTTTCAACAGAGTGATTGATCTTTCCTAAAACAGCTGTTTGTGTAAGAGAGGAGTTAAGAACATCGCGATACTCTTCAAGCTCTTCATCCAAATGACCTGCTATTTCTGGAGCAAAACCTTCCGTATAAAATTCCGTTTCATAAAGTCGGTTCAATTCTTCTTTCCATTGTTGTTGAGCTGCCTCAATTTCACCATTATAACTGCTTTTGTATCCCGCCTCCTCTAGCGAATCAGCCAGAGACTTGATCCCTTCTTTAGCATCAGCAACTATTTTCGTGGCATCAAATTTCCCTGCATGGTATTCTGAAATATTGATCGTCACGAAATCTACACTTTCCTGTTGAAAAAGTTGTTTAGAAGCAGTAGTAAAGTCAGAAAAACGTGTCCCTATACCGATCACGACATCTGCTTGTCGTGCTAATTCATTTCCTGCAGCATTACCTGTAACACCCAATCCTCCAAGGTTTAGAGGGTGTGTGTTAGCAAGAGAGCTCTTCCCTGCTTGTGTCTCCGCCCATGGGATTTGAAACTGCTCGGCTAAAGTGGCCAAAACTTCACCTGCTTCGGAATAACGGACTCCTCCTCCACATACAATGAATGGTTTTTTCTTTAATTTAATGATATTCACTGCTTCATCAACCTCAGTTTGATCGGGTTCTAGACGTTTAACCCGATGAACGCGTTTTTTAAAGAAGTATTCCGGAAAGTCATATGCCTCGCCTTGGACATCTTGAGGTAGAGATACAGTCACTGCTCCTGTATCAGCAGGATTGGTCAGGACACGCATGGCGTTAATCATGGCGGTCATTAATTGTTCTGGGCGACTAATACGGTCCCAATATTTACTTACAGGACGGAAAGCATCGTTCGTGGTTAAAGTATGATCATGCAGCTGTTCTACCTGTTGCAGCACGGGATCCGGCTGTCTGCTTGCAAACGTGTCTCCTGGTAATAATAAAAGGGGGATTTGATTAGTGGAAGCCGTGGCAGCAGCAGTTATCATATTAGCTGAACCTGGACCTACTGAAGAGGCACAAGCAATTAATTGCCTACGACGATTTTGCTTAGCAAAAGCTGTGGCTGCATGAGCCATTCCTTGCTCATTTCTCCCTTGGTAGACCTCTAAATCTCCTGGATTTTCTTCTAATGCTTGACCTAACCCCAAAACATTACCGTGTCCATAGATCGTAGAAATTCCCTTGAACATTCTGTTCTCATTTCCCTCAAATTCTATAAATTGTTGATTTAAAAACTTTATTAATGCCTGTGCTGTGGTCATTTTCATATATGTTCACCCCATAATTAAAATTAAAAAAGGAGGAGTTTCCTCTCCTCCTTTAATTTTTTATACCCAACGAGAGGTAATGACTTTTTTTCTTGTATAAAATTCAATTCCATCTTTCCCGTTAGCATGTAAATCTCCGTAAAAGGAGTCCTTCCATCCAGAGAAAGGGAAAAATGCCATTGGAGCGGGCACTCCAATATTGACTCCAAGCATCCCTGCATCAATTGTTTCACGAAATTGCCGAACACTTCCCCCATTATTTGTAAAGATGCACGCTCCGTTAGCGAACTTAGATGAATTTGTTAGTTCTACTGCTCCCTCCAAGTTTTTCACGCGTGCTACTGATAGAACGGGAGCAAATATCTCATCTTGCCAAATTTTCATTTGACTGCTTACTTCATCGAATATGGTCGGCCCGACGAAGTACCCATGTTCTTGAACCTCATCTTCTCTGCCATCGCGAATCAACTTCGCACCTTCCTGCTCGCCTGTTTCGATGTATTGCAAGGTGCGTTTTTTATGCTCATCACGTATGACAGGACCGAGAAAGACACTCTCATCAAGACCATTTCCAATTTTAATTTCATTTGTTTTCTGTACCAGTTTCTCAACAAATTCATCAGCAACACTTTCTTCAACCGCTACTACAGAACAGGACATACATCGCTCTCCAGCAGAACCAAATGCAGCGTTTAGTACTTGAGTAGCAGCATTTTCCAAGTTTGCATCATTTAAAATAATAGAATGGTTTTTCGCCCCTGCCAGAGCTTGTACCCTTTTTAAATTTTCTGTGCCTCGCTTGTAGACATATTCTGCTACAGGTTGAGATCCAACAAAAGAAATAGCTTCTACTTCAGGGCTGTCCAGAAGCCCGTTCACCACATCATGTGCCCCGTGCACGATATTAAAGACGCCCTTAGGTAACCCTGCTTCTTCAAATAATTCAGCCAATCGATTTGCCAACAGAGGCGTCCGTTCAGAGGGTTTCAGTACAAATGAATTCCCTGTAACAATAGCGGTCGGAAACATCCAACATGGCACCATCATCGGAAAGTTAAATGGAGTGATACCTCCCACAACACCAATTGGGTAGCGGTACATCCCCGACTCTAGCCCAGATGCAATGGAAGGCAACTGTTCTCCCATCATTAAAGAAGGGGCACTGGCAGCAAATTCTACACATTCAATTCCGCGTTGAACTTCTCCGTATGCTTCTTTAAAGTTCTTACCATTTTCTTTGGTGATTAACTCAGCCAATTCATCCCAGTGTTCCACAAGTAACTGCTGATACTTGAACATTATTCTCGCTCGTTTTGGAACAGCTATCTCCCGCCATTCCTTTTGAGCTTCTTTGGCGACTTCGACGGCATCATCTAAATCTTCCTTAGAAGAAATAGGGACATGGGCTAACACTTCTCCGGTAGCTGGATTGTAGACCTCTTCTGATTTTTCGCTTTTTGCTTCCACCCATTTTCCACCGACATAATTCTTCATCAATTCCACTGTTGTATGAGCCACCTGATATTACCTCCTTGCTAAATTTATAAAGCTTTATGACCGTTGCTTAGCTTTTTCGATGAACGAATTTACCTCCGAAGTTGTGGGCATCGCATCAGAACAACTATGTTTTGAAATAACAATAGCTGCAGAAGCACTGCCATATTCCATCGCTTTGGGCAGTTCCCATTGATTCAACAACCCATATATGAAAGCAGACGCGTAGGCATCACCAGCGCCGAATGTTTTCAATACCTTAGTTTCAAAGGTGCCCCCGGTAAACGCTTGGCCAGCTTTTGTATAAGCAATTGATCCTTTTACTCCATGTTTAATCACCACAATCTCAGCTTTATGATTAAACCATTTGTTCGCTGTTTTATAATCATCATTTTCTTCTGATTCAAATTGCTCCATCATATCAAATTCTTCCCTTGTACCAATTATGACGTCACATTTTTCCGAGGCTAAATTGAAATATACTGCTGTTTCTCCTTCTGATGCCCAGGTGTAAGGACGGTAATCGATATCCAAAATCACTTTCGTGTCATGTTTGTTAGCATAATCCAATGCAAGGAATACAGCTTCTCGTGATGGATTTGCGGATAAGGCGGTTCCGGAAATTAACAAAGCCTTAGCACGCTTAATGTAATCCTCTGATACTTCTTCGGGTTTCAATAGTAAATCAGCTACATTGTCTCTATACATTAATATACTGCAGTCCTCGGGGCTTTTAATTTCTGTAAAAGCAAGCCCTGTAACAGCACCTGTTTTATCAACCGACACCCCTTCTGTACTTATTTCATTTTTTTTCAAATACCTCGTGATAAAGCGACCATGCTGATCATCAGAAATCTTACCGATAAAACCTGTTTGCAACCCTAACCTAGATGCACCAATAGTGATATTAGCCGGAGAACCTCCTACATATTTTGTAAAAGATTCCGTCTCTTCCATGGGGCAGTTTATTTGATCTGTATTTAAATCCAGACATAATCTCCCTAGCCCTACTAGATCGTATAAACGGTCTTGCACAAAATTAAGATTATACATGTACATCCCTCCTTACCAATTAAATAACCATTCATGTTGTGGATCTGTGTGAAATTTCCACGTTCTTTTTGGTCCTGCCATAACGTTCAAATAATATGAATCGTATCCTGAAATCGCAGATACTGGATGGTATCCTTTTGGTACGAGAACCACATTGTCGTGTCCTACTGCCATGGATTCGTCTAAAGAACGATCATCCGTGTAAACTCTTTGAAAGACGAAGCCTTTATCAGGGTTTAACTTGTGGTAATACGTTTCTTCCAATTTAGACTCGTGGGGTAAATTCAATTCATCATGTTTATGGGGGGGGTAACTTGATGTGTTGCCCTCCGGAGTGTAGACTTCTACGATCAGCAAACTGTCTGCCGCTTCTTCTTCCGGAAGGATATTGTGTATCTTACGTGAGGTGTTTCCTTCACCACGATCCTCTACTCCGACATCTTCGGGGGGAATAAGTCTCGCTCGATAGTTACCCTTACCAGGAGCTTTACAAAAAGCGACTTCTGCCACTGTTAAAGCTTCCACCTTAATATCATCCTTACTAGGTACGTAGACAGAATAAGGAGGTATTTTTTCAAACACATCCATTCGTTTTCCGATATTCTCAAATTTCTCTTGTGTGGTATTTACTGATACTCTGCCACTTAATACAACTACACATATTTCCTCGTCATTCGTCTGTTGATCGATAATGTCTCCTTCTTGCAACAGATATACTTGAAAACCAACATGTTCCCAACCTGCACTCGTTGGGTTTATGTCAATTCTCTTACCATCTTTTGCAGTTGTTTTAGACTGTACTAATAAATCTGACATTTTCAGCCTCCTAGATTAAAATAGTAAGGTAAGCGCTTAACTCAACATGTAAAAATTCAAACCTCACTCACTAAATCTAATTCAATTTCATCAATTGTTACTTTCCTTGCTTCTTCATATGATTTCTTAGCTGCATGTGCTAATAGTTCAGCTTTGAACCCATCTTCACCACTACACAAAACTTGGGCCTCACTCTTTATAGCTGATGCAAATGCTCTCACCTCTTCTTTATATGCTTCAATATATCGATCCAAAAAGAAATATTTTGGATGATCAAGTGTAACAGCTTCTTTGGTTTGGATAGTTACGTTAGTAGTCGCCTCGTTATCAGCAGAAACCACTCCCTCACTACCAAATACTTCAATCCTTTGATCATAACCATACACAGCTTGTCTGCTATTATCTATGACGCCAATCGACTCATCTGAGAAAGTGACTGTAATGATGGCTGTATCAACATCCCCCGTGCGTTTAAACCGTTCATCAACGAGCTGAGCTGCATTTACTTGAATTTCTACTACATCTTTACCTGTTAAAAAACGGATCATATCAAAATCATGTATTGTCATATCCATAAATAAGCCTCCTGAAGTAGTAATATACGCTTCGGGTGGCGGCTCTGGATCTCGCGAACTAATTTTCACTATATGAGGCTCGCCTATCTTTTTATTAAACACTGCATCTTTTACTTTTTTGAAATGCTTATCAAATCGTCGATTAAAACCCACCTGAAAAATGACATTCTGCTTTTTAGCAGCATCCACCGCCTCTTTAGATTCTTTTAAAGAAAAGCTAATTGGTTTTTCACAAAAAATGTGCTTACCCGACACTGCTGCTTGTTTTATTAATTGAGGATGCGTGCTCGTGGACGAACATATAAATACAGCGTCAATCCTGTCATCCTTAAAGATTGTCTCAGTATCATGTGTAAGATAATCTGCAGCAGATTCGTATTTCGTGTCTTTTATATGATCTGTAAATACATCCGCAATTGCTGTTAAGCGGAAGTCTTCTGATTCTATTAAATGGTCTGCATGCAATTTACCTATTCGCCCTGCTCCGATAATTGCTGCGCTAATTTGTTCCATTTCGTACCACCTCTATTATTAAAATTTACTACCCTTTGACCGCCCCCATAGTCATTCCTTTAACTAAGTGTTTTTGTACTAAGAATGAAAAGATTAGAACAGGCAGGATAGACATCGATGCAGCAGCCGTCAATGCTCCCCAGTTCGTCTTATACTGGGTTATGAATGTAGAAATCCCAGCAGGAAGTGTCATGACGTCTGTATTATTTAATAAAAACATCGCGAACAGAAATTCATTCCATGTCAGGATGATTGTAAAGATTGATGTTGCTACAAGCCCCGGAAGAGCAAGGGGCAGTACAATTTTAACGAAAGCCATGAAGCGAGAGGATCCATCCATCATGGCAGATTCTTCTAAAGAATCTGGGATTTCTTCAAAAAAAGCTTTAAGCATCCAAACAACAAATGGTAGGTTAAAACCTGTGTATACGATTAACATCGCCCATAGTGTATTTAAAAGCCCTAATTTTTGCATGATTAAATATAGTGGCACTACAATAACAATTGGAGGTAGCATCCTTGCTGTAAGGATAATAAATGATAGTCTTTCATTTCGTTTCCCTTTCATTTTGAAGCGAGCTAAGCTATATGCTGAGAAAGATCCAATCGTTAAACACAAAAGCGTAGAAACAAAGGCTACAATGGTACTGTTTAAAAAGAACTGCATAAATGGATTATTAGGCGAAAATATCCCCTCTACCGGATCTAAATAATATTGAAAGGTAAAATTCTCAGGGAAAAACGTTTGTTTGTCTGCAAATAATTCCCCTTCTGTTTTAAAGCTTGTAATAACCATCCAATAAAGAGGAAACAGAACAAAAATAATCGCTGTGGTTAAGAAGGAACCTCGCAATAATTTTATTTTCCAGCCTTCTTGTTTGGCGGAAATCATTGCCATAACAATTGCTCCTTTCTAGTTAGCTGCTTGAGAAGAATTCATTAACTTAATCAGAAGTGACGAAATAACGATTGTAATAACCAGAACAATCAGTAACCCTGCAGAAGCAAATCCAAATTCTGAGAATTTCATAGCTTGTCGATACATTAGAAAACTCACTGTTTCTGTAGCTCTTCCAGGACCTCCCTGGGTAAGCACAAATACTTGATCAAACGTTCTTAAGGCGTCCATTGTTCTAATCACAAGCGCAACGACAATCACGGGTTTTAACATCGGGATCATGACATACCTTATTGTTTGCAGCTTTGATGCTCCATCAATGTTTGCTGCTTCAAATGGATCTTTTGGCAAGGACTGCATGCCAGCTAAGATAATCAAAAAAACCATTGGAGTCCACTGCCATATGTCAACAACAACTAAAGATAAGAACGCCAACACAGGCTCTCCTAAGAAATTTATCTTTTGTAGACCCAAACCCTGCAACATATAGTTAATAATCCCCATATCCGTATTCAGCATTAGCCTAAATACAATAGCTACAACTAAAGGGGAAAGCATCATAGGAATAATGAGCAACCAGCGTAAATACTTCATCGCATTACTATCTCTCGACATAATTAAAGCAAGATTGAAACCCAAAAATATTTGAGATCCCACTGCTAGTGCAGTAAATAATAATGTGACATAAATAGAGTTCCAAAAAGTCCCATTAGTCAACGTTTTTATGAAGTTCTCCAACCCAACAAACCCTGTATGATTGCCAAACGTATCAAAAGAGGATAACGAAATATACACTGCATACCCGATAGGGAATAATGTAAGTAATGCCAACAATATGAATGTTGGCGTTAACAACCTTACAGCCAGTTTTTTATCACTGGATAAGCCAGGAGCAGAACCTTTTCTTTTGTTTAGCATGTTATTAGGCAGAACCTTTTTTAACGCTTGGCCCTTGGTATTCATTTAGTTCACCCCTAATAAGATAAGAGAGGAGTGAACCCCCCCTATCTAATTATGAATTTTAATATCCGTTTTCTTCCATTAATTGTCTTATCTTGTCAGCTGCCCCTGTGAGTGCTTCTTCTGCACTCAGTTCACCTGTTATGGCACGATTTAGATGCGTCCCGTAGATTTGCTCAATTTGAGAATACAAAGGAGTACGCGGGCGCCACTTAGCAGTTTGCAACCCTTCTTCTACAGCTTCTAAATACGGGTAGTCTTTCAATAATTCTTCATCCGTTAGGACGCTAGTTCGGGTAGGCAATCCACCCAGCTTCGTCATTTCTGTTTGCACGTCTTTAGATGAAGCCCATTTAATAAATGATAAAGCGCTTTCCTTCTTATCAGACCCTTTCGGAATACCAAAGAGCCAATTACCGATCATAGGCGCATGATCATGACCTTCCGCCTTAGGTACAAGACCATATCCCATTTTACCTACAACCTCTGATTTCTCTTCATCTTCCATTGTTTGTGCCCATACCGGCCATACAATTGACGTTAACCCTTCACCGTTGGCCATTGTTCGCCCTAAAGAATCTGCGTTATAATTCGCTATCCCATCAGGAGCATACTCTGTTAAACTTAAATACTTTTCGAGAGCTTCAACCGCTTCTGAACTATCTAAAGTTACGTTCCAATTTTCATCAAAGAAGTCAGCTCCATGAGACCACAGAAAAGCGTTGAAATTTGTAGCTATAGGGTTTCCTCTAGCCCCTCTGTGGACAAAACCGTAATCAGTTTCACCTTTATGCTCCTCTATGGCTGTCTCAAGGTCTTGCCATGTTTTAGGTATTTCCTCTAATATGTCTTTTCGATAGAAAAACAGCTGTACATTACCAACTTGCGGAACTCCATAATATCTAGATTCTTCATCTTCATCAGCACCAGGCAAACGAGGACCCTCTGGCGCTGGCCACATGCTAACCTGACGTGATGATTTAGCGAAATCGTCACTCGGTGTATAGCCTAATTCATCTAAAGGAGTTAGAAATCCACCACCTGCAAACATTGGCATCCAAGGATCATCAGCAAAAATTACATCATATGTTTTACCTCCATTTCTCAAGTCATTATTGATGCGTTCATATAGAGTGTTATAATCAAATTCATTCCATTCCACCTTAACCCCAGTCTCTTCTTCAAACTCTGGAATTAACTGTTTAATGGCCGAAGACTCAACCCCTGCCACCATAGCTACCGAAATAGTTTCCTCCCCTTCTCCTGAGCTTGTTTCATTCCCGCCACAAGCCGTTAAAACCAATACCATGAGGACGGTTAATGGAATCAGTAGTTTCTTCATGCTCATACCCCTTTTTCTATAAATTGTAAAAACTCCTTTCTATAACCTTAATAGTCTTTTCTTTGGCAATCCTGATGCATTCATCAGGTTCAAGTTCCCAATATTCCGGGCGAAAAACCTCTACTGAGACTGGACCTTTAAAGCCTTTTTGGTAAAGCGAAGCAAATATTCTGTGTAAAGGAATAACCCCCTCCCCTGGCCATAAACGATGGTAATCTCTTAAAACCCCAGGTAATTTCTCTTCACAATCATCTATATGAAAGAGGAACATCTTTTCAAGAGGCAAGGAATCTAAAGCAGTAAAGCTTGAATTCATTGCATGAAAATGAAAACAATCAAAGACTAAACCAAGTTGAGGATGCCCAATAGTTTCAATAATCTCTATAGACTGCTCTAATGTATTCACCGAACAATTTGGATAACCGACAAACTCTATCGCAAGATTTAATTCAGTTTGTTCGATGACTTCTAAAAATTCATTTAGTCTAGTAATAGTTTCTTGTTTGATTACCTGCCAGTCCTGTTCAATATTAAACGTGGGAACAGCGACAATCGTGTCACAATTAATCAATTTTGCCACTTCTATCATTAAAGCTAAATCTTCTTTCATTAAAGCAAGGTCCGTTTTATTTCTGAAAGTAAATTCTTCCAATGCATTTAATGATAGCGGTTTCAAAGATGAAGAGAAAAAAAACCTTTCCAGGTCGTTAACGGAATGTGTAAGTAAATACTCTTTCAGTTTATCGAGCCGAATTTCAATATAGTCAAACCCATGCTTTTCACAATAATATAAGTCATCTTCTAATCGAGAATTATCCAATGATGTAGCTTCATTAAATGCAATCTCCATACACTTCCTCCCCATACACATGTTAAGGTAAGCGCTTACCTAATATTTGATGACTATGTTACATAAATTATCTGATTATTTCAATAAATTTTTCGAAAAGTTATAAGAATGTCTTTAAAATAAGTAAAAAGACTTACACTTTTAAGTAAAAATGTAATAAGATGTCTGACTTCGCAAGGTAACCGCTTAACTAAATTATTTGGTTTACTCTTTCACTATTTAAATAGGCATTATCAAAAGCAAGAACTTCATTGCTTTTGATAATGCCTATTTAAAATTGATGTGACGCTAATTGCGAAGCATCTTTACAATTAAGAAATTATTCTAAAGGGTGGACAGGGAAGGATCGATCTCCCTAAACATACGAGCCAAAATAACTCCCAATATGAGCAATCACACCTGTCAATTAGCTCACAAACTCCTTATTAACCATCCCCGGCTCGTCCATAATGATGGTTCCATTTCATAAACCGAGCGCCTTTGATATCGTGGCCGCAGCATGGTGAACCTCCCGGGCGAAAACAGACAATTTGGCATCATCAACTCGCATGATCGGGCCAGCGATACTGATCCCAGCCACGACTTCGCCTTTATAATTAAAAAGAGGTGCAGCCGCACACGTGATGCCTTCTTCGTGTTCTTCCATGTCAAACGCAACACCGCGGCGCCGGATTTCTTCCAGGTGAGTTTTCATGTCGTCTGGATCGGTAATGGTTTGGTTTGTAAATCGCGTCATCGGACGTTCGCTTAATACGGCATCAATCTTATCTGGCGGCAGGAATGCTAACATGGCCTTCCCGACGCCTGTGCAATGCATGGGCGCGCGCTTGCCGATTCTTGAGAACATGCGTATGGTGGCATCGGGTTCGGTTTTATCGATATAAACAATTTCCAGATTGTCCATCATGACGAGGTGGACCGTTTCCCCAGTAGAGCCTGCCAGCTGTGTCAGGTACGGGGCGGCAATGCGGCGAATATCCAATTGGCTTGAGACGACTTCGCCCAGTTCGATTAATGTCAATCCGAGCGCATACCTTTCATGTTCGGCATCCTGTTTGACGTAACCTTGCTTCAGCAGGGAGCTGAGCAATCGGTGGATGGTGCTTTTCGAGACGTCCAGTCGGTGGGATAATTCCGTGACGCCTAACCCTTCAGGATGGGACTTTAATATATCTAAAATGACTAAGGCACGATCGACCGATTGGACCGTCGTTACTTCTTTGTCCGCCACAGCAGTGACCCTCCAAATCCAATTAAGTACCGGAATTATATCATATTCCCCTATAACAAAGGAGCAGAGATCGCCTCTGCTCCTTCTAGCCTGTCTTTTGTTGCAGCAATCGTTTGCGGTACAATCTGATGACGAGCTCCATGATGAGTTTAGGATACCGTTTCGGGAAGAACCGCCTTTGGTAATAGGCAAAATAAGCTTTTTTTAAATCGCTCCAATGCGGACAATTTTTATGTTGCGTGAACCGGACCACATCAATGACTTTCACAGTTTGATCGGTGGTGAAAATGATGTTTTTCAAATGAATATCCGACGGGTTCAACCCTTTTGACCTCGCATACTCCAGCGCCTCATCCACCATGCTTACCATGCGGGGCGTAATCGGAATGCCCGTTCGAAGGCAATCGTAAAATGTGGTGCCATCTAAATACTCCAACACAAGGTAACCATCGCCTGCCTCCCTCAATTCAGGATAGGCATGATGATGAGCCAGCCGTTGATACACGTCCGCTTCTTTCATCGCCAAGTACTCATATCCCGGATAAAATACTTTGATGGCTTGAGCAGCATCAGGCAGCTTAAACACAGCAGCGCTGCGGCCCTGCCCGATTAATTGAAGCTCCGCTGGTTGGGAGATCACGTGAGTCTGGTCAAATCGAATCGCTTTTACCCATTCTTCTATTGTTTCCATCCGAATCCCCTCTATGGTTGTATCATCTCATCTAAATGTGTCCTGTTATATCTGTTATGACAAAAAGTACGCGTTATGGGGGTAGTTTCATTGCGAAATTATTTATTAATCTTATTATACCAGTATTAAAGCATATATATGGCATATTTTGTGGTACCAAAATAAAAAAAGCCCCTCCGAGGAGAGACTTTTAAAATGGATGACTCGCCGAATCCCTTACCACGTGTCGCCCCCTGATGGAGGCGGCCAACTACCCAGTTGGCGACGCAGCAAGACGACCTGACCACCGTGATAGCTATTGTGAATAACCAGGTCCATGAGTAACGACTGTCGCGTCGTGTTGTCTGTACTACACATTTCATTTAAATCCTTTTCACATTCTTCCTCCGCTATTTTCACGTCATTCGTGAACCGCGAAACCTCTTCATCCCATTCCGCTTTACTCTGGGGCATTTTGTTCCTGGGCCACGATTCGTCACTATGTTCCGGATAAACAGGTTCTTTCCCCTGGATCAACTCTAGTAGGAAACGTTGCCAATAATTCATATGCCAGATCAGTTCCCACACCGTGTACGGTGAACGTTCAATCGTTTCCCCTGCAGTTTCCCAATCTAATTCCTCAAAAACGTTGGATGGATTAACGTGAGCTGAATCTCCTCTTAATCCATTTATTAATGTCTGACTGTTCATATATTCACCAACCTTGATTTCGTATTACGAGAAACCTAACTTAACTCCTTAATTGATTTTTAAAGAATAGTACAGTCTCTAACTCATCTTCCCGATCATCAAAAATGTTCAGTTCTTTTCCCACAGCAATCGCGAACTCAATATAAGCATTGCCTTCAGCCGTAATTAGATTTTCGCAAACCGTTACATCCTTCTCGCTGAGAAAATGGTCATTGAAATAATCTGCATACGCAGGGTTGTCATCAATCGAAGTTGAATATGTTCGTTCCCTCAGAACACCTGCAGCCGCTAAAAAGGTCGGGCCCCCGCAAATTGCTGCCATTCTTTTACCTTGTTCGTCAAACCCTCTAATGAGATTTAACACGCGTTCCTCTTTATGAAATGGGGCTGGCTCGCCGCCCGGTATGATTAAAATATCATAATCAGATGGGTCACATGCTTCAATCTCCACATCAACCTTCACGGTAAATTTTCCTTCGTGAGTAACTTCCTCTTTTAACGCCGTGGTTTTAATATCGACGTCTGAAATACTCAACATGTAAGATAAAGGACTGATTTCCCAATCAACATATCCTTCATATAAAAAGAATAATGCTTTCAATGACTCATCCCCTCATATGGTTTTAGACTAGAGAACAGGACGACTTGGGTGTACCACCTTATTTATGTATGTCATACGATCAGCCCCTTTTCAATTCAAATAATTTTCTGACAAATTAAGTTTACAGGATATCCTCATAAAAGAACACCCTTGTTTAGAGATTGTATTGCGTGAGACTGGAATGTAATCTAGACACGTCAACGTCTTACATTGGCGTGAGGATTCAGGAAACTACTCTGGACGCCGAGACTTTCTCGACTGTCTGAGTCCAAGCGGAAGAGTGGAATTTGAAAAATAAGCCAACTTAAGCCTGGAATGCTCCGTGGGCCGATGTATATAAGCCGTTTTCTGACTAATTAATCTTGCTATATGAGGGAGAAAAAAATTCAATCCAAGTGGTGGGGGATATAAGCCGAGATTGTTACGTTATAAGCCAGCTGGTTGTGTAAATAAGCAAGCTTCATAAGAAATAATCCTGCACTGAGCGGAAGGAAGGTTTGCATGCCACATTTGGATAGAAACGAGCCGAACGAAGCTTCCACCATGCCAAATCCGAACTACACCACGCCAAAATCAGCTACTCATACTCCCACTAGAGAATTTTATAATCTTAGGCCAATTTACAAGCCATCTACTGCGGAATACGATCCAAAACAGCGGCTAACCAATCTGGAAGAGCTACTCTCAGTTTTATCATCGCTTCTGCCGGGTTTATCGTCGTTCCCGCCCCGCATTCTGAAATCAAAACGTGTAAGAGTTCTACTTATTGAGCTATTCATCGTTTTTCAGTTCCTGAAGGGTATCCCAGTTGATAACTTTTTGCTCCTGTTTGCCATCTACTTCATATACAAACTTCAAACGCTCAGCACTATTTAATTCCTCATTTACATTCAATTCCATTATTAACGTTTGATGCTCTGATAATCTATACCCCTGGACATCTTGTTTTTCGCCGATTTTATCCCGTCGATATACACCTGTTTTTTTCGTTTCTGCCCCAATATAAAAATTGGCATTCATAGCTGTACGCTCATCGTTGTTGTTAAGAATATGTAGAGAATCTAATTCAGTACCTTCTTTTCCGCTCCATTCAAAAGGAACGACTAAAAAATAATGTTGCTTGTTTTTAAGTTCACTGGGGTAAATATTACCTAAACTAAATTCTGAGCTTTCTGCCTTACTCTGGCAACCGACAACTAACAAACTGGCCAAAAACACAAACAGGCACTTTTTCAACGAAGAGCACTCCCCTAATAAAGATCTATTTCATTTAAATATAATGACAATTATTTCAAATTTTTATCATTCTCGCAATGATATCTGGCGTTCGTTATTCATTCTCGATACAAAAAAGGGCGCATCCCCTTTTCAGGGGCTGCACCCTTTCATTTATATCTGGTTGATTCCAGCGACCAGCGTATTCACTAATAAGTGTACGTCTTCTTCTTCAATTGTCAGCGGCGGCGCAAGCGTAAGCACATTATTGAAACCTGCAACGGTCATGCCGTTCTTCCCGATAATGATCCCTTTCTCTTTGCAGTAACCGATCACTTGATCGACTTTATCAGAAGCGAGTGGGGCTTTTGTTTGTTTATTCTCTACTAATTCAATGCCTATCAGCAGACCTTTTCCTCTGATATCTCCCACATGGGCATGCGTCTGCAGGCGGTTGTTCAAGTCATTCTTCATAACGTCACCCAATTGTTTAGAGCGCTCAAACAGGTTTTCTGTTTCCATTATTTCAATGTTTTTTAGTGCAAGGGCACAGGAGGCTGGGTTTCCGCCGAACGTATTGACATGGCGGAAGAAATCATAGGTTTCTTGCCCACAAAAAGCTTCATAGATTTCCCGTTTTACGGCTGTGGCAGAAAGGGGCAAGTACGCACTTGTGATGCCTTTGGCCATTGTAATGATATCTGGTTTGACGCCATAATTCATGAACCCGAACGGCTCACCTGTCCTGCCGAACCCGCAAATAACTTCATCTACGATCATAAGGGCTCCGTGGTGCTCACAAATCTTCTTTACTTCTTTCATATACTGTTCAGGCGGGAAGAGGACGCCGCCCCCTGTAATGATAGGTTCCATAATCACACCAGCGATCGACTCGCTTTGTTCCCAAGTCATCACTTGATCGATCTCTTTTGCTCCCCAGCGGTCGAGCTCACTATGGTCATTCCGGTATTCATCTGGCGGGGCCACATGGAGAAATCCGGGTCCTAGTGGCTCGTATTTATATTTTCGTTGCGCCTGGCCAGTTGCAGCGAGGGAACTCGTCGAATTTCCATGGTACGCCCGATATCTGGAAATGAATTTGGAACGGTAATAGTCTCCTTTTTGCTGATGATATTGGCGGACCATTTTGAAAGCAGCTTCATTGGCTTCGGAACCGCTGTTCGAAAAGAATACGACATAATCTTCACCTAAGAGCTGGTTGATTTTTTCACCTAACTTGATAGCGGATTCGTGACTTTGTGTCATAGGCATATATGATAATTCCTTCATCTGTTCAAAAGCGGCCTGAGCTAATTCTTCTCTTCCATAGCCGATATTGACACACCATAACCCAGACATCGCATCTAAAAATTTGTTGCCCTCTACGTCTGTAAGCCATGAGCCTTTGGCACTTTTTATAATCATGGTCGCGTCAGGATTATAGGGTTTCATCGAGTGCCATACGTACTTTTCATCCTTGGTGGGCATTTCATGCTTAACCTCAGCTTTTGTCAACGGAGATACCTCCTTATTTGCTTGTAGATCATCATTTTTTGAATTGTCTCAATTATCTAATATTGATTGAGGTTTTTCATTAGACATTGTGTCAAATGGTTATTTTCTTTCTTTCATAATGACTTATCAATGCCAATAAAAAAACACTTATCCAAATCGATAAGTGAATGACGGTTCGCTTTGCTCTATTTTTTATGGTAAGGTTTCAGATCGTTCCTGAGGAATAGACTGCTGATACTCATAAGCTAAGAGAGCAAACTCGAGGACCTGCCTTTTCTCTGTTTCCATAAAATCGGCCCCAAGCAGTTTTTCCAGCTTTTCTAGCCGATGGTACAACGTTTGCCTGACAACGAACACTCTCGCGGCTGTTTCTTTTTTGGATCCGTTGCAGGCTAAATAAACTTTTAACGTTTCTAAGAGTGTGGTGTTATGTTTGTGATCATACGCGATGATGGGCTCTAAATATTCTTGAACCAGGCCATTTAAATTGCTGTGTTTATGTACAAGTGAAATCAACCGATACATATGCAAATCTTCATAAAAGTACTTCCCATGACCTGGCGGAAGTTTGTCTTGAATGGTCAACGTTTCCTGCGCGGTTTGAAAACTTTCGTATAACCGATCCAACTCCCTCACATATTTTCCACCCGCTACTTGAAAGGATGAAATGCTTGAGGCTTGGAGGAGGCTGATTTTTTCCAATCGTTGAATCCCTCTTTTAATTCTGCTCTTCCAATCTTCTTCGCCTTTTTTGTTCACGAGAATGAATGTGAGCAAATGACGCTTTTCTACCGGGAAAACGAAATAGCCATTTTGATCAAAAATGTTGTGGATCAGCATATTCAAGTACGTAATGTCCGGCGTAGCCTGGTGGTCTGCTGCCAATTTTAATTTCACGGTAAGCGTAACGGCTCCCGTAACCGAGCTATTGATTTTATAAGCCGCTAAGTAGCTTGTGATTTCCTCCAGGCTATGCCCGCCTTGCAGCCATTCAGTCAACCATTCCGTTTCCTGCGCCTTCCTCTTTTCCTCTGTATAAAGTTCACGCAAAAGAAACTGAGCAAGAGCTGTGGCTGTACGATCCAGCAAGAGCGACTCAAATTCACCGAACTCCCGGTGCTCCGACATTAAATAGATGTTCGCGAACTCGCGTTCAAACACTTGGACAGGCTGCTTCAACGTGCATTTTGAAGGGCATTGAGCCGGGTCATTTAAAAGAGAAAGTGTTTTCTCCCGCTCTTTTTCTCTTAGGGTGGGAATGGTGACCACCTTATGATCCTTGGATATGTAAACCAATTGACAATTAACATATTGTTGTAGATTTTTTAAGATGTCAAAATAGTTATCGATCGACAGAAGGCGTTTATTCAAACGTTGGGCATAATCTTCAAGATTCGCAATCAGTTCATATTGCTGGTTGATCAATGCAGCATGGACGTCTTGCGTGATTTCGACGAAGGACACTTCTTCGTTAAAAACCACAATCGGGAAGTCATGTTGATCAGCTAGTTCTATTGCTTCATCCGAAATATGATCGACGAAGCTCCCCAGTTCAATACAAATTCCCGCTACTTTCCGCTTGATCAATTGGCCCAACAAACATAGAAATAAGTCATCATCATTTTTCCAACCAAATCCCGTTGATAAAACTAATTCTCCACCTTTGAGGTTTCCCCTAACCTCAGTCATTTCGAATACGTGCACCCACTTGACTAAACGCCCGAGCCCTTTACGACCAGCCACGACTTCGGCAGACTCAAAGTGATCCCTTTGCAGAATATGTTCAATCGAAATGCGATACTTCATAGAAATACCCCTCTTTAAAGGTACTATAAAGTATCTGAAAAATCTAACCAATTGTGAGATAATCTTACAAAATGTAAGGGACCGAGCATCGTCGATCCCTTGCATGACAACCTATTATACTTTTTGCTTTTTTTGTTGCTGAACTAAAATGGTAGAAAAGTATTTCCTGGCGTCCGGATGAAGGATCTGCAAGACCTCTTGCTTATTTTTCTCTACTTCACTCCCCTGGTACTCGAATTCAAGAAAAGCCCCATTTAAGTTTTCTGTCACCCCTTTGATCATATAGCCTTGCTCGAGTAAAAAATCGATTTTCTCTCGTTCTGCTTCAAATTCTCGATAAGACGACATGGTTGACCCCCTTTAGACTTCTGGTTTTGGTACAATTCCTTCTGTACCCGTACTCTTTCTCTTTCCAATGCTTTCTTCTTCAAATCCTGGTCCGATCTCCCAATCGCGTCCTACTGTGATGCCAAGGTATTCGTCATCACTCGGATTATCGATTTCAGCTTGTGGGTACTTTTTGAAATACCAATATTTCGCTAACAGATAATAGCTGAGTGCACCGACGGCAAATCCGACAAAGAAAGAATAGGTACTGAATGTATACGCAAAGATACTCCCGATGACCCACGAAATACCTCCAGCCCAATTGATGCCTCCGTCATAGCGGTATTGCCCGCCGCTCTTATACAGATCATAGACATTCATCCTTCTTTTTCTTAACAGATAATAGTCGGCAAAAATGATCCCAACGATGACAGACAGGATGGCTGCGGCGATCAGCAAGACGGGAATCAGTAGATTAAATACGCTCCAAGGTTGGATAATTGTTCCCACAAACCCTGCGGCAAATACGCCTGCCCAAAAAGGAAGCTTCGGTCCTCCAACATTAGAGAAAATCGTCGCGGCCGGAACAATGTTGGCTGATACATTCGTCGACCATTGGGCCAGAACAATCATTAATAATAGAATGCCCAGCACTAAACCACTTGCCGATTCTTGTAAGGCTACCACAGGGTCAAAGTTCGAAACGGCAATATAAGAAACGGCACCCAATACAACGATGAACGTTTGCGTCAGAGGCAATGCTACTAAACTTCCTACCAACGCGCCTTTGTTCCGTTTAACCCAGTTCCGTTCATGCTTAGGAGCTTTAATGAAGCGTGAGATAGACGAAATATCAGCAGCCAGGGTGGCCCAATAGCCCATATTACTCACCACCACGACGACGAAAGCAGTAAAAGCTGCCCCGCCTGTGACCGGGCTTTCCACCCATGCCCAGATATCTTTTCCTTGGCTCGAAGCTGTGCCTGCTAAATTGAAATACATCCAAACACCGATAAGGATGATGATCGGAGCAGCCAAATCAGCAAACTTTTCAACTGCCTTGATGCCGAGTGCCGTATTGAATAATTGAAATAATGCAAAAAGCACGTAACAGATAAACCAGTTATCAAAGCCAGTCAAAATATTTAAAATGCCATTGATGGCGGTCGAACCAAAAAACGTATTGATCCCGAACCACATGGATGCTGCCAGACCTCTGACGACAGAAGGGAAATGCGTGCCTAAGGTTCCGAATGGCGCCCTCATATAAACAGGAAATGATATGCCATGTTCAATCCCTATATCTGCGGTCAGCGTAATGGCGAACCCAATCAAAATGGTGCCAAGGAGTGTGCCTAACACGACCCAGATAAGTGAGATCTCTTGAACTCCTGCACCCCCAATCGCAAATGCAGCTAATACAACGGCCATGCCCACCCACATAAACGTAAATCCAAGTGTTCCAATTTTCTTATCCTGATGAGGAATGGGCATAAGGTCCGGCGACATCAAATGATTATCTTTTTTGTCCATGGACAGGACTCCTCCTATTGATTCCTTTAATTTTTTTGACTTATGAAACGTTGTTGATGGACGATGAAATCGTTATTCATTGATCGAGCAAGCTCATGGTTTCGGAGGCTTACATCACGGATAGCGTTTTTCGAAGTGCCGGGACATCATTCGCTTTGGGCACTAAGCAAGCTTCCTTTTCCTGTTACGAGGGTTCGTTCATTTGTATGTCGATGGGGTGGCTTGGAAACGACGAGACTCCCGTGGGAAAAGGAGCTCGGCAAGACCCCACAGGGAGTGAAGCGACCGAGGAGGCTTGCCGGTTCCCCACAGGAAAGCGAGTTGTTTCCAAGCCACCCCTCCCCCTTATACGGTAACGAACCCCCATTATCCCAAAGCTGCTTAGCTTGTTGGTTAATAGCCAAGCAGCTAGGTCAATTTATTCTTATTGATAAAGTTCTTCTTGTGAAGGTTTCAGTTCACCAAAGCGTGCGCGTTTCAGATAGTTTCCGGAACCAACTTTCCCTACGAACTCCTTGTCACGAATAACAAATTCTCCACGTGATAACACACTGACAGGCTGGCCCGTTACGTTCATCCCTTCAAATGGATTGTAGTCTGCAGCCATGTGACTCGTTTCAACAGAAATGGTGCGCTCCACATCTGGATCGAAGATGACCAGATCGGCGTCTGCTCCAACTGAAATCGTTCCTTTTTGCGGGTAGAGGCCGAATGTCTTAGCAATGCGAGTCGAGGTGATATCCACGAACTGGTTCAAGCTGATTCTGCCTTTTTTCACGCCTTCCGAGAAGAGGATGCTCACGCGATCTTCGATGATCGGTCCGCCATTCGGGATCTTCGTGAAGTCTCCTTTTCCTAAATCTTTCTGGCCATTAAAGTCAAAGGAGCACTGATCGGAACCTAATGTCTGCAGTTCCCCATTCTTCAAGGCGCTCCAAAGGACATCTTGGTTCTTTTTCTCGCGAAGAGGTGGGGACCAAACATACTTAGCGCCTTCAAAGTCCGGCTTTTCTAAATAACTCTGATCGAGTACTAAATACTGTGGACAGGTTTCCCCTATGACTTGATAGCCTTTTTTCCTTGCTTCAGATATCTCTTTAACGGCGTCTTCGCACGACACATGAACGACGTACAACTGGGAATCAGCGAGACCCGTCAGTTGTGCCGCTCGACCGGTGGCCTCCCCTTCTACTTCAGGCGGACGTGTCAACGCATGATAGATGGGGTCAGTTTGTCCAGCGGCGAGCGCCTTTTTCACCAGGTGATCGATGACGTCCCCATTTTCTGCATGCACCATAACAAGGGCGCCTAGTCGTTTAGCTTCTTCCAGGGTTCGAAATAGTGTTTCATCATCCGCCTGGAACACATTTTTATACGCCATGAACACTTTAAAAGACGTGATGCCTTCCTCCTCTATAACGCTCGGAAGTTGTTCTAGCACACTATCATTCATTTCGCTGATCATCAGATGAAAGCTATAATCGATGACGGATTTATCCATGGATTTTGCATGCCACTGATCGATGGAGTCCTGGAGCGGTTGTCCTTTGTTGGTGAGGCAAAAATCAATAACTGTCGTCGTGCCGCCATGGGCTGCAGCGATCGTACCCGTTTCAAAGTCATCTTTACTTACCGTACCGCCAAACGGCATCTCTAAGTGCGTATGGGGGTCAACGCCTCCGGGGAAGATATAATTCCCTTTAGCATCAATGACTTCTGCCGCAGAATCGGTAAGATCTTTGCCAATCAAAACGATTTTTTCGTTTTCCACCATAATATCCGCTTTGTACGTGTCCGCTGCCGTGACGATAATGCCGTTTTTAATGATTTTTTTCATCATTCACCCTCCATTGAAAATTTATTTATTTGATTAAGTCCACATCGCATGAAGATACTGCACCGATGGCCGCCTGTCTTTCATTCCATGTCATCGGCGGTTTACCATTCGCGTACTCCACCATATCAATCGCACCATCGACCGGGCAGACGATGGAACACAGATTACACCCAACGCAATCTTCTTCCCTTACTTTCAAAATATCGTTGCCTTGTTCATCTTTAAGCATGTCGATACACTGGTGCGATGTGTCCTCACACGCAATGTGGCACTTATTACAGTTGATGCACACGTCGTTATTGATTTTAGCGACGATTTGGTGATTGAGATCCAAGTTCCCCCAGTCGGAGTACTTTTCGACCGATTGACCGACAAGATCCATCACTGAATTAATGCCTTTTTCATCGAGATAGTTGTTCAGTCCGTCTTTCATATCTTCGACGATACTGAAACCGTGGTGCATAGCCGCTGTACAGACCTGGACGCCCGTGGCGCCCATCAGCATGAATTCGACTGCTTCACGCCAGCTTGATACACCTCCCATGCCTGAAATCGGAACATTGATTCTCGGATGCCGCGCACATTCGGCTACCATATTAAGCGCAATCGGCTTAACAGCAGGACCACAATAGCCTCCATGGGCCCCCTTCCCGGCAACATTCGGAATCGTATCCCATGTATCAATATCTACACCGGCCAAACTATTGATGGTATTGATCATACTCACAGCGTCGGCTCCGCCTTTAACAGCTGCTTCTGCTGTAAACGTGATGTCGGTAATATTCGGCGTAAGCTTGACGATGACAGGCGTTTCCGCCACCTCTTTCACCCAGGCGGTCTGCTTTTCGACGAGTTCAGGAACTTGTCCAGATGCCGAGCCCATGCCGCGTTCCGCCATCCCATGCGGACAGCCGAAGTTGAGTTCCAAGCCGTCGACGCCCACATCTTCCACTTTTTTGACGATCTCATGCCACTTTTCCTGAGTCGGCTCGACCATCAGAGACGCAATAATCGCATGATTCGGGAACTTCTTTTTCGTTTCATAAATTTCTTTTAAATTCACCTCAAGCGGGCGATCGGTGATCAATTCGATATTGTTAAAACCCGCGACATTTTGTCCGTTAAAACCAACGGCCGCAAAGCGGGACGAAACGTTCAAAATCGGCTCCCCCAATGTCTTCCAAACGGCTCCGCCCCAGCCCGCTTCGAACGCCCGTTGTACCTGGTACCCGGAATTGGTCGGTGGAGCAGAAGCTAGCCAAAAGGGGTTGGGAGATTTTATTCCTGCAAGATTCAAACTCAAATCGGCCATGTATAGGTGCCTCCTATTAATAAGTATTAGATGATCGCCGTTGGGGTGGGGTCCAGCTGCTTATGGATCGCCATGGCAATCTCTTTGCCTTGCTGGGCAGCCGTGACGACCATCGCTTCGCCTTGTCCTTTGGCAAAAATCACATCACCCGCTGCATACACGTTCGGGTTGGACGTTTGTAACGTTTCAGGATCCACTTTGACAACGCCGCCTTCATGGTCGAGTCCAAACCCCTCGATCAAATCGGTGTAACGCGATTGCCCAATCGCTTTGATGACGGCATCGACTTCGATATTAAATTCGGAATTCTCTACTGGCACTGGTCTTCTGCGTCCGTCCTCGTCCGCCTCACCCAGATCCATCTTGACACATTTGAGCTGCGTCACCTTCCCAGTGTTATCCCCGATGATTTCGATCGGTTGAGTGAGCCAGTTGAATTCAACGTCATCCTGTTTGGCAAAATCGTACTCAAATTCATACGCCGTCATTTCCTTAGCTGTCCGGCGGTAAACGATTTTCACATCCGCTGCCCCTTTACGAGCCGCACACGTCGCTGCATCAATAGCTGTGTTACCGGCGCCGACTACCACGACATTTTTTCCGAGTAACTCCTTGGTGATGGCTCCTGATTTGGTCCTTTTCACAAACTCAATCGCATCGTGGACCCCTTCAAGGTTTTCTCCTTCAATTCCAAGCATCGGCACATTTCCCATTCCGATTGTTAGAACAATAGAATCATACTGTTCAGCTAGCTCATCAAACGTCACATCGGTCCCAACACGAGTATTCGTTCGGATCTCGACATCCAATTTTTCGACTTGATCCACTTCCCAGCGCGAAATATCCTGAGGTAACCGGAAGGAGACGATGCCATACGTATCTAAGCCTCCCGCTTCCTCTGCCGCTTCAAAAATCGTGACCTCATAACCGAATCGCGCAAGCTCCCGAGCTGCTGAAAGTCCTGCAGGCCCCCCGCCGACTACGGCGACCTTTCTCCCGTTCTTTTCACCTGGTTTGAATAAGATCTGTTCATTCTTAATCGCCCAATCGGTTGCAAATCGTTGTAAATCACCGATCACGATCGGTTCCGTCGAGTGGTTCAGCACACATGCCCCCTCACACAGCTCTTCCGTCGGGCAAACCCGTGCACATGAAGCCCCAACAGGGTTCGCGCTCATGATGGTCGTCGCGGAACCTTTTAAGTTGCCAGAAGCAATCTTTTTGATAAATTTAGGGATATCAATACCTGTCGGACACGCTTTGATACAAGGAGCATCGTAGCAATACAAACACCGATTGGATTCTTCCATTGCTTCCTGGGCATTCAGGCCATCATGGACTTCTTCAAAATTAAGCTTCAAATTCTCTAAGGATATCCCTTTACTCTTCAATGTGGTCAATGCCGTGAACCTCCTTTTAATAAACTGCCAGGTGCATCAATAAAAAAGTTCTACATAGAGAAAAATGATTTATTTTTCTTTGCTCTATGCAGAACTTCTTCTACTCACTGTGTCTACTGTTTTAAGGGAGAAGTTCGCCCATCTTTTCGTACGTTTCCGGCCGGCGATCACGATAAAATTGCCATGTGTCACGAACTTCTCGAATAAATCTCTTGTCCATTTCACCCACGATCACTTCGTCTTGATCCCGGCTGGCTGTAGCGACGAAATTCCCGCGCGGATCAACCAGGTAGGATTGACCGTAAAACTCGCCCATATTCCATGGACCTTCATAACCGACACGATTGATTGCCCCCAAATAATAACCATTAGCTACCGCATGAGCCGGCTGTTCCAATTTCCAGAGGTACTCCGATAAACCGGCAACCGTTGCAGACGGATTGAAGACAATTTCCGCTCCACTCAAACCGAGTACTCTAGCACCTTCGGGGAAGTGACGATCATAACAAATATAAACGCCTACTTTAGCAAACGCCGTATCAAAAACGGAATAACCTAAGTTCCCAGGTTTGAAATAAAATTTCTCCCAGAAGCCATACCCTTTATCTCCCACGCCAACTTGAGGAATGTGGTGCTTGCGGTACTTTCCTAGATAAGAACCATCTGCATCAATAACGGCCGCAGTATTATAGTAGGTAGCAATCCCTTCTCTTTCATAGATGGGCAGCACAATGACCACGCCCAGCTCTTTAGCAAGTTCCTGAAAGCGGATCGTCGTCGGTCCATTCGGAATTTCTTCTGCAGCGTCATACCATTTCGGACTCTGTTCCGAGCAAAAGTATGGACCATAAAAAATTTCTTGAAGACAAATGATCTGAGCCCCTTTATCCGCTGCTTCCCTGACGAGTTTAATATGTTTTTCGATCGATTCCTGCTTATGGACCTCCACCGGTTCGTTTCCATCAACATCATGAGACGCTTGTATTAAACCGATTTGCACTTTATCAGACACATTAACTCCTCCTTTATGTACCATGTAAATGCTTAAGTACGATTGTCAGAAAACGCCCCAGCCCTATCTTTTTTCTGACCATCCTCCCATTTTTTTAATTTTCATAATATTTTGTAACATATTCATACTTTACATGATTTTAATAAAAAATCCATTATACATAATGTAAAATGTTTCTCTTGGTGTGCTGTATGTTTCGTAAAAAATGAAAAGCGGAAATCCCTGAGAGACTTCCGCTTTTCATAGCTATCAGTACCACCGCTGTGTGAGCATTTTTCGCTTCGTATAAAAATTCAATCCATCTTTCCCGTTGGCGTGAAGATCACCATAGAACGATTTTTTATTTCCAGAGAATGGGAAGAAGGCCATAGGAGCAGGAACATTGACGTTCACACCAAGCATGCCGGCGTCCATCTCTTCCCGGAACTGTTGCACAGCCCCGCCACTCGACGTATAAATGACAGCACCGTTTGCGAATTCTGATTTGTTCGCGGTTTCAATGGCCTCGTCGAGCGTATCCGCTCTCACGATACTCAGGACTGGAGCGAAAATTTCATCTTTCCAAATCTTCATATCCTCCGTCACATAATCAAAAATAGTGGCGCCTAAAAAATAGCCGAATTCATTGTCACGAAGTTCGACCCTGCCATCACGGACTAGTTTCGCGTTATCCGCCTCTCCCGCTTCGATATAGCTAAGCACACGGTCCCTGTGCGAATCACGAATTAAAGGCCCTAAATCCGTCTCCTTGTCTAGCCCGTTTCCAACATTAAGGTTATCGGCAGCTTCCTTCAATTTCGCTACAAGCTCGTCGGCCACATCACCGACGGCTACGACAACGGAACAAGCCATACAACGCTCCCCAGCACTACCAAAGGCAGCGTTAATAATACCTTCAACAGATTTATCCAGATTGCAATCTGGCATCACGATCGAGTGATTTTTCGCTCCTGCCAAGGCTTGCACACGTTTCCCATGGTTGGCAGCCGTTTTATACACGTGCTCTGCCACCGGTTGAGAGCCTACGAAAGAAATTGCATCGACCTCCTCGTGCTCAAGCAACCCGTTCACAACATCATGCGCCCCGTTCACCAAATTAAGCACGCCCTTTGGCAGACCTGCTTCATGAATCAGTTCCACTAACATTTTCGCTAAAATCGGCGTGCGTTCCGAAGGTTTCAATACGAAAGTATTCCCACATACAAGGGCAAGCGGGAACATCCATAACGGCACCATCATCGGGAAGTTAAACGGTGTAATGCCCCCGACAACCCCGACCGGATAGCGATACATACCAGAGTCGATCCCTTCCGCTATGTCAGGTAAAACATCCCCCATCATCAAACTCGGAGCCCCAGCCGCAAACTCCACACACTCAATGCCACGTTGAACTTCCCCAGACGCATCCTTATACGTTTTCCCGTTTTCCTGGGTCAACGCTATTGCTAAATCTTCACGATTATCTTCCAGAAGCTGGTGGTACTTGAACATGATACGCGCCCGCTTCGGGACCGGCGTTTTCTTCCAGCTTCTGAACGCTTCACGCGCCGATTGTACAGCTTTATCTACATCCTCATGCGATGAAATCGGAACACTCGCTATGACTTCTCCTGTAGCAGGATTGAACACTTCCTCCTGTTGATCTCCTTCAGACGAAACCCATTCTCCATTAATAAAATTCTGAATAACTAACTGATTCGATTTTGAGAACGTTGTCTCCATTTTTTCACCTCGATTGAAAGATTCTCTTCCTTTTGAAGCTTCCAATCTAGTATAAATTCAGAATATTTTTACATCAATGGACGAAGTGTCAAATGAATCTGCACTTAAATTAACAGTGTGACATGCTTTGCTAAAAAAATTGGGTGGGGTGGCTTGTATTTAGATTGTTGGGGAATGTAAGACGTTACTTCTGGCTCGTATTTCGTCTGGGGCACGTAAGCTTCTTGATTTGGCATGTAAATGGCAGGTTTTTGGACTGGTTTTCTGCAGACTGGAGCGGTAATGTGCTATTTCGGCATGATCCTTGTTCGCTCCTGCTCGTAATTACCGGGCATGCTCTTGTGATGCTTGAATATTGCTTGTTTTGGCTTATATCTAAATCAGATTGGATTATAAAACCCCTCCTCGGAGGGATTTTTCTTGATAGCCAGGGGCGGGGATCGTATTTCGGAATGAGGGAGTCATAACTGATTGGACATGGCATTAATGCTGTCTTTCTGGATTGTATTATTTGCTTGGCACGTAAACTTCTCGATTTGGCATGAAAATCTCAGCAATTGGCGTGGTTTTTCTGCAGACTGGGGCGGTGGTCCTCTGTGTCGGCATGAAACACTCCCAATTCGGCTCGTATTGCCTATGCCCGCTCTTGTGATGCTTGAATGTTGCTCGTTTTGGCTCGTATCGCTCACGTTTCAGCTTATATCCAGCTTAGTTAGAATCGTAACCCCCCTCCGCAGAGGGATTCTTTTTGATAGACAGGGGCGGGGGATCGTATTTCGAGCGGAGCGGACTATATCTGAGTAAAAATGGCATGTAATGCTACTGGCTTATACGCTTCACGATAAACGTCAATCTCCTCCCACTTGAAGGACGACATCTCCATAACGTATCCCATCCAGCTCCACTACATACCTCCACAACCCTTTTGAAGGGAGGTCAAACGTTGCTGTGAATCTTTCAAGTGTTTGATAACCTGGGGAAGGTTCAGAAATCAATGTGGGTTGAACAGCTGTTATTTTCTCGCCCGATGTCTTATGATAAGCGTAAACCGCCAATTCTTTACCTTCGTACGTTTCAAATTGTTCCTTAAAGCTAAAAGTATATCCAAATGGTTTTCCTGAAGTCAGATTAGGGTCTGGTGAAACGTCAAAAAGAACCTTATCGTCTTCGGTATACTCAGTGCTTACCTCCCAATCACCTTCTGTAGGACTTTCATTCTCACCTGAAAATGGCTGTTGAAAATACGGCAAATATAAAATTGAAAACAAGAGGACCGCCAGCAGACCAACCATGCCTAAGCCAATTTTTTTTACAGGGAGTTTCCACTTATTATCCTTATTCTTTTTATCCATGTCATGCATGAGATTGTGATGAATGTTATCTTGAGCTTGTTTAGTGTAATCCGGGTCTGGAAGCGAACCAAGTTCATCAATTAGTTCATCAAAATTATGATCATTTTGATTTTTCATTGTGACAGCCTCCCCTTTACTTTTTGTAATGCTTTGAGTGCTCGATGAAATGTTATCCGAACTTTGTTTTCGTTCCACCCGAGAATGTCTGAAACTTCCGTTACGGTTAGGTCTTTAATCCCTCTTAAAATAAGTACATCTCTATAATTTTTCTTCAATGAGAGAATGGCCTTGTAAAGAATTTCTTGTTTCTCACTTATGAGGCATAAATCTTCTGGGGTCATATCAAGCTTCGGCTCATCTTCGTTGCCAAACGATAATGTATGTTTCAAATGTAATCGTTTTTGTTTTCTTATTTCATCAATACCTACATGCCTTGCAATTCCGAACAGCCAGGTTTTGGGCACAGCTCTCCCATCATACGAGTCTAAGCCTTTGATGGCACGATAAAATACCTCCTGCACCAAATCTTCAACATCATGGGACCCCGTAAAATAAATTAAATAATGGTAAATATCTGTACTGTACATATAAAACCATTCGGATATTTTATTTTTGTCAGTCTCCATTCGTTAACCCCCAATACCATTCACCTCTGTTAATTAGTCGGAATACAATCAAGATTATTTCACTTTTTTCACAAAAAAAAACGCGTCGGTGTTAAACGCGCCTACTCTAATAAATGCATATATTATATATGTATTACTATGTGAAGAGCCATATCAATACTAGAATGACAGCTATTATACTCCAGAACATAAATTGTTTATTTCTCAAGCTTTCACCTCCATCTATCAGAATTGATATTGGAAGACTTAATTCAATTTAACTTTCTTGATGTTTTAATGCTTGCTTAGTTCCTTTATTGACGTAACTAATTTGCTTTAATTCTTTTGTATTTTTATGGTAGGAATAGAAATACTCAACCTTTGGTTCATCGGTAAACGTAACAACGGATGAATATATCACTTCATCTTGTCCCATATTTACAACATATATGTCTGCTATGTCCTTCTCGGTATCGTAGCCTTTTTCCGATAAGTATGAAGTGGTAGCCTTTTTGAGTTCGTTTTTCTCTGGATTCGCCATAAATAATCGACCGCCATTAAATAATACAAATACTATAACAAACATGAGAACAATATATTTTTTCTTGATGGTCATCCCACCTTTGTTTATTTAAGTAAATCATTTAGCTCGTAATCTATCAACTAAACAAAACTGCTCATTTTCCCAGAAACTTCACAAGCCTGACGATTTGATAAATGAAGAACCCGATTATGTATAACCCGAAAATGACACAGAGATAAGAAATGGGATTATTTTTTAATCCTATTAGAAAAACGTCAATCGGATAGATGTCGCTACAGTATTGCACAGTTTCTGGAGTGAAGATGAATTTCGGCTTACATTCAGCTTGCGGCAGATAGGCAATCTTTGATGTTAAAAAGAATGAATACAAATAGGTGAGCAAGAACATTGGAATACTTAAAATCCACAATAGCCACCACTTTTTCAAAACGAACCACCTCCAATTAAGTGTAATTTTACACTTAATTGGAGGTGGTTACAATTCATTATTGTGCTGGGTCCTTTTAAGTCGTTCTGTGACTGCTCTCGTGCCTTCGAGAAGTTAGGCTGTCCATCACATAATACAATACGATTCCAAGAGCGATAGAAATGACGAAGCCCATCGCTGTCGTTTGGGAGTTGAATTCATTTCCGCTTACTTGAACGGCGTATAGTTTGGCATTCATCACTTCAGGTTGGGATAGAAAGTTCGTATTACCGCTGAACCGGATGATGAAGGGTGCGATCAAAATGGCCAAAATGTACAGCAGTGCTACACTGACGCCACTCAAAACGGATTTAAATAGTTTAATCATTTTTTCTGCCCCATTTCTTCTAGAGATTGAATGATGTTCTTGCCATCTGGCAGACTTGGGTGCATAAAGAGCAAGTTGAATAAGGCGGTAAGGAGAAAGATGGTGCTAAAGTTATCGCCTCCGGTATTGATTAATAGAATCGCTAAACCCACCGGCGCCAGGGGGCCAGCAAGTGCCACAATCAGATTGGATAACGGATTCGGATATTTTTTATGAATGACGTATAGGTACTTTATGTTCAGCTCCATTTTAAACTGAAAAATATATCGTTGCTCCTTGAGATTAATGGCCATTATGGCGAGCATATGGCCTAATTCGTGAACGATCGCAGTGAGTAATACGGCTAATATAAACGGTATCATTTTATAATCGGCTTCCTGACATAGAAAAGCTTAATCACCATCAAAAAGACAACGCTCATAAGGGCGTAGAATATGGTCAAATGACTCTCTGTACTTAGGTAATTTCCAAGCACAAATTCCAGTAAACCTACAAAAATGAGCGTGCCGATCAGTGCTGCGGCCTTGTTTCGTTCGTTGATGACAAAGTTGAACCCTACCCAAACGGACACAAGGGTGACAAATAAGATGGAAGCGACTGCATTTAAACCAAACGCGAAATTCTGGTTCAGCGCTATGTAATTGATGAGCACGAACGTAAGGTGAATGGCTACATTGATTCCTAGAGCCATGCCTAGGCGCGGCAACAAAAATGTTAGGGCACGATCGTTCAAATTGTAAAAAGCAAGGTGATGTTCCCTGTAGTGCATCCCGATATAAAGGGGCGCAATGATCATGATTTCCTTTACACCTATATTCAGAATAAATGAATAGAGATAGACAAACGTTGTTGCATCAAACATCAGGTGAAACGCGAAGGTGACGATGATCAACACCAGGAATGTAAACACCAATTCACGCAATAGCCCAAATCGGTAATAATATAGAGCATCTAACGCGGCATGGATCATGGGCCGCTTTTGCGGTAAAGTATAGCTTTTTGTTTCCTTAGAAGCAATGCTGTTTTGACTGCTTTTGAATAGCTGCATCAAAAAACCAGTCGATAATTTCAACATAGAGACTAGCGACAGGGCAGTTATTAAAACAAGACCAGCCCCTAATAAAAATGAGGAGCCTGACATGGATGAGAGCTCACGCAAGGCAAAAAAAGTCAGCCATAGCAAGGTTAAAAATAAGATGGCATGCAGATAAAAATTGTCATGATACTTGTTTATCAACTTATAGCAAATTCGCGTGCTCACCATCCACGTGGAAAGTGAAAACAGGAAGACGATCGTTAAACATATAAATAAGAGCAATAAATAAAGGACGACCGCATTCCCCTGCAGATAAAAAGCCACTAGAACAGGTGAATACGTTAAGAAAAACAACACTTGAAAGAAAACATATAAAGGAAAATAACTCGCTATGATCAGCTGATGAGCTTTCACATGTGAATTAAAAAATAAACCGACAACATTGTGATCCCCTAACTTCCCTCGCGAAAAGATGATGAGAAAACACGTAAAAAGCAAGCTTAAAATAGCTGCTGCATGAACAGTGTCACCGACATTCAACGGAAACGAGGTCAAGTACCTGACGACTATGGTAAAAAACAACGTATAGAGGAGAAGTGCCGATAGCGAACCTGTCAGCATCGGCAAAGGGTAACGAAAGAACAGCCTTTTCATGTTTTTAGTGTGCTTGGGCAGTTCGACCCGTCTGATCACTTCAATTGTAGAGTTCATTTATGACCTCCTCTACATGTTGATAATAATCCTGATTGACAGATTGATAGATTTGTTCCACGTTCATCGGCCCTAATCGATGGTAGATATTCGTTTTGGAGTCGTTGAGTTTTTTATCGCCATTACGCAAGATGATCAGATGATCGTACAAATCTTCACCAAAATTAAGATGGTGAGTCGATAACATGATCCCCTTTCCGCGTTCTTTTAAAAGGGAGAGGGTTTTCTTCAGGACGATCACCATATCAGGATCTAACCCATTTGTTGGTTCATCAAATACAACATAATCGCTTTCTCTAAAGAGTTGCGAAACGATCTGAGTTTTTTTCTTATTCCCATGCGACAATTGGTCGATGGGGAGATCAAGATATTGCTCTAATTCAAAGATTTCAATGAACTTTTCAAGCAAATTAAGGTTCACCTTGGCAGGAAAGGTTTTTTCAATCAGCGAAAAATATTCGCGCGGCGTCAGATATTCAAATAAGCCTATACCATCTGAGATATAAGCCACGTGTTGTTTTAAATAATCAATATGGTTGGACTGGTTCATATCCACTGCTTGGCCATTGATAGACAACGACCCTGCGTAATCCATAAGACCGAACATCGACTTGATGATCGTCGTTTTCCCAGCGCCATTATGACCCAAAAGCAACGTAATTTCACCAGGGTTGATTTCGACATTGATATCTTTTAATTGAAAATTTTGTCCGTGATTCTTCTCTTCTATATTTAATAATAGCATCGAGGTCACCTATCTTTTCTTACTAGGGAAGCATAATGAGGAGAAAGCCAGGCTTTCCCCTCTCCCTATCAGTTAAGTACCACACTTGATTCGGACTTTCGCGCCAAGAATCTCAAAAGACCCTTCGAACGTCCCATCAACAAAGTGACTGCACGCCCACATCAACCCTGCCAGCGTCAGACCGCCTACCAGGACAATGATGGACACCGTAATCCAGACAGCGAGTGCGTTTTTTTGTTCGCCTTGCGTCACTTTTTCTTCAACCGTGTTCATGAAAGACTGCAGAAAGGTAAACAAAAAAGCACTTAAGAATTGAGTTTTCCCCATTATATGAGCCATGGATACCCTCCCTTCTTTAAAGCTAACCATAATTTAACATATCCTAACCTTTCTTAGGGACTAATTATGGAAAATATAACCATCGCGCTATTTTTGATGAAAATGATCGACGCAGACCAGAGGTAGAATGTATTCACTTCAATAGATTTTGTTATTTTTCCTGGGTGTAGTAATGAAATTATGACTTTTGATTTAATTGTAATTTGTAAATTGGTCTCAGAAAATCGGACTACATGCTATCTTACTAAAGAAAATTTCCAAATCAATGCTCTCTTCCCGGCTAGATTTCTACCCCGGGCATGTAAGATGCTCAGTTCGGCATGAACATTTCAGCATCTGGATTGGTTTTGCTTCGGATTTAGCGCGGTGCAAGCCGGATTCGGCATAAACCACTCTCAATTCGGCTTATTACCACCCCGCCCACACTCGGTTGGCTAATATATTGCTGTTTCGGCTCGTACCGCTTCCACTTCAGCTTATATTTGACGCTGGTTGACTCGTAAAATCCCTCCGTGGAGGGATTTATTCCTTATGAATCGGAGCTTGTCTTGTATATGGAGTAGAGTGGATTATATCTGCTCGGAAGTGGCTTATAATGTTCCCCTCCCGGATCGAATCCTTTGCCAGGAACGTAAGATGCTCAGTTCGGCATGGAAATTTCAGCATCTGGATTGGTTTTGCTGCAGATTGGCGCGGTGCAAGCTGGATTCGGCATAAACCATTCCCAATCCGGCTTATTTCCACCCCGCACGCTCTCGTTAGCTTATATTTTGCTGCTTTGGCTTGTACCGCATCCACTTAGGCTTATATCTAACGCTGGTTGAATCGTAAACTCCCTCTGCGTAATGAGTTTTTCATTATAGAAAGGAGCTTGGCTTGTATATGAAGCAAAGTTGATTATATCTGATAGGAAGAGGCTTATAATTTTCCCCTCCCAGATCGAACCCTTATCCAGGTAGTGAAGGGCCTTACTGTTCCATTTTGCTCTGTTTCCGTAAAGTATGGTTCGTTCCCCATTCGTGCATGGCTTCCAAAATAGGTTCTAGGCTTCTGCCGTAGTCGGTTATGGAATACTCGACTTTAGGCGGAACTTGCGGATAGACGACACGTGCAATGATGTCTTCTTCCTCCAGCTCCCTTAATTGTTTCGTCAGCATCTTTTGTGTGATGTCTGGCATGCTGCGCTTCAGTTCGTTGAATCGTTTGGTGCCTTCTTGCAAGAGGTATAATAAAATGATCGGTTTCCATTTTCCCACTAAAATACTTAAGGCATCTTCTACACGGCAATTTTCCGGTCGCTTCTCCACCTCTTATCCTCCTTGGTATCTTTTTAGATACTATACCACTTTTAAGTGCGTACTTAATTGAATGGCTATTATAGTCTAAACTAACATTGTATAGGGTAAATTCAAATGTTCTAGAGGAGTGAAAAAATAGATGGAAAACTATCGCATTGATCAAAGCAAGGGAATGGAGTTTGGAATTTATACATTGGGGGACCACCTCCCGGATCCGTCGACAGGCGAACGAAATTCTGCTGGGGAGCGCATTCATGAATTCATTGATTATGCGAAACTGGCTGAACAGGCGGGGATCGATTTTTTCAGTGTGGGGGAAAGCCACCAGGCGTATTTTGCGTCTCAGGCTCACGCCGTTGTGCTGTCGGCCATTGCTCAGGCTACCGAGAAAATCAAAATCGGGAGTTCGTCGACCATTATCGGCACGTCGGACCCGGTGCGGGTTTACGAGAATTTTGCGACGGTTGATTTGATTTCGAAGGGACGTGCCGAGATTGTAGCGGGCCGTGCGTCACGAACGGGGCTTTTTGATTTATTGGGTTACGATATTCGGTATTATGAGGAGTTGTATGAGGAGAAGTTTGATTTATTGTTAAAACTTAATCAAGAGGAAGTCGTGGATTGGTCAGGGGAGTTTCGGGCACCGTTGAAAAATGCCGAAGTTCTTCCCCGTCCCCAGAACGGATCGCTGCCGATTTGGCGTGCGGTCGGCGGCAGTCAGTCGAGTGCCATCAAAGCTGGACGCGCAGGTGTGCCCATGTTTCTGGCTCATTTAGGCGGACCTGCTTCAGCATTTAAACAAGCGATTGATGCCTACCGGGAAGCAGCGGAGCAGAACGGCCACGATCCAGCGCAGCTACCGGTGGCAACGGCTGGTTTTTTCTATGCGGCGGAAACGTCCCAGCAGGCTATACGGGATATGTATCCGCATATCAATGAAGGGATGAAGCGCGTGAATGGGCAAGGCTTCTCGAAACAGCTATTCGCTCAAGGGGCCGACCCTCATAGCGTCATGAACATCGGAAGCCCGCAGGAAATCATTGAAAAAATTCTGTATCAGCACGAAATGTTCGGTCATCAACGTTATATTGCCCAAATCGATTTTGGCGGAATGCCATTTGAGCATGTCAGGAAAAACATTGAGATCATCGGCACGGAGATTTTACCGGCTATTAAAAAGTACACAGCCAAATAAAGCCGAAGAGACAGGGTCAAATAATTCCTGTCTCTTCGGCCTCCCTGATTATCGTTTGATCCCAAGCTTCACCGTTACATTCCATTCTTCTTGAAAAACGCCATCCGGCTGAATAGCGAGCAGGGCATTGCTAAGATCGTGCTCAAAAGCTGCTATATGGTCGCCAAGAAAACGTTTTGATCCGTAAGACGTGGAGTACAGGTTGCCGAGGATGGATTCGATTGTCCAGGTGACGTCAAAGGGCGGTAACGAATGGACCTCAACGTCAAACTTCGATTGCGCTATGACCTCTTCGTGATCGACGGTTGGATGGTGATACGTCGTTTTGCCGGCTCGTCTCTCTGTTCCGTACCACCTTGTGATCACATCATTTAACTGTTCTTCCCACGGTGTCAGTTGTTTGTTCGGCTCGTAGTTATCAATGATCGCAACGCCGCCCCCTTCTGGAACGATGTCATACACCTGTTCCAAAACCTTGGGACGGTCCATCCAATGAAACGCTTTCGCGATCGTCACGAGCTCAAACGTAGCGTTGTTCTCCTGTTTATACTGATCTAAATAACCGACATACCAGTCGATGTTACCTAATCACAACTCTTGATGGAGACGTTGCGCTTCCTCAATCATCTCGGGTTCTGGATCGACGCCGACGATTTTTTCACACCAATCGGAAAACCTTAGGGCCAAACGCCCTGGTCCACATCCCAAATCAAGCAGGTTCTGCGTACCATTCAATGAAAAACGATCGACCAAAAAACGGATTAACGATGATGGATACGTCGGTCTGTATGTAGCATAATATGACGCTGCTCCTTTAAATAAATCGGGCCCATAGTCACTCATCATGTTCACCTCTTACAGCATAGGTTTAAGTTCCTCGACCTCGTTCCCACGACATTCCACGTAGAACGGTTGAATGGCTTCATTTAAGCAATACGCGATTCTCTGGCTGAAATTTTTCCACGTGACGCGTTCTAGCGCTTTTTCTACCGGAAAGAACCCAACCTCGAGGCTTTCGCTGCTTGTAGTCGGCTTTCCCCCGATGGCCTTGCCCCAAAATAAGGTATTGCAAATGGAGCGATCAACATTTTGGAACACGCCGCAAAAGCGAGTCACCTCAATGTCGATCCCCGATTCTTCCTTCGTTTCTCGAATGGCCGCTTCCTTCAGGGATTCCCCTTCTTCCACTTGCCCTCCGGGAATCTCCCAGCCACGCTTCGGTCCTTTGATTAATAAAATGTCACCGTGTTCATTGAATGTAATCGTAGCTGCGGAAACAATATGTTTGGGTGGTGCCATTATGCGTCCACCTACCTCCCTGCTTTTTTCCTTAGACATCTCTCATTATTACAAAACCCAATCGATGGCTCAACGACTTAATCAGCTTTTCGCAAAATCGGAAACGTGATAAATAAGAGCGTAGCGCTAAGCATCAGCGGGAAGGAACTCCACATCATGATAGTGTGAATCTGGATGCCCAGCCCTAATATGGATGATGTTGCAGCGTACGAAAGTGGGATCAGGCCTAACGAACCTGTGCGGATTAAACTCATTACGCGTCCGACTTTTTGTGGCTCGGAATACGCTTGAACCATCGAAATCAATGGAATATTCACAGCGGGGTTGATCATCCCGATAAAAACAATGATCCCGATCGCCATGATAATCGACTGTGTCTGGCTGAAGACAAGCATGCCCACACCCTGGAGGGCGATTAAATACAACGCGTAAGCCCCTCTTTTTCGTTTCAAGTTAATCAACCCGATCACAATCGACCCCATAATCATGCCAAACGTCAGGCCTCCCTGAACGAAACTGAAATCAACCGAATTACCGTTCAGGACGCCTTCCACGAAAATCGGCAGCCCCATCATAAGCGGACCTGAAATGAAGAAATTGACGATAACCGTGATAATGAACAAAGCCCTGAGCAATGGAGACTGCCACATATAGACGCATCCCTCTTTAAGCTGGTGCTTGAAAGGAACCTCAGGCCTTTCCTCAGCTTGCGGCTGGTCAGCCATTTTCTTAATAAACAAAACACCAATCCCCGCAACGCACAGTAACAAACTGATGACGATAAACAGCACGCTATAGCTGACGAGGCTGATCAACACGCCTGCTAGCAGCGGTCCGGTGAACAAGGCGACCTGGATCGCACCCTGAATGACCGAGTTGGCCCGCGTCAACTGGTCGGTTTGCACGACTTTCGGTAACAGCGAATCCCGTGCCGGCTCGAACAATCCCCCGAGCACACCGAAACACGCGGCATTCACAGCAAGCATCCAAATCGGAACTTCCCCTAACCAGAGAAAAAGGAGCGCCAACAAAAGGACGAACACGGCGCGTGACGTATCCGACACAAACATAATGAACGTCTGCCGGCTTTTGTCTGCAAGCACACCCCCGACTAACATGGAAACCATACGCGAACCCGTCAAACACATCAATACAATGCCAAGAGCTGCTTCAAGTCCGAGACCTTCCACGACGTACCAAGATTGGATAAACATAAACATCGACATACTCAAGCTTGATACGACAGTCGCTCCCGCTAATAGCATAAACGATAACGATTTTGATAAAGGAAGGACGATGCCTCCTTCAACTTTCTCGGCCTGTTGCATGACCCCTCACCCCATATCATTTTTTTACTCGGTAAAAATAAATTGACCGTTCGGCGAAAAAAGAGTCCGTTTTAAGACTCTCCTTTATTCTTGGTAAATTGACTTTCCTCAATTTGCAGCCCCAAAATATGAAAATAGTACAGTTTGGCATCAGGAGACGGTTCCGGCCGCTGAATGTCCGCAAGCTCCTCTATCAAAGCTGATAATTTCTTCTGCCAGGCCAAAAAATCTTCTTCTCTAGCATGAATTTCATAAGCACTGGAGCGATACTTCCACTCATCGGGATCCTTGGAGCCAGACGGATCTTCCAGTGATTCCTCCGGTGCCGACAGAATTCTCCGCTTCGATTGATCCAGCATGCTCACCATCATTTGCCTAACTGTTTCCGTCATCTCCGAATAAGGAAGCAGCGACGGATCAGGCACGAATCCACTCGAGACAGATTGATAAAACTTTTGCACAATGCCGTTCTTTTCTTCTTTGTGCACGATTTCAACCAGTTCATTTTTCTCCAGTTCTTTTAAATGATAATGAATCCGTGCTCTTGAGATCGAAAAGAGTTCTGACAGCTGCTGGCCTGTCTTCGGGTTTTCCATCAAGCGCAGCAGCAGCTCAGAACGGAACGGGTCACTTAGAGCCTTCAGTTGTTCATAGGTTGTTAATAATTTGATGTCTTTCATCTGTCCACTCCATTTACTCGGTAAAATTTATTTAACTGTAGTATCCTACAATATCCCGTTGATGTCAAACGCTCTCCCCCGAAGGGTTACAGTATTCCATGAGCCAGCACTCCCGATAGGCGCCCTCATGCCATTCGTGCTTGGGGAGCAGCTTCACTTTTTTGAAACCGCTCTTTTCATAACATCTGATTGCTCTCTCGTTTGTTACATGTGGATCCATAACAACGCGCTCCGCTTGTTTGTGGTCACATAAGAAAACCGCCATGGAACTGACAAGCAACGTGCCAATGCCCCTGTTCCAATAGCTTGGTTCTCCTATAAATTGATCGATTCCGTAAATTAATTCATCAGCGTAACCATAATCGTCACATACATAAAATTGAATATATCCGATTCTAACCCCATCGTACTCCACCATAAATCCCGTCACATCATCGTTGTGTTGAAAAAACTCGGTCTCTACTTTGTTCACATCAAACGGGCGATCGCGTCCTTCATAGAATTCCAGTACGGAAGGGTCCGACAACCACTTTGCTAATATCAGCTTATCCCTTTCTTCTAAGGATCGGACCCTTAGTTTGCTCTGTTGGAATAACAACGTAAAAACCTCCCCGACTCACTCCTCTTTGTACTTATCTTTGACAATACCTGAGCCAATCCCTCCAACAAGCATTAAAAATAAAGAACCGAAATTCCAGACAAACGACCCACTGATGGGAATGTCAACTCCCGTAAAATTATTTAACAGTAATATTCCGATCTTAATCGCTAAAAATGCAAACCCGAATAAGAACACGACATCAAACATGAATTTTAATCGCGGATAGGCCAATTGTTTACTATCTCTAATGACTTTCTCCTTCAATTCCTCATCACTCCTTAAAAGTTCATCAATGGTTAAACCTAAAAGATCACTTACCATGATAATGATTTCAATGCTCGGATAATTCTGCCCGTTTTCCCATTTGGATACAGACTGTCGACTCACATAAAGTTTTTCCGCAAATTTTTCCTGAGACCAGCCTTGCTTTTTCCGCTCACTCTTTAACTTCTCACCAAAATCCATATCAGCATTCACCTTCCTATAAGCTATACTCCATTTTGTAATGACGGGTGCTAAAAGTAAAGATACCTGTAGTTGCAAAGCCCTGCAACCCCTTGTTGCCAGGGCGATTTTCCTTTAATTGAGGGTTTATGTAATTTGAAAGGGTGCCAGCGAGGACGACTTGTATTAGAGATGGATTGGCACGAAAAGGTGTAAACCTGGCGCGTAAGCAGAGAGCAGATCGAGGTTTGGATTGAATGTGAATGGAATTGGAGCGAAAATAGGTTTCCCGACTTGTTATCCCTCGTTTTGGCACGGAAACCGAAATAATACAATAAAAAAATCCCACGGCTGTGGGATTTATCAGAGCTTTGGCTCGAAAGGCTCACTAGCGGCGTGTATTTTCTTTGAGTGCCAGTAACCAAACCTTGCTAGCTTCTAAGTTAGTCCGTGAATTTGGGGTGATTACTAACATACTCAACTTTCGCACCTATAAATAACGAATACGAACAGTCAGCTCTAGGAATATCAACTCTTAATTTATTTTTGCGAGTATGCAATAATGATAATATCCTCAGATGTTTCATTCTTCATTTGCTGCTCGAGCTGCTGGATTTCTTTGATTAACTCCTGTGATAGAGATGCAGCATTATATCCTTCAAACTGATTCATCTTCGTGTCCTCCATTTCTTTTTTCATAGCATCTACAAAATTGCTGATATTACCCGCTGTATTTTCGCTTAACACGCTACTCTCATTTTTTCCGGATTGTATTTGACTTGATTTGGCTTGTATGTGGTCTCCTTTGAAATGTAAATCTCCCGCGGCATATAAGTCCGGGTTTTTGGCATGAAAATTTCAGCATCCGGCTTGGTGAGGGCGCAAACTGGCTCGGTGTCACGCTGATTTGGATTGAAAACCCACAAATTCGGCATGTAAGCTAGCTCTGGATCTTGGTTTGGCATGTATCTGGCTTGATTTGGAACGCATCCTGAAATTCTAGCTTGTAATCCGCTCATTTCGGCTCGAAAGCCAGAGTCCAGCAATCAGGGATGAAGCGTCAGGATCGGTAAGTTGGCCTGAGGGATCGTATTTAACATGATTTGACTTGTATTTGGTCTGGATTGGAATGTAAACTCCCCGCGTCATGCTTATTCAAGTTCATCGCTCGAAAACCCGTTTAATGCCCATAAAAAAATCCCACTCCAATGGGATTTTTCATCGTTACAGCGACTCACTTCGGTAGACGACCTCCCCTTCTGTCATCGTTAACACAGCCTGCCCATTTTCTGTTAAAGGATGGCGGTTCCACATGACGAGGTCGGCATCTTTCCCTGTGGTAATGTCACCTTTCGTGGCCGATAGATTAAGAATATCAGCTGCATACGTGGTTACGCTTTTCAGGGCGGTCTGGGGATCCAGGCCGTGGGCAATGGCTTGCTGCAGGGAGGTTTGCAGCTGGTTAATGGGGACCACGGGGTGATCGGTTATGGTCGAAAAGGGGATGTGGTGCTCGGCGAAGGTTCGGTAGGCATCCCAGGTGAGTTGGTTCAGTTCGACTTTTTTTCGGCTGGACAGGGTGGGTCCGAGTGAGAACTTCACCTTATCCTTGTAGGTGGCGAGGGTTTCTGCGATGAGATATCCTTCTGTGACGTGCTCGATATGGAGGTCGAGGTCGAATTCTTCGGTCAGCCGGATGGCGGTCATGATGTCGTCGGCGCGATGGGCATGGATGCAGACGGGGATCTCTTGTTTGATGGCTTTGCTGAGCGCTTCGCGTTTCAAGTTGCGTTCGTGCTGCGAACCATGAGCGTTTTGAGCGTCGACCAGGGCATCTCTGATCAAGGCGGCGATGCCCATCCGTGTCATAGGAGCTTTGCCGTTTTTACCGTGAAAATTTTTCGGATTTTCACCCAGGGCCATTTTCAATCCGGCTACTTCGTTGATGATGATGTCAGAGAGCACATGATTCGGTTTGACTTTGACGATGGCGGTGATGCCACCGATCACATTGGCGCTGCCGGGCAGGACTTGGACTGTAGTAATGCCGGCGCGGGCTGCATCGTGAAAGCCTTGATCGAATGGGTTGATGCCATCGATGGCGCGCATGTGCGGGGTAATGGGGTCGGAAATTTCATTAAAATCGGAACCCTCCCAGGCGATGCCTTCTTCATCAATGCCGAGGTGTGTATGGGTATCAATCCATCCCGGGGTGATCACGCGGCCGGCAGCGTCGATGATGTCGTCGCATGGACTGGTATCGAGTTGAGCTTGAGGTCCGACTGCTTTTATTTTTCCGTTTGCGATGATGATGACGATGTTTTCCTGAAGCGGTTTATCGGCTGTTGCGATTGTGGCGTTAATGATAGCTAGCATGTTTGTCATCCTTTCTACCGGTTGTGGTTGTTGAGAAATTGATACACATGGTAGGCCAATTGGACATTGAACCATTCATCGGTGTTCGTGACGTCCATGTCTAAGATGTCTTGGATCCGGTTCACCCGATAATAAAGGGTGTTATGGTGAATGTTCAATGCGTCCGTGATAGTTTTTAAATCCTTGTCATACTTGACATATGCGGCCAATGTCTTCATGAGCTCGCCATTTTTCTTTTCGTCATACTGCAGCAACGGGCCGAGGATGTCCTCGATGAACAGACGCAATTCTTCGTTGCTATGCTGAAGCAAGAACCGGTAAATCCCGGCATTAATAAAACTGATGACACGCTGATCCGTATTATGACCGAGCAGTTCCAGACATTTCTCGGCGTCAACATACGATTGATTGACGTTCGACAAATGCTTATACACGCGCCCGATGCCAAGCTGGATCGGGAGGGTCATGGCATTTAACGTGTCTGCGAATGCTTTCATTTGGTCGCGGGCGTTCGCCTTCCCAGCTTGTTCTGAAAAACTGATCATCGCAAATATGTAGGATCGATTCATTGAGATGATCCCGTTCATGTCCCGCTTCTTCACTTCGTTTTCTAAAAATTGCACGGCTTCTCTTCTGCTGCGTTTAATATGTTCCGGCATCATGCCTTCTGCGCCATCGGATGGGAGCCTGCCTAAGATCATAACGTAATAGTCGGATAAATCAAGGCCGAGGTTGGAGGCCTGAACTTCCAGCATGCTCGGGGACTGGCCTGACAAAATGCCTTCCACCAATTCGCCTTTGGCACGCAATTCCGCTTCCTGGATGGCTTCTTCTTTCGTAAGTTCCAATGATAAGACGGTTGCGCCGTACTCGAACAGCACAATATCATTTTTAGCTAATTGATCTTCTTCGGTCCAGACACACATAAAGCCCCAGATGGACTCGACCCCGATGATGGGCAGGACGATCAGTTTTTCCTCCTGGAGCGGGATTATCTGCCACTTATGGGTTTTCATGACGTCCTGAACGCGTGGATGGTGCAAAAATCTCGGTGGAAGTGACTTGGTTTCTGCCACTTCTGTCATATAATACGGCTGCAAGAGCGCATCATAAATAATGAACGGCGATGGCACGGTCTGTTTCAACGTGTTGACGATGGCTTCGGCCCCTTCACCTCGTGCCGCGATATTCGTTAAACGATGGTGGAAGTCGGTCGTGCGCTGCATTCGTTCGTGTTCTTGGCGCAGTGCCTGCAGCGTCTGTTCGAATGCCTCGCGTTTTTTCCGTTCATTTTTATATAGGCGAGCATGCGTAATGACGATGGCGACGTGGTCCGCAAGCGTTTCTAATAGCAGCAGATCGCTATCCGTAAAAAAAGCGTTGGCTTCAAAGCTGTCGATGGTTAACACGCCGATGGTTTCATGTTGAAAGCGTAAGGGCACGGACATCATACAATCAGGGTACCGTTCCTGCCTGTGCTCGATCGCTTCCACATAGTACCGATGATTAGTCGGCGACATGTTGTTCATAGCCTGACGGATATCGTTTTTTCCGTTGATGATGATCGGTTCCCCTTTTTCAAAAACGCGTCCACTCACGCCTTCACCCGTTTTCAGGCGGGTCTTTTTATAACTTTCTTCCCGGAACCCGATGGCCGCCTGGACTAACAGTTTTTCGATTTGACTGTCGTATAAAAATAAGAAGCCGGTGTCGGCAAATTGGACCGCTTCGACGACCGATTGGATGACAACTTCCAAAATGTCATCCTGATACATTTCGGATGCCAGCGTTTTGGCTGTGTGCATGAGTAAATAGAGGAACTCATCGTCCTGTTTCTTGTGATCGTAGTCGAGCAGCAGGTTGATCCACATTTCCTGATCCTGAAAAAATTGATAGGCTTCTGTCTCGTCAAAGCTTGCCTCTCCCTGCATCCAGATGAAAAAATCCGTATAGGGAAAAACGACTTCTTGCGGGCTGAGGCGCAGCCACGTCTGAGAAGCCTGAAGGGGAAGCTGATACAAGGCATGCAGCGACATGGTCTGATCGCTTGCGAGTATCCGTTTATAATCGTTTTGGACAATACAGATCGATTGCTGCTGGTAGCGGTCTTTTAAGGTGTTCAAAATCGTTTGCTGCATCTTTTCACCCCAAATGATAGTCGAGCCTCTATAAGATTATCCCCTGCTTTACCGCATCTACCCACTCATAATAGCGTTCAATGAGCACAGATTTGTTTTTTTCATAAATACGCCGCAATTCCTGGACAGGTTCCTCATGGTCATCAACGCGGAAGTCGACATAAGGAAACTGATCGATATCCACCACTTTAATGACGGCCGACTGTTTGCCGCGGATTTCCCCGCCGGCTTCGTCGCCTGCTTTGAGCGCTTCTAATAACCTGACTTCGATCGGACCTGCCGCTTGTTGGTAAGCGTCAGCCATGGCTTCCAATACGTCCGGTCCGGTCAACAGGTTGCCGTGGACCGACCATTGATCGCCGATGATGTGGCCTTTGTATGCATCATTCTCCACACCGGTATAGGCACTGCAATTCCCGAATTGATCCATTACAGCGACTTGCCGCAATTCTTTTCCCGGGTCATGGATCAACAAATGGTTCAACGTATCGTTCGCCGTATAGCCTTTTTTCAGGTAGTTCAACCCTTCCTGGCCCAAAGGCGGGTTCACCCACCCCTGGGTGATGACAGCTCCGGTACCTGCTTCAATATGAGGCGAATGCGCGCCTACGCCCGGGAAGCATGTGGAGACGGCTGCCCCGAATTTGCCTGTTTCCTTACATCTCGCGATTATCGAAAAAGTCATTATTTACACCTCATGACAAGCCACATAATGGCCTTTAGTAATCTCTCTGAATGCCGGCATTTCGTGTTTGCAATAGTCCTGTGCAATGGGACACCGCGTGTGAAACGGGCATCCGCTTGGTGGGTCGTCGGGGCTTGGAATTTCCCCTTCGAGCAGGACACGATCCTTTTCATGATGAATATCCGGTACAGGCAATGAGGAAAGCAATGCCTGCGTATAAGGGTGTAACGGATTTTTATATAACTCATCGCTGTCACTTAATTCTACCATTTTCCCTAAATACATGACGCCGACCCGGTCGCTGATATACTGGACGACACTTAAATCATGCGCGATAAATACGTGAAATCATATTCTTGTTGCAGATCGATCAGCAGGTTGATGATTTGAGCCTGGATGGAGACATCGAGCGCAGCGACAGGCTCATCTGCCACGATGAATTTCGGCTTCAAAGCCAGAGCGCGGGCGATGCCGATCCGCTGGCGTTGTCCTCCGGAAAATTCATGCGGGTACCGGCGTCGATAATCTTCTGGAATGCCGACATCCTTCAATAGCTGTTTTACACGGGCTTTCCGCTCTTGTTTGCTCATCTGCGTTGTCGTCAGCGGCTCTTCGATGAGTTCTTCCACCACCATCCGCGGATTTAACGATGCATAGGGATCCTGGAAAATCATTTGGAAGTCCCGTCTGCGCTGCTTCAGTTTTTGCTTATCCCAAGCGTTCATATCTTCGCCTTCAAAATACATATGTCCTTCGGTGGCATCCACCAGGTTCATCAAGAGGCGGCCGGTCGTGGACTTCCCGCACCCCGACTCGCCGACGATCCCCAGTGTCTCTCCTTTATATACGGAGAAATCCAGCCCGTCGACAGCCCTTACCACACTTTTCTTCTGTAAAAGGCCATTGGAGACGTTAAAATGTTTCTTCAGGTTGCTGACGCGGACGAGTTCTTCGGTTGTCATCCTCGACTCCCTCCTTTTCCAGCCAACAGGCTACGGTATGGCCCGGGGTTTCGGTCGTTAACAGATCTGGCTGCTCGTTGCGGCATTGCTCCATCACGAAAGGGCAACGGTCGGCAAAGCGACAGCCTTCAGGCAAATCGTGCAAGCTCGGCGGCTGCCCTTCAATCGGCTGCAGTCTCTCGGCATGCCCGGGACGCGGAACAGAATGCAACAACCCTTGCGTATACGGGTGTTTCGGCCGGTCAAAAATGTCTTCGCTCGTTCCTTCTTCGACGATTTTTCCGGCATACATGACCGCCACCCGATCACACAGCTCAGCCACAACGCCGAGGTCATGCGTAACTAACATGATCGCAGTTCCGGTCTCATCACGGAGCCGGCGTAACAAATCCAGCACCTGGGCTTGAATCGTCACATCGAGTGCCGTCGTCGGTTCGTCAGCGATAATCAAATCGGGGTCGCAGGAAAGTGACATCGCAATGACCCCGCGCTGCCGCATGCCCCCGCTGTATTGATGGGGGTACTGGGACGCACGCTTATCAGGGGAAGGAATGCCGACTTTCTTCAACATTTCAACGGCCCGCTGCCATGCCGCTTTTTTTGGCTTGTTTTCATGGATTTGCGGCATTTCGGCAATTTGGGTGCCCACGTTATACGCCGGGTTCAACGAGGTCATCGGATCCTGGAATACCATCGAAATATGCTTCCCGCGGATCTTCCTCATCTCCGCTTCTGTTTTCTGCAGTAAATCCTCACCATGGTAAAAGACTTCCCCGCTCAGCTGTTCGCTTTTTTTCTGACCGACAATACGCATGATCGACTGAGAGGTGACGCTTTTGCCACAGCCTGATTCACCGACGACCGCCAGTATTTCGCCAGGTTTTATCCGCAAATTGACGCCATCGACGGCTTTGACGATCCCTTGTTTGGTATGAAAGTGGGTCTTCAAATCGTTCACTTCCATGATATATTCAGACATGAGCTGACTCCTTTCTCCCCTTGCACGTCTTAACTTCAGGAGGATTCATTTTTCAATTTCGGATCTAAGGCATCGCGCAGCCCGTCCCCCATGACATTAAAGCTAAAGACCGCCATCGTGATGGCAATCCCCGGAAAGACTGCAATCCACCAGGCGGATTCCATCCAGTTTTTCCCCTCACTCAGCATGATCCCCCACGACGGTGTATCCGGGGAGACGCCCAAACCGAGAAAGCTTAAAGCAGCTTCAGCAAGAATGGCAAACGCGAACGACAAGGTAACTTGCACAATCAGCGGGGCCATACTATTAGGCAAAATATGCTTCCACATGATTTTCACATTGCTGATGCCCATCGACTTCGCCGCATCAATGTAGAGCGAATGTTTGATCGTAAGCACCGACCCGCGTGCAATTCGCGCAAATATCGGCGTATAGACGATGCCTATCGCAATCATCAGGTTGGTCAAGCTCGGCCCTAAGATGGCCATGATCACTAAGGCAAGCAGGATATCCGGAAATGAGAACATCACATCCGTCAAGCGCGATAACACGTGATCCACCCATTTGCCATAATAGGCCGCCACCACGCCGATGATCGTTCCGGCGACGAGCGAAATCCCGACAGAAATGATGCCGACTTGCAATGAAATCCGGGTCCCGTAAATGATCCGGCTGAGAATGTCACGGCCAAATTGATCGGTTCCTAGCCAATGAGCCAGACTCGGACCTGCCAAGGACTCGCCGCCCGACATTTTGTACGGATCATAAGGGGCAAGAATCGGCGCCACGATAGCCGATAGGATGAAGATGCTGATCATGATTAGGCCGAACATGGCGATTTTATTTTTCTTAAATTGATACCATATATCGTTCATGCTTCCTACCTCCTTAGTACCTTATCTGCGGATTCAAAAACCCGTACACGATATCGACAATGAGATTGATGATGACGAAGGCGCTTCCAATAAACAGTATCGTCCCTTGAAGCAGAGCATAATCGCGGTTGGTGATCGCTTGTAAGGCAAGCTGCCCCACTCCCGGGAGTCCAAAGATCTGTTCCACGACAACCGAACCGCCCAATAAGTAGCCCGTTTGAATACCAAGCACGGTCACAACAGGCACGAGCGCATTCTTCAACGCATGCTTGATGATGAGTCGTGAATTCGAGACCCCTTTGGCGCGCGCCATTTTAATATAATCCTGATTCGTCACTTCCAACATAGACGAGCGTGTCATCCGCATGGCTACCGCCGCAACAGCCGTTCCAAGCGCAATAGCCGGCAAAATCATACTCTGCAAGTTGCCCCAGACACTTTCTGCCAGTCCAACAAATCCACCTGAGGGAAAAAGGCCTGCATACAATGATAGGAAAAGAATCATCAAAGTACCCAACCAGAAATTCGGAATCGAAATCCCCAGCATCCCAAACAGGCTCGCGCCATAATCAAACTTGCTATTTCGTCTGATCGCCGCAATCGTCCCTAATGGAATCGCGATGATGATGGCAATGAGGACACTGAGCGTCGCTAATTCAATCGTAATCGGTAAACGGGCCAGGATAGCTTCCAGCACTGGTGTATTCGTGAACTGAGAATACCCGAAGTCCCCTTGCACGACATTTTTCAGCCACAATGCATACTGCGTAATCAGAGGTTCATCCAGGCCATATTTGGCCCGCAAGGCCTCAGCCTGCTCCGGCGTATAACTGTTGCCCAGCATGGCGGTTACGGTGTCCCCGGGTACTAACCGCACCATGAAAAAAACCAGCACAGAAATGCCAAACAGCACAGGAATCGATATCAGCAGACGTTTAATAATGTAGGCAATCATCCGAGTCCTCTCTCCTTTCAATCGAAAGAGAAAGCGACCCATGAGAGATTAAAGGTCGCTTTTTCCAACATTACTGTGCTACTTTCGTATTTTCTAAAGAAATCGTGGTAACCGTTGGATCGACGTTGAAGCCTTCGACACGATCACGGATGGCTGATATTTGCGGATTCGCATACAAGAACACCATCGGCGCATCTTCAGCAATGATTTTTTGAGCTTCTGCATAGATTTCTTTTCGTTTTTCCTGATCCATCTCTTTACGCCCCTGTTCGAGCAATTGATCGACTTCCGGATTCGAGTAATTTTGCTGATTGTACATGCCTTCCGTATGGAATATGTTGTACAAATACTCATCCGGATCAACAAACCCGACCCAGCCGACGACCGTCGATTGGAAATCCCCGCTGCCTAACTGTTCAAAAAAGACACTGTTTTCCTGGGACACAACTTCGAGCTCAATCCCAACCTCTTTAAGCTGCTGCTTGATCATTTGAGCCGCATCAATCTGGGATTGGTTGTTGCTCACTTTCATCGACAGCTCCAGGCCATCGCCATAGCCTGCTTCTTCAAGCAGCTCGCGGGCTTTATCAAGATCCCGTTCCGGATAAACCTCTTCCTCCATGTGAGCCCAATGATTTTCGGGAATGTTGCCGCCACGCAGCGGCACAGCTTGTCCAAACTTCACGGTCTCATTAATGGCATCCCGATCGACTGCCCACGCAATCGCTTGACGCACCTGTTTATTTTCCATGACGTCATCTTCCACATTAAACCCGACATATTCCCAATACGTCCCGAGCACCTCTTCGACATTGACACCTTCCGCTTGCTCAAGCCGCTCCACATTCTTCGGCTGCGCTTGCAAGATGATATCAATTTCACCATTACGGATCGCTGTCGTCCGTGCCGTTTCATCAGGAATGGCACGCCACACCACTTGATCAAGATGAGGCTTGCCTTCTTTGAAGTAATCATCAAATTTATCCAGCACCATCTCCTGGTCCTTCGTCCATTCATTCAATTCAAAAGGACCACTGCCCGCATCGACACTATCCAATTCTCCGCCATTTTCCTCTACAACCGTCTGATTCACAATCGCATTCATCGGATAAGCAAGAAACGTCAAAAACGGAGCAATCGGCTGTTCCAAGTTCACAACGACTTCGGTTTCAGAAGGCGTCTCAATCGATTCTACCGCCGAAAACTGATCCTTTCTGACACCATCCTCCATCATCCGTTCAAACGAATATTTCACATCCTCTGACGTCAACGCATCCCCGTTATGGAACGTCACACCCTCATGCAGCGTAAACGTATAGGTTGTCTCATCTTCAGAGAGCTCATAATCTTCAACCAACTCCCCTTCAACCTCACCATATTCACCCGCAACATAACGGAACATCGTACTATACATATTTTCAATATAGCGCATCGACGCCGCATCCGTTACCATATGAGGGTCCAGACTCTGAGCCTCAGATAAATCCGAAATCGTCAACGTCCCGCCATCGCCCGCTTCCTGATCTCCACTATCATCGCCTCCAGAATCTGTACTCTCCGTCGGATCCGTGCAGCCAGCCACAACAAACAGCAACGCAATCATGACTAAAATAAATGATTTAAACCTCACGACTTCTCCCCCTCATGATTTTTCATAGAATATTCAGAAAATAGTGTAAATTCATCATACCTGAAAATCCGACACATTTATTCGTTATATCCTCTGAAATTAAAGCCTGTTGTTTGTGAGATCTACCAAATTGACTGGTTTGATAGACTTTCAAAATTCCACGATTGTGGAATTTTTTCATTATGTGATGCGGTTTTTGTGGGATGGAGCAGGGCGGGGATTGGGCGGGCGAATTATATTGGGAGTGATCTGGCTTGATTTTGTGCTGGTTTGGAATGTATTACGGTTCTTTTTGGATTGTAAATGTGGTGAGGCATGTAAATCTCTCATTTCGGCTTATAAAATCTAGTAACCGGGATGGTGCTGTACTGATTTGGATCGGTGCAGGGCTGATTCGGCTCGAAATATTGAGAAACTGGCATGTAAGGTGGGAGCTGAACCTAGTTTGGCTTGTAAATCTAGTTACTTGGATTGTAATTCTCTCACTTCGGGGCGTAATGCTCACGTTTCAGCTTGTAAGCCAGCGGGGTTTTTGCTATCTTTCGAGGGTCGGCATGGATTTGTTGAGGTTTGGCATGAATAGCGGGATGTTCGGCTCGTAAATCTAGCATGGTGGATTGCAAACTAATCAAAGTTCAATAAGAAAATCCCACGGCCGTGGGATTTTCCATTTGGATAGGTTCAGGCAATAGCTGGGCTGGGAGGGCCGGCTTATATTGTGGGGGAGCTGGCATATTTCGGTGGTGGCTTAGCCTATATTTGATGGTTCTTGAAATGTAAATGGGTGGAGGAATATAACATGCTGAATCTGGCATGTAGCAGGCCCGATTCGGCATGGTGTAGCGGTAATTTGGATCGGTGCAGGGCTGATTCGGCTCGAAATGTTGAGAAACTGGCATGTAAGGTGGGAGCTGAACCTAGTTTGGCTTGTAAATCTAGTTGCTTGGATTGTAATCTTCTCAGTTTGGCGCATAATGCTCACGTTTCGGCTTGCAATCCAGTGGGGCTCTTGCTCACTCCCGATGTCCGGCATGAATACTTAAGGTTTGGCTCGAATAGCAGTATGTTCGGCTCGTAAACCTAGCATGTCAGATTGCAAACCAATCGAAGTTCAATAAGGAAATCCCACGGCCGTGGGATTTTTCATTTGGTTAGATCTTGACTTGCTTTGCTTGCATTGTTGAGGAGAAATGATGGTGGAGGCCTCTCATTTGGCTGGAAAATCTCCTCCTTCGATGTTACCTCTAAATATATCAGTCTAACTTACTCAGATATCGGTCTAAATCCTAATATATCAGTCTAACTCGCACTCTTATCGGTCCAACCCGCCTTTTATCAGTCTAACCACCACATATCAGTCTAATTTCTCGTATATCGGTCACAACGCTCTAGATATCGGTCCAAATCCCGATATATTAGTCTAACTCGCACTCTTATCGGTCCACCCCGCCATTTATCGGTCTAGCCACCACATATCAGTCAAACCTCTCGTATATCGGTCACAACGCTCCAGATATCGGTCCAAATCCCGATATATCAGTCAAGCTCACACTTCAAGTCCAACCTCCCCTCCCCAACATAAAAATCCCACCGAAGTGGGATTTTTACATGTAATCTATTTATCCTGAGGATAGCGGTCAAATTTACTAGGGTTCCGCATAATGAAGATCAGCGAAAGGATACTGAATATCCCCAGGAACAGGGCGGGAAAGCCGCCAAGATACGATAGGGTTTTGATCCCTTCGACATCGAGCGTTGCGATGAAGATGAGGGCGACGGCTCCGACGATGACACCCCAGGTAATTTTGATCAAGACAGGTGCTTCCTGTGCGCCCTGGGTGATGCCTTTGGTACTGATACTGGCCATGGCGTTCGTGGTGGAGTCGGTGGCGGTGATGAATGAGAGCATGACGGCCAGTAGGTACAGGGCGATGAGTATGCTTGAGAATGGCAGTTGTTCTAGAACGGCATAGGCTGCGGCTCCTGTGCCCTGGGAGTCGATGATGCCGGCGATGTCAACTTTTCCGGTCATTTGGAAGTTGATGGCTGAGCCGCCGAGGACGGTCATCCAGAGCACGCTGAAAAAGCCGGGGATGACAAAGTTCATCATGATGACTTCTTTTACTTTGTAGCCGTAGGCGATTCTGGCCAGGAAGACGGCGGTAACGGGTGCCCAGGCCATCCAGTTTGACCAGTAAAATGTGGTCCAGCCGCTGGCCCACGTGTCGCCGGCTGCTCCGCCGGTAAATAGGGCTTTTTCAAAGAAGTGAGAAAGAAAGCCGCCGAAGCTTTCGGTACCGACGCTGAACATGTATACGGTCGGACCTAATATGATCAGGGCTGCGATGATAATGTAATAGATATAGATGTTAAAGTCGGCTAGGACGCGGATGCCTCGTAACAGCCCGGTACTGGAGGAGATGATAAACGCGATGGTCCCTACGATGGTGATGACGACCCAGAGTGCGCGGCCGTTATCGATTCCGAGCAGGGAATTGATGCCTCCTCCCATGTTCATGACGGATGTTCCGAATGATGATGAGATGGCCGCTGATACGGCGAATAAAATGACCGCGTCGACGATCACGTTCAGTTTGTCTTGGTTGTAGTTTTTAAAGGCTGGCGATATTTGCGTGCCGACACTGAACGAACGATTCATATTATAGTAGGCAAATGCAAATACGATGGCAGGGACGGAATAGAAGGCATACGGAATGAATGTCCAGTGCAGGTATAGGGTTTCCATGGCAAATAGCGCAGCTTCAGCTGACATGGGTTCGATCCCCAATGATTCAGGCGGGCTCGTCAGGTGGGAAATCGGTTCGGCTGTTCCCCAAAATAAGATGCCGGCTGCGATCGTGGTCGTCAAGGTGACCGCGAACCATGTTTTCTTGCGCAGCAACGGTTTGGCGTCTGGTCCGCCGATTCTGACGTCTCCCAGCGGGGAAAAATACGCAAATATGATTAAAATTACACATACGACGCCGGCGATGCTGAAGATCCAGCCCATGTCATTGGTCATGAACGTCGTAGCGGTCGTCGTTACGTCTAAAAACCACTCATAGCTAACAAAATTCAGGATAATGGTAATCAATAGTAAGATGAACGCCGGTAAGAAAACCAGCGGGCGAATCGCATTGTCTTTTAAAAAGTTCACTTTTTTCCTCCTCAAAAAAATCGCTTTCATAACGTGATGATCAGGCAGGTGCGACCGGGCTAAGCTAAGCCCTGGCCCCTACGCTGATGTTGGATTAATCGTCTGTTGGAAAAATGGTTCCTTTGTTCATAATGCATTTTGGATCGAACGCTTTTTTCAATGTTTCCAGGATGTAGTACGACGAACCGTATTCATCCTTGATCCACGGCGTTCTATGCTTGCCGACACCGTGGTGATGGACCATCGAACCCCCGGCTTTGATTGTTTCTTCGACGATGATCTTGTTGATCGGATAGTGATAGGCCGTGATTTCTTCTTCTGGTTTAATATCAACGAGATCGTAATAGTATACGAAATACATGTTGGTGCCATTCAAGTAACTGTGCGACGAATGGCCGCCGAGCATCGTGATGTGCGGGATCTCTTCGCGAATGCGTGTGATGCAGCGTTCATAAATATCATGAATGACGCTCCATGATCCGGACACTTCCGTCGTGAAGCCGATGTTATTGGAATCTTTGATCGCTTGGCGTTCTTCCTCCACTTTGGACGGATCCCAGTTCAGATTTTCAAACCATTCCTGGATCAGCCGGCTTTCCACGCGCTCGCTTTCACTGTACTGCGCGACGATAGCTTCGATCGCTTGCCCGGTGGCTTCGGCAATCCGCTGCGGACCTTCTGCCATGAAAATCAGCACGCATTTGCCTTGGGAAAAATCGAAATGATCAGCCGCGTCTTCCGGGTCATAGAGACGCGCGACAGAAGGACGGTAGCCTTGCACCATCACCTCACGTAAAATGTCGAAGCCGGTTTTCATGTTATCGAGGACGTAGCCATAGTACTGATTGTGCTCAGGCTGGTATTGAAACACTTTGACCGTGACCTCGGTAATGTAGCAAAGCGCGCCTTCATTTCCGATGATGACGTGGCGGATATCCGGTCCGGCTGCCCGTCGCGGGATGTTCTTGATTTTCGTGATCTCTCCATTCGGAAACACGGCTTCAACACCGACGACCATATCCTCGATGCCGCCATATAACGTGGAGAGCTGGCCAATGCTTCGGGTCGCCACGAGCCCGCCCATTTGAGCCAGCGGTTTCGATTGAGGGGAGTGTCCTGTCGTCAGCCCTTGTTTTCGCAATTCCGTTTCCAAATCCTCTAAAGGTACGCCGCATTTCACTGTGGCCAGCATGTCATAGGAATCAATGCTGACGATGTCATTCATCGGCGAGCCGTCAATGACGAGCGAGTTTTCCACGGCTGTTTCCAGGCCGCCTTCAGTCGCTGATCCCCCGGTCCGCGGGACAGCATTGATGTTATGGTCGTTCATATACTGCAGCAGGCGCGATATTTCCTCAGCGCTCGTCACCTTCACCACCGCAGCCGGAAGCGGCTGGGTGTATATATCGTGGATCGTTTCAAATTTTCTGAACCGGTCCGCACTGTTTTCTTTCAATACAGCTTCATCAGTAATAATCTGCTCCTGAGGAAGCATCGCTTGTACATCGTTGACAATCTGTTCGCGCGTTAATGCCATTGAATAAAACCCCTTTGTAAGTTAGTCATTGAAAAAGGCGGACGCTTTTTGCAAGAGGCCGTCCGTATATGTGGTGATCTGTTGATAAACCTCGTCATTGAAGCGATTGTAGAAAGCTTGCTTGTCTGGGTCCGGTGTAAATGTGTCGCGCACCTTAACCATGTGCCGGGTTGCTTCTTCATAGCTGTCATATTCGCCAAGCGCTACTACGGTATTGATCGCAGCCCCTAAGCTGGCAGCCCCGTTGACGGTATTCCGCTTAGCCGGCAGACCGAATGCATCGGCAAATAGCTGCATCATCAGATCGCCGTTCGACCCGCCTCCTGAGATAACGAGGTTCTTCAGCTCCATATCTTTCTCTTCACACATCGCCTCGACATTCGACTTCATCGTCAAGGCGATCGCCTCTAATATGGAATGATAGATATGGGCACGCGTATGCCGCCCGTCAAAGCCAATCATCATCCCTTTTTTATAAGGCGCATCTGCTGGCGGGAGCCAATCGAGGACCGTCATCAACCCGTCGCTCCCGGCTGGAACTGTATCAGCCGCTTCTTCATTCAACAGATCCTCAGACGACAGGGCGCGTGCTTGCGCCTGTTTGTTCAATTCATCTCCAAACATCTCCTTGAACCAGCTGACCGTCCACATCCCGCGACGAATGCCGTTACTCTCATGCAAATATTCACCAGGGATGGCCGCAAAATTGGACCAAAAATACGTACTCTCCTGCGGGTTTTCGCGCCCATGGACCATTCCGGCAATATACGTCCCCAACGAAATCAGCGCTGTATCTCCTGAAAGGATGCCCGCGCCCAACGCCTCCACCGCTTTATCGTTGGCTGTGGCAACGACAGGCAGACCCGCAGGAAGGCCCGTTTGTTCCGCCGCCGTTCCCGTAACGTGCCCGAGGACCGTGCCCGGATTTTGCAGCGTAAACAGGCGCTCACGTGGGATGTTGTAATTATCAAAGACTTCTTCATCCTCGCTCCAATCCCACATCTCCGTATCTATGGGCCACATCCCCTGGTAGTTGGCCGCCGTATCTCGGAATTCCCCTGTCAGGCGATGCGTGATATAACCGGATGATGTGGTTACATAAGCTGCCTCCGGATGGGTCGGTTCATAAGGCTTGGACACTCGCTTATCCATCCAGCTCATCGCCGGTGAAACGAGTGTGCCATCTTCCTTAAGTACGCACCGGCAAAATCGAATCGTACACAATCCGATGCCGATGATGTCCGATTTGTTGCCCGGAAAATTGGTTAAGGCCTTTTGACTGGCCTCGACAATCGCATCCCACAAATCATCGTCCGGATGCTCCACGTGTCCTGGTTCGGGCATGCTGACAGGCCGCAAAGCCTCGGTACCTTCGCTGACAACGTTTCCTTCCAGGTCGAAAATCACAATCTTCGCGCTTTGCGACCCTTCGTCGATACCAATCACATATTTATTACGCATACCGTTAACACCCTCCTTTCCGATGGTTTACCTGACGAGGTAGCCGCCATCCACAGCTAAAATGTGGCCGTTCACATAGTTGGAAGCCGGACTGGCAAGAAATACGGTCGCACCCATTAAATCCTGTGGTTCTCCCCAGCGACCAGCAGGCGTATGATCAATCACCTTTTCGTTCGCTTTCGGATCCTGCCGCGTGCCTTTGGTAAGGTCCGTCGCATAATACCCAGGCGCGAGCCCATTGACTTGAATGTTGTACTGGGCCAGCTCATCGCAATAAGCTTTCGTCAATCCAGCTAAGCCGTGCTTCGTCGCCGCATAGGCCGGAGATCCCTGGCCGCCATGGAACGAAAACATCGAGCAAATGTTGATAATTTTGCCATGCCGCTGCGGGATCATCTGCTTAGCCGCTTCATGGCTGATCTCAAAAGCAGCCGTCAAGTTGACGTGAATCATCGGATCCCACTTTTCTTTGTCAAACTCCTCAAAACTGGCTACTTTATTCAACCCCGCACTGTTCACGACAATATCAACTGAGCCGAACGCCTCCGTACACGCTTCGATGATCCGTTTCGGCGCTCCAGATTCCGTCATATCCACTTTCATAAATTCCATTTGGACGCCTTCCTGTTCAATCAGCTCCCGGGTCGTGCCATCGTCCTCGGCAAGACTCGGAATGAAAATATTCGCTCCAGCCTTCGCCAATGCTAAGGAAAACGCCTGCCCCAGGCCGGAGTTCCCACCCGTTACGAGAGCGGTCTGACCTTTTAATGAAAAGAAATCCATGTTGAAATCGGTCATACTCATATGCCACTGTCACAATCCCTTCTGTTACTACCCATGAGCAATTTTAGAGCCAAAAAAAAGAGAGAAAAGCATACCTCCCCCATGGGAAGTTACTTTTCTCTCGGCTCTAGTAACTTATATTAGTTCACAGTATATAGGGCTAGCCATGAACCTGTCAACTCCCCCCTCAAAAAGGGGCTCACTCTCGCAGTCTATAAACCGGCAATCTTTCATTTTCCCGTTGCATTCTATATAATGACCATAGAAATCCAACTAAATGAGGAGATAATCATGAGAGAAACCGTCATCCAGACCCTGGAACAAAACCCGGTCATTGCCGCCGTAAAAGACAACGATGGTTTGGAAGAAGCCATTCAAACCGAATGCACCATCATCTTCATCCTGAATAGCAACATCATCAACGTCGGCAAAATCGTCGACCGCATTAAAGCAGCCGGCAAATTCGCTTTCGTCCACGTCGACCTGCTGGAAGGAACCTCTAACCAGGAAATCGCCCTGGAATTCTTAAAAGAAAGCACCAACGCCGACGGCATCATCAGCACAAAAGCCCAAATGGTCCACGCCGCCCGGAACTACGGCTTCTACACCATCCACCGCTTTTTCGTCGTCGACTCCTTCTCCTTCCACAGCATCGACAAACAAATCGCCAACTCCAACCCCCACTTCATCGAAATCCTGCCCGGCGGCATGTCCAAAGCCATCGGCTGGGTCAAAGATAAAATCGACACCCCCATCATCGCAAGCGGCCTCGTCTGCGAAAAAGACGACGTCGTCACCGCCCTCCAGGCTGGTGCGGTCGCCATATCCTCCACGAACAACGAAGTCTGGTATATGTAAATGCTTGTTAAATCCCACCTCGGTGGGATTTTTCCTTTTGATGAGGGTTTGGTGGACTGTATTTGAGGCGGGAGGGATTATAAATGGTTTGGGTTGGCTCGTAACTAGGGTGGGGAATGTAAATGTGTTGATTTGGCCGGAAAAATTTAAGTAGTGGCGTGGTGAGGCTGTGCGGTGGCTCGGTGCTGAGCGGTTTCGGCATGAATGTTTCGTAGATTGGCATGTAAACAGGCTTGCTGGCTGCTGCTGGATTATATCTGCTCTGATTGGGCTTGTATTCAGGTGATGTTGGCTCGTATTCTCACCAGTTTCGCCTGTAATGCTTTAGTTCGAAGGCCAAGTGTCAGGTCCTGGCTTGATACACTCCCGGGTTGGCTTATATTTGGTACAGATTGGCTTGAAAGCGCATCGTTTTAGCCCGTAAATATGCTCAGGATTATTAACATCCGAATTTGGCATGAAAAATCCAGCTATTGGCGCGGTCATGCTGGAAAGTGGCTTGGTGATGCTCTCATTCGGCATGAATGTCTCCTAAACCGGCACATAACAGATGGCTCAACCTGCTGCTAGCTTAAACTCTCTCTGATTGGGCTTGTATTCAGGTGATGTTGGCTCGTATTCTCACCAGTTTCGCCTGTAATGCTCTAGTGCGAAAGCCAAGTGTGAGTGCCGGGATTGATCCGCTCCCGGGTTGGCTTGTATTTAATACAGATTGGCTTATAAAGCTCTATTTTGGGCTCGTAGTTATGGCGGGGCTCGGAGCATGTGTGGTTGTGGCAGGAACTTGCTAGTCGATCAACCAATAATAAACGGAAGAACCCCCGCCAAATAGTCAATACCAGAGAACAACGAGTGAAAGGGCAAACCAAATAGATCCCCAATACGTATTTTTCTTTTGAAATTGGATGAAATAAAAAAGTCCCCACCATATATAAGAAGTCATTATTGAGAAATCAATTCCGGCAAACGAAACTTGACTCATCGCATTTCCAAACCAGGCAAAAAAATTAAATACTGTCATAAGAATTAGAACGATTATGTTGAGAATATGAAACAACCTGCGTCTCATTCTTGTCCCCCAATGTATTTTAACTATGTTATTATCAAAACCATATTAAACCTTATCATACATTTATTTACATAACGAACCTTGAATTGGAGAACTTTAACGAAAGGGGATCTTTAAAAGTGAAAAGTCATTTTATAAGGGTTGTTCTCGCTCTGTCAGTCGTTAATATCATAATTGGATTACTGGTCGGTCAAATTCCATGGGTTGCCTTAGCAGGTAGCATAGTTGGATTTAGCATTGCGGAACTCATAAGAAACAGAAAAATAAACAAGGGCGAAACGGTGGATGTGTCGAATATGTAGCTGCAATAAGTATGCTAAACATAGATTATTTAATCATCTATGTGGTCGCGATTTTTTTTATTTTAATTACAGGGGGGACAATCGTGAAAAAAAGATAGGTTGTCCTCCTACCTTTCAGATATCGATAATGTGGCAGCCTAAATCCCCTGTTCATTCACTTCACACATAGGCAAGTGTCACAACCCTCCCTCTCCATCATAAGATGAATTGGTAATTCTTTTCATGAGATGGAGATGAATAGTTATGGTTAACTCATACATGAACGGTCCTGGCCCAGTTGCAGAGTACTTTTTTGATCTCAACACGAACCGATTGTTCACGCGGAACGCAGACAACTATATTAATCGACTGGGAAGGGACAATTTAAATACGCTCGGCAATACGTCATTGCTGGATATTTACTTAAGCCAGGGGCATGTGGTCGAACCCCATTACCATCAAAATGCTTCAGAGCTGGTGTACTGTATAAGCGGATCGGCTGTAGTTTCTTTTATTAATCCGTTCACCAACGAAGTAACCAATATCCCAATCACGCCCGGCGAAGTGGCGAACATTCCGCAGGGCTGGTGGCACTGGGAAGAAGCAAGCCAAAACAATACGCACTTGCTCGCCATTTTCGACGCCCCTTATCCTGAATACATCTTCGGTTCTGACCTGCTGACTAAAACGCCAGTCGAAGTGTTTGCTCATACGTATTGCATAAATCCTGAAAAATTCCAAGAAGCTATCGCCCCGTTGCATGATCAGACCATTATTATCGGTCCGACCGAGGAATGTGCCGCCTCCCAGACGATGGGCCAGCACATGAACATGCAGCATCCTAATGCTTCCCAAAGGTATTACCAGCATCAAAATCATGCTTACTATTACCCGTATTACTATCCTTATTGATAAAAGGCGCCGCTCAGGCGCCTTTTTCGTTGAGACACGTTGTTTGAATGTGCATAATTTCACCTCAAACTTTGAAGAATCTGCTCCCAACATGGGCGGTCGACGCCTGTTTGGGCGATTCTTACCCCAACTTGGGCGGTTTTTCCTCTACTTGGGCGATTGCATGCCACGCTTGGGCGGTTCTGCTCCCGACTTGGGCGATCGGCTCCGGCTTGGGCGATTTCACCTCTACCTTGGGCGATTCTCACCCCAGCTTGGGCGGTTTTTCCTCTACTTGGGCGATTGGACTAGATTTGGGCGATCCTGCTCCTCACCTATAGCTTAGACTCATCTTCAGAATCATCTATCTTCACTGCTTTACCTGTTTTAGCAGATTCATAGAACCCATTGATAATTTTTTGTATGACCACGCCTTGCTCAGGGGTGCTGATCGGTGCTTCACCAGTGAGACAGCCATTCACAAAGCTTTCTACCTCGAGCTCATGGTAGCCCTTCTTCGGTAAATAAGCAGGAGATACATCGATGAGGGCATCATGCTTTTCTTGATAGATTTTCAGTGGAAACACATCTGCTCCACCTTCATCTCCCATCAACGAAACGTTCATGACATCATCTTTTTCGACGTTCGCTGCAAAAGCTGTCTCCAGCATGATGGTGGCGCCATTTTTAAATCGAATCATGCCTCTGGCCATATCTTCGATTGAAAATGACTCCCAATCCCAATCTCCCATCAAGCCTACGCCTTTGCGGTTGCCAATTTTTTGATAGGTGGCACCGAAAACCGATTCTGGTTCGGGATAGTCCATCAGATAAAGGGCGGCATCGAGCATGTGAACGCCGATATCAATTAGTGGGCCGCCTCCTTGCAGATCTTTATTTGTGAAAACGCCCCAACCCGGTATTCCGCGTCTTCTGACTGCTCGAATGCTAGCTGCATAGATGCCACCCAGCTCACCAGCGTCGGTAAACCGTTTTAATGTTATCACTTCAGGGGCATACCGGAAATGGAAGCCATAGCTCAAGATTTTGTTGTGTTTTTTGGCTGCTTCGGCCATGGCGGTCGCTTCTGCTACATTCATGGCTGGCGGTTTCTCACAAAGAACATGGCAGCCTGCTTCCAATGCCGCAATAGCTGCATCGGCATGGAATTTATTCGGGGTGCAGACACTTACGGCGTCCAGGTCACAATCACGGAACATGGTTTTATAATCGGTGAAGGTATGTGGAACTGAAAACAGCTCCGCACATTCTTCCGCCGTTTTCTTAACAACGTCTGTTACGGCCACGATTTCAACTTTATCCTGATGTTTCACGTAATTCGGCAGATGGGCTCCTTGGGCGATACCGCCTCCCCCTATGATGCCTACTTTTAGTTTTTCAGTCATGTGTCCATTCCCCTTCCATCTGTTTCCTTGTGACTCTTTGTTCAGTTTCATGGGAGCGCTGGGCAGCCTCATTCATCCAGGTCAATTGCCGGGCGTCATTATAGTAAATGGATGAGTCCCCTCGCTTCAATATAGCGTCCACCCATTGTTCAAACGGCATGGGCTGTGCTTGTGGCAATTCTTCAGATAAAAGCCAACCTGCTTCGTCTACTTTTCTACTTTTCAACCTTACTTCATCATCTTCAATCATCAATGCTCCCTCAGTTCCATAGAGTTCCAATTGGAAAGGGCTGCTGGCTGAAGTAAAACCGGTTTCTATTACACCAAGTGCACCTGATTGATATTCAACAATCACGGCAGCTTGATCGTCTACGTCCCGGTCATAAAACGAGTTCAGTCTGGCCATGACAGCTTCCGGGGGTCCTGCAAGACGATTCAATAGATAAATAGGATGAGCGCCAAGGTCGATCAATGCACCCCCTCCAGTTTCATCCAAGTTGAAAAAATGACTAGGGAGCCACCCTTCAGGATGACTACTAGTAGGAACAGCTCCATTATGTGAAAGCCTGCATCTGATGGAGGTCAAATCTCCAAGCAAGCCTTTATCGATCACATCTTGAGCGTATAAGTAATAAGATTCTGTAAGCCTTGGCAAGGAGACCATCAATTCTACTTCTTGTTCTCGGACTGCATCCGCAATCCGGTCACACTCTCTGACAGAGAAGGCCAAGACTTTTTCGGTGAAAATATGTTTGCCGTTCTCCGCTGCTTGCAGCAGGATGTCCGTATGGTCACGGGTCGGCGTATCGACGATCACCCCGTCGATGGCGTCATCTTGCCAGATTGCTTCAAGGTCTTGTTCAAATGAGACGTTCAATTGTTCTGCCCACTGACGCCCCCGCTCTACATCCTCATCCCAGACGACCTTGATGGCCACTTCTGGATGATTTTCTGCCTGAGCGGCATAGTCGCCGGCATGGACATGCCATTTACTCAGCAATGCTACATTCAGCATGCCATCCCTCCTTTTTACTGTTGATGAATCCCAACTCCATTATAAGGGAGTTATCCGGCAAAATGGGTATTCAATCTCAAACACTGCATTGTTTGAGATGTTTTAGATCCTCTCTCAATTGAGCATACAGATAATGAAGAATAGATATTTTTATCTTGAAGCTTTGTTATCGGAATGTATACCTCTGTCGGCTGCATGTAAATCCACTATCCCGGCTCATAAATAACCTCAGGAATGTAAGTTCTTCGATTCAGCTTAAACACATCTAGTTTTGGCATGGTGATGAACTTAACTGGATCGGTGATGGTCTAATTTGGAAAGAATGTCTTCAATTTGGCATAAACCATAGCTAACAAGCGCGTCGGCATGAATATCGAGCTAACTGGATCGTAACCTGGTGAGTCCGACTCGGAAATCTAGCATAACGGAATGTAAATCAAAGAAAATGAGAATGATTTTTTATCTTGGCACGGTATTGTTGAAGCATGGCACGCATTTCGCTATTACTTGATCATAAATAGAAGGTTGCGGCATAATAGAAATTATTACCTAGAACTATATTGCTATTTATTTTCGTTTATTTTACAATTACTAGCAGGTGGTGAGGTTATTGTCATTTTGTCAACAGTTATTAATAGGAGTAATAGGGCTTTTAATATCCGTACTCATGGCTTATTTCATTTTTGATATCCTTCTCAAGTGAGGTTTTTATGTTTACGAATAAAAGAATTTTAATAGGAATAACGGTGGTCTTCGTATTAGCGTTTGCAACATACACTTATGGTCTAAAAAAGCAAAGCAACATCTATCACGAGTATATCGAAACGTATGTAGTTGAACATGCGTTCTTCACCTTCATCCGAGATTGGTCCCAATACAATCATGTTATTGATCAGGCCTTAGAAAAACAGCAGATCTCCCAAGAAGATTTAAAGATGCTGCATGCAACTTATTCAGAAACCTTAAATGACTTTATACAACTAAGTGATTTGGCTAATACGGTGATTAATGGGAATACAACAATGAACCTCGCGCTCCAGCACCTTAGTGATATCATGCTTACGTTTGAAAGTCTGGAAAAAGAGTTGGACGGGGCTGACAGCATGAATTTAGACCAAAAACAGGTGGAATTCCTCAAGAGTGTTAAAACGTTTAATACTGCATTAATCAATATTAATGACGAACACTCCGATGTAAGTGAGGAGGAATTATTGGACTTCGACGAGTCATATTGGATAGACTATCTTCAAAAATTAAATAATAAAACGCGTAAGCTTCGAATAATGAAAGCTTTATGATTAAAGAAACATACATAGCATAAAGGCGCCGTTCAGGAGTCTTTTATTATGTACAGTATAAAGGACCAGTTCACACGAAATACATGATGAAAAGACCCCTGACAAAAAAAACCTTACAGTCATATACTACTTGAATACATAACTTTTCCATCAATAATAGTTTTTGTAACCCCCATATCTTGATCCAAGATAACAAAATCCGCAAGAAAGCCGGGCTTTATTTTACCAATTTTGAGATCGGTCCCAGCAGCTTTAGCTGGTGTTTCTGTCGCCATAAAAACAGCCTCAGCCAGAGGAATATTACACTGAGAAATAGCATGTTTGACCCCTTCATTCAACGTAATGGCGCTGCCAGCTAATGAACCGTTTTTCAACCTGACTTCATTCCCTTTCCTCACCAATTCTTTGCCTCTTTCCAAGAACTCGCCGTCGGGAAATTGGTTATAGCCCGTGCAATCAGAAATGAGGGCGATGTTCTCTTTCCTTTTCATTTTGTACAATAGTTCAATCATTCGGGACTCTACATGCACACCATCTGTGATCAGTTCACATATCAGATTTTCAAAATATAAAGCAGCGGCGGCTGTTCCAGGTCTTCGATGATCCACAGGACTCATAGCATTAAAAGTGTGAGTCAGCTGGCTTAAACCATGTTCGATCGTCACTCTTATTTGTTCTATGCTTGCGTTAGTATGACCCGCTGACACCTGTATTCCCAGTGAAACGAGGTGTGGAATGATGGTAGGGTCTTTAACTTCTTCTGGGGCGATGGTCATTTTTGATATGATAGATTGATAGGGCTCAATTACGCTTATAACATCCGACCAGGTTAACGCACGTATAAGTTCCTTACGTTGGGCTCCGCTGTATTTTGGACTGAGCCAAGGGCCTTCTAGATGGACACCGAGAATTCTGGCACCTTCGGGATTTAAAGGGTTATACCTTGTAGCAGCTTGTAAAAATTCGTTGATATCAGGTAAGGAGGCAGTTCTGGAAGTAGCTAAACAGGAGGTGATTCCATATTTCGGCAGGTGGGTGGTAATATCCCGAAAAACACCTTTCCCCTCGTCCATAAAATCCATCCCATCTACTCCATGAAAATGTATATCAACGAATCCAGGGCAAATAAAACCATTTTTCACTTCTATCATAGGGGCTTCATGGTTCTGTCTCTTTACTCCGACTCCAGTTATTCTGCATCCATCGACTTCTATTATCTGGTCAGGCATCACTTTTCCATCCGTAATAATATTACCTTTTAAATAATACATGGATTCCCCCTTTCTATTCTTTTACTGCTAAATAACTTGCCCCAATCATGCTTGCATTATTGTTCAGCCTGGCACGTTGTACATCAATGGGTATAGAGGATTTATTTTTTAACGTATTTATAAATCCCTCCCACCACTGATCACCTGAATCTATGATCCCTCCGCCTATCACAATACGCTCTGGATCAAAGACATATTGAAGGTTTGTTATCCCCATCGATAAGTAATCTATAAAGTGATCGACTATTATTTTGCAGGAAGACTGATGCTTATATTGTTTAAATAACTCTTTAGGATGGTAGTGTTTTTCTGACAATAATTCATTTTCAGCTATTTTTCCTTCTAATGCCTTTCCGGAAGCATATGCCTCCCAACACCCTCTTCTCCCACAGCCACATAACAATCCATTTGGAATAATAGTCATATGACCGACTTCCCCACCATAACCATTTTTTCCTTGGACGAGTTCACCATTAAGAATGATTCCACTCCCAATCCCTGTTCCTAGCGTTACACAGATAAAGCTGTTCACCGATTGTGCAGCACCTATCTCCCCCTCAGCCCATGCTGCACAATTGGCATCGTTCCCGATAATTACCGGAACTTGAAAGGTTTCCTCTAAAATGGATTTAACTGGAACACCTTCTAAAACAGGCAGGTTAGCAGCTCGTTGGATCAAACCCTTTTCCATATCGACAATACCTGCAGAAGCTACCCCAATACCCTGAATATATTCCTTTTGCGCGACCTCTATTATTGCAGTGGTCAATTTTTTTATTACGTTTTCTTTAGGTGTTTCAATCGTTTTTTCTTTAACAAGATGTCCCCCTGATAGCAAACCTATCTTTATTTTTGTTCCTCCGATATCAACTCCAATTGTGAACATATCTTTCAACTCCTACTTGGCAGGTAATTTGGGCATCTATATTACCAAGTCCCCGATTTATCTTTACAGTTTTATTGTTTTTTTCTGCTCACTTGACTGATAAGCGGCTAAAGCCACCTCTAGAGATTTCAAGCCGTCATAACCCGTTATCGACGATTGCTTTTCTTTGACGCACTCGATGAAATCACGAATTAGACCAAAGTCCATATCATTTCCATAGAATTCATGGGTTAATGATTTCTCTCCACTAGTGAACAATCGAAGATGCTCTTTAAATGCATCGACTTTCACCGTTTGTTTCGTCCCGATCACCTCAATAGTGGCATCACCCCACACAGGATACTCAGTAAACCTGGACCAGCTGGAATCATGGGAGGCAATCACCCCTCCATCAAACACCAAGGTCATAATTCCAGCGTCATCGATGTCAATGTTATGAAAATATGAATCCACATACGCTTGTACAGAAGTTATTTCTTTCCCTAAATACCAGCGCATAATGTCAACCATATGTACGGTATGGTCCAACACTGCTCCGCCGCCAGACTGTACTGGATCAATAAACCAGCTACCAGGGTTCTGACCACGATTCGTTGTGCGGAAGGCGACAATTTCGCCCAATTCCCCATTGTCAATCAATTGTTTCAGTTGTTGAATTGGTGAACTGAAACGAACAGGAAATGCGATTTGTAATATAACATCGTTTTTATCACAAACGTGAATCATTTCTTTCGCGTCTTTTATGGTGGTGGCAATCGGCTTTTCACATAAGATGTGCTTTTGGGCTTCAGCTGCATTCAGCACCATCTCTTTATGACGTATGTTTTCACTGCAAACAATGACCGCATCCATTTCCTCTTTTAAAAAATCGGATTGTTCGGAAAAATGCTCTGTTTGATATTTCTTGGCAGCTTCTTTGCCCCGTACTTTATCGTCATCAAAGATGCCGACCAATTCGACATCCGACAATTTCATCAGCCCATCTGCGTAGCTATAAGCATGCATATGCGCGAAACTCATCATACCGATTTTCATGCCTCAGCACCTCCGTTTATGAGTTCCTTCAAAAATTCCAACTGAGCGGCCAACGCTGCATCCAGTTGATGTGAGCCAAACAAAATAGCATCGACGGAATAGGTAAGGGGCAACGAGGTGTGGTGTTTTGGGGTGATGGGTGTCATCTCTTCACTGTCGAACTCAATTATTCTCTTCATCCCGCTCCACTCCAGCTCTAAACGTTCCTGCCCAGAGAACGTATATTCCATGTGAGCCATTGTACCCTGCTTAAAAAGAATAGTAACAATCGTATGCTGCGGATTGACCTCTTTTTTAGAATGAATTACCTCGACATCTTCCGGTTTACCAAGAAGACTTGTCATGACAAACATATCTTCTATAATAATCGATTCCGTTTGATGTTGACCTACGTGCCTCCTAAAACGAAATACACCTTTGTTCTTACTTAAAAAGACTTCTTTTACTTTTTCGAAGAAAGGATAAAGCTCAAGATCGAAATACACGTGCACATTATCCTTCCCCCGATAATTTTCTGGAAGGCTCTCGTACGGGATATAAACGGTGGGAGTACCTGGTAGTTGATCGATTTTCTTGTTATCAGCAGATACTATGACTGTTTTATCCTTATCTTTATCTAATGCTTGTACATCGAGTACATTTAATAGTTCAACCTCACTAATAGTGGATTTAAAATCGATTTTCTCCAGATTGCTATAGATAACTTTCATCACACCACGCACCTCCTACATCAACAATCTCTGCAAACGATTTACCGCTTCTTCATTAGCTTCTTTGGCATCATCCATGCCTTCATATTCGATAGACAACCAGCCGTCATAGCCCTGTTTAATCAGGCCATTAACAATATAGAAAAGATCTACTTCGCCATCCCCGGGAATCGTCCCGTACAATTCCACTCCTTCTAACGACTTGAAACCATTAACCAATTCTTTCGATGTCTTCTTACGGAAATCTTTGAAATGAACGTGAATAATGTCTTGTTTCAACCGGTCAAAAGCTTCAGATGGTTTTTCATGAACCAATAAAAAATTCCCCGTATCGAATGTGGATTTTACAAAAGGACTGTTTACTTTCCGGATAATATCTTCCACTTGTTTACTTTTACCGGCAAGCAGGCCGTGGTTTTCAATGGCCAAATAGACTTTTTCTTGTTCAGCAAGAGTAGCACATTCCTTTAAACTTTCTACTATCCAACCTTGCCCCTCCTCATAGGTCAAATCACCGCTTAGATCGCCACAAAAAACACGGACAATATCAGTCCCTAACTGCTTGGCAACTCGGATACCATCTTTCACTTTTTCTACTTCTTCTGTTCTTTTTACACGGGAGTCCTTAACGAAATTATTGGTGACATCATAGGCAGATACTAGTAAATCATGCTTGTTTAAAGCTTCTTTGACTTGTGTTAGTTCAGCTTGCTTATTTTGTTTATCCTTCCAATAAATATCCAAGAGTTCAACTCCATCAAGTCCTATGCTGTCGGCATAAGCGATAAAATCAACAATATCCCACTTTTCTTCATTAATACTGGAAGCTAAGCTATACATGCTTACACTTATTTTCACCGGTATCCTCCTCAATTTTGATGTGCTTCATTATAAATGTCTCAATCAGTAAAATTCGTCGGGCCACTCCAGTTCAAAACCTGCTGCCCTCAGTTCACTTTGAAAATTTAACAATAACCTATCATCCTCCCGTACCACTTTCGGAGTTGTTTCATTTGCTAAACAAAAATACACCAGTTCTCCACACGCCTCTCCTACATTCCATTCTGTCGGATGCAGACGGTAACAGCCGTTGGTTATATGGGTAGTACCGATATTCTTGCAGCCAGCTAACACGTTTTCGATGTCTTTTGGGATCAGAGCACCTAATGGTATGTGAAATGGCAGTGCCTTGATATCCAAATAATTGCGCCCTGTCATACTGGGATGCAGATCAATACTGTAAGACCCAATTCCGACACGATCATGGTAGAGTTTCCCAGCATTTCCTTCATTAAAATCAGGGGAAACATCTTTTTCCGTGATACAATACTCTGCTTTAATACGCCGCGATTCTCTGATATAAGCACATTTGGCTAAACCATCCGCTGTATCGAATACATCATATCGCAGCTTCAACCCAGCATATCCCTTGCCTCCGTCAGACCGTGGGAGTTCTGTCTGCAGCCAATATAATAAGGAGAGACTCAACTGCTTTGCTCGATATACATGTTTTTCTTTTTCCTCTTCAGGTACCTCATAGATATTACCAAGAAAATAATCATTTTGCGGCCAATTCATTAACGTAATATCACCGGCTTGATGCGGAGTTTCATACAGCGCAGCATCAAACATCCGCCGGTATTCCCATAACGGGAATCTTTCTTTCTCGCGAAAGAGGGTATATGCCCGCTTTTCTTTAGTAATTGGATGGGGTGCATGCAAGCTCAGTAATTTATCTGGCCAAATATCCGGATGAAATTCCCGCCAGAAATCATACATTTCTGGCCTGTCTATCACATGGTTTTCTCCTTCTCGGTTTTCCATGGCCAAAACATAGGTAAACGCTTGGATATCGTCTGAATCAGCAACCTCCAACGCATGAGGTTCACCCGTGTCTGCTTGCGACTCTGCTCCTGTTACATATGCAATATCTGCAAGTGGTAATATATCACCTGTCTCTGTAGCATCAATGAAAAATGGTGCCTGAAGAACCTCTCCAGAATCCAAAACAATTTCTTGAACAGATTTTCCACTGCGCTTCACACGGTCAACACGTGTACAACGTTTAATAACGAGTTGGTTAGTCAAGGTAAAGGGCAGCAGCATTTCATTCAAAACGTGGAGCGTGACTCGAGGGTCGTGACAGATGTTGCTGACCAGACCACCTCCCGGGTTCAGCGGCTCGCTAGAATCATTCATCCGCATCGTCCGCTTATATATATCACGGACCTTATCCCGGTAATTCCTGTACCTTTTGGTCGAGCCAAACTCTTCTATCCATTGGTGTTCATCGGGTGGCACCCCCTGGGTAGTGACCTGCCCGCCCAACCATTCAGTTTCTTCCAGTAAAATGGCTCGAAGACCTTTAGAGCACGCAGAAAGAACTGCAGCACACCCGCCTAACCCACCGCCTATTACAACTATATCTGCATGTGTGGTACTCACCTACAAGTAAACCTCCTTCCCACTTTTTGCAGACTCATACACAGCATTTAACATTTTCATCAATTCGACTCCATCAGAGATAGGAGCAATATTCTCGGTGCCTTCTAAACAGCACTCCACGAAATGGTTGATTTCATTTTGAAAAGCTTGATAAAAATCAAATGTGAGGTTATCGATTTGGGGGGTCACATTTAAAATTGTGTTATTCTTCTCAGTCACTAAAGCAAGCTCAGGCTCGATTTCTGCTCCGCCCTTATCACCAAAGAGTTGCACGGACAATTCGTCCTTCAAAGCTTGCAATGTAAAACTTACATCGACTAATAAAGAGCTGCCATTTTCAAAGCGAATCAATGCATTCGTTAAGTCTTCAACATCATTGAGGGATGGATCATAATCGGCTGCTTGGTAGAATGATAGGTTTTTTATATGACTACGGTTTCCCAATTTGTTATAAGTATTACCGCTTACCGATACAGGACGCGGCCGATCCATCATATACCAACAGATATCAATCATATGGACGCCTAAGTCTATCAGTGGTCCGCCACCTGACTTGGATAGATCACTGAACCAGCCTCCAGGATTGCCAAGCCTCCGTAAACATGAGGCTTTCGCATAATAAATTTCCCCAAGCTCTCCTTGGTCTATGAAATCCTTTAATAATTTTGAATTATTTCCATGTCTTCTTACAAATCCAACCTGAACGGTCTTCCCCGATCGTTCTGCTGCTTCCTGTACAGTGAGCGCCTCCTCTACTGTAATACTAAGAGGCTTTTCCACTAAAACATGCTTACCGGCTTCAAGTGCTGCCACTGCAATTTCAGCGTGGGAATTGTTCCATGTACAAATGCTTACCGCATCGATCTCTCGGTTTTGCAAGAGATCGTGATAGTCCGTATATAACTGGCCAACCTGGTACTTTTCCCCTTTTTCTTTCAGTCGTTTTCCATCCAAATCACATAAGGCTGCCAATTCCACCTTGGCATTGGTCTGATAAGGTTCGATATGGAACTGGGCTATGGATCCTATTCCAATGACTCCAACTTTTAACATGATTAAATTAACTCCTTTCAAAGTTCAGCAATGCGTATATCTTTTTGAGTCTCCGAAGAGTCATAGATTCTTTACACCTTTATAGTATTCATACTCTAGTTCTTCCTCAGCTAATGGGTGTCACCCGAGTGTACGAGTATACACAGTCGATAAAATGCTGAAGTACTCTTATGGGAGTGGAGCTCTCCACATAATGGTCCATTAAAAGTTGATGATTTTGGTTAGTACAGTGGAATTTTTATCCTGTAATTCTTCATAAGCGGATGCCGCTTTTTCAAAATCTATTTCATTGTCTAAGAAAGGGAGGACGTTGATTCGTTTTTCACTTACCAACCGAAGATATTCTGCCACATTCCTTCCTTCTGTCCAGCGCACGAATCCATATGGGTAATCGGTGGCTTGTTTTTCGTAGATGTGGTCATATCGTCCAGCTCCCCCTGCTCTAGAAATGAGCACCTGAGCTTCTTTACGAAACATGGGGGCTCTTGGAAAATTCGGTTCAATGTCTCCGACGATGACTACCTTTCCTTTATCTCTAATCCAATGTAGGCTCTGATCGGTAAGCGGGGACTGGTTACCTCCTGCACAAAGCAAAACAGCGTCTGCCCCGTGTCCGCATGTGTTAGAGTGAATTTCTTTCTCTAAAGCTCCCCGCTCTGAAAAACTGCTAATATTGGTTTCCTTTTGGAGCATATCGACCCGCTGTTTATGGATATCATAGGCAATCACATTGTAAGCAGCAGCATCTGCGATTTTTGCAATCATTTGACCTAACAGGCCAAGCCCTGCTATGACAATGGTTTCTCCAAATTCAAGTTTCGCAACACGAAGCGCATGAATGGCGATTGCTCCGATACCAGCGAGTGCTGCTTCCTTAGGATTCACATTGTCGGGAACTTTGGAATACAACGTTTTTGGTACGAGTAGATATTCCGCGTGTTGGACATAAGGAGCACCATAACAGGCAACAAGGTCACCTTCCCCTACATCTTCGACATCATTCCCGCAGGCTTCAACCACTCCCATGGCACTGTATCCTAACGGTATTTTTTTATCCATGCTATTATCAATAATAGTCGCCTCTGTACCAGGAGAAATGATGGAATGCATGGTCTTGACAAGAACATACCCCGTTTTAATTTCAGGAACAGGCGTTTCCTCTATTGCAGCATGTTTATTGATTGCGAATACTTGTCTCATTACATCCTCACACTTTCTTGGTAGTTTTTAACCACTTATCCAAATTCGCTCGTACAAACTCATCATCATTTAAATGAGGATATTGCTCGTAGACACGATCGATTTCAGCAGATTGGGCAGGGCTCAATCGTTCTTTGTCATAAAGGCACCAATTCCCTTGCAAAATTCCCTGACGTGTAAGCACCTCGTTAATCCCTGCTATACAGCCTTGAAATTGATTGTTTGCATCGAAAAATGCTGCATTTGCGTCGGTAACATCTTGCCCAATAGTTAAAAGGTCACTCGGGATCGATTTTTGATCCTGAGCTTTCTTAACTTCTTTGAACTGTTCGACTGCTCGTCTGGTCCAGACCGACCAGTGACCTAGAAGCCCTCCTGCAAACTTCTTTTCTACAACTCCGCTTGCTGTCTGGATCTTAAATATTGTAAGCAGGTCATTGATAATATTGTCATCGTTACCTGTATACAGGGCAATTTCTTGGTTCCGTTGTGAAGAGGCAACTGCTCTTACTACATCAAGTGTAAGATAACGGTTGAAAGGAGCGATTTTGATAGCATGCACATTTAGAATTTCAGCAAACCTTTGCCAAAACTCATAGGATAGAACTCTCCCGCCCACTGACGGCTGTAAATAAAAACCGAAAACAGGTAGTATTTCTGCGACTTTCTCAGTGCGGTTGATAAGCTCATCTTCTGTTAAATCGTCAAGACCTCCCATACTCAATAGCCCAAGGTCATAACCGAGATCTTTGGCAAGTGTCGCTTCTTTAACCGCTTGCTGAACCGGACCGCAAACTCCAGCAATTTTAATGAAGGAACTTTCCTTACCAGCAGCTTTGATTTCTTCCATAGCTAATCGAAGTACTTGTTCAAACAAATTTATCTCTGGATCACGTATTTCAAATTGGGTTGTATGCACCCCCACCGCTACTCCTCCTGCTCCAGCCTCCATGTAATAACGGGTTAAAGCGCGCTGACCAGCTTCGTCAAGATTTTTTTCACTGGTTAAAGCTAATGGGTGTGCTGGAATAACGGTTCCCTGGTGCAACTTCTCTTTGATTACTGGATTCATCATTTAAAAAGCTCCTTCACGTTCTTGGAAGTGGGTGGGTTTGTTAAATGTCAAACCTTCGCTTTGTACCCAGACTGCGATCATGTTGATCATCTCCTGCACTGAGACTTTTGGGTAACCGAAAAAACGATGAGCTTTAGAAGCATTACTTAAAAGTGCCTTTGAATCTTCTTCGTTGATAAATAATGCTTTTTTGTTAAAACGTTTCGCAAATTCTTCCGCAACCCACCGGACCGATAATGTTTCAGGACCAGTAATATTTAGTATTTCCGGCGGGGAATCACAATGGAGCAAAGAACGCACAGCATATTCATTCGCATCACCTTGCCAGATGACGTTCACATTTCCCATCGTTAAGTCGATTGCTTCCCCTTCATTCACTTGTTTTGCTAATTCCAGTAATACGCCGTAGCGAAGATCAATAGCATAATTCAATCGGAACATGAGCATCGGGGTGTTGTTTTTGTGGGAAAAGTAAGTAAAGATACGCTCTCTTCCAAGACAAGATTGTGCATATTCACCGACAGGATTCACAGGCGTGTCTTCCGAGCAATTACTGCTGGAAATCCGCGTCAACGGATAAACATTTCCAGTGGAAAAAGAAACGATGCGAGAGTCCTTGAATTTTTCAGCAACTCTCCCTGGTAAATAAGTGTTCATGGCCCATGTAAAATGTTCGTTTCCTACGGTTCCGAACTTATTGCCCGCCATATAAATAACGTTTTTGACCTCTGGAAGAGAATGTAGTGCTTGATCATCAAGTAAATCAGCAGCAATCGTTTCCATTCCATATCCTTGCAGCTCTTTTTCCAAATTTCCTTTAGAGAATCGGGAAACGCCAATAACTCGTTTGTCGCTTCCTATTTCATCGAGTGCCCTCTTTATCATTCTCATCAACGTAGGGCCCATCTTCCCGCCAACACCTAAGACCATTATATCTCCATCCAGTTTTGCTAAATCTCGCTTCAACTCATTCGAGGGTCTTGTCATAAAATTTTCTAATTCTGATATCGTTTTCATTTCCTCACTCCTATTCATTGAAATTTTCCCTTCGGCTATTAATTTTTTTGAAATTTATAAAAATTGATTATCTATCATTCTAGAAACAGGGTTATTAAAAGACAAGTCTTAAAAGAGTCTTTATTACCGACTTCTGATTTCTTTTCGCAACCCTTTGTCAAGTGATAATATTTTGACAATTTAGAATTATCGGTATACTATTAACGAAGATATCATTTAGAGACATGTCTGGAATAAGTCTATTAATAGGAGATGATGAAATGAATTTCCCAAAAGTTGATAAAGGTACATCGGAAATCATAATCGGGGTCATTGGTCCAGATGCTTTAATCAATCAAATTAAGGAAACTCTAAAATCATTTCCAAACTTCACTCCAATTTTCTGTACGGTAACCCCCGCTACAGTGGTCACCGATGTTGCCAAGGAATTAATGGACGATGTAGATGTATTAATGTTCACGGAGTATCATTTATATTACTTGGCAAAGCAATTGTTAGATTTCTCCATTCCTGTCCACTATATTCCACTGATGGGTACAGGGCTCTACAGATCGTTATTTTTAATTAAGAATAACTATGAATGGAAGCAATTATCCATAGACACCATCGACGAAAAATATGTACAGCAGATCCTGTTTGAGCTAAATGAACAGTCTTACGATTACAATATATTCCATTCTGGTAATAGTCACGTCATGATAAGTGATATCATTGATTTTCACATGCAAAATCATACAGAAAATCAAGCCATTCCATTGACAGGTATCCAGGATGTTTCTAAAAAACTAATCGAAATGAACGTCCCTCATGAATGGGTGACACCAACTCACCAGGATATTACTGTTTCCTTAGAACGGGCCTTACTCGCCACTCGAACGCGACAAAATAAAGAATCCCAAATCGTCTTTGGTCTAATTGATATCGATCATTTTCAACAAGTTACTGAGAAATACCCTTCCGAACATGATGTCCAGCTGTTAAAGCTACAAATACAACAGATGCTGTTAGATTATATAAAACAGCTAGATGGTCACTTAATCAACCTCGGGGGTGAAGAATATTCCTTCATCACGACTCGCGGTATTTTCGAACGTGAAACAAGGGGTTATAAATTTATCCCGCTACTTCAGGATTCGAAAAGCAAAATAGGGATCACCTTAAGTATCGGTGTTGGGTTCGGCAGTTCTGCTGCAGAAGCTGGGAATCATGCTCGATTGGCACTTCGCCAGTCTAAAGGACTTGGAGGAAATGTCTGCTACATCGTCCGGGAAGACAGAAGTGTCCTCGGTCCTGTCGATATTACGACACACACCCAGTATGAGCGTTATGATTTATCCATCACCGATGCTCAGCTCTTGGATAAAGCAGGAAAAGCCGGTATGTCAGCAACTTATATGACCAAACTGATGGCTCGCGTTTCCCGCTATAAAAAATATGATTACACAGCTCAGGAACTTGCTTCTACACTTAAAATCACCGTTCGGAGCGCTCACCGCATATTGCTTAAATGGATGGATGCTGAATTGGTCGATATTATAGGTGAAGAAAAAGTAACACATAAAGGAAGACCCCGTCGGATCTATCGCCTTTCGTTCATCGTAGAAGAAGAGAAAGCAGAATAGGTGCTTACCGATGGAAAATGACATCACCCTTATTCCATTGTCTTCCTTTCTCAATGAGTATTTTGTTAAGGAAACGCATCCTATTTGAAATCAATCAGTAAAATCCTAGACATAATCCCGATGCTATTTTAAGCCGGACATTTGAATACCTTCTGTAAAATAGCGCTGGAAAAACAGGAATATGATAAACGTTGGAATAAAAGATATCGTCGATCCAGCCATTTCGATACCGAAATTACCTTCTTTACCAAGAAGGGAAGCGAGACCTACCGTAACCGGAAACATTTCTTCTTTCGTCATATAAATAAGAGGCTGGAATAAGTCATTCCAATTGGATATGAACGAAAATGTCCCGACAGTAGCAACTACTGGTACAGAAAGCGGTAAAATGACTCTAAAAAATACCTGGATATCATTGGCCCCATCCATACGCGCCGCTTCCTCCAGATCATTAGGAATGTTCTGCAAAAATTGCCGAACCAGGAAAACCCCCATGATGCCCCACAACTCTGGCACTATTAAGGACCAGTACGTGTTGATCCATCCGAAATCGGCAAACATTATATATTTTGGGATAATCAATAATTGTTGGGGAATCATGATGACTGCCATGAATATCCAGAAAATAATTTCTCTTCCTGGAAATTGCTTTTTTGCAAATATATAACCTAGTACTGCACATAGCAGCATTTGACTTCCGACAGGAACAATGGTGATGACTACGGAGTTGAATATCCACCGCAGGAACATTCCATCTTCAAAAATATTAATGTAGTTGACCAATGATGGTTCTTCCGGTATCCAAAATAACGGATCTACCTGGGCATACTGAACCTCTTTTAAAGAACCTAAAGCCATAATGATAAATGGCATTAAAAATACAAACGCTAGTAATGATAAAGCGATATACTTTAAAATTTTCTTTTGCACCAACATTCTCCCCTTTTCAGACACAATCAGACTTAATAAATAGCTGAGTCTTTACCTAAATATTTTCTCTGAATTAGTGAAATAGTCAGTATGATGAAAAACAATACATAGGATAGAACCGCAGCATAGCTTAAGTTTAGACTCGTAAACCCTTGCTCATATAGATAGTAGACAATTGTGGTGGTAGAATAATTTGGCCCCCCGCCTGTCAGCAAGAAGGTCGAGTCAAAAATTTGAAAAGAGCCGATTGTTGTGATGATCGCCACATAAAAATGAATTGGCTTCAATAAAGGGAAAGTAATCTGCCAGAATATCCTTATCTTGGAGGCCCCATCAATTCGAGCTGCTTCATATAACTGCTTCGGAATGGACTGCAAACCAGCAAAATAGTAAATCATCGTACTTCCACTCACTTTAAAGATACTTAACCCTGCAAGAACCATCAGTGCCTGGCCTGAATCAGCCAAAAACAGCTGTGTTTCTATTCCGAAAAATCCTAAGACGAAGTTGACCATACCTGCTTGCGTCCCATTGAACAACCATCCCCATAATCCTGCAATTATGACAAAAGATGTGACAACAGGAAGGAAAAATATCCCTTTAAATACATTTGAAAAGCGGACTCCGCTATTAATAATTAGAGCTAGTATTAAGCCCAAAGCCATTGTGGGAACGATATAGTAAATGGAAAATAACACCGTATTCCAAATAGCTTTCCAGGCAAGTTTATCGCTTAAAAATGCCGACCAATGCTTCAAACCGACAAATTCAGAAGTTCCAATAACATTCCAGTCCATAAATGTCAGGACAAAACTGAACCCAAAGGGAAAAATTTGAAATATAAGAAAGTGAATTAGCGCTGGAACCAAAAAAATGTAAACAATCGCATTTCGATTCCATTCCCTCTTCAAACGTTCCTTTACGGATAGATTACTTCTTTTTGTTATTCGCATCGTTAATTTCTCATCCAGTGTAATCACCTTATTTCGTAGGTAAATTAAGAACAGAGAACGCAGCTATCCCGTGAACACAGCCATCATTCTCTGTTTTTTTGTAGTATCAGTTATTGAGATCCGCTTCGATTGCTTCTGCAGCAGCATCAGCAGCTTCCTGAGGTGTTTTCTTTCCTTCCATCATCGTCTGGACTTCTGCCTGGATAGCAGGCATAATGTCGCGGCCGATAGGGTGTATAACACCGGGGAGCGCATACTGCGTATACTCGGCAAGCTGACCTATATATTCCTGATCATCGAAGATATCTTGTGCCGATTTCCGTGTCGGAATATATTGAGTCACTTTATTGAATTTACGCTGATTTTCTGTGTTCGTCATAGTCTTGACGAACTCCGCCGCTGCAGTCTTGTTATCACTATTGGAAGGGACAACGAACATTCCGGTAGTACCATAGGTTACTTTTTCCTCATTTTTGAGAGGTTCGCCAATAGCAAAATCAACGACATCCTTACTCAACAGATTCGATAATGTGATACCAGAACCAAGAGTCGCCATGATCTCTCCGTTATCCCAAAGAGCATTATGTTCCTTAGCAGTAATAGAATCCTCAGGAATTCGACCGTCTTCATACATGCTGTTAATAAATTCAAATGCCTTCACTGATTCTTGTGAGTTGATAAGCACTTCATCATCTTGGGTAATGATGTCACCGCCAGCCTGCCAAATCCATGGATAAATTGTACCGTTCATGGAACCTCCGCCAGGATAACTCATTGCATAGTAACCTTCATCTTTCGCTTTCTTAGACCACTCTTCAAACTCGTCCCAGGTCGTCGGCAAACTTTCTGGGTCTTCACCGATCGCCTTTACGATGTCCTTATTGTAAAAAAGTGTATATGCTTCTTGTAAGATAGGTAACCCATAAGTTTTATCCTGCCAAGTAGTAGAAACAAGAGATGTATCGACGAAGTCGTCCATATCCATATCTTCTAAGTATGGATCTAATTCAAGCAGCATTCCTTCATCCGCGTATTGCGGCATTTGATCAGGAATCGCATAAAAAACGTCGGGGCCGTTATTAGCAGCAAGTGCCGTCAAAATCTTCTGGTCCCTGTTGCTCCAAGGAATCTGCTCTAAATTGACATCTACTCCTTTCTCTTCTTCAAAAGATGTTACAACCTCATCCCACATGTCACTCTCTTCGTCGCTGCCATCCGTGAACGGATGCACCCATACGGTTATTTCACCAGAAACCTCACCATCTGCCGTTCCACCGGTTTCTTCGCCTGAGCTACATCCAACAATTACTAATAAGAACGCTAAGCCCAACAAATAATTAAACCTTTTCATCCATAAGAACCCCCTTTAAATTTTTTAAACCCTCCTAAAACCATTCCATTGACATCTGACTAACAGCTTGCCAACCACATGATGCATACCCATGTCCTATGTGTTGGAAGAGTGCTCTACTGCTGTCTATAGGGCGGATTGTTTTGGTCAGGCTTATATAGCCACCCCCACAAAAAATTCTAAATTATAGAAATTTTCTATAAGTTAATTCTTATGTTATTTGACTTCTCAACAATAGACAAGTCTCTTAAGTGTCTTTAAATAAGGTAATCACAAAGTCAAAATAAAGTAAGGGTTGCAAAAAGAAAGTGTTCTAACTTATAGTTTGATTTTAAGGGAGTGATTACGATGGAGGGCTGGGAGAAATTTAATAAAGCAGCATATTGGATGCTCAAAATTGCTTACATAAACCTACTATGGATTCTATTTACCTTCTTGGGGCTGGTAGTATTGGGTATCTTCCCTTCTACGATCGCCATGTTTACAATAATACGAGGATGGTTTAGGAAAGAAGAGGTTCCTATTTTTCATACATTCTGGAGAACATTCCGCCAAGAATTCTTAAAGGGAAATACCTTTGGATTGATCTTTATCCTAATTGGCTTTTTCTTATTTTATGACTACACGCTTCTTCATCTAAATGAAGGAAGCCTGCAGTATTTATATCCAGTGCTCATTTTCATTTCAATGGGCTATGTCATGACACTGTTATTCTTTTTTAGTGTGTATGTACATTTCAGACTTACATTCTTTCAATATATAAAGCAATCATTTCTGGTTGCTGCTGCTTCTCCAATTGAAACCATCTTTATTGCGGCTACTATAATACTGATGTATATTTTTGTGACTATTATTCCTGGCATCATTCCATTATTCACCGGAAGTGTTTTGGCAATTACTACGACCTGGCTCAGTAATCGCGCCTTCACAAAAATAGCAAGCAAACAATTAAATCACTATACAAAATGATGCTCGAAGAGGAGTTTAGCTGATTACGGCTAAACTCCTCTTTTTTATTACCTTCATGACTATTCCTGTGCCTATTTAACTATTAAATAAAGGTTATACCCTGTATAACTTATAGTCATTTTAAAGACCGACCTGGTTATATAACATGGCAGACAAGAGAAAACAATTTCAACTAGGGAGGTGAAGTCATGTAAGTATATTTACTAAATGTGCTGCACATTCCAACCAAAAATAGGAGGTAAACAATGTTAAAAAACAGATTATCAATGGCAAGTGGGTTCATTTTATTATGTCTGTTGTTAGTCATTCCGATGCTTTATTCACCTGATCTATCCAAGGCCCAGTCACCACCAGATTCACTTCCGGAATACTCTTCCCCTAAGGAAATTACTCAGCCATTAAACAGTTCACCTACCATTTATGACGGCGCAGCAGGAGTTGAAGATGGCAACGACGTTCTCTACACCACATCGAAAAGTGTGCCGGCTCAATTCAGCGTGATTGATTTAGAAACCAAAGAAGTGCTAAGAACATTACCTATGGAAGGCGCTAATGATTCTTGGCATCATGAAGTAGCTCCTGACGGCACAGTGTACGTAACAGGCGGCCGTTATCTTTGGGGCTATTCTCCCGATTCTAAAGAAATCAACCAACTGGCTCGTATCCCTGACAATTCATTATGGGCATTGACCGTTGACGAAAATAGCAACGCCTATATAGGTACCTACTCTACAGGTAGTGTCTTTAAATATGATAAGGAGACTGAGGATTTACATGATTATGGAAGGATGATTGGTGAATCCGACCAAGAATACGTTCGCTCTATCGGCTATAATGATGGCTTCATATACGCAGGTACCGCTCATGACAAAATTATGAGAGTTAATTTGGAAACAGGAGAAAAAAATGACATCGCCGGCGAATTGAATGAAACTGGAACGGTCTACGACCTGGATATTGTAGACGATCGTTATTTATTTGCCCGATACAAGGATTCGAAAGCCATGTATGTATACGACCTCCAAAAAAATGACTGGCTGGATGTTCAGCTAACCAATGTAGCCGGTCTTCATACCACCGATTCATTAAATGGAAACGTTTATTTTGTTGCAGATAATACCGTCAAATATTTGAATATGGAAACTTTAGAAATTACTGAGACCAGTATGGAATATTCCAGTGGTTTCAGAGGCGTTGACTGGGTAGAAATTGAAGGAGATGAGCAACTCCCCGGGAAAAGCTTGGTTACCGTTACCTTCAGTGGCAGTATCGTCTTTTTTAATATGGAAACGGAAGAAGTTGTAACCTATTCTTCAATTGTCCCACCGACACCAAATGTGACAAATGAAATATTCAGTTATTCGGAAGATAAAATGTACATCTCCGGCATGACAGGAGGGACGGGGGCCCTTTATAATCCGCAAACGGGTGATATGGAGTCTTTCAATATCGGCCAAGGAGATACGGTCCATGCTTTTGATAACAACGTCTATTTTGGGGTCTACCCTGCAGGCAAAGTACAAATGATTGACCCCGAAGCCAACCCTGCAGGTCCTGCAACTGATCTTTTCACCATAGGAAATGAACAGCAACGTCTCCATACTATGACAGACGGGGACGGTAAGCTATTTGTAGGAAGTATCCCGACCTATGGGAACCTGGGTGGAGCACTTACGGTTTATGATGGCGAAACACACGAAGTCTTCCGTAATGTAGTGGAAGATCAAAGCGTGAACGGCCTTGCATTCAAAGATGGCAAAGTTTATGGTTCCACTACTATTAATGGAGGTTTAGGAAGTACCCCGACTGCTGAAGAAGCAAAACTCTTCGTTTGGGACCCTGATACAGAACAAAAAACAAAAGAAGTCTCATTGAACATCGAGGGATTGAATAATCCGGAGCACATCGGTGATTTAACAAATGGGAAAAATGATGAGTACATCTGGGGCGGTTCTACTGGTTATATTTTTGCACTCGACCCTGAAACTCTCGAAGTGGTAAAGAGCGTTGAAGTGAATCCCGACCCGGCTATGAGTGCTTGGGATAATGTACATCTTGAGTGGTCAGATAATGGTTTTCTCTATGCGAATTCTGGTGGAAACTTATATGTCATAAATCCAGATACATTAGAATTTAAATACCTTACTAGAACCGTATCATTTGATATCGGTGAAGATGGTGATATTTACTTTTCTCCTTACAACAATCGTACCTTCTTATCCAAGATAGAAGTTATTGACTATGATTATACCTGGGAACCGCTGGATGTGGGCAATCCTAGCTTTGAAGAAGGATTTGAAGAATGGGTCTCGATGTTCGATACGGGTGAGGAATACAGATACGAAGTGACAACAGAAGAATCACACACCGGGAATCAAAGCCTGAAAGTTTACGACCAGACAAGAAACAATACAGTAGCTGTCCATAGTGATCCGATTCCAATTAAGCCTGGAAAAGAATATTTAAGTGAAGTTATGATGAATCTCACATCTGGGACTCCAAGTCTTCTCGTAAGAATTTATGATAAAGATGGCAATCAAGTGCAAAGTGAAGCAACGCAAGTGAAAACCGGATATGGCGAATGGCAGAAAGTTCAGCAAAAAATTCTTGCTCCTAGTGATGGCGATTACGCGCGTGTATTCGCGTTGAGTACGAATTACTCCTTAACCGAGGGCTACTTTGATGACTTTGCCCTTTATGAAAGAGTCCGAACATCAGAGCAGCTACAAGAGATCAGTTTGGATGTGGAAAACACAGAATTGACCCGGGGAGAATCTACGAACTACTCGGTAACCGGGACGCTAGGAAATGGTGAAGAAGTTCAGATTGATGAAGCTGACATCTTTTCTTCAGATGATGACGTTTTACTTGAATCAGACGGGAAACTTATCGCCAAGAATCCCGGTCAAGCGACAGTTCACGCGAAAGTAGAAGAGTATGGAAACACGTATGAATCATCTCCAATCGAAGTTCAGGTGGAGGTGACCCTTGAATCTCTTGAAAGTTATCTACAAACATCCTATGAAAAGGATAAAATACCGCACCCAATTTACAAAAAATCCTATAACCATTTGAAACAAGCCGTCCATCATTTAGAAAATGGCCGACCTGAACAATCTGACCACCAGCTTGAGGTAATGCAGCACCAGTTGAACAAATGGACTCCTGACAATGAGTTGGTTAAAGAAAACCTGTTGAATGATTTGGATTTCTATCTTTCCAAATAAAATTCTCACTTTCTAACCTAACAACCACAATATTGGCCCCTTTAGAGACAATGTCTCTAAAGGGGCCAATAAAGAGCTAAAAGAATAAGCAATTTCTATTAGAGAAGTAAATTGAAATGTGATGATTAGATGTTACTCATCTAGGAAAACGTGTATCTCATTTTCCTAACAAATTATGAAAGAAAGGACGGATCATTTGCGAAAAATCTATTACTTAATTCTATTGACCGTTTTGGTTACAGGTGTATCGGTGCTTTATGCTAATTCCTCCAAAGCAGATGAAAGTAATGTGAAAGAAATTGGAACAGCAATAAATGACGTATCCATACCTGGTGCTGCTTATGGGGAAGGCTCTAACGGTGAAGAGTGGGCTTATGCGGTGGCAGGAGGATCGCCAGCAGTATTCAATATTGTCAATGCCGAAACTGGTGAAAGTGTTGACAGTTTCGAATTAGAAGGAGCCGACAGTTCATGGGCGTTGACAGTAGATCCTGAAGGCAAGGTATATATTGGCAGCTATTCCAATGGCAACTTATATCGCTATACTCCTGGAGATGACAAAGTTGAAAACTTAGGAAAAGCTATATCTGGTGAATCGTACATTTGGAGAATAAGCTCCGATGAGCAGGGCCGAATCTATGGTGGAACCTACCCAAATGGAAAAGTGTTTCAATATGATCCTGAAACGGATGAGTTCCGAGATTATGGACAAATGTCAGATGGTCAGCAGTATGCAAGAAGTATTGATATATATAAAGACAAAGCATATGTAGGTATTGGAACTAATGGACCTAACTTAGTTGAACTGGACATTGAAACAGGTGAAAAAAGAGAGATTGAGCTACCAGAAAAATTTGATCACGAAACGAATGTGTACGATATGACGGTAGTCCGCGATAAATTATTTGCCCGGGTAACAGGCGTCAGTACTATTCTCGTATTTGATTTGAAGACAATGGAGATCATTGATGAAATTGAAAATGCAGATGGACTCGATGTCTCACCTGCAGGACCCAAAAACCTTGCGTTCCTCATTATAGACGGAGAACTACACTCCTATAATTTACAATCATTAGAGTTGACTCCGACAGGTTTTGATAACTTATTTTCAGCGCGTGGTTTAGGGTGGATCAACATTGGAGGCAAGGAATACCCAGGTAAAACATTGGTTGGTATAACGTGGAACGGGGACATCCGTCATTACAATCCCATTACTGGAAACCATAGGATTGTGCCAGGACAAATAGACGGGCAGCCTGTCGATATTCAGTCTCTGGCCCAAGGCCCAAACGGTAACATTTTTGTGGGCGGCTATTTTTCTGGAGGACTTGCAGAATATGATTACGAAAACGACCAACTGACAGAATATAAAGGAATGGGTCAGATTGAAGGAATGGCCACACATGGTGACACGTTATATATGGGGGTCTATACGGGTGCAGAACTATTTTCTTACGACCCGAATCAAGCCTATGAGTATGGCACAAACCCGGCTAAACATTTTGAGTTGAAAGATCAAGATCAAGACCGACCATTTGCACTAGTGTCAGCCGGAGATAAACTTGCAGTAGGAACCGTTCCTGATTACGGAAAGCTAGGCGGGGCTTTAACTATATTTGATCCTATGACAGAAGAATACGAGTTCCATAGAAATATAGTAGAAAACCAAAGCATTATCTCCCTGGAATATAAAGACGGCCTTGTTTATGGCGGTACTTCCGTATGGGGGGGATTAGGGATTCAGCCTTCGGAGGAAGAAGCCAAACTGTTTGTCTGGGACGTAGAAAATGGGCAAAAGGATTATGAAACGGTCCCCGTACCAGGAGAAAAAGCAATTTCTGCTTTAACTTTCGATGATGAAGGGTATTTGTGGGGACTGACGTCCGGTGTATTGTTTAAATATGACCCCGAACAAGGAGAGGTATTAGAAGAGAAAGAATTATATTCCCTTGATTGGGGCCAAGTCGGCCATCTGTGGCGTGGAGGTTTCTTGACTTATGATGAAGATGGCAACTTATATGGGCAAACACATGGGGAACTATTTAAAGTAGATCCGGATACATTAGAACACGAAACTCTAGTAGACGATGCATTATTATTTGCCGAAGATGGCGAAGGCAACTTTTATTTTGCACGAGACCACAAACTCTATAAATACGAAAGATAACTTGACGCCTAGTGATTTATTAATGTAGAAGTGAATTGAACTAAACGCAACGTAATCGGCAGCTCAGGAAGTATCAAATTCTTCGTAGCCTTTCCTTATTGCCAATTGGGTTTTGTATATTTATATGATAAGGAACCACAGTAAACTGCTCTTGTGGTTCCTTTTCTAGCGTTATTCCCCACAAAGCTCCATTCTTTTCCTGCATTTTTATATAATGCCGGCTGTACTCGGGCTAGCAGTATGGTTGGTGAAAATCCTTATGCTTCTTCGTCATTTTCTCCTTACTGGAATTAATAGTGCTATTCCTTCAACTTACTAAAACGTCACTGTTTAAGTTGGTCATCAAAATAAACCCATTCTTCATCTAATTCAAAGGTTCTGTTTTACTCCAACTGTGGTTTGGATAAATAAATGACAACACAGTCGCTCCAATAATACTTGGCAGTAAAATAAAGGCAAAGAAACGAAGTATGAAAATTCCGCTCACATCAAAATGTCCGTGACTAGCTCCTAAAATCTGTGTTGCAGTCATAATTGCAACATGGAATCCAATTGCAGCCCACACACTTCCCGAGATCGCCCTGAATACACCTAAAATTATTGCAAAACCAGGGATGAATTGCAGCTGTTCCGCAGAATACATGGCTCCTATAAAATAAGCAAATAAAGAGAACAATATAGCTTGTAAAATGATTGTTCCCCAATGAGGAAATAAGACATTTAAGTAACGATATATATACCCTCTAAAAATAAGCTCTTCGGGTAATGCTTCTATCAAAAATACAGTTATGAATAAAATCAAAATACTCAGTAATAAGTAATTTAAATCTGCCTGAACGTCTATTTCAACCCATCCAAGCATTAAACAAATAACTAAACCTATCGTTGCCGGCAGGGTCCAGAGAAAAAATCCGAGAATGAAAGAAACAAAATTTTTTCTTACAGTTGGTCGGCCGAGCTGGCTCCATGTAGTTTTATCGAATTTTAATGCCGCTTGTATAAGTATAAGAGTTAAAACAGTTGTAATGAGAGCCATTATGAAGTGATTAAGCTGGTCATATTCTTGCGCTATAAATGTATCACTAAGGTAAGCTATAAATTTCCAAATGATGACACCTAACATCAGCACTAAAATAATCCTTATCGCTATGGCTTTCAATGTAAAATTATTCTCGCTTTGCACGCTTTCTCTCCTCTTTTTCGAACATGTTATTTAAAACTCTCCTTTAAAATTATTATTCACTTCTAACATGACTTTCTTTTTAGGCTTATATTTGTTTCCTACTCTAATTATGAACGGTGTTCCTATGATTGTTGGTAACAACCAAAATAATAGTGCAGGCAGTTCATTCAACATAGGAATGTTCGGCACATTTACAACAATCGTTGCAGTGACGATCCCGATATAAGAGCCAAGCATCCCTCCTATATGAGTTCCTATCCAATTTTTCCACCTCTTTTTTGCAGCTAAGTAACCTAATAAAGCAAGCGCATAAGAAAAAATTCCAATATAAAAAAGATAAGCACTTTCTTCCCAATGGATAACTGACATAACAACCGCAGTTATAAACACTACAGCATAGAACCCATGATAGATTTCACCAGCCATTGTGTGTTTGCCTCGCTTTTTTCTAGAGGACATAGCGATTACACCGCTAACCAAGCAAATAAAGCCCGTTATGATATGCAAAATTAATAATAGATTAAACAAACAATCCCCCCATCCCATGTTAAACAGCCTACCCCATTATCATGCTGATTTCTTTAAATACGAGCCGCATTTAACTGTTAAGGCAGAGCTTGATAAAATGGCTTCACAAAGCATAATCCCTTCATCTCATTCAAATTATTTATAAACCTGACATGGATTCTGTGAATCAATTTAATGAAAGAACTGAAGTTTATAGAGTCGAACGTAGTTGTTGCATGACATTTAAATCGCTCATTTCGCACCACATTTCTGAGATCAATTCACCTTCAAACTTGACAATCATTATATCGGTTTCTTTGACGCGTTGGTCATTGGAGGGGACATCCTCCCATCCACCTTTGTACGTCATATAACCTTTGTAACGCACAGCTATCCTATTTCCGTCTTCTAAAAAATCGTTGATTGTCCATTCATCATTAATAAAAACGGTTCGGAACCAGTTCATGAAATCATTAATAAATTCGTCATGTCCATTAAAGTCACGACCGGGAACATGGCTGATAAAATCAGGCTTAGTAATGTTTTTTAATGTGGCCACGTCCCCTTTTGTGAATACGTCATTGAACCACTTTTCAACTACCGTTTTTTTATCCACGTGATCATCCTTTTTTGGTTTGTTACATCAATTACATTCAAGCTTTCGTTTTAAAATCAAATTTAATCTTATACTCCTCATCCAACGTCAAAGCCGTACTAAACGGTTTCTTGCCTTTAAATCCTTTCAAAACCCGCGTCCGCTTCTTCTCGCACAACGTTTTAATCATATTCTGCGTTAACGCCTTCCCTGCCAATCGTTTCGGAAAGGTCACGCTGCATCCTTTTTTGTATTCCGAACACGCGTAAAATTTATAGCGATCGATAATCGAGCCTGATGCACAGGCAGGACATTTTGCGATGGGTGTGTTCCACTTCGGTTTCTCTTCCGTGCTGAATGGACTCGGGGGTCTCTTGAAGCAGCTTTTCAATAAACTGGTTGGTCTGTTTGAGAAAAACCTGTTTAGAGCCTTCGCCATTGCCGATTTTCTTTAAATACGATTCCCATTTGGCTGTTAAGGACGGGCTTGATAACAGTGTGCCTTCAATGGCTTCGCACAGCATAATCCCTTTGTCTGTGACATAGACGTTATTCTTTTTCACTTCAATGTATTTCTGTGCCTTGATCGTTTCAATAATGCTGGAGCGGGTGGCTTCTGTTCCGAGGCCTTCGACTTCTTTTAAAATTTCCACGTCTTCTTCAGCGTCCATGAGCTTCCCGCACGTTTTCATCATGTTGATGAGCTGCCCTTCGGTGTAAGGCTTGGGCGGCTGCGTCATGCTCTCTTTAATATGCAGACGCGCGCCTACCTCTTCCCCCTTTTCAACATGGGGAAGAAAAGCGTCCTTCTCCTGGTTGGATGGGGCCTGTTGCGGAAACAGCTCCTTCCAGCCTTTTTTCACTTCTTTTCTGCCCGTGGATTTAAACGGGACGTCATGAACGTGGGTGAACATCACGGTCTCTTCATAGACGTAGCCGCCGTGGAACATGGCCAGCGTTGTCGCGACGACTTCATTGTAAATGTTGTATTCCTCACGGCTTAGGCCATTCAGCTTCTTCTCTGTCGGAACAGTTTTGGTCGGAATAATCGCATAGTGTTCCTGAACTTTACTTGCGTTGACGAACCGTTTATTTGGTTTTAATGACACCGGGGTGAACGAGACATTCAACACGTCCTGATAAGCCTTTACATTGTTCACGATATAAGTAAATTCACTTTCCGTTATAAAGTTGCAGTCAGTTCTGGGATAAGAGACGAGCCGCTTCTCGTAAAGCTTCTGCATCGTTTTCAGGACATGCGACGGCGTATATTTCCACCGCCGGTTCGCGACACTTTGCAAGGTGGAGAGGGAATGCAGTTTCGGTGACTTTTGGTATTTTGTCTTTTGGTCGACCTTTTGGACAATGCCGGTCATGTCTTCCTGTTCTTTCAGTCCATGCTTGTCCATCAGCTCCTGCACCTTCGCCTTATCCTTTTCCTTAATCTCAGCAAGGCCTTTATAAGCACCTGCTTCCGCTTGAAAAAGCCCTTCAATCTGATAGAAAGGCTCGGAGACGAAGTTTTCTATTTCTTTGTGCCGCTGATAAATCAAATAGACGGTTGGCGACTGCACGCGCCCAATTGATAGATAGCTAGAGAACCCTTTCTTCTGTAAAAGCAAGGTGAACAGTCGGCTGGCATTGATCCCAACCATCCAATCACTAATTTGCCGGGCTTTCGCCTCATCAAATAAACGCAAGTCCTTTTCGTTACTCTGCAAATGGTTAAACCCTTTGCGCACTTCATCCTTCTCAAGCGAATTAATCCACAGGCGCTGAATCGGCTTTCCTTTCACGCCGGTTAACCGGAGAATGCTATAAAAAATATTAGAGCCTTCCCGGTCCACGTCGGCGGCATTCACGATCACGTCCGCCTGCTGGAACAGCTTTTTGACCGCTTGAAACTGCTCCCATTTTCCTTTCGATACTTTTTCTAAGAATCGCTCAGGAACGATTGGCAGCTGATCCAACTTCCATCGCTTCCACTCCGGCTTATAATCATGCGGTTCTTTTAATTCGACGAGGTGGCCGACTCCCCATGTGATCGTTGCCCCATGCGGAAATGTCTCGTCGGGCTTTAATTGTATGTATGTTTTCGTTTTATTCTGGATTGTAAATGCCTCTGCATAAGCTTTTGCCTGAGAGGGTTTTTCGGCTAAGATGACTACGCGTGTCACGGTCTCTTCACTCCCTTCAATGAACTTTAAGATTACTATGGGAAGAAAAGGAAAGCAAGGGATATGTTACACTTGGATTACATTCGATCAACGTATAAAAATACTGAGAGGAGTGGCTGAGTATGTCAATGGAGCAAGGCGTATTTTCACTGTTAGTATGGGGGTTTTCAGCCTTTATGCTATGTGCCTTCATCACTGTGATTACGTTAAGGGTGAGGTATAAGCATAATAAAAGTGCTTACAACTTATTGATTGCGCATTTTGTTGTTTTTTCACTGGCAGGCATTGCGCTTTTAAATGCGATGACCGTTAATCCAACGACTTCAATGGCTTCAGAGGATGCTTCCATGCTGTTAAGTTCAGCAGGACTTTTGTGGGCTATTAGTATGGTTTGTTTATTGGCTGGCATGGTGAAATTTAATTCTGCAGAAAGATAATACTTAGCGTCAGCTCCCTATTGTACTAGTGAAAAGGCTAGTTTATTCTCCTTCAGCATTTTCAATCTGTGCTCTCAGCTTTAATATTTCCCGTTTAAATATCTGGTGCTCTTCATCATTTAAACCAAGCCCGCCATACCTCACCTTTTCATACAAATCGATCCGGTCGTGTTTTACCCCGATTCGGTGCAGCCATTCTCGAATGGATTCCCATGGATGTCTCCCCACACCTTTGCGAAAAGCCATCGTTTCTAACTGATATATTTGATATCGGACGTATTCGTCATTGCTATATTTTTTGTTAAAGAACCGCTTCGTCTGTTTGGGGGGTGGTGTTATGGCTTGAGCAGCGTCAACTTTGGCTGCTGCTTGTTCGACATGCCGCCCCGCTTGAATTTTTTTATTATGTAATATAACGGCTAGAACAGCCAGAGCCAAGACGATGCCTCCGATCCAGAACAATTCTGTGCTTATTCCAGCATTTTGGGTTGTGTCTGTGGCATTCTGTTCGGCGCTTTGATTCATCGGTTGAAAATGAACCGGAGGCATTTCAAGATCAACGTCTCGTTCTGCGTTCAGACTGATATCGTCTTCTGTTAGTCCAAAGGCAAATAAGATCGAACTCATCAACTGAATGACGATACGCCAAGCTCCTACCCACACAAACGAGATGACCTGATGGATATAAGGAAACAGGATCCATAGCAGCACGCTCACACTCAAGGTCCCGATTAAAAATTGGGTCCATACTTTTAAATCGATGACATAGAATCGTCGCGATTGTGCTATGAGCTGTTCTCCCCAATAGCTGGTTACATAGAATAAGATGCTGAGTATACCCATGGCGACTAGCGCTGCTTCATAGAAAAAATCAGGTCAAATAAAACGAGGGCCATCATGCTATTTAAAAAAGACAGTTCATGTTGATTGGGCTCCAAATCTTCCCCTTTAATCAATCGCCAATATGCAAATAATGAAAAGACGACAGCATAGGCCGTTGAAAATTCCAGCAGAACCATTGCTACAATGACAAGCGGGATATAAATCATCATAAGGATGTGGCTTTGAAAAACCAATCGTGCCGCTAGAAACAGAAGGAATGATACAGGCAGAAGGATCACATATTCTCAAAATAGCAGGGATTGCGTCAGAACCAGGAATGGTACGCTGGCAAAGTAAAAGAGAAATCCTTCATTGAAAAACTGAAACAGCCGTAACCGTTTATGCATCCGATCGCCCCCTCTCCTTAAAGGAAAGGCACAATGTACCCCATGTCCTCTCCCTCTTTCACGTGATACACACGTTGACGTTTGGAGATGTGTCTAAGATAGACGGCTGTCTGTTCATTGACTTCACCCATTACGATCATCGTATGATCACGCCTGCTTTGGCCGACATCATAAACAACCTTCGAAAAATCGAGAGGCAGACTTTTGCCATCCGTATAGGCGAATAACTCTAAGGCAGATTTCAGATCGACTTTCGCTTTGCCTGTACTTGCATGCCTCACATAAGGACCGCCGGCTTGTTGGATATTGATATGTACGTCAAACGGATAGCCTTGTTTGGCGGCATAATAGGATATATAGGTGGCTTGCGAGAAAATTCTTTCCAGCTTGTTTGAGACGTAGACATTACCTAGACGGCTCGTTTCACTTACATTAATCATAAACATAAGCTTGTTATTTTGCTGTTGTTCGTAGACTTTTGTTTGCAACGAATGGGTGCGCAACGACGCTTTCCAATGAATGTGGCGAACATCATCGGTCGGAAGATAGTCTCTGACGCCCTGAAGATTATAGACGTCTTTATGATAGGAATGCGGCGATCTTTCTTCCCCCGCTTCTCGTGTGAAGAATTTTTGTAACCCGCCTACTTCTAAAGGTTCCGGATAAATAATCACCTTCGTATGGTAGGTCCCTCTGTATTTTAAGAGCCTGTCCTGCATACCAAACACAGGGAAGGCATACCTCATTTCTCTGAAACGGGCCACTCCCCTCTCCTTCGCTACAAATGGAATAGTAATCGTCTGCTGACTGCGAGCGGGGAGCGGAACAGGTATGTGATAAAGATAGTGATCTTGACTTGTTTCAGTCTTTCCGTAGTGTTTTCCTTCTAATCGTTCGTGCATGGTAAACGAAAACCTTCCATTGACTAAAGGCAGAGAAGAAGGGTTCCTTAAGGTAAGTTGCAAATCGCTCTCCCCTCCTGTGAACAATCGAACAGTCCGAACAGGATTATCTAAATCAAACGTCGCCCCCATTTTATGGTCATAAAATCTCTTACTCACGAGAAAAACTAGCAATACAACCCCTAAGACAAAGAGGAGAGGACGATTCGTAATCAAACTCGCTGCGAAAATAAGGATGGTCAGCACCACAAGCAGTTCACCTTGACGCTCGAGCCAGATATTCCGTCTTGCCTCCCAATTCACTGGCCGTAACTCCCTAATTCCACAGGTACTTCCACATCTTGAATAATTTCAGCCGTTACGTCTTCATTCGTTTTGCGAATAGAACCTTCCATTGATAGAATCAAGCGATGCTCAAAAACATAATGAGCGAGTTCCTTAATGTCTTGAGGCGTTACATAAGAGCGCTCCTTCAATACGGCCGAAGCTTGCGCCGCCCTCATTAAGGCAAGAGCCGCTCTCGTGCTCACGCCTACTTCAACTTCCGGATGCTCTCGTGACGTGTGAGCTAAATCAATCAAGTAGTCTTTTAAAGGCTCTGCAACCGTGACATCCTTGACCTCCTCCTGCAAGGTTACGATTTCATATGAAGTAAGGAGGCTCGGCAAATCAAGCAGCGGATCGTGTGACTGGTAGGACGAGAGAATTTCTTTTTCATGACGTTTACCAGGATAGTCGAGTTTAATTTTAAAAAGGAATCGATCCAGTTGAGCCTCAGGCAAAGGGAAAGTTCCCTGATTATGTTCCACCGGATTTTGCGTGGCCATCACGATAAACGGGGCTGGAAGCGTTATCGTCTCACCATTAATCGTAATCTGGCGCTCTTCCATCACCTCAAGCAGACTCGATTGCGTCTTAGGCGTCGCACGATTTATTTCATCTGCCAGTAGAAAATTAGTCACCGCCGGCCCCATGCGCAATTCAAATTCCTGCCGTTTCGGATTGAAAAATTGAATGCCCGTAACATCACCAGGCAGTACATCAGGCGTAAACTGCACTCGGCTGAACTTGCCCGAGATCACATGAGCAAAGCTTTTGGCCAGTTTGGTTTTGCCTGAGCCTGGTACACTTTCAAACAAAACGTGGCCATTTGCTAAGAGAGCAATGAACAAGAGATGAATGACTTCGTCCTGGCCGATAATGACTTTTTTCAAGGCTTCTTGTGCGCGTTGAATGTTATGTAACATTGCTTGCATTAATATGCCACCTCTCACCTTGGCTTTCAGTTTAAACTTTTTTGAATCAAGCTTTAACCCTTCAAAATTACAGAGCAGAACGCGAATTTATACAAATTATGTAACTTTATATCCATATTTTACTATAAATGAAATATATTTTGTTGAAAAAACACTATTTTCTGATTTTTTAAAAATAAATAAGAGAATCTATTTTGCAGTTAAACCTCGAATGGAGTCACTGGGCAACTGCGCGACTCTATTGGGTAAAGGGGATCGTTTCTCACCTCTATCGAATGGGTTGGTGGGGAAGATGCGAGACTCCCGTGGGAGAAGGAGCCAGGCGAGATCCCACAGGGCTTTAGCCCGAGGAAGCTCGCCAGTCCCCCCACAGGAAAGCGAGTAGCTTCCCAACCAACCCAGACTCATCATACGGTAACGAACCCGAGTTATCTCGAAATCGAGTAGAATAAATACTTTACACAATAAAAAAGTGAAAACCCGAACAATAACCCAAATAAATAAAATAATGTTCACTTTTCACCTTGTCCCTCCCTCCACTTTTTGCTATAGTAGCAAGTATCCAATTACATATCGTACTCGTATATTCTCAATAATAAGGTTTGAGCGTCTCTACCTGGTTCCCAAAGAAAGAACTAGACTACGGGTTAAAGCTATACAGCTGGGCAAAGGTGCAGCTATTTTTAATGCTTTGACTTTTTGTAGTCTAAAAGGTAGACCATCTACTTTTTAGGCTTTTTTATTTCTCAAGAAACGCGGTACAGATACGTGATTGAAAACTACATCAAGGGAGCGCTACACATGAAACACATCTCCAGCATCGCATTCTTACTAATGATCACGTTATTCTTATCTTTCCTTACTGGATGTCAAAGTTCCTCAGAAAACGGAAAAGCCGCTGAAGACAATCAGCAGCAACCCATCATCATCCAAGGACCGATGCCCATTGAAGCTGAAAACTTCGCCTCTAAGCTTGAGGATGTCGAAGAAGAGAAGTCGGGCAACTTTGTATTTTATAAGGGTGACGTTAATGATTACCCGGTGATTGTGATGAAAACAGGAAAAGGGATGGAAAACACAGCAGCTGCTACGGCCCTCGCAATTGAAAAATTTGATCCTGAAGCCATCATCAACCAGGGGACCTCCGGCGGTCACGATCCGAACTTACATGTGTTTGATATTGTCCTGGGAAAAAGAACAGTCAACATCGGTTCCTTAAAAACCGGCGATAGAGATGACGGCGAAGGCATTGCCCCAACTGAATGGAAGCCCATGGACTTGATGGCATCGGAAGGAAGTGCCGGAGAGGACCCGGACGCGGAAAATATCCGCTACTTTAAAGGCGACCAGGATCTACTCGCTGCAGCTAACGCAGTCAAAGATACGCATGAAGAAGGAAAAGTCGTGGAAGGTACGATCGGCTCTGCCGATGTATGGAATAATGAAGTTGATCGCATCCAGTGGTTTCATGAGAACTACGGCACGTCCGTTGAAGAAATGGAAGGAGCTGCCGGCGCTCAAATTGCCAAAGCTTATGAGGTCCCTTATCTCGGCATTCGCACGCTTTCCAATAACAAAGTGAATGGTGGCGAGTATAATCCGGATACAGCAGCAGCGAATCAGGACTACGTCTATGAAGTCGTGAAACAGTATATTTCGACTCAAACACAATAAAGCGAACAAAGCGCAGCTCGTCAATGAGCTGCGCTTTTAATAAGGGGGTAGGTTAATCGAACTCTCTCCCTTCCCCATCAACCTTTACTATTCTACCTATTATTGCGCGATGCTAATAACTAAAGAAAATACTCACAAATAACATAACTGACGTTCTAGAAATTAAGCTATTTTTGACTTCGTTATAAAATTCCATCAAGTATTTCCAACAGTTAAAGAACGCTCATCGAAACTTCATTTTAGCTTCCATATTGTAAGGGTTTTAACCCTATTTATTTTCTATGATTTTCAAGTAACATACAACAGTTCGATTCAACCTTTATTCTCTCTACATTAGCAAAGCGTAAACTACTATCCACTTGAGAATACATCCATAAAATTATTAATTCTTTAGTATCAGATGCATTTACAAATCTGTGTGGAATTGAAGGTGGAATAAATGATGTGTCATATTCTCGAACAATCGTCCGTTCACCCTCAACATCACAATAAGCTTCTCCTTCTATAATAGTTACCGATTCTTCTACATTATGGACATGGCACGGGAGGCTTGCTCCTGGTTCAAAAGATGCTAAACCTACAACAAGAGTTTTTGTACCCATTTCCCTCAAAACCATATTGTAAAAAAATACTCCTTCATCCATCTGAAATGGTTCGGCTTCTTTATATTTGCTAATAAATGGCTCATACATCTTTCCTCACCCCCCCATATTTTCTAGAATTTATTTTTTAATAGTATTCACCCTTAGTAAGGTCATTCAAATGGTTGATTGCCTTTGTTAAAAATTCTTTGCTGCCGAAACTTCCTGACTTTAACACAATTAGCATTTCGTTCCCTATAGCCAACCCTGAAGGTAATCCGGTTTCAATTTCTTTCAAAACATAGTTTCCTTCTATTCCAAGTTTTCGACATATTGTTCCAGAAGTGTCTCCTCCAGCAATAACTAGCTTCCTTAATCCTGTCTGCTCTATGATTTGATAAGATGCCTCTGCTAACTTAGCAGAAACCAACTTGCTTATTGTTAAAGGATCAAGTCTATATTTCTCGACTCCTATATCCTTTGTTTGAGCTACTATGTCATCACTGCTGTCTGCCATTACGAGTAAATCATTTCCATTAAGTATGATGCTTTTCGCTTCTACCACTATTCTATCAATTTCCTTTTGAGCTTCTGTTTCGTTAAATACTTTTCTAGAATCAAAAATAATATTTGGCAGTTTATTCTCTATCAAAAATTTAGTTTGTTCTTTTGTTTGTGGCGTTAAACTTCCTGACACTACCAAAGTACCATTGCTGTCCTCAAAGTCTATTTTTCCTAAGATATTTTTCTCTTTTTTCTCCGGCCAAAATTTAGGTAGTTCTTCTGCAATTGCTGAACTCCCACAAATAACAGGAAAATCACTGATAGCCTCTGCTACGATGGACAAGTCCTCCTGATTTTCAGAGTCAATAATACAATAATTAAATCCATTTTTGGATTCGTTTATTGCTTTTTTTAAGGGTTCAACACCTTGCCGGACAACATCAATATTAATCAAAGATACCTTCCGCTCAGTTTGTTCCTGTAAAATATCTACCAAGTTTGATTTTTGCATGGGGTTTACAGGATCGCTAGAAAAACTGGAATTCTCCAGTAAATTTTTATATACATAATGGATTCCATCAATTGTTCGCCTCCCGTTTTTTGGAAACGCAAGGCTTATCACTGCAAATTCTTCCTCAAGAGCATCTAACATTGCATCAAATTCCTGACCTATATTTCCACGGAAAACGGAACAAGTTTTATTAAAATAGAGAGAACACCCCATTTCTTTAAGGTTCTTAGTAGCATTAAACACTTTCTCATAACTGAGTTCAGCGCGATCTAATCTACTATCAGTATCAATAATTAATACTTCTGAATCCATTGTCAGCAATGATTCTTCTTTGTAAGGCAATATTTTAACCGAGTATTCATTATTGCTAAACATAACGCCTATATCATTAGCTCCAGTTGTATCATCAGCAACTACACCTATCACTTACTTGCCCCCCTCAAAATAATAACTATTATTTTGATCGAAATTAATGTGCTAAATCAAATCTAAACCAGTTATTTCCTTTTGATCACTTTTCTCGGTTTATATAATGAATTTTCAAGAAAATCGTCTACTACATTATCAGAAATCTTTGTTAATTGAATCCCAGCCTTTTTCGATTCAACTATCATTTTGCAAGCCATTTCCAATGTTTCTAACCTCATCAATGCTTCAGTGATAGATTCATCAAATACCATCACTCCATGATTTTTCATCATTATCACATTGGCATTTAATGATTGTTCTGCTACAGCTTCACCAAGCTCTTGAGAACCCGGATGATAGTAATCAATATAAGCAACATCTTCTAAGTAATACATGGTCTCAACAAATAATTCAGACATAATGTTCAATTCATTACTGCAAGAAAAAAGGGTAGCATAAAAAGGGCTGGAGTGTAACACCGCTTTTACATCCTTACAATTTTTATATATACCGGAATGCATGGGGGTTTCCTTAGATGCTTTTCGATCTCCAAGTTTCTCGCCTGTATATACGTTAAATCGTACAAAATCATCTATTACCAAATTACTCAATTTCGTACCAGAAGCAGTAATAAGCATAAATTCATCGTTCTCTTTCACACTTATGTTTCCTGATGTACCCCAAGCTAATTGATTATCCGCTAAATATTTCCCGGTATTTACCAATTTTTTCCTTTTTAAATTTTCCATTGGTCGCCCCCCCTTTACACTCTGTTAGTTCATTAGTAAAATATTTCTTAGAAGTCTTAATCGGCTAAGTTCAGGTAAAAATATCTGAACCTGATAAGGCTAACGATAACTGCAAGCACTATTAGAAACATTCGAACTTTTTAAATTTCATTTACTTTCAGTCATTATTCACAGAAAACTCTTTTTCTCGAACCTTAACACCTAACATATCTTCATAGAAACAAATCATCGCTTGTTTATATTTATCACGGTGCCCATTCTGCATTGCTAGTTGATAAGTCTGCATTGTTCCACTTAGTGTTGGTAGTGGGATTTCATATTTCGTTAGTACTTCGTTCATACTTACCATATCTTTATATGCTTTATCTAACGAGAATCCATGCTCAAAATTTCCTTTTAACACTTTGGGAATTAATGTTTTGGATGCATTACTGGCACCAGTCGCCGTCATTAATATATCGCCTAATTTTTCTGGATCCAATCCGAGATTTACACCAACAGGCAATAACTCACTAAAACTTGCAACACAAATATTCAACGCACAGTTATTAATCATTTTCGTCAATTGGCCGCAACCTGATTCTCCCATATAAAGAACCTGTGTGCCCATCATATCTAACCAAGGTTTTACTACATTAAATACTTCCTCTTTACCACCGCACATGATGCTAAGAGTTCCATCCATACTCTTTTCATGTTGACCGGAAATGGGGCAATCAAGATAATTAACGCCTGCTTCTTCACAAATTCGAGCAATTTCTTGCGCGCCTAAGAAACTTATCGTGCTAAAGTCAACTATTGTTTGTCCTGGTTTTAAATTATGGAGCAAACCATTTTCACCAAAAAGGACACGTTTTACAACTTCAGTGTTTTGCAGGCAAAGAAAAATATAATCGCTATCCGTGGTATTTTGAATATCCGTTGTTGTTCTGAGGCCTTTTTCCTCGAACTGCTCTAGTGCGTCTGGATTTATATCACAAGCAAGGTATTCGAACTCCCCTTCTTGTTCACCTTTCGAAAGATTCAAAGCCATCCCCATTCCCATTACGCCTAAGCCAATATAACTTACCTTCATCATTTATTCCTCCCTAAAATTGGAATTGCTGAATTAAAACAAGAATTGAAAAAATCCAATTATCATATTCGATAATGTCATTATTCATCTAACTGTTTCTCCAATTAGCTTTGTCACTGCTTTTACTGCTTCTTTAGGACTTGTTAAAACTGGAATTCCTAGTTTTTCTGTTTCCTTTTCAGCAACAGATTGTGTAATCTGCGAAAGAACTAGCACCTCACACCCTCTGGCTTTTAATTCAGAGGCTGCAAGAAAGTTAAGATGATTATGTTTAGCTTCATCTCCTGCTTTTAATTCTGTCATTGCCTGTGGAATTATCTCTGTATCTACTTCAACTTCTTTACCAACATCTGTTGCAATGTTTTCTAGTTGAGCTTTTGTTAATGGGCCAGTTGGTGCGTTTGTTACCAAAACACCTATTTTTTCATAGTTATTTATTGCATTTTCTAACATAGGTTGATCGACCGCCATTATCGGGACAGTTATAAATGGTTTCACTACATCGACGATGGGTGTAAGCACTGTACATGCAACAATAATAGCATCAACTCCGGCATCTTGTGCGGTAAAAGTGATATTGGCGAAATCTCGATGTATTTTATCATCAATACCATCAATTTGATTCGCATAATATTGAAAATTTTCGTTAACAAAGTTTAAAACGGTTACATTTGGAGCTAATTCGTTAAACGCCGCATTCAGCGGCGGTACAGCATTGCATGTTGCATGAATAATTCCAATTTTCATTTTATTCCTCCTAAATATCTTATAACTCAGATGGTTTTTAAACTTTCGGACCAAGTCAATTTAGTCCACCATAGAAGTTTCAGCCAGTTCATACATTGCCAACTCACTATTTGCTTCCATATGGGATTTCATATACATTTCTGCACTGTAAGGATCTCTGTTCGCAATTGATTGAGAAATCATTTGATGGTAATGTACAGCTTTTTCAATCATCCCTGGTTTTTTCGTGTAGGCTCTCATCTGTGTTAACTCTTCTTGTAAGTTTTCATAAGCTTTTATAGAGTACTCATTGTGTGTTGCTTGAACAACTAGTTTATGAAAACGCATATCTTCACTATTCGTTACCTCGTTATTTGCGGCCATTTCAGTCATAATTTCAGCTGATTCTACTATTTTTTCAATCTCTTCCTTATACGCTTGCTTCGCTGCAATTGCTGCAAACGAAGGTTCAATGACGGCACGAAATTCTGTTAATTTTAGAAGTTTCATAAACGAGGATCTACTCACATTTGTAAATTGCATCGATTTATCATAACTTACAAATGTGCCTCTTCCTTGCTGAATTTTGACATACCCTTTATTTTCTAAAGTTCTGAAAACTTCACGGACTGTAGAATGACCTACGTTATACTGAGAAGCTAAATTTGTTATCGTTGGCAGTCTAGACCCCACTTCCCATTGTTCACTTTCAATCTTTTTAGTTATTTCATTAAACAGATTTTTGAATTGAATATTAGACATAATAACCTCCTGTAATTGTATCGATGAATTAACCATACATCATATGAATTTCACCGTCAATGGTACAGCTAATGTATGAGTTAAGACACCCTATCAACCAATTTATACACCCTACTATCTTGTAGCTACCAATATCCAAAACAAAAACTTAGGCTACTCATTTAGAGTCTTGCCTTAGCCTTTTATTGTACAACTGTATGAATTTGTCAAATAAAGGCGTTGATTGAAAAATTGAAATTAAAGCGATAAATAATAGTATCGCTGAAATAGGATTTTGAAGAAAAATCAGCCAACTTCCGTCTCCTATAAGTAACGATTGATGTAAGCTTGTATCTAACATCATTCCTAGAATCATCCCAACAACTAATGGTGCTACAGGAATATTTAATTTATCGATGAAGTATCCGACAATTCCAAACGCAAACATGATGAATACATCAACCATGCTATTATTTACTGCAAAAGTACCAATTACACATAACAGTACTATAATAGGTGCTAACACCTTGCCAGGTATCTTAGTCACACCTACTGCTAGCCTTGTGTAAAGAAGACCTAAAACAAACAAGAATATACTAGAAAATAAAACTGCCCAAAGTAAAGTATAAGTGACTTCAGCATGCTCAGTCATTAATGTTGGACCCGGCATAATTCCATGAATCATTAACCCGCCGAGTAACACAGCTGTTGTTGAACTCCCCGGAACACCTAAAGTAATAGTAGGAATCAGCGCACCGCCAACTACAGCATTGTTGGCTGCCTCCGGGGCTGCTAACCCTTCTGTATGCCCCGTACCAAACTTATTTTTTTGTTTGGAGAACCTCTTAGCTTCGTTATAGCTGAACCAACTTGCAGTATCCCCCCCAGTTCCAGGAATCAGTCCAGTAAAAACTCCAATCACACTTGATCTTGTCAGAGTCCCCTTTAATGCCTTTATTTCCTGCCAACTCGGCAGCATTTTGTCCTTGATTTTACTTGCTTTAATTACTTCTTTGTCTTTTTCCACTAATTTTAACGCTTGTGGTATCGAGAAAAGCCCGATCAGAGCAATAACGAAAGATATTCCGTCAAATAAATAAATACTTCCAAATGTAAACCGTGGAGTTCCAGTAATTGGGTCCATACCAATAAATGATATTAATAAACCCATCGAACCTGCCAACAGACCTTTTATTACAGAGCCAGCAGCTAGTGAAGCGATAATAGTCAGACCTAACACAGCAATGGCAAATAACTCAACCGCTCCTATAGAGAGTGCCAATTTCCCTAATAGTGGTGCCACCGTTAAAAGAACAATACCACTCACAATACCGCCGACAAGGGATGATATAAGGGAGATTCCCAAAGCTTTTCCGGCCTGCCCTCTTTCTGTCATCTTATACCCGTCCATTACAGTTGCGGCTGCTGCAGGAGTACCGGGGGTTCGTACTAAAATTGCTAGAATCGACCCTCCATACATAGCCCCCATGTACAAGGAAGTCAACATGGTTATCCCGGTCGCTGGATCCATTCCAAAAGTGAGGGGGAGTAAGATAGCGATGGCCATTGTGGCAGATAAACCAGGCATTGAGCCAACGAATAACCCTAATATCATTCCCACAGCTAAAGCAAGTAAATTCCAAATTGATAAAACGTTGATTAAGCCAGACATAATCTCATTCATATTCATTTCCTCCTCTCTATGCTAAAATTCCCATAGGGATAGGGATAGATAGGAATTCTACAAATAGCCCATAAATAAAAGCTGTGAATCCTATAGAAAGTAGAATTGCTATTCTTAGCTTTGTAGCTTTTAAATACATTAAGGTTAAGAAACTAAAAATAGGAGTAATAATCAAATAGCCGATTATATTTATTAGAAATATGTAAAGTGCAATTGCTGCCCCAAAAACCAATAATCGTATAACGTTTATTTTTTCTATATCTTCCCCTTCTGCCTCATTATTGGCTGTTTTTGTTTTATTACGTTTTATGAACGCCTCAACAAACATAGCAACTGCCAGGAATGCTATAACAATGATTATCACTTGAGGCAACCTTGCAGCTGTTTCTGGCAATTTTAGAGATTCAATATAGAACACAATGGCGAAAACTAAAACCAAGATGCTCGCCACGGAATGTTTTATCAAAGTTGACATTCCATAAACCTCCTCTTTAATAGATTGAGAGAAGAAGATCCACCTTCTCCTCCCCAACCTAATTTAGTTACGGATTTATTTATTCATATTCATGCTTGACTTCTTCCCAAATTTCTGAGGATACTTCTTCTTCTTGTTTTAAGTAGTCAGCATATTCTTCTCCGACTTTGACATCGAGAGGAAGTGCCACTTCTTTTAACTGTTCTTTAAATTCTTCATCTTCACTCAGTTTTTCAAATGCTTCGTATAATTTTTGTTTTGCTTCTTCCGGTATGCCTTTAGGCGCACTATACCCACGAGAAGATCCTGCTACCACATCGACACCTAATTCCTTTAAAGTCGGAACGTCCGGTAACATTTCATTTCTTTCTTCGCTCATTAAAGCTAGCGCTTTCAAATTACCTTCTTTAATTTGTGAAAAAACTACACCAAGGTTATTGAAACTAGCATCGACATCTCCTCCGGCAGCAGCCTGCCAGGATGGACCGTCCCCATCATAAGGAACCATTTCAACATCTAGATCAGTTTGTCTTTTCCACCTTAGCAGCGAGAAAAAATCATCACCACCCACACCAGAATGAGATACATTCAATCCTTTAGGGTTTTCTTCTAAATACTTTGCAAAATCTTCATAAGTATCAAATTCGCTATCGCTTGGCACCACTATCACAGCTGGGTCTGTTACTACATTTGCTATAGGGTCAAAATCATCAAGAGTATATTGAAGTTCAGAATTAATTAGATAGTTCGTGACAACCTGGGGGGATGGGGTGATAGTAATTGTATATCCATCATTTTCTGTTTGTTGAGCAATCGAAGTCCAAGCTATCCCTCCAGAAGCACCTGGTTTGTATTCATTAGCAAAAGAACCACCGAGGTAATCTTTAAGGTAGGGTTGTGTCAGCTGAGCCAACTGGTCACTACCTCCTCCAGGGTCAAATCCTATTAGAACTTCAATCGGTTTTGTTGGATACTCTCCACCACCGTCACTTGACTCTTCATTACTACCTTCAGCATTACTAGTCTCTTCGGTATTTCCACAGGCAGCTAAAACTAAAATAAGCGCTAAAAAAAATAAACCAACACTTTTTTTCAATAATCCAACTTTCAACATCTTCTTCCTCCTCTAGAATTTGAGATAAATAATGTTCCAATTCAGCACATCAATCACTTTTTTGTTTAAAATTTATCTACCGTATCACCCCTTTCAAAGTAAAGTGATTGTCCAAAGCTTCACAAACTTAATTAATGCGCCTTCAATTTTTGTACTTTATAGACTATTACTAAGCAAAATGCGTAAATTAAACTTTCTTGCCTTAATTGAAATCGCTTCCAACAAGGTGTAAAATTATCTTAATCTTTCATAACTAATGCAAGGTGGATATTCCGCATCGTTACGTAGTATCTTATTAACTTAATTGTGTTGATGTTTAGAATATACATCATATGTTTATGTTGGTCAATGACTTTTTTGTTTTTTTGAAATATTTTGTATTTTAATTGAATGCCGGATTTAATATTATTAGAGGCGAGTTCCTCGAGGCTTGAAACAGCATAATACCTTCTTTCAGCCGGAAGGGGCGAGCGACCATTCATGTAAAAATCCGGGCCAACGCCAAACGCTTGAAGCTCAGTTGGGTACACGACACGACCACTGTCAGGTATTCATGCTGATACGCAGTAAGAGTCCCTCATCCGGCTGTTCAAAAAAGAGATTTAACAAAGAGTTACTTACTGTTAAAATCGGCAGCCCGCCAAACGTGAAACCTTTCGATTTGCGAAATGTTTACAGCCATTGAAATAACCCAACCGTGCCATCTTATGACTCACCTCGGACAAGAAAATGATCCACTCGTGCCATAAGTGAGCCACTACCATAATTGGAAGTGGCTCTGGTTTTTACTGTTGTAATTCGTAACGTTCTCTCTAAATACCCGCCCATCGATTGATACGCTATCGAAAGCCGACGTGCCCTCCTCGCCACTGAACAACGGCGCAAACTTGAATCCCAAATCGTGTTCGGCATCGTCTCGATTGAAAACCTCTGGCAGCAAAAGCGCCTGCAATCAACGGAACAGTATATTCAACGCCTGCACCTTGAAAGAATCGCATTTAAAATGGACAATATAGTCGGCTAAAAACATACAAAATCGTCGCCTTAAATTTCAACAGCTTCATAATTAAATTGATTCCTTAAAGGGGGAGATTTAATTTATGAAGCTGGAGGGAGAGCGACGAAAGGTGAAAGAATGACTAGAACGTGGGATGTCTTATACGGACATTGCCCATCTCTTAGGTATGCATCGTCATACGGTTAAATCCTTAAGTCCCTGAAATTGAGTGGAACGAAAAGTTCTTGGACTTTGTGGATCATTACAGGTTTACCCCCAAGGTCCACCGACCTTATCGTCCTCAAACAAAATGAAAGGTAGAACGATTCATTGGCTACATGGATGGTTAGAGACATCTTCTGTCCAACCCTTACAGGATTTGAACCGGACACTCATGAGGTGGGTAGAAGATACCGCGAATCAACGTGTTCACTCTGCGACAGAACGGAAGCCTGTAGAGTTATGAATGAAAGAATCTCTCGATTCTCTCCCTTCCAAATATGAAGTAAGCTATCTCACCTATTCGGAAAATAGGAAGGAATGGTGTGCTAAACTTTCACGCTCGAAATATTCTTATGAGTCTACTTATGCAGGGCATGAAGTCATGATTAAGGAAACCCTGGATGGAAGGATTACCGTTTACCACCATGGCGAAGCCATTCTTACCTACACCACAGATGATAAGATCTTACCTCTGATAAGAAAAAAGCAGCGTTCAAAGGCTGGCACCTTTTACGCTGCATCAGATGTTGAGGTCGCTGTTCGCCCACTAAGCGTCTACGACCGATTTCTTCAAGAGGGAGAGCGATAAGCGATGAATCAGGTGATTGATACATACTGTGAATCCCTTAAACTATCCACCATCCAATTGGAATGGCGTAACCTCATTGAAGAAGCTTCTAAAGATAATATACCATATCACGTCTTCCTTGAGCGACTACTGGAAGTGGAAAACCAAGCTAGAATCGAGAGAAGCAGGGAAACTTTATTGAGGCTGTCCCGCTTACCTTTCAAGAAGACGTTGGATACGTTTTGACTTTGATCGTATTAGTGGGGTCAACCGAAGGGACATCGAAGAATATATTAGCCTCAGTTTCATTGAACAAAATCAGAATCTTGTTTTCCTTGGCCACCTTATGTTGGTAAACACACCTTGCGGTTTCGATCGCACTAGAAGCCATAAGCAAAGGGTTGAAAACGTATTTTATGACAGCGCAGGAACTCGTTACGTCCCTTGAGACAGCAGATGACCAAGGGAAATTGGATAAGAAAATGAGAGGAATCGCTAAGCCTTCTCTCTCATCGACGAAATGGGTTATTTGAATTTAACAGACCATGGGGGGCATTATTTATTTCAAATAATTAGCCGTAGGTATGAGAATAGCTCTATTATTCTAAGGTCGAACAAGACGTTCAGCCAGTGGGGAGAGGTTTTAGGGGGAGGGAATTATCGCTAAAGCAATATTAGATCGATTACTTCACCATTCAAGGGTGTTTTCTATTGATGGCCAAGTTTCCGAATGAAAAACAAAGCTGAAATAAGTTGGCAGCTTTGTAAAATTTTAACCCGACGATTTTGTTTAAAATAAACGTCCTTGACAGAAGGAGCGGCCGGCGCTTAAATCGCCAAATCCTATGAGGTCCTTTACCTCGGCATTCGCACGCTATCCAACAACAAGATAAATAGCGGCGATTATAATCCAGACACAGCAGCAGCAAACCAGGACTATGTCTACGAAGTCGTGAAAGAATATATTTCGGACAACACACAATAGCGAATAAAGCGCAGCTTGATAATGAGCTGCGCTTTTAATAAGAAGAGAGGACTCTTCCTTCTCCCTCAAACTTCACGATTCAAATCTTACTTTTTCCTCTGGTTATTAGTACCATATAACAAAAGTCTAAGAGTGGCCTAACGCTTACCCTAGACTAGTTGAAGCATTATTATTAAAGCTTTATATCATTAGGTGTCTGCGATGCTAGAGCCATCTCTACAGCTTGTCGTATAAACCCTTTCGCTTCACGGAGGTATTCTTGGGCTTTATGAGCGTCTAAGCCTGCTTTTATCATCACGATAGCAGGCTTCACTTCATAATTCGTGCGTTCTAATACGCTTTCCGCTTCTTCAGCAGATACCTCTGTAATATTGGAAACCATACTGATGGCGCGTTTTCTCAGTTTTTCGTTACTTGCATGCAGATCAACCATCAAATTTTCATACACTTTTCCGCTTTTCACCATAATGGTGGTCGTTAACATGTTCAGAACTAGTTTATGGGCTGTAGCTGCTTTCATACGCGTCGAACCTGTTAGTATCTCCGGTCCTGTATTCACATAAATACACACTTGGGCGTCCTTACTGATTTTCGCTTCCTGGTTGCTGGACAAACTAATTGTCCGTGCTCCTATTTTGCGAGCATATGCTAATGCGCCTTTCACGTATGGCGTTCTTCCGCTTGCAGCAACACCAACGACGACATCTTGTTTAGAAATGCCTCTATCGATCAGATCGTCTGCTCCTAGATCTTCATTGTCTTCTGCGCCTTCAACTGCTTTAAAGATGGCTGTTTCACCACCCGCAATAATGCCTTGGACCAGTTCAGGGGGTGTGCTAAAGGTGGGCGGACATTCCACGGCATCTAGTACACCGAGTCTCCCGCTTGTACCGGCACCGACATAAAATAAACGGCCACCTTGAGATATAGACTCAAATATAAGATCGACGGCTTGTTCGATTTCTGGAAGCGCTTCTTGTACGCACGTCGCTACAGTTTGGTCTTCATTATTTATGATTGTTAAAATCTCTCGTGTTGGTAATTTATCCATATTCAATGAATGTTTGTTTTGCATTTCGGTTGGTAATTCGTAAAGGTTCTCCATTCTATCACCCTAACTATAAAGTAAATATGGTGCTCTAACTTCATTGAACGTAGCGATTTGCGACTCGCAAGCAGCTAAAAAGTTATCAGTCGTGCTCGTCATGATTTGGTTTCTTAATGTTTTTGTCCCTGCTAAGAGGTCAAAGAAATATTGATCCTGTTCGTCCTTGTGGAATTGAACCTTATCGGGATAGAGCCGAGCTACCGTTTCGAGCAATTTGACCCCCGTTTTGAGAGATTGTATCGCTTCTTTGTTAACGACATGCAGCTGTATACCGCCGCAAATTTCATTTTCAAACTTTTGGGTGTTAGGAATAAATGACATTGGCCTAGCTTTCACGCCAGGTAGGTGTTGGTTGTTGAATTCTTCTGCCAGCTGATTTCCATCAATGAAGGGAGCACCTACAACCTCGAAAGGTTTGGTCGTTCCTCGTCCTTCTGATAAATTTGTTCCCTCCAACAGGCATGTCCCTGTGTAGAGCGTCATCATATCTGTGTGCGTCACATTCGGAGTGGGTGGAACCCAAAATAACGGAGTATCGTCAAAGTACATGTCTCTTTTCCATCCCTGCATGGGTATGACGGTTAAATCACACGCATAGCCAAACTCATGCTTGAACATTTTGGCTAACTCGGCCACTGTCATGCCGTGTCGATTGGCAATCGGCAGCATTCCTACGAACGACCTCAGCTCTTTTTCAACGATATTTCCTTCAGTCTTTGCGCCTGAGATGGGATTGGGTCTATCTAAAACAACAAGCTGCTTATTCCATTTTTCACATGCTTCCATGACATTAGCCATGGAATAAATGAATGTATAATAGCGGGACCCTATATCCTGAAGATCAAATACGATGACGTCTACCTCATCCATCATAGCCTCTGACGGGACTCTATTTTCTCCATACAAACTATAAATAGGCAGTTGAGTATAAGGATCCGTATATGAACTTACTTCTTCCCCTTCTTTTATATCCCCGCGAATGCCATGTTCCGGGCTGAAAAGGGCTGTCAAATGGATGCCGGGGTGTTTATCGAACAAATCAATGGCGGGGACTAAAGACTGATTCACTCCTGTTATATTCGTTAAGAGTCCAATCCGCTGGTTATTAAACCGTTTAAAATCGCTTTCCAAAAATAAGTCCAATCCGATTCTCACTGTATGCCTCCCTCCAGTCCTTTATTGAAATTGTGGTAGGTAATGTTTATTTTCTTCTAACACATCGTTCAAGATTGCTTTAGCTTTATCTACTGATGGGACGAGCGGATGTACATTCAAAGCCTGCAAAGCCGTATGATAATCACCATGCACAGCTGCTTCCACTGTAAGTTCCTCGAATGCTTTAACGATTTGGATCAGCCCTCGCATGTGCGGTTTAATCTCTGAATCGATCGCAATGGCGTGTGCGCCCTCTGCGTCAATGACACAATTGACTTCAATTGAGGCTTCATCTTCTAAAAAATCCATTGTGCCGTTATTTTGTATATTCACCGTTTGTATATCTTTTTTGTTGTTATGTATGGAAGATATGAGATTGACGGCAGCAAGAGAATAATAGGCGCCTCCTCTTTGTTCCAATTGTTCGGGTTTTTCAGTGACTTCAGTATCTTGATAGACTTTAAATAACGCATCCTCAATCGTTTTTACTACTTCTGCGCGGGTCCCCTGGTTATGGGCCGCTTCAATTTCATCGTTCAGCATCTTGTCTGTCATATAGTAGTAGCGAAGATAACCGCAGGGCAGGCCGCCTAATGAAGAGAGAAAGTCTTCATCCCAGGCAAAATCAGGGATATTTTTAACAGAGAAACTATTGTCACCCGCAGGATTTTTAAGAAATTCTTGCATGACGTCTTGTCCTCTCACTTTAAGCTTTGTTGTCCAATTCAAATGGTTGATCCCGACCCACTCAATATCTACATCTTCAGTATTTACCCCGGCATAACCCGACAGTTTCTTCTTTATTCCAATCGGTAAATTACAAAGGCCAATACTCTTCACATTCGAATACTTCGCAACAGCTTCAGTCACAATGCCTGCTGGATTCGTAAAGTTAATCAGGAATGCTTCAGGTGCTAACGCTTCTATTTCTTTACAAATATCCAGTATAACCGGTACGGTACGAAGCGCTTTGGAAAATCCTCCCGCTCCTGTCGTTTCTTGCCCGATACACTGATAGCGCAAGGGAATCCGTTCATCCCGAGCTCTTGCCTCCAAAAGCCCCACCCTTATTTGAGTCAGAATAAAATCAGCACCTGCAATCGCTTCTTTTCGGTCAAGCGTCAATTTTACATTAACGGAGAGATTTGCTTTTTTGAACATCCGCTTGACTAGAGCTCCGACAATCTGAAGTTTCTCTTCTCCCTCTTTTATATCAACTAAGTACAAGTCCTGAACGGGGAGCTCATGGTACCGATTGATCAGCCCTTCAATAAGTTCAGGTGTATACGAGGAGCCTCCGCCAATGACTGCAATTTTTAATGATTGACTACTCATTTTACCCCCTCCCATCGGTTAACAATAGACGCGTCACTCTCGATACCTAATTGATCGAAAGCAAGCATAACGGAACCGTACACAGGCGCTATATGTCTATTAATGATCCGACTGTCAAAATCAGCACGTTGTAAGGTGGTTGTTAAACTCTCCATTAAGTACTGGTTTTTGCCCTGCTGGAGAATGGAACCATTCAGAACAATAGGAACAGTCGCTCGTTTCAAATCTGGCAAATGATTGACCACTGCAATTCCGGCCCGGCCTAATTCTTTTCCTACCTGTTTCAGGATCGAGACAGCTTTTTCATCTCCTGAATCTGCCGCTTCATGCACGGTTAGAGTGACTCTTAAAGGAATGGAATACTTAGGGTTGTCTAAGGCAAAATCATACAACGCTTTCATATTTTGAAAACCAAGCCCGCTGGGAAGCGTTTTTTCAAGTATCGTCTTTTCCCCTCTGCCTTCCCAGGAGCGAACAGCCGCTCGAAATGCTTGCAACGCGATATAGGCGCCGCCGGCAGCATCACCGTATCTATAGCCAAATCCACCTATTTGGATCGTTTCGCCATTCTCGGTTCTCCCGGCTGCATTGGTACCAGCTCCGCAAATTAGGACAACTCCTGCATGGCCAGGATTGTCTATCCGAAGTCCTTGCAACGTATCACACTCCAAACTCCAATCAGGAAAGGGCAGGGAGCCGAGTAACGAGCGAAGATTGCGAAAGTCCTTCTCCCGATCAGCCCCGGCTAAGCCATACTGCGTAAAATCTATGTCCTGAATTTGGAGACGACCTTGATCTAGAGCTTCATATATAGCTTCTCTTAGATGATTTAAAAACGTGTCGTTCCCCACTGTTTGGTAATTGGTTCCCTCAGCTCTGCCTTCTCCCAACATTTCACCTTGTTCATTTACAATGACAGCATGCGTCTTACTGTTGCCTCCATCCACAGCCAGCACTTTTTTCAGATGCTTAACTTTTCACAGCTCCTTTCATAATTCCACCTATAAAGTATTTCTGGACAAACAGAAATAAAATGACGACAGGGGCCATCGAGATAACGGCTCCGGCAGAAATCAGCCTCCAATCAGATGTGAATGTACCTGAAAGCATATTAAGACCTAATGGAAGAGTAAACATATCCTGATCACTGATAATTATTAACGGCCATAAAAAATCGCCCCATGCTGTAATAAACGTGAAGATAGCTAACGTTGCGATAGAAGACTTCACCAACGGCATTAATATGCGAAATAAAATTTGCATGCTGTTTGCTCCATCCATTCGGGCGGATTCATCCATTTCAAAAGGAACTACGGTTATGGCTTGCCTCATTAAGAAAACCCCGAAAGCCGTCGTAATATTGGGGAGAATCATGCCAGCATACGTGTTTTGCAGACCTAGTTTCATAGAGATCAAGTAAACAGGGATCATTAACAGCTGGAAAGGAATCATCATCGTACAGAGAATTAAAAAGAAAATCGTCTTCTTAAACCTGAAATTCATTCGGGCCAATGGATAGGCAGCCATCGTGCAAAAAATGACCGTCAAAATCACTGTGAAGACTGTTACGATCACACTATTTAATAAGTATCGCGCAAACGGAAATGTTTTCATCACTTCGACATAGTTTCCGAAACTGACCTGCTCAGGTATTAGTTGAGGAGGGTAAGAAAAAACATTCTCTCCTCCCGATTTTAAGGAGGTGGAAAGGAGCCAGATAAAAGGTCCTACCATAATGATGGCCACCATGATGAGCAGGGCATAGACCACAATTTTCTTCAACACAGGCGCAAATTTCACTTTGTTTTGTTTCATACTCCTGAGCACTCCCTTCCCCTCATGTAATATTGCCGCTTTTTCCTGTGAATTTTAAGTTAATGGCTGTAAGTATGAGGGTGAAGATGAAAAGGACAACACCCGCTGCACTGGCATATCCCATATCCAGATTAGAAAAAGCTTCCGTGTAAATGTAAAATACAAGAGTTTCTGAACTATGTAATGGGCCGCCGCCTGTCATAATATAGATTTCTTCAAACACTTTCATAGCGGCAATGACTGACATAATGGACACAAGTGCTATAAACGGCATGAGCATAGGGATCGTGATTCTAGTCACCTGTTGCCACCAATTAGCACCGTCAATTTTAGCGGCTTCATACAAACTCTCTGGTATGGATTGCAACCCGGCCAGATAAATAACCATGTAATAACCGATCCCCTTCCAGACTGTCACCACCATCACCGCATATAATGCGGTGGATGGCGATGTCAGCCATTGGATAGGGTCATCGATCATTCCTGTCGTTTCTAAGAAGTAATTCAGTACGCCGTGCTCTTTGTAAATTAAATCCCATGCCAGCCCTGCAACAACGAGAGAAGTCACAACCGGTAGAAAGAACGCAGAGCGGAAGAAAACGGCTCCTTTTATTTCCTGATTAATTAATACAGCCACAAATATGGGGACGATTACTAAAGCAGGAACCACTCCAACTACATAAATGATGGTGTTAAGCAACACTTTCCAGAACAAATCGTCTTTGAATAATTCACTATAGTTAGCCAGACCCACAAAGCTTGCGTTTTGGATCATATTATAGTCGGTGAAGCTTAACCATAAGGCATGGAGCATAGGGAAAAATACAAACGTGCCTAGAATTAAACAGCCAGGAAGCAAAAATAAGAATGGTGTCATTTTGATTGGGCGCATGATTTCCCCCCCCTTAAGGCTTGCGATCAATAGATGCATCAATAGAAAAACACATGATCTACATGATTTACTCTTCTGAGGCGAGAATTTCGTTCCATTTCTTTTCCGCCTCATTCAATGCTTCTTGCGGCGTAGCCTCTTCTAGCATGGCCTTGGAAAAAGCATCATGAATAGCAGTTTGTAATTCGTTAAAATTGTTCATCGGCGGAACAAGCAATTCAGCCTTTGGAAGCTGCTTAGCCGTAATAATCCTTTCGTGATCCGCTACTTCTGGATCTTCTGGCAGCTCAGTAAAGTAAGGGTCTTCAAGCGTTTCCTTAGTGGAAGGAAGGATCGCTGTAAGTTTTGTAAAGGCTAATTGGTTTTCAGAATTCGTAACATATTGAGCGAATTTAATCGATTCTTCTTTATGCTCAGAACCAGAAGGAACGACAAGGTTTTGGACGTTCAAATTCTTCTTTCCTGAACTTCCTGTTAAGGCTTCATAAGGTTTCGCCACATCGTAAATTTCTGGGGCATTTTCCTTCACCTCTGTCATAAATACATTTTCACCAAAGGCAAGCTCACCAGATTGAAATTTACTCGTAATTTCTCTTTGCTCTCCTAACGATTCGGGAGGTATTAACCCATTTTTATAAAGGTCCGCAAAAAATTGGACGGCCTCGACACCTTTTTCAGTGTTAAAGGCTGCTTCAGTACGATCTTCATTTAATAAATCAACACCCATTTTCACTAAATACTGCATTGATAAAGTGCCTTCAAAAGAAGGAAAATAGCCATATTTCCCGGTTTCATCTTTAACCGTTTTAGCCAATTCTGCTGCTTCTTCATAAGTAGTAGGTGCATTCTCAGGGTCTACACCCGCTTCTTTAAAAATTTCAGTGTTAGCGAAGGCGATTTCTGTTCCTAAGTACCAGGGAAGCGCAAAAGTTTCACCATCAAGCTGATTAGCTTTCCAGGCGCCTTCTAGATAAACACTTTTCTCTTCATCGCTTAATTCTTCATCCAAGTTAACGAGCGCATCCATATCGGCAAGATTTGATCCAAAAGCAGGATTCAGATTGACGACATCTGGTTCATTCCCCGCACTGATATCTGAGAGCAATTTTTGCTCCAAATCGGAAGCAGGCACGTCCACCCAATTGATCTTCACATTCGGGTTTTCCTCTTCATACGTGCTGACCAAATCTTCTATATAGTCCGTAAAAGTCGGCTGCAATTGCATCGTCCAAAAGTCTAGCGTTACTTGATCCCCTTCTCCATCACTCGAGGACTCTTCACTATTGCAAGCTGCCAGTAAGGCGATTAGCATGCATAGCACAAATCCGAAAACTATTTTTTTCTTCATCATAATTGAAACCCCTTTCATAATTAAATATTAAAGAACGTCCGATCGCATTTATCCCCATTATTGTTCTGGGCATGGACCACCACCTTGCAGTTAATTGATTTATTATGAGAATCATTGATGCTTTCACTAAGAATACCCTGCTGTTATAATTCTGTGATAAAGATTGCGTCCAATTGAGCCCTCTGGCATAACATAAGGACCTTCGAATTCAAGTCTATCTTCCTCTAATTCTTCGATTCTCTCCAACTCTCCCGTGACCCATTGAGTGATGCGGTAGGCTGCTGTTTCTAAACGAGCAGATAGACCTCCATATCGAACTTCTAAACTTTCCCAGCCAAACGGCTTGTAAAGGGAAAACCATAAGGCTCGATGTTTCTTTCTTAATGAATCTGTCTTTTGTTGCAAGCATTCTAGCTTCTCTAACGGAGCTCTCATCGAGCTTCTATTATTCTCATCGTAATAGCGTTTAATTTCTATCCCTATTTCGGCTTTCTCCCCTAGTAATGCAGCAAGCTCTTTATAAAAATCAAAGAGGGCTAGCCAATTTGGGTTGTTTTCCTTGGCGGTATGAAGGGCTGCTGCTAGAGCAGTGTAATGATTATTTAGTGAGAGCCCTTCAATGTTCTTATCATATAAACCGATGAGAACGTCTTGCCATAATAAGAACTTAGATGGGTTCGACTCGTGTAGGTTGTTCTTTGACACTCCCGGCGTTTCATCTAATTTATTCAGAAGCATGGCGTCTCTCCAACTAACTCCAGTACTGAACTCAAATCGTTCTTCTAACCGTTTTTCTACTATCTCTCCCTGTTGATAGGCATGTTCAGCAAATAATTGCAGCATCGGAAGGGCTGTTAACATCGGGGTTTCTGTCCCGTTATCCCCCCACATGGTTATAAATACTTCTTTTATCCCTTCTGTTTTGCAGCTCTTAAGCGCTGCTTCCGTTGTGGCTCTTGCTTTCCCATAGTTAGGTGATATGCCATTCCACGTCCAGGCGCCCCCAGCAAAAATAGGATTCTTCACTAACGCTTGATGCTTCCTAATAAAGGTGCGATAAAACGCCTCATCAGTGTGATAATAATCCCAATAAACAAGCTGCGTATTGGGGATGGACTGTTTAACACTTTCTGGAACAATTGAGTCCGGATCATAGTAGCTTCCTTCTTTAGAACCTAAGCGGAAATACATATCACTCCATATCATCGGAGATAATCCTTCCTGTTCTGAAATATCAACTACTCGTCTTAAATGCTCGTTCATGATATTAAAACGTTCCTGATATCCGTATTTCTTTAAATAATTCCCTAAGCCCAATTGAAAAGCTTCGTCCATACCTAAGTGAATCCTGTTTGTTCGGAAAGGCTTTGATGCACTTCTTATCATTGCTTCAAGAAACGTATACGTTTTCTCTTCTCCTACCAAAACGATGTCATTCGTATCGCGTATGTCCTCGGCGTAGTTCCATTTGAGCGCTTCCGACAAATGACCAAGTGTTTGAATACAAGGGATCATTTCAATCCCGAGTTTATGAGCATAATCATCATTCAACTTAAGCTCTTGTTCCGAATAGCTTCCTCTCATATATCCAAAATACGGATAATCATCGACCTCATATGTATCTTCCATGTAAATCATTAAGACGTTCAAACCCATGACAGCCATTTTCCTTAACAACTCATGCATGCCCTCTTGTTGAAGAACGCCATTTCGTGAAACGTCTATTATGGCGCCTGTTGTTTCAAATTGTGGCTGTTCCACGTATTCGAATGGTTCACCATTCCGTACATATTGCAACCAGAGCGTTAACGCTCTAAAAAAGTGGATCTTATGTTCGAAGTAGATCTCTCCATAGTCACGTGTATGTTTAATAAAAATAGGACCTTATCGTTGGTATACATGAATGGGGTATCCCTGGTTACTTCTTTGAATGTTCAAGTCATCTGAAATCAGTGTCATGCCTTCTTCAACCTCGGAAATGTGACCAATAAACTTTAAATCCACACCATCCCTCCCTAATGAAAAACTTGGAATTACTGAAATTTTATGTAATGACTATAACATAGGGTGAAAGCAAATTGAAATAAAAATTCAAAAAATTATTTATTTTTCGTTCTTTTATTTTAATTAAACATGGGAGATTTTGCTTATATTGAGGAATGATTTAGAACCCTAATTCAGTAACCTTTTGGTGAAAAGCCCGGGTTATTAAATTCTCAATAAATGCAATAAAAAGAACCAGGCAATTAAGCAAGGTTCAAAGTGGACGCATAGCCCCCGTTATTACACAGTTTTACCACTCCAAATTCCAACGACACCCTATAAAAGCGTGTCTTACGAGCTTAACTGCCTAATTGTTTAATTTGATCGATTGTATCCGTAATATCGCTTAAGGCTTTGAACACCTCAGTGTTTTCAATCACCTTGGAATCCAGTTTTCCGTTTTCCATATTGTTTAAATACGCATCTATGCCTTCAAGCGCTTGCTTGTTTTGATCCACTACTTGCTGATGGAGATCAGCCCCAACAGACGGTTCTTCCAGTTCATTAAATTCGTTTATATGCTGTTTCATGTCCTCAAGGCGTGTTTCCAATTCCTTTCTGGTCTGCTCATCCGTGGTCGCTTGTTCTGCGAGCGAAGGGACTTCGTTAACAAAGGTGCTGACTTCATTGGCATAATCTGTGGCTTCATCGGCGTAATTTAGTGTGTTATTGACGCCTTCAAGCAGCGAGCAACCGCTGAGCATGACCGTGATAAACATCAAACATGTGATAGCTGTAGTTTTCAATGACACCCCTCCCCTTCATTCTTATGCGCACGCGCTTCATTATAGCATGAACAAACAGTTAAATCCTGTACTAACATGCTGTCATTTAAATACACATTCAGCGCTGTACCTGAGCGCACATTAAATGAGCCTGAATTACGTGTAGCACTTGGAAGGCTATTTAATTTAAGCGGTAATATTGAAGATATGGATCAAGCCCTGCAGCTCCAAATTTCAGCAGGCATCGGCTTTGGTTTTTCGGCGAATGAAGCCGGTACTCATGCCCGCATCGCCCTGAACCAGTCGCTCGATTTCGGCGGAGCACAGTGCTTCATCGTCAAAGAAGACCGCAGCGTCATCGGCCCGGTGGAAAAAGAAGCACCGCTGACCTATCCGCTGACCATCATCGATTCAAACCTTACTGGAGAAAGCCAGCGACACCGGAATTTCTCCAGCGTACTTGGAAAAAATCATCGACATCTTGCAGCGGAAAAAAAACCAAACCTTTACCGCGCAAGATCCGCGCAAGATCTTGCCTCATCACTCGGTGTCACTACCCGCAGCGCCCATCGGATTCTATTAAAATGGCTGGACGCCCACATTGTCGAAATCGCCTGCATGGAAAAAGTCCAATCACGCGAACGTCCGCGCCAAGTCTATCAACACGTACAATAAGGAGAGATTACAAATGAGTCTCAAGCTTGGATTGATCGGCCTCGACACTTCTCACGTCGAGATATTCACAAACCTATTAAATGACCCCTCTGCCCCCTATCACGACCCGGGCGGCAAGGTGGTAATCGGTTGCCCGTATCCATCCCCAAATATGCCCTTAAGCGCTGAGCGCGTCGTAGGCTATACCACTCTGTTACGGGACACCTACCACGTCGCCATCACCGACTCGCCAACCGAAACAGCCAAGCAAGCAGACGCCATCCTCATTACCTCAGTCGATGGCAACAAGCACCTCGAGTTAATGGAAATGCGTCATCTCGTATGGAAAACCACTTTTCGTCGATAAGCCCATGACTATGACCACGGACGAAGCAAGAGGCAGATGTTCCAGATAAGCGAGACCCACAACACACCGATTATGAGTTCCTCATCCTTGCGCTATGCCGATTCCTGGTCAGCACCCTGAAGACACAAAAGGACAGCCAACCGGCGTTTATCTCTCCGGTCCGCTGCCCTTTATAGCCGCCATGCCCTATTACCACTGGTACGGGATCCACATGATTGTAATGCTAATCACCATACTCGGTCCCAATTACGAGAATATCACTTTCCAATGCGACCCCTCCTATGATGTCATCACCACCGAATGGCAAGACGACCGCTTCGGTATCATCCGTGGCGACCATCACTGGCACAGCCAGTTTGAAGCCAACCTGTATTATCCAAACAAGACTATCCATCTTCCTAATCTATCAGGACGACAAGCCATACCACGCCTCATTGTTGGAGGATGTGGTTGTGTTTATCAAAAGGAAAGAGAGTCCGATTCCGGAAGAAGAAACTCTCGCTGTCATGCAGTTTATTGAACAAGCTAATGCCAGAAGATGAAATCATTTGGCAAAACCTGCCTGATATACTATTCTAATATTATGCCTATTTCAAAAACGACCATTAAAAAAACCATTTTAATTACGTTGCTAAGCTTTCTCTTTCTCTTCACATCTGTCTTTATAACTTTTGCCATACTAGGGCCGGACTTCTTGGTCATTGAAGACGATGAGCTCGAGAAATCAGATGCCATTATTGTGTTGAGCGGGAATGAAGAACGACTTGAACATGCTGCCGAGCTTTATCATGAAGGGTATGCTGATAAAGTAATATTATCGAATTCAACCGCACCTTCTGTAAATGTTAAAAACGCTGAATCACTAGGAATTCCACATGCTGTTATTATAGAAGAGACTGAAGCCACGAGTACATTCGAAAATGCCCTATTTTCAAAAGAATTAATGAAAAGTAATAACCTTGATTCAGCTATTATCGTCACCAGTAATTACCATACACGCAGAACAAAGTTAACTTTTGATACTATTTTTGACCCCAATAAATATAAGTTAATTTACTCCACTACAATTTCTGAATTTAGAGATAACAAAAGAGAAATTAAGACTACCTTTAATGAATACTTAAAACTATCGGTATACTGGTTAAGGCTAATTTTTTACTAAGAGGGTTCATTTAATTTATGCATTTTTTTATCGTTTTTATCACTTTATCTTGTTGCTCATTTGTCATATTTGACCCTGAAGGTAAACATAAACCATATTTATATAGTTCATCAGAAAAACTATACCCTTTTTCTATAGGATAATATGTATTATTTGTAAACAGAGGTTGTAAATGAAGAGGCTTCCATATCGGTCGAGCATCTATATACTCTTCAGCTAGAGCCTCAATAATATCAAGGTGTGAAACGCCAACTTTTTCAGGGTCTACAGTTAAAGCCGTCAACCATCTATTAGACTTAGTTCCTTCCATTTCTGGCATAAAGGCGAATCCGATCTGCTCTTTAAATGCATCATAATAACGCTTAAATACCTCGCGACGTTGTTTAACCCTTTCATCTAACACTTCCAACTGAGCTCGACCAATTCCAGCTACAATATTACTCATACGGTAATTATATCCGACTGTGGAATGTTGATAGTGAAGAGCCTTATCTCGAGCTTGTGTAGCTAGGAACCGTGATTTCCCCAAAGCCTCTAAATCATTGGAAACTAATGCACCGCCACCTGATGTAGTAATAATCTTATTACCATTAAATGAATAGACTCCAAATGTTCCAAATGTTCCACTCTTCTGACCTTTAAATTCGCTACCTAGTGACTCAGCTGCATCCTCTATAACAGGAACACCATATTGATCACATATTTCTAATATTTCATCCATTTTGGCACTTTGTCCATATAGATTAACAACAATGACTGCCTTAGGCAATTCTCCGTTTGCTTCAGCATCATTGAAGGCTCTTTGTAAAGCAAAAGGTGACATATTCCATGTTTCTGGTTCTGAATCAATGAAAACGGGTTCTGCTCCTTGATACAAAATTGGATTAGCTGTTGCAACAAAAGTCAACGAAGAACAAAAAACCTTATCTGCACTTGTTACTTCTGTTAATCTAAGGGCAAGATGTATAGCTGCCGTTCCGGATGTTAAAACAGAGGCTCCAGCTATTGTATTATAGTTCGCTAATTCATACTCAAACTGATCAACGTTATTGCCAAGAGGAGCAATCCAATTTAAATCAAAGGCCTCCTCTATATATTTCTGCTCTCTTCCACTCATGTGTGGTGAAGAAAGAAAAATTTTCGTTTGTAGCAAATAATCTCCTCCATCAACCTTCATGTTCGTCCATAATTCTAATATCATCATACTTCATCATAATATAACCGTTATCGTACCTATAGCCATTATAATTATCGTTAATTTCGCCACACAAGTTACGAACTAAATATTGAATGAAATTACATCCCAATTCATGCGCGTGAGGGTAGCCCCCTCCAAACCTCGGATTAATCTCTGAAATATAATATTCACCCTTATGTTCGAAACAATCGATATCTATTGGACCTGAAAAGTTTGTTTTCGATACAAACTCCATTACTAATTCTTCAATGTAAGAATTATGTATTGAGACTGATTTATCTGTTTCACCAGACCTCATTTTTAATTTTTCTTTTATGAATAAATCTATTAATTCCCCACTTATCATATCAATATATACATCTATCCCATACTCTCTATCTTTATAATAAGGTTGGATAATAAGATTATCTGCTTTTAAATAACTACCTTTTAGTTCTGCTTGATTATTAACAATTTCTAAACCCACACTGGCGCTTCCCTTTCCAGGTTTGACAATTAAGGGATAAGTAATTTCATTATTTTTTAACATGGATTCAACTTCTCTCAAGATACTGTATGTTGGTATTGTAGGAACCCCTATTTCGGATAAATAATTGTAGGTCTCTTGTTTATCAAAACTATATTCAATCATCCCCAAAGGTGAAAGGACTAGTTCAACGCCAAGCTGATTAAATTTTTCCCTATGTTTAGCTAAAATTTCTAGTTCTGGGTCAATTAATGATATAATCCCTTTTATGTTATGCTTCTTACAAACAGAAATTATTGATGACAAGTAATCCTTACTGTCAACCCTCGGAATAATTTCCCAATTATCTCCAAAATGAAGTGCGGGAGCATTATAATCACAATCAACCGCAGTGACATTACCGACCTTATTTATTGTTCTCTTTATATATTGAACTAACTTGACTCTCCTACCCGCACTAGTCACTAATATGTTCATGCTTAATAGTACTTCCTTTCAATTTCATTATAATGATTAAAAATTAATGGTGTTCCCCCCGTATGTAAAAACATGATATTTTTATTTTTAATGTTTTTTTTCCAAAGAGTATCCAGCATTCCATAAAAAGCCTTGCCCGTATATACAGGATCTAAAATAATTCCTGATTTTTTCGCAACGTTCTTAATTGTCTGTGTAACTTCATGATATATATCACCATAACCCTTACCTATATAAGAATCATCAAATATTAAATCATCCTTCTTTATACTTAAATTTAATTCTTGTGAACTGCAATAATCAGAAATACTGTTAAATATGACATCCTTTCCTCTTTCATTATTTCTTGCTACGCTTATTCCTACTATATTTGTTTCAGCTTGGACTATATTCTTGCCAACTTCTAAACCTGCCTGGGTGGTTCCAGTACCTGAAGCAAGAAAAATATAATCAAAATTAATATTACTCTGATCTTCAATAATTTCATCATATGCAACTTTATAAGCATGGGTACCCAGCTCTCCATGACCGCCACCTTGAATAAAGTAAGGGCTATAACCTCTGTTTTTTAATTCTGCTAAAGTCGAATCTATTGCTAGCGGCACATCATTAATGTCAGTCCAAACTATTTCTGAATCAAATAAGGAATATAGAAAATAATTACCACCAGTAGAAAAATTTTCAGTTTTAGAAAGCACTAAAACTACTTTCAAACCATATTTACTGGCTGCCGCAGCTGTCAGCCTACAATGATTAGATTGAGTTCCACCATATGTAACTATACAATCATGATTATTATATAAGGCTTCATATATAAAATACTCAAGTTTCCGGACTTTGTTTCCTCCTAAAGCAAAATCTGTTAAATCATCCCTTTTGATGTATATATTGTTTGAAAAATAATTTTCATAGAAATTAATAGGAGTGGGCAGATTTACCAAGTTAATTTTATTCATTAAGAAAGTCCTTTCTATAAATACCATAGTAATATCTATTAACTTTCCTTCCCATATAAATTAAGTCTTCATACATTAGACCCTCCTGTGTAAATCCTACTTTCTCAAATAATTTTTGAGCTGGTAAATTATCTACTTCTGTATATAAATAAATCTTATTTAAATTATACTTTAAAAAAGAATGTTTCAAGAATAATTCAGTTGCTTCAAATGCTAGCCCTTTCCCCCAAAATTCTTTTTCACCATTCACTATATAAAACTCAGCTTTTTTATTTTTTCTATCAATGTTCAACAATCCTATTAAACCTACAGGATAATACCCTGTCTCTGTACTAACTTCATAAACATAATCTTCCCTGGAATCATTTGACATAATTTTATTAAACCAATTTAAAGTTCTGTCAGGGCATAAGGGTAAATCATAATGCAAATAGGTATTAACTTCTTCGTCGTTAATCCATTTAACCTTTAAGTCAATATCAGATTTATTAAAAAGCCTAAGATTAATAGAATTACTTCCCGCTTTCACGATAAATATTCTCCTTTCGTATTATAGATTTTATAGTTTTTAATAAAATTTTAATATCTAAAAATAAAGAAATATTTTCAACATATATAACATCATACTCTATTCGTTTGTCCCACGTTAAAGTATTTCTACCGTATGCTTGTGCCATACCAGTAACTCCTGGTTTTACAGAAAAACGCAATTTTTGTATCTTGTTGTAATTCTCATACTTATAGGGATGATAAGGAACTGGAGGTCTGGGTCCTATAAAACTCATATCTCCTTTAAAAACATTTATTACTTGCGGCAATTCGTCTAAACTAGTTTTTCTCAATATATTTCCTATCTTCGTAATCCTAGGATCTTCATCCTTTGTAAATATACCTGTGCCTAACTTCTCTGCATTTTGAACCATTGTTCTAAATTTAAATACTTCAAATTGGTTTCCGTATTTACCTAGTCGTTTTTGTTTAAAAAACACACTTCCTTTTGAATCCAACTTTATTAATAAACCAATAATAGTGCCAATTGGAAGTAAGGGGATCATTAGAAATATCAATAGAACCAGATCTAATAATCGTTTTACGAATTTTTGATACATACTACTTTCTCCCTTAACATAAATTTTTGTCAATAGTTTTTGAAATTTTCTCAAGCACTTAGAAAATTACTCACTGAATAGGTTTGTTTAGAGGAAGATCATCTCCCCCTTCTCACTTTCCCATAACGGTATTTAAACAATATCTTCAAGGCTAAGGTCACCATGCCTTTCTGGTAAATCGTGAAACCCTTTCCGCAAGCTACTGTTCTCGGAGTTTGATAAAGAGAGAATACTTCTGTATGAAAGACATTTGTCTAAATTCGCGAAGGAACTGAAAATCCTGCCTCCATCCTTTGTATTCGCTACATGGTTGCCGTTCTTCTATATTTTCAAATCAAGATGTTCGATTTCAGAGAAGTTTTTCAGCTCTTTGATGATAGTTCCCAGTTTTTTTATAACAAATCCGCACCATTTGGTCCAATTGATTTTCTAGATTTCTACTCATTATACTATTAGCTATAAGCAGGGCTTCTTCTCTTGAATTAACTTTTTGTTAAATCATGAGGATACCCTTTCTCTTTTTTCCTAAAGTTTTTCACACATACTATAGTACACTATCCCTCAATTTGTCTTTATTAAAAAAACTTAAATACCTTAATTTTAAATTTTCTAGATACCAGTATGTACCCAATAGCGTTTGTTACTATTATAGTTATCATGCTAGCGAATGCTGCACCACTAATTCCATACTTAGGTATTAATAATAAGTTTAGAACAATGTTAATAGTAAGAGCACCAAAATTAGAATACATCTGAAAATGCGGTGCACCTGTCATTGAAAGCATTATCCATACGCCTCCGACAGAAATATTAATAAACTGTCCGATGCTACGAAAAATTAAAGCATTATCGCCTTCTATAAATTCTGTTCCAAAAACATTTAAGAAGAATGCATTTCCTAAAATTAAAGTTAGAGTAATTAAAAAAGACACGATAGCCAATAATCTTGTAGTTTTAATGTATAGTTGTTTCATATCTTCATGCCTTTGTTCATGATAAAGAGTTGATATTTGAGGTGCGAAAACTGTATTAAAAACAACCAGTAATATAGCAACTGAATTGGATAACTGCAGAATTATTTGATAAATACCCACATCACGGTTTGTTAACATATTCCCTATCATTAGTATATCAGTCTTGCCTATCAAAGTTCCAAGTATCCCGGAGAATAATAAAGGAAATGAATATTTCAAAAAATCCTTATCTAAGACTATTCTTTTAAAATTACTTTTGTTTTGAAAGAAATACACAGTGATTGAAAATATAAAAGAAATATATACTGCAATTGCGATACTAAAGGGGTTTTTCCCAGTAAGGAAATAGAACACTAATACTAAAAAGATCCTTAACAGCATTGCTAAAAAGCCATTCACAAAAAAATACTTTTTAATTTCACCTTTAGATCGATAAATACCAAAAAATAGCTGTTCTATAGATAAACACCAAATTAAAGGTAGCATTATCTTAACAAAGTAATCATTCGTAAATAATAAACCTGTACATATAAGTACTATAGACATTAAGAGGTTTACTAAGAACCCCATACTAATGTGTTTATTCTTATTTCTTGGAATAGAATAAACGAATCCTGTGTCCATCCCAAATTTGGCAACCACCATTAGGAGACTAACTAGTGTAAATGCATAAGAATACTTTCCAAATATTTCAGCTCCATATAATCTTGTTGTAACTATAGAAAAAATCAATGTAAAAACAATATACGAACCTTTACCAAAAAAAGCTTCTATTAACCTAGTTAAAAATAAATTAGATGTTATTCTTTTGGGCATAAAATTCTTCACTAGTTTACACTCCAACATTCATTAAGAAATTCAAAATTTCATCCATTTTTGTTTGAACTTTCTTATATCTTCTCCAGAGTAAAAGTGGTTCATAAATTTCGAATTGTAGAGTTTATTCACATAATTTTCAGAAGGTACAAAGGTTTCTTTAAAATAAGAATAAGCTTCAGCATACCACTTTTGTGACCCATCATTAACTCTTACAAAATTAAAATCATCAATTTCTAAAAAACTTGCTATTTCTTCTTTAAGATCTCCCATTTTTTCCATTTGTAAAAGGAGTATTTCTAATTTATCTGTATTTATTATTGTATAACCTTTTTCTTGATCAAAAGGATATTGATATACATCAACAGAAAAAACTTTCTTGAATTCGTAATCAAACCAATTTATTCCATATTCATGATTGAAATGGTTCAAAAACATTCTTTTTAACATATCTTTGCTAGTGTTATTATTAAAACGATTATTATACATTCTGTTCATATCATATATCGGAAAATGGAGACCTTGAAAAAATATCGAAATATTACGTGAAATAGGTTCCCTGACTAATGATATTATTTTTAGTTTATTATTCATTTTTAATAGCATTTGTTTTGAGTATAAATTAGTTATCATTTTGTATTTTAATCTTTTATGTAAAGGGAAAAATCCTCTAACAGACTTTAACCCTTTAAACTGATCATACATTATTGGATTTCTAAAACTATGGGAGTGAAATACATTATATTCGTTTTGGTTCAAATATGTTTCAATACTAGTGGAGCCAACTTTGCCCATTTGATAAATTAATACAGAATTTTTAAATTCTTTTGGTAATCTCATTATCTAGACCTCTCAATATATGAAAATTTGGCTAGTGTTTGTTCCCACAACATGAATAGCGCGTTCCTTCCGTATTTGAGTATAGGAGGTATAGGGAAGGGCCCCCTGGAGCATGCTTCAGGAACACCGATAATCAGGGAAACGTCTTCAAAATGATCAATTTCAGGGTGCTCAGCTCTTTTTGAATATGACCCGTTACGAATCCAGCGGAGTAACTGATTTTTGAGTGTACCTTGTTCTTTACTTGTACTCAAATAAGGATAATACAAGTCTTTGTTGATTTCATTGTTAACTCCAAGTGTGCCTAATTTGTTTTTACGTTTCAGTTCTGAAGAAATTTCACTACGAGTTTACTATATAAATTTATATATTATCAAACTGTCAATTGTGAATATAGTTTGGTTAGTTGTTTCCAAATTTCATTTGAATTAAAATCATGTAAAGCTCTTTTCCTCGCTTCTTTTCCCATCATTATCCTTTTATCTTTATTATTTAATAAGAAGAGAGTTTGTTCTATAATATCTATTTTACTATCAACAGGTACTATGTAGCCTGTTCTCTGATGAACTACTGTATCTTTTGCCCCAGTTGCATTTGTAGTAATTACAGGGGTCCCTGCAGCTTGAGCTTGAATACTAACATTTCCAAAGCCCTCTCTATGTGTGGGGAATAACAAGACATCCATTATTAAAAAATATGGTACTGGATTTTGAACATATCCTTGATAAATTATGTTTACATTATTAATGATTTCATGTTTAATTTCCTTACTTATTGAATCTCCTTCCTCAAACTTACCTAAGACAATTAATTTAACATTTGAAAATCTTTTGTTTATTTCAGTAAATGCTTTAATTAACACTTCCACACCTTTATCTTTAACAATTCTACCAACAAAACCAATAATGAAATCATTTTGATTGATATTTAATTCGTGTCTTATTTTTACTAATTTATCGTCATATTGTGTTAGATCCCTATAAACGTCTAAGTTGATTCCATTACTGCTCCCCTTATTTAACACAGTAATCTTTGATAATTCAGATATATTTAATTCTGCCACTTCTTTTTTTAAGCTAGGTGATATACAGATAATCTGTGTCGATAATGTACACGCAATTTTTTCCGTCATCCATAGTACTTTTCTTTTTATTCCCTTAGTAGTCTCCAATCTTAGTCCTCGTATTGTATAAATTCTAGCAGGGACTTTTGTTATAAATGCTGCTATACTGCCTAATAATCCAGCTTTAGGTGTGCTTGAATTAACTAAGTCAGGTTGTTCCTTGAATAAAATTTTCACAATCTTAAAAAGAGAAATAATATCATTTAATAGACTTATTTCTCGTTTCATAGGTACGGAATACTTTGTAAATCTTTTTACTTTTTCCAGATCATCTCCAGGGGATGAAATAATGCAGACGTCAAAGCCATTGTCTTTCAAATATTCCAATTGCCCTTCCATTAATCTGAGACTAGTTGAAGAAGTAACAATATGAATAATTTTCTTAGGCATAATACAAATCCTTTCAATTTTAGATACGCCACTGATCCAAATTTTTTTCTATTAAAATTTCTAAAGAATCAATATCCTCATTAAATTTCTTATATAAAAAGTCCCTAGTTTCTACTTTCATTGGTGGAGCCGGTTTAAGGTTACTCTTTTTAAATGTATACCATAACTTTTTCCTAAATTTTTTAGGTAATACACCTTTTAAAACTTTCTTAGCTATAGAATTCTTGTTAACTACTTTGTTTATAGAAGTAAACTTAGGTTGACCACTTTTATTATATATATCTGCTTTAATAAAATTTAGTCTCTCTATTCCTAAAAACTGAAAGATATCATTGCATATTATTAAAGGATCCTTCTTAAACTCTTCAAAAATGCAAACTTTGACATTACTCCCTCCAAATATATCCATGTATCTTTTTACTTGCTGATAGTAAAATCCGCTCTGTACATAATGAAACCCGAACATTCGTCCCTCATCAATGCGCTGAGATTCATTTTCTAGTGCCTCTTCGAAACTAAGACTTTCAAAACTATCTCTGACTTGGTGCCAGTAAAGTGAATAGGCTCGATCCACAGGATTTCTTAACATTATAATAATTTTTGCGTTTGGTTGATATTTTTTTATCTCTTTAGCTGCCTTTGTAGAATATAAGTAAGAAGTAGATGCTTCACCAACCTTAGTCTTCATAGAAGCACCCTTAAATAGTGAATGGTAATCTTTTAAATTATCTATATACGCTCCTGAAGCCTTGTACTCACCAAAATAATGAGGTTCTTTATGGTCAGGCATATATATATCTGGATGCTGAGTTAAATATTCATATAACGAAGTTGTCCCTGCTTTCGCTGCACCGACAATAAAAAAATCCGGTTTTCTAGTCATAAGTTTCATCCTTAATAAAATTATTATTCTGGGGTTTATTTTTTAATTTCAATTGTACAATATATAAGGGAGCTACAAACATCAGATAAATCATCAAAAAATTGTAATTATAGAATGGGTTGCCTGTTACACTATAAAATAGAAATAAAGATTGCATGTATGTAGAAACCTGCAAAACTTCAATGATTTCACTAGAATTTCCATTATTTTGAAAGTTCAAATAAATAGTGTAGATTAAAGTACTGATTAACACAAAAGTAATTATAAAAGCGCCGAATATACCCATTTCAGTTAAAAGTTGTAAATATACATTATGGACATCTATACCTCGTCCAGCAAAAACATTATCAAAGGAAAGTTCTGCAAAAGAATTTATTCCCCATCCTAAAAATGGTTTTTGAGTGAATAACTCCCATGCATATAAGTAAAGTTCAAATCGACCACTAGCAAAATTATTAGCATTTAACTCAAAAAAATTAATTATATCTTCGGAGTAAATAATTATGAGAATAATCATCATTATTGTAAAGAAGGTAGATAGCATAGTTTTTTTTAGAAATGAATGATTAGTATAAAAAAACCAATATACAATTATCAAAGATGCCAAATTTGCTATAATAAAGATTCTTTTTCCACTTAACATGAGAGCAAAAATAAAACAAAGTATTATTATCCAATTCACTAAATTTTTTCTTTTTATCATCAATATCCCGAGTCCTGTTGAAATTAGAAACGCGTTAGTGCCAGATTGACCACTAACTCCAGAAGAAAGACCAATCTGATTAAAGTAGGTAGTTTGTCGTTGGGCCCCTTCAGTCAAAAATGGAAGAACTATTTGGCTAAATACGTCAAAACTAATATAGGAGAAAAAGGTCATAAAAACGATAAAACATGAAAATATTAAATGTAATTTGGTGAAGTTATAATAATAATCTTCTCTAAAGGAGAGAAGTGCGAATATCATTATTATAAGAATATAAGTAGCTGCGAATTCAATAGAATTTACCATTGAATAAGTATACATCAAACTAAAAGTAATTGGGATAGTTGTAAAAAACCATAACAAGTGATTAATTGAGAATTTCCTTTTTTCTATATAGTTATCTGCCATATTCAGAAATAAAACTACAATAAAAAAAAGTGGAAAGATTAGCACCTTTGCAAACTGAAGTTGTTCCACTGTTACTAGATACAAAGTAGCTAAGAAGAGGAATAAACTTATAATCAATAAATTTGTGGTTTTTATTTGTTTATTTATTTTAATCACACCTCTATATTAACGATTAACATCATCCTATAATTTGGTTGAAAATTCTTTTATACTCTTGTGCAATAACTTTCCAACTAAATTTATTAACATTTTTAATGCAATCTTTCGAAATTTTGTCATAGGATCCAATTATTTTTATTATCTTATTAGCAACATCTTTATGATCTAATGGATTAATACTAAAACCTACTTTTCCGTCTGTGAAATTTTCATCAAACCCCTCACCTTTTGTATATATTACTGGAGTACCTTGGCTCATTGCTTCAGCATACACTAACCCAAAAGATTCTTTTAAAGAAGGCATTACAAAAACATCGCAACTTCTATAAAATTCCTTTAGCTTCTCTTTGGAACTGATAAATGGTACTAAATTAATAAACTCATATTTGTTGATTAAGTAACTAGTTTTTTCATCTCCCGCTTTTCCAATAACTGTAAATTTTACATTATAACCTTTTTTAATTAATTCTTGACATGCTTTTATGGTTGTTAATATATTTTTGTTTTCATTTACCTTTCCAACGTAAAGAATATCTAGTGATTTCAAAGAATCTAATTTCTTTGGAACATATATGTTTTCTATCCAATATCGATCAATGCCAAATGGAATTACTTCGGACTTTTTTTCAATAAGTGTTTTCTCACTTTCATTAACATATTTATTTATTACATGCCTTTTATATGTTGGTGAAAGGAAAATTATTTTCGAGGAGTTTCTTAATATCTTTCTTCCGATTCTTCTTAATAAAAATATTTTATTAAAATAGAAGTTAACGTCCGTATTTTGAACAATAATTACATACGGTATTCTGTATCTTTTATAAAGTTTATAGGCGAGAAAACCATTTGAGAATAGTGAATAAGCTAGTGAAATATTAAAACTATTGATGTTGTATAGCTTTGATAAATTACACATCATTTTTTTATTCCTATGAAAAAATAAATACTTATCATATTTACTCAAACACTGCGACACATCGACAAATTCGCTAAATTTCTTTGTTTTTGATGTCTTTAAATAAATGGGATAAAACACTCTACTATTCACTTTAAGGTTAATTAAACTACTCACCATTTTTGGATAAATTGTAGATTGTTCATAATTTGAATTTATATGCAGAACTTTCATACTTTCATCCTTTTTTAAGGTATAATAAATATTATTAGGTTAGTTATTATAAACTCCAATAATAATACCCCTTTGATTGTAATTCTTTTTTATCCAACCTTGATTTGATATCTACCAATACTTTTTGGTTACTAAAAAGTTTATCTAAATAATCTATTTCATAATAGTTAAGAAATACGTTATGGGGCTCTGCTAAAACTATAGCACTAAGTCCAACTAAATCCTCTCTCGATACTAAATTTATATTATATTGATTCTCAACTTCTTCATTGTTGGCTAGAGGATCGTGTACTAGCACATTTACGCCGTATTCTTTTAGTTCGTTGATTATATCTATAACTTTTGAATTTCTTACATCAGGAACATTTTCCTTAAATGTCATCCCAAATATAGCAACTTTTGCATTTTTTACCTTTTGATCAGAACGTATTATTTGCTTAATAACATTAGAAGCAACATATTTACCCATTTCGTCATTTATTTTTCTACCTGCTAAAATTATTTGAGAGTAGTACCCTAGCTGCTCAGCTTTATAAGTGAAATAATAAGGGTCCACACCTATACAATGACCGCCTACTAGTCCCGGATGAAATTTCAAAAAATTCCATTTAGTTGAGGAAGCTTCTATTACTGATTTAGTGTCCACTCCCATTTTATTAAATACTATAGATAATTCATTCATAAAAGCTATATTAATATCTCTCTGGGCATTTTCAATTACTTTAGATGCTTCAGCAACCTTTATGGATTCAGCTTTGTAAACTCCAGCATCAATTATGGATTCATACACATTAGAAATAATGTCCAATACTTTATTATCAGAGCCAGACACCACTTTCATTATTTTAGTAATTGTATTTATTTTATCTCCTGGATTTATTCTCTCTGGTGAATAGCCTACGTAAAAATCAACACCAAACTTTAATCCAGATTCTGCTTCTAAGATTGGGATGCAAATCTCCTCAGTTGTCCCCGGATACACTGTTGATTCATAAACTATTATTGAGCCTTTTGATAAATTGCGTCCGACTATTTTACTTGCTTCAATTACTGGGTTAAGATTAGGTGTTTTATCATTATTTATAGGGGTAGGGACCGCAATAACATGGAATTTACACTCACTTAACTCATTTTCTTTGCTTGTAAATAAACAACTAGTGCTTTTTAATACCTCATTGCCAACTTCTCCTGTTGAATCAATCCCATCCTTATAATTTTCAATTTTGTCTGCATCAATATCGAATCCTACTGTATTAAATACTTTTGCAAACTCCATCGCAATAGGTAATCCAACGTATCCTAATCCAATTATAGATAATTTTTCTTTTTTTTCTATTAAATCCATGTACATGAAAATACTCCTCTTTCTATTATATATATAATACAAATCCCCAGATTTAAATAACCTATATAGACTAGTACATATTACTAATAGGTGACTCTTTTTCTTCAATGATCCCAAAAATCTTCTTTTTTATCTCATTATCGGAGAACTGTTCAATGTTAGTATTTAAAAAACCAAATAAACTCTCTTGCGGAATGTTTTTGTTTAATCCTACCCGTATCTTTGGGTAGATTTGTTTATCATGAACTTCATTCTCCCCGAGTAATTCCTCATACATTTTTTCACCAGGTCTTATTCCATTAAATTTAATCGGAATTTCATCCTCACTAAAACCAGATAATGAAATTAAATTCTGCGCTAATTCCACAATCTTTACCGGCTCACCCATGTCTAACACAAAGATTTCACCGCCTTTTGCAAGCGCTCCAGCTTGAATAACGAGTCTGGATGCCTCTGGGATCGTCATGAAATAACGAGTCATTTCAGGGTGTGTTACCGTAACGGGTTCACCATTTGCGATTTGCTTTTTAAATAAGGGGATAACACTGCCTCGACTTCCTAATACATTGCCAAACCTTACAGAGACAAACTTTGTCCTGCTATAACTGCTTAAGCTTTGGATCACCATCTCCGCCATTCTTTTCGTGGCACCCATTACATTCGTTGGGTTAACGGCTTTGTCGGAAGAAATCAGGACAAAGTTTTTAACACCTGCCTGATCGGCCGCTTCGGCCACATTCTTCGTCCCGAGCACATTGTTTTTGAGCGCTTCCTTCGGGTTTGCTTCCATCAACGGCACGTGCTTATGGGCCGCAGCGTGATAAATATAATAAGGTTGATGTAGCTCTATGATTTCAAATATACGTTCTCGGTCCTGGACGTCCGCTATAATCGGATAAAGTTCCGCATCAACGCCCCATTCCTTCAGTTCCATGTGAATGGTATAAATGCTATTTTCTCCGTGACCTAATAAGATTAACTTCCTTGGTTGGAACTTCAGCAGTTGCCGACATATTTCCGATCCAATTGACCCACCTGCACCTGTTACTAACACGGTTCGTCCTTGGACTTCGTTCGAAATAGACTGAATATCCAATTCAACCGGCTCACGACCTAGTAAATCTTCGATCGACACATCGCGAATTTGATTGACGGACACGTTCCCTAAAGCGAGATCCTCTAGCATCGGAAGAGTTTGGACGTTTTTCACGGCTTTTTGTGATTCGGTAATAATTTCTTTTACCCGTGAACGCTCAACAGATGGCATGGCAATGACGATATGATTAACAGCGTACTTTTTTGCAATGCGAGTAATGTCATCTGAATTGCCTAATACAGGTAAGTTCGCCACGGTTAGATGGTGCAGTGTGAAGTTGTCATCGATAAAACCAACGAGCTCCACCTCTTGTTCGTGCCCTTTCATCTGTCGGGCTAACATCTGTCCGGCAGCCCCTGCGCCTATGATCAACGTGCGCTTCCGCTCCATATTGTTAGTGGTGGCTGCACTACGTCTTGGTGCCAGTTTAATTCCATATGTATTGTAGTAACGCCACGCAAATCGTACGCCGCCTAACAATATGATATGAAGCATCCAGGTGACGGTAAGCGCACGTTCATAAACGGATCCGAAGAAAGATAATTGGATAAATGCCGTAATAAGAATCGATGCTGATACAACTACGAGAATGCCGAGCAACTCTTCTAAACTAGCATACCGCCATACTTTTCGATATAAATCCAAAAAATGAGAGAACAGATGATGCGTCAGCAGTAATACAATGGCGGAAACAATCATCATGACATCAATGACTTTCACGTAGGGATTGAGGAAAAAGTGCGACATAAAGATAGAAAACGTGACAATCATGGAGTCAATCAATATAAGTAGAGCTAATCGTTTGCTGTAGGTCATGTTTCACACTCCTTTCTCTACTGAAATTAGATCATCACCTGAATAAGCCTAATAACCCGCGCTTTCGCTTGATCGGCTGCGGGGAGTCAGCTGCCAGCATCTCGCCTTCTACTACAAATTTCGCATTCTCATGAAAAAAATAGGAGACAGCGGCACCGTATTCTGTCTCGATAGACTGGTAGGCTTCGCTTAGACAGAAGCCTCTCGAGGTTGTGTTATGTGCATCCGTCGCAATCACATGAGCGAGGTTCGCTTCAATCAATTGTTGGGAGAATTTCTTAACGTTCTTCCCGAAATGCCCGCACACACTCGCTGCAGTCACTTGCGTGAAGGCTCCATTTTGCACGAATTCATAGAGAAGATGTGGTTCTTTGACGAGTTTTGCATTTCGTTCGGGATGAACGATGATCGGCATATAACCTTGGCGCAGAATATTGAATAACAGCTGCTTGGTATAACGGGGAACTTGATCTGATGGCAATTCAACAAATACATAGGTGTTCGTATTATTAATCGAAAGGATATCATCGTCTTCGAGAGCTTGGGTCATATCACCGTGAATCCGTGTTTCTTGACCTGGAAGGATAGTAAGCGGGAGATTAGCCTGATTCAAAGCATTGTTCAATTCATAGAGGCGCTTCATGATGTCGCGTTTATAATTATTGTATTGACCGTTGCAATGATGGGGGGTGGCGACGATGGTATCGATTCCATCCTCGATGGCACTCTTGGCCATGGCAAGACTATCGTCAATTGTCGCTGCCCCATCGTCCACACCAGGTAGAATGTGACTATGTATATCAATCATAGCTGTTCGCTTCCCTTCCTGAATGACTTAGTTGAACTATAACCCTCTGCATGAGAATGAAACATAAAAAGCATATTCGGTGTCAAACACATCATATGCTTTTTATGTTCGCATGTTTAAGATTGATAGTTTTTTATCATGTCATGAACCTTCTGCACTTCCTGATTCGGAATTTGCAGATAGTAAATATCATCAATATAGGTGGAGTCACCAGTCATCTGATAAGTTTCCATATTCTTGCGGGCACTTCGATAGTTAGTCGCAAGGTTGCGCATGTCTTCAAACTGCATGTTTGTCTTCATGTTTTGTCCAAGCACATCCATGTACTTACCGATGTTACTCACAGCGTTCATGTTGGCCCCTTTATCGAGGACGCCTTGAATAACCTCCCGCTGTCTTTCATTACGCCCAATGTCGCCTTGCGGATCATCTTTGCGGTTACGAGCATAAGCTAGTGCTTCTTTGCCATTAAGCTCAATTTCACCTTTTTTAAACTGGATACCGTTTTGTGTAAAGGCCAAATCGTTGTTAACCGTGATACCGCCGACTTGGTCGACCATTTGTTCCAAACCTTCCATGTTCATACGCATATAGTAGTCCAACTCGATATCCAGGAAATTCTCCACCGTGTTCACAGACATTTCGCTGCCACCAAACGCATAGGCGTGATTAATTTTATCCTGGTACCCTTCTCCAACAATTTTAGTCCGAGTATCGCGTGGAATGCTGACCATTTGCATGCGATTATTGGCTGGGTCAAGAGTCATGACAATTATTGTGTCCGAACGACCGACATCATAACTGCGTTCGTCCACCCCGAGGAGAAGGATATTAATTGGTTTTTCCTCTTTCACTTTTTTCTTGGTTACGTCACTATCAATGCCTGAGACCGGTTCGTGGAGCTTTTCATCAACGGTGCTTTTCACATCACTGAAGATGGAGTAAGCATAAGCACCGCCTCCAGCTATGACGAGCACCAGGGTCAGCAATGTAATCCAGAGCCATTTTCTTCTTTTTTTTGGTTTGTGTTTATCCGTTCGTGCTACCATTGTACACACCTCACCGTTCCTAACTTTTGCCTATTATAAGGGATTAAAGAGGACATGATAATATCAGACTGGCGAAATACAACTAAAATAAGTCGAAAGTTTGGCGGATTCGACAAACACCGACGTTATTCCGCCATAGTATTAGATCCCCTAACTCAATCCCCTGCAGCGAAAAACACTACAGGGGAAGGATTAATTATGTTCCATAATAATAATAATAATTTTTATTCTTACGCTCTACGTCATTCAATACTGTGCCAAGCAGTTTACCATTTGACTGCTCAAGCAATTCTTTCGCACGTCTTGCTCCTTCAATTTCCGTTTCTTTACTGCGCACAACAAGCAATGCGCCGTCGCTTAAGTTCGCCATGATTTGCGCGTCGGTAACTGCTAGTACAGGCGGTGTGTCAAAAATGACAACATCGTATCTCGTGTAAGCTTCATCCAGCATGCGCTGCATAGAACTTGACCCGAGCAGCTCCGACGGGTTGGGCGGAATCGGCCCACACGTGATGGCATCGAGGTTATCAACAGAGGTCGGATTTATTACCTCATCAAAATGTTTATCCCCAATCAAGTAGTTGCTCAGTCCAGCAGTATTTTGGACCCGGAATGTATAATGGATCGTCGGTTTACGCAAGTCCGCATCAACGAGGAGCACATTTTTCCCTTGCTGGGCAAATACAATCGCCAGGTTGGCTGTCGTCAAGGATTTCCCTTCCGCAGGACCGGCCGAGGTGACCATCATGCTGCGCAAGTCACTATCGACAGAAGCAAATTGTAAGTTCGTTCGTATCGTCCGATATTGCTCTGAGATCGGTGAACGCGGGTTGATCTGGGCAATGAGCGTCCGGACATTCGCTTTAGACAGTTTTCTTTTCTTGCGCATAGGAGTTCCTCCCTCTTCGTTGCTGCGGCATCGCGGGTGCATCCTGATGCTGCTGACCGCTTTTAATATCTTCATCAACCATATGAGTCACGATCCCCATAACGGGAAGACCAAGCTGCTTCTCAACGTCCTCCTCTTCTTTGATCGTGTTATCGAGGTATTCGAGTAAGAATGCCAGACCCACACCCACCATCAGGCCAACAACAAGCGCAATTGCCATGTTCAAAAATGGCTTCGGGCTTACCTGGGACGGGTCCGCTTGTACTTCGGCTGGAGATAGAATGTTCACGTTGTCGACGTTCATTAGTTGTGGAATTTCTGCCTTGAATACTTCGACAATCGAGTTTGCCATCATAGCTGCCCGTTCTTGGTTCGTATCGGTGATCGTCAACGTGACCACTTGCGAATCCTGTTCGCTTGCGACTTGCATTTTTTCGCGCAATTCGCCCGTGCTCATCGATGTATCCATGTTCGAAATGGCCGATTCTAAAATCGTCGGACTTTTAATGATAACGTTATATGTATTGATAAGTTTAACGTTGGTTTGAATGTCACTCTGCGTAAATTCATTTTGATTGTTTTGATTGGTTTGCGCATTGACGAGGATCTGCGACGATGCTTCGTACGTTGGTGTCAAAATAAAATAGCTGGCAATGGCCGCAATGAGCAACGCACTGAACGCGATACTGACAATCATCAGCCACCGCTTTTTCAGCACCTGCCCGATCTCTTTCAATGATATGGTTTCCTCCATTACATGTGTCCCTCCAAAAGTACTGTAATTTTCCAGAAAATGAATAGCCTCATTATAACATAGCAAGCCGTTTTGTTTGACTCTTTTTGTCGAATAATGCAAAGGACCCACATCAACCCACAAATTTTAGCAAATTGTTAAAACGTATCGACGTCACCCTGGAGTAACCGCCAATTATTTGCATTAAAGAAAACCGCATCCAGGTGGCCGAGGTGATGGACAACTACAGGCATCGGCTCATCTTTTCGCCTTACACCAATTTTCGTCAGCAATTGATGGCTGGCTGAATCACCCTTCATCGCCCATGATTGCAATACGTCACAATGCTTGACGTGTTCGCGAATCGTCCGTGCTAACTGCTTGCGCACATCCGGGTCATCAAGCGCCAGCCAATCGACAATATTGGCAACGGAATAGACACCCTTGCGATGCGCGACCTCTTCGATGGAAAAGACGACATAGCCGAGCACTTTGTCCGCTTCCCATAATGCAATCATCCGGTAAGGCTTGTCAGGACGATCGAAATACCGCCAATTAAGAAAGTCAGCTGTCCGCTGCACCATAATCGGTTTTGCCTGGGCTGCCGATTCGGCCAATTCATCGAACCGTTCATCACAATGGAGCACCTCTTCGATGACGCGTCCTTCCGACACAGGTGCAGCGGGTGCGCGGAATAAGGCTTTGCGATACCCTTTGCCGACTGTGTTGAATGACTTTAAGGCAGGGTGAAAGTTAGCCGCAAGCGCACCTGGGTTCAACGTGGAGCGATAGCGCGTGATGCTGGCCAGGTGAATGCCTTCCGTATGGCGGAGTAAATGGTACTTTGCTTCTTCTGTCGGAAAACCGTATAAATAGTCCAAGCCTTCCGCCCGGGCCCGTTGAATCATTTCTTTATTCAACTCGGTATAAATGCCTTGTAATTGTGCCTCCGGGTCCACCATCGCATCGAGGCTCAACCCCAAAAGCGCCGGTTCTCCTTGAATCCAGGCATCCATGACCCATAATCCAATATGCCCCAGCAGTTCCCCATCTTCTTCATAGACGAGGATCCACGGATTATCTGAGCGCGGCGGCCCTTCATATTTCCAGCGCCATTCTTCCATCGATTGCTCTCTTTCATAGACCTTCGTAAACAAAGTCTGAATTCTGTCTTCATCTCCTGGTTGATATGGACGAATCGGCATAACGATCTCCCTTTCTAGGCTCGCTTATCCTCTTATCGGAACGCGCACCGCATAAGTTTATAAGTTGGCTACAATTTCAAAAAATTACAAGTCGCTCAGGGAGAGTTACATCAGTTTGACGTTCACTCACCCTTACAGGTCTCATTCTATATCAAATTTCCTTTAGTTCTTTATCACAGAGCATGGACAACTCCTTACAAATCATAAGCCCCACCCTCTAGTTAAGACAAGATTTATCCGATAATCTTTTCGTTTTGTAATAAAAAAAATCAAGGTTCAATGTGCGGCAGTTAACCAATTTCATATACCCACGTGTCGATTTCGCAAAACCCTTGAAACGTAATTGTTATACAACTGTAAAATCATGACGAATCATGGTGTGGTAGGCTAGTTAATAGATTAAGAGACAGTTACATACATAACTAGGGGGAAGTTTTACGTGAAAAAATTAGGATTATTGTTAGTCGCTTGTTCAGTCGTGTTTCTAGCTTTTGCACCACAAAAAACCGCCGCCAAAAGCACCGCAAGCCAAGTCATCGACATCGCCAAACGCTATTCAGACTCGCCGTACCGCTACGGCGGAACCAGCCCGCATTCAGGTTTTGACTGCTCCGGCTTCACACAATTCGTTTTCAATAAAGCCGGTATCGATCTGAACCGTACGTCCGGGTCACAATATTCACAAGGTGATTACGTCAGCCGCTCTAACCTGCAAAAAGGCGACCTCGTCTTCTTCGGCAGCCCGGTCTGGCACGTTGGTATCTACATAGGCAACAATAAAATGATCTCAGCCGAGAACGCGTCAACCGGCATTCAAGTCACCTCGCTTACGGACTATTGGGACCGCAACTACACTGGAGCGAAACGCGTCATTGAAGAGCAAGCGAAAGACTCGCAATCAGCTGAAAGCAAGCCGCTTCCTGTCGGTCAATATCACGATGTTCCCAATGGACACTGGGCAGCTGATAAGATTGAGAAGTTGAGCAAACAAGGCATTATCGAAGGTTACAACGAACGTTTCAACCCAGATGATAAAGTCACACGCGCAGAAGCCGCTAAAATGCTGAGTGTCGCATTGGATCTGCCGAAGTCGCCAGGGAATGATTACACCGACGTCAATTCACCGCACTGGGCATCAGAATACATCAACTCAGCTACAAACAAAGGCTACTTCGATGGCTATGACAACGGTCGCAAATTCAAGCCCGAACAACCAATTACACGCGCCGAAATCGCTGCTCTATTCAAAGAAGCATTTAATTTAAATGGCTCCGGCAAGAGTTTCGCTGATACAAAAGGCCACTGGGGCGAGGAAGACATCCAAGCTCTAACAGCACATTCAATTGCTAAAGGTTACAGCGCCAACGCATTCAAACCTGATGCAGCAACTAAACGCAGCGAATTTGCCGTCTTCTTAACAAGAGCATTAAACTAATCATGAATGAAGGGATTCCCGAGTTACGGGAATCCCTTTTTTACTGGCCATACTTTGAGCGAGCAGAGGGTTATGCGGCATTTTCGCCATTTATGCGGGAAAATGCCCACTTTACGCGTGAAAAGCAGGATTTATGAGCAACTTTCAAGGTTTATGCGGCAAAACCGATGATTTATGCGGAAAAGCCTCATTCAGCAAAGATCCCCCCTTTAAAGCAGAGGCCGCTAGACAGTTCAAATAAAAGCGGAGGCGGCTGGTCAGCGGCGTATGGACTGGAAAGGAAACACGAAGAACGACGTGATTCGATGTTGACTTATCGTACAGAAGCGAGGGGAGTCTCACTAGTCGCTAGACGCCGGAGCTGGACAATTCTACAAACCAAGCTCGCATTCGTATAGCCCCAGGGGATCTATGAAACATCAACACTAGAAGTCAATCAAAAAAAAGCCTGAGGTCCGCATGACGCGGCCTCAGGCTTTTCAGACTCTATTCTTCTCTTAAACGCTCATCTTCTGCACGAGCGACAAACATAGCGAATTCCGCACGCAACGTGTTATTTTTCGGTTTGAATGTACCGTCTGGATAACCGTTGGTAATGTGGTTCGCTTTCAAGGTGTTGACGTAATCAACAGCCCAGTAGCCATTCGAAACGTCCTTGAAGCGATCGGTGGTGCTTCCTTCCAGTCCGTATGCTTCAACAACGATCTTGGCCATTTGGCCACGTGTCAACTTACCTTCTGGAGCAAACTCGCCTCCAGGCATACCTTGCATAATGCCACTTTCAGCAATCGCTGCGATTTCCTTGTATCCTTTGTCTCCAGGGCTCACATCGGAGTAGCCTGGATTCTCAACGTCTGAGGTATCAAGATCAAGGGAACGCACGATCATTTGAGCGGCTTGTACGCGTGTGATGTCATCATTCACACCGAAGTTGCCGTTAGGGTAACCATTGATGACGCCTGCAACATTGAGTTTGTCAATGGCTTCTTTACCCCAGAACCCATTTGGCACATCATCAAATTTTTGCGGTCCTTCATCAGATTGATAGATGGTCACTTGCTTCGTCACGGTGTTGCCAGCAAGGTCTTCCACTTCAACTTCGAAGGTGTTCTTACCTTCGTCTAGGTTCACGGTGTGTTCGTACGTTTTATCAGAGCTTCTCATTTCGTAAGGCTCTGTAAAGATTTGCTTGTACACTTCACTGCCGTCAACTCTGAGACGAAGTTCATCGTAATTGTCCTTCATGTTCAGACCTAGATCAACTTGATTCTGGTCTGTGATATGCGGACCATCAATGGATAACTCTGGTTTCGAAGAGTCGAGAATGACGCGACGCTTGAAGGAGATATCGTTTCCGCTATCATCAGAGGCATGGAAGTCGATCGTTTTCACACCGTCTGATTTAAAGGTAATGGTTTCGTTAAAGTTGTAACGTTGATTTGCGCTATCCCAGGACAATTCGGCTTGTTTACCGTTGATCGTAAGCTCAGTTACTTCCGAATCATCTTCGACATAGCCTGCGACTTGAACGTCTTTATTATCGGTTACGGATAACGCTTCAGGTGTTATCGCGCGAAGGGATGGAACAGTTTCATCGGATCCATCAGTCACACTGCCTGTCTCGCTATTGCCAGCATAGTCATGGGCAATGACTCTTACGTTGCTGGCATCTTCCGTATTTTCAAGTGTATAAGAGTCCGTACCCGCAGAGAGAGGCTCTTCTAGGACACTATCCCCATTCACGACTACATCAAAATGGGAAAGTCCTGCGCCGTCATCAAATGCATCCCAGCTTACTTCGCCATTGCTAGAATCATAGGATACATCCAATTCTGGATCTTCAGTGTCGACTTTGACCGGAATCGTCTTCGATTGCCAGTCGGCATCAGGGTAGTCGACGACTGACTTGATTTCATAATAGTATTGACCATCTTCCACGACGTCGCCTTTGACTTTACCATCCCAGGCGCTCTGCGCATAAATATCGAAAGCTGGAGCAGCGCCGCCATCAAAGTAGTGCTTGCGGACTTCATCTTGTGTCCGGATGGTGCGTAGTTTTTCTTTGTCTTCATTCAAGATGTTGAATTCCACATCTTTGGCATTTCGCAAGAATGATAGGACGGGAACGGCTTTCTCACGTGAACCATCGCCATCTGGTGAGAACCCGACGTTATACGCATTACCGGTCAACGTTTCATCTTCACCGAGTAATGGGTCAACACCAAGATAGTTGTAGACAGGTCCGCTTGGTGTCACCAGTCCTGTTTGGCCGTAGAACGGCTCGCCGTTTTCATCATAGATGGAGTCATCCACGATAGGCGCTTCGTCCCATTCGCCGTTAAATCCGACGTATGGTACGGATAATTCAGGATTGGAATCGTTCGGATCTTCAAACGTGACAAAACCTTCGACGAAGTTGCCATTTTCGAATGTTTCTTCAAGGCCACGCTCGTCAAACCATGTGACAGCATCGCTCAAGTCGATGGAGACATCCACCTCGATTGAAGAATTGGCTGGTACAACAACCTGGTAGCCATTTTCGACTTCACTGCCATTTGAAGACGAAACTTCGATCGGGAATTCACCGGCATAAGGCTCTTCCTCACTGATGGTTCCGGCTTTGTAAACCCCTTGTGTTTCACCAAGGTTTTCGTTTCCAGAAACCAAGTCCGTTTGCACAGTCCCAGCGACGTTGTAAATCGCGCTTTCGTCACTGACATTGTCAAGTTCCAGTGTAAAGGACTTTTGCGTGTCCATTTCTTTCAGAGACACTTTTCCAAGTCCGGATTCTTTCTCGGTCGCCACAACAGGCGTGCTCATCGCAGCATGCAGGTCCATTAACCCGGCGCCTTGCAGACGAGGGGAGTATGGAAGACCTGTTTGATAAGCATCGTTGTAAAGACCTTTATCTTCTTCTGCAACAGACGTATTCATGAGAATGTTTTTACTCATTTCCACGCGGCTTCTGCCTTCGAGCGAGAATTCTTCGTCAACGCGCTGCATCATGAGCGCAGAGCCACCCGACACGTGCGGAGCAGCCATAGACGTTCCGCTCATCATGCCGTATTCATCGTCTTGAAGCGTGGATAGAATGTTACTTCCTGGTGCTGTGATTTCAGGTTTGAAATCCAGGTTCGGCGTCGTTCCCCAAGAGGAGAAACCAGCCATTTTGCCAGCATCAGGGTTCTTGGATTTGACTTCTTCACCTTGGAAGGAAATCTCCACGGTGTTACCCGCCTGAATCTCATCTCTTAACTTAGCTCCCGGTTCGTTCAGCGTGGACAACTGTGGAATGTCGATTTCTCCACTGGAAGCCATGCTGATATAACCTGAGACGTTGTTGAAAATGATGACCCCGATAGCTCCTTCTTCCTGAGCATTCAGCGTCTTGCTGACAAACGTTGATTCGCCCCGTTGAATCAAGGCGATCTTACCTTCGACATCAACACCTTCAAAGTCGTTCGCTTCCGGATTCGCATCAGAATCGCCTGGTTTTCTTCCTAACCCGGCATATTCGACTTCATGGTAACCTTCACCGAGTGACTCGGGTGACACGTCACTTGCCGAAAGAAAGGCGACGGGATCTGATGCTTCTCCATCAATTTGCGTGTTGAAGGCATCGAGCATCAAGTACTCATTTTCAAATGCTGCGACTTGCAAGGAATCAGCAGACAGGCCAGGTGCACCGACAACGCCGGTATCTGGGTTCGAAGCAAATGTATTTCCGAATCCTTCACCTAGTTTAGCGGAGTTCCCGGCGGAAATGGACATCATGACGCCATTGTCAACCGCACGCTCGACCGCTTTCTGTTCTGGATCCTCTGGTTTCACAAAGCTGGCTGTTGATCCTAAGCTCATGTTAATAACATCTGCGCCTAAGATGATCGCATCGTCGATTGCTTTGACGTAAATGTCACTGTACGTCGATGGCATTTCCGGGTCGTTACCGAACACTTTCAAGCCAAGAATTTGCGCTTCAGGTGCCACCCCTTTAATACCACCGTTATCTTCGTCACCGTTAGCTCCGACCGTACCCGAGACGTGCATCCCGTGCATGCTGGCTTCCGGACCTAAATCTTTGACGGTATCATTTTCGTCCGCATAGTTGTAGCCGTAAGGAACTTTCTCGGTGAAGTATTTACCGGGAAGCTCGCCTTCTGCTTTCAAATCAGCTACATCTTGCTCGCCAATTTCTGTTTCTGTTTCCTCACTGAGAATCATGTCTTGGTGACCAGGGTCGATTCCTGTATCGATAACCCCGACGGTCATCCCTTCCCCTTTATAGCCGTAGTCTTGCCACGTTTGCTGCGCTTTGACAAGCTCTTTACTATACAGCATTTCCGGTTCTTCTGTCGGACGCTCGTATTCGTGTGTGATATGTACTTTGCCGACATTCGGAAGGCTTTCGAGCACTTCGATCGACTTGTACTTCACGGTTCCACTGAAACCGTTCACAACAGTAGTGAAACTTTCCTTATAATCCATCGGAATCGATTGTTGTGAAATTTTGTTTTTCACTTGCTGTTGCGCGTCTAGCGCTTCTGTCCGTAATTTCTTTTGATTAGATTCAGACAGCTCACTGTAATTCTTTCCCATACTTTGAGCTGAATACAGGGCAGGTTCATCTTGTAATTCGACAATAACTCTGACATCGTCTGACGGTGCATACTGCTTTTCATTGTCTTCGGCCTTGAGCACATTCTTCGTTTGCGGTTTCTGAGCATTCGATTTTCCTAGATTCTTATTCGGAATCCCAGATGCTGCAAAAGCCGAATTCGAAAAAGCTAACAAGAAGATAAAGAACAAAATTAGACTTTTCTTCACGTTCAAAAAGACATCCCCCTTATAATTTTTCCGAAAGTATGAACCCTACCCTCCCTTCTCTATTTGCATATATTAATTATATTCGAAGTTTTCTAACAAATCAATTTACAAAAAAAGCAATAATTAGACAAAATGTAAGAATATGTGACTCATATTTTACTAAACTGTTTCCTCTTCCAAATCTTGTAGATTTGACTAAGCTTGACATGATAGAATAGTAGAGAGGAACCACACTGCCAAGGAGTGTCGACAAAATATGATCGAAACAGTAAAAAAAATTTTTCCAGAAAAATCGGAACGTCAATTAAAAAAGTACTATAAAACCATCGAAACGATTAATCAATTCGAGCCAGATATGGAAGCCTTATCCGATGAAGCCCTTCAGGCTAAAACAGCAGAGTTCCAGTCGTTATTAGCAGAAGGCAGCACGATTTATGAGATACGCAACGAAGCTTTCGCGGTCGTACGGGAAGCCGCGAAGCGCGTGCTCGGCCTGCGGCACTTCGACGTCCAGCTGATCGGGGGAATCGTGTTGACGGATGGGGACATTTCCGAAATGGCCACCGGCGAAGGCAAAACGTTGGTCGCCACACTGCCAAGCTACCTAGTGGCGTTAGAAGGCAAAGGCGTGCATGTGATTACGGTCAATGATTATCTCGCCAGGCGTGACTATGACATGATGGGGCCGCTCCACGAATTCCTCGGCCTGTCGGTCGGCTTGAATGTGCCGCAAATCTCCCAGACAGAAAAAAAGCAAGCTTATGAAGCTGACATTACATATGGCATTGGGACCGAGTTCGGGTTCGACTTTTTACGGGATAATATGGCGAAAAATATCAACCAGAAAGTTCAGCGACCCTATCATTATGCGATCATCGATGAAATCGACAGCGTGCTGATTGATGAAGCGAAAACGCCGTTGATCATCGCCGGCAAAATGGAAGCCAGCGCTAACTTACATAGAGTCGGTGCGACGCTGGCCCGCTCCTTCACCCGTGATGAAGACTATCATTTCGACAACGAAACGAAAGCCGTCAGTTTGAGCGACCAGGGCATTACAAAAATTGAGCGTTCCTTCGGCATCGACAATCTATTCGACCTCGAGCATCAAACGCTCTATCATTATATGATTCAAGCAGTACGAGCCCATGTGTTATTTGAACGGGACGTCGATTATGTCGTCGATAACAATGAGATCAAGCTGATTGATATGTTCACAGGACGGCTGATGGAAGGCCGCACTATGTCCGACGGGCTGCATCAAGCGATGGAAGCAAAAGAAGGCCTCGACATCACGGAAGAAAATAAATCACAAGCCTCGATCACAATTCAAAACTATTTCCGCATGTATCCGAAATTGGCCGGCATGACCGGCACCGCCAAGACGGAAGAAAAAGAATTCCAGAATGTGTACGGCATGGACGTGATCCAGGTGCCGACAAACAAACCGGTGATCCGGGAAGACCGCCCCGATAAAATTTACGTGACGAAAGAGCAGAAATACGACGAGATGGTCCGGGAAGTCAGCGCCATTCATGCCACCGGCCAGCCGATTTTGCTCGGGACGACCTCGATCCTCCAATCAGATCGCATTGCTGCTTATTTGGATGAAGCCGGCCTTGGCTATGAATTATTGAACGCGAAAAGTGTAGAACAAGAAGTGCGTCTCATTTCCCTGGCTGGACAACAAGGCAACATCACCATAGCCACCAACATGGCCGGCCGCGGCACCGATATCGTGCTCGGCGAGGGCGTGGCCGAATTGGGCGGCCTTCACGTCATCGGCACCGAACGTCACGAAGCACGGCGCATCGATAATCAGCTGAAAGGCCGCTCAGGACGGCAAGGCGACCCCGGTTCCACCCAGTTCATCATTTCACTCGAAGATGACATGATCGAACGCTTCGCCCAGACGGAACGCGAGCGTAAAATGAAGTCGATCAAAACCGACGACACCTGCCGCATTTTGAATAAGGATATCCACGATTTCATCGACACGGCTCAGAAAATCAGTGAAGGCAGCAATTACAATATCCGTGAGTTCACATTGAAGTTGGATGATGTCGTCAATGATCAGCGCAAAGTCGTTTATGAGCTACGTGATAGGCTGCTCAAACAGGATGATGTCATCAGCCTCATCTCGCCGATGGTTCCGGATCACTTTGAGCATCTCATTGCCAAGCATTGTCCGGACACCATCGTGCCAGACGATTGGCCGCTTCAGCATCTGGAAGTCGAATTCCAGCGGGCTGCCCCGACCGTCGATGTCAACATCGCTCACCTTCATTACGAAGAACTAGATGAGTTGAAAGCTCATGCTCATGAAATTGCTTCGCGCTATCACACCCTGATTGCCGACTGGGCGAATCATGAAGCTGTTCAACACCGCATCAGGCAAGCCGCACTGCTCACGCTCGATAAGCTGTGGATTCGCCATTTGGAAATGATGAACCGTTTGAAAGAAGGCGTCGGCATTCGTCAGTATCAACAGGAAGATCCGCTGCGCCTTTATCAGAAAGACGGGTTCGATATTTTCCAGCATACGTTTGCTGACATGAACAAAGAAATGGTGCTAGTCATGGCGCAGCTGCTCAAACCTTTATTGAAACGCCAGCAAAACGAGGCGTCCGAGGAAGGAGACTCGCATGTTTAAGTTTTTAAAGAAAAAGAACCAAACAGAAGATGAGACATCCTATGACCCGAGTGCCGTCAATGCCGCTGAGTTGACTGACGTGGAGGACACCGACGCAGAAGAAACGGCGGTCTACCCTGAGCTCTCATTTCATCCGGACTGGCAGTTAGCTGAAGAGGAAACCTACGTGTACCGCTTTTGGAACAACGATCTGCCGCCGCTCAAGCCAAATCAAATCAGCATCCAGGGCGTCGATATCAAAAAAGAAAACGATACATTCATCGTTGATGCCTTTGTGCGGAATGCGCTGCCGAAAAGCATTCAACTTAAGGAAACCGGCATCCTGCTCCTTGATAAACAAGGCAACCGGGTCGCACGGAAAACGTTCGAACTGGGAGCCCTCGGGGAACTGCCCGGCCATTCAAGCCGACCCTGGACGTTCACGTTCGACAAACAAGCGATGACCACGCCCGATGACAGTGTGCCTGTCAGCGGCTGGCAGCTCGCTTTTGAATTGAAAAAGGCGTCCCAGAAGCATGCACTTGAGTTAGAGCAAAGCTGGCAGCAATCGCTGGCTACAGAAGACGTGGAGAAATTGAAGACGTATGTAGAGCAAATGAAGCCGCCTCGTTCAGGCGAAGTGAACTTTCTCGGTCTTCAAGCCAAACAGGCGGACAACGGCAACCTGCATGTCACCATGTTAATCCGCAACGGCAGTGAAAAAGGTGTCACCTTGCAAAAACTGCCGCTGAAAGTAGAAGACGCCACGGGATCGGTCATTGCAGAAGGCGGGTTTAAGCTTGATGATTTAGAAGTGAAAGCGAACACGAGCAAGCCATGGACCTTCATTTTTCCGGAGTCCATGATCAAGTCTGATGCCATCGACTTGTCGAAATGGAAGGCATATCCTGTGCAGAATTGACCTTTTTAGCTAGAGTGAAAAAACTCTAAGGCAGATAGCTTGAAACTTAGTATTTATTGAAAAGAATAGAATTGTTAACAAAAGACCTTCAATATATCACCCATCTAGGATGAATATTGAAGGTCTTTTTATTTATGGTGTTTGTTAAACCAACGATGTGGTAGACGCCCCTTTCTGAGGAAATGGTTCGTTTCTCCCCACTATCGAATGGGGTGGTTGGGAAGTTGCGAGACTCCCACCTGAAAGCAGAGGCGTCTTGGTCAGCGGCGTATGGACTGACTCATAATATGGCAACGAAACCCGGTTATCTCGAAAATCGAGTAAATAAGCTTACAGAATGACGGACTGAGATGTTAGACTACACCTTCAATAATACTTTCCCCTCATATTGACGGCTTTCGATTAAAGCATGGGCTTGGGAGGCTTCCTCTAAATTGAATACCTGGGCAATCGGCAAGGTCACGTGCTCGGAGGCAAATAACGCCAGCACTTTTTCAGCCACGGGAGCTAGACGAGATGGGTCATGTTGCCGGGTTGTGCCCAGGCTGAACCCTTTCACATTCCGGCAGCTGCTATGAACGTCACTCGTTTTGAACGTCCCTGCCTTGCCACTGCTGTTACCGAATTGTACGAGTGTGCCATATAAAGCTAAACAATCCAGACTGCTTCGCGTCACGTCGCCGGCCACCGAGTCAAAAATGACATCTGCACCTGCCTGTTGTGTTTCGTTTAAAACAGCATCTTTAAACGTTTCATAGGTATAGACAGCATCCGCTCCTAAGTTCTTCACATATGCTGCTTTGTTCATGTTTCCGACCGTTCCGATGATGTGTTTCACCCCGTGTACGTGCGCTAACTGGACCAACATGGAGCCCACCCCGCCAGCTGCGCTATGGATCACAATGGTGTCGGTAGTTTTCACGTGGGCGATCTCATGTAAAAGGATATAAGATAAAATCGACACAGTCGGCATCGTCGCCGCCACATCTAACGAGAGCTCATCAGGAATCTTAAAGACGAGCTGGTCATGTGCTTTCACATATTCCGCGTAAGAACCCCCGCTCGGAAAAGCGATCACGCGATCTCCTACTGAAAACTTGCCATTGTAAGTAACGTCTTCTATTGTGCCGGCCACATCTAATCCTAGTGTGAAAGGGAATGACCCAGACGCTTTATTACCATTGCGTTTCTTAATATCTGCATAGTTCACACTCGTATAGGCTGTTTTGATCAACACTTCATTTTCGCCAATGTCCGGTTTAGCTTGGTCTGTACAAGACAGTACATCAGCCTCACCATATTCATGTTGGATGATGGCTTTCACATCAACCTCCTCCATTCATTCAATGTTGTACTTTTTCATCAGCTCACGGGCTTGTTCGATACCTTTTTCCGTGATGAAAATAGATTTCGCACGCTTACTTCCTGTTATGTAATGCTCTTCATTTAATGCATCCAGGGTTCCAAACGGGTAACCTTTCCAACTTCTTTGTTCCTTACCCAACCCAACGTCTTCTGTGAAAGACGTTAAATACAAGAGTAGGAGGGTCAATTCATCGACTTGGTCCTTCATTCTATCAACTCCTCAATGTTTTACTGCTCATTATAGCTGAAGAAAACATGGCTTTCGATTGGACCTTCCTACTAAAATCGTTCACAAAAGGGTTGTTTGTCCGCCTTTTGTGAACGAGTAAATGATTTAGCTATTTTGATATTGTGTTTCTAAGTTCGCTTTGATTAATTCATAAAAATTATGCTGCGCGGAAGAGGAGCTTTCCGAGTAGTTTAATTGATGAAGAAAAAATTGAGTGGAAAAGGAAATGAAGGCACTTTTGCTGATGCCTAACTCTTTCGCTCGCTGCTCGACCTCGTCATTGAGGGTATCTTCTATTCTGACGCTGACTTGTTTTTTCATATAAATTCCTCCTTACACACGGAAAACGTATAGTAAAAATCAATGCTGTCCTATTAATAGATTACCACATACAGGAAAGTCCTACCATCTTAAATTTCGTCAAAGTACACCCAGTCAAGTTGACAGAACCATTTAAAAAGAGCCTGATCAGCCTAACTGCTGACCAGGCTCTTAACATTAAGATCGTGATTTATTCATCAGATGTATCAACAATCCGATCTTCAGTTTCAGGGGTCACTTCTCCAAGTTCTGCGACATAGTCACGGAAGATTTCCCAGTCGGTTTGACCAAGATCTGTCACGCGGCCTGCGTCATAAGCGTTGGCAAAGACGTCAAAGCCGTCCCCGCCTTTTGCTGTAAAGGCATTGGTGGCAACAGTATAGTCAGCTGATTCATCAAGCTCCACCCAGGAACCGTCCTGTTCCAGGGTTACCTCCTGAACACGATTGCCTGCTTCCATTGAACTGTCATACGTAAAGTTCAACCCGGAAACTTGCAGGAAGCCGCCGCTTTCCAATGGAGCCTGGCTCACACTATGTTCCAGCGCCGTCATGATCTCTTCGCCGGACAATTCCATTGTAGCAAGCGTATTGCCAAACGGCATCACTTCGAGAATTTCACCGATCGTAATCGGGCCTTCATCGATCGAGGTCCGAATGCCGCCACTATTTTGGAATGCAGCGACTGTATCTTCGTTGTATTCTTTCGCTTTATTAAGCATACCGTCTGTAATCAAGTTACCTAGCGCCGTTTCACTATTTCGTACGCTGACCTCGCCGCCGTCACCGGTACGCGGATTCGGGAACGCGTCGGTCGCAACGCCGCCGCTTTCTTCATTCATGACCTCTTCGACTTGAGACGAATACTCTTCCAGCTTTTGAGCTGCTTCAGGGTCCGCTTCTTGTTCGGAAATCTCAATGAGTTCACTGGCATAGCCGACAACTTTGCCTTCCTCATCAAATTCCACATCAAGCGTGCCTAAATTACCGCCATATTGGCCAGCCTGAACGATGAGAGTCGGATCTTTCGCTTCCCCGTTCTCATCTTCCGTCACTTCCACCGCTTCATCTAACCCGGTGTGGCTGTGACCGCCGACGATGACGTCAATGCCATCCACTTGTTCAGCAAGCAGCTGATCATTGTCATATTCCGGGTTATCATTGAAACCAAGGTGACTTACAGCAATGATTTTATCGACACCAAGCGCTTCAAGTACCTCGACACGGTCTTCTGCCGTTTCAATGTAATTGTCGAACGTGATATCTACTGGACTTGAAATATCGGCTGTTTCTTCCGTCGTCAAGCCGAAGAAGCCGACCTCTTCACCGTTTACTTCCTTGATCATACTATTGTAAATTTCCCCGTCGTGCGGACGTTTGCTGACATAGATATGATATAAGCCGCTCATATGCTCATCATTGGAGAAATTTACGTTAGAGCTGACAAATGGGAACTCAGCCCCCTGGACGAATTCCGATAACGCCTGGTGACCTTCTTCACTTGCCCCAAGGTCGAACTCGTGGTTGCCGAATGTCATCATGTCATAGTCCATCATGTTCATGAATTCAAGATCGGCCTGACCCTGGAATTCGTTAAAGTACAATGTACCTGAAAAGACATCGCCCGCATCAAGTAGTAATGCTTCAGGATTTTCCTCACGTTCCTCTTCCACTGCCGTCACGCGCTTCGCCACATTATCCAAATGGGCATGCGTGTCATTCGTATGCATAATGGAAAGCTCATAAGGATCGTCTTCAGGTTTTGGCAGCTTGTCCCCGAACATGTAATCCGTATTTGCGAGCAGCCATGAGAAATCGCCGCGTTTCACGTCATCTTCCGGGCCGAATTCAATTTCGGTGAGCCCATTGATCAACCCATGCGCATACAAGGTCTCAATGTCTGAGATATACCAGGCACCTTTCTTCAAGTCTTGGAAAGGCAGATCTGCTTCTTTCTCTTCAATCCCGTATGCTTCAACGACGAGATGCGCGAATTCAGCACGCGACATTTCGCGGTGAGGCTGAAACTCCTCGTTCCCTACCCCTTCAATGTATCCCGCTTCATACAAAGCATTGACAGAGTCCGCATACCAGGCATCTCCATCAACATCCGAAAATGGAGCTGCGTCAGCATCCATATCCAGTTCGAGAATGTGAGCGAGCATCTTAGACGCTTCAGCGCGTGTGACCGACTCCCCCATTTGGAATGTACCGTCTTGGTACCCATTTACGACACCTGCATCCGCTAAATCATGAATGACATCATGATACAAATGGTCCGTCGGTACATCCGGGAACACGTCATTTGCTGAAACCGTCATTGCTGGTGCTGCCACTGAAGCTACTAAAGCTGCGCTGACTGATGAAACAATGAATCGCTTATTCTGGTAAACTTTCATATTATTCATTTCCTCCCCCTAGTAATCAATGAACTCCCTATGTAGACGCCACTTATACATCTGATTGACCCCCAGTAAAAGTCACCCCCTCAATTATTTTTGTGAAAATTCAAAATAGATTCTATCTATAATTTTACAATACTTTTCCTCTTATTCCTACAAACTATTACGTCATTTTACAAAGATTACATATAAACGGATGTCCCGAACTTACATCCGGGACACCTCTTTAAACTCTATCATTCGTTTCGTAACATGTAGACGACTTTAGCCGCCTGAGCACGTTCGGCACTTTCTTTCGGTTGGAATTCGTTCCCTGGCAAGCCGACCATGATTTCAAGTTCATGAGCCGCGCTCACATTGTCTAAGAATTCATCGCGAATCTGATCTTGATCGTTATAAATGTGGTCTTCCGTTGCTTCATAGTCACCGTTTTCATACTCGTAAGCACGCATAATCATTGCCGCCATTTGCTCTCTCGTAATCGGCTCGTTAGGATGAAACTCTGTGTCACTCACCCCATTCACAATGCCATTTTCATAAGCAGCGGTGACTTCATCCTGATATCTGGCGCGCACATCTTCAAATGGGCTGTTCCCTTCCGGTGATAACCCAAGTTCTCGCGTAATCAAAAGGGTAAATTGCACGCGTGATATGGTGTCCTCAGGGCCGAAGTTACCATTTGGATAGCCTTTAATCACGCCATTCTCAGCTAAACTATAAATATAATCCGCAGCCCAGTCATCCTCGGGTACATCGGGGAAGGTAATACCGCCGTCATCTTCAGCTAAGTCAATCGCATACGTAGCATAACCATCATCACGCTTCTCGACGAAGGAGATTTCTTCCTCATTATCCGCGTACTTCTGCCCTTCAGGAGAAGAACGGAACGTCAATTGAGGATCTCCATCAATCGGCGCGAATGACCAATTCCCGTCTGCCTTCGGATTGATCGTTGCATTATCACGGATGTAGTTGACGAGGACTTGACGGTTTTCATCCGGTGATTTGATAACGATGTTGTCCCCCTCAGGATTGGCGAATTTCGACGCCGCGCGGTAGTTGTTCGTGGCAACCAAAAATTCTTTATCCATATCAAGCGCTTCACCTTTATACTTCACGTTCTTGATCCGCTCGCCATCACTGATTTTTTCACCATCACCATTGTAACGAGCCGGTTCGGTTACATCGATTTCATACGTTAAGCCATCGATAACGTCAAAGTTGTAGCTGCGGAATTCATTGTTCACTAACTCCTGCTGCTTGTCAGCATCGGCATCAATTTGATTAAATTGTCCGGCGCTCCATTCCAGCCACTCGACAACTTGTTCGCCGGTAATTTTAGAAACCTGCAGCGTGTTCGGATACTTGTACAATGATGTTGTATCTCTGATTGCCAATTCTCCTGCCGAAATATCGGTATAGTCACTGACACCGTCTCGGCCCGCTTTAAATGGCGCCGCGGCAGATAGAACAGGCAAGTCGCCATACTCTGTACCTTGGATATACTTTTCCACGTAATTTTTCTGGGCGTCATTGACGATTTGCACGGTCGGATCATCGAGCACCTGGGCGAAATAGCTATAGAGCGGAACTTCCGTTTCACCCACTGGGGTCGCGACATATTCTTGCGTGCCTTCATGATCTTCTTTCACTTCATCAATGATATCCTGATCGGGTTCCACTAAAGGCTCGCCAGATTCAGAATCGTAAATCGGCCGCGCTTCCGCTTTGCCGTTCGTCACATTCCACTCACCATCGGTATACTCAAGCTGCAGGTCGATAAGCCCAAGATCCGAGCCCCAGAAACCTGCCTGCGTTGTCGGTACGCCATTAATCGTTCCCTTGTCCAAATCGATATTATGCTTGCCATCCAGGGCTGCATAATCCTCATTCGGGAACGTCTGGTGGGAGTGACCGAATAACAAGGCGTCAAAGCCTTCTACAGTCGAAAGCTGATACGTCTGGTTTTCCGCACCTTTATTGTAGTCGTCTTTGGAACCGAGTCCCGAGTGCGCAATCCCGACGATGACGTCAGCGCCTTCGTCTTTCATTTGAGGAATGAATTTCTGCGCGGTTTTTTTCAAGTCACGCGTCGTCACTTTGCCCTCAAGGTTATCTTTATCCCACGTCATAATCTGAGGCGGCGTAAACCCAATCACGCCTACCTTGATCGTATGCGTATCGCCGTCTTGATCCGTCACTTCCTGGTCAATCATAACGTAAGGATCGAAATAGTTTTCATCATTGCTCGGGTCATCGTCCCCATCATCTTTATAAACGTTCGCGTTCACATAAGGAAAGTCAGAACCCGAAACAGCCTGCTTTAAGAAATCGAGACCATAATTGAATTCGTGATTCCCATAGTTTCCCGCATCATAATCCAACATATTCATAGCTTGATAGACTGGGTGCTTATGTCCTTCTTCATCCAACACATCTTGATCAACAATGTAATCCGCCATTGGATTCCCCTGAATCAAGTCACCATTGTCAAACAGCATGGAGTTCTCCACATTACCGCGGGCTTCGTTGATCAGCGTCGCTGTATTCACCAGCCCCACCGTGTCATCCTGCTCTCCGGAGAAATAGTCATAGTTCATGACATGACTGTGCAAATCAGTTGTTTCCATCAACCGTAAGTCGACAACATCTCCATCACTTGTCTCGGCGTTGACATTAGTCGAAAACGTCGACGTTGCCAATAACCCGACGGCTAATGCAAATCGGACCAACCATTTTGTCTGATATTTCTTCACGTTCGCACCGTCCCTTTCATTTGAAATTTATGTAGAATCTTGCAATTACATCTATATTTTAACATTTTTCAATGAGATGTGTAGGCGTTTACAAAACATTTACGAGATTTTACAAGCTGACTGTTAGGCGGTGGGCTGGGGCAGGGTGGGCTCAAAAAGTGGCGATTTACACGAGTTGCTTGCAAATCGGGGGAAGTTGCTTATAAATGGCGTGAAGTCGATTGGAATGGGAGCGGATGCGACAATATTGAACGACAAGTAGTCAATAAATCGAGGGAACTTGAACATGGGACGTGGCTCTTCTATTATATATAGACTCTATTAAAAGTTGAGGGCGGATCAAAAAGTGGCAGTTTACTCTAGTTGCATGCAATTCGGGGGAAGTTGCTTATAAATGGCGTGAAGTCGATTGCAATATGAGCGAATGCGCGAAGATTGAGCGACAAGTAGTCAATAAATCGAGGGAACTTGAACCAGGGGACGTGGTTCCTCTATTATATATAGACTCTATTAAAAGTTGAGGGCGGATCAAAAAGTGGCAGTTTACTCTAGTTGCATGCAATTCGGGGGAAGTTGCTTATAAATGGTATGCAGTCGATTGGAATCCGAGCAAACGCGACAATATCGGACGCCAACTAGTAAACAAATCGCTCAACCTCGATAAGTGTAACGTGTTTCTTCTATTATATAGATGCGCTATTAACGTTTCATGCGGCTATAAAATAGAAAAAGCTGAGCAGAATCTGCTCAGCTTCTCATTATTAGATTATTATCTTGCGCGATCGAGGAAAACAGTGAACTCAGCACGGGTTGCGTCGTTCTTTGGTCGGAACGTTTGGTCATCATACCCATTGGTGATGGAATGATCGGCCAACCCTTCGATATGTTTGTAAGCCCAATCGTTTTTATTTACATCTTTAAAAGTAGATCCGTTTGAGCTGCTCATATTGTATGCTCTAGATAGGATGGCCGCAATCTCTTCTCTGGAGATATCCTGATCAGGGTTAAACTGGCCATGTCCTTTCCCTTTGATATATCCTCTGGCGGCGGCTGCATTGATAAACCCTTCAGCCCAGTGGCCAGATACATCTCCAAAGGAATGCTTTGTTGATTTTTTGATGTTTTTAGCTTCGATTAACATTTTTGCAGCTTCGGCTCTCGTAATGCTTGCCTTCGGTTTGAACGTATTGTTTTCATAACCTGACACAATATCAGCTTTGCTCATCGATTTAATTTCATCGTAAGCCCAATAGTCAGTGGACAAATCGTTGTAGAGGCCGCTTCCATTAGAAGAAGAGTGATCTTCTACAACTCGTTTGGCTCCCACATATCGTGGTCCCCAGTAATAAGGGTCGTTAATGGATACTTCGTCAACGCCTCTACTTCGTGTAGCAGATATGTAATTCCCGTTACTCGTATAGATCCCCACGTGTGAAATGGATGAAGAGCCAGGCTCGCTGCTGAAGAAGACAAGATCCCCAGCTTGCAAATCTGATTTCGACACGTATTTTCCAGCGCTATACTGATCGGAAGAAGAACGCGGTACATCGATATCAAATTTGTTTAACACATATGTAGTAAAACCAGAACAATCAAAACCTCCAGGCGATTCGCCACTCCATTCATAAGGTGTTCCTTCATACTGTCTTGCAACGTCCACAATCTGCTTTCCAGTTGATGATGCCATAGCTTGAGGGGTAAAAACTGCCAAACTCAAAATACTGACCAACACAAAAAGTAACGACTTTCTAAACATTATGTATGTACCTCCACGTTTAATTTTGCTAGATTCAGGGTATCATATAATGCTAGAATTTTATTTTACGGTTGTATTACAATTCGCTAATATCTGTAACAAAAGTTTAAGATTCGACATGATTTCACGTGTATATAATATGCTCCTATATTAAATAAAGTCGAATCTTCTCTCGTCCGCCTTGCAAAAGTTTTACCGCCCAAATGACAGGCTCCTCTAAAAAATTACTTAATTTTTTATTTTTTTTAGCAATTCATCCGCTGTAAACGACCCCTTAGCTGTAATGCGTTTTAATTCAAACAGGGAATGATTTTGATCGGTATTGATCCCATATTTTGAATTGAGCGCCATTTGGTAGCCCGCTTCCTTCAATAGACGTATAGTGTCAGCACTGTAGCTGCCGTAAGGGTATGTAAAAGCCACAACTTCCTCGCCAAGCTTGTCTTCTAGTATTTTTTTCGACTTTTCTACATCCTGCAGGACGCGTTGTTCGTACTCTGTTTGGGTTTCCAACTTGTTTCCTATGAGCATTCTGCCTGAGACCATACCTCGTTGCTCTCCATCTAGCGATTGGCTTTTAAAATGGGAATCGTACGTATGGCTTTGAAATGTGATCAGGCCTGAATCTTGCATCTCCCGCATCTGTGGCCATGTTATTTTGGGGATCTCACCTGCAAAACTGTACGGATCATCTTCGCTGATGCGACTCACAATGGGATAAATCGTCGCTTTCATCCCTCGTTTTTTTAATATCGGATAAGCCATCGTATAGTTGCTGAGATAACCATCATCGAACGTGATTAATAGGGAGGCCTCAGGCAAAGGCGCATCATCTTGGAAGTAATGGAGGAGTTCATCCTCTGTAATGGTCTGATAGCCTTCACGCTGCAAAGCTTCCATATGAGCTTCAAAACGTTGCGGGTCGATAACGGAACTGCTCTTCTCGCCCTCAGCTAAGTGATGATACATTAAAATCGGTATGCGAGATTCACGGGGTTGCTCGCTCTGTGTTTCAGATAAATTCAATGGAAATTTGAAAAACCGGGATAACACATTTCCCGACAAGAAGGTATTTCTGGCTGGTCTATCATTGAAAACACTAGTTCCGGCTAATCTATCCAATAGATTTTCGATATGTACTACATTCGATTCAAACACATTACTTGGGTTGATTTCTGCATTAGCTTCAGCCTTTGCGCTATGGGGAGCTATACCTATCAGTAAGCTTATTATGCTTATGTACAAAATCCGCTTCAACAATCGACTTCTTACCACGTCTTAATTCTCCTTTTCGTTCCACTTTTTGCGATTAAATGTGTCTAACTTAGTTAATATCGACTACTCTTTTACATTATTTAGCTTTTTGGTGAATGTTAGTTCTTATATGCAAGCAAAAAAATAAGCTTCGCAGTCATGCTGCTGAAGCTTACATTTACCTGAGTCGATTGAGTGGCTAGGAAAGCACCCTTTTCTCTCTTTTATTTATATAGAATTAAACGCATAATGGTGTTATTGATACTTATTGAAATTTACGGCTAGGAGTTCTGAAATGACTCAAAAAAACTTCTTTGATGAAATCCCATTTGTAAGAGCAATTGCCTGCTTGTTAGTTGTCATGATCCATACGACCGCTCGTGCTTATATGCCAGAAAAATCTCATTTCTTCAACGAAATCTCCCTTTATCTCAATCAAGTTTCTCGTTTGGGCACCCCAATATTCGCCGTGATCAGTGCGTTTTTGCTCACGAGTTCCGTGATCAACCGCGGATTCTATTTGAAAAAATTTATGACATCATGATTTGTTAAGATCGTTTCACCTTATATCATCTGGTCGCTTGTCTATTTAATGTTTGTAAAATATATTCAGGGGGGTCAGATTTTCAGACACCTTAAACAAACGTTTGATTACATAGCTCTGGGAAATGCTAAAACCCATTTACATTTCATTGTAACGGTCATCCATTTTTATATTTTGTTTCCGTTTTTACAATTGGTGAGGAATCGAATCGTATTGCTGATTTTATTCATCATTAGTTTACCCATCAATTATATGTGGCTCACAAACTCATTTCCTGAGTTCATCACTGTTTTCGGTAAGTTTAAGCATGTCGTGACAGACGTTTCCTTCCTATTTAACTGGATATCTTATTTTATGTTTGGAGCCGTGGTTGCCTATTATTGGACTGAAACACTAGCATTCGTGAAGAAATTCAGTTGGCTTATCTATCTTTCTACTGTGGTCTTGTTTTATTTTATATTCAACGAGATTCAACCCGATGTTGTGCTAGGCTCCGCCAGAAAAGAAAACCTGATTTACATCCCTGTCTTTTTCATTTTTCTAATCGCTATCGCTCGGATTGTCATGAATTATGAGAAGGTGTACCAGCCATTTCGCATCATCGGTGATTATTCGATGGGAATCTATCTCGTCCACCCTTTAATCTTATACTTTATCGAAGATTTCTTCCCATTCTTATTTAAAACACCTTATGCGCTCATCGTCGCTTATATCCTTACACTTGTCCTAAGTTCCATTCTTATGAAAATCATTTCGCTTTTCCCTAAGTCAACCTTTATCGTACCCATTCCAAAACCAAATCGATAACTTACGAATTGGATGGGATGGGAACAACCTTTCAACGTCACTCCCCCTTTTTACATTAAGAGGAATTCATGGTCAGTTTGTTACAAACCTTTTAAGACGAGCACCTCGTCCCCGCCCCTTTTAATAGAATTATAAGCGCAATAGTGGTATGATACTCATTGTAATTTTACAGCTAGGAGAACTGACATGACCCAAAAAACCTTCTTTGATGAAATACCTTTTGTAAGAGCAATTGCCTGTTTATTAGTTGTCATGATCCATACGACCGCGCGTGCCTACACGCCAGAAGAATCTCTTTTCTTCAATGATGTGTCTCTGTATCTCAATCAAATTTCTCGTTTGGGCACGCCGATATTCGCTGTCATCAGTGCTTTTTTGCTCACGAGTTCCGTGATCAACCGCGGGTTCTATTTGAAAAAGTTTATTACCTCCCGCTTTGTTAAGATCGTTTCACCATATATCATTTGGACGTTTGTCTATTTAATGTTTGTCAAATACATTCAGGATGGACAGATTTTCAGACACCTCAAACAAACCTTTGATTATTTTGCGCTGGGGCAAGCGAAGACTCATTTATATTTCATTGTGACGGTGATTCATTTTTATATCTTGTTTCCATTTCTCCAATTGGTGAGGAATCGAATCGTCTTGCTGATTTTGCTGATTGTCAGTCTGCCAATCAACTACCTTTGGGTGACGAACACATTCCCTGAGTTTATTAACATTTTCGGCAAATTTAAGCACGTTGTGACAGACCGCTCCTTCATATTAAACTGGATATCCTTTTTTATGTTCGGGTCTGTATTAGCCTACTATTGGACTGAAACGCTAGCATTCGTAAAGAAATTTAGCTGGCTAATCTATCTTTCTACTGTTGTTTTGTTTTACTTCATTTTCAAAGAGGTTCAACCTGATGTTCTGTTAAGTTCTTCCCGAAAAGAAAATCTTGTTTACATCCCTGTGTTTGTGATATTTCTAATCGCGATCGCTCGGATCGTCGTGAATTATGAGAAGGTATACCGGCCATTCCGCGTCATCGGTGATTATTCGATGGGAATCTATCTCGTCCACCCTTTAATCTTGTATTTTATTGAAGATTTCTTCCCATTCTTATTTAAGACGCCTTATTTACTTCTGGTTGCGTATGTCCTAACGCTTATCATCAGTTCCATTCTCATGAAGATCATTTCGCTTTTCCCTAAGTCAACATTTATCGTGCCCATTCCAAAACAAAGAAAGTAGTTTCAATCGAGTAGGAGGAGGTGACTAACCTCTGTCCCCTCACACCACCGTACGTACGGTTCCGTATACGTCGGTTTCTCTAAGATTGATGTAAAAATTGATATATCGTACAGAGACCACCCAGCCCTAAACGGCTCCAAAAGGAGTTGTTTAGGGTTCTTTGTAGTATCGGACTACCTGAAATTCTCCAGCTTTCTAAGAGTTTGCCTGATAGGGACTTATGCCTCCGATTTGAAATGAAGCTGAACCCCAAGCACTTTCTCCTCCAGGGCAGTCCGCGGCGATTTCTACCGATTTACTTTAAGGTTTAGAATCCTTCACTTTGGAACCAGCTTTCTTCGATGATACATAGATGTGAACATCATCTGCGTCCAGCTCATTCAACACAAAGTTACATATAAATTGAATGGAGTCGCTTGTATTGTGAGTAAATGCGTAGATATTCACCCCGAAGTAGATAATAAATCAAGGGTACTTACCTGGAAAGCGTAACGTGTTTCTACTATATATAGAAAAAACTGAGCAGGTGGTTCTGCTCAACTTCTTGTGGATCTGACATTACATTTACGAGGGTTCAAATAGTGTGATACTACTCTAGTTGCTTACAAATTTGATAAAGTTGCTTATAAGTGGAGTGGAGTCGCTTGCATTGGGATGAAACGCGTAGATATTCAGCGCAAGTAGCTAACAAATAGAGGTATCTCGCATGAAAATCGGCGACGTGTTCCTTCCATTATATATAAGAAAAAGCAGAGATCCCACAAAAATGGAAGCTCTGCTGGATTTAATTATTCGCTTGAACTTTAAAGTCAACCTGACCTTTTATTTTATATTCTTTTTTATTCTTCTCGGAACCTTCAATATAAAAATAAGCAAACCCATTAACGACATAGGAACCTTTTGGAAATCCATCCTCCTCAAGAAAGCGTTTCATAAATTTCACATAATCCGATTCTTCTTGAGAACCATATCCACCGCTTTTTATATACTTTTGACGTAGTGGCTCACCCTTTTTAAGGGTTGTCGATATTAACGGTTCATTCATAGGATAAGCTAACTCATAATTTCTGGTTTTCTCGACCATGGGGAAGTAAAACGGAGAAGCAGCATGATAAATGACAACTTCGTCGCTATTGCCAATATACTCTAACTCAGCATATAGGTTTACGGAGTCACTTTCTCGGTACTCTGCCTTTTCAGTGACAAGGCGATAGATGAAATCACCTTCTTTTTTCTCACTCTCGGTATTTGAGACATCGTCATTATTCGATTTTGACGCGCTATTGTCGATAGGATCCCGGTCTGAGGCACAGCTGGACAAAATAAAAACCACCAGAGCAAATAATAATACAATCAATTTTCTCAAAACAATCACCTCATTTATTAAGACGTACCAAGAGAAATTAAGTTACAAAATCATGGAATGCTTTCGTAAAAACACAAACGTTCCGAACCATTTCAGCGAAATATCCGGAACGTTTGTGTTTTGTTCAGTTTTGACTCCTCTTCTGTAATGAGCACAGAAACAGTAGGGTACGGATAAATCATGACCTTAAGACAGAATTATTTCACCGATCCGCTTACTAGACCTTCCACAAGATGTTTCTGCAAAAGAACGAAGATGATGATGACCGGGAGCACCGAAATGGTTGCAAATGCCATCAGGTTGTTCCATTCGATGCCGTAACGCCCGACGGCATTGAAGATCCCCGCCGTAAGCGGCCACAAATCCTGGTTACGGTTGAAGGTAATGCTGAAAATCAAATCTCCCCAAGCGAAGAAGAACGAAATCGCGCCGCACACGAGTACACTTGGCAGGGAAATCGGCAGAATCACCTGCAGAAAGGTACGCACCTTTCCACATCCGTCGATACTAGCAGCTTCTTCGAGTTCTTTCGGGATCCCCTTAAAGAATGTACGTAAGAGCAGGACCGAAAAGGGAACTCCAAGCGTGGCGGTAGCAAGGATCGGTGCCACATAAGTATTTAACAAGCCCGCGTTGTTGAATACAACGAACAATGGCGTAAGTACGACTGTGGCCGGAAGCATCTGTGTCACGAGGAACACGAGCATCATTAAAGCCACGCCTCTGATTTTAAACCGCGCAAGCCCATAAGCAGAAGGGACAGATAACAGGAGAACGATAATGGTCGCACACCCTGCGATGATTACACTATTCAGAAAATACTGTCCGACACCACCCGAGATTACGGTCAGGAAGCTGTCGAGCCGAAAGTTTTCGGGAAAGAAGGTCGGCGGCGTCCGAAATACTTCATTCTGTGTTTTGAACGCTGTAATGATCATCCAGTAAACCGGGAATAGAAACAGTGCTACGATGACCATCCCCGTCATGCTTAATATCCAATTTTTTCGCTTACTCATCTCATATCGCCTCATCTTTCTTGATCATTCTCAGATAGATTAAACTGATGACAAACAGAATCAAGAACAGGACGTTTGCGACGGCCGCTCCCAGACTGAACTCAAAATCAGAGAACGAATATCGGAATGCAAGTGTGGACAGTACTTCTGTTGAATTAATCGGTCCACCGCCGGTCATAACATAGACGACATCGAACACTTTGAATGTATAAATAAAGCCGAGCATCAGTACGACGAGAATCACAGGTTTCAACATCGGCAACGTGATGTGAATCAGCTTCTGCCACCAATTTGCGCCGTCCAGGCTGGCGCTTTCATAGACGTCCTTCGGCAAACTTGACAGTCCGGTCGACAACAACAGCATGTTGAACGGAATCCCAACCCAGATGTTGGCGATGATGACGCTCCACAGTGCCATATCGGGACTCGACAGCCAGCCGATGGGTTCACTGATCAGGTTAGCGTTCAATAGCATTTGATTGAAAATCCCTTCTTTTGACCCCATCATGAACTTGAAAAGCAGTGCTGTGACAGTGAGCGGAATGAGCCAGCTGATCATCATGAGCCCTCTTAAGAAGCCTGCCAATTTAAACTTCATACTGAAAAAAGAAGCGAGTAAAAATCCGATGACAACTTGGAACATTACGCTGGCCACTGTATAGACGAGTGTATTAACGACTGATATACCGAATACGCTTTCTTCTGCGATGGTTTTGTAATTTTCCCATCCTACAAACTGTTTATCTTGTGTTGCCACATTACTCAGGTCCACGTTTTGGAAGCTGAGCACAATATTGTAGATCAGCGGATAACCGATCAGAATCAGCATGAATATGACAGCCGGAAGTACGAATACGTATCCCTTCCATTGAGTGCGGATTTCTTTCCACATGGGAAGCACCCCATTCCTTTCCTTTTGTCTGACGCGTTGGTTTTTAAGCCTGTTTTCTGTTACTCCTTGATTGGCAATGATGCATCCCCCCTCAAGAATAACGGAATCGTTTCAAGCGATGCCGGACAATCGATATACTGTCCCCCTTCAAACGATTCGCCAGTATGGGCGTTCGTCCACGCTTCCCCTTCCGGTAAATACACCGTGCGATTTCTCTGGTCTTCGTGAAGAACGGGCGCTACGAGAAGCTTCGGGCCGAACATATAGGCATCCTCGATGTTCCATGCTTCTTTGTCCGCGGCGAAATCATAGAATAAAGGCCTCATGACCGGTGTACCTTTTTCATGCGCTTCTTTCATCAAGTCCCTTATGTACGGACGCAGGCGTTCACGCATATGCATATATTTTCTGAAAATATGATACGCTTCTTCGCCATAGCTCCATACTTCATTTGCCGCTCCACTCGGACACAGGCCACCTCCGATTTCTCCGAGCGGTTCCTGATGGGGTTCACGGTCTCCGTGCAGGCGGAAGACCGGGCAGAAGGCGCCGTATTGGAACCAGCGGATGATGCATTCTCGAAAATCAGGATCATCGGTCCAGGCTCCCTGGAACCCTCCAATATCCGTCGTCCACCACGGGATGCCGGCAATACCCATGTTCAGACCGGTGTTGAATTGGTTTCTTAAGGAAGCGAAACTCGAATCTATATCCCCGGACCAGACAAGAGCCCCATAGCGCTGGCTTCCTGCCCAGGCGCATCGGACGAGGTTTACGATTTCCTTCTGCCCTTCCTGTTTCATCCCGTCATAAAAAGCTCTCGAGAACATAAGCGGGTATATATTTCCGACCTGGGCGTTCGAGCCGATGTGATAACGGTAGTTTTCAAAATCATACACATTGTACTCCGGCTCCGCTTCGTCCAGCCAGAAAATAGTGATACCTTTGTCATAATAGTTTTGTTTCGCTTTCTTCCAGATGAACGCTCTGGCACCGGGATGGGTGGGGTCGAAATAGACAGTGTTCCCGAGAAAGTCATGGGTAATGCGGATTCCTTTCTCCGCTCGAGTCAGATAGCCCTTCTGCAGCATTTCCTGATAGTTCTCACTCTTTTTGTCCACGGTGGGCCAAACGGACACCATCAACTCGATCCCCATCTCTTTCAGTTCTTTCACCATGCCTTCTGGATCCGGCCAGTAATCCGTATCGAACCGCCAGTCTCCCTGCGTTGGCCAATGAAAATAGTCGACGACGATCACGTCGATCGGCAACTCCCGTTTCTTATATTCTCTGGCCACTTCAAGCAGTTCTTCCTGGGTTTGGTAGCGTAATTTGCATTGCCAGAATCCGAGTCCGTACTCTGGCATCATCGGTACAGTTCCCGTCGCACGGGCGTAAGCCTCTTCGATTTCAGCAGGTGAATCCCCCGCTGTAATCCAGTAATCCAACTGCTTCGTTGAGACGGCCGTCCATTCGGTGATATTCTTGCCGAACGTCACCTGACCGATCGCCGGGTTGTTCCATAGGAAGCCGTAGCCAAGGCTGGAGAGTGCGAATGGCACACTTGCCTGGGAATTACGCTGAGCGAGTTCGAGCGTACAATTTTTCAAATCGAGAAACGGCTGCTGGTACTGTCCCATGCCAAACAGTTTTTCTTCCGGGTCTGATTCAAAACGCTGTGTCAGCCGAAAATCACCACCGAGATTAGCCTTGAACTCGCGAGCATCAATTTTCAAAGCACTCGTAAATTCTTTTAAATTCTTGCGGTTTCGAACATATTCCTGAAGAAGAATGTCGCCTTTTTGATTGTAGAAGATGGTTTTCCCGGCTGCTTCTGAAGATACAACTGCTTTGATCTTTCCGTTTACAATTGTCGCTTTGTCTTCGTCAATCGCGATTTCAGCTTTATTGTCATGTTGCGGAAGCAATGCCCAATCTTCTTCCTCTATGGTGGTAAGTTCTGTAGATCGCACGCGCAGACTGTCCTTTCCCCAAGGTTCAATCCACATTTTTTCTCCGTCATATTCTCTGATGAGACGATTCCCATCTACCGTAAACATACTATCCATGTCCTTCGCTCCCCGTATCAGGGCAGCACCCCGGCTGCCCTGCCTGTTTTATTCTTCCGATTCTATTTCTTCTATCTTCGTTGCCGCTTCCTCCAATGCTTCATCTGTCGGCTTCGCGTCTGTCAGCACTTCCTGAATGGCAATCTGGACCGCTTCCGATATATTTGGCCAATCAGGAGACGGCCCTCTTGGCACAGCATCCTCCATGATAGGGATGAAATCTTTCACATGCTCGGTATTCTTCCAGTAGTCCGCTTCATTCAATACATCCGATCTCGTCGGATAATAACCGGTCTCTTTTGCGAAACGTTCATTTTGCTCTGGTTCGAACAACCATGTTAGGAAATCCCAGCCAGCTTCGACATCCGCATTTTTAGTAATGGAAATATTATCTCCGCCGGTAACAGAAACGTATTGTTCATCTTTTGGAATCTTTGCTATGCCGATTTCAAAATCCACATTTTCTTCGATCCGTTCAATCATCCACGGCCCGTTGATCATCATCGCAAGATTACCTTCTACGAATTTTCTCGTCAGGTCATCTTGGGTGGCATTCAGCACATCCTGACTCATATATCCTTCATCCAGCAAACCTTTTACATAGTTAAACGTCTCCGCTGCCTCCGAAGAACCGAGTTCCTGGTACGTGGCACCTGAAGAGTAGATTAAAGGATAAAATTGAAAAGTTGACTCTTCCGATCTTGTCGCTGATAAACCGAACCCTTTCACATCTTCAGTGGTCAGGGCAGCCGCTGCCTCCTCAAGTTCTTCCCATGTCTTCGGTGGTTCTTCGATACCCGCTTCATCCAGCTTGTCTTTATTATAGAAGAGCCCCAGGGAGTTAGTGGTTAGAGGTAGACCATAGTAGCTATCTTTATATTTTGCAGAATTGAGAGGGCCTTCCAGCAATTGATCGCTCTTTCCCCATTCCTCGATTTTCGAGGAGAGGTCTGTCAGGATCCCCATCGAGGCCATCGAAGCGTTGTTGACCGTATCCGACACGACGATATCCGGCAATGTATCTCCGGCAGTACCGACAGACAGCTGTCTGTTCATTTCATCAAACGGTACATACTCTGCGACCACTTCAACTTCATCCTGAGATGAGTTGTAGTCGTCGAGCATCTTATTCAGTGCTTCTTCCGAGCTTGTGTAGTAATGCCATAATAAAAGCTCTTTTTTTCCGTCACTGCCTTCTGTCTCTGTACTTCCCTCATTGTTTCCACACGCTGCCATGACGACCAGCATTAACATGGACACCACCAGTACCAGTTTTTGTCTCATTCTCTCCACTCCTTTTTTCGGATTTTCACAGCAAAATGATGAACGTTCATCATTTTTCAAAAAAATAATTTGGCAACAGAACAGGTAGAGCCTGTTCTGTCCCGAAAACGTCAATTCAAATAGTACTTCGCATTGCCTTTCGTAACGATTTCGAGCTTCACAACATTATCTTCTTTCTCAGGAAGCTTATCCAGCATCAGATAATTGAAAGCAAGACGAACCGCAAGACTTCCCTGATAATGAGGATCCTGACAAATCGTCGCTGTTACAATGTCCTCCTGCAATTGGTGATAGACAGCATCATTCAGGTCATGACCGATCAGTACGGGCTTGTTCGATTCCATCTGCTTCACCTGTTCGGCTACCTCAGCGAGAGCCCCGCATGCCACATAAACGCTATCCACGTCTGCGATATTCTGTCTGACTTTCTCCAAGGAAGCTGACATCGACTGGTTGTCAAGGCGGAGGAGTTTAACGAAATCGACGTCGCCATTCTCGAGCGTGAATGCTTCGAACCCTTTTCGTTTCTGTTTCATCTGATACGTGTCCGCTTCATCAATAATGATCGCAAATCGCTTTGATTCGCCAGTGAACTTAGAAGCAAGGTCGCCGGCCAGCTTCCCAGCGTCATAATAATTAGCTCCGACATACGAGATTCTGCCACTTTCGGGCGAATCGTTGTTGAAAGTGAAAATTGGAAAATCATTGTTTACGGCTGATTCGATAATGTTCGTCAGCGAAACGCCGTCTTTGGGACAGATGACCATCCCATCATACTCCCCGGAATTGATAATGGTATGGACGGTTTCGAGTTGATGCTCGATTGTGTGTGACGTCTTTTTAATATCGACGTGGAAACCGTAGTCCGTGATGTCCTCGAGAGCGTTGTCTATGCCCCTCTCAATTTCCTTCCAAAAATACTCCGGATACTCCGGCAGCACGAAAGCGACTTTCACCAATTTCTTCTTAGCGAGGAAACTAGCTGATTTGTTCGGCGTGTAGTTGAGTTCCTCTGCTTTCGCGAGCACTTTGTTTACTGTCTTCGGTTTCACCCCTCCTCTATTATGTAATACACGGTCCACGGTAGCCGGGGACATATTCAATTGTTTTGCGATCGTTTTCGCTGTCACTCTCATCGTTTCTCCCCACAATCCTTAGCACATAGATTCCAAAATGATGAACGTTCATCATTTTACTCCAAAAAATGAAATCGCTTTCAGTTAAAGTTTGACCTTAGTTTAACGACTGGATAAAGTTTTGTCAATGCTTTGTGTCGAAATTTTCTAACTTTTCAAGCTGGCAATTCTTAACGATTAAAGTCATGGAAACTGGAAGACGGTACATTTAGGTTACAATAAAAAACAGCTGGTAAAAGCCAGTTGATTTAGTAGGTGTACAAAAAGTGGCCACACGAAGTTCGCGTAGCCACTCTTATCAACTTATTCCCTTTTATCTCTTTTTAACGCGTCACTTGGAAGTGAAAAGAAATCTTTACTCTCACTAAACACATTCGCCAGCCGCCCAAGGGGTCGTAATTTTTCTAAATTGACTTTATACGCCTCCGTATAATAATCATCGCGAATATGGTACATCACCATCTCCCCGATAATGAGGTGATCCGTACCGAGCTTAATGATCTGGTTCAATTTGCACTCCATCTGAATGGGGGCTTCCCTGACCCGCATAGGCTTGATCTGGTCACTCGCAACTGCATGAAGGTCGGCTTCAGCGAATTCATCCACATCACGCGGCAGATGTTCTGACGTTTTCTGTAGTTCATTTCCTAGCGGAGTGCTCGAAATATTGATGACGAATTCTTCATTCGATTGGATGTTCACTAATGTATCCTTTGTTGTGCCTTCCCGCTCTCCGACGCCTGGTCCTACTGAGATGCACAACATGGGCGGGTTCCGGGATGCTACCGTGAAAAAGCTAAAGGGGGCTAAATTTAGTACACCTTCGTCTGAGATGGTGGAGACCCAGGCGATGGGGCGCGGGACCACTGAGCCTGATAAAAGTTTATAGACATGCTGATTTTCTAATTCTGATGGGCGAAATTTCATCGTTTTCATTCCTTTCGATCGTTACGACGCTTTCGTCATCTTGTTTAACCGGCTTATGATGATCATGACAACCGTCATTATGATTGAAATCATCAGCCAGGCGAATGTGTAGGTGTTGCTTTGATCGATGATGGTGCCGAATAGAGGCGGAAGCAGGATGACACCAGCGGAGCCTAAGGTAATACTGAAGCCGCTTGATAAGCCTGCTTGCTCTTTTGGTACGAGCTCAGACGCCAGGTTCATCCATATTCCGTTGAATCCGGAGACGGAGAAGCCAAATAGGAAAAACAGCGGCACTAATAGGCCGTAGGGTGTACCAGCGGGAATAAACGCGACCACTGCGCTTAAGCATAGCGTGATGATCACAATGATCATCATCACTTTCAAGCGTTCGCCACCGAACATTCGATCACTGATAACGCCCCAGCCGATTCTCCCGAGAGATCCTCCGACTTCAGACACAACGAGTAATAACCCCGCTAATACGAGATTGATGCCGATCTGTTCATATGTAAAGAGTACCAGGTACGTGTTCAAACACATTTGTGAGCCGTTAATCCCCATAGCGCTCAGGCTGATCAGTAACAACGGTTTATTTTTGGCCATCGCCGCTAATGACGAGAAGGTTGAAGCTGGAGAGGCTTTTTTGCGCTGTTTATCTTCCTCCACTTTTGGGTCACGATAAAATAAAAACGCAAGCGCCCCTGCAGCCATTAAACCCAGGCAGGCGATCAGCACCACGATTCTCCATCCATACGTTTCAGCAAGCGGTAATAAGAGAATAGCAGATAGCGCGGACCCAAAGGTGATGCCCATTTGTTTAATCCCCATCGCAGTTCCCCTTTGTTTCTGGGTAAACCAATAGACAATGCCGCGGTTCGTCGTAGGATGCATGCCGCCATACCCAATCCCGCCGATCATGATAAGCAGCAAAACAAGCACGAAGTTGGTTTGAAAGGTCATCAATAAGAAACTTGTCCCGATACAACTCGAGAGAATCAACAACAAAGGCTTGGAACCAAACCGGTCCACAACAAAGCCACTCGGAATGGAAGCGAGCGCCTGACCTAGAAACAAAGCAGATGGTAACAAGCCTACTTGCGCTTTTGTTAACCCTAAATCGTCCTCAATGAGAACACCGAGCGGACCAAGACTCCGCCCGATGAACGCGACCATAATCTGGGCTGCCAACAGCCATAACAGCATGCGCCATGGGCTGTACATAGGCGTGATCTGTTGATTTGTGGCATTGTTTCTCATAACTGTCATCTCTTTTCTAGAACATTACATCCCAATGACTTGTTTGGCTTCCTCCTCTTCTACAACGGAAGCTGTCATAATATAGCTGCCCGATACACAAATACCGCAATTTAGGAGCAGTCCCCATAAGCCGCTGGCAAAACCGAGGAGTGAAAGGTCGAAAATCGACATGAGTGATGCGACTAATGTTCCGGCAACCATCCCAGCGAAAACAGCTTTGGAATGCAGACGGTTCCAATACAGGCCAATAATCAGTCCGGGAGCAATCTGAATCAGTAATTCAAATTTTAACACGAAAATCTGATAAAGTGTCGCTGGTGGAAACCAGGCGATGAGTATCAGGATCGCTACAGCTAATACGCCGACAAGTTTCCCGACTAAAAGTTTTTTATATTGAGAGGCGTCGGGATTGATATAACTCCCGTACAAATCATTTGAAATGATTGAAGAAAAGGTGAGCAATACGGAATCCGCAGTGGATACAATGGCCGCAATCACGCCTCCGAACAAAAGCACCATGGCCCAGTAGAAAATAGCGTTTTGACTCGCCACACTGCTGGCCATCATCCCGACTAACTGTTCTGAATCTCCTTCAGACAGGCCAGGGAAGGCGTTAATGCCAATGATCCCGATCAGGAAGACAACACCAGCAGTCACAAAGGGCATCCAGGCCATGCGACTAAAGGAGCGCTTCAACGTCAGTTCACTTTTGGCTGAAAAAATCCGTTGAATAGCGTGAGGATAAACCGCTGCTCCAATGCCAATCAACACGAGCAGGCTGAACCAGTTCACCACACCTGGGCCATCAGGAATGCCGAGTTTCTCTGGAGAATAGGCTTGCATGTAATCTGCAGATGTCGGTAAACCACCAAAGTAAATAATGGAGCCCAACAATAGCATGAATACGCCGAATAACAGAGCAATCCCTTGCATGGTATCGGTGTAAGCGACCGATCTCATGCCTCCGAGCCATCCGTAGATCAGCATGATGACGACAAAGAAAATTACGCCAACTTGGTAAGGGATGGTCCCCCCGGTCAAGCCGGAGACACCTTGTCCAATCGCAACGAATTGTTCAAGCAAATAGTTCCCCAGCCCATAAAGCATCAGTAACGAGGCGAGAATCGTCACCGGTTTTGATTTGAATCGCTTTTCAAACCACTGAGCAGGTGTGATCAAACTATACTTCTTACCGAGCGTATATAATCGCGGTGCGAACAAGAGATACGCCATGATGATCATAATGAAAAAGGGCACTGAGACTAAATACTCGAAGCCTTGACGATAGGCAGAAGGCGGGTAGCCAATGACGGTATTCCCGCTATACTGGGTCGCAAAAAATGTGAAAAACAAAACCATGACCCCGAGCCCTCGACCACCAAGATAATATTCCTCTAGACTTTGGTGGATGTTCCGATTTTTTAAGTACGTAATGAGTCCGACACTCAGCATGATTAAACCATACATCAATAAAATCAGAATACCGGACCAACCTGAAAATGCTAAATCCATATATTATTTCGCTCCTTTCGATTCTGCTTCTTCTTGTTCTTCCTCCATGTGCCAATGAAACTTGATCACATAGGATAGAAATGCTGACAATAATAGGGATGCTGCAATGATAATGATGGCCCAAAGTGGGATGCCATAAATTAAGATATCACCGAAACTTGACGGGAAATACCACGGGGTGATCAACGCAAGTAATACACCAAAAACAATCCACAGTTTTCCGTTTTTAATCGGTTCCTTCCTTGTCTGACTCATACAGGGTTCCTCCTTTTTCTTAATTTTCAGATATATAGTGGTAAAAAAATAACCTGACAGTGTTCGAAAATGCTAGTCCTCTATGAACGAGCTTCATGCAAATCTGTGATTTTACCCGCTTTGATGATTTGACCAGGCACCTCATGTTTTACGACCTCTTTTTCCATATGCTTGGAGATCGCAATAAGCTGATCAAGATCTGCCTTCATGTCATACCCCATAAAGGCAAGCATATGGACAAGGTCTTCCGTGCAGATATTTCCGGTTGCGCCAGGAGCAAATGGGCAGCCGCCTAATCCGCCGAGGGAAGCATCAAATCGGGTGACGCCGGCCCTTATGCCTTCAACGACATTCGCTAACCCCATACCGCGTGTGTTATGGAAATGCAGTGTGAGCGGCAAGTCCGGCCATTTGTCCAGCACCTTACCGCAGAGACGGAAGACTTGATTAGGTGTGGCCATGCCGGTCGTATCTGCAAGCGTGATGCCTCCCGCTCCCAACTCTAGATACTGATCGATTAACGTCATGACTCTGTCCTCCGAGATGCTCCCTTCAAAAGGGCAGCCGAATGTCGTAGCCAGGGTGCCGTTTATGTCTATCCCGGAGCCTGATAGAAAGCTTGCAATATCCTTGAAATTCGCAAAAGAGTCGTCTACCTTCTGTCGAACATTTTTCAGATTATGCGTTTCACTTACCGAGGCGACCAGGTTCACCTCATCCGCTTCACATGCGAGCGCACGCTCCGCCCCTTTGACGTTAGGAATGAGAGCGGTATACGTTACACCTTCCTTCCGTTCAATGTGTTGCATCACCTCTTCAGCGTCCTTCAGATTAGGAACAGCTTTCGGTGACACGAAGGACGTTACTTCAATTTTATCGACCCCTGCAGCTCCTAACCGATTGACCAGATCAACTTTCTGATCGGTCGGCACAAACTGCTCCTCTATTTGCAGACCATCCCGCGTCGCCACCTCTTGAATCGATATTTTGTTCACGTTACCTCACCTCCTCGTTAAATAATGCCCTGGTCTCGCATGTTTTGAATTTCCTCATCATCGTAAGTCAGCAACTTTTTCATCACCTCATCCGTGTGCTCGCCCAGTTCGGGCCCAAGCCACTTCGTCTCGCCAGGCGTTTCACTCATCTTCGGCACAATTCCCGGTATTCTGAGCGATTCTTCCTCATTCAATTGGAACTGCTGAATCATTTCTCTGCTTAAGTAATGAGGATCTCTAACGATGTCTTCAATGCTGTAAATCGGTCCGGCCGGAACTTTTGCTTCATCCAAAACATTTAAAGCGGTTTCAAAATCAACCGTCTTCGTCCACGATTCAATCGCTTCATCAAGGTAATCGGCATGAGCAGCACGACCGCTGTTGCTTTGGAAACGTTCGTCCTCCCCTAAGTCAGGGCGCCCAATTGCTTCGGCCAATCGTTTGAAAATGGCATCTCCATTGCCGCCGATCACAATATACTTCCCATCTTTACATTGATACGTATTCGACGGCGCGATGCCCGGCAAGGAGGAACCCGTTCTCTCACGAATCGCCCCCATCTTATCGAATTCAGGAAGCGCCCCCTCCAGCAGACTGAAAACCGCCTCATATAGCGCAACATCAACAACCTGACCTTTCCCAGTTCCTTTGGTATCGCGATGGTAAAGCGCCATCATCGCTCCGATGACCGAATACATAGCAGCCAAGGAATCACCCAAACTGACGCCCACGCGTGTAGGAGGCAGATCAGGATGACCCGTAAGATTACGAAGCCCGCCAATCGATTCTCCAACACTGCCGAACCCGGGCTTGTCCCGGTAAGGGCCCGTCTGACCGTAACCGGAAACTCGGACCATGACAAGCCCGGGATTAATCGCTGACAGCTCCTCATACCCAAGATTCCATTTCTCCAACGTCCCGGGCCGGAAATTTTCAATCAGCACATCACACTCTTTGACCAGCGATTTGATAATCTCCTGACCTTCTTCACTTTTCAAATTGACGGTGATTGACTTCTTATTCCTGGACTGCAGCCTCCACCACAAGGAGGTCCCTTCATAGACATGGCGCCAATCACGAAGCGGGTCCCCTTTCTCCGGCGGCTCCACTTTGATGACATCTGCGCCAAATTCCGCCATCAACCTGCCCGCAAACGGACCGGCAATGAGACTCCCTAATTCTAAAACTTTGACCCCTTCTAAACTTTGACTCATGTTAACACTCCTTCTCCGTGTTCCAGTTATAAGCGAATCACCATGATAGCGCTTTCTTTATTGAGGTTAAAAAAAGATGTTTCCTTCTTCTGTATGTAGGTAAAGCTTTCAAAATCTTGTGTCTAATATAACAGTTTGTATACAAAAACTCAATAACTTATCCAAAAAATCCGATTTAACTTTAATTTATGCCTGTTTTGTATACAAACAACCATTTGATGTTTACCCTATGTTTATATAAAATGAGTAAAAGAGGTGAAAACATGAGTGCCTATAAATATATCAAACATGCCATCTTACATGGTGAGTTCGCTCCCAAAATGCGCCTTACCGAAGAATACTTAGCAAACAAACTCCAGATCAGCAGAACCCCGATAAGGGAAGCCTTGAAACAGTTGGAAGCTGAAGGTCTCATCGTTTCAATGAAACGAGGCGTTCGTGTCCGCCACTTTACCAAAAAGGACATTCACGAAATATACGATCTGCGCACACTTTTGGAAGGGTACGCTGCTGCTCAAGCAGCCATGAATCGAACGGAATTTGACTTGCAGGAGATGAACGTATCCAACGATAAGTATGAAGCCGCCATCGTTGATTATTTCGATACAGGGAAGACAACCATCGAAGAAATACTCGATTTAAACCACCGTTTCCACGATGCTGTCATAAGAGCATCACAAAACCAACACGTTCATTCCCATATCTCTAAAGTGGTTGTAGTGCCTTTAATTTTCCGCTCGTTTTATTGGTTTGATGAAGAACAACTGCGGCATTCTCTCGAGGTTCATAAGACGATACTCAAAGCTATTGAGGAGCAGGACTTGGAACGTGCGCGTGTAGCGATGCATGAACACATCTATCACGGCCGGGATCAAGTCTTTAAACATATTGTGGATATTGATCGACAGTATTCTGGGACTGAAGAAGTTCAATGAGCAATGGAAGTATTTCCAGCACACTAAATCAGTTAGATAATTGCATAGGAAATAAAATGAGTGATCTTTTCTCACATTGCAAAATTTATCTACTATTAATGTTTAAAAAAATATTAGAATATTAAAAAGGCTTAGCCATCCGTTGGCTAAGCATCGGTTTTATTCTTTGATTTTTATTTTGAAAGTTATATAAGGTATACAATGCGTCTTTTAAAGCATTATGTTTTACATTCTTTTCAGCGTATATAGTATGACACGATAATCGCCGGTATTATATCTGAAGTCATAAAACCGGTCGTTATCTCTAATTAAGTCCTTCCGTTCTATTTCGTGAGTCTATTGTCAACGATGTTGTATTATCAATTATTATCTTCTCGAATATACGCTCCTAATCTCCATTGATTCCATGCATTATTTTTTTCTGCGCTTCCCGGTACTACACAGTAATCAGTAACAACCGTTTTCATTCCTTCATAGGTAAGGGGCAAACTGTTTTTATTTTGTAGCACATATTCTGCAATCCATCTTCGAGCTTCTTGTATTCCTCCAAGGTTGTCATTTACTATGACTTTATTACTTTCAATTACTCTATGAACTGTGTAAGGTTTTACCTTTCTGCTTCCTGTGATAATAAAATGCATCTCCTTTTCTTTTTTTCGCGCGCTAATAATTTCTTTAGGCATACCAGAAGCATTGCGTTTTGACTTAAAATTTACTGTTACCTTTAAATACTCCTCTATTAAAAAGGTAATCAATTGATTATCAGTTTTCAGTTTATCCAGCGCCCTTACCACTTGAGACCACTGTAAACGTATAATATTGCACTCATTATTAAAGATCTTTTTGTGTGCTGCAATTTGTGCTTCGTCGAGTGTACCTCTGATTTTAAATTCAAACAATAAGTTGAAATTTCTGCCACATACCCACGCATCTGGTATAGAACCCCTGTTATCTTCATAAGAGCTTTTTTCCATTATTCCACGTTTATATGGCGCAATTCCAATTACAAATTGATACTCTTTGTTGCCTTGGGGACATCCTCTTTTCCTTGTTTTAACTAGCAGGTTGTCAAAGACTAAGTACTTACTTTGTTTTGGTAACAAAGCTTTTAGAAAATCTTCAAGAATCTCGTCTTTGTGCAAATCTAAAATAGACATAAGTACATGAGTATAATGATCTTCTTCTTGCCCTTGATATTTAAAGATATTGAACTCTTTTCATCCTTTCCTATTATTAATTATTCACTAAATATTAAAGCCAAATACATACCATCATTCAGACCATGCGATATTACCACCCCATCTATAATTTCTTTATAAATATTTTAACAGAAGATTCTAATAATTATTGGAAAAAATTTTTTGTATCTCATCATTATAGAAGGATGATTCTGGCATGGTTGAACCTCCCTTGTAATTCAGTTGATTAATGGCATCTTTCAAATCATCTTGCAGAACGTGCATATAAACAGATGTTGTTTTTACACTCGCATGTTCAAGCAATTGTTAAATTACAGCAATGTGCGTATCTTGTTTCACTAAGTAGCTTGCGAAAGAGTGGCGAGGAATGTGACTGGTCACATGTTTCTCGATCACTGCTTTTTCTGCAGCTACTTTCAACTCTCTATTAAATACTGATTACCTACACTTCCCGTCTTTTTCAAAACAAAGAAGTAGAGCGAATCGGTTTGAGGACATATCTGTTCAAGACAAGTTGAAGGTCTTAAAATCCAAAGAGGTTCAGAATTTTCTACAGTCCTTCGACATTCATTCTTTCTTAACGTTTACCTTGTCAAAACTTTATGTAGAAAGAGTGAATGGTACGTTAAGAAGGGCAGTTCTATAACAATTTCCATGTTTTTCTTTGTTTCGCTATCAACCTACAAAATCAGACTAACGTCGATAGATACGAACCTTATGTTTAGTCCTATTTAATTTTTGATGCTGAGAGGATTTTTGTTCAAAGTTTAGATAGTCACTCTTGCGTTGAATGACTAAATTCTATCCACTTCGGTAATTTAAATAAAAAAGAAGCCACGTACAAGAGTTTCCCCTCATACGAGACTTCCTTTTAAACTCAGGTCCTTAACCTCACTAACGTAGTGTGGGGGGCCCGAAGTTCAATTAAACCAATAATTATTCAACATCCACATTGATAGATCTAACCGCTTTAGCGTTAGTGTCACCTTCAGCAGTAAGTCTAACTACAACTGTACCTTCATCATCTACCGCAAAGTCAGTAATTGTAGCACTATCATAATCTTTAGCTAATTCAATATCGTCACCGTTTGGTGCAAATTGTGCAGTGTCGAAGTCGTTGGATAGAACATCAATTGTACCAAGATTAACATCATCAGCTTCAACATAGGCATCATCTTCGTTAACGTCGATATAAGCTACGACATCCCCGCTAGATACTTCATAAGCTACTGTACCTTCTCCAGAAAGACCCACATTATCTAAAATGTCTTCTTCAAGATTTAGAGTGCCTGCAGAAGTAATCTCAATTCCTTCTTGGAAAGAAGCACTTGAAACTGAAGGAGTAGTGTCTTCTACATTTACTTCTACTTCATGTCGTACAACAGACCCCTCTTTAACCAGTACTTTAGCAGTACCTTCTGAAACTGCAGTCACATCTAGGAGACCATTAGCTTCATCATTATCTCCTACAGTAATTACATCATCATCAGAAGACTCATAAGTATAGTCACCAGCCGCGAAATCATAACCCCCGATTTTGAGCCCAGATTCATTGTACTCATTAAGTACCAAAGAAACTTCGTTATCTGAGTCTAGTGGATTCAAGTCTAGTGTTTTATCATCAGAATCTGAATCTAACTCTAGTTTACGCTCAGCGACTTCTGTATCGGCATCAACTGTTACATCGATACTTCCAAGCACATCACCATCAGCGTTTTCCACATCAAGCGTACCAGTACCCTCATTTGCTGCATCAGCTTTAACCGTTACGGTAGTTTTACCTTCTGTATCCGTGTTACCTGCATCTGTTACAGCAAGGATGTCCTCTTCATCTTTGTTTTGAACGTCAGCAATTTGGGCATCGAACCCTTTAACCGCGTCGCCAAATTGGTCTTTAACTGTTAATTCAAATGTGTCTTCAACAGAGCTAACTAGTCCAATCATTTCTTTACTGAGGTCGGCAGAAGAGGCTGTACGCTCTTCACCAGAAACCGTTACGGTTACTGTTTTTTCAACGTCACCGGCTTCAATTGTAAATGTTACTCCCCCAGACGAAACAGGAGTAATGTTACCATTGTCATCGATCAGAGCAACACTTTCGTCAGAAGAAGAAAAGTCTACTTGTGAGTTATCTCCCTTGATTTCTGCTTCATCACCATTCTTGTAAGTAACATCAAAGTTATCTAAAGAGACGCTTGAGTCTGTTACTGAAATAACTCCGCTTTCGTTCACTACATCATTATTAAATAACAAATCAAAATCAGATACACTAGTTACGCTTGAAGCATAGCTTTCAATGTTAACTTCTGTAAGATCCGACTCAACTGTTACATCATCTTTTGTTAATACAACTTTGTATTCGAAGGACTCACCAGCTGTTAGTTCAGCTTCGTCCAGTTCACCTGTTGAGGCATCTTCCAATACGTCAGTATTTGTTGATTGAAACTCTACTTCGTATCCAGAGTCAACTAAAGTTTCCACATCAATGTTATTGTTTGACCCGTTAATGCCCACTCCTAGGAACTGCTCATCAGTATCTTCATCTACTGCTAGTGTAGAAGCAGAGACTGAGTTAACTTCTAGCCCAACAGTAAAGTCAACAGTTTCTTCAACTGTCTCTTCCCCTTGGTGAGCTACTACAGTTGCAGTATAGTCGCCAGGCTCAAGGCTATCTGTGGTGAATGTGAAGTTACCCTCTTCATCCAAATCCGCTTCAACATGGTTTTCTCCATCAAGGCTAACTGTAACTTTATCCGCACTGTTCACTGAACCACTGATAGTAGCAGTTAAGTCATTATTGTTAATCGCACTTACACTTTCAACCTCTGGTACAGCAGATTCAACAACAACATCCACTGTGGCTGTTTTATCAGTGCCTTCGATAGAACCTTCAAGCGTGTATGTGCCTGCCGTGTCTGTATCTAGATCAACTGTATTCCATTCAACAGGAACATTAGCTGTATGATCATTAGAGTACGTTACTTCGACAGTCTCAGGAAGTGTAACTTCCCCGCCTTCCATCACTGTAATATCTTCTAGTGAGCTTACTTCTTTAACTGGGCCAAGCTCAGCGCGATAGACCATAGTCGCGAATTCAGCGCGTGTTACGTTGTCTTTTGGAGCGAACTGATTGTTGCCTTCACCTTTAATAATGCCGTTGTGGTAAGCCACTGCGATCACGTCGTTCGCCCATGTGTCTACGTCTGTGAATGGGTGGTCATCACCGCCCTCTAAATCGTAGGCACGCACTAGGATAGCAGCTGCTTCTTGACGAGAAAGGTTATCAAATGGTTTGAATTCGCCGTCCGCGTCTCCTTCGAAGATTTCAGGAGATGTAGATACGACAGCTTCATAGAACCAATCGTCAGGATCTACATCAGGAAAGTCCTCAGAACCGTCAGCATCTAGTCCTTGTGCTTTCATAAGCGTTTGCGCTGCCGCATTGCGCTCAATGTTGTCATTCGGATAGAAGCTTCCATCTCCAGGTCCTTCTAGTACGCCTTCGTTTGCTAGATAGTTAACTGCTTCATAATAGTAATCGTCTTGATGAACATCATCGAAATTTGAATCCGCTGAAACAACTGCAGGTGCTACTGCTGAAGCCACCATTGCTGTTGTTAAAGCAGAAGCGTAAAACTTGCGATTTGATTTCGGTTGGTAACCCATAAAATTAATTTCCTCCTAATAGATATTTCAACCAATCTTGTAAATTTAAGCGACTCAATAAATAGCCTGGCTATAATAGCAAGATTAGTAGATTCCATAAGCAATTCAACCCGAACATGACATAGATGTTGCGTATCTATGTTGTTTTACTAGTCTTAAAACCCAATAAATTGGATAAATATATGTATGTTGGATTAAAATTCCTTTCATTTCTATGATACAGAATTACAATAATATTTCAACAGGTTTTGACAGAAAAATTTCCTACGCCATTATTCCCTCCTTATATTCCCCTCATAAATGACTTATCGGAAAATATTAGTATATTGTTAAGTTAATTCCGATTAAATTTATGCCTAATTTTGTAATTAATTTGTGTTTTATTGCTATTTAAAGGACTAAAGGACCTCAAACTTACATGTACATGCTGATTTTACTAGAATTATTCCATATGCAAGGGGACATAAAAAAACACCGCTCATCGCTTAATGAACGGTGTTTTTTTCATCTTATTGATTTGATTTCGCTAAGCCCTTAGCTAATACTCCGGAAAGTTCAGCTCGTAAAATATCCTGATTAGGTTCAAATAATCCACTAGGGTAACCATTAATGACACCAGCTCCAGCCAAGGTAGTCACGGCGTCATAATAATACCTTCCTTTGTTCACATCAGAAAACGTCTTTTTCGTATCAGGATTGAAATCGAAGGCACGGTGTATGATGACGGCAACGTCCTGCCGTTTAATTTTTTGTTTAGGACCGAATGAGCCATCCGGGTGTCCTTCGATGATTCCTGCTTCAACGGCTGAAGTAATATAGCCGGAGCTGAAGGCATCCTCATCTACATCTGGAAATGGCGTGTCTCGCTTTTCTCCGTCTAATCCAAGCGCGCGGCCGATCATGGTGACGACCTGTTCGCGGGTTATGTCACCGAGGGGCTTGTATGTACCATTTGCAAATCCGTTTACTATATCCTGGTTATACAAGTCCCGTACATGCGGATAATACCACGCTTTAGGTTTAATATCACTGAAAGGATGCTTGGGTGCCTGAACGAGTCCATGGCCATAGTCAAAGTCCTTCCCATCTTCGCCTAAATCGATCGTATGGTTAATCATGCGATTTTCTAATTTCTTCGCACTATCGTGAGGATAAGCCTGTTTCAGCAAAGCGAATACACCGCTCACGTAAGGGGCAGCCATTGATGTGCCGTTCATCGATTTGTAACCGTCAGGGTGGTCCTCGGTTGTAATATACGTGCTGTATATTTGGGTGCCCGGAGCTGTGAAATCAAGCGAATCTCCTCCGTAGGAAAATACGGCGCGGCTTTGATCTCGATCCACCGCTCCGACGCTTGCGACATTGGAATAACGGGCGGGATACATGACATCGTCTAAGTATTCACCGTCGCACAATATGCCGTTGCCCGATGCTGCGACCACTGTAATGCCTTCTTCTTCTGCACGATCAAGAACCGTCTTCATGCCTGTCGATGATTGACAGGATGTGAGACTAAGGTTGATGATATCCATCTCTTCTTCGATCGCCCAATCAACTGCGGCAATGATCTCGCCTTCCCAGCCGTCTCCTTCTTCGTCCAACGCTTTGGCAGCATAAAGGTTGGCTTTTGGAGCGACGCCTAACGTGCCGATATTATTGTGTTGCGCACCAATCACACCTGCGACATGTGTGCCATGACCGTTGTCATCATCCCAGGAATCCCCTTTCTCGACGAGGTTGATGCCGCCTTCCACCTTTAAATCAGGGTGGTCCGCGTCAATTCCTGTATCGATGATGGCTATATCTGTGCCTTCGCCCGTTAAATCCCATTCCGTTGATTGACTGACATCTAAGGTGTTATAGCCCCAGCCGATTTTTTGCTTGCTCGTTTGTACTTTTTGGTCATTCTCAGCCCATGCAACGTTCGAGTTAGAGCGCAGCTGATCCGCTTGACTGTTCGTTAGGGTGACTGAGACCGCATTTAGTTCTTCATATGTATGATGACGCTTGATATCCATATCCTCTAACAATGCCTCATCCACAGAATCTTCAAAACCGATAATCATCCGTTTCCCCGCGGTTTGATTATCCTCTGCCGACACATGTGGTGCCCCCAGCAAACAAAGCACTGACAGGATTCCCACCCAAATCATACCCAACCTTTTCACATCAATCTCCCCTTAAAAAATTCGACATGTAATAAAAGAAGCGAACACGCATGTTCGCTTCTATTTATAACCTATTCTTTCCAATTGTAATAATCGACGATCCCAAGCGCAATGGCTTTGCCAGCTTTTTCACGATATTTTTGTGTTTTAAGCTTTGCTGCGTCGCCGTTATTCGTTACAAAGCCAATCTCTGTTAAGACAGCTGGTAACGAATTCGCTTTGATGACGCGGAACCCGGAATTTTTGACGCCGCGATTTGACATATTCATTTCTTTGTACAAGCGCTCGTTAATAAATTCTGCCAGCTTAAGGCTGCTGTACTCACGATTGGTTAACCCAGCAGCGTAATAATAGGTTTCCACACCATTTGCACTTTCCATGAATGCATTAGCATGGATGCTGACAAATGTGTCAGAGTTGTTTTGTTTAGCAATATCGACACGACGGTCGAGCGAGTGGAAACGGTCGGTATCACGTGTCATGCGCACTTTAATGCCAGCATTTTTTAGGTATTTCCTGGCTTTCAACCCTACGTCCAGGACAACGTTCTTCTCTACCAAGCCATGGCCGCGTGCTCCTGGATCATGTCCGCCATGCCCGGGGTCAAGTGTCACAATTTTAGATGTATTCGGTTTGTCTATTAAATAATACATCGAGACATAGCCTTTTGTATTGCCGTAAGCAATATAAGCCCAATTGCCTTCTTTCTTGTAAATATCAACCGATTCGCCCGTCTTCAAACTTCCGATAATGCCGTGGTTCGTCCCCGGACCAGACCGGACGTTCAAAGACGTAGCGGAAACGACTTTGCGATCGATGACTTCCGGACCTTTTTTATCGACCAAATAGGCTGTATGGACGTAGCCTTTTACATTTCCGTTGGTGATGTAAGCCCAGTTCCCTTCTCTCTTATAAATATCAACCGATTCGCCGTCTTTCAGTTTTCCGACGATTTGATAACCCGTACTCGGGCCAGATCGTACATTCAGTATATCGGCATTTACGACCTTTTCATCGATGACTTCCAAATTTTCGTCATCATCCTGGGACACTTTGAAATCTGAATTCATACTGCGGGCAACAAACAAAGCTAGCTGGGTGCGTGTAATTTTATTCTTCGGCTTGAAGTAACCCCCAGGCATGCCCTCTGCGATGCCCGCCGTTGTCAATTTATTCACTGAGGCAAAATAGTTTTTCGATTGAGTGACGTCATTATACGAGACATTGCTCGTTTCTTTAAGATCAAAAGCCTTCGAAATTAAGTAGGCCATTTCACTTCTTGTCATGACCTTATTAGGTTTATATGTACCATCCGGAAAGCCTGTAATCACGCCGTTATTGACAGCAGACTGGATGAACCCGGAAGCATATGAACTGCGGTCAACATCGGGAAACTTGGTATTTTGTTTGGCGCCGTTCAAATCAATTGCACGCCCTACCATCACAGCCGCTTGTTCACGTGTGACCCCTTTACCGCCGTGGAAGAGTCCATCTGGATAGCCCTCTACAATATTCCGGTCCACTAAATAACTGATTTCTGCCTCATATTCTGCCGGCATCTGAACTTGCGCTGCCGACGCTGTTTCACTAAACTGGGGCAGTGAAAGGGTTAAAACAAAAAGGGCAGCCAGCAGTAGACTCGTCATTTTCTTAAGCATCATTCTCGTGCTCCTTTTTTCTTATTACCTTAAGCGACCTACATTTATCATACGACTTCTTACATCATTTCTCGCTCTATCCCTTCTTTCTTTGGCGAAATTTGTAAGTACCACCATCATATAGTTTCTTATTATATCGTCAAGCCTAAGAAAATTTTTATCCTACTAACCTACTATTTTCCAATCGATAAAATATACAAATCTAGTTTGATTATTGATCGAACAGGGAATAATATTGCCTTTTTCCCCTGAAAATTGCCATCAAATTAAGACATTCTTTTCAATTATTCAACAAAGACTGAAGAATTGCTGCTATTCAGACGATATAATTTTTGTTAGATTAATAGTGACGAATAAAATTTACAGGGGAGGAAAGTTTTTACATGAAAAAATTAATCATATTATGTTTGGGGCTATTGCTATCAATCTCGTACGCGATTCCCTCGGCCCATGCTAAGGACGATATTTCGGGTTCACCTTTTGAGGAAGACATGCGGGCATTGATTGAAGCCGACATAATGGAGGGCTTCAATGACGGGACGTTCAGGCCAGAAAATAATGTCACGCGTGCCCAATTCACAACGTTCGTAGTACGTGCTCTGGATCTTCAGTTATCGGAGGAAAGTGTTGGGGAGATCGCCTCATCTGAAGACAACCAGTATTCAGACGTTTCGCCTGAAAGGTGGTACTACCCTTATGTTGTTGCTGCGAGTGAAGAAGGCGTCATTGACGGTTACCCGGATGGAACGTTCCAGCCAGAGGGCAAAATAGAACGTCAGGATATGGCGATGATCATGATGAATGCAGCTGAGCTCAAAGGTGTCGTCAGCAGTAAAGACAGTACATATCAGTTCGAAGACCGGAACAAAATCGGATCCTATGCAGTTGAAGCTGTTAAACGATTGACCTCGCTTGAAGTCATTAACGGGAAGAAGATCGATGGCAAATTGTATTTTGCACCTAAGGATAATACCACTCGCGGAGAAACAGCAGCGGTTATCAACAGACTTCTGACTGTACTTGATCCTCCAGAGGAAGATCATCCTTACAGTGTGGCTTCGATTTCCGAAGAGAAAGACCCTGTTATCCACGGAAGATATGACACTTATGATAAAGCAGTCCAAAACGCTTCAGGCGAGCAGGTCGTGCTGAAGGGGAATAACATTGTGTGGATCAACAACGGAAAAGGCGTGTCTAATGCCTTCACGAACCTCTATAACACCAAGAATTTCAGTACAGCCCCGACATACATGACGTCAGGTGTTGAATTAAAGTTACTCGATATCGGAGAAGATTGGGCTCAAGTCCGCCTTAACGATACGGAAGGTTACGTTAGACTAAGCAAAGTCAACCTTGTGCCGGATCATATGGAAAAAGATCGCTCACACTACTATGTCGATAATGGCGATCTCTACCATCGCATTTACAACCCAATCACTGAATCAGCGGCCGTTTATCAGTACGGGAAAGCGCCGTCGTTCTTAAAATCAGATCGAAAGTATTACAGCGAAAACGGCCATACGTTCTTTAATAACAATGGGAACAAAGCGGGCGAAGCCTATCAGTACTTTAACCAAATGCCCCTTTACACCGAAACCTCTTACACTGGGGATCAGCTAGATGAATTCATTCAAAGTGAACAACCGAACAGCCCGTTAGTAGGTACTGGTGATGACTTCAAGAAAGCAGAACAACAACACGGCACCAACGCCCTTTACTTGCTGGCTCATGCGATCCATGAAAGTAATTGGGGTAAAAGTAAAATTGCTCAAGATAAGAACAATCTGTTTGGCATCGGTGCCAATGATGGCAACCCTTACGAAGATGCCTGGGAATATGAAAGCTTTGAAGAAGGCATCTTAGCTGCCGCCGAGCAGTTTATCGTACCAGGATATTTTGAAAACACCTGGAAATCCTATGGCGCTCATCTCGGTAACAAGAGTACCGGCATGAATGTAAAATACGCTTCAGATGTGTACTGGGGGCAAAAAATTGCCGGCCATATGTATCGTGCTGACGAATACTTAAGCGATCAGTACGGTTCTACCCCAGAACTCGGACAATACGACTTGGCAAAAACACTCAAGTCAAACACGAATGTGCGCGCATCTGCAACAGCCACTGCTTCCAACAAACTTTACTCGTTGGACAGGACAGGGTCGAATGTGCAGATTCTCGATACCATTGAAACGGACAGTGAAGGTACCTGGTACGAAGTGGCACCGAAAAATATCAATGTTTACCAAGATCAAAATGATGAGTGGGTCGTTGACGTAATCGACCTTGGAAAAGCTCACGTGTACAGTCACGGCGACTCTTACTATGGAACCAACATGGATAAGCTGTCGATCGCAAAATAATAGTAACTTGCTTAGAGGAGGCGCCCTATACGGTGCCTCCTCTATTTTGATCGTTTTTTTCCTTATCCCGTATGCTCTTCTATATGGCTGCTTTGGCTTTATGTTATATTAGGATGAGTAAATCTACCATAACTTAACGCATTGAAGGGATTCTGAATGAGCCATTCCACCTTAATCAAAAGTACATTCATCCTAACCCTGGCAACGCTGGTTTCCAAATTGCTGGGCAGCTTGTTCCGCATCCCATTGCAAAATATCGCAGGAGATGAAGTACTCGGTATTTTCTCCCTAGTGTATCCCGTTTATATGGTGACCCTAATATTATCGGTCGCCGGAATTCCCATCGCCATTTCGAAATTGATTTCCGAAGCGCGCGTAGCAAGAGACACCACCCGAATCCGGCACATTTACATAACGGCGAGTTGGCTAGGCTTATTGTTCGGCGTACTCAGTTTCTCTCTGATCTCCCTGTTTTCGAAACCGATCAGCAGTTTGCTAGGCGGGGAGGAAACCCTTCCGGCGCTCTTAATCGTGGCAACGAGCTTATTGGTGGCGCCTTACATGGCTGTTTACCGGGGGTATTTCCAAGGTTTCGAGGATATGCGCCCGACCGCTTTATCCCAGGTGATCGAACAATTCGTTCGGGCTGGACTCATTATCGTACTCGCGTATGTGCTGACATCTTATCAATTTTCAAATGACATGGTAGCAGGCGGCGTAATGGTCGGCTCTGTTGCAGGCGTGCTTGCCTCCCTTGTTTATTTGCGGATTAAATACATACGGTCGCCCCATCACATCCAGGCCACGGAACGCTATTCACTCCAGCATTTCAAAACGTGGAGCCGACTGATTTTACGCATTTCGATTCCGATTGCAGTCGGCACCATCACAATGGCCTTGTTAAACCTTGTCGATTCGCTCACCATCCCGCTGAGTTTAAGCCAGCTTGGTGCTGATCCAACGGTCTCGACTGCTTACCAATACGGTATATACGGACGAGGGTTATCCCTTGTGCAAATTGCTACCGTCTTCGCGACGTCCATCATTCTGCCGCTCGTCCCCTTATTGACGGCAAAAAAGCAGGAACATGACCGAACTGAGATGGTCGCGATTATCGAGCAGACACAACGGCTTACCCATTTGATTTCCTGGCCAGCCGCCGCGGGGCTGTTCGCGCTAGCCATCCCGTTAAACGTGGCTTTATTCACGAATGCGGAGGGCAGCCTCGTTATCGCCATCCTGGGAGCAAGCTCGGTCTTTACATCCCTTACGATTGTGAGCACAGGGGTTCTGCAAGGGATAGACTTCGCTAAGCAGGCCGCCTGGATTATTCTAGGCGGAGTTGTGATCAAAGCAGGGTTGAATCTGTGGCTAGTGGTTGAGATGGGAATCGCAGGAGCCGGCCTGGCCACGCTGCTCGTTTATATGCTGTTAGCGGCAGGGAATGGGGTCTACCTGCTGCGCCAGATTCGGTTTCGTATCATTGAATCAGCGCATCTCAAAACCATCGCCTCCTCGCTCATCATGGGAGCCGTTGTTGGCCTGCCTACCCTTTATTTTTCCATGGCGCATTGGAGTCGAGGCGCGTCCTTTCTTTATGTGGCCGGGGCAATGATAGTCGGAGCAATCCTATACAGCGGCTCCCTCTATATCATGAAAGCTATTGACCGCCAAACGTTACAGCAATTACCCATCTTCGGAAAATACATCCGATAAACGCCAGTACATTTACAAAGGAAGTGAAATGCGTGCACGTCATTTTGTCAGGATATTTTGGCTTTCAAAATACAGGAGACGAAGCCATCCTCTCCGCCATGATTCATCAATTAAGAGCCCGCGAGCCCCATATCCGTATCACAGTGTTATCCCACGACATGATCCATACCACACAAACGCATGATGTGGCGTCCGTCAACCGCTGGGATTTGAAGGCAGTCATGCGCGTCATGAAAGAAGCAGATGGATTAATCAGCGGGGGCGGAAGTTTGTTGCAGGATGCCACTGGTCGGAAATCTATTGTTTACTACACAGGACTCATGACCCTCGCCCGTTGGATGAAGCTCCCGGTGTTTGTCTTTGCGCAAGGGATCGGTCCGCTCCATTATCGCCTTTCCAAGCATTTGGTGAAGCATGCGTTAAAGCGAACCACCCACATCAGCGTCCGTGATGGTGAATCAAAAGATCTCTTACATCGCTTAGGAACTGCCCGACCGGTTTCAGTCGTGCCTGACCCTGTCATGGGCGTTTACCCACCGGAGGCTTCCAGTCTGTCGTCAAACTTTAAGTCGCCTATAATCGCCGTGAGTGTACGCGAGTGGCAAGACGAGACACGGTTTCACCACCACCTTGCCAAAAGCCTGGACGCCCTTGTCAGGCAGGGATACACGATCGTCTTCGTCCCGATGCACGGGAAACATGATCAGAACGCTTCGGCGGCCGTAGCATCTCTTATGGATGAAACCAGCCAGACCCTCCCCCCTTCAACGGAACCCGAGGAAAAAATGGCCGTCATCCAGGGGGCAAAACTCATGATCGGCATGCGCCTTCATGCCTTGATTTTCGCAGCGATCAGCACGGTACCATTTGTCGCCTTGTCGTATGACCCGAAAATCGACTCCTTCGCGGCCTTGTGCAAGCAAGTCGTGGCTGGTCATGTAGCGCGAGATGATTGGAACAGTGACACATTGACCGCCACCATTGAGCATATGCTGCGTAACCGCTCGCACCACGCATATGGGCAACTGGTTCAAGCCTACAGGCATCAAGCTCATCAAGCTATGGACAATTTGATACGTGAGCTGAGAAGCAAAACTGACACGAATGGATAACTATCTGTTCGTGTCAGTTTTTGCGTCGATGCGCTAGACTAAGTTCTTTCTATGGCAAGCGTTTCACTTGGCAAGAGAGCCTGGACCTGATGATGATCATACGAGCCGGGTGAAGAGGTTATAAGCCGAACCTGTGTAAATACAAGCCACGCTTCCCCCCTTATAATCCAAGTCACTCCCTGTAATAAAAAAATACCTCCCCGCAGTGATTTTACGATTCTAACGGAGCCAGATATAAGCTGAAATGTGTGCGATACGTGCCGACTCGGCCAACATTTAAGCCACACGCGAGTGCGCACGGAGGATATGAGCCGGATCAGGGAGGCTTCATGCCGTATTGGCTCAGCACCGTGCCAGTTGGGAGAAAAACCATGCCGTGTGCTGAATTTTCATGCCAAATCAAACAGGTTATAAGCCTGGGCATATTTACGATCCGGAGGGGGAACTTTATACGCTAATTCCACGCAGATACAAGCCTCGCTGCTCTCTTTACATTCCAAGCCACTCTCTGATATGAACACCCCTCGCCGCGGTGGGAGTTTACGAGCCTAACGAAGCCACTTATAAGCTGACATGTGAGCGATACGTGCCGACCTGACCAGCATTCAAGTCACATGTGAGCGCGCAGGGAGGATATGAGCCGAAGCGGGGAGGATTCATGCCGTATTCGCTCAGCACCGGGCTCGTGCCAGGTGCTGAATTTTTCATGCCGAATCGAACAGGTTATAAGCCTGGGCAAATTTACGATCCGTCGGGAGAGCTTTATAAGCTAATTCCAGCCACATACAAGCCACTACTCCCCCTTCTAATGAAGCTAGTTTCATTGCAGGCACGAGTGGATAAAGGGAGGTAGGGAGAATCCCAATAGAAGAAAACAGGTAGAACGATTATAAAACTTACGCTACATACCCATAATAAGTAGGGTACAGGGGGGCAAAAACAAACGTGTTCAATCGAATGATGTAGAGAGACACATGAATCTACTTAGCCTAATCTTATCCTACTTTCGAAAGTTGGTAATATCATGACTAACCTTAATCAGAATGTCTCAGTCGTCATTCCTGCATATAATCCGGATCACAATCTTGAAACATTAATCAGTGATTTGGCACCTTATCATTTCCATGAATTGATTGTCGTCAATGATGGGAGTGATGAGGCGTATAATCCGTTATTCAGACGTTTGACGGAACAGGCCAAGTGTGTCGTGCTTCACCATTCCGAAAATTTCGGGAAGGGACGCGCCTTAAAAACCGCCTTCTCGTATTATTATCGCAACTTTCCTGAAGGGACCGGGGTTGTGACGGCAGATGCTGATGGGCAGCATAGCCCGAAGGATATTCAGGCTGTCGCAGAAGCGCTTATTAAGCAGCCGTATAAACTGGTGCTTGGGGTGCGGGATTTTTCCGGAGAAGACATTCCCTACCGAAGCCGATTCGGCAACAACTTAACGAAAAAAGTTCTGCGGTTTACATCTGGGATGAATGTCACGGACACTCAGACCGGACTGCGCGGTGTTCCGACGTCGTTTACTCAGGAGCTGCTTGAGGTCGAGGGCGATCGGTATGAATTTGAGATGCGCATGATTTTAGCCTGCAAAACGTACAACCGATCTATAGAGGAAGTGAAGATCGATACGATTTACATTGATGAAAATAAATCTTCTCACTTCAACCCGGTCGTGGATTCCATCAAAATCTATTATGTCTTTTTTCGTTTTATATTATCGTCAGGAGCGTCCTTTATACTGGATGTCGGCTTGTTTTCCTTATTCTCGGCACTGTTAAAGACAGTTGCTCCCGGCGCCTTTATTGTGATTGCAACCATTCTAGCTAGAATTTTGTCGTCCTTATTCAACTATTTCGTCAATCGGAATGTTGTCTTTAAATCAAAAAAGTTCACGAGACGCACGCTCGTCCGTTACTATACGCTCGCAACCTTGATTTTGGTCGCTTCATCGGCTGGCGTTCACTACGTTTATCAGATGATTGGCAGCCACGAAGTGATCATTAAAATAATCGTAGACTCACTTTTATTCTTGTTCAGTTTCTACCTGCAGCGCTCTTGGGTGTTTGACCAAAGTTCGGTAAAAGAGGTGCAGTATGAATAACGTTATCTTCATATTTATCTTGGTATTTTTGTCCTTTGCCGGTTATGGATTTTTCATTCGATGCACGTATAAAGTTCAAACGGCCCTCATTCCGATTCTGCTCTTTTCAACGACAGCTGTTCTGCTCTTTATCGGAGGGCTGTTGAATATATTGCCCCATATCGCTTTTGTCATTTTTGCAGGTGGGTTGGCTGCCTTCGTCTACTCACTATGGAAATGGGGAAGACGGGTGGATACATGGGTGAGCTTCTGTACACCTGCTACCCTGTTTTTCTTAGCGGGGAGTATTTTTTTTGCTTTCTTTTTCAAAGATAGTTTTTTAATGCATTATGATAACTTCACCCATTGGGGACTGATTGTTAAAGAAATGGTCGGTGCGAACGCGTTACCCGACGATTCAACCATCGTTTCGTTTCGGAATTACCCTCCGGGCACCGCTTTGTTCATCTATTATATGGTGACGCTGGTCGGTTTTTCTGAAACAATGGCAATCATCGCTCAAGCCATTCTAATCACCGGCACTTTAACGACCTTGTTCGTATTCGCGACGTGGAAACGCCCAAGTACAGTGATCGCGTCGTTCGCTGTTGTGCTTGCCCTTCTATGGATGAATGGAGACACGATCCATTCGTTGATGGTTGACTCTGTACTCGGATACATCGCAGTAGCCGCCTTGTTAGTGGGTTATGCGACCCGGCACAATCTCATGATGATGATGGCTGTTACCACACCTGTCCTCAGCCTTCTTGTGCTGACAAAAGACAGCGGAAAATTATTTTTTGCCATTGTCATCATTGCACTCATCTTCATGGTGATCAAACGCAACGCCCCTGTTTCTTTCAAACATGCTGCTGTATCGGCAGCTGGTTTGATTGGCTTGCCCCTGCTCGTGAACTTTCTGTGGGGACGCTACACTCAACAAGCGTATGAGGCAAGCTATGAATCAAATCGTTTTGCTGTCACCGGTGATACTTTCGGTGCCCCGGACAGGCCTGATGCATTCATCAAAACATTGACCCGAGACTTACTAAGCGCAGCCTTTGATGTGAGTTCTCATATGGTACAGACCATGCTTATAACTGTTGCGATTGCTGTAGTCGCTAGTGTTTTCATGTTATGGGTGAACAAACGCCGGGCGAAAGGGATAATAATAGCACTCATTAGCGTCCTTGCGTTCTACTTGATTTACATTGTTATGCTGTACATTCTTTATCTGTATTTAATGCCGCAAAACGAAGCAGCTTATTTGGCAGGCATGCCCCGTTATCAGTCGTCGGCTGCTATCTTTTTCGTGGGTGCGCTTATGTTTTATGTCATAAAAGAATGGGACAACATCTTGAATAAGCAGGAGCGTGCATTTCGTTATATAATTGTCACGAGCTTAGCAGGCATTCTATTAATTTTTCCGTTAACCGGGCAAGCTCAGGACTTTTTTGATACCTCCCATTATAAAAAAGAAGTACGCAGTACCGTTGCGGATTTATATACCGAACTGAGAAGAGAAAGCAATGTCGAAGAAGAGGATCGTCTTACGGTCATTCAAGATCTCGGAGAATCAGACCGCCATTATTTGAAGCACCTTATCGAATATGAACGCTTAGCCGAAAACCAAGCCGTTTATACGTACTGCGAGACTAATAAAACCCAATCCAGAATCGCTGAAGACTTGAACAAATCAGCTTATCTCATGGTGATCGGGGAAACAAGCAGTATGGAGTCATGCCTGCCCGGGAGTCTGGAAACCCAGCATCTTGAGCAAGGCATCTATAAACTCGACGAAGGACAGATTAGTTCTCAGATCAATTCAGATTGAATTCACCATGTAAATGGCAAGCCATTATGTTAAACTTAATAAGCCAATCATGTGAAAGTTTTATGTGCCCCCTTTCAAGTGCCCATTTTTAGCAGAGTTACAGCTCAGCCGATCACACTTGAATGGGGGTTTCTATATGCGATAAAATTTTACAAATTTAAACAAAACCTGCATAATCGTATAAGAGTTAACGAGTTATAGAAAAACATTCCATCATTAGTAGATTCATTACTATTGGTTCGGTGATTTTTATGATATATTATTAAGTGCATGAACGTGTAAATCAAAGGAGTTTCACCATAACATGAAACAGGTTGAAATCTTAGGCATACCTATTACGAATATTGATCATAATACCTTAGTTGAACGCATGAAATTACATATTGATAATGGTGAAAAATCGTTTGTCATAACTGCCAATCCTGAAATCGTGATGCGAGCTAAAGAGGATCCGTATTACCGGGAATGTATCCGGTCTGCCAGCTACATAACAGCGGACGGCATCGGAATCGTCAAAGCTTCACGCTTGATGAAAAATCCACTTCCGGAACGTGTTACAGGATACGACCTTATGATCGATTTCTTACAAATTTCGCACGACCGGAACTATAAAATCTTTCTGTTAGGCGCTCATGATGACGTGCTCGCTAAAACAGTGGCGAATATCCAAGACTACTACACGAACATTCAAGTCGTGGGCTCTCACCATGGTTTTTTCGACTGGGATGATCATGAAACTGCGGAAGTGATTGCCCAGAAGATTGAAGCGGCGCAGCCAGACCTGGTGTTCGTTGCACTTGGGGCACCGAAGCAAGAACAATGGATCGCAGAAAATTGGGATCGCTTTGATAAGGGTGTTTTTTTGTGTGTCGGTGGAAGCTTTGATGTGTTATCCGGGACCGTTAAGCGTGCTCCGTTAAAATGGCAGGAGAATAATATTGAATGGCTTTATCGTTTGTTTCAAAAGCCGAGTCGCTGGCGTCGGATGTCTTCGCTCCCCCGCTTTGCTTACCATGTGATACGGGAAAAGTTAAATCGTCGTTCTAGCTAACGATGAAAACCGCCGGATTCCTCGATGAGGAGTCCGGCGGTTTTTTTGATTTTACTGCTGTGAGATTTGTTTGGGTCCTTTATGGTATAGAGCTTGGGTTGGCTGGGAAACAACTCGCTTTCCTGCGGGGAACCGCCGAGCCTCCTCGTTCGCTACGCTCTCTGTGGGGTCTCGTCGAGCTCCTTTTCCCGCGGGAGTCTCGCCGTTTCCCATCCAATCCATCTTTATTTTAGTGAAAAGGACCCTTCTATAAGAGAAAATATATCTGACTAAAACCACTCTGAGCTGCGTTGCTCTAAGTCTCTCCTCAACCATACATAAAGGTCTTCCTTTGTTGGTTTCAGTATTTTAAATTGGCAAGGAAGAGTCACTCCCCCAACCCCAAACATTCCATTGCACCTCGAAACCCTCTATTTCATAATTTTTTGGAGTCCTCTATTATTCCTGGGATATCAGTGATTTTCCGGAAGGGACGTTTTTCAGAAATGGAGTGGGTTCGCCGACACTATACAGGTGCAAGTCGTGCATCGCTCGCGTACAAGCGGTGTAAAACAACCGACGCAGATTCTCCTCTCCATATATGTGCTTTGAGGCATCATAAATAATCACTGCATCAAATTCAATCCCTTTTGCCAGGTAAGCAGGAATGACGATCACCCCTTGTTCGTACTCACTAGTACCCTTCTTCACATGTTTCAGATTATTTATATTCTGAAGAGCTCGATAAGCAAACGAACTTTCGGCAGCTGATTTACAAATGATGGCGATCGTGTGATGGCCTTGTTTCTGCATGTCCTCGACTTTAGATTCAATGGCACTGTGCAGGTCAGTATGGTTCGTTAACCGGGTCAGTACAGGTTTCTCACCGTGCCGGTCAAACGCCTTGATGTCTTCACCTTCCGGAATAAGTTCACGTGTAAACTCAATGATCTGCTTAGTCGATCGGTAACTGCGATCCAGCGTAATGCTTTCCGTTTCCTGATCTCCATATAAACTGGTAAGAGAATGAAAATCTACCACATTGTCGGCATGAGCAAAAACGGCCTGGTTAAAGTCACCTAGCACGGTCATTTTGGCATTAGGAAACAACCGCTTCAAAAACTCGAATTGAAAGACCGAATAATCTTGTGCTTCGTCGACCAGCACATGTTTAATCGACGTATTTGATTGGAAACCTTGAATGAGTTCCTTCAGTAGCAAATAAGGGGTGGCGTCTTCCTGAAACATATGACCGTCATCCAGCATTTTTCTTGTCGCGTCGCAAATAGCTCCCCATTCTTCAGGCATCTCTATTTCATCCCATAACGTGGACTTCATGGAATTATCAAATAGCTGCTTGTATAATCCTTTTATATTGATAAATTGCAGCTCTGCTACTTTTTTACGCAGTGACTTCATCTTCCGGCGAACGATCATGCGCGCAAGTACCTCATTCTCTTTCTCGTAAAACTCAAATGAATCTTCATTGAATTCATCTGTTTCCTCTAGTTGCGTAAACACTTTCTGAAGTTCATCTTTGCTAAGCAGCTCGATCTCTTCCTGGACCCAAGGCTTACCTACCTCTTTTTCCTCCGTTTTATCGAGCTCCTTGAGTAGATGTTCTTTCAATTTTTCTATCCGATTATGAAAACGCAGTGATGTATCATTGCTATAGAAAAACGCTTTGATGTGTTGAGACGGGACAATCGATTGACCGCGGAACCTTACCCCTTTGAATAACATGCCCGTGGACTCTAATCTCTCTCGATACCGTTTGAGGCCTTCAAAAAAGTGCGATGATGCCTTAAATTGGATACTCGCTTTTCGCATGCGATAAGCTGTGTCATCCTCGGCTACGAGCAGATATTCCAGTTGTTCATAAGGATCTTCTATATTAAAATCGTCGCCCAACCGGTATTCCAAATAATTTTGAAACGTCACCTGCTGCATGTTTTCTTCTCCTAATTCGGGCAGCACATGGGATACATAGTTGCTGAACATCTTATTAGGAGAAAATAGAATGATTTGATCTGCCGTCAACGTGTCCCGATACTTGTATAGAATATAAGCGATTCGCTGGAGGGCAGCAGAAGTTTTGCCGCTCCCCGCAGCTCCTTGGACCATCAGAAGGCTCCCGCGGGTATGCCGAATGATTTTATTTTGTTCTCTCTGAATGGTAGCGACGATACTGTGCATATGTTTATTGGACCCTTTGCCGAGCACGTCCTGCAAAATCTCGTCACCAATCGTGAGACTCGTATCGAACATGGATTCAATCTCACCGTGTCTGATGTTGTACTGCCACTTCTTCTCAAGTTCCCCGCGAATGACACCGCCTGGCGTCGAGTATTCGGCAGGGCCAGGTGGAAAATCGTAATAGATACTCGATATCGGCGCACGCCAATCGTAAATAAGGATGGTTTCATCTGATTCGTCCGTCAACGTCGAAACGCCGATATGAACGTGCTCCGACACATCCGTTCCTTCTTCAGCGAAATTAATCCCTCCGAAATAAGGGACATTCTCTAATCGTTTAAGCCTCGAGAGCCTATGAGAAGCATGTCGATGGGTACTCTGACTGACTGATAAATCCTGCGTCTGCTGCCTCATCGCGATAATCGTCTCAAGATAATCATCGAACGTATCCATATTAACTTTCAGATCATCCCAGAAGTGCTTGCGGATCGTGACAACATCTTCTTTACGCTTGGCCGTATCTGCTTCCACTTCGTTTATTTGTTTCGTAATGGTTTCCATCACTTTATCCAAATAGGCTTGTTCTTTTTTAATGTCGTTGTCCAGATTAACCACTCCTTAAGAAAGTGAGAATTTGGTATTGACTTCATTTAAATTGTGTATTATAATTTAATTAAGGATATTTCTATAGATTAACAATTTAATAGAAGCCAATAACTAAATTTAACACACTTTCATTTATTAAGCAATTGTTAATTCTTCAGAAATGAATAACATATCATATAAATACGATGTCTTATCAACCAGCTGAGCGTAGTGCTCAGCTGGTTTTTTATTTGCGTTATATCGGTGGGTGGACCGATATATGGAGCATCCTGGCTGATATATCGCTGAGCAGACCGATATCTGGTGCATGCCGACCGATAAGGCAGGCTGGTTGACCGATATTGAGGCGAGGAGGCCCCTCGACTCAATAAACTATCGTATGGTGTAGTGCTTGTTTTTCAACCTCCCTAATACGTGCCTAGGACAAACCTCCTCTCTATCACAAATAGTATAGTAATAAAGCGTAAAGGAGGGATAATGATGGGACGTTGTAATAGATCTCGAAATAGCAACCGACAGAACGCGGTCTCACCTTGTTAAACGTCACCTGCTCAGGAGAAAACGATTGTAAGCCCTACTGAGCGAGTGGTAAAAACTAGGACAACGCGCCGTGTTGTCAGGAATATTCATCCCACTGAAGTAATAAACGTAAATCGAGAGATTATTAGAAATGAAAACTACTATCCTGTAACGAATACTGAAGTCAACGAAACGATAGTTGAAGACTACGATTGTGGCAGTGACGTCAATTCTCCAAATTGTCGGCGTGTTAGTCCTGCAAACACGAATAATAGCGGAAATAGCAATAGTGGCCGTAACCGTAAACGTCGTAATGGTTGGAGCTGGTTTTAATTAGAGGAGCACTCCCAAAAAGGGGGGTGCTTTATTTCAACTTACATAGATTATAACAACTTTAGCGCTATCATAATGGATCAAAAAACCACGAAGAACATTCATTTCTTCGTGGTTTTTGATAATTATAAACGCATTAACATGCCTTTTTTCAGTTCAATAATCCTCCAAATATATATGGCACAAAGAAGTAAACAATAATGACTGAAAAAACTATACTGCAAATATTTAACCAAATTCCAGTCATCGCCATTTTACCCATTCTTATATAGCCAGTTGCGAATACGATAGCGTTGGGCGGGGCAGCGACAGGGAACATAAATGCAAAAGTAGCCCCCATACAAGCAGCCACCATAAGGATAATTGGATCAGTTCCTAATGCAGCTGCACCTGCTGCAACAATTGGGTAGACCATGGTGGAAGTAGCTGTGTTCGAAGTAAATTCTGTTAATAAGGTTATTACAGCGATGATTAGTCCAACCATGATAAAAAAGGGCACGTCTGTGAAATTCACGAGCTGGTTACCAATCCATTTATCTAGTCCGGAACTCACGATACCTGCAGCGAGAGCTAGTCCCCCTCCAAACAGCCACAATATCCCCCAGGGAAGTTTTAATACAGTGTCCCAGTCTAAGATGCTGCCTCTTTTGTTTTTAGAAGGAATAATAAACAAAAGTAATGCTCCAAACAATGCAATAATTGTATCGTCAATCCCTGGGATAAATTTTTCAAGCAGCACACTTCTGGTAATCCAAGCTATGGCCGTGAATGAAAATACAGATAACACAACTTTTTCTTCGTAACTCATTTTACCAAGTTCTTTTAGCTCTTGCTTTATTATGATACGTCCTCCTGGAATGTTTTTCACATTCATTGGATAAGCGATTTTAACTAAGTAAAACCATACAAGCGGAATAAGTAAGACAACCATAGGGATCCCAAACAACATCCATCTTGCAAATGAAATCTCTATCCCGTACAGATTATTTACAGTTGCAGCTAAGATGGTGTTTGCCGGTGCTCCAATTAAAGTACCGAACCCCCCGATGGTTGCTGCGTAAGCTGTCCCTAACATAATGGCGGTACCAAATGGAAAATTTCCTGGTGAGACATCCGTTTCTGAACTGTTCTTTAATGAATCTGCCACATGTTTCGTAACAGCTAAGCTAATGGGCACCATCATCATCGTGCTAGCCGTGTTAGAAATCCACATAGATAAAAATCCAGTTGCCACCATAAACCCTAAGATAATCATATTAGGACTACTTCCTATAAAGGCAATAATGGATAGTGCAATTCGCCTGTGAAGGTTCCATTTCTCCATTGTTAGAGCAATCATAAAACTACCGGCAAATAGAAAAACAAGAGGATCTCCATAAGATACGGAAACTTCCCCCGTTTCCATAACTCCAGTTATTGGAAACAAGAGTAACGGAAGCAAAGATGTTATGGGTATAGGCAATGCTTCGGTCACCCACCAAGTGGCGATCCAGCTAATAAGACCAAGCATTTGTACAGCCTCTTCACTCATTCCCTCTGGGCTAACAAGTAAAGTAATGGAAAAATACAGTAAAGGGCCGAGAAACAATCCTAATTTTTGAGAAGTTGAATAGTCCCCTGGTTGAGGAGGTTTGTCCTCTACTTCTTCTTGAGAATAATCAACTTCTTCCTCGACAGCCGCATTGGCTGAAACCTTAGAAAATAAAAAAGATGCAGCTTTCCTTATGTCTTGTCTCAGGTTATGATCCCACCGCCACATTTGCTCCCATACTGAATGAAAGTGCATTCGTTTAATCCATCCTTTCTTTATTTTGATAACGTTTTCATGTTTGAATCATACTTTACGTATACATTAAAGTCAATGTAATTTTCTGAATTATATAAAAACCCGGTTTTCGAATGTTTACTTGACTTTTATGTATACATTAATTAATATTTAGAATAGTTAATCAAATTTGAATTTCTAGGAGGAATTATGTAATGGAAGGCAAAAAGCATTTTCGACTTGCAGTAATCCCTGGGGATGGGATTGGTGAAGAAGTAATAAATGAAGGGCTGCGGGTTATTGACCATCTGTCAAAAACATCTAACACATTCACTTTTGAAAGCGATTACTTCCCCTGGGGTTGTGAATATTATCTGGAAAATGGAAAAATGATGGACGAAGATGGATTAGATAAAATCAAAAATCATGACGCCATATACTTTGGAGCTGTTGGATACCCCTCTGTTCCTGATCACATTAGTCTTTGGGGACTTAGACTCGCTATTTGTCAAGGGTTAGACCAATGGGCAAACATTAGACCAGTTGAATTTCTTCCAGGAATAGAAGGAAAACTAAACCACCCCAACAAAGAAGAATTAAATTGGATATTAGTTAGAGAAAATACTGAAGGTGAATACTCAGGTATTGGAGGACGGAACTTTACAGGTAGAGGCCCTGGCAAAGAAGTCGCCGTTCAATCATCCGTTTTTACAGAAGAAGGTTGCGAGAGAGTTATTAGACACGCCTTTAATTTAGCAATGGAAAGAAAAAGGAAAAAAGTAACTAGTGTGACGAAAAGTAACGCTCAACAATACGGAATGGTTTTATGGGATGAAGTGTTTGAAAAAGTAAGCAAAGACTATCCAGAAGTGGAAACTGATAAATGGCTAGTAGATGCTATGGCAGCACGATTTGTGTCACACCCCGAGGAGTTAGAAGTAGTAGTCGCTTCTAACCTACACGCGGATATTTTATCTGATCTAGGAAGTGCTCTAGCAGGTAGTCTTGGAATTGCCCCAAGCGCAAATCTTCACCTTGATGGACGCTTCCCTAGTATGTTTGAGTCTGTCCATGGTTCCGCACCTGATATCGCTGGAAAAGGAATAGCCAACCCAATAGGGACCATTGGAAGCGCTGCTTTAATGTTAGATCATTTGGGACTAACTGAAGAAGCGCAACTAATCAATGATGCCATTCGAGCTACGACAAGAAATGGAATCTTAACAGCAGATATTGGAGGCAATAATACTTCTAAGGAAGTAACCGATTCAATTATATCCCACGTTTCGAAAAGGTACTCGACGGTCTGATCGTTTTCAAAATAAAAAGAGGACTGCCCTCTTTTTATTTTTTTCTTCTTGTTATAATTGTTAGAAAGACAAAAGGGTGAAGTGGTGAATTATGAAGAATGAACATACAAAGGTGACAGAATCATCGATCGACATCCAAAAGGTTCAGCAAGATTTAGAACCTATAATAAATAATGTCACGGAAAGGAAACTTCCTCTGCGGGCTTACCAAATTCTTCGGTTAGCTATTAGAAACCTAAAATTATTGCCAGGAAAGACGATTCTGGAAAGAGAAATCGCAGAGGTTCTCGGAATGAGCCGTACTCCTGTCAGGGAAGCATTAATCCGTCTGCAGACAGAGGGAGTAGTGAAGCTTATCCCTAGGAAAGGATTTGAAATAGAACCGATTGAAGCCAAAGATTTGCGTGAAATTTATGAAGTCGTAGAAATGCTTGAAGGTTTAGCCGCTAAGCTTTCTACTAACACCCTAAGCGAAGAAGAGCTATTTGAATTAGAAACGCTAATTGAACAACAAGAAATAGCTACCAATGAAAATAACTTAGAAGAATGGGCCAGGCTTGATAATTTATTTCATTTTAAAATCATTAACGCTGCTGAAAATGAAAGACTGTCAAATGTTATAGACGTTCATGCTGATCAGCTATATAGAGCCCGTCTCATTACTATTAATAAACGACCGTTACCTTTTCAATCTATAGTCGAACACCGCGCGATTGTAGCCTGTATGAGGGCTAAAGATGGTGATGGTGCCCAGGTTTCTATGCAATCACATAGAAAAAGAGCAAGAAACGAAATTCTTAAGGCATTATAAACAAATTTTAAGATTAGTAATAGATTGTTAGGGATGAAGGTGTTTAGAAAGGAAAGGACAAAAAAATGAAATGTGTACTGGCTCCTGACTCTTATAAAGGAAGTTTGTCTGCTTTTGAAGTGTCAAAAAGTATGGAAAGAGGCGTTAAGCGCGTGTTTCCTCATAGTGAAATTAAGTCTCTCCCTTTGGCTGACGGCGGTGAAGGGACAGTCGATTCACTCATAACGATTACAAGAGGGACAACGTTTTACGAGGAAGTCACGGGTCCCCTAGGGGAAAAAGTAAAAGCAAAATGGGGCATATTAGGAGATGGAAAAACCGCTGTCATTGAAATGGCAGAAGCATCGGGTATTACTTTAATACCTGAAGCTGATCTTAATCCTTTACTTACAACTACTTTTGGGACCGGGGAACTTATTAAAAGTGCTCTTGACCATGGTTGCAGTAAGATCATATTAGGTATAGGAGGTAGTGCTACAAATGACGGCGGTGCTGGCATGGCCACTGCTTTAGGGGCTGAGTTTTTTGATGAGCAAGAAAACCGTATACCTCAAGGCGGCCAAGCATTACAGAAACTAAATAAAATTAGCACTGACAATCTAGATCCAAGATTATTTTCCATTGAAATAGTAGCCGCTTGCGACGTTGAAAATCCTTTATGCGGACCTAATGGAGCATCTGCCATCTTCGGTCCTCAAAAAGGAGCTACTCAAGAAATGGTGATGGAGCTCGACCAAAGTTTAAATAATTTTGGGCTTAAAGTACAGGAGTATCTAAATACAGATATCATGAACGAAAAAGGCGCTGGAGCAGCTGGCGGTCTAGGGGGAGGGCTAATGGCTTTCCTAAACGCTGCCTTAGTACCAGGAATAGACCTCATTCTAGATACTATTAATTTTGAGGAAGAATTAAAGGATGCTGACTTAATACTAGTGGGAGAAGGAAAAACGGATAAACAAACAGCTTACGGGAAGGCTCCTATGGGGGTCGGGATGAGAGCTAGACAGTATGAAATTCCTGTCGTTTGTATATCTGGAAGTTTAAGCGAAGGCCATCATATTTTAGTAGATAAAGGAATCCACGCATTTTTCAGTATAGCGAATTCCCCTTCAACATTGAAAAATTTAAGTGAAAACGCAAGCCAACTCGTTGAAGAAACAGTCAAAAACGTAATGGAAGTCTATAAAAGCGGCTACGAACTTAAAGGTCGCGTATGTCCTCCCCTTTCTCACTAGTAATATTTTTTAAGGACCTTTCTCCATGGATACTCTCCTTAAAAAAATTCTTATTTTCAATCGTTTCACGTTAGCTTCTGATTACATGCATCTTAAAGAGATAATTCGTTAACAAAAATAAAATATTATTACAGAGGCCATTCTTATTTACTAAGGAATGGCCTCTCTATAATCCTTATTCTTTTCCAAACTCATTCTTTAACGATTCTCGAATGTCGTTGACTGATTTTCCTACACTTGCTTCGACAGCAGCCAAGTAAGCACCTTCTACGATAGGTGCATCCGAAAGATGAACATGTTCCAGTTCCAGCATTTCAATTGCCATTTCGGCATTCATCTGGGCGCTCCCTAAATCATAGAACACCAAGGCGCCGGCTTCCCCGACATTTTTCATCGCATTCTGAATTTTATCAAGGCTGGTGCCGATCTGCCCTTCTTCATTGCCGCCCGCTGTTTGAACGGAGACATCACCGACCACTTCTTCTAGCAGTGATTGGATGCCCTCGGTCAATTTTTCACTATGCGAGACGAGGATTATTCCGACTTGAGCCATTGCACCTCACCCTTTCTCCAGTGTTTCTGATAATGCTTCGAACACATAATAAGACGACACTGAGCCTGGGTCCAGATGCCCTTTTGAGCGTTCCTTCAAATAAGCGGCCCGCCCTTTTGTGGCGACCATATCTTTGGTCGATTCCATTGAGGAATGGGCGATTTCTCTGATTTTCTCACCATCGAATTCGGACGTTTCTTTCAAAGCATCATGCAACGGTGACCAAACGTCGATCATCGTCTTTTCGCCTTCTTCACTTTTGCCACGTTGTTTGAGACCTTCTACAGCCGCTTCGACCATGTTGCTAAATGTTTCAGAATCGACTTCGGTGCCTTTACTTGTCATGGCCATTTTTTGAAAGGCTGTGCCATACAGAGGTCCAGCTGCGCCGCCGACTTTGGACATAATCGTCGTTGCGGTTTTTTTCAATACATCTGAGACCTCAGCAAACTCTTCGTTCGAAAGGGTATCTTCGACTGCCTGAAAACCGCGCGCCATATTGATGCCGTGGTCGCCATCGCCAATGTCACGGTCAAGCTGGCTTAAATAGTCGCTCTGTTTTTGAATTTTTTCGTTTGTTTTGATCATCCAGTTTACAGCTTGCGTTGCATTGAGTTTCATAGAATCCTCCTATTTGCGGAACGCTGGCGCTTTGGATGGTGCGTCCAGCAGTTCTTTTAATTCGTCGTCCAATTTCAAGACGGTAAGCGAGCATCCGGCCATTTCGAGCGATGTCATATATTCACCGACGATCGTTTCATGCACCTTAATGCCTTTGTCAGCTAAAATAGTCTGAACTTTGCGGTTGAACACGTATAACTCCATCTCAGGGGTAGCTCCCATGCCGTTCACCATAACAGCTACTTCGTCTGAAGCATTCAACTCGAGTTCGGGTAATACGTTTTCTGTCAGTTCTTCAGCGATATCATCTGCAGAGGTGAGCTTTTTCGTTTCAATACCGGGTTCACCATGAATGCCTACGCCCATTTCGACTTCATCCTCTGCAAGCTCAAATCCCGGCTCGCCAGTAGTAGGCATGATACAAGGGCTTAGGGCGACACCCATCGAGCGGACGTTAGCGATCACGTTGTCAGCCACACCTTTTACCTCAGCTAACGAACCGCCTGCCTCAGCTTTTGCGCCGGCCAATTTATGGACAAAGACCGTACCTGCTACGCCTCGTCTACCGGTTGTAAAGGAGCTGTCTTCCACTGCCACATCATCATTTACGACAACTTGTTCCACGTTAATCCCTTCTGATTCCGCTAGTTCCGCCGCCATTTCATAATTCATCACATCGCCTGTGTAGTTTTTAATGACCAGTAAGACACCTGAACCGTCGTCAGTCGCTTTGATGCCCTCCAAAACCTGATCAGGGGTGGGCGACGTAAAAACTTCTCCAGCAACTGCCGCATCCAGCATGCCTTTTCCTACAAAGCCTGCATGGGCAGGCTCATGTCCGCTGCCTCCTCCGCTGACGACAGCCACTTTATTTTTCACGGGTGCATCTTTGCGCACAATACAGGTCGTCCCTTCCACCTGTCTCATGGAGTCAGGGTAAGCCGAGACGATGCCTTCAAGCATTTCTGAAATAATGTCATTCGAATCATTGATGAGTTTTTTCATTCATGAGCCTCACTTTCTTCTAAGTATTTTTAAATAAGCCTCTACCCAGGTGAAACAACTCGCTTTCCCGCGGGTCTAGTATGACATGTTGTTCTTAAGTGTGATTTGGTTATTCACAACGTTGATGAAATGATCGAATTCTTGTTCAGTAGCTATGACCATGTTAAAAACATACCTTTCTTTCTCATACATAAACGACCCTTTAAAATCAGCGGAAAACAGTTTCCTTACATACTTGAACAATCCACGCGGTTTGTAAGGGTGGATCGGGGTCACATGTTCATAAGGGAAAATTCGTTTAGTCTCCCCTCTTGTTTTCGTGTTGCCAACGAACAACAGACCCTTATGTGTGGCCACCAATTTCCCGGGACCAAAAATAAAATGGTATGTTTCTAAATGACACGTTAACGCTGATAATTTCGTTTCGTCTTTATCTGACATTTGAAATTGAATCACCTGCTTTATTCTTAAAAGATAAGGTGTTGAATTTTACTGTTCCCCCATTTACATTCTTCCACACTTCCAATTCTTTGGTAACGAGACCGTCAAGTTTCTTTAATAATTCGCTTTAAAGGGGAGTTGTGTCCTAGAAGAAAACCCAGCCGAGTCCTTGTACAGGATGTCGGCTGGGTTACGTTAGTTTTTCGTTTTATCGGCTGGCGACAAACCACGGGTTCAGTAAGTCAGGTTTGTTGTACAGTAACGGGGTTTCTTCCTCCGCCACATTGACGATGCCGCCTGAACATTCCACAATCGCTTGGCCTGCGCCAGTATCCCATTCCATGGTGGGCGCGTAACGCGGATAATAATCGGCGACGCCTTCAGCAATCAAGCACAATTTCAATGAACTTCCTGCCGAGACTGTTTCGACACGGTCATACTGGTCTTCCAGTTCGGAAATAAAGGCTTCGGTCTCGTCTGACATGTGAGAGCGGCTCGCCACCACTCTGATGGTTTGTGTATCCTGACGTGAAAGTGGCAAGGGCTCCAGGGCTCGCTCTTCGGACTCGCCGAGCACGGATTGCACTTTATAAGCGCCTTTCCCTTCTTCCCCTACATAAAGCGTATCAAGCGCCGGTGCATAGATGACGCCGCTCACCGGTTTGCCATTACGGACGAGTGCAATATTAACGGTGAACTCGCCATTTTTCTTAATAAACTCTTTTGTCCCGTCAATCGGATCGACGAGCCAGAATTCCTTCCACTCTTTGCGCTCTTCGTACGGCAAGTGTTGGCCTTCTTCACTCAAAATCGGGATCTCCGGCGTATGTTGCTGTAACCTCGCCTTAATGACGTCGTGTGATCTCTGATCAGCAATGGTCAGGGGAGATTCATCTTCCTTGTATTCCACATCAAAATCCGTGTCGTAAATCTTCATAATTTCCTGGCCTGCTTCAAGTGCAGCCTGAATGACATGTTTCATGTGCCATAACCTCCTTTTATTGTTTCGTAAGCATGCACAAAACCGCCAGAGCTAGGCTGCTGACGATTTTCATGGCTTAAATATACTTTTTTTCCTGCAAGTATGCGATGACTTGGCGGACAGAGTCTTCCAATGAGAGTTTATCGGTTTCGATGGTCAACTCTGCATTCTCCGGTTCCTCATAAGGGGCGTCGATTCCGGTAAATCCTTTGATTTCGCCGGAACGGGCTTTTTTATACAAGCCTTTCGGGTCACGTTTTTCCGCTTCATCCAAGGAGCATTTCGTATAGATTTCAATGAACTCCCCGTCTTCAAAACGGTCGCGCGCTGAATTACGGTCGTTGCGATATGGCGAAATAAACGCGGTCAGTGTCAAGATGCCAGCATCGTTCATCAGCTTGGCCACTTCGCTGACCCGGCGAATATTCTCGGTGCGGTCCTCAGGGCTGAATCCGAGGTTATTATTCAAGCCATGGCGGACGTTATCGCCGTCCAGACGATAAGAATGGATGTTCAATTCAAAGAGCGCTTTTTCCACTTCGACAGAAAGAGTTGACTTACCGGAACCGGATAAGCCTGTGAACCAAAGCACGGGACTCTTATGTTTTTTCTGATTCTGGCGATCTTCTTTCGTGACTTTCGAATCGTGCCACGTGATGTTTGATGATTTCATTCTTGTTCCTCCTAAATGAGCTGAAAATAGACGATCGTGATGGTCAACAGCATCGTCGTCAAGGTGAGCGGCATGCCCACTTTCATGTAATCTTTAAAATGATAACCGCCGGGGCCATAGACAATCAGGTTCGTCTGGTAGCCAATCGGCGACAGGAAACTAGCGGAAGCAGCGATTGCAACTAAGATGGCCACTGCTGTCGGGTCGATATTAGCGCCTTGAGCCACTTCATAAGCAATCGGAAACATGATCACCGCGGCTGCGTTGTTGGTAATCAGTTCGGTAAACAGGTTGGTCATGACATAAATCGCAATCAGAATCGCGATGATACCAAACGGCTCCAGACCGGAAACGAGTTGACGCGCCAGCCATTCAGCCGTGCCTGTTTGAATGATCACATTCCCGATGCCAAGCGCGCTGGCAATCAGCAAGAGCACCTGGAATTGTACAGAATCCTTTGCCTGATTAGGCGTAATCAGCTTGAGCACCATCATCAGGCCGACAGTGATCACCATCGCCTTGAAGATACTCAACACTTGAAACGTCACGAGTGTGATCATGAGCGCCAGCAATGCCAGGGAAATCCACCCGCTTTTTTCATTCTTATAGAAGTTTCGTTTTTCATCAACGGGCGATGTGACATAAAAATCTTTTTGCTCTGCCGTTTTGCGTCCGAATTCATCCCCTGTGACGAGCAAGAGCAAGTCACCAGCTTTCGGGACGATATCCCCGATCTTACCTTCTACGCGTTCGTCGTTTCGGTGAACAGCCATGACCGCTGCGTCATACCGGTCTCTGAACCGGCTTTGTTTAATCGTTTGGCCGAGCAGTGGAGACTGATACGAGATGACGACCTCCTGGAGTTGGTTTTCGCCATTCTTCAAGTCATTCAAGGACAAGTCTGTGCCGGTATCGAGCTCCAGCCCTTTACGATTTTGCAGTTCGGCAATCGTGGACATCATGCCCGTAAAAATCAGGCGGTCCCCTGATTGGATCTTCATATCAGGTTTGACGGGACTCAAGACCTCGTCTCCGCGAATGATTTCAATCAAATAGAGCCCTTTCAAATTCCTGAGGGACGCTTCTTCGATCGTTCGATTCAGGTAGGGAAACTCGGGTCGGACAATCAGCTCGCTCAAGTAGTCTTTCGTGTTTTCGCTCACCTTTTCAATCAAGCTCTGATGATCAGGTAAGACATTGGGCGCAAAACCGACTAGATAAACCATGCCGACTAATGTGACCGGAATCCCGACAATGGCCAACTGAAAAAATGAAAAGCCGTTCAAGCCTGCATCGAGCATGAGCCCATGCACAACGAGATTGGTGGAGGTCCCCATTAAGGTGATCGTTCCGCCGAGAATAGAGGCGTACGAAATCGGAATCAAGAATTTCGAAGGTGAAATTTGATGGTCCGAAGCCCATTTTCTAATAATCGGCGTGAGCGTTGCGACAATCGGGGTATTATTCAAAAATGCTGAAAAGCCCGATATCGGGATGAGCAGCCGGAATAAGGCACCTCGATTGGTTTTAGCATTCTTTAAAAAAGACGAAATGAACCGTTCAACCAGTCCACTCCGCTCAAATACACCGGCTATGATGAACAAAAGGGCAATGGTGAGCATACCCTGGTTCGAAAAACCGACGAGGGCTTCTTCAGCCGAGACGAACCCTAACATCATGAATAAAAACAATGTAGAAAAAACAAGCAGGTCGGGTCGTGCAATTTCAAGAAACAACCCGACCAGCATAAGGATGATCGCAATGATCACAATCGACATTTCAAGTGTCATGTTAGGAACCTTCCCTTAGTTCTGTTTCAATCCTTTGATCAAGACATCAGCAACTTCCGGACGGGAAAATTCTTTCGGCGGACGTTCGCCATTACGAAGCAGCTCACGTACTTTCGTGCCGCTAAGGTGGACATGGTGTTCTTTGTCGTGTGGACACGTTTTCGCTGATGCCATGTTTTCACACACTTCACAATAGAACGCATGCTCGAATTTGAAGATGCCGATTTCCAGTTCTGCTTCGTATTGGCTGATTAAATTCTGCGCTTCATACGTGCCATAGTAGTCACCTACACCAGCGTGGTCACGGCCGACAATGAAGTGCGTGCAACCATAGTTCTTGCGGACGATCGCGTGCAGGATCGCTTCTCTCGGGCCGGCATAACGCATAGCCGCTGGATAAATAACGAGGCGGACTCGCTCGTCCACGTAATAGTTTTTCAAAATGGTTTCATAGCTTTCCATCCGGACATCTGCTGGGATATCGTCGGACTTCGTTTCTCCGACTAGCGGATTCAATAGCAGGCCATCGACCGCTTCTAGCGCCGTTTTTTGAATATGCTCGTGGGCACGGTGTACGGGGTTCCGTGTTTGGAAACCGACGACTGTATTCCAGCCCAGATCCGCAAACAATTGACGCGTCTCAGCTGGATCTAAGTAATACTCCTCGAATTTACCGTGACTCGGACGGTGGGTCAGGGTAATCGGGCCGCCGAGATAGACGTTGCCTTTCTCATACACTTTCTTCACACCAGGATGAGCTTCTTCAGTCGTGCCATACACGTTCTGAGCTTCCTTTTCCTTATTATAAGTGAACTTCTCATCAACTTTTATATAACCGTATGTGACGCCGTCTTCTCCAATCAAAGCTACTTCTTCCCCGATATCGAATTTCTCTGCTTCTGCTTCCGTAACAGGAAGTGTAATCGGCACACTCCAAATCGTGCCATCAGTCAAGCGGAGATCATCGACCACTTTCGTATAGTCTTCTTCGCCCATAAAGCCGGTCAGCGGGCTGAAACCGCCAATCGCGATCAGTTCCAAGTCAGAAATCGTCCAATTGGTAACGGGTAATTTCTGAAGGCTGTCAGCTTTTTTCTGCTGTTCAGCTGAATCGTCAACGCGGTTGACTAACGTACCGCCATGAGGATTAATGGATTTGTGGTGCAATTTAGTCATAATCTTTCCCTCCATAAATTAGTGCTTTTGCGTTCGTGTTGCTTATGATTCACCTCTTACAGTTTACCATAGTCATGTGCAAATCAAACCGTCAGTTCCTGCCAGTGGAATCACAGGTTGTCGATATACGATTCGATCATATCAATCATTTTCTGTTTCCCGGATTCAAACTGTTTCGGTTCAAAGGTCTTTGCCTCTTCCACCGCTTTTTCCAAACTTTGGCCTTCTCCCCAGCTGATGATATAGCCTTGTTTCAAAAATACTTCGACAAGTTCCAGCTGGTGGTCATCGTTATGTTCGCCGTATTTCTTCAACCGCGCCACAGCAATCACCTTTTTACATTTTTTCAAGGCGGTTGTGACGGACCCGGTCCCGGCATGGGTGATAATCAAACTGGCCTGATCGAATAGACGATCCATCTCTTCATAGCTGACGAACGGACGGAACGTCATCACATCACTCTCATACGGGGTGTTGCCGTTTTGCACAATAATCTCCTCGTCGATGACACCGGATTGCTTCAATGATTCGACTTCATCTAACAGCCGGGTGAACGGCAATTCATGTGTTCCTAATACGACAAATATCAATAGATCGACCCCCCATATACAGCTTTAGGGTAAACCTTTTGCATCGATTCCCATTGCACGATAAATAAGTCAGCGATCGGGTAGATCATCTTCCCTGCCATGGTCGGCGTCGATGTTTTCGCAAAGCTTTCAATATAAATGACCTTCTTCCGGAACAGCTTGGCGATATAACACATCGGCACGGCCGTATGGACGCCAGTCGTCACCACAACATCGGGTTTTTCTCGCAAAAAGAGATAGAACGACTTCATAACGTTATAAGAAAATTTGAACACGTATCGGATAGGATAATTTCTGGCTCCATAAAGCAAGAAGGAGACAGGGTAGTCCTTTTTCATTTCTTTCGTGATGTCCGATTTCTCCGTTACGAGATGATAATCGTATTGGCTGAATAACGGTTTTAGTTGTAGGAGTTGTGTTAAATGACCCCCAATGGAGGAAATCAACAATAGTTTTTTCTGCTTTTTCATTCATTTCTCTCCGATCTATTCGTCAATCACAAGTCGTTCTAACTCAATTAACCGAGGTGATTCCAAAATTGATACGCCAAGCTATTCCTCATTGGCGTGCTTATAAGGCGTGGAATACAAAAAGTATCCTAACATACTGAAGTAAAACAGCGTAAATACGTCCAATTCCCAAACGTTATATACTAACGCACCTGCGTAGGCTCCGAGCAAAATGCTGATCATGAGAGATGCAAAATGCGGGGAAGCTTTTCGTTGTTTCACTATGAGGTATAGCATATTTAACAGGAAGATGGCAAATAAGACGACGCCAACGGTTCCCGATTGGACGATAATCTGGATGTATTGATTATCAGAATAGAATTCACGATTGATATTATAATCATCATAAATCGGCGATCCGTAACTTAACGTAGCGGAGTCTCCAAATGTACCGAAACCCGTTCCGATTACAGGATGGTCTGGATAGATAGAAAAGCCTTTCATCGTAATCCACAACCGACCTGAACGTTGACTGGATTCAATCGTATCACTATTGAACGTTCCGCTCATCCGATCTGAAAAGCTGCTTTCATTGTCTTGGTTTTGATTGGCATTTCTTTCCTTGCCAAAGTTCGTATCTTCCAAGTAATTGGTGATCATATTAGCGGGCAGGCCAATCAGCAAAATGCCGATTGCTAACGGAATGAGCCAATGGGCTAAAGTACGCCAATTTCTTGTCAAAGCGATATAAATGAGGAACGCGATTGAAAAGGCGATAAACGTTCCGCGTGAATACGTTAAGAACCATACTCCCATCAAAAGGACGAGCGAGATATTCATTAAGCGCACGGCCTTGCGATTCTCTTTTAGTTGCTCCTTCAGGTATAGAAAGACGATAAACGCAAAGGAAAGGAACGCTGCAAGCATATTAGGATTGCCGATCAAACCATATATCCGGATTCTGTTATTAGCGGACAACGATTTATTCGCCCACGATTCAGGTAATAACAGGCCACGAAGAGACAGTTTTTCAATTAACCCATGCACACAAATAATGATGGTGATAATGAATACCGTCCAAGCCACTTTCTTGATATCCTCTTTGTTTATTTCTAATCGTTTCACTATGTAATAGAGAAGATAGAACAGCAAAAATGCCCTCAATTGGAAAATGATGGCCGTTGGTGCAACCCCTGTTAAAAAGGCTGAGACAGCTCCTACAATCAAGAACCCGAAATAACCCCATTCGAACCAATGAAAGTGGAACAGTGATTTCAAATTTTTCCGTTGCATGTAAGCGATCTTCAACACAATGAAGATAATGATGATGTCGCCTATCCCTTTTAAACTAGGGTTGAATTCCAGTAAGAACGGGCGAATTGGGAAATAAAAAAACAGTAAAGCTAAGGCACTTTTTGGATTCCATAACGCAAACAGGCCAAAACCTATTGTGACAACTAATCCCACTACACTATTATCAAATATACACCCAATCAGGAAGGCCAGAATAGCGACAGGAATAAAAATTAATTGTTTAAAATTAAATGGCATGTTGTTCACCTTCCTTGATGTGTTAATTCTTTTGGATTAATCAGCTTTCTTACGTCAAGCATTATCATATGTCCTCCATTTTCATTACTCACGCGTATTACATGATAGTCTTTCCCGGTAAATTCTTTTTTTCTGAGGGTAATTCTTGTAAATAGCCCACAAGAGCGTAACTGTTCGGTTTGCTTGTTTGAACCATTCATGAAACGGTTCCTGTTCGTTTTGTAATTGTGTGGATTGCGTCACAAATTCATCAGATGACAGCTCAATAAATCCTTCCACTGCCCGCAGCTGCTGGTTGGGAACAAGGTTTGTCTTCAATCTGTTCAATTCTATAAACCCATCGAAGGCAATGACTTGGGAATTAAACTGGGCAATCGCTTCTAGCTTTTGATCAAACGTATCCGATATATCTATGATACAGTTGATTTCATCAGGCGGGATCGGACAATTAATCTCATACAGCCTTACAATCGGCTGAAAAACATTTGTCTTACGCAATACATCCGCAAGCAAATGCGTCGATGCCACGTGGTCCGGATGTGCATCCACAAACGGGGTGCAATAAATGACATCAGGTGAGATTGATTCTAAAATGGAACTTAATGCTTTCTGCGAGTCAGCGTCGGACTGCACATTACCATCCGGCAAATCCATATAATAGATGTTTGTCATGTTTAAAATCTCGTTCACGCGTGCCATTTCTTCTTTTCTCATCTGACTCAGCTGTTCACGGGAGTAACCACTCTCACTTCCCGCTCCATCTGTCGTGAAGATGCAGTAAACCTCATCTCCCCGTGCAACATGCTTGAGAATCGTACCGCCTGCCCCAATGGTTTCATCGTCCATATGGGGAGCTACGACCACAACTTTATGAACATCTCCTAATTCGGAGAGGGCTTTTGAATTCTGATAGTGCCTCTTCAATACAGCTTTCGTAACCGGTGTCACAACCGGCTTTGCAAGTGTCATCAACCGTTGTTTCATCATGCGGGTCAGCCTCTTTTCTGAACGAAACAATTTAATTAGATCAGTTTGGTGCTCGCTTTCACTATCTTACTAATTAAGCATAGGCAGTCGCTCTTATGATCATAAACAATTCCACGCTATCAACACGGGACGATGCCGCTGAAGTTTTGCCGATTTTCATTTTATCATACTCTGTTTCGACGTTTTTCAAGTTTCTGTCCTTACAAGGCCTTTTTTGCTGATAAGTACACTTTATATCGTTAACCATACTGAACAATGCCTGCGGAAATTGTACCAAAAGTCTGGCATCATTCACATATCTGATTTAACTTTCACCAAAAGAAGCAGGGCTTACCCTTGGTTTGAATAACGTCACCGAGGCACTCCTGCCTTCTCACCATTCCAAGCTCAGCTTCCTTAAAGCATAGAATGCATGCTTAATACGTATCAAAAACAAAAAATAACGGCCGTCCCTCCAGCAATTGTTTCCTATTCCGGGGCCAGCGTGATAAAGGTGCGCGATCGAACTAGGAGAAACATTGCTTTATTAGACGAGCCACTATATATATGAAGGAATTTGTAATAGTCCTTTATAATAGCGGCTTTAAAGTGTTTGCAGACCGCTGAAGCACACTTCGCATATTATAACATTACTCGAGCTGTTCGTTTACAGGAACCAATTCTCTTAATTTTGAACGGGTACTTAAGTCGATTTTTTTACTCTATCGAACGCTCATATCCGTAACGCGCCATTCGATCCGAGCAGATGGATTCGATCTTTCCCAGGTTCTTCTTCCCGAAAAACTCACGTTTGTTCACTTTCCGATTCCCGGCCGGCTGATATTGAATATCCACCTTGGAGGAGATGTCGTGCACGGATTCCAGACCTAGTTTTCCGGCCAGCTGCTTGATCTGCCCCTGTTTATCTTTTACAAAATCTTCATAGCGGATGAGGATCATCTTGTCCGCATGCTGCTCATAAATATCAATCGCCTTGTTCCAACGGTATGCCATCCGTTCGATGTAATCGTCACCTTCAATGCCCATCCAACGGCTGTCTATCACACGCTCCCAGGCCTTAGGTACTTGATTCAATTTCTTTCTGCTTTCCTTGTCATCGATATGATCCAGATGGCCAGGCAGATCCACACGGTTCAAAATGCTTCTAATGTTGTCTCTTGGGTCCCGGACAATGAAGACGAATTTGGAATCAGGGTAATGCTGAACCAGTTCATCCACTAGGAATGTGAGGGATGGTTCTTTTATGATCTCTTTTGAAAAATCATATTTATTGGCCTGGATAAAATCATGAAGCGAGATCTCGCCCTGGTGAATCTTCACCTGCGTCGGTTCACGAAGGGCAGGGAGATCGATCGCCACGGATTGTCCGGTGTGATCGGCCAACAACGCGCCAATCGCGGAGGTCCCGCTCTTCTGATTGCCGATGACAAACACCGGATTATCATTCAATGTCGAGATACGATTCAATCTGCTTCGTTTTATGTTTCGCGGAAGGTGATACACCTTCCGTAATATGTTTTTTATCATACGTCACCTCTTTCACTTACGATGGGTAGCCTAATTTGTTTAACAGTTCCTGGCAGTGATATTGGACGGAAGCTCGCTGCTCAGCACTCAATTCATTGCGCCATTTTCCGATTGAATTTTCATTGATCGGGACATGCAAGTTCGTATGGTGGGAGAGGTACGTATCGCCTAAGTCCTGGACCCCTTTCGTATTATCTAACATCTCGGGCGTGTAGTCGATGTTAAGAAAGGTGCAAATCGCTTTGATTTCACGTTCCGGTTCCCGGACCAAATCTTCATAATACACTTCATGGTAGCGATCAGGACCGACTTTCTCCCCGAATTCTCTCGCAATATGAATGCTGCGGTTCCAACGTTCAGCAGCTCCTTGAACGTCCTCGTACAAGCCTGCTTTCACGTAAGAGTTCACCACGTCGCGCCCGTCGCGGATGATGTGCACGAACTGGCTGTCCTTAAAGACGTTATTGATCAACTTCAATGAGAACGTATTAATGGGGGTCTTATCGCCCCACCTTGTCGCTTCGGGCTTCTTCTGACTGCCATAAAATGAGTAGAAGGCATGCACCAAATATTCCAAATTACGATGCTTGGGCTCAAACTGGATGGCTTCTTTATAAAATTCCCGCAAGTCAATGCCCCACCTCGGAAATCCGTGATGGCGCTCAAACACTGCGCAGAAGACACCGCACAAATCCGGCCATTCCATGTGGCGGTACATTTTGAACTTACGAATCGCTTCGCCCAGAACAAAGCTTTCCGGCGGGATGACAATATCATCCTTTTTCGTCAGCATCGTTCGCAGCAACGTGTTGCCTGAGCGGCCGGAACCCACGATGAAGAACGGGTTATACGCCTGGGCGTCATTGGTTTTGTGGGAAAACGTGACCGTGTTTTTCACAACATGGCCCCAGTCATTGAGGTAATGGATCAGCGGGTGTTTGCCAGAATGCTTCTCTGCCCACCCCTTTATATTGTTTAACATAACGCAGTTCGACCCCTTTTGCCTTAGTGTTGACTTTTCTGATAGATGTAATGGGCTGCACATGACCGTGCAAGGTGCAGGCGCTGAGTGCAGCTTGAACGGCTTTCATCTGACCGTGAATGGGGATGTTCAGCCTGTTTCTATTATCGTGTCACAACGAATTTATATTATATCATAGGTAATGGATGTTTTTGTTTAATTTTCGCATGATTTGACGCATGATGCCATATGCTGGCTAAATACACACGCCTCCCTCTTTTATACATTCGTTGTCCTCTCCCGGTTTCTGACGCTGGAGAGAAGCTTGCTGGTTTGGAACGGCGCATCTATGATTTAACATAACGCTTCCATACCCAGCCGAGGGCAAACATAACACCTCTGATAAGCAGGTACAAACCAAAAAACGCTAAGAACCCATAGATGCTGACGGCAGCATCCGTAAAATCCATATTGCCATTGTTGGTAATCCCCTGCTGGATCTCAACCGCAAACACAAACAAAATGACGAGCGTCAATGAAAAAATAAAAGCAATGGCCGTAATACTGATGCGAGCGATCGCATGAAACACCATGTTCACACATAAAAAACCAACGATACCCATCACGCCAATAACGAGAAAATGCAACGCCTTATCGTTGAGACCGAGCCCCAATTGGTCAGACAAAGCAATAAATTTATCATGAAACAGATTCATCACATCAACCAAAAACCAAATAAACTCCCTCATCATAACTCCCCCTCTCGCGCGGCACGCCCGGCTCTTTTCAAAAACCCCATTTCGTACCAGGTACGCACTCAAATCCACGCATTCAAACAGAGGGGGTGTCCCCTTTTTTGGGACACCCCCGTTCTTTGGATTGGTTTATGTGGTTTGTAGTTGGTGGATCAGTTGATTGATAACATCTTCTGACGTTTCGAATTCTTCTTGTTCATTTTGTGAAATAATCGATTGCAGCAACTCGGTCAATTTTTCTTGGTTGTCCATAGATTAATAACTCCTTTTAAAAAACGTTATGATCGTTTAGTCATTACATTTACTTACAGGTTCGAGTTCAAACGTGAAATTTTGACTGTTTCTTCTATTGTTTCTATTTATTTGACGTCTGATGGGGTTTAGAAGTTTCATATTTTGCTATATTTTTTATAACGCAGCCAGAGGAAAATGCCACCCAGCGCGATCAGGCCTCCGACTGCATCAAGCAGCACATCCCCTCCGTTGGGTGTTCGGTTTGGCGTCAAACTCTGATGCCATTCATCAAATATTGCGTAGAAAACCGTCGTGAGCCAGGCCGCCAGCATGACGTAGCGCCGCTTCATCCGAAATGACAGACTGATGGCGCGATAAAGGCTCAAGGTTAACAATAGAAAGATGGTCACATGGGCGGCTTTCCGAATGAAAAATTCGACAAAGCCGGCTATCCCCAGGGCTTCGACACTGACTTCAGCGTGATGATAGGTGAAGGACACGTCGGCAAACAGCGGCGCTAACCCGTCCAACACGCCTGTATCTGATAACATCGGGCGCATGTCTTGTTCTTGATAGGGCTGTGATGACGAATAAAAAATGATCCCCATCACGACTGCGCTCAACAGCCAATATACCCAGGCACGGTTCATACAGTATCCTTCCTTTTCAGCACACAAAATACGAGCCGACACTGAGGTTCAGCACCGGCTCGCCGCTATTTATCTTGATTTAATTTCCATTTATTAAATTCGAGATAATCACGAAATTGCTCTTTGGAAACTCCGGAATTCATAGCCTCTCGTACTAACTCAGTCCAATCGCCGTCTAAGCCTGCGATTTCTTCATCCTGAGCTCCGTGTAATAAGTAGTTGATCGATACACCTAGTTCAGCTGATATTTTTTCGAGGAATTGTACTGATGGATTTGATTGTAGGTTTCGTTCAATCGAGCTTAAATATGACTTTGCCACACCTGCTCGATCCGCTAGTTCAGATAGCGATAGATTTTTATCTTTTCTAATTTGTTTTATCCGATCACCGATCATACTCACTCACCTTCTTTCATATTCGAGTATAGCATATTTCCAGTGACCGTTCTATATTAAGTACCATTTCTCTTAAAATTGTACCTTTTGCACCTTCAAACTGTAAATTATTTATTTTTTTCCTGCAAAAAATCCTTTATTTCATCCATTGTCATGCCAATTTCCTTCGCTTCTTTAATTAATGCAGCCCATTCTTGATCAATTACGACTACTTGTTTGTTAGAACGCACGCTCATAATTAGACCCTCCATATTAATTTTCCAGGCGAACCAGCCACCATAACGAACAACACCATTTAGATATATGTAGAAACCATCCGTTTTAGGCCTGTGATTTTGCGTCTCCATTTTTCAATAGATTTGCCTCATCTGGAGAATCACGTTTCAGTATAAGTAAAAGCCTACCATTTAAAATGTGCATATTTTGTTAAAATTTGTGAATGAAATCGAATTTTTTAAACCATTTACTGTCGAATAGAAAACATGCTCTAACACGAGTCAGAGCATGCTTGAAAATAGACCGTTCCTCCCGGAGGAACTTGGGCCACTTTATTCAGGTCTTTAGTCATGATAGTCCCGAGCGTCGTATAGCCACCTGTCGTCTGGGCATCCGCCCTCAATATCATCGGCTGGCCGCTTGAGGTGACTTGGATCGTTCCATACGTAACAGGCTCCGATATAATATCAGCCCCATCACGATGCTGCAAGGCTGTACCGCCTTGCAATTGGAGACCCATGCGATCGCCTCGCTTCACCGCATAAGGTTGCTGATGAAACGTGGTGATGCTTTCTTCGGTAAAACGCGATTGATGACTGCTCGGGATGTAGTTGAGCGTGAAAGTTTTCGTATAGACAGGCCGTTCGCTGGCGATAAGTCCCCGACGCACCATTTTTCTGGCCGACTGCTTGGCGTAGAGCACGTCACCTTTAGCAAGCGATTGGCCAAAGCCACCCCGTTCATAAGTGGAGGCACTTCCTAGAAAGACCGGCGCATGAAAACCCGATTGCACAGCTAAGTAGGTGCGCACGCCTTCCTTAGGGCCTTTGAAATTTAGCGTCTGCCCTTTCTTGATAAATAAAGCCTCCCAGCGCGGAATTGAGTCACCATCTAGTTGCGCATCCAAATCTCCGCCTGTTACCGCGACCCAGTGATCCGTGAGCGCTTCAAGTTTTGTCCCGGTCAGCGTAATTTCCAGCGTCGGGACATGAGCGGGGTTGCCTAAAATATAATTGGCTAACCGATGAGCTTTGGCATCCATCGCTCCCGAAACCGGAACCCCATATTTTTGATAGTCAAAACGGCCCAAGTCTTGAAAGGATGCATAGATGCCAGGTTTGATCGTTTTAAATATAGCCACTTCACTCATATTTTTCCTCCTGCCGGGCTGATAGAAATGCCTTTTTTTCCAAGGATACGCCGTATATAGCGTACATTTTCAAAAGCTTCAGCGCCATCACCATGAAAACAAATCGTGTCAGGCTTCAGTGCGATGGTGTGCCCGCTCGAGGTTGTCACCTGGCCATGTTCAACCATTTTCAGGACTTGCTGTTCCATGTGCCGCTGATCTTCCAACACAGCATTGGGTTCGCTGCGCGGTGTAAGCTGGCCTTCTTCGGTATACGTGCGGTCGGCGAAAGCTTCTTCTAAAACAGGGAGACCGACGTCATGGCCTGCTTCGACTAAGGCGCTGTTGCATAAGCCGACAAGTTTAAGCTGGGGATCGAAATCGCGTACTGCGCGGGCTACAGCATCCGCCAGCTGACGATCTTTCGCTGCCATATTATATAAGGCCCCATGCGGCTTGACGTGATGAAGCCTTGTACCATGGAGCTTCGTGAAGGCTGCCAATGCACCAAGCTGATAGGTTACTAAATGATGTGCTTCCTCTGCCGAGATATCCATACGCCTGCGGCCAAATCCAAAGATGTCAGGCAGCCCAGGGTGTGCGCCTATCGCCACATCATGCTGCTTTGCCAGGTCGACTGTGGTGTTCATAACGTTGAAATCTCCTGCATGAAAGCCACAGGCAATGTTGGCGGAGGTGATCACTTGCATTAACCGTTCATCGTCTCCGACACGAAAATTACCGTAGCTTTCACCTAAATCACCATTAATGTCTATGGTCGTCATCCCTCTACTCCTTTCTCACCTCTAACGCATAATCATCTTGTAGGCGAATCGCTTCGAACTCCTCGGTGCTGATCGGTTCAAAACGTATATATTGGCCCATTTCAATGGGAAACGGTTGTTTTTTGGATGGATCAAACAAGTTAATCGGTGTACGCGCGATCAAATTCCACCCGCCCGGCGATTCAATCGGATAGATTCCCGTTTGTTCCCCGGCGATCCCAATCGATCCAGGTGGCACCTTATCACGCGGCGTCGCTTTTCGCGGGGTGGCCAACCTAGCGTCCATGCCCCCCAAATAAGGAAAGCCAGGCAGGAAGCCCATCATATAGATGAGATATTCACTGCTGCTATGGCGGTCAATCACATCCTGTTCACTCACGTTCAGATAAGCAGCCAGTTCGTTCAGGTCCGGCGCCGCATCCCCTCCATAACAAGCGGGAATGGTAACAATTTCCCTAGACTGGCTGCTGCTTTCTTTTGGGCGACTTTGGTAAATCGCAGTGATTTCCTCGGATAGTTTGTCCTTTGCGATAGACGTTGTGTCGTAATAAACAGCTAACGTTGTATACGCTGGGACAAGTTCTTCAATGTATAAGTCTTTTCGTTTTAATAATTGCTCGTAAACATACTTCACTCGCTGATGGAACTCGGGTGCGATTCTGTTGCCAATTCTCACCAGCAACCCTTGATCCCCTATCCATTCGAACGTCAATTCATTCATAGCGTCATCACCTTTCACAAAACCCCTCCACTCTTCCCCTATCATAACATCCAAAGCAGCCTTAAAGCAGCGTACCTGGTACAAAACCACCAAAATGAAAAGAGCCGGGTGTGCGATTAATTTGATTATAGCATGATTGATGGAACACCCGGCTATTTCGAAAAACCCGGTTTTGTACCAGGTACGCAGATGATAGAGCTCGCTTTGGTATGTTTTCTATAAAGATGAGGTAAAATGAGTAGTAGCACGTATTCGTTTGTATTTTGATAAAAAGTGGGTGGCGTCATGGGAGAAGACCGCTATGGGACTGATATGGTGGAACGTTTTGAACTTGCCTTTAATCAGATCCACCATCATCTCAAAATATTGAATAATTATCCTAAAAACGATAACTTTATGGAACTCATGCAGCAATCAAAAGCTAAGCATAGTGTGATCCGCCAGCACTTCGAACAGTTGAAGCAGCTTGCGAAACTTCGGAATGCTATTGTGCATGAGCGGATTCGCGATGATTACTACATCGCCTATCCCCATTTAGAGGTTGTGGAGACCATTGAAAAAATTAAACAAACGCTTGATCAACCTCCCAAAACCCTTGAGTGGGCTACTACACCTGTGCTTTATTATCGTTCGTATTCCCCTTTATCCAATATTTTAGACGCTTTCACCCAACACCGGGTCTCCCAATTTCCAGTTTACGATAAGGAGCATCAATTCCTTGGTCTCCTCACTAATGATGGATTGGTGAACTGGCTAGCTCATAATCAATCGAACGGCTCGATCTCTACGGAAGATGTTCAGGCGTCCCACGTCCTGGAATTTGAACAAGCGCATAACGTTCACTTTCTCGATAGTGCAAGTACGATATTTGATTTAGAAGAGGCGTTTGAGCGTAATGGCGAAGCCAAAAGCAAGCTGAAAGCCGTTATCATCACAGATGGCGGCAACCCGAACAAAGAGCCCGTTGGCATCGTCACTGCCTGGGATCTCATTAAAATCGACCACCCCCTATAACCATTCACGACACACCCGGCTCTTTTCATTTTTCGGATTTTGTACCAGGTACGCTGGTACCAGGTACGGATTCAATGGTACACTGCGGAACGCCCGGCTCATTTGAAAACACCGTTTTTGTACCAGGTACGCAAAAGAGGTACGTAAAAAGCTGCAGCCCCCATCAAAAGAGGCTGCAGCTTTTGGTTAGTCTGATTTTTTTCGGAAGAGGCCGGTTACTTTTTGGGTGATGTCGTCAAAATATGTGTAGACGACAGGGATAAGCAGCAGGGTGAAGAAACTTGAAACCGTCAGTCCGAATATGATGGTGACGGCCAGCGGCTGTTGAGCTTCGGCCCCTCTTCCAATTCCGAGCGCCAATGGAACCATCCCGAGAACGGTTGTCAGCGTCGTCATGAGAATTGGGCGCAGCCGGTTCGGTCCAGCTTCCAGAATCGCTTCAAAGCGATCGGCACCTTTTCGCCTCAGAATATTGATGTAGTCCACTAACACAATCGCGTTATTGACCACGATACCCGCCAACATAATGATGCCGACAAACGCCGGCAAACTGAACGGCAGTCCTGTCACAACCATACCGAGTACCACACCGATAATCGTGGCCGGCAGTGAAAACATGATGATGAATGGGAATAAGAAGTTTTCAAATTGTACAGCCATCACAGCATAAACGAGGAATACCGAGAACACCAATGCCAGTGATAAATCCCCAAATGAGTCCTGCATATCTTGAGACTGTCCCCCGATTTCATACGAGTATTCTTCAGGGATATTCAACGTTTCCATACGATCGCGAATATCCTCTGTTACACTGCCGAGATCACGATCAACCACTTCACTCTCCACATTCACTTGCCGCTGCTGGTTTTCTCGCAGCAACGTTTCCGGGCCTTGTATTTGTTCGAGAGATGCAATCGAAGCGAGAGGCACCATCGAACCCTGCGGTGTTTGCAAGGCCATATTTTCCAAATCCGCGATCGATCGCCGCTCTTTTTCCGGAAGAATCAACCGGACATTAATTTCATCGCCATCATCCCGATAACGCGTCGCAATTTGTCCATTAAAACCTAGCTGGACTTGGCCAATCACTTGCTGATAACTCATCCCGTATTGAGCGGCTTTATCCCGATCAACGTTGATCCTCATTTCCGGACGCGCCTCATCGGTCGAGGATTCAGGATTATTGATGCCCTCGATGTCTTCAATCGTATAAACCGTTTGCTGAGCAAGCTCATCTAACACTTCATAATTGGGCCCATTCAATTGGATTTCAATCGGCGGACCTGTGCCAAGACCTGCGCTCAGTTCCGTTACGTTAATCTCGGCTCCGGGCACGTCACTCACCGCTTCATCGATGTCACGCATGACTTCCAGCGTAGACCGCTCCCGTTTCCCGGGTTCTACCAATTGGATCGTAAACGTCGCTTGGTTGGAAGAAGATGAAAAGCTTTCAAACCCTCCACCGCCGATCGTGAGATAGTTGGTAGCGATAACGTCCTGAAAAGGCTCGAGACGCTCATTCACGTTCGTTGTGATCTCTTCTGTGGATGTGAGCGATGTTCCGGCCGGTGCGTTCACATCCACTTCGATTTGACCTTGATCAGAAGGTGGGATGAACTCTGTACCGATCAAAGGGATCAGAGCGGCGCTGCCGGCGATTAATGCGACGGTTACCGCGACAACCGTTTTCCGGAATTTCAACACCCATCTGAGCATTGCACGATACCCGTTGTTCACTTTGTCCAAAAAGCGATCGAACCAATATCGGCGGCCGTGTTGCTGCAAGGATTTGGTCAACAGTTTGGATGATAGCATCGGAATCAAGGTGACTGAAACGGCCAGAGAGGCAATCAACGCAAACGAAATCGTCAAAGCTAGCGGCGTAAAGAGTTCAGACGCAATGCCTTCCACAAAAATGATCGGCAAAAAGACGACCAATGTCGTGGTGGCCGAGGCAATGACGGCCGGAGCAAGTTCAGACGCACCTTCCTTAGCCGCTTCGCGTATCGTAAAGCCACGCTGCCGGTAGCTTACAATATTTTCTAAAATGACGATCGAACTATCGACCATCATCCCAATACCGAGCGCGAGTCCGCCCATGGTCAGCACGTTCAACGTTTCCCCTGTAAAATACATCAGGATAAACGTCGAAATGATCGCTATGGGAATTGAAAGGCCGATGACCAGCGTAGCCCGTATACTTTTAAGGAAAAGCAAGAGAACGGAAATGGAGAAAATACCACCTAAGATGATGTTCAGCACGACCGAATTGATCGATGTTTTAATAAAGTCTGACGTGTCGAGCACCGTCTCCAATTGGACATTCTCAGGCAAATCGGCACTGATTTCATCCATCGCAGCGCTCACATTATTGGCGGTTTCAACCGTATTACCGTCCGTTTTTTTCAAAACAGACAATACGACCGAGTCCTCGTCATTCACTTTAGAGACTGTAGAAGCTTCACGGAACGTATCCTCAACCTCTGCCAGCTGGCCCAGTTCGACTTTTGCGCCGCTTTCTGATTGAATGATTGTTTCTTCAATATCTTTGACGGACTCAAATTCCCCTTGCAGTCGAATTTGCAAATCCTGTTTACCTTTATCTATAGAGCCGGCCGAGGCCGACTGATTAGAGGCGTTCAACGTCTGAACAATCGTTTCAGACGTTATCCCGTACTGCGACATTTGGGCACGATCGACGAGGACTTGCACCTCGCGTGTTTGACTGCCTTCGATGCTGACTGAAGCAACACCTCCCTGACGCTCAAAAAACGGAACGAGCTGGTCTTCTGCGATCTCCTGAAGGCGTTGGGGAGAGTCGCCGGATAATCCGACCCACATGACAGGAATCTGCTGAGGGTCGAACCTGAGGACGCTTGGCTCCCCAGCCCCTTCAGGCAAAGCTCCGGTAACTTGATCCACTTGTTCCCGGACTTCGAGAAGGGTGCTGTCGAGGTCTACCCCTGTATTAAACTGCATAAAAACAACCGAGGATCCTTTTTGGGACTGCGATTGCACGGTTTCCAGACCTTCAATCGAACTGACAACCGACTCGACTGGCCGGCTGACCAACTTTTCAACTTCCTGCGGAGCAGCATCAGTATATTCCGTAGACACAACGGCGACAGGTAAATCGATTTCAGGGTATAAATCAATCGTAAGTCCGCGCAGCGACACAAAGCCCAACGCCAGAATCGCTGCCACGATCATTATGACACCAACGGGCCGCTTAATGGACGTATCGACCAGTTTCACGTTAAGCGTCCTCCTCTATGACCGTGATTTTGCCACCGTCATTCAAGGTCAGCTGTCCGGTCGTCACAATTTCAGCGCCTTCCGGAAGGTCAGCCTCAATAGCTGAGCGATCAGACTGGGAAGAAAGAACCTCAATATCTACGCGTTTCACCGCATCCTCTTCAACTTGAAAAAGGTAGGATTGATTGTCTTCCTGCACGATCGCTTCAGTCGGCACGATCAACGTGTTCTCGACGACTTTTTCCGGCAGTAAGAACGTAGCCATCATGCCGGGTTTGATTGTTTCGTCGCTGTTATCAACCGTTGCTTCGACCGGGTAAAGGCCTGTGTCGTTCGGGACAGAGGAGACATATTGCACCGTCGCTGTCGGGTTCTCCTCACGTGCCTCCACCTTGACTTCTAAGTCCTGTCCTTTTTCAAATAAGTTCAACTGCTCGCCTGTTAACGTGGCGGTAATGGTCATCGGGTTGAGCGACACAACTGTGGCGATGGGCTGTTGATTCGACACCATATCCCCCGTACCCGCTTCCACATTGGCCACCTCTCCAGCCGTCGGGGCCGTTAAGGTATTATTAGCGGCCTGGCTTTGCGCTTGTTCCAATTGCACACGAGTTTGCTCGAGCTGCAATTCAGCCTGCTCGACACCGTTTTCTGCTTGATTGAGCTGCTCTTCGGCTGAAGCGACTTGAGCTTCTGCCTGTTGAACGGGTGATTCGGTGGAGGCTCCTTGCCCTTTGGCTTGCTGGTATTGAGCTTGGGCTTGATCAGCTCGGGACTGTGCCTGATTATAAAGAATTTCAGGAATGTCACCGGCCTCGTAAAGTTTTTTCGCCTCATCTGCCAGTTCCTGAGCTTCTTCGTATTGCGCTTTAGCAGCTTGCTGAGCCTGCTCAGATTGGGATTGTTGAGCTTCCTGCGCTTGCTTTGCCGCTTCCACTTGATCTTGCGCGTTTTTCAAACCTTTTTCGGCTTGTTGCCGCGTGGTTCTAGCATTTTCAAGTTGACTTTGCGCCTGTCTGACGGCAATTTCCTGCAGTTCGACTTGGTCTTCTCCTCTGCTGCCCGGATTGACTTCCGCAATGGGATCGCCTTTCTGTACACGGTCCCCTTGCTCAACACTCAGGGCAACTAATTCCCCTGGGGTTTCCGGTATAACGGGCGATGTATCCCCAGCCTCAGCACGACCAATGATCTCTCGGTCCACCTGGAAATCCCCTTTTGCGATAAGGGCTGTTTCCACCGGCGTCGTGCGAGCTGTCGTGTCTTCTTCATCAGATTGCTCCGAACAAGCCGAAAGCCATGCTATCAATAAGATCATCACACTGAGTGATGCAAACTTTTTCATCGTAAGGTCTTCCTCTCTCGTTGAAAATCAATAAATATGTATGTATGTGACACCTGAAACCGGGTATTCTCTCTCAGTATCCCCAAGCCTCAACCTTTTCATCATCAAATAGGGAGCCATTGTTCGTCCTATTTCGTCCAAAGGCGACATGACCACCCAGTCATTCTTATTTATCGTACTAAACCCACACTTGATTTGCAACCAGAAAAAACCAGCCTCCACCGTCTCTTACAACGGTAGAGGCTGGCTACATAGAGGCCACAATTTATTGCATGTTATGGCCGAGCTGTCCGACAATCAAATCTATTTTTTTCACGTTGGATAAGCCATTATTCAAGAAGCGCTCATCAAAATGGTTAAGGACCGGCCGGATCGCTTCATCTTCCAATAACTCCTGGTACGTCGTAAACGTATGCATGTATTGTTCAATGTAGCGTTTCATCTTTTTGTCAAAACCGGATAGATGGTACGTCGAGGAGAAATCGAATGCTTTCGCCACATCACTGTCATAAGTCGGGAATTTCGCATTCAGTGTATGTAGCATGCTGGCCGCTAGCGGAAACTGCATCGTCGGATTGCCTTTGTGATTTTTCACTTCATACAAATCGCGTACAATATGCATGATATTCGGCTTTTCTTCCGTATGAAGCTCGTCCATGATCTCAAAATATCTTTGTTCAAATTCGTTCGTCAAACTCGGATTATCCAGCTTGTAAAAGTAGCGAAAGACGAATTGGAACATCGGGTCGTGCGAAGCTCGCGTGTTCTGGAAGCGATGGTGCAGAAACATATAAACATCAATTTTTTCGGCATCGATCTGGTTAACAACTGTTTCATGGTCTTCCAACAATAATTTTTTAATCTCCTGAGCCGTCCTGTATTTCATACTCCTATCACCTCTCCTGTAGATATTCCCCACCAACCCACCCTAAAAACACAATTTTGGAGTACCTGGTACAAAAAGTGATTTTTGAAATGAGCCGGGTGTTTCTTTTTTGGCGTGGTATAATGGTTGTGTTATGTCTATTCTATCGAAGGAGGTGATACTTTGCCAACGGTTAAACGAAGATGGTATCCTGGCGTTTATTACCATGTGGTGACGCGCGGGAATAATCGACAGCCGATTTATCACGATCAGGCCGACTATGAGCATTTTTTTGCTTTGTTGATGCGGGCTTACACACGTTACCCATTCCAATTGGCTGCCTACTGTTTGATGGGCAACCACTATCATTTACTCATGAAAGGCACGTCGACCCCGAACCTTTCCCACACCATGCATCTCCTCAATTTAAACTACTCGAAATACTACCATAAGAAGTATGATACAACCGGGCATTTGTTCGAAAAGCGTTATTTCGCTGATATGGTGCCGGATTTAGGCGGCATGTTGGAGGTCAGCTTCTACATCCACGCCAACCCGCTGCGGGCCGAGGTGAGCCGGACGTTTGAAGACTACCCCTGAAGCAGCTTTTTTTATATCGACAAGTGGGAGCGCCCGCCCTTTCCATTCCTTCACTACACGGATCTCTTCACCTTTTTTCGTGGTCACACCGCCTTGAAAGTTGAGCGTTATAAAAAGTGGTGTCAGCATCAATGGCGCTTTAGACAAGCTGCTGATGCGCCCCATTTCTTTCCGATTGACTCTGTTCATTCTCAGATCTGATTTTAGCGTTTAACTGATTCCCTATTAAATAGTGGACGTTATGCGCCGATAAATGAAGTGAAAGGATGTGATGAAATGGATATCGCAGCTACATCGATTGCGATGAGTAACATGAAATTAAAGCAGGACACGAGTGTCGCTTTAATGGACAAGTCCATCGATCAAGCTAAGACCCATGGTAATCAGCTAGTGGAAATGCTCGACAAATCCACTTCAGCCCCTCAACATCCGAGTTTAGGCAACCATCTGGATCTTAAAGGCTAACGGATGGACCGATTGATTTACATTGAATATGCTATGTAAATTAGTGCGAAAGCGGGGGTGCTCGTGAAGACCTTAAAACTAGCGAACCGTCTGGCTATCACGGGCATCGTTTGCTTTTGTGCCGGGATCGGCATAATGATTATTGACACTTTCGATTTTCTAACGTTTTTGGTGCCCTTCTTGACTATCGGAGGCGTGTGCGTCCTCATTATTTCAACGTTTATTCGCCAGGGGCCGCCCTCGAAATGATAAAAATACCAATAAAAAAGTCACGTCTAAGCGTGACTTTTTTGATTATTCTTCGTCGTTATTCTCCATTGTATCTTCGTTACCTTCTTGCTCTTCTTTCTTATCTTCTTCCATGCTGCCGTCGTCTTCACCGTTTTTATCGTTCATACCGTCTTCTTCACCATCTAATCCTTCGTCTTCACCATTCATGCCATCTTCCTCATTGGTGCCGTTTTCAGTGCCCTCGCCACCATTTTCCTCAGTACCTTCATTACCAGACGGCGTTTCTTCATCAGTCGCACAAGCACCAAGCAACATCACAGCCAACATCGCTGTAGCAATTTTCAACATCCACTTACTCATTACAAAAACCTCCTTAAAAGTTAATCTAGATTACGCAAACTAGTATGCCCCACCATAAATGTTTTATTAAAATCTGCTTTATCTAAAATTGCGTACCTGGTACAAATGAGCTCAATTAAAAAGAGCCGGGTGTTTTCTGATTTTGTGTGTTGAAAATCAGGAAACACCCGGCTCTTTTGAAAAACACCGGTTTGTACCAGGTACGCATAATTCAGTTTATTTCAGTGCGAACATGATTTCGGCTTCGCAGGCGGTTTCGCCGTCGACGCTGGCGGTTGCTTTACCTTTGCCCATCGGACCTTTGGCGCGGACAATTTCGACTTCGAGTTTGAGACGATCGCCCGGTTTGACTTGGCGCTTAAAGCGACAGTTATCAATGCCGGTAAAGAAAGCAAGTTTCCCTTGATTCTCTTCCTTCTTCAGCATCGCGACCGCTCCCATCTGCGCTAACGCTTCAGTGATTAGAACCCCCGGCATCACCGGATAATCAGGAAAATGGCCTTGAAAGAACGGCTCGTTGGCTGTGACATTTTTATAGCCCACCGCTCGTTTTCCTTCTTCAATCTCCTCGACCTGGTCAATCAACAAAAAGGGATAGCGATGCGGAATGATTTCTTTGATTTGTTGGATGTCTAACATAATTTCGGCTCCTTTCGTACAAACTATCCTTATTATAAAGGGGATCAGTCGTTAGGACAAAATTATTCTGAGGCGTTTGATCGCACCACGGCTTTTCCCCACTATAAGTAAGGAGGGATACACCATGCTTTGGACCATTTTTATTATATTGCTCGTTCTGTGGCTGATCGGCTTCATAGCCGGCGGAATCGGGAACATCATTCACATTCTGCTTGTGATTGCACTTATCATTTTCATCGTCCGTCTGGTGCAGGGACGAGGGCGACCTTAGCACGATAGCAAGCTCAATTCCTCTCGGGGATTTGAGCTTGTTTTTGTGCCGGATCCTGCACTGCTCGCGGTCTCGATTTATTCTAGAGCAAGACGCGGTTAGGTCCACGTTCTCCAGCTAGGATATAGGCATTTCAGTAGTGTTTGCCCAACAAATAAGACGCCGGATGAATTATCCAGCGTCTGTCTTGGTTACGATATCCCATATGTGCTGCCAAGTCGACCATTTTAGGGCGTCAAGCGGTGCGCCGTCCCCGATCACGCCATATCCAAACACAAGCCCAATCAAAAGAGCAATGATGCTGAGCACGATAATGATAATCAAGCGGAGCCATATAGGCAGCAAACGCCGACGCGGTTTTCTTTCGCGTCTTTTTTGTGATTGTTTTGCCGTATTGTTTGCTTTATTGCCTTTAGCGGCTTTTTTCTCTTCTTTTACCGCTTGCCGGGTAGACGGGCGGTTCCGTTTAGAATCTGTAGCCATGACTAATGAACTCCTTAAATTTATGATCTGAGTTGGTTAACAAGTCCCATCATTTGATCACTGGTCGAAATTGATCGCGCATTAAATTGATACGATCGCTGTACGTTGAGCATGTCGGTCATCTGCTTGGCTTGATCAACGTTGGATTGTTCCAGTGTCCCGCTTTGGAAGACTTGCTCGTCTACCGGGATGTCAGCTATGATTTCATCCGGATCGAATCCAAGCGCTTCAGGGTCTTGTAATCTAAAGGTGTTGTTACCAGCGGATTCGAGCATTCTCGGGCGTACCGCTTCCACTGTCTCAAGACGCCCTTCGACATTTCGTTCTCCATTTCGAGTGACTACTATATCACCATTTTCAGAAATAGACAAGTCGTCCATATTCCCATCGAGTATGATCGGGCCATCCTCGCCTAGGATAGGATACCCATCTCCATTGGTAATCATAAGTTCATTATCATTCACGGTATTCAGATAAAAATTGCCTGCCCGTGTGTAACGTGTCTCGGTGCCATTTTCCGTGGGCATTTGGACTTGAAACATGTGGTTATCTTCCGGCAAGGCTATATCGAGTTCGCGATCCGTTTGTTGGAAGGAACCCTGGGACAAATCAATGTTTGTATGAGCAAGCCGTGCTCCACTGCCGATGCGAATCCCTTCTGGCGTCTGTCTGCCAACTTGTTCGGTTTCGTCACTCATGTGATCGATCTGTTGAAATAACAGGGATGAAAAGTCGGTCTGTCGGGACTTATAGCCAGGCGTATTGACGTTTGATAGATTATTGCCGATCGAGTTCAATTTTTGCTGAAGTTGCCCCATCGTGACCGCGGATTGAATCATCACTCTAGACATGTCATGTATCCCCCTTACCTACCTTAAGCGTCCGATTTGTGATACAGCTTGCTGCATGTTTTGATCATACATTTTTAAAACACGCTGATTCATTTCAAATGAACGATATGTACGGTTCATGTCTGCCATTGTCCGCGCTGCATCAACATTCGATCTTTCTAAGAAACTTTGTCTCACGTTAAATGTGACACCGGCTTCTGTTCGGGCATTCAATAAAGGGGCTCCGTCTTCACTTAACTGGAATAGGCCGCTGCCTTCTTTCACCAAATCGTTCGCGTTTGAGCTGTACGAAAGGCCAAGCGGGATCTCCTGATCATCCACCTGAAGGATACCATCATTTGTTACGTTGAAGTCCATGCCGCCTGTCTGAATCGGATCACCTGCCTGGTTCAGCACGTAATGCCCTTGATTGGTCGTCAAAAATCCTTCTCCATCGACGGTGAAATTGCCATTCCGTGTGTAACGCTCGCCATCTTCCGTTTGCACGGTGAAAAACAATGACCCCTCTTCGTCGGGCAGGTTTCCCTGTACTAGGGCCATGTCCGTCTCGTTACCTGTTTCCCTGACGTCACCTTGCTCAAATGAAGGGATGGCTTCCTGCATATAAACGCCCGTGTTCAAAGAGCCGACTTCCTGGTTAACCGGCAGATTCAAACCACGCGAGGTGGGGATGTCGTTACTTTCCATACGTTGAATCAATAATTCTGGAAAAGCGCGCATCGAGCCGTCGTCCGCTTTATACCCAGGCGTATTGGCATTTGCTATGTTATTGGACAACGTTTCCTGCCTGCGTTGCTGGGCAATCATGCCAGATGCGGCGGTGTAAAAACCTCTCAGCACAGCTATCGCTCCTTTTTAACTCATTTATTGCGCGTTAATTTATCAATATTCTCTAACATGATACCTGTACCTTTGGCGACACAGTCCATCGGGTCCTCTGCCTTGAATACAGGCACTTTCAATTCTTCAGCCATCAGTTGGTCGATGCCATGTAACAGCGCCCCACCTCCGGTCATGATGACGCCACGGTCGATGATGTCAGCAGACAGCTCAGGCGGCGTCTGTTCCAGCACTTGTTTAGCCGTCTGAACAATGACATAGACTGATTCCCGTAAAGACTTCTCGATTTCATCAGAATTGACACTGATCGTTCTCGGCAGACCATTCACCATGTCGCGGCCGCGGATTTCCATCTCTTCGGATCGCGAGCCTTTAAAGACGGTCGCCACAGTCATTTTGATATCTTCTGCAGTCCGTTCACCGATCAATAACTTGTACTCTTTTTTAATGTATTGCAATATTTCATGGTCGAACTTGTCCCCCGCCATTTTTATGGTGGAAGCTGTTACGATGTCGCCCATGGAAATAACCGCGACGTCAGTGGTGCCGCCGCCAATGTCGATGACCATGTTACCGCTCGGCTGGAAAATTTCCATACCTGCTCCGATGGCTGCTACTTTCGGCTCTTCCTCCAGATATATGCGCTTGCCGCCTGATTTTTCAGCCGCTTCCCTGATCGCTTTTTGTTCAACTTTCGTTATGTTTGTCGGGCAGCAAATGAGCATACGCGGTTTTGAAAGAAATCCGCGGACATTCGTTTTTTGTATAAAGTGCTTCAGCATAGCTTCAGTCACGTCAAAATCAGCGATGACCCCGTCTTTTAGTGGACGTATCGCTTCAATGTTTCCCGGTGTACGCCCCACCATTTTACGCGCTGCATCGCCGACTTCTAGTACCTTACCGCTGTTGCGATCCATGGCAACAACGGACGGTTCGTTCAATACGATCCCTTTTCCTTTTACATGTATCAATACGTTAGCTGTACCAAGGTCTATTCCTATATCTCGTGCAAACATGTTCTATAGATCCTCCCTGTTCATTTCCAGTCTTCTAAGACATCCGTCCGAAAACAAAGTTCATCTAATATTATATTCTATCACAAAATTACGAAAATCGTCGCATCCCATAATAAAATTTTTTCTACGAATCGAGGAAATGTGACAAAGGGAGGATCTCGCCATTAATGTATAGGATGAGCTGGCTCCTCAGGCTGTAGTTTCATCTGGTACTTTCGTTTTGTCGCCTCACCGCCGCGGAGGTGGCGGATTTCTTTGTGATAATCGAGGATTTTTTTAACCTTTTGGGACAATTCAGGATTCAGTTCCGGCAGTCGTTCTGTCAAATCTTTGTGCACGGTGCTTTTGGAGACACCGAATTCTTTTGCTATGACTCTGACCGTTTTTTTTGATTCGACAATATATTCCCCTATCCTGATGGTCCGTTCTTTGATGTAGTCATGCACATCACTCGCCTCCTATGGTTGACTATCCAAGGGGGATATTGAGACAAGCTTACAGTCATGATCATAGGTGTGTAATGAGCGTATTCAGTTCAGTCATGTTGTAAGATCCTTGGATGTTACCGAATGCTCGGTTATCATCATTTTATTATTAGGATTTTGTGATTATGCCTGAACGTTCTTCAGTTATTACCCTATCAGGGCATTTTATGCTGATAAATGGGCATGACTATGTACGAGGCTGGCTTGAGGCGAAGGGATATGTAACAGCAACACATCGATGATAGCAAGTCTGGAAAATTTGTTTTTGGGCAAAAAAAATGGAGGCTGTAGCCTCCATTTTAAGTTTGTGTTGTGGAAATGGATGATTCAGAATCTTCGTTAATAGGATCCTCATTCTCATTAGAGGGTGTCTCCTCTGTGCCTTCCTCTATTTCTTCACCTTCAGAAGGGTCAACAACATCGGAGTCAGATCCAGATTCGGAACCTTCTTCAGAATCAGATTCACTTCCAGGCTCACTTGGCGCTGGTTGTTCTTCTTCATCTGACGCTCCTTCTTCCAAATCAGGTGTTTCAAGATCGGCTAGCGGTTTTCCAAAGAATGATTCTGGATTCAATGCTTCGCCTTCTTTACGCACTTCAAAATGAACATGAACGCCGCTTGCTTGTCCGAAATAATTTTGTCCGGCTGTTCCAAGCAAGTCACCTTGAACGACTTCTGTTCCTGCTTCGACATCTACTTGATCAAGACTGGCATAAACCGTTGTAACATCCTGATCGTGGCTAAGCGTGATAACCTGTCCATACATTGGATCTTCCTTAACTTCTGTTACGGTACCAGACGCTGCAGCGGTGACATCAAATGACTGGTCGTCCCCTTTGGTGATATCTACACCTTTGCTTTGATAGTACTTATTGTTATAGAGAACCAGTGCATTTTCTTGATCTTCACTTGAGCCTTCATAATCATAGAACTTTGTCACAATTGTGGCTTCCTCATCATCTGCTAAAGGCATCTGCAACTCTTCTTCTGATTCCATAACAGGGACGGCTTCTTCGTCACGCTGAGAGTCATCCAAAACAAATTCATCTTCTACTTCTGATTCTGGTTTCTCAGCAAGATCTTCTGCTACTTGATTTGTGCTTTGCTGATACCAGAGCACACCTGCCAAAACAATAACGGCTACCGACAAATAAATAGCTGGATACATCCACTTCTTACGTAACAAGCGTCTAAATTTTAATTTTGTGACGCCCTTTTTTTCTTCCTCTCTCATATCTTCATCACCTCAGCAACATTGTGAGCAAAAAAATCAGAAGATATACATCAAGAGGAAAAAAATGTTTCAACTCACCGTTTCGGCGTACCTGGTACAAAACGGTGTTTTCTAAAAGAGCCGGGCGTTCCATGTAATAGAGATTGCTAGTTTCTCCGTATTATTGCAGCGAATAATTGATTTTGCTTTGGTGGTACCAGGTACGGAGCTCGAGGTACGTGCCTCTGTGCGTACCTGGTACGAAACAGGGAATTTCAAATGAGCCGGGTGTGTCGGGTATTTTATTGGGCTGCGAATTCTGAGATGGAGGCTGTTAATTTGTTGAATGGTGTGATTTTTGTTCCTTTATAGTAGTGGTGGATGATGTCTTCGTATGTGCTTCCGTCTTTGGCCATGCCGTTTGCGCCGTATTGACTCATGCCTATGCCATGACCATAGCCTTTCGTCGTAAAGATGATGTGCTCGCCATTTTGCTTGATGGTAAAGTCGCTGGACTGGAGTTTCAGTTTTTCTCGTATGTCACGGCCAGTGAACGTTTGACCAGCAACCGTCACTTCTTCAACCCTTTCCCCTTCTGTCCGTGTCATGTTCATTTGGGGCAGTGTGGCTGGTAAATCGACTCCTAACGCGCTTTCTAATTCAGCTACCGTCAGGACTTTTTGATCCATATACTTGGGCGACTCTTCATCCCATGGGCTTTCTACACTTTTCAGGTAAGGCACTTCCTGCTCCCAGTAGTCTTCGGAGTTCTCAGTTTTTCCGTTGCTTGTCGAAAAGAAGGCAGCTTCAATGGGCTCGTTTTGATATGTGATAATTTTTCCTGCTGTAGCGGCAACCGCCTGATTAATCTTTGTCATATTCTGGATGTAGTCACCTTGCCATTGTTTTCGGAGTTCTTGTTCATTTTTGTACACTTGATGCTGAACCGTGTCCGTCACATCCGCTTGCTCTGAAACGGCAGATTCATTGATCAAATGCTTAGTAATGTATGTGCGGGCTGCTAACGCCTGAGCTTTTAATGCTTCTGAATTAAATTCCACCGGCATCTCAGACGCAACGACGCGTGACACATACTCTTCGATCGGAACGGATTCCACTTTTTCAGTGGCTGTGCGCAGCACTCTCACATCGAAAGGTGAAAGGTCTTTGTCTAATGCTTCTAACGTTTCTTCAGCTGTTGTTTCAGTGACTTGCTGCTCATCTCCCTTTCCAATAAATGGGACGACAATTAAAGTTGGCACGATCAAAATCATCATTAATATCGCGATGGCTGCCATGATTCCTGTTTTTTTATTTCTAAACATACTCCGCCCTCCTGCTTCAAATGATAGAACTCCTCTAGTAAAAATTTTATACAGAAAGGGCAGATAGTAGAACTAAAAAAAGCTTGCTCACTCCAATTTGGAGTGAGCAAGCCTGTCAATCACACATATTATAATGTCGAAACAGATTCAGATGCTTCGGATTCTTCGTATGAGTCTTCATCAATGCGTTCGATATTTGCTCCTAAAGAAGCGAGTTTCTCTGTAAAGTTTAAATAACCGCGATCCAAATGTTTAAGGTCTGTCACACGCGTATAACCATCTGCTACAAGTCCTGCGAGGATCAAAGCAGCTCCTGCCCGTAAATCGGTGGCTGCTACTTCAGCTCCTTGCAGTTTAGATGGACCTTCGACAATGACACTGCGACCTTCAATTTTCAAATTGGCATTCATACGACGGAATTCTTCCACATGCATGAAGCGGTTCTCAAAAACCGTTTCAGTTATGACACTCGTGCCATGGGCATTGAGCATCAGGGCCATCATTTGCGACTGCATATCTGTTGGAAAACCTGGGTGAGGCATCGTTTTCAAATCCGTCGCTTTCATGATTTCAGGTCCCTTAACTCGGAGACCTTCCCCTTCTTCCTCAATAATGACGCCCATTTCTTCCATTTTGGATACTAAGGAACGTAAATGTTCATGCATGGCACCTTTGACTAACACGTTCCCACCTGTAATAGCAGCGGCCACCATCAATGTACCGGCTTCTATACGATCAGGTATGATGGTATGCGTCACGCCGTGAAGCTTATCGACACCTTTGATCCGAATGGTTTCGGTTCCAGCTCCAACAACATTCGCTCCCATTTTATTCAGGAAGTTAGCCAAATCCACGATTTCTGGTTCTTTTGCACAATTTTCAATAATGGTTTTACCTTCCGCAAGTGCCGCTGCCATCATAATATTTTCAGTAGCACCTACGCTCGGAACATCAAGATAAATTTTAGCGCCTTTCAGCCGACCTTTAACATTCGCCTCAATATAGCCGTTGCCAACGGTCACTTCCGCTCCCATTGCTTCAAAACCTTTTAAATGCTGATCAATGGGACGTGATCCAATTGCACAACCGCCAGGCAGGGCAACCTTTGCGTGTCCGTAACGAGCCAACAGTGGGCCCAGCACAAGGACAGATGCACGCATCTTTCTCACATATTCAATCGGGGCTTCTGTTTCCAAATCGTTTGAAGCGTCCACGGTGACTGTATTCTCTGTAAAATCAACATCAGCGTTCATATATCGAATAACTTCATTGATCGTAAAAACATCAGCTAAAGCGGGCACTTCATGTAATACACTTTTTCCTTCACTAGCGATTATACTTGCTGCGATGACAGGCAGTACGGCATTCTTGGCACCTTCTGCTTTCACAGTGCCATTCAGCTGCCTCCCACCACGGACGATGATTTTTTCCAAGGTTCATTCTCCTCCGCGTCCTTATTCATTAATATTAATATTCAGTGGTAATAATGGGTGTGCCAATTGTAACGGTTGTATCCGCGCCCAAAGTCTTCCTTGCCGCGAATTGAATGTTCATTGGATGGTTGTCCGATAGTGGAATGACATCTTCCCATTTTGGCGTGTAACCCGAAATGCTCTTCCAGGTTCCTTCGTCTACTTTTTCAACTGTTGTTATATCAAAAGCTTCTTTGAATTTTTCGTACACTAAAACATCATTCATAATATCATTAATTTGCACTCGAATACAAGAAAAATATATGACATTTTTCGATAAAACCTGATTTTGTATATGCTCGAATTGAGTACTTTGCTTAAATGTGTGAATAGATGTCTGATTGGTCCCCGTAACTTTATACATTAAGTCTATTTTATCGGTTTGGTTTGCTGGAATAATTGCGATAAACTCTTCGGTCATGGACGTGTCAGATTGTCGGTTTTTGACTTGAACACGCTTATGAGAAGCCGTATTGGTGATACGCATAACCTGATCCGGAAACACATCGCCGAGCTCAGTCATTATCTCCGCTTCTCGCTTACCACTCACCGTGTCTTTTAGAAGAACTTCCCATTTCTCCAACTGCCAGTCCTCGGCGCGGGCGTAATCTGCCAACTCTTGAAGAGGGGCTGTTTCACCCGTTTCGAGAGCGGCTTCCCCAGGTTGAAAAAATGATGCAGTAATACTGATGATGGCAAACGATACTAGAATAATGTGTTTCACGATTAGGATCCTCCCCTGACGATTTCTGTTAGAAACAGTTTCGCCTATGGGAGTGGGATCCATACTCAGCAAATCGTGTCATGAAACGACACTAAAATAAATAAATGAGCTGCCCTGACCATTCAATGAAATCAAGGAAAAAACGACTGACGGTTGTCCCGATAGCAATGGTTAAAAAGATCATCAGTACACGAATTTCAAACGTACGACCTTTTACGAATAATGCATCCAACTTTACAATCTGCAAAACATACCATGTAATGACGATGAACGTAAGATGTGAGAGCATTCCAATCAGTGCTTGTTGGCCCATATCCTGACCTACAGATTCAAGCATATCCATTACACCCTTCCCAATTTGTTTTCAAGAGATAAATCCTCAACCCAACATGCCACCTGAGGTTGGCGATTGTCAATGAAAACGGAGGGGTTATGGAGTAAATACCATAAAAATCTCGATACTAAACATTCCATTTGCAAAAGTTTCCACTATCTTTCATTCCCCTCTTTCTTAATATCCACTAAAACATAAAAAATAGCCACTCTAAATGATTAAAAGTGGCTAATTTTTTATGAGCTAATTGAGGGTGAACATGTCATTGAACCAAAAGTACTCCTGTAAAAATTGCAGGGCCGCTCCAGGAAATATACCGAGCAGCAAGGTGCCTGCCACGCATAAAGCGATGGTCAGTGTGGCCCCTATTGGCCAGGTGATTTTCGTGTAACGCTTTGGCGGCCGCATGTACATGTGCAGCATTATGCTGAAATAGTAGATGTACGACACCACTGTCGTCACGAGCATGACGCTGACCAGAACGTAACGGGAGGGATCCGCAAACAATGCCCCGATAAAAATGTGCAATTTACCCATGAACCCTGCCGTTCCGGGAATGCCTGCTAACGATAATAGGAAGATTGTCATACATACCGTTAAAACCGGTGACCGCTGATAAAGTCCGGCGAAACCGGAAATATGCGCTGATTGATTTTCGGATATGATAATGTGTAAAACAGCTAATGCCCCGAGATTCATGAACACATAGGCAAGCAAGTAAAACCATGTACTCTCGAACATCATTTGAGAAAAGGCCACGAACGGAACGAGCAAGTAGCCTGCATGCGCAATACTAGAATAGGCGAACAAACGTTTTATATTATTTTGTCGTAAAGCTAATATATTGCCGATGATCATCGTGAGGCCCGCCGCAATACTGACAAAAATCATCACAGACTGGTAGAGACTTTCATCCGGCTGGAAGCCTTGAACGGTCGGAAATATACTAAGCATCACACGGAACAAAATAATGAAACCTGCTGTTTTAGACACAACACTTAAAAAAGCCATGACGGGCAAGGGCGAACCCTGATAGATATCGGGGGCCCACATATGAAAAGGAACGGTAGCTAATTTGAACGATAAACCGACAAACGTGATAATAAAGGCGGCAACTGTCAAAGCATGTCCGTGGTCTGCAGAAAGAGCGGAAATTTCCCGGGAAATATCGCCAAGATTCGTACTGCCTGACAAACCATACAAGTAACTGAAGCCAAATAAGGTCACAGCCGTTGCAATTCCGCCATTAATCGCGTATTTCATGGCGGCTTCGTTAGATTCTGCCGACTTTTTCCGTATGCCAGTGAGAATGTAGGAGGCAATGGCCAACAATTCCAAGCCGACAAATAACGTAATGAGATCCGCACTGCTAGCCATCATCATCGCTCCGAGCAAAGCGGCGAGGAATAAATAATACCATTCACCTTGTTCCTCGACATCAGAACGGGCTAAATATGAGGTGCTGATCAATAACACCAATAACGTTCCGAACAAAAGGAGCGCTTTGAAGCTGATCGAAAAGGAATCAAGTCGGTATGTGTTATGGAGGATCTGAGCTGGCTCACTTCCTGCCTGCGTCAGTAGGCTGATTAAGGCTGCTAATACTGCAGCGGCGCTGATCCATCCGAATATTCTCCGGTTTACGCGGCTTGGGAGAAAAAGATCAGTGAGCGACAATCCTGTTGCTGCAATTAATATGATGAATTCCGGCATCATGATTTCCCACGGATAACTGAGCAATGTCCCTATATCCAAACCATCACCCCCCTATTCCTATTGAAATAGTCTGCACCGTCAGATTCAGCGTGGAGGTTAACAGGGACGGCCACACACCAATTGCAATAATCAACAGTACAAGCACGAACACTGGAGCCATTTCAGAATGTGTTAAATCACGCAGTTCAGTCGGTGGTTTCAGTGTATGCTTGCCATGCGTCATGCTCAAGATGATTCGCATCACATAGACCGTTGTCAAAATGAGGCCGACCATTCCAACCCCTGCTAGAATCGGTTCTGTTTCAAACAACCCGAGAAATGCCAGCAGCTCTGATATGAAACCACTCGTACCCGGAAGGCCGAGTGTGGCCATACCTGCTACAAGCCAGCATCCTGAAGCGATCGGCATGGCTTTGGCCAATCCAGTTAAATCCTTTAACTGGGTCGATTGCGTGCGGCTGTGAACAATGCCGACTATAAGGAATAGGAGGGCTGCAATAACGCCATGTGAAAGGGTTTGAAAGATAGCACCGTGGTAACCTGGCTGATTCAAGGCAGCTACACCGAGCAAAACAATCCCCATATGTGAAACGCTGGAATATGCTAATACATGTTTCAGTTCCGTTTGTCCGAGGGCAAGCAAGGCCCCATACAAAATGTTAATCACGCCGAGGATTGCAATGAAAGTTGAGATCTGGGCAAATTGTTCTGGAAATATTCCGGCCCCAAAAGTAATGATACCGTAGGCGCCAATTTTCAGCAGGACGCCAGCATGAATGATCACTAAAACCGGCGGGGCATGTACATGGACTCGAACCATCCATGTGTGCAAGGGAACGATTGGCATTTTAATGCCGAAAGCGATTAACATCGCCCACAGGATGCCATTTCGAAATGTCTCACTAATGGCAGCACTTCCCTGGACTTCATTTGCCATGATTTCCTGCAGTAAAGCAATATTGGTCGTGCCTGTTCGAGCAAACAACGCGCTGATCGCCAATAACAATACGGCTGACCCCAGGCCGTTATAAATCAGAAAGCGGTAAGCGGTGCGTTCGCGTTCCCGGTCGCCCCACCGCCCGATGAGGAAAAACATCGGCACAAGCGTCATTTCGAAAAATAAGAAGAACAGCACAAGGTTTTCTGATGAAAAGACCCCGAGCATGCCGACCTCCATGATCAGCAGCCAGAGAAAGAAAGGTTTTAAATTTTTCTTAATTTGAAATGTCGCCACAAAAGCTGCCAATAGCGTAAGAACTGACGTCAACAGAAGCAACAGCACCGAAAAGCCCTGAACACCGAGTTCGTAATTCAAGAGGAAAACGATGTTGTCGTGGCCGAAATTGATCCATTGGTATGACACTGCATGGGAAATTCCTTGATGAAATAAGACGAATACCAGGACCGCTATAACCATTGACAAGGCTGTAGCCGATACTGCAATAGCCTTAATCAGAGATTCATTTTTGCGATGAACTGTCGCAAGTAACAGCATGCCAAGAATCGGGGAGAAAATGAGTAAACTTAACCAATCCATTAAAAGTAACCTCCTGTCCAAAACAGGATAAACACCAGAATGGATAAACCGACAAAACCGACGGCTCCATATGTTTGCACTTGACCGGACTGCAACCGGGCACCATATTTCCCAACCCATTTTACGAAGCTTGAGCTGCTTTCCATCACGGTTTCCACTACGAATTTTTCGATATAGACGGTCGTCGTACTCATAAACTGAAGCGGTTGTTTAATCGTGTAATGATATAATTCATCCATATAAAAGCCGCGTAATGTAAACGCATGAAGGTAAGGTAGTTCACGGAGCGGTACCCGCAATTTTTGATACATCACCCAGGCAAGCATAATACCAGCAAGCGAGCACATAATGGCTGAAGGCATCATCCACCAGGGGACCTCATGGCCTGGGTCAATTTGCGCGGTTTGCCATTGGGTGATCCAGTTGCCAAAAGCCGAAAACCACGGCGTATACAGAAAGCCAGCTCCGATGGCGGGCACACTGAGCGCCGCGATCGGTAAGCGCAGGGCCATACTAAGCGCCTTCTTCGGTCCTGACGTCGGCTTTCCTTGCCCCATAAACACAATGAAGAACAGACGGAACATGTAAAACGCTGTTAAGAATGTGGTAAGTAAAGCCAAACTAAAGAGCAGGTATCGTTCATCATGCCAGACAGCTGACAAAACAGCTTCCTTACTGAAAAATCCTGAGAACAACGGGAAGCCACTAATCGCCAGCGTGCCGATCAAAAACGTCATGCCAGTAAAGCGCAGTTCAGAAAAAGCATGACCCATTTGATGAATGTTGCGCGTTTTAAAATGATGAATGACCACGCCGGCCGTTAAAAACAATAAGGCTTTAAAAAATGCATGAGTCATCAAATGAAAAACCCCTGCTGCCAACGCGGCGGATCCCAAAGCCAGCATCATGTAACCGAGTTGCGAAATAGTCGAATACGCTAAAATACGCTTGATATCCGTTTGCGCAATGGCAATCACAGCAGCTACAGTGGCGGTCACGCCCCCTGTTACAGCTACCACCGTAAGTGCAGTGTCGCTCGCCATAAACAACGGATGTAAGACGGCGACCAAATAAACACCTGCGGCGACCATTGTCGCTGCGTGGATCAGTGCTGATACCGGCGTAGGACCTTCCATCGCATCAGGCAGCCATGTGTGAAGCGGCAGTTGCCCAGATTTCCCTACCGCTCCCGCGAAAATCAGCAGACTGATCAACGTGACATGAAAGGCTTCAAGTTCTCCACTGCTTATCACGGTATATATGTCAGTGAACTGCAGGGATCCCGTTTGCCAGTAGAGGAGAATCAATCCAGCCAATAAGCCTATGTCGCCAATTCGTGTCATAATAAAGGCTTTCTTGGCTGCTGCTTTTGCCTTATCTTCTTCAAAATGAAAGCCGATCAGTAAAAACGAACCGAGTCCCACCAGCTCCCAACACATATAAAATTGCAGCAGATTGGGTGACAGACACAGCCCTAACATAGCGGCTGTGAATAACCCGAGCCAGGCAAAGTAGGTAGAGCGCCTTCTTTCATCTTTCATATACGTGTGGGAATAGATATGTACACACACGCTGATAAAAGCAACAATGTTCAACATCACTAGGTTTAACGGCGTGATCCAGGTCCCCATCTGCAGTTCCACAGATTCGAAAGCTAGCCAAACCCCCGTATGCTGAACACTTTGGACTGACCATCCAGTCACCCAAACAACGATGGCTGCGACTAAAGAAAGACCGGTTAATGCACTGCCGATATAACTGCTGTAGGCTTGTAGTCGATGCCGAAATGCCAGCAACATAATAAACGATACGAAGGGAAACACGGGAATCAACCATGCATAGGGCAGCAATTTGTCACACATCCCTTCCTGTCAAATGGAGTCAGTGCTTCATTCCATCCATTTCATCAATTTGGACCGTCGAGCGGTTCCGGAATAACGCCATCAAGATGGCCAGCGCCACTGCCGCTTCAGCTGCTGCGACGGTAATCGTGAACAACGTGAACACTTGCCCTGTTATGCTGGGATGCATCCCGAGCTTACTGAATGCAACCAAATTAATATTGACTGCATTCAGCATTAATTCGATGGAAATTAAAACAATGACGGTGTTCCGTTTCGTCAACGCACCAAAAAGTCCGATGCAAAAAAGAATCAAAGCGAGCATCAAGTACGCATTAAGGGGCACAGACGTCATTCCTGCTTCACCTCCTCTTCTTCCTCTCGCTTAGCCAGTACGATGGCCCCGATTAATGCGACCAGGAGAAGGACCGACGTTAATTCAAACGGAATCACATATTTGGCATAGAGCGCCATACCGATTTGTTTCGTATTTTCAATATGAAGCTCAGACGCTTGCTCAACGCTGACAAAACGTGTGATCGCTTCATACATGGTATAGAAGAATACAAGAATCCCAATCAGGACTACCCACGTGCGCACCCGATTTTTCTGGACGCGTTGTTCATCTTGATGACGGGTCAGCATGATGCCGAATATCATCATGATGGTGACTGCTCCCGAATAAATCAGCACTTGCACAACAGCCACAAATTCAGCAGACAGCATGATAAACAAGCCGGCAATCGAAAGAAACGTAAGCACAAGCGACAACAGCATATGCACGACTTTTTTCAGGTTCAGCATAAGCAAGCCGCCGATAACCGCTAAGGATGCCAATATGAGAAAGACGAGAACTTCACCATTCATGCTAATTCTCCTCTCTCACGTTCGTCTCATTCTCGTCAAGCCACTCCAGATTCTTAAATAAATCATCTCGCGAATACGAGGCAAGCTCAAAGTTATTGGTCATGACAATCGCCTCGGTCGGGCACACTTCCGTACACAAATCACATAAAATACATATCTCAAAATTGATATCATACGTGTCAATAATCTTCCGTTTTTGGTCAGGATCGGGGTGCTTTTTCCCCGTCAGACTAATGCAGTCGGTCGGACAGACGTTCACGCATTGGTTGCAGACGATGCACTTCTCCGGGTAGAACTTTTGAATACCACGAAAACGCTCAGGCATTGGAACCGGTTCTTCCGGGTAATTATAAGTGATCTTTTCTTGCTTCATGTTTTTTAACGTGTAGGCAAGTCCCTTCAGCAATCCACGCATTTTCTCCCACCTCCCATCAAGCGTTTAAAAGAAGAATTCCTTTATCACGGCACTTACAAAAATATTAGCCAACGCTACAGGCAAAAGAACTTTCCAGCCAAACTCCATTAACTGGTCCGCTCGCAACCTCGGAAAGCTCACCCTCACCCATATAAACAAAAAGACAACGCCGATAAATTTAAGACTGAACCATATGGCACCTAATCCCGGCCCATCAAGTTCTAGATAGGGAATCGGATCGTGCCATCCGCCCAGAAATAATATAGTAATTAAGGCCGAAATGGCGAATAAATACACATATTCACTTAACATAAAGAATGCGAAACGAAATCCCGAATATTCAACGTGATACCCCGCAACAAGCTCAGATTCCGCTTCCGGCAAATCAAATGGTGTGCGGTTAAGTTCTGCGGTTCCGGCAATAAAGAAGATGAGAAATGCAATCGGCTGTAGGAAAATGAAGGCAAGGGACTCTTGAGCATTGACGATATCAATCAAATTCAAGCTGCCGGTAAATAGGATAATCCCCACGACGGACATGACGAGCGGAATTTCATACGAGATCATTTGAGCTGCTGCTCTCATGCCCCCCATCAAGGCGTATTTATTATTCGACGCCCAGCCCGCCGTCACTATGCCGATTGTTGACAGCCCGGAAATGGCAATGTAGTACAGCAGGCCAATACCAATGTCGGCAAAGTGGAAAGCTTCAGTAAAAGGCAATACTGCAATGACCAGAAAAGCCGGTACATACGTCAGAATCGGTGCAATGATGAACAATGCGCGATCAGCATGAGCAGGTCGTATATCTTCCTTCAATAGGAGTTTCAAGATATCAGCGACGGTCTGCAAGAGGCCAAACCGTCCCCCTACTTGATTCGGACCGTGGCGAAGCTGCATGGCTCCCATGATTTTTCGTTCAGCTAGGATGGCATAGGTGACGAAGCCTAACGTGATTGTCAGCATCATCGATCCAAGCGCCATGAACGTCAGGAAGTTGGACCAGCCCGGTGGCGATTGCAGCAATTGGTCGATCCATGACATTACCCATCCACCTCCCCGAGCACAATGTCGACCCCGCCTAATATGGTAATCAAGTTTGCCATGTTTTCCCCCTCAAGCAGTTTCGGGAGTATTTGCAAATTGTAAAATGACGGGCGGCGGAATTTCATTCGATACGGTTCTTTCTTTCCGTCACTGTTGATATAACACCCAATTTCCCCCCGCGGCGATTCGATCCTGACATAGGCTTCTCCCGGCGGCGCTTTAATCATCCGCGGTACTTTGGCCATGGTTTTACCTTCTGCTGGCATTTGATCAAACGTTTGTTCAATTATCTTTAACGACTCTTCAATCTCCCCCATTCGGCATTTAAAACGGTCCCAAGCATCGCCTGTTTCCCCTGTGATCACCTTAAAATCAAACCGCTCATACAACGAGTAAGGTTCATGCTTGCGCAAATCCCAATCCACACCCGTGCAACGCAGATTGGCTCCGCTCAACGAATATTGCAGGGCCGTTTCCTGGGAGTACACGCCCACCCCCTTAACGCGACTCAGAAAAATTTCATTTCCGCCTACCAAATCGTGATACCCAGCGAGCTGCTCACGCATATAAGGAACAAATTCCTGAACCCTGTCGAACCAGCCTCCAGGAGCATCCCATTTGACGCCCCCTACCCTCATGTAATTGAAGGTCAATCGGCCACCGGACAGTTCATTCAATAAATTAATGATGCGCTCCCGTTCCCTGAAGGCATATAAAAACGGACTGACGGCGCCAATATCCAGTAAATAAGTACCAAACCAGACAAGGTGACTGGCAATGCGGCCCAGCTCCATAGCCAATACCCGTAAATACTCCGCATAGTCCGGCAGTTCAACGCCCATCATCGTTTCTACAGCATGACACAGAACATAATTATTCGTCATCGCAGCTAAGTAATCCATCCGGTCCGTGTAAGGGATGATCTGAGTATACGTTAAATCTTCCGCCAGCTTTTCAGTGCCCCGGTGCAGATAACCAATGACGGGTGTCGCTTCTTTGATGATCTCCCCATCTATTTTGATCACAAGACGAAACACACCGTGCGTACTCGGGTGTTGAGGTCCAACATTCAATAACATTTCCTCTGTTCTCAGCACAGGCTAGACCTCCTCATCGTAAGCTTCATAGTCTTTGCGAAGCGGGTACCCTTCCCACTCTTCTCCGAGAAAAATGCGTTTCAAATTGGGATGATTGATGAAATGGATACCGAGAAGGTCGTAAGCCTCACACTCAGGCCAATTTGCGCCCTCCCATAATGACGTAACCGTCTCGAGCTCTGGATTGTCACGCTCGATTTTTACCTTCAGGGCCAGCGAATGATGGTGCTCGAAGGAATGTAAATGAAGATACACTTCCATATGAGTTTTTAAATCAGTGCCATGGAGTTCGGATAAATAATTGAATGAGAGTGCGGGATGGTAACGCAATAACTTCGCAACTTGGAAGTACGTATGATCATGAGCCACAAGGGTCGGAACATGTTTAGAAAGACGATTAATATAAGCTGCTTCTAAAGCCATACTCCCTAAATCTTTCTCAATGATCGATAGATACTGATCAAGCAAAGGTTGGTTATAAGAAGGTTCTTCTTCGGTTTTCTCAGGTGCGGATTTTGAAGACGGTGACGATTTTCGTTTTGGTTTGTCATCAGGTGGGCTTTTTTCACTTGATACTGGTTTCTCTGTCGCTTTTTTTGGATTCGTTTCTTCGGTAGGGTGAGGGGTCTGAGGTTTGTTGGGATTCTCTGAATCAGTTGCTGCATTTTCGTTCTGTGAATCCTGTTTATCAGGAGGACCTGAGGATGGTTTGTCCGCCTCATGATCGCGTTGTTGGCGTTCAGATTCTGAGTGATCGCCCCCGTCTTTATGGACAGAGTCGGTTTCCTGTGACTTGTCTTTATCTGTCAACGTAAAAACACCCGCTCCCCCGTTCTGGCTTCATATCTGATTTTTTCCTGCAACTTGTGAATACCGTAAATCAGGGCTGCGGGATTAGGCGGACAACCGGGTATGTAAACGTCAACCGGAACAATCTGATCCACCCCATTTACGACAGCATAAGATTTGATATACGGACCGCCAGCGGTCGCACAGGAGCCCATGGCAATTACATACTTGGGTTCCGGCATTTGATCATAAAGTCTGCGCAGAACAGGTGCCATCTTTTTTGTCACCGTGCCTGAGACAATCATGACATCCGATTGACGCGGCGACGTCCGAAAAAACGAACCGAACCGATCCACGTCATAATGAGAGGATCCGACCCCCATCATTTCAATCGCACAACAGGCCAGTCCAAACGTCATCGGCCATAACGAATTACTCCGTGCCCAGCCTTTCAAATTTTCAAGCGTCGCTAAAAAAACATTCCGCTGCAAGACTTCCCTTTCTTCAGCCGACACACTATTCAAATTCATGTCCATGTAAGCACCTTCTTTTTCCAGGCATAGATCAAGCCAATCAACAGCATGACCACAAAAATGAGCATTTCCACCAACGCAAAAAGACCGAGTTCATCATAGGCGACAGCCCACGGATAAAGAAACACGGTTTCCACATCAAATATGACAAACAACAAGGCGAACATATAGTAGCGGACATTGAACTGAACCCTGGCATCATGAAAAGGTTCAATTCCACTCTCATATGTCGTGGATTTAAGCGGATCAGGATGATGAGGACGCAGCCACCTGCCCACCGTCAAGGCCGTTATCGGTAACAGTAACCCAAGTAACAGAAAAGCAGCAACGAACACATAACTGTTCTGATAAACAAAGAAATCCATACGCTTTTCACCACCTGATGTTTTTTGAAAATTTTTACTTTAAGCGCTTTCATTATAACAAACTGCCTAATGTCTGTCGATGTGTCTATTTTATATAGAGAATGATGTTCTCTATAAATGGTATAGCCATGTCCACAAAAATATGAGTGGGATATCTATTAAAATGGCAGAAAAGTTGTGTTGAGGATGGGGATGTGGAGGGGAAGCGCACATGTCCTTATATTCTGTGCAATCGTCCAAAGATGGATCAAATCGCCCATGCGCATGGAATAATTGCCCAAGCAAGGCGCATTCGCCCAAATATCGGAATAATCGCCCATGTTGGAAGCATAATCGCCCCAATTTCGATGCTAAACGCCCAAGTAAGGCGCACAATCGCCCATGCGACTGCCATAATCGCCCAAGTAAGGCGCATTCGCCCAAATATCGCGATAACCGCCCATGTGAGGGCATAATCGCCCCAATTCCGGTGCTAACCGCCCATGTTCGACCTACAATCGCCCATGCGACTGTGATAATCGCCCAAACGCAGCCGACACCACCTAAATCCAGTCAAAAAAATAAACTGCTTTCAAAATGAAAGCAGTTAGAAATTATTTTCGTATACGGATACACGATTAATAGCACGTTGAAGCGCCATTTCAGCCCGTTTGAAGTCGATATCATCTTGCTTATTCTGCAAACGGCGTTCGGCGCGTTCCTTTGCCTTACGGGCACGTTCAATATCAATGTCAGAAGGCTTTTCCGCGGATTGAGCGAGTATGGTGACCTTATCTGGTCTGACTTCCAGAAAGCCGCCACTGACTGCCATGCGATCGGAATTGCCTTCCTTTTTGAGACGTACAGCGCTGATGCTCAAAGGAGCCACCATCGGGATGTGACCAGGGAGCACCCCTAGTTCCCCGCTTTCCGCCTTACAGCTTACCATTTCAAATGCATCTTCCAAAGCCGGGCCATCAGGAGTGACAACACTCACCGTTAGTGTTTTCATAGTTATTCCTCCTTGGCAGTTGATAAGGCTGAAGCCCGGGTCTTCCCGGGTCGGTCAGCCTGTTCATCACTATTGTTGCATTTGTTTCGCGTTTTCAACGACATCCTCAATGCGGCCGACTAGGCGGAAGGCATCTTCCGGAACATCATCATGTTTGCCATCAAGGATTTCTTTGAATCCTTTCACCGTTTCAGATACCGGCACGTAAGAACCTTTTTGGCCAGTGAACTGTTCGGCAACGTGGAAGTTCTGCGACAAGAAGAACTGAATACGGCGTGCGCGGGATACCGTCAGTTTATCTTCGTCAGACAGTTCATCCATACCTAGGATGGCGATGATATCCTGAAGTTCTTTATAGCGCTGCAGGGTCCGCTGAACTTCGCGGGCTACATCGTAATGCTCCTCGCCTACGATGTCGGCATCAAGTGCACGTGATGTCGACGCGAGCGGATCCACTGCTGGATAGATACCTTGCTCAGAAAGTTTACGTTCCAAGTTGGTTGTCGCATCCAAGTGCGCGAATGTTGTCGCTGGAGCGGGGTCTGTATAGTCATCGGCAGGGACGTAGATCGCCTGGATGGATGTGACTGAGCCTTTATCCGTTGAGGTGATACGTTCCTGCAATTGACCCATTTCAGTTGCAAGTGTTGGCTGATAACCAACGGCTGATGGCATACGACCGAGCAAGGCTGATACTTCTAGACCGCCCTGCGTGAAACGGAAGATATTGTCGATAAAGAACAAGACATCCTGTCCTTCTTCGTCACGGAAATATTCTGCCATCGTCAATCCGCTTAAAGCGACACGCATACGGGCTCCTGGTGGTTCGTTCATTTGCCCGAAGACCATCGCTGTTTTGGAGATAACGCCGGAATCTTTCATTTCATAATAAAGGTCGTTACCTTCACGTGTCCGTTCACCAACACCCGCAAACACTGAAATACCACCGTGTTCTTGGGCGATGTTGTTGATCAGTTCCTGGATCAGAACTGTTTTCCCTACACCGGCACCTCCGAAGAGACCGATTTTTCCACCTTTTACATAAGGGGCGAGCAGGTCAACAACCTTGATGCCTGTTTCTAGAATTTCAGTGTCTGTCGCTAAGTTTTCAAACTGTGGCGCCTGCCTGTGAATAGGGTCACGGCGGACATCGTCACCTAACGGCTCATCAAGATCAATGTTTTCTCCCAATACGTTGAAGACACGTGATAACGTGACTTCTCCGACAGGAACATTGATGGCACGGCCTTTATCGACAACATCCATACCACGTTTGACACCCTCAGTCGAAGACATAGCTACCGTACGAACTGAGTTGTCTCCCAGGTGCAGGGCGACTTCCAACGTAAGGTCGACGTTAACTTCATTTTCGTTTTGCGTTTCGAGTGAAACGTGCAAAGCGTTATAGATTTCAGGGAGCTGACCGTCGTCAAACTTAACGTCAACTACGGGCCCCATTACTTGGGTTACGCGTCCATTACTCATCGATTTCCCTCCTATCTTACGATTCAACTTCCAGAAAAACGTTTATTCGAGGGCGGCAGCACCGCCGACAATCTCGGTGATTTCCTGGGTTATAGCAGCCTGGCGTGCTCGGTTATAGGACAATGTCAAATCATCAATCAATTCGTCTGCGTTGTCCGTAGCACTCTTCATGGCTGTCATGCGAGCTGCGTGCTCACTGGCTTTTCCATCAAGCAAAGCGCCAAAGATTAGGCTTTCGGCGTACTGAGGTAAAAGTGTGGCGAGAATTTCTTCCTGGTTCGGTTCGTATTCATAAGAGCTAGTGGCGGCTTTGGTTTCGCCGTCGTTTAAATTAGTCAGCGGCAGTGCTTTTTTCTCGGTGACTTCCTGAGAGATGGCACTGACATAACGATTATAAAACAGGTATAGCTCGTCAATTTCCTCATCAGTAAACAATTGTACTGACTCTGCAGCAAGATCTTTTATATCTGCGAAATTTGGCTGGTCTGCGACACCGACGATCTCTTTGTCGACTGGCATGTTCCGTTTCTCGAAGAAATCTCGGCCGATGCGTCCCATCACAATCAGCTTATATTCATCAGCTGAAGTATGCTGCTGCCTAATCCGCTGATAGACCGTGCGCAAAACACTTGAATTATAGGCCCCGGCAAGTCCACGATCAGACGTAATGACCAAATAGCCGCTCCGCTTGACTTCACGGGACTCCAGCATCGGGTGTTGTGCGCGCCCACTGCTAGAAGCAATGCTCGTTACAACGTCTTGGATTTTTTCGCTGTAAGGAACAAAATTCTTCGTGTTTTGCTCGGCTTTATTCAATTTTGAAGCTGATACCATCTGCATCGCTTTGGTTATCTGCTTCGTTTTCTTTGTCGAGTTAATCCGTCCTTTGATATCTCTAAGAGATGCCATGCTGTTTCACCACCCTTTCGTTCAAAGGTTGCGATCAATTATTCAGAAACGACGAACGTTTTCTTGAATGCTTCAACCGCTTCTTTCATGTCGTCTTCTTCAGCAAGTTTTCCTGTTTCACGAATTTGTTTAAGAAGATCTTTACGGTTGCTGCTGAACCATGTATGGAACTCATCTTCAAAACGGGTAATATCTTCAACTGGAATGTCATCCAGATAGCCTTTCGTCAAAGCGAAAATGATCATAACCTGCTTTTCGACAGCCAATGGTTTATGAAGACCTTGCTTAAGTACTTCAACGGTGCGGGCACCACGATTCAGCTTAGCCTGTGTTGCTTTATCCAGGTCAGAACCGAACTGCGCAAATGCTTCCAGCTCGCGGTAGGATGCCAAGTCAAGACGCAGGGTACCTGCTACCTTCTTCATGGCTTTGATTTGGGCAGAGCCCCCTACACGTGATACGGAAAGTCCTGCGTTGATGGCTGGTCTGACACCTGAGAAAAACAGGTCAGACTGCAAGAAGATCTGTCCGTCCGTAATTGAGATGACGTTCGTCGGTATATAAGCCGAGATATCCCCAGCCTGCGTTTCTACGAAAGGAAGAGCAGTTAGAGATCCGCCGCCTTTAGCGTCACTTAATTTAGCCGCGCGTTCCAACAAACGGGAGTGTAGATAGAAGACATCCCCAGGGAAGGCTTCACGGCCTGGAGGACGGCGCAACAGCAAGGAAAGCTCACGATAAGCTGCGGCCTGTTTGGATAAGTCATCATAAACAACCAATACGTGCTTGCCATTGTTCATGAATTCTTCACCCATGGAAACACCAGCATAAGGTGCAAGATATAACAATGGTGCTGGTTGTGAGGCACTGGCAGTCACGACAATGGTATAGTCGAGTGCTCCGTGGCGACGAAGCGTTTCAACCGTCCCTCTTACAGTGGATTCCTTTTGACCGATCGCGACATAAATACAGATCATGTCCTGGTCATGTTGGTTCAAGATGGTGTCAAGTGCAACGGATGTCTTCCCTGTTTGACGGTCGCCGATGATCAATTCACGCTGACCGCGGCCAATTGGTACGAGCGCGTCAATCGCTTTAATACCGGTTTGCAGTGGCTCATCAACTGATTTACGATCCATCACGCCAGGCGCCGGCGATTCGATCGGACGGGTTTTGCTCGTTTCCACTGCCCCTTTCCCATCGACAGGCTGTCCAAGTGGGTTAACCACGCGGCCCAGCAATTCATCACCTACTGGAACCTGCATGATACGTCCGGTACGACGCACTTCATCGCCTTCTTTAATTTCCGTATACGGCCCAAGAATGACAAGACCGACGTTACTTTCTTCAAGGTTTTGTGCTAATCCCATTACGCCGTTTGCGAATTCAACCAGCTCACCGGCCATAATATCATCAAGGCCATGTGCGCGAGCGATCCCGTCACCGACTTCGATAACGGTTCCGACATCGTTGACTTCGATATCAGATTCATAATTTTCTATTTGCTGTTTAATCAAGGAACTGATTTCTTCAGCTTTTATGCTCATGCCATTTCACCCCTATCATCGTTAGTATGCAGATACTAATTTCCGTTCAATACGTTCGAGCTTACCACTGACGGAACCATCGTAAATCCGATTGCCGACTCGCAACTTAATTCCTCCCAGGAGGGAAGGATCAACGATATTGTTAAGCAGCAACGTTTTTTTGCCCAATTTTTGAGCGAAAACGGTTGAAACCTGCTTTTTTTCCTCTTCGCCCAGCTCTCGAACGGAATAGACATCCGCTTCAGCTATTCCTTTTGCATCGTTCATCCGAGCAATAAACTGTTCGGCAAGTTCTGGAAAAATCTCTTCCCGATGTCGGTCGATCAACAGCTTCAAGGTGTTTATGATTACAGGTGAAAAGCTTTGGAAGGCTTCCGAAATCAGCTGTTTCTTCTTATCGACAGAAATACGGGGATGCTTCAGGAATGTTACAAATTTTTTATTATCTTGGAGAACGGCGCGCAGTGTGCGCAATTCTGTTTCAAATTGATCCAGTTGAGAGTGTTCATCTCCGAGTTGAAAAAGAGCATCCGCATAGCGTTTAGCAACGATTGTTTCACTCATCGCTCTTCTCCTGCCTCTTTAATGTATTCATTGATCAGGGCTTCCTGATCTTCTTCAGATAATTCTTTCTCGATCACTTTGCTTGCAATCATGACCGACAAGGATGCCACTTGATCCTGTAAGGCCTGAACAGCTTTTTCTTTCTCTTGCTCAATTTCTTCGCGAGCGGATTCTTTAATACGTTCTGCTTCTGTGCGTGCTGTTTCAAGAATATCGCGTTCCTGTTGAGTAGCAGATTTTTTCGCGTCTTCTATGAGGCTTTGTGCTTCCTGACGTGTCTTTTTCAACTCTTCTGCCGCTTCATGCTGCAGTTGTTGTGCTTCTTCACGGCTCTTTTCAGCTGTGTCGATCTCATTGGATATATATTCTTCACGCTCTTGCATCATTTTCATCAAAGGTCCCCAGGCAAATTTGCGCAGCAACGCCAAAAGAACTAAGAAGAAGAAGAGCTGGACCGCCATATCAAGCACGTGGAAACCCCCGGCTGTAGCGCCCAATACCAGATTCGTTGTAAATCCTTGCACAGTGTTCACTCCTTTCCACACATTACCGTATAGGCTAAACATGAGAAAAATTCGGCTTAAGAACTTATCAAAAGTCGAAATTTTCGATTAATCTTACTTTAGAATAATATTTCCAAAGCGTATAAGGAATGGCGAAGTTAACTAATGAACTTCGCCATTCTTGTTAACCGGAAGCTTGTCCGTATTTATTGTCCCATTACGATAAATGCGATAACAACACCGATGATCGGAATGGCCTCAACCAACGCAACACCAATGAACATTGTCGTTTGCAAAGTTCCGCGTAGCTCAGGTTGACGCGCGATACCTTCTACTGTTCTCCCCACGATTAAACCGTTACCAATACCAGCACCTACAGCTGCTAGTCCTACTGCAATTGCCGCTGCAACTAGACCCATAATTTACTCCTCCTTAAATATTATAAAAGTTTTTTCTTAATTATATTAATGGTCTGAACTCACCTTGTGAGAAATGTAAACCATTGTCAACATTGTGAAAATAAATGCTTGGATAAAACCTATAAAAGTACTGAATCCCTGCCAAGCAAGCATGGGAATGGCTGCACCGAAGAATCCTCCAACACTTGAAACGGCTAATCCAGCCAATAGTGTCAGCAAGATTTCTCCTGCAAAAATATTTCCATATAGACGAAGACCAAGCGTTAATGTATTAGCGAATTCCTCGAGGATTTTAAATGGAAATAAGAAAGGGAGTGGACGGAAAAAATCTTTTCCGTATTCTTTTGCTCCTTTCAGCTTAATGCCATAATAGTGACTTAAAATGACAACCAGGATCGCTAATGTCAGTGTAATACCCGGATCTGCAGTCGGTGATTTCCACCACAGATTATGACCGACAGCGCCCATTGTGATGACACCCAGCATATTGGCAACAAATATATATACAAAGAGTGTCAACCCAAGTGGCAGGAACAATCGTCCTGTGCGCCAATTCATATTTGAGCCGATAATTCCTTTGATGAAATCAATCACCCATTCAATGAAATTCTGGTAGCCCCGGGGTTTCCGTTGCATATTCCTTGTAGCAGCCACAGCTAAAAAGAATACAATGACTGATGCCACAAACATCATCAGCACATTGGCCAAATTAACGCTCAACCACGAAATGCCAAAGACATTTTCAATTATCGGTGCTTCGTGATCCAATCTGTTCACCTCTCTTCCCTATTGCTAAACTTTACCCTTTATAGACAAGGTAATCTATCATAATGACAAAATAAACTGTCATTAAGCCCAAAACGACTGCGATCAAATGGAAATGGTCTTCAAATTGAAGGGCGATGACTACGGCTAATGCGCCGGAAGCCAGTCGCGAAAACGTGCCGAGCCCTTTAACGGATTTGCTCTCCCCTGATGCTTCACCGAGCTTTCTAATCTTGCGCTGCATCAGCCAGAGATTGTAAAAACTTAAGGCGCTTCCTAGGAGGAGTCCTAAGAAGACCGACTTGTACGGGGTAAGGCCCCACCCAAGTACAAGTAATGCAAGAAGATAGAACATCCATTTTCGTTGACGGGTGATCATGTGCTGAAATGTATCCAAGTTTAATCGTCTCCCGTATAATCTCGTACTAAATGAATCGTTCCATATGTACCGGCTCCCAACCCGAGGAAAATTCCTATAATCAGGAAAAGGGGTGTTGTGGAAAGCAGTCCGTCTACCCATTTGCCTAAAAAAACCCCCACAAGCGGTCCACCCACTAGTTGGGATATTATGGCACTTGTCAGACCAATGGCCTTAAATGGGTTCGAGTTATCATTCATAGTCTTCCCCCTTCCATATAGCAAAAGGGGAGTGGCTTTTTTGACACTCACCTGTGAAAACCTTATCATTCCACACTATGTTAGAATACAATAGGGGTTAAGGGTTGTCAATGCGTTTGAGGTTAAAAGTCCATTTAATTGACAAGATTCTACAGGCAGTCTACTGCATACATTCTCTCACGAAAATCCCCCTCTTTCCAATAAAAAAACCCCCGTTTACGAGGGTCATGATTAACACCGTTATGATCTTCTTTATTCTACGAATCAGGCTGACTGTCTTCGTTCATTCCCTCACCAAGCAAAATCGGAAAAGGGTAACTGAAATGTCCGGATTCTGTTCTCACTGTGATCACTGCCAGCCACTCTTTCACCGCTGTTGTCTGCTGGTTTTTCAATTCTCCCGTAATCGTTCCTGGTTCCAGATCCTGCAACGAAAGCAGGCGTTTACGAAAAATGAACGTGCTCGGGTCATAAAGATCGACTTGTAAGCTTTCGGCTCGTTCCGCTAAATAAAAGCGATAGTGGGCATTGTCTTTTGAATGCCAAGTCGGGACAAGTTCAAATCCCATGACCCTCGGATAATCGCTCGTTTCCACCATATACGAATATGGAATGCGGTAGTCGCGCTCGTCCGTTTTCATGGTCACGTAGCCTTGCTGGAACCCGCCTTCGGTCATATGAGCATCAACCCGCAAACGAATGATATAGGTTGCTTTTTCCCCCGGCTGCAACGTTGTGCTTTTAGGCATATCCCACCTCAAACCAGGCTGATGTTGAGGGCGTTCAAATGCCACGTTTCTCTTAGCATCGGACTGGTTTTCCAAGGTGATTTCGGCCGTTGTTTCGGTAAACGTTTCATTTAATTTGCCAAAATTTAACGGCCCCGAACTGATCAGGAAATCCGGGTCCAGCGCCTCTTGGATACGCACTTTGCCAAATCCTTGCACCATCGGCGGGTATAAGCCTGATGATTCATCCGTAAGAGGTTCAGCCCCGGATAATAGCGCAGCTTTAATCTCTGCAGGGCTCCAGTGAGGATGTGCTTGTTTGACAAGAGCTGCAACGCCGGTGATATGGGGAGCGGCCATACTTGTTCCTTGCAATTCTGCATAGCCGCCGCCCGGAACGGTACTGTCAATTGCTACACCCGGAGCGACAATGTCTGGTTTGATGGCCCAATTGACGGTGACGGGGCCTCGCGAGCTAAACGGGGCCATTTGATCTGTCATGCTTTGAAATTGCGTCTCCATCCATTCATCTTGATTGGCCACATGTTCAAGCAGCCATTCCCCGTTAGCCTGAGAGATGCTGACTATGGGAATGTTGATGGCACCCTCTTCAGTTAACGCGCCTTGCAGCTCGCCTTCTTCATTATTATAGATGATCAAGGCTTCGGCTCCAGCTTCCTCGGCTTGTTCTGCCTTTTCGGTAAACGGTGTGCCGCCTCGTTCCATTAACAAAATATGACCTTTTGCCTCCGGGATGACCCCTTTGGCTTGCGGGGCCGATTTTATGGGATACCGTTTATCCAGCTCCCAGGGTACAGATCCCACAAGTGGCTCCATCGCAATTTTCTTTCGATGAAAGGCATGATATAAGTACGGTTTTTGCAAAGGCGGATTTGAGGCACCTACGGCGATGACTTCAGGGGCGGTGGCAGGCGAACCGACCGACCATGTCTCCGGTCCGGCGTTTCCTGCCGCCACCACAACCGTCACCCCCAATTTCGTTGCCTTGCTTACCGCCATACTTGTCGGCCAATCGGGTCCATTGACGTCATTTCCGAGAGATAAGTTGATGACATCCATGCCGTCCTTTACCGCTTCCTCAATCGCTGCGATCACTTGAACGGACGTGCCCATGCCATGCGGGCCTAACGCTCTGTATCCATACAACTCCGCATCGGGCGCGATCCCTTTCATCTTACCGTCAGCCGCAATGATGCCGGCAACATGCGTACCGTGTATGGTCGCCCCTTCATCAATCGTTTCCATCGGATCATCATCAAAATCGACGACATCAAACCCGCCCTGGAAATTGGCCTTCAAATCGGGGTGCGTGTAATCCACACCTGTATCGATAACCCCAACCTTGACCCCTTCGCCCGTAAAGGTGCTTTTAGACGTGTCTTGCTTGTCTTCTGTCAAAAAAGGGACGGATTGATTGGTCAAAGCTCGATAGGTTTGAACGGGATGGGTATTGATGACGGCATCGAGCCGGCTAAGTTTGTCTAATTCTTCGGCGTCGCCTTTTACCGCGATGCCATTAAATACCTTTTCATAGGTGGCCACGACCTCAAGCCGTGGTATGCGGCGCTCCAGCTGCTCCATAAATTCAGCTGAGGGTTGGTCCAATTCCAGGATAACGGTCTCCTCTTGGTCGATATCGAATCCCGAGGTGACGAATATAATTAAACAACCTAATATGAAACCACAATATCGACGCATAGGAGAAGTGCTCCTTTTCCTTGGTTTTATTTAATTTCGTTATTGATTTTTCATACAAGCCCCATATTGCCCTTTACGGTATTAGGGTTTGGGTTGGGTGGGAAACAACTCGCTTTCCTGCGGGGGAACCGGCGAGCCTCCTCGGTCGCTTAGCTCCCTGTGGGGTCTCGCCGAGCCCTTCTCCCGCGGGAGTCTCGTCGTTTCCCACCCAACCCCTCTTCATTTTGGTGAAAGGGCCTTTCTTTAAAAGTAAGTGTAGTCAGCTGTATTTCTTGAAATGCTGCAATCATTAGCGGCCAGGAGTGGCGTTGCTACGTTATTCCTTACCATAAAACAGGTGTCAGATAAGATAAGTCGTAATGAATTACCCTTATTGCAACTCCCCGGATAAAACGCTCTTTACATGTCTAAACCTGGCATGAATAACGCTTATATGGTCAATCAAAAATAACGATCAATAGAGCCTTTTCTCCTTATTGTTCTTATATAGGCTTCAGGCTATACAAAAAACGGAGCGGATTCCTGTCATTAGGAAACCGCTCCGTGAATTACATTTTAAACAAGCAGTGTAAACTCGTTAGGCTGAACCAGAGAGTGATTGAAATAGTACCGTATGGCTTCTGCTATCCGAGCAGAAGCGTGGCCGTCCCCATAAGGGTTGGACGCTTTCGCCATAGCTTGATAGGCCGCATCATCAGATAACAGCTCATGAGCTAAGTCGAAAATATGGTCCTGCTGGGTGCCAGCCAATTTTAACGTGCCCGCTAAAATGCCTTCCGGTCGCTCCGTCGTGTCGCGCAATACTAAAACGGGCACACCTAAGGAGGGTGCTTCCTCTTGCACCCCGCCTGAATCCGTTAAAATCAGATGGGCACGCGAAGCAAAATTGTGAAAATCAATGACGTCCAACGGTTCAATCAATTGAATCCGCTCGTCGTTTCCTAAAATGCTTTCTGCCGTTTCCTGAACAACGGGGTTGAGATGAACCGGATACACCACATGGATATCCTCATGCGTTTCGACCATCCGTTTGATCGCTCGAAACATCTGTTCCATGTTGTTCCCGAGGTTTTCACGACGATGGGCGGTCATTAAAACGAGACGTTTGTCGCCGGCATGTTGCAGGACATCACTGGTATACCTGGTGTCGACAGTCGTTTTCAGGGCATCGATCGCTGTGTTCCCGGTGACGAAAATGTGATCTGCGGACTTATTTTCAGCTAATAAATTATCACGGGATTTATTGGTCGGTGCAAAATGAAGATCTGCCATGACACCGGCCAGCTGGCGGTTCATTTCTTCCGGGAAAGGTGAATATTTACTCCACGTGCGGAGTCCCGCTTCCACATGGCCGACAGGAACCTGATTGTAATAAGCAGCCAGTGAGGCAGCAAATGTTGTGGTCGTATCGCCATGAACGAGCACAATATCAGGACCTGTTTCCTTGATGATGTCATCCAAGCCTTCCAGTGCCCGCGTCGTGATTTGCGCAAGCGTTTGCCGATCCCTCATGATGTTCAAATCATAGTCCGGTTCAATTCCAAACACGTCCAGGACTTGATCAAGCAGTTCTCTATGCTGTGCTGTAACGGCAACAATTGATTCGAATTGTTTTTCGCGTTTTTCCAATTCCAGTACAAGGGGCGCCATTTTGATGGCTTCCGGCCTCGTACCGAAAATGGTCAATACTTTTATGCGATCAGACACAGCTTTCACTCCAAACCTGGTTGATTATTTCGTACCAAACAAGCGATCTCCTGCGTCTCCAAGTCCTGGGACGATATATCCTTTCTCATTGAGTTTCTCATCTAATGCAGCAAGGTAAATATCGACATCAGGGTGCTCTTTTTGCACTTCTTCTACACCCTCTGGAGCGGCAACCAGACACATCAAACGTATTTGACGGGCTCCGCGTGTTTTCAGCGACTGAATAGCAGCATTAGCTGAACCACCTGTGGCTAGCATGGGATCGATAACGATCAATTCACGCTCTTCAATATCACTTGGAAGTTTGACGTAATATTCTACCGGCTGCAAGGTTTCCGGGTCACGGTACAAGCCGACGTGGCCGACTTTCGCTGCTGGGATCAATTGAATAATCCCATCAATCATGCCAAGTCCGGCACGGAGGATCGGTACGAGACCGATTTTCTTTCCTGTCAGCACCTTAGCCTGGGCGTCCTCAACGACCGGCGTATTAATGTTTATATCTTCTAAAGGAAGATCTCGGGTGATTTCAAAAGCCATCAGAGCAGATACTTCATCGACTAATTCACGGAACTCCTTCGTTCCTGTTTCCTGCTTCCTTATGTACGTTAGCTTATGCTGGATTAACGGATGATCCAGAACGAATACCTTTCCCATTACCGATCACTCCTTAAATAATTTGCATCCTTAAAATTGTACTTAAAAATACGACTGTCTGCAAGGCGCGATAAACATGAAGCCCCTGAGAAAAAATCCCAAGGGCCGTCAGCCATTATGCTTTAGCGAGTTGTTGGTACAAAGGGAAACGTGAGGTCAGCTGCTGCACACGATCAGCCGCTTCTTTCAATTTCGCTTCATCTTCATGGTTCTTCAACGTAAAGGCCATGATATCTGCAATTTCCTCCATATCAGCCTCTTTAAAGCCACGTGTTGTGACAGCGGCCGTGCCGATACGAATGCCGCTGGTTACAAACGGACTCTCCGGATCAAAAGGAATCGTGTTTTTGTTCGTCGTGATGCCTACTTCATCCAGCGCTTTTTCCGCGACCTTACCGGTTAACCCGAGGTTACGCACATCAAGTAGCAGCAAATGATTATCCGTGCCGCCGGAAACAACCCGGACTCCCTGCTTTTCCAGTGATTCACCCAACTGCTTGGCATTGGCAATGATCTGGCGGGAGTAGGTGATAAATTCAGGCTGCAGCGCTTCTAAAAATGAGACAGCTTTCGCCGCGATGACATGCATGAGGGGGCCTCCCTGCATGGCCGGGAAAACAGCTTTATTGATTTGCTTAGCAAATTCTTTTTCACACAAAATCATGCCGCCGCGTGGTCCACGCAATGTTTTATGTGTGGTTGTCGTAACAAATTGGGCATGCGGTACGGGATTGGGATGAAGGCCAGCCGCCACCAAACCTGCAACGTGGGCCATATCCACTAATAAATACGCCCCGACTTCATCCGCAATTTCGCGGAAACGGGCAAAATCGATTTCACGCGGGTAGGCACTAGCTCCAGCGACAATCAGTTTCGGCTGTACTTCTTTTGCTTTAGCTAAAACCGCGTCATAATCAATTTTTTCGGTATCCTGATCGACACCATAATCTTCGAATTGGTAAAGGGTGCCACTGAAATTGACTGGGCTGCCATGTGTCAAATGACCGCCATGGTTCAGGTTCATCCCCAGAACTTTATCGCCTGGGTTAAGCACGCTGAAATAAACCGCCATATTCGCTTGGGCACCTGAATGCGGCTGAACGTTCGCATGCTCTGCCCCAAACAACTCCTTAGCCCTATTTCGCGCCAGGTTTTCAACGACATCGACGTGTTCACAGCCACCGTAGTAACGACGTCCAGGGTATCCTTCTGCGTATTTGTTCGTTAAAACTGAACCCGTTGCTTCCATAACCGCTTCTGAAACAAAATTTTCCGAAGCGATGAGTTCAATTTTATCGTGCTGCCTTGAGCGTTCATCGTCCATTGCTTGAAATACATCCTGGTCAAAGTTTTTTAAGTTTTCCATTCGTGATTTCCCCTTTCTGAACGTTACCTGTTGATATGATCAATCACACGCGACATCTTGGGACGGTTTTTCATACGAGGCGCGTTCGCCTCCAATCAGACGCGGACGGGTCCTCGCTATATTAACATGGGCTGATCCGATATGACGCTGCGATATACGCACGGGTACAGCCACTTGTTTTAAATGCATGCCTATCAGTGTATCGCCGATATCAATGCCAGCATCCCCTTTTACGGACTCAACGAGCACGGGGTCCTGTAATTGCTTATAAGCATAAGACGCCATGGATCCACCGGCTTTAGGAACGGGCACGGCCGAAACTTCTTCGTACCCCTGCTGTTTCATCATATGGCGTTCCATTAAAAGAGCACGATTCAAGTGTTCGCAACACTGAAAAATGGGTTCAATGCCGGTATCTTCCTTCAGCTTGTTTAATACAGCATACATCACTTTGGCGATTTCTTCACTTCCAGAAGTTCCGATGCGACTTCCGGCCACTTCACTGGTCGAGCAGCCAACTACAAATAAGTCGCCTTCTTTCAAAAAACTAGCTTTTTTTATTTCGTCCAGCAGATGAAGGGCTTCGTCTTCGAGTGTGCGGACATCCACCATACTTTCCCATCCCTTCTGGAACTAGATTTGAAAAAAGAGGAAGCGTGTCGGTGTTGGCTCCCCCCTGTTCTATTAACTATTCTATTATTTATTTTCGTAATCGGCAATCTTTTGAACACGACGCGCGTGGCGACCGCCCTCAAATTCTGTAAAGAACCACGTCTTGACGATCTCCAATGCAAGACCTGTTCCGATCACACGTTCTCCCATACACAGGATATTGGAATCATTATGCTCTCGTGTAACCTTCGCTGTAAAGACATCATGAACGAGTGCTGCTCGGATGCCTTTGACTTTATTCGCAGAGATAGACATACCGATGCCGGTCCCGCAAATGAAAATGCCTTTATCAAACTCACCATTGGCCACCCTTTCAGCGGCCGGCAAACTGTAATCGGAATAATCGACGGATCCTTCGCAATCACAGCCGCTATCCGTAACATTGACATCCATTTCTTCTAGCAGACGGGCCACCTCTTTTCGTAAATGGGTGCCGCCATGGTCTGAAGCAAGAATTACATTCATACCGTGATCACTCCTTCCCTATCTATCATGCCCGCTTATTGACAGCCTGTCAATTGGAAATGGTAATCTACGGCTTTCGATTCATTACGAGGCTATATCGGTGGTCTTGTGAGAAAAGTATGCCTCAATCTCAGAAGAATATGTCATACAAAAACAGGAGCCTACCGTTAGGCGACTCCTGTCTATCTTTCCTATGAGCCATTTTCATGGTTATCGATTTTTTCCACTAGCAGTTTGATATGTTGCTCTATTTCGTCACGGCTGTCACGATAAACGACGATGTCCCTGCCGAATGGATCGGATATATTCAAATTCGGCAGTTTATTTTCTAGTTTTTGGATGCGTTCTATGGGGTCTTGTAGTTCTTTTCTTAGATGCTGCTCCAGTTTATCTTCATCCATGGCGTCCTTCTGATCACGGATAATCATGGCGCGTCTGTCTTCAAAATCAGCATACAATCCTTTTAACGTTTCCCAATCGTCATCGTTGGTCAACACGTATTCCTTTAACGTGAATAACTTATCTTCATTAATAGTGAATTGTAAGGCCAGCGTTTGTTTGTGGTGTTCGGTCATCGTCAAAATTAAGTCGGCCCAGTCAAGCAAATCCCTGGAAATTGGTGTGGAACGGGCTTCAGTACCCAAGCCCTTTTCATTTAACACTTCGATTGTTTCCTCTACTAACGGCTCCCCTTTGCCCGCGAAAATGCCGGCAGATTTCACCTCAACATGCGGCGCTTGTTTCTTTAATAGTGCCTCAGCCATGGGGCTTCGGCATGTGTTCCCCGTGCATACAAACAAAATGTTCATGAGACAACGCCTCCGTAGTTCAAGTCTATCTCTAATATACCATAAGGCGTCCTGCCACCGAAATGACTAAAATATTGTGTGCAGTCCCATGGAACATAGAATACTTCCGCCTAAAATACCACTGTACACGCCGAGAAATCCGTGCGCTTTTCTACCTAATAAGAAACCTCCCCATGTCATCATCGTGCTGACAATCCCGAACATGATGATGGTGACTACCACAGCATAACCGGCTATCCCTAAGCTCAATCCTGCAGAGAAACTATCAATACTTACACTGAAGGCAAATAGCCAAACCCCTGCTCCAACGGGCGTATACGTCGGGAGGGACTTGTCCACTAACGAGGAAAAAATGGCATGACTTCCAAGTGCTATCAACAACAGGCCGCCGATCAACGAAGCCATCGTATCGAGGTTTACGGAGAGGAGTTGACCGATGACGATCCCGACGGCCGGCATGACCATATGAAAAATCCCGACCATCAGCCCGGAGGTGAAGATGTGACGTAAGCGGATCGGACGCATCCCCATGCCTAATGCAACTGAAAAACTATCCATCCCCAGTGCAAATGCTAATAATAATAATGAAAATGCCCCTTCAGACCAAATCTCCGCCATACATAAACCTCCCCGGATATGCTATCTTCATGATATGCGTCCGGGGAGGCTTGTATGATGTTAAAATTGATTCACTTTTTTAGCTGCTGCTTTCTTCAATCGGTTCATAATCGCGGCTCCAATGCCTGTTTCCGGAAAGGCTTCACACACGATGATATCTACATCCGATTTTTTAAACTGTCTGAGGACACGGTATAATGTCTCGCCTATTTCGGCCAAATGTTCACGTGAGCCACAAACCGCAATCGGCCGATCCCCTAACGTTTCCGCCAACTCGCGGCTCGCAATGACACCGACACGTTGATTGTCACGCTCAAGTTGAGCGATTTGCTCGGCAAAAAAGTCATCCTCTCCATCAATCAGCCAGAGCGGCGCTTCTGGCGCATAATGGGTATATTTCATACCAGGTGATTTCGGCGCTTCCTGCGCGGATTTAACTAAAGCAGGATCCATGATGACGTCCGGGTCAATCTGCTTCAACATTTCATATGGAACACCGCCAGGTCTCAATATCACCGGGAGGTCACTGGTACAATCCAACACCGTCGATTCCAACCCAACACCGGTCGCTCCGCCATCAATGACACCGGAGATCCGGCCGTTCAAATCTTGCATCACGTGTTCAGCCGCTGTGGGACTTGGGCGGCCGGAATAATTAGCACTTGGCGCAGCGACAGGAAGGTCCGCTGCCTTTAACAATGCAAGAGCTACCGGATGAGCCGGCATACGAATGGCGACAGTGGATAACCCTGCCGTCACATTTTCCGCCGCTGTTCCATTACTGTTTAGAATGAGCGTAAGTGGTCCTGGCCAGCATTGGTCCATAAAATGATTCGCTTTATCTGGAATGTGTGTCACGAGATGACCGACTTGCTCACGGCTATGCACATGGACAATCAACGGGTTATCCACGGGCCTGCCTTTGGCTGAAAATATTTTACCCACTGCCCGTTCATTCGTGGCATCCGCCCCTAGGCCGTACACGGTTTCCGTCGGGAATGCAACAACGTTCTTATCCCGAAGTTCACGGGCTGCTTCTTTTATATCATCATGAAACTGATCGACATCCTTGGGAACCTCCCACAGTTTCGTTTCTAAGCTCATAAGCAGAGAACTCCTTTATTAATGATCTCGATTATCATTATGGAGGGGAACAAACAAGAGCGCAACTGGAAACTACAGCTCTCATCTGACATTATCCACAAATGATCCACAAGCACAAAAAAAAGCGTGTATAAGTTTGATGACTTATACACACTTTTTGATAGTTTATCCCCAGTTCTGTTGATAACTTGTGGATATGCGGTAAGGTTATCCACAATACCTACTGTTACCTTGTGGTTAACCGGTATATATCCACATTTTTTCGAGCGATGCCTCCTTGTTATCTGCCGTTTCATTTGGTGAAAACTGTTGATAACGAAGCAGCTCATCTAGCTGCTCGGAATGACTTCGCACCACCAACGTGCTCCATTGGCTTTTGCGGAATGTATCTTGTATGGCTTCAAAAATGACCAGCACATGCCCCGGGGTGATGCTCTGTTCCATTACGAGACGTTTCAATTGAACCTCGCCGTTGCCAAGCGGAGTCAGGAGGAACGAGCCGATTGTTTCTCCTTTTTCGATAATCCTGTATCCTGAATCAAATAATTGCTGACGCTCTTCCTCAGCTATGAATAAGTCCTTAACATCATCATGCAATGTAATTTTAGCTATTTCCATCTTGCCCCACGCTCCTTTGCTTTCTTCTATTATTACTCTATGAAATGGGGGCTAAGATATGCTAACCAAATATGTTATTCCAGATACGCACGAGAAAAAATTCCACTTCGACGTCTTCATCCTTTTCCTCTGCTTCTACGGTTTGCTCAGACGCTGCTTCATCCACCGTTGCCCCATTCGAGAAATCCAAAAAGCATAAAGGCGGGAACAGCACGCACCACCAATTATCACCTTTACCTTCACCGAGCGTAATTAAAATTGCTTCATAATCCCCTGCAGGGTAGATGAACGACCCATATAGTTTGGTCGGAAAGGAAACGGCGTCATCATAATCAACTTGATACGTGTTCCCAGCACCTTCACTCGCTAATGTGTCTGCGACAATAGCATCGACTTCATCAATACGATCTTGAATAAGCTCGCGGGCCGCCTCGATCGATGTAAGTTCTTCAACCCACTGCGTGATTTCTGCGTTGACCTTGTCACGGATAGTCCGTTTCACATCCTGGTCCATTTTCGCATTACTATTTGCTAATATACGTAACCGGATCGCTTCGTCCGGAATCACTTGAAAGTTTTGTTCAGATACGCCGGCCGCTGCGTTCGGCGTTCCCGAAATACCTGTTAAGAGCAGCCCGATAAGGAGTGAAACCAACGTTATCTTCTGCATATGAAAACCCCCTTTGCTTTCTTGTCCTCATTATGGGCAAAGGGGAATTTGCTTAAACTCTTAAACTATTAATTTTTTCAACTCTGTTCTATTCGGAAGTTCAACTCCGTTATACCACTCGCTTTCAGTATAAGTGTTTCCTAAACGACTCAGGGGAAAAGGTATCATCTGCTTTTACCGCAAAAATAAAGCGAGGATGTCCGTTCATATCTTTCCGTATCTCCGTTTGATAATGCGGCACTTCCTTCAGCATTAACTCTGCTAAACGATCGCCTTGTAAATGCCCCATTTCAAACGCAATTAAAGCAGGCTGCTTTTCCCGAGGATAAGCGGCAAGCTGACGTACCATGACATGGTAAGCCGCCAGCCCGTCATGATCTGCGAATAACGCAAGGGCCGGATCAAATTCTCGGACGGTATCAGACAGCGATGCTTCTTCGGCGTAGGAAATGTAAGGCGGATTCGACACAAGGATATCAACGCCTTGTAAGTTAAGTGCATCAAGAAAATGTCCTTCCTTGAAAGTCACCTCAGCTTGATAGGAAGCTGCATTCTGCTTTGCTACCGCTAACGCCTGAGGGGAAATATCGGTTGCCTTCACGGTTACGCCTTGAAGTTCTAGAGCCAGGGTGATCGCAATGACACCTGCACCCGTTCCGATATCAGCGATGGTAACGTCGTTCCACGAACGGGAGCGGGCAAATGCTAAGACCCCTTCCACCAATTCCTCCGTTTCTGGACGCGGAATCAGCACATCCGGTGTTACGGTAAACGTACGCCCAAAAAAATGCCCGGTACCGGTCATATGTTGAATCGGGATGCCGGTGACTGCGTGGTGTTTTATGTCATGAATAAAAGCGGCTTGCTTCTCTTCTGGCATGGCATCACGTAAACAGGCTAGTAATTGCGCATAGGAAAGCTGCAAATGATAATCCAGCAGTAAATCTGCTATTTTGGCTTCACGATCGTGCTGCTGCAAAAAAAGAGAAGCCCACTGTCGGGCTTCCTGGATGGTTTTAAAGGAGTGGGTCATGTCTATTCACCAATCTGCTCTAATTTTTGAGATTGTTCTTCGATCAATAACGCATCGATGATGGCATCCAATTTACCTTCTAAGACTTGATCCAGCTTTTGCAGCGTTAGACCAATCCGATGATCCGTCACACGCGTCTGCGGGAAGTTATACGTCCGAATACGTTCCGAGCGATCGCCGGAGCCTACTGCAGATTTACGTGTTTCATCATATTCTGCCTGCGCTTCTTTTTGATACATATCGTAGATGCGGGCACGTAAGACTTTCATCGCTTTTTCTTTGTTTTTGATCTGTGATTTCTCATCCTGACATGAAACGACGACGCCCGTAGGTACATGCGTCAGTCTGACAGCAGACATGGTCGTGTTGACACTCTGACCGCCAGGACCGCTGGAAGCGAACGTATCAACCCGGATATCCTTATCATGAATCTCCACTTCGACCTCTTCTGCTTCCGGCAAAACCGCTACCGTCGCCGTAGACGTATGAATCCGGCCGCCTGATTCGGTTTCCGGCACACGTTGAACACGATGCGCTCCGTTTTCATATTTCATCTTAGAATAAGCACGTTCACCGTTCACCATAAAAATGATTTCGCGGAAACCGCCTAATTCGTTAGGATGCGATTCAATCACTTCGATCTTCCAACCGTATGATTCCGCATAGCGCGTATACATCCGGTAAAGATCCGCAGCAAATAAACATGCTTCATCGCCTCCGGCAGCCCCTCTGATTTCCATAATGACATTTTTATCATCATTAGGATCTTTCGGAAGCATCATCACCTTAAGCTCTTCAGCCAATTCATCCTGCTTCGCATTCAATTCGCTTATTTCATCTTTAACCATCTCATGCATATCATCATCAAGGTTGTCATCAAGCATTGCCCTGGCATCCTCAAGTTGCGAGGTGACATTGTTATATTCGCGGTACTTCTGAACGGTCCCCTCAAGATCGGATTGTTCTTTGGAATAATCACGTAATTTTTTATGATCATTGATAACTTCAGGATCACTCAGTAATTCATTTAATTTTTCATAACGATCTTCAAGCGTCTGTAATCGTTCAATCACTGGTCAACACCTCTTTCTCCATAACATTCTAATTATATTATAGAGAAAGCGGAGTTACAACCTGCATCAGACGATAGATGCTTGCCAGAGGCGCTCGGCTTTATTTCACCTTAACGTGGTAATCGTACCGGGGAACAGCACGTTCAGCCGCAAGCCGGACTTCTCTTTCCTTGCTGTCTCGTTCTTTCCCTGTCATTTTATCATCGACTTTAACTGTGACTCTAACATAAGCAGCCTCTAAAATAATGCGCTGTACGTCCACACCCTCCACGCTTTCCGCAGCAGCTTTGATCTTATCACGATCCACTTTCAAGCCCCACGTATTGCCAACATTCCCGATTTGTCTCGGGTTCTGCATCGGTTCATCTGTATCATCGACTTGGCCCATTTGTTTAATGTCATCTCGATTCGTACTTCCTTGATAATTGTCATCCGAACCAAGACAGCCAGTCATGACTAACATAACAGCCATTCCCATTAAGACGAGTCGCACCATTCTTCTTTTCCTCCTAGCATTTTTGCTTAGTATGGTCTGAAGGTGGTGTGTTTATCAAAAAAATTAGCTAAGTAAAATTTTAAGGAGGCGTTCCATAACCGCTCCGTCAAAACACTTCGCTTTCCACGGGCACGGCCTCAGCTTCCTCGAAAAGCAAAGAACGCTTTTCTGCGGGATCTTCGGCTCGCGCTGTTCACGCATGCGTCTACGCGTTTTGACTACGCTCATGACAGCGTTGACCCTCTGCTTCACTTAAGTAAAGCCTCATACATGTGAATAATAATTGGATAGCGATTTATTCCATTTTAAATTCAATTCATTTTTATGATAGTGAAGGGATCTCTCTTAAACTAATCATACAAAATGCCGAACAATTTCAACTAAATCGTTCGGCATTTGTGTTTTTATTCAGTTTTATTACAGCCTTTTGTGCCATTTTCTCGCGTCAAACTAAAACCTCGTGAAGTTCGGATTATGCGTGATGGTCTACGTGTGCTTTCAATTTCGCTTGCCTGGGTCTATTTGGTACTTCATGGTGGTGACGACACCTTGGTTCATAGGATTCTGACGCACCTACGAGGATGACAGGATCATCATAGGAGGCTGGTTCGCCATCGATTAAACGCTGCGTCCGGCTTGCGGGAGAACCGCAAACGGGGCAAATCGCGTTCAGCTTGGTTACGGATTCGCTGAGTGCCATCAGGTTTGGAACCGCTCCAAATGGTTCGCCGCGGAAATCAGTATCCAGACCAGCTGTAATGACTCGAATACCACGATCGGCCAGTGTTTCAGCTACATCGATAATGGTTTCATCAAAGAATTGAATTTCATCAATGCCGACGATATCAATGGAATCATCGACATGCTCAAGAATATCCAGTGAGTGTTCAACCGGACGCGCCAACACAGAGGTTCCGTTATGCGACACGATAGAATCCTCTTTGTACCGGTTATCAATCACTGGTTTATAAACACGGACAGATAAATTCCCATATGTAGCTCGTCTTACCCGACGAATGAGCTCTTCTGACTTTCCACTGAACATGCTGCCACAAATCATTTCGATCCAACCGCTTTGTTTCATCACATACACGTGTGATCGCTCCCTTCACGTAGCTACTCTCATTATTCCTGAAACAGTACTTTTACATACAAAAAGAGCCTCCCTGAAATGCGTCTGCCAGGCCACGGTATCTTCCCGGCAACCTCATTGCTTTAACAAAGGGAAGGCTCAATTTGCGAAGAATTGGTACAAAAAAACAGGCAAAGGATAAATCGATTTGCCTGTTTTCTTAAGCGTTGTTTTAAAATATCCTTATAGGATGTCCTAGTTAAGGTTATATTTTTTCTTGAATCGATCGACACGGCCGCCAGCTTTATCAGCTTTCTGCTTGCCTGTGTAGAACGGATGAGAAGCTGAACTAATTTCGACACGGATCAGCGGGTATGAATTTCCATCTTCCCACTCAATCGTTTCGTCGGAATCTTGTGTAGATCCGGTTAGAAACTTGAAATTAGAGCTTGTGTCAAGGAATACGACTTTGCGGTATCCTGGATGAATATCATTTTTCATGTTCTTCCACTCCTTTTTGCCCTGAATCCTTTGGAAACAGAGTTATTGTAAGAGCCGTCAGAGGCATCGCATATGCTCTTACCCGAAACTCACATAGAATGATTATAACAGGGGAAAATCACCATTGCAAGAAGTTTCAATGGCTTATTCTGCTCGTGATTTCCGCGCAGGGCTCTTACCTTTCATATCCTGATCCATCAATTCGAAAAAGTCATCGTTATTTTTGGATGATTTGAGACGTCGGACGAATCGGTCCACAAAATCGGGCGAATCAGACATCGTTTTTCGGATCGCCCAAATTTTATCCAAGTACGACTTGGAGATGAGCAATTCTTCTTTCCTGGTACCGGAACGCAATATATCGATAGCCGGGAAGATACGCCGTTCTGCCAAGCTGCGGTCAAGGTGAAGTTCCATGTTCCCCGTGCCTTTAAATTCTTCATAAATGACATCGTCCATCCGGGACCCGGTCTCCACTAACGCTGTGGCAAGTATGGTCATGCTGCCGCCTTCTTCAATATTACGGGCTGCGCCGAAAAATCGTTTCGGCCGGTGAAACGCAGCAGGGTCAATCCCGCCTGATAATGTCCGGCCGCTTGGCGGTATGACGAGGTTGTAGGCTCTCGCTAAACGCGTGATGCTATCCATCAAAATAATGACATCACGCTTATGTTCTACCAAGCGCATGGCACGTTCTAAAACTAATTCAGATACTTTGATGTGATTCTCAGGTACTTCATCAAACGTAGAACTTACGACATCAACATCGGGCGCAACAGACCGTTCGATATCCGTCACTTCTTCGGGACGCTCGTCCACGAGTAAAATGATCAGTTTAGAATCAGGATGGTTCATGGAAACGCTATTAGCAATCTGCTTTAACAGCATGGTTTTCCCAGCTTTTGGCGGCGCGACAATCAATCCGCGCTGCCCGTAACCGACAGGAGACATGACATCCATGATGCGCGTCGCCACTTGCTTGCTTCCTGTTTCCAATTTAATTTGGCGATCCGGATACAGTGGCGTCAGCGCAGGAAAGTGAACCCGTTCCTTAGCTGTTTCAGGGTCCTCCCCATTTACGGCATCCACATGAAGCAACCCGTAGTAGCGTTCATTTTCCTTAGGGGGTCTGACCTTCCCTGAGACTTTGTCACCGTTTCGCAAATCGAAACGGCGAATCTGAGAAGCTGAAATATAAATATCTTCTGCGCTTGGCGAGTAATTGATGGGGCGAAGGAAGCCGAATCCCTCTGATGGGATGATTTCCAGAATGCCATCCATGAATAAATAACCGCCTTTTTCAGCCTGCGCTTTTAAAATAGCAAATATGAGTTCTCGTTTTGTCAATTTGGCATAATACGAGACTTTATATTGACGGGCTAACGAATACAAATCTTTTAAAGTCAACGTTTCTAAATGAGAAATCGTCAGTTCTGCCAAAAATAATCACCACACTTATGAAATTTATAATACGACATCTTTATTTAAGCTTCAAAGACTGCCACATGGATTATATGGGAGCATCTCTTCTCCGTGATGCTCTTTACTCAATTGAAGTATAAGGAGACTTGAAAGGAGCGCGTAAGTTGAAGCTTACAGAGGTCGATTAACATGCATCATTTTACAACTATTTGATTAGTAGATTCAATTAAAAATTTATGGATTTTTATGAGAAGAGAGAAGTGAAGAAAGAAAAGGAAAAGAGGGAACCGGTGTTAGAGGTTCCCTTTTTCTATTATGGTTTAATAACAAGATTCGGTTTTTTCTTCAGACTATGATCACCGTCGATGAAGCGCACGGTACCTGATTTTGCTCGCATGACGACGGTTTGGGTCGTTGCTTTAGTCCCTTTGAATTGCACACCTTGCAACAATTCACCGTCGGTCACGCCTGTAGCGGCAAATATAGCATCGTCGCCGCCGCAGAAATCTTCCATATGCAGCGTTTTATTAATATCTTCTATACCCATTTCCCTGCAGCGATTCAATTCTTCGTCATCTCCAGGGATCAGCTTACCTTGAATTTCACCGCCCAGACATTTCAAAGCCACAGCAGCCAGTACCCCTTCTGGTGCTCCGCCTGAACCAAACAGTATGTCGACCCCTGTGTGGTCAAAAGCGGTGTTAATGGCAGCTGCAACGTCTCCATCCGGAATCAACTTGATCCGTGCGCCTGCTTCCCGGATTTCCTCGATAACCTGCTGGTGCCGCTTACGGTTCAAGACAATCGCGACAACGTCTTCAACCTCTTTCTGTTTTGCATCCGCCACAGCTTGCAGATTGTCTTTAATCGAAGCGTTGATGTCAACTTTTCCGACAGCCTCGGGACCAACGGCAATTTTGTCCATGTACATATCAGGTGCGTGCAGCAACTGCTTATCGTCTGCAATCGCTATAACCGCCAATGCGTTCCACGTTCCCTGAGCGACGATATTCGTACCTTCCAAAGGATCGACAGCGACATCGACTCTTGCTCCATAACCATTACCCAGTTTTTCTCCGATGTAGAGCATCGGAGCCTCATCCATCTCGCCTTCGCCGATGACGACCGTCCCCTTCATCGGAATGGTATCGAAAACATCTCGCATAGCCGACGTTGCAGCATCATCTGCTTCGTCTTTCTTTCCTCTACCCATCCACCGGGCTGATGATAATGCCGCAGCCTCAGTGACGCGTACTAACTCCATTGATAAACTTCTTTCCATGGTTATCCCTCTCCATTTCGCATATATATTTTTCCTCATCTCCATGGAAATCTTTTAAACCCTTACGAATTTTGAAATTGCTCGATTTCCTCCTCAGACATTTCCTCATGCCAAACCCGAGCACCTAGGTCCAAAAGCTTCTGGGTCAAGTTTTCATAACCTCTTTCAATGTGTTCAATACCGGTTACTTCCGTAATGCCATCTGCCATCAAGCCTGCAATTACAAGCGCTGCTCCGGCACGTAAATCACTGGCCGTCACTTTAGCCCCTTCAAGGGAAGAGGTGCCTGTCACGATGGCCGATCCGCCTTCAACCTTGATATTGGCATTCATCCGTCTCAATTCGTCGATATGCTTGAAGCGCGCCTGATAAATGGTATCCGTGACAATCCCCGTTCCTTCTGCACGCGTTAAAAGCGTTGTAAAGGGCTGTTGCAGGTCTGTCGGGAAGCCAGGGTAGACGAGCGTTTTGATATCCACACTGCTGATCTTCTTTCCGGGGCGGATATATAACTGTTCGTCGCTCTCTTCTACCGTGATGCCCATTTCCCTCAGCTTGGCAAGCAGTGATTCCAAGTGTTGCGGAATGACATTATCAATCATGACTTCTTCACCTTGGGCTGCGGCCATAATCGTGTATGTTCCCGCTTCAATGCGGTCAGGAATGATGGTGTGCAGACACCCTTTCAAGGTTTCAGCGCCTTCGATTCGAATTACATCCGTGCCTGCCCCTTTGATTTTTGCCCCCATGCTCGTCAGCAAGGTAGCTACATCAATGATTTCAGGTTCTTTTGCAGCGTTCTCGATCACTGTTTTACCTTTGGCCCGAACGGCAGCCAGCATAATATTAATCGTGGCACCGACGCTGACCACATCCAGGTAAATTCTGGCGCCTCTTAATTCGTTGGCACGCAAATAAATGGCGCCTTGCTCATTGGTAACTTCTGCACCTAAGGCTTCGAATCCTTTAATATGCTGGTCAATCGGGCGGGGGCCTAAGTTACAGCCTCCCGGAAGCCCGATCACCGCTTTTTTGAAACGACCGAGCATGGCGCCCATGAAATAATAGGAAGCGCGCAGCTTTTTCACTTTACCATTTGGTAAAGGCATCGCTGTCATGTGGGTCGGATCGATGTAAACAGTTGTACCGTCCTTGGAAACTGTCCCGCCAATTTCTTCTAACAAATCAGATAAAATCCCAATGTCTGATATGGTAGGCAGCCCTTCGATGGTAACAGGTGAATCAGCGAGAATAGCGGCCGGGAGCAATGCGACGGCACTATTTTTAGCGCCTCCGATTCGCACCCTCCCTCTCAGAGGTTTCCCGCCTTCTACAAGTAGTTTTTTCATGTGATACGCCTCACTTTATTTTCGGGGTCAGCATTTCTCGCTCTTATTCTGCACAATTTTACCAATGTCATCCGTTATTGGTTATTCCAATCATTCAAAAACTTTTCGATTCCTTGATCTGTAAGAGGATGCTGAACGAGTTGATCAATAAGTTTGTAAGGGATGGTGGCGATATGTGCACCATTTAATGCAGCTTCGGTAACATGAATGGGGTGACGGATGGATGCTGCGATGATTTTTGAATCGATGCCGTGGCGGTTGAAGACTTCAGAAATTTGAGCGATCAGATCCATGCCATTTTGACCGATGTCATCTAAGCGGCCAAGGAATGGAGAAACATACGTTGCGCCAGACCGTGCTGCAAGCAATGCCTGATTGGCCGAGAAAATCAACGTGACGTTTGTTTTAATATTCAAGTCGCTCAATGCTTTGACAGCTTTCAGCCCTTCTAGGGTCATGGGAACTTTCACCGTAATATTCGGAGCAATAGCTGCAAGTTCCTTTGCTTCTTTCAACATACCATCGACATCTTCTGAAATAACTTCGGCACTGACAGAACCGTCAACTTCAGATGTGATTTCTCGCAGGCGATCGTGGAAAGAAACCCCTTCCTTCGCAACGAGACTCGGGTTTGTCGTTACTCCCGATAAAATTCCAAGAGCATTGGCTTCGCGGACATGATCAATATTAGCTGTATCAATAAAAAATTCCATGTTGTATTTTCCTCTCCTTTTGATGTGGTGGCGTTTTCAAGAATGATGAAAAGAAAACCGTTAAAAATTAACGGCTTCCTTTATTTTCCCCTAAACGTGTTTATGCTTTCTGTGAAGAACCGAACTCCTGCATCTTACTTTTAACGGTGTCTTTGATTGCGTCACGACCTGGTCCCAAGTATTTACGCGGATCATAGAGTTCCGGCTTTTCAGCTAGTACTTCACGCACTTTTTTCGCCTGGGCGAATTGGTTTTCAGTATTCACGTTGATCTTGGCCGTTCCGAACGAAATCGCCTTTTTAACGTCTTCAACAGGAATACCTGTGCCGCCGTGCAGTACTAACGGTTTATCCACAATTCCCATGATTTCTTCCATCCGATCAAAACCTAGATTCGGCTCGCCTTTATACGGGCCATGCACCGAACCTAAAGCTGGAGCAAAAACATCGACGTTGGTTGCATCAACCAGTTGTTTGCATTCAGACGGTATCGCATACGCTGCTTCTGCATCTTCAACGATGACATCGTCCTCCTGACCGCCGATCCGACCAAGTTCTGCTTCGACTGAAACGCCATGGATATGAGCCAATTCGACAACTTTACTGGTAAGAGCAATGTTCTCTTCCAACGGATAATGGGAACCATCAATCATGACTGATGTGAACCCAGCATGGATGGCTTCTGCGCACTTTTCAAAGCTGGAGCCGTGGTCAAGATGGATAGCGACAGGTACGGTTGTCTCGTAAGCCTCCATAAGCGACTCAATGATAGAAACAACGACTTTGAAACCACCCGCGTAGCGTCCTGCACCTTCAGAAACACCAATAATCACTGGAGACTGCTCTTCCTCAGCTGCTTGCAGGATAGCTTGAGCATATTCCAGGTTATTAAAATTGAATTGACCGACGCCGTAGCGTTCTTCCTTCGCTGTTTCAAGCATTTCTTTCATCGAAACTAACGGCATGAAAGATCCTCCTTTAACCAAACATAAGATATTTACAAGCATTGTTCACTACGTTCTCAAACATGCTATGTAATTTAAGTCACAATAATAGAATACCAATACCCTATGAATGGTGCAACATCCGCCTCCGTTAGTTACCGCTTACATAGAAAAAAACTTATTTCCATCCGAACTATCCAAGACTTTTTACCACGATTTCCCTTATGTCCTCAATGTTAAACGGCTTCGCCACTATTTCCTTCACGAAAGGCAGGTGCGCCGATTCCCCGACTTCTTCTTCGGTCATTCCGGTCATGATGATGACCGGTTTGTCATAGTGTTGGTCTTGTAGAATTTCCAATAGTTCACTCCCGTTCATAACAGGCAAATTAAAATCGACCAGGGTCAAATCCGGGTCGTGAGTATGAATTGAATCAAGTGCTTCCTTCCCTGTTTCGGCGCTCAAGGTTTCAAAGCCCTCTGTTCTCATAATTTCCTCTAGAAGCAGACGGATTCCAGGCTGGTCGTCTACAATCAGGATTTTTTCGGCCATCATCTATCACTACCTTTCCTGATTACTGAAAATTGTTGATTTTTTGTCATCTCTTTATATCTTTCGATGAAAAAGTACAAATTCCTGCCTGTACCCAGTTAATTGGAAGGAAAATTCCGTCCTATAAGGTAAATATGCTACGCTAGTTTATGAAAAGTAAGAAGGAGGATTGGACATGCATAAGATGCTAACTACTCAATTGACAGGTCAATTCCAACAAATTGCCGAGCAAGAAGACTTGGCAATCGAAGAAGGAGCCCGTGCACTAGCACAGGCCTTAGCGGGGGAAGGTCATATTTATGTCAAAGGGTTTGGTGAAATGATAGCGTTAGAAGCCGAGATCAACCACGGCGCAGAGGCACTGCCCCGCACTTATGTTTACACAGACGATGTTTCGTTGACTGACATTGACCGGGTGCTCATCGCATCTCGCTTTGCAGATCATGAGGAGGCTCTCGACCTTACTAAACACGCTCAGGAAAAAGGCGTTGCGGTGACGAGTCTATCTGCCGTTACAAAAGGTGATAACCCGCTTCAATCCCAAGCCGACTTCCATATCGATACGAAGCTGACTGAGCCGTTGTTACCGATGGACACGGGGCGCATCGGCTTTCCTTCAGTGATGACGATGTTCTATACATTTTTCGTTCTTAAACTGACCATCCAGGAGATGATGGAAGATTACGAATAGACATTGGCTAGTTTCGGGGTTCGTTGCGGTATTATGAGTCAGGGGTGGTTGGGAAAAACGCTCCCCTTACGGAACTCGAGTAATTCCCCGGATCTCCAAACGCTATCAAACACGACGGAAACAGCCCGAATACCTCGAACAAACATCATAAATAAAAAGACCTTATACATGGATGATGTATTGAAGGTCTTTTTAACTGCAAAAAATATTTGGTGAAGGGCTCTTCTATTAGAAAAAAAGATAAGATCCTAGTCCAAACCACTCAGAAAGAACGCCGTAGTAAATATTCTCGACTCACATACATGGTAGTCTACAACATAGTCCATTGGTCCCTCATAGGGTCGGCTGCCTGAATAACTCTTGTTATCACGCTTCTCTTATTTCAATGCATCACGGATATATGCATAGATGGCGTTATCTCCTACACCCTGCCCCATCTTTCCGTCTTCATGGAATGCTTCTGAGGCTCTTTGCATGTCGGGGGCGTCCACAGTGAAATGGTTGGCGAGTTTCCGCCAGCGATGCGCTAAGGCCTGGACAGATTCGTCTGTTGCAGGTATCCCGTTTTGCAGACAGGATTGAAGCTCGGCAGATACAGCCTTAAATTCCTGTTCGGCGTGCCTGATGATTTCGGCGTCTGCATTCAACTGGTCTCTCCACTCTAGCATCTGTTCTTTCGCGAAAAACTTGTCCTGATCCACTCGATCACTCCCAATCTGTTCATTCAGCTCATATCGGGTAAGCGAGGATGTCTTTTGTCATGCCTGTCCAAGTCCCACCCGCAGCCTTATGTTTATAGTGTGAACAATTGGAAGTGCTCCCATCCCTAGAGCCTCGAAAAAGATAGGCAAAAAACAAAACGTCCGAACGATTTTCGAGAAATCGTTCGGACGTTTTGTTTAAGTATGGTGTTCGATGACCGCTCCGTCAAAACACTTCGCTTTCCTGCGGGATCTTCGGCTCGCGCTGTTCCCATAGGAGTCTACGTGTTTTGACTACGCTCATGATCATAGCAGATCTTATAAACGTTTCCAGCCTTCGCTTTTTCAACCTATACTGTATTTATCAGCAAAGGAGATGCAATGAAACCTGCTAGGCCCGTTGATACGCCATGGCTGCTCCGATGAAACCTTGGAATAATTCCTGAGGCCGCGTCGGGCGGGATTTGAATTCAGGGTGAAATTGGCTGGCAACAAACCATGGATGGTCCTCTACTTCGATCACTTCGACGAGACGTCCATCCGGGCTTGTCCCTGAAAATAGAAAACCTTGAGCTTCCATTTCCTCACGATAATGGTTGTTGAATTCAAACCGATGGCGATGACGTTCATAAATGACTTCATCATCATAGACGGCTCGGGCTTTCGTGTCTGGCTTCAAACGGCAAGGGTAAATGCCTAATCTCAACGTTCCACCGAGATCAGAAACCTCTTTTTGCTCAGGAAGCAGATCAATGATGGGGTCCGGCGTACCAGGAGAAATCTCGGCAGAATGGGCATTGGTATAACCGAGCATATGCCGGGCAAATTCAACGGTCGCCAACTGCATGCCCAAACAGATGCCAAGGAACGGCACTTTCTGTTCACGCGCATAACGGATCGCTTCAATTTTCCCTTCAATGCCTCGATCTCCAAACCCTCCGGGGACGAGCACACCGTCAACGCCTTCAAGTTGCTCCGCAACGTTTTCAGCTGTTACGTCTTCAGCGTTGACCCATCGCACGTCAATATCAGCGTCATGAAAGTATCCTGCATGCTTCAAAGCTTCAACGACCGAGATATAAGCATCGGGCAATTCAACGTACTTTCCGACTAGGCCAATCGTCGATTGCTTCGATAAACTCTTGACCTGATCAACCAGCTTATTCCATTCAGTCATATCCGCATCCTGACATTCCAACCCGAAATGACGGCACGTAATCTCGTCCAGTTTTTGATCCTGAAGCATCAGCGGCACGTGGTATAACGTTCCTGCGTCCCGTGCTTCAATGACTGAATGTTTATCGATATCACAAAACAAGGCAATCTTTTCTTTCATCTCTTGAGAGATTTCCATCTCTGTACGCAAGACGATAACGTCAGGCTGAATACCGAGCGACCTCAGTTCCTTGACACTATGCTGAGTCGGCTTCGTCTTCATTTCTCCGGCCGCCTTGATGTAAGGAACCAGGGTACAATGCAAGTACATGACATGTTCGCGTCCGATATCACTTTTAATTTGGCGAATCGCTTCAAGGAAAGGGAGTGACTCAATGTCCCCGACTGTGCCGCCGATTTCTGTGATCACGATGTCTGCATTCGTTTCGTGTCCTGCCCTGAAGACACGGTCTTTGATCTCATTCGTAATATGTGGGATGACTTGAACAGTCCCACCCAGATAATCGCCACGCCGTTCCTTTTTGATCACATTGGAGTACACTTTCCCTGTCGTGACGTTGGAATACTTATTCAAATTGATATCGATGAACCGTTCGTAATGACCAAGATCCAAATCCGTCTCAGCGCCGTCGTCTGTGACGAAAACTTCGCCATGCTGGTAAGGACTCATGGTCCCTGGATCAACATTAATGTAAGGGTCAAACTTTTGGATGGTCACTTTTAGACCACGGTTTTTGAGAAGCCTGCCCAGTGATGCAGCAGTAATGCCTTTTCCGAGAGAAGAAACCACTCCGCCTGTCACAAATATATACTTCGTTGCCATGCTCATCCCTCTTTCTATTCCACATTGATTATATATTATGTTCTAACCGAGCTATTAAAATGAAGCACCGGTTATGATATTTAAAGGAGCTAGGTGCTGAGGAGAACGGTTCACCTCCGAAGCGGCCGCCGTGCCTCTGTCCTCTTTCCCTATTTGGTTACCGCAATCACATAGGGAAGACGAGGAACTATGTTAGAGGATCCTATGTTGTACTGCATGTTCTCTAGCCCATAGAAGGACTAAACTTACTATAATAGGCCCCTGTGAGAGCGTATCTCACCAGCTGTTTGTCTTTACACTTATAGAAGGGTCCTTCACTAATGAAAAAACTGGGGTGGCTGGGAAATGACGAGACTCCCGCGGGAGAAGGAACTCGGCGAGACCCCACAGGGAGCAAAGCGACCAAGGGGGCTCGACGGTTCCCTGCAGAAAAGCGAGTTATTTCCCAGCCACCCCAAGCTCTTATAACATAAAGGGCCTAATCTTTCTTGAGTACGAGACCTTCTAGAATAAGGAGCTAACATTGCTTGCCCAACTCTCCCATTTAAATAAAAAACGCTCCCCATCTCATATGGGGAGCGTTTTTCTAAACGTTCAGGTGATTTTTACGAGCCCAAATTGAATTGTACTCACTCGCACCTTGAAAGTCAAGCAGGCTTATAAATCGTCATCGCTTTCCTCTTCATCTTCATCTCCAACAAAGCTGACATCTTCTTCAATGACTTCTTCTTCCTCTTCATCCAAGTCATCTTCTTCATAGTCACCTTCGTAATCTTCTTCATCGTCAAGATCCAGATCATCATCTGTTAATTCAGAAGACTCGTCAAGACTCGATTTCGACTCCTCGTCGTCATAACCGGATGCGCCCACTTCATCTTCAAGCAGCTGAGATGGTTTCTTTTTCTTCTTCTTTTTCTTTTTCCGCTTCTTAGGAAGATTCGCAATTTCCTCTTCCATTTGCTCAACGGGGTACCAGCGTTTTAAGCCCCATTGGTTGGTTCCGATGGTCATAAACCGGCCATCAATATTCATATCTGTATAGAACTGCGCAATAGCATCCTTCGTCTGCTCTTTTGAGAGACCTTTCAATGACGCAATCCGTTTAAATAGCTCGTTAAAATCGATTGCTTGATTTTCTTCTTCGAGGATCGTTGTGGCAAGTTCCAGCATTGAAATTTCACTGATTTGCTCTTTGTTTAACTCCTTCAAGCTCAAGATCCAGCACTCCTTTTATTGGAAATTAAGTGTAGCATTGCATATATAACACACGTACGCATCACATTGAACCATACATTTCATTATATTGTCAGCCATTTTAAAAATCAATAAGATGAATTTAAGTTTTCTCCGATCACACGATATTTGGCTTAAGTATTCATTTTATCGTAAAATAACGGTAGTTTCTACATGACAGGATACCGACTATCTAAAGGAGCGAACTTGAATGCGTATTTTCAATTGGGTTATATCGTTGTTAGCTATCTTAATCATTGGGGTCTGGTTGTATTCAAACTTCGGAAAAATTCAATCAAAACATTTAACGGATGCTGAAATTACATCCAAAAGCCACGAAGAAGAAAAATACTACATCCATGTGAACGATCAGAAAATCCACGTTAAAGACACCAACATGTGGATGGTACTGAAAGAAGGAAGGTCCTACGATCTTACTTATGAATGGTATGGTACAAAAACGCCCTACATAAAAGAAATCAACCAGACGGGTGACGAAGATCAGATTGGCGGCGGACACTAGCGCCTGTTCATCTCGGTTCTCCCTTACAAAAAGGTTGGGAACAAAACTGAATAAGACACAAAAATGCTGAACGATTTGCTGAAATGTTCGGCATTTTTGTGTCTTAAAGAAGGCGTTCCATGACCGCTCAGTCAAAACACTTCGCTTTCCACGGGCACGGCCTCAGCTTCCTCGGAAAGCAAAAACCGCTTTCCTGCAGGATCATCTTCGGGCTCGCGCTGTTCCCGTAGGAGTCTACCTCTTTTGACTACGCTCATGATCAGCTTTGAATTTATATACGTTTCCAATGTTCGCTTTTTACACCTTTGATTTACTTGTTATCGGTTTTATTCAGTTTCAACCGGCTGTTTCTGCTTATCCAGATGATTATTGATTTTATTCTCGCTATCCGATGCGACGTTATCGAGCATGCCTTTTAAATCGACTCCTGATACGTCACGTAACGTTTCGGGTAAATGACTCATCAAATCCGTCACGTAGTTGCTCATCCGGGTTGCTCCGTCTCCTTCGCCATTACCGCTGTCGACCACTGTCACTTTATCGATCGAGCTGATCGGCTCGGCGATTTTGCCTGCAAATTCAGGAAGCATCTTAATGATCATCTCGAGGATGGCAGCTTCTCCATATTTCTCCATGGCTTCAGCCAATTTTTCTTTTGCCTCGGCCTCTGCCAGTCCTTTTTGGCGAATCGCGTCTGCCTCAGCTTCCCCGTCCAGACGAATTTGTTCTGCTTCCGCTTCCGCTTGTTTGACACTTGTAAGTTTATCAGCTTCAGCTTTTTGTTCAGCAGCGTACCGTTCAGCATCAGCCTTTTTCGAAATATCTGCATCGTACTGACGTTCTTTACGACTGACTTCGCGTTCTTCAAGTTCAATCAACTTATTTTTTTCGACTAGATCTACTTGCATTTCCTCTTCTTTTATTTGCTGTTGGGACTTGGCTTCTTGCAACTTGTAGGCCATGTCTGCTTCAGCTTTGGACGTATCCTGCTCTCGTTTATAAGTCGCAACCTTCAGTTCTTTATCTTTCGTTGACTCGGCAATTTGCGTTTCGCTCTGCAGTTCTGCACTTTGGCTTTCACGCTCAGCACTTGCCTGTTGGATACGCGCATCCCGCATGGCGTTCGCTTCTGCGATTTGAGCGTCTCGTTTCACCTCTGCAATGCGAGGCTTCCCTAGTGCTTCTAAGTAACCATTTTCATCCTGGACATCTTTAATGGTGAACGAAACAATTTGTAAGCCCATTTTTTTCAAGTCCACTGCCGCTTGCGTTTGCACTTCTTGAGCAAAACGTTCTCGATTTTTATAGATCTCTTCGACCGTCATAGTTCCTAAAATAGCCCGCAGATGTCCTTCCAACACTTCTTGTGCTTCTTTGCGCAGCTCAGAATCTTCTTTACCTAGAAACTGTTCTCCGGCCGTGGCAATACCTTCTGTGGTGCTTTGAACCTTGATGATCGCGGTTCCATCGGCCATTACAGGAACACCATTTTCAGTATAAACATTCGGCGTGGAGATCTCTAAATTATGTGACCTTAAACTTATGTATTCAGCTTGTTGAAAGACAGGAAGAACAAATGCTCCACCACCACGAACAATTTTAATGCCGCTTCCGTCATCAGCCTTATGTACATTTTTACTTCCTAAAAAGCTCCCGGTAATGATCATCGCATCATCGGCGCCTACTGTTTTATAGCGAGCAGCAAATAATATGCCGAATGCTAATATGACACCGACAACAACACCAATTACAATCAGAAAATCCATGTTACTCCCCCCAGTTTAATTCATCTTCAAATTTAGACACGAGTACCATTTGTTCCGCGACCTGAACGACGACAATACGACTGCCTTGTTTAATCTCTTCACTCTCAAAACTCTTAGCGGTTTCATTGCGGCTGCCATTGGGCGACTCAATGAAAACTTCACCAAGCCCTTCAGCAGGTATGGTTGTAATGACTTCACCCATTTTCCCTTCTAAGTCCTGCATGGAAATGGAGGTAGAGGCTTCCGCATTCGACAAAGGAATGATAAGAAAATAATAGATAATCACATAAGCTAATGCGCCTGCCAATGCGCTCATCAGCAGAACCGCACCCATGTTCAGACCAGTATATTTCGTCAATAAAACGCCTGCTCCGCCCACGACGGATAATGTGCCGAATAGCAGTAATGGATTGAAAAACTCATCTAAACCACCAAATAAACTTTCGATAAGATCGCCTATGAAAATGGATATGACAGCAGCCGCCAAACTTCCCCACAGCATCCACCAGTATACATCGAGCAGCAATTCGATCCTCTCCACCTCCTCTAACCTGTTAAATCTCACACTCATTAGTACGGTGTAATTGCCCCTTACGTTTCAGCGTTTGGAAATTCTTTAACGGTTTTTCCCTGTTAAGCTAGTGGCACAGTGTTACCAATGAAGTACGAGGAAGCACATGGCAAGATCATTGGCATAATTTCTCGCCTGTTCATTTAAGCATGGATATAATTCGTCATCATTTCGATGTTTGACTCATAGACTAATATTCGACTTGATGTCAGCAAAATAAAGAGAAAATTTTGTCATGATGTAGTTCCTTTTCGGTGGAGAACTTACGAAAGGGCTACAATTGAACAGACCACATCGCAAAGATGTAGTCTGTTTTTTTCTTATTGGCTTTGTTAAAGTTTGTTGTTGATATTTGAAGTGGATAGTTATCTCGAAACGGAGTCTTTCGCTAAAAGGCAGAATTCTGTAAGACTCGATTGCGAGATGTTTGTGGGCGTGTAGGGCCGTTGGGGAAGGATTCGCTTTCCTGCGGGGGAACTGGCAAGCCTCCTCAGGCTTCGCCTTCCGGGGTCTTGCCTTGCCCCTTCTCCCGCGGGAGTCTCACCCTTCCCCAACGGCCCTTGCCATATAGGCTTCT
>NZ_JABLSJ010000019.1 GCF_013618635.1 Thalassobacillus sp. CUG 92003 | reverse complement strand
TATAGAAGAAACTGAATTGACGTACTGGTTGGTTTGTTCAGTTTTCAAAGATCGAAAATGCGTTGGCCGCTTCAAAACAGCGACTTAATCAATATACCATGGTGGGCTGTTTAAGTCAACAACTTTTTCATGGATTTTTGCGTTCCGCCGCGTCTCTCTTAATGCGACGTAATATAATTTACCATGCACAATTAGTGAAATCAAGGATATATATTAAAAAAATAAATTCAGATAACTTCAATTTCTATCAAACACAAAAAAGGCCTTGGACTCTAAAGTGAGCCAAGGCCTTTCCCCTTCTATTCTTTGTTCCGCATTTGCGGGAATAGTAAAACGTCACGGATAGACGGAGAGTTGGTCAATAACATGACAATACGATCAATCCCGATGCCCAATCCGCCGGTTGGCGGCATTCCATATTCGAGCGACTCCAGAAAGTCTTCGTCCATCATATGTGCTTCATCGTTTCCTTCTTCCCGTTCCTTGATTTGAGCTTCAAATCGTTGCCGTTGATCGACCGGATCATTCAGTTCAGAGAAAGCATTAGCATGTTCTCGTCCGACAATGAACAACTCGAATCGATCAGTAAACCGCTCATCTTCAGGGTTCTTTTTAGCAAGCGGTGAAATTTCAATCGGATGGCCAAAGACAAATGTGGGTTGAATCAATTTTTCTTCCACAGCTTGTTCAAAGAATTCGTTCACGATATGGCCGAATGTCATGGTATCTTTAATTTCAATTTTGTGTTCATGGGCTAGTGCTTTCGCTTCTTCATCGCTCATGCGTTGCCAGAAATCGACGCCCGTGTATTCTTTGATAACATCTACCATGTGCACGCGGGTCCAGTTCGGCGCCAGGTCCACTTCATGTTCGCCGTAGACAACCTTCGTCGTACCGAGCGCGTCTTCAGTAATATGAGCAATGATATTTTCAGTCAAGTCCATGACATCGTAGTAATCCGCGTAAGCTTCATAGAGCTCCAGCATCGTGAACTCTGGGTTATGCCGTGTCGAAACACCCTCGTTTCTGAAAACACGTCCAATTTCATACACTTTTTCCATACCACCGACGATCAACCGTTTTAAATGCAGCTCAATGGCAATACGCATATAAAGCTCCCGGTCGAGGGCGTTATGGTGCGTAACGAATGGACGAGCGGAGGCTCCCCCGGGAATGCCGTGCATCATTGGGGTTTCGACTTCAAGAAAACCCCGTTCATCTAAATACCGTCTCATCGATTGAATGATTTTACTGCGGGTGATAAACGTATCTCGGCTGCCTGGGTTGGTGATCAGGTCGAGATAACGCTGACGATAACGCTGTTCGACGTCTTTCAAACCGTGGAATTTTTCAGGGAGAGGACGCAATGATTTAGTCAGCATGTGGAATTCATCTGCTTTTACGGAGAGCTCTCCTACTTTAGTTTTGAAAACGACACCTGTGACACCGACAATATCACCTATATCGGCGGTATTGAATAATTCATAAGCGTCTTCCCCGATACGGTCTTTGCGCACATATAATTGAACCTGCCCGCTGAGGTCCTGAATGTGAGCGAAGCCAGCTTTTCCTTTTCCTCGTTTCGTCATGATACGGCCAGCTACGGTCGTTGCAATTTCAGCTTCTTCCAGCTCTTCTTTCGTCTGGTCGTCGTATGCCTTTTGCAAATCTTCAGCTAAATGAGTTCGTTCGAATTTATTACCAAAAGGATCCATCCCCTGAGCTCGATGGGTTTCCATTTTTTCGCGGCGAACACGCATATGCTCATTTAATTCTTCGCTCATCGCGATCACTCCGTTCCATAGATATATAGTCAAACCATTAATCATTAAGCGTTCAAATAAAAACTGCCAGCAAGCACTGGCAGTATAGGACTAACGTTAGTATAGAAAACACTTCATCACGTGTCAACGGCAAGGGGCTTAGGAGAGGTGCCTCCGGCCTTCAATGTGGTTAGCATCGTGATCCTTTATAGCTTTAGTTGTCTCGGCTATGCCTACCGTCCATCATTGCTCATACCATTCAAGTCTTCCATCTTAAACGTCATTCTCTTTCTTAGACATAAGTTCTTCTAACGTAACATTAAGCTGATGTGCAATTTTGTCCAGGACGGGACCGTCTGGCAAGCGGCTCCCTCGCTCCAGTTCACCCAACACAGAGACCGAAACGCCCATTTTATGGGCGAGCTGTATTTGAGTCATCCCTTTCAGCTTTCTGAATCCTTTGATCCGTTTCCCCCATCTTTTTTCTTCCATCGTTTAACTCCTTTTATATCTTCATCGGGTAAATTGTTCAGTAAATCTTTGACCGTGTGATCTTCTGTGACGTTAACCGTCGGGGCTATTTCCGCAAGCGGTACCATGACAAAAGCACGTTCATGCATCCGTGGATGCGGGATCGTTAACCGGTCAGTGTTAACTGTTTCGTTTTGAAACAACAAAATATCAAGGTCAATTGTACGAGGCCCCCATTTGATTACCCGTTTGCGCCCCAGTTCCTGTTCAATCGCCTGACAATGACTGAGCAGCTCCATTGGGCTTAGCGATGTCTGCACGTTAATGACCATATTGAGAAAATCATGTTGATCCTCGTAACCAACTGGCGGTGTTTCATAAACAGCCGACTCCGTCACAACATGAACAGTCTTAAGCTCAGCTAACAAGGCAATTGCATCTGCAAGAAACGCATCACGGGGTGCAATGTTAGATCCGAGTGCAATATAGGCATGTTTCATTATGTTCGGCTCCTGTAAATTTCAACGGCTACAGCATCATAATGGCCCGGAATCGGGGGGTCTGGTTTAATTACCTTCACCTTACACGCCGATAATTTACCAAACGTTCCTAATAATTGCTCAGCGAGTCGTTCTGCCACCGTTTCGACTAAGTTCTTTGCTTCCCCCTCTACGATAGTCCGAGTCACTTGATAAATTTCACCGTAATCAATGGATTCGTTCATATCATCATTGACGGAAGCCGGTTTTAAATCCAATTCAAGTTCCAAATCAACATAAAAACGCTGACCCAGCTTATTCTCTTCGGGGAATAAGCCATGGTACCCGTAGAATTCCATTTGCGTTACATGTATTTTATCCATAGTTATACTCCTTTTCCCAGCATCGCGTCCATCATTTTAGTCATGCGTGCGATCGGTCCCACATCATGAACGCGCACAATATGTACACCTTTCGTCATCCCGAAACAAACGGTCGCGCCCGTTCCTTCCACTCGCTCATCGACAGGCAAGTCAAGAATTTGCCCGATAAATGACTTGCGTGAGCTCCCCAGCAATATCGGAAAGCCAAGTTCACTAAACCGTTCTAAATGTCTCATAACCGTGATGTTATCCTCTGGTGTTTTGGCGAAACCAATCCCGGGGTCGAGTATGATCTGGTCATCGTGGACACCGGCTTGTTGCGCAATGTGAATACTCTCTCTCAAATCTGCGAGCATGTCAGCAATCAGCGCATGGTACTGTTTGTTATCTCGGTTGTGCATTAAAATGATCGGCACTTGCAAATCCGCTGCCACAGAAGCAATAGCCGGATCTTTTTTGGCCCCCCATACATCATTGATGATTGAAGCACCGCTTTGTACAGCTTGACGAGCCACTTGTGACTTATACGTATCGATTGAAATCGGAATCAAGAGTTTATGTGAAATGGCTTCAATGACTGGAAGCACACGTTTAAGCTCCTCTTGGACCCCGACGGGTTTATGGCCCGGCCGCGTCGATTCACCTCCGACATCTATAATATGAGCGCCCGCTTCTTCCAGCTTTAAGGCTTGAACGACAGCTTCGTCTACACGATTATAATGCCCACCGTCTGAAAATGAATCTGGCGTCACATTTAAGATGCCCATAACCAATGTTTCCTGATCCATATTATAATGTTTCACACCTGTTTTAAGTTGAAATGCCATGATGCATGAGCTCCTTATTTACGATTGAATCCTTTTCTCCTATTTTACAACATTGTTGAACATCTATCATGCCTAAACGTAAAACAATGATGTCCCGGTACACGATTTCGTAAAAAAACTGTCTCACAAACACGTGTGAGACAGCTTTGAATCGAGTGATTCCATTATTCATCATCAAATTGATACAACGGTGTGGAAAGATAACGCTCACCATTACTCGGAATGATGGCGACCACTTTCTTACCTGCGCCCAATTCTTTGGCAACTTGTTTGGCAGCGTGAATGGCAGCGCCGGAAGAAATACCTCCCAAAATGCCATCCTTGCGTGCAGCTTCTCTCGCTGCTTCATAGGATGCTTCGTTGGAAACTTGAATGACTTCATCATAGATATCCGTATCTAAAATGCTGGGCACGAAGCCAGCGCCAATTCCTTGAATTTTATGAGGTCCCGGTTCGCCGCCTGACAAGACAGGGGAAGCTTCGGGTTCAACCGCGTAAATCTTCACGTTCGGGTAATGCTTTCGGAGTACTTTGCCAGCACCCGTGATGGTTCCACCTGTTCCGATCCCAGAGATAAAGGCATCGAGTTGATCACCCATTTGTTCGACGAGTTCAGGACCCGTTGTCTGTTCGTGAACTTCAGGGTTTGCTTCGTTATTGAACTGCTGAGGCATGAAGTAACCGTGTTTTTCCTGCAGTTCGGTTGCTTTTTTAATCGCGCCTTTCATGCCATCACTGCCCGGTGTCAACACAAGCTCAGCCCCATAAGCACGCAGTAAGTTACGGCGTTCCTGACTCATGGTGTCCGGCATAACGAGCAACGTTTTATAACCTTTCGCTGCTGCGACCATCGCAATACCGATACCTGTGTTACCACTCGTCGGCTCGATGATTGTATCGCCTGCTTTAAGCGCTCCTTTTTCCTCACCTTTTTCGATCATGGCAAGGGCAATACGGTCCTTGACGGAGCTGCCGGGATTCATAAATTCGAGTTTCAAATAAATATCGGCACTGCCTTCGTCTGCACTCCCGTTCAGTTTCACAACCGGTGTTTGACCGATCAATTCGTTGATATTATTCGCAATTCTCATTTCCTCACTCCTAAAACCAAGTATTTTAATAGGATTTGTTTCTAATTTACTTAACATAAGCTAAATTGTCAAACTTTTTCAACTATATAATTACAATAACTTTATTTCATTACAGCGTCCACTATTACGTGAGGTGCTCCCTTTATTCCGTCCCGGATATCGACTTGAGGTTCTGTAAATCCTGGACATTGAATTGATAATCTTCATTACAAAAGTGACACTTTGCTTCTGCTCCTTGGTCTTCTTCAATCATACGTTGAATCTCCTCATCTCCGAGGCTCGCAATCGCTGTTTCCACACGTTCTCTGGAGCATTGGCACTTGAATTGGATCGGCACTGTATCCAGCACCTCGACGTTCCCCTCTCCTAAAACGTGATGCAACATTTCCTCTGGACTGTGTCCATCACGAACCAGAGAGGAGATGGGAGACATGGCGCCTAACTTCTGCTCGATGCTGTCGATCAACTCATCATCAGCCCCTGGCATCATTTGCACGATGAATCCTCCTGAGGCCAAAATGCTATGATCGGTGTCAACCAGAACGCCAGCCCCTACAGCTGAGGGTATTTGCTCGGAGTTGACAAAATAATAGGTGAAATCTTCACTGATTTCTCCGGTTACAAGCGGAACCTGCCCTGTAAAATGATCGCGCATGCCCAAGTCCTTCACGACGCTCAACGTGCCGTTTGTCCCTACAGCTCGTGCAACATCTAACTTTCCAGCTACATTCAAATCAAAATCGACGTGAGGGTTTCCAACGTAACCGCGAACATTCCCGTTAGCATCCGAGTCGGCAATGATCGCCCCGATTGGTCCGTCACCTTCAACTTTGATCGTCAATTTATCCTTACCTTTCAACATGACCCCCATCATCGCGCTGATGGTCAGCGTACGCCCTAATGCGGCTGACGCTGTCGCCCATGTATCCTGCCGTTGTTGCGCTTCACTTACAGCACGCGTCGATTGGATGGCATAAGCGCGCACCTTCCCTTCAAAAGCCGTTGCGCGGACTAAATAGTCTGACATAACTCATCATTCTCCTTTACAACCTCTTTCACTTATTGCGCCTATTTTAATCGACGCTTAAACCTTTTTCATTCAATCTGTCTCGTTTTAACTGAACCCACACTTTCATCATACAAAAAAGCGCGTAACGCCGCAAAAAATCACGCTGCCCTTTGCCGAGCAGCGTGATCTCATGATAGTTTTACCTGTTATCGTTTCGATCGTTCGTCTCATCATCTGATCCATGCGTTTCTTCATGTTCGCGTTCTTCTTCGTGTTCCTCGTTTTCTTCACGAGCTTCTTCATCTTCTTTTGATTGGATGTTTACACGAACATCTTTGTCGTCTTTACCTTCTTTTTCTTCTTCACCTGTCAGGTTCACGACATCTTTATTATTTTTCCTAGCGATTTCCTCCAGTTCTTCTAGTTCTGGAAGGCGTCCTTTGTCAAATAGATACCTGATTTGAGTAGCATCAAGCGTTTCAACATCAAGCAACGTTTTCGCCAGTAATTCTAATTTATCTTTGTTTTCGGTCAGAATGTTCATAGCGCGATCGTAACACTCTTTAATAAAGTTCTGAACTTCTTTATCAATTTCATAAGCGATTTGATCACTATAATTCTGCTCGTTTTGAATATCGCGTCCTAAGAAGACCTGGCCTTGAGAATTGGAACCGAACTGAAGCGGACCAAGTTTTTCACTCATCCCGTATTCGGTCACCATCTTGCGAGCGATACTTGTGGCACGTTGGAAGTCATTGTGCGCGCCGGTACTCGCTTCACCAAAGATGATTTCTTCAGCTACACGACCTCCTAAGAGTCCTGTGATTTTATCAAACAACTCAGGTTTGGTCATGAAGTAGCGATCTTCACGAGGAAGCATCACAGCGTAACCGCCAGCCTGACCACGCGGAACAATCGTCACTTTGTGCACCATATCCGCATCGTCCAGCACCATGCCAATAACGGTATGACCACTTTCATGGAAGGCAACGATGTTGCGTTCTTTTTCAGAAATAACACGGCTCTTCTTCGCTGGTCCAGCTATCACGCGGTCAATGGCTTCGTCGACATCTTCCATATCAATTGCTTGCTTATCAGAACGGGCTGCAACCAGAGCAGCTTCGTTCAATAGGTTCTCAAGGTCAGCACCCGAGAACCCTGGTGTGCGCATAGCAATGGTTTTGACATCTACGTTGTCGCTCATTGGTTTGTTTTTAGCATGAACAGCCAGGACTTCCTGTCGTCCTTTGACATCAGGTCGATCTACCGTTATCTGACGGTCGAAACGCCCTGGACGAAGTAAGGCTGGGTCAAGAATATCAGGACGGTTCGTTGCAGCAATGATGATAATGCCTTCATTTGCGCCAAATCCGTCCATTTCGACTAGTAATTGGTTCAAGGTTTGTTCACGTTCATCGTGACCGCCGCCAAGTCCAGCTCCACGCTGGCGGCCGACAGCATCAAGTTCATCAATGAAAATGATGCCCGGGGCATTTTTCTTAGCGTTTTCAAACAAGTCACGGACACGTGAAGCACCAACACCGACGAACATTTCAACGAAATCAGAACCACTGATTGAGAAGAATGGAACGCCAGCTTCACCTGCTACAGCACGTGCAAGCAAGGTTTTACCTGTTCCGGGCGGCCCTACAAGCAGGACACCTTTCGGAATGCGGGCGCCTACCTGAGAGAATTTACGCGGATCTTTGAGGAAATCGACGACTTCCACAAGCTCCTGCTTCTCTTCATCGGCTCCGGCTACGTCCTTAAAGCGGACTTTCTTTTTATCTTCACTGTACATCTTCGCCTTACTTTTACCAAAGTTCATCACTCGGCTTCCGCCGCCTTGAGCCTGGTTAAGCAGGAAGAAGAATAGAATAAAGATGATGACAAATGGAATCATCGTGGTCAAGAACGAGACAAAGGCACTCGGCTGTTCTTCCTCTTCAACCGTTAACGTGCTTTGTTCTTGAGCCTGTTGGGTAATATCGGAAATGACCTGTTCATTCTGAGGTATCTTTGATGTGAATGAATTGTCTTCTCCTTCACCAGCGAGCTGACCCGTAACCTGGATCACCCCATTAACAGGCTTGATCGTCATCTCTTCAATCTCACCATTGTTTAATTTATTATAAAACTCATTAACATTTAACGATGTTTCTGGCTCACCTTGTCCTCTAAATAGACCGACCACGCCGATAACTACGAGGAAGATAAGTAAATAAAATATAGTATTACGAAATATCCGATTCATTGCCTACCTCCTCCCAAGCAAGAAAAACTCTATAAAATAGTACCACACTAAAAACTGGCTTCACAACTAATTCCCCTTACATTTTATGTGATGGATGAGTCCTTATTACTCAAGTGTTTTTCAACCGCCGTATACCTCTGGCTTCAACACCCCGATATACGGAAGATTACGATATTTTTCCTGATAGTCGAGACCATAGCCCACCACAAATTCATTAGGGACTTCAAAACCTATGATATCCGCTTTAACATGGGCGTTACGTCCGGTCGGTTTATCCAGCAGGGTCACAATTTTTATGGAATTCGCTTTGCGGTATTTAAATAAATCCACGAGGTAACTCAAAGTCAAGCCACTGTCAATGATGTCCTCAATGATGAGCAGATCACGACCTTCCACTTGTGTATCAAGGTCCTTAACAATTTTAACTTCACCTGAGGATTTCATTTCACCATTATAGCTGGAAACATCCATGAAATCCATTTCCAAATGTGTATTGACCCGTTTCAACAGGTCCCCCATAAAGGGCAGTGCACCTTTCAGAACGCCTATGGCCAGAGGGAACTTCCCTTCGTACTCTTCGGTCAATTGCATCCCAATCTCTTCACACTTCGACTGGATTTCGTCTTGAGAGATCAGGATATGTTCAATTTCATTATGCATCTCCGCTCCTCCTACAAATCTTTTTCCCTTTTGTGATAATGTAATCGAAGCCATGTGCCAGCTGTTGCTGTCTTCCATGCTTCACCCTTTTTCAAACCGGCTATCCAAAGAATGTTCCCATTGGCGTCGGTTATGATAGGCCAAGTCTTCCGTTTAGCAGCTGGAATTTTTTCATCAATAAAAATATCCTTTACTTTTTTGGACCCTTTCATTCCCATCGGGCGGATTCTATCTCCATCTTTGCGCGTTCGAACATATAACGGGAAGCTCACGTGATGCGAATCACATAGATAAACAAACGGTCCTTCTTGTTTATCAAGCTCCTCCGTCAAATCAGCACGAAGTCTGGATCCGTCCGGAAGTCGTACTTCTTCACCTGCCTGGAGCCTGTACGCATAGCTTTCCGGCTCCTGTACAGATGTAAATTGGAAGATACCGTGGTCATATTCCCGAATCAGATGTAGACCATTCGGAAAATCCAATGACACATTCGGTTTTTCGCTGCTTAACAACAAAAAAAACGACTCCTCATGTGCGTAGGAAAGTTCGGGAGCAGCTCCACGGAAAAGATAATTTAATATTAGATGAAAGGCACGCCTTTGTAAAGCAAACGGAAACGCTGAAAACTCAGGAATTTTCAATTCAACTTTTACCGGTTTTTCAGTGAATGTAACCGAGGAGTCCAGAACCTTCTCCGCCTGGGAGTCAAGGTATTCTTCCTCTGCTCGAACGCGCTCGCTATACGATTGAATATGCCTATGTAACTGAGGATTTTGTGTTTTTAAAAACGGCAACACTTGGAGACGAAACGCATTCCGTGTATAGGCTGGATCTTGATTAGTGGGATCTTCTCGATAATCGATGTGATGACTGGCACAGTATTGCAGGATATCCTGCTTAGAAACACTCAGGAAAGGACGAATCAACCGGCCTCTTCCAAATGGCCGTGCGATGGGCATCCCTGTCACCGCTCCCGATCGGGAACGTTGGACAAGCCGCATCAACACCGTTTCAATTTGATCGTCGCCGTGGTGACCTAAAGCAAGTACATCCGCTTGGTAGGTATTCATCACCCTATTGAAGACTTGATACCGCAGTTCGCGTGCCGCTTCTTGTGTACCCTTTCCATGTTGTTGCTTATACCAAGCAACATCGACAGACATATCTACAAAGTCGATATTCCATTCACGGCAAACATCCTTTACAAATTGTACATCCGCTCTCGATTGATCCCCCCTCAGTTGATGATCTACAGACACCGCCATAATGCGCAGCCTCCATTGCGAGCGAATCGAAGAAAGATAATGAAGCAGCGCCAATGAGTCTGCACCACCGGATACAGCAACGAGAACGGTTTCTCCTGAATGTAATATGCCGTGCCGGCGGATAAATAAATCAACCGATTCCTTCATTGGTTTCCACTCCAAATGATTGCATGATCAATACTGAACACCATTATATATCGTATCATTATTTTCTTGCTTACTGCAAAAGTTATTGACTTTAAAAACGCATTAAAACTGAAATCAAATAAAAAATAACAGCGAACATGGAGGTGGCGCCTATCTCATACCAATGAAACGCTTTCTCGTTCGCCCGTTTCCGGCCCACTCTGGTGTTCTCCTTGGGAAGGGCCATCATCTGATCCACCACATCCTTTTTCATGTGAGATGCAGATTGGTAGTCTCCGCGCCAGCACTTCATCATTAAAGATTTATACGCTTTTAACGACGGAGCTGCCTCTAATTTCTGATACAACGTTTTTCTCGGATCCTTGCCTCGTTCAAATCGTTTTGGGTAAGCAGTCTCAAGCATCACCATCGTCAGGGCGAATAAGTCATAGGTCGGCTCCGCTTTTCTGCTGCCCATTTGCCAATAACCACGGTCATAGAATTCCGTGTATTCTTTGATGGCGTTCCCCTTGGCTGTCACCCCGCCGACATCTATCCATCTCACGTGAGCTGGAGAACCCGTCACCAGCAAGTTGTCGGATTTCAAGTCGCCAAAGATGTAGCCAGCCTGATGGAGGTTCTCTAGTTCACTTAAAAGCTGCATGATAAAAACACCCAGCCACTCCTGCTTCTTACCTGTCAAAAATTGAGCGACCGATTTGCCTTGTAAGTATTCCATCACATAGTAAGACAAGGGGCCGTATCCGGGCCGTTCCCAGTCATCGACATCGACGAAAGAAGGTCCAAGGTGTTGCCCTTGGACCTTACGGAACTTCTTCAATATGTTAACTTCACTCGTTATTCGTGTCCGATCACTGCTCAGTTTCAAAGCAAAACGGACCGCCTTATGCTCACACAAGTACACGGTCCCACACGCGCCAGATCCCAGCTTTCCAACGATCCGATAAGACTGTTTATGCCATTTCCCTGTGATCACCGTTCCATAAGCAAGCTCAGGAGCCTGATTCTTCGAATGGTTCATCGTTTCTCATCCCTCTGAACAATCGTTTTTTACCAAACTGATACAAAGATTCCTTGAGCGCAGGACCTGTCGGGGTCATGCCACCGCTTGAAATCTTCGGAAACACTTTGTCAATGGCATCCAAGTCAGGGGTCCAGGCCACAAGCTGGGATATGGTTTTCTTTTTATGCGGAAAGGTATAGACGCTGAAGCTGTTTTTCCCTGTCCGTGCATTGAGACTCAGAGACAAATCAAGTAACGCATCTTTAACAGTCGGCAATTTATGCTGCATACTTGCACTCGTATCAACCAGTACGAGCACTTCCAATTGTGATGTCTCACCTAAATCATCCACCACTTCCATCACTTCACCCCGTTGTTCCGGTGGAAGATCTTCTAAGGTTTGTCCTTTCCCGAGAATTTCTTGAAGCTCTTGATTCACGACACCTTGCAGGGTTTGGGTCATCGCCTGACGTGTCACCATTTGAACCGTTTGGGACAGCGCTTTTTGATAAACGATCTGGCTGACTCCGCCCCCCGCTTCTGCAATAGACTCCACTTCGTCAAGACCTTTAGGCTGCTCCGTCTGCGTGTCATCCAGAACACCGATGACATTGACGGTCACGCCTTGATTGTACGCTAATGCCGCCACAGCAATAGGATCCTCGCCGTGGTTGGAACATCCATCCGTCAACAATAAGATTTGTTTGATTTTCCCATTTTTCATCCTGCATCCCTCCTGTTTCCGTTACCTCCATCATCGCCGAAAATAGAGAGGGATATACGTTTTATCTTGCTTGTTTCTGACCGACTTGTATGGCAGCCCATTCTGGAATGTGATGGTCAATACGCGCTACGAGCACCGTAATATCATCCACGATCCCGCCTGATTGGGAACGAATGACTTCTTCTAACAACACATCAGCAATCGTCTGAGGGTCTTCACTGTTGATTTCTCTGATTTTACGCTTTAACCATAACTCCACATTTTCCACATGCTTGGGACCCTCCATCATCCCATCACTCATCATGATCAACAGATCGCCTGATTTCAGCTGTTCGCTGATCATATCAACATCTACATCTTGAATAATGCCCATCGGCAGATTTCCGGACTCCACCGTTAAAATTTTCGACCCTCTCTTAATAAAACTAGGTGTACTGCCAATTTTAATAAATTTCGAACTTGCCTGATGCAGGTCAATAATGGCTAAATCAAGCGTGGAGAAGATTTCATCACTTGTCCGTAACGCCAGAATCGAGTTGATCGATTGAATAGCCACCTCCTCTTTGATCCCGGATTGCAAGATTTGTTTCAATAACCTCAGCGTCTCCACGCTTTCTTCATGAGCCCGTTCTCCATTCCCCATTCCATCACTGATAGCAAGCGCAAATTTACCGGTTCCCAGTTCCATAACCGAATAGCTGTCCCCGGAGACAAAACCGCCCCCTTTGGCAGCATGGGCTACGCCGGAGGTAATTTTGAACTGCTGGGCAGAACGAAATTCTAAGTGACATCGGCCGCTCGGAAACGGTGAGATATCCTCCTGGCTCACAATCACAGTCTCTTCTAATATATCCGATAACACCGGTGCAATCAGTTTGGCCCCCTCGCCACGATAATCATCGATCAAGACATCCATTTCAATATCAACGCTGCCGGGTTCCAACGTATAGATATCGAGTTTTTCAATATCGAACCCCATTTTTTCCAGCGCGTCATGAATGTAATGCTCTTGATGCTCGTGGTGCTCCCGTTCTTTGACGATTTCATTAGCAAAATTCTCCATGACTTCAGAAACACCACGCAATTGATCAGACACGAACCGCCTGCTTTCCAACACCTGTTTCTTCAATTGCTGATTCGCCTGGTAAAACGATAACTCATGCTTCATCGTGTCAATCAACTTCTGCGGTTTTACACAGTATTGCTCCACATCCTTTCGCATCACCCGTGAGGGCTCATTTTGTTGATCGAGCTCCATCATCAAATCTGACATTAACCCATACGTCTCATCGAATTGCCGCGCCCAACATTTATCTTTTTTAAAGCACGTCTGACAGGTTTTTTCTGTAACGTGACTCAGAAAATAATCAAATTCCTTTTCCTCCTGGTGATCAGCTTGCTTGTCCAAATGCGAAAAACTACGCGAGAGCGCCTGGAACACATCAGAAAACTTCCCGACCCGAACAGCCGTCACATCCCTCACCTTTTGCAAATACTGCTCCTGTTCATGCGTATGCTCCTGCGTACCTGGTACATAACGGGACAGCGTTCGAATCCAACGCTCCGGGGTTACCAAAAATAAACAGACCGCTGCCCCCGATTCCCACATGGACGTCGCAAGTCCGGATGTCTCAACCCCATAGATCGTAATCAGCAAGGTTCCGACCAGCAAACCAGCACTGACGCCCAGCTTCTTCCCTTCTTTCAATAAACCGCCAAGTAACCCTGCAAACGCAAGCAAACTCATTTGATAAAATTGAGCGACACTGGCCAAGGTTAATACTAATCCGGTCACAACCCCGACGGTGGCTCCGATTGCAGCTCCACCAATATAAGCTAAAAATAAAACCAGGTAACGGGAAAGAACCTGTTCAATCGCAATGCCTTGCACCTGCCAGCCGATCGTCCCCGTTAATATAGAAGCTAATAATATGATCATGCACACGATCTCTTCGTTTTTTAATGCCGGCCGATATTTTTTTGGTGATATCAAAGGAAGACTTTGCATAAATATAAGGACAAGGATGGCACTTAAAACGCCTTCAGCCCCGACTAGTACTAAATCATACAGCTCCCAACGATCCAGTAACGCGAGCGTAATCATCCGGGGAACCACACAAGCTAATAAAGCCATCCAGGGAAGCAGCTTCTGAGGCTGCTTAGCTTTATGTAAAATCATCGCTGTCCCCATGAATGTCAGAGCGGACCCCGCCACAAAGGCGGCCTGGCCAACTCCCACAGTGACGGCTCCGCCAATCATAAACAATAAGACAGGTACGACCATAGACCGCCTCATCCACCACACTGACGCAATCAGCGCCACTCCAAACGGCGCCATGGAAGAAAGGATTACAGCTCGTCCCAGCAACAAAGCGATTATCATTAAGAGTACTCCCTTATCAATGAGCACATAGGAAAGCTTGTTCAGAAGCTTTCTAGACATCGCATGTGCTGAGTTGAATCCCCACGTTAAACGCCTTTCCGCACGATTTCTCACCGTTCCTTGCATGATCACCACTCCTTTTAAGTTATTCTCATTAAATCACAGAAAACTTAAACAATTTGTCAAAACAACAAAACTGCCGTAACCAAAAGTTCGACTACGTTCCCGGTTTAAAGTCGTTTTGTTAAAAATTGCTCGAAGGGACCACTATAACGAGCGAAATGATACCATTTCCAGGTCGAATACTCATGTGAACACCCGTTTATGTGGAAGAAAAATGTCAGGAAGAACTGAGCATAAAATCCCCTTTTTCCAGCAAGCTAGAGAATAGAGTCGTTTGGAAAGAGGGATCTTTGTGGAAAGTGCCTGGATTTCAATCCTACCGTTTCTTGTCGTTATACCTGTTGCCATTATTACCAAACAAGTTCTTCCCGGGTTAGCGCTTGGCTTATTGACAGGCGCTTATTTAGTTGAACCCCATTTACTCGGAGGAATCCAGAAGGCGTTGGAATATGTCGTAGTAAGTCTGCAGGATGAAAGCAATATCAAAATCATTGCTTTCCTCTATATATTCTCTGGGCTTGTCGGAGTCATACGAATATCGGGGGGAATAAAAGGATTTGTCGAAGAGGCGTCTGAACGTATTCAAACGAAACGGGGCGCACTGTTTTTGACATGGATTTCAACCCTCGGTACATTCAGTGCCCCGAACTTTCGCATTGTGACGGTAGCGCCTATTATGCGAGCGTTACTAAAAAAGATAAGCATGTCCAAACAAGAATTAGCGTTTGTAATTGAAACGACAGCTGCTCCGTTGATTGTCTTAATTCCTATCGCCACAGCATCAGTGGGCTACATGGTATCGGTAATCGAGCTTTCCTTGAATAACGAAGGGATAGAAGCCGATGCCTATCAACTTTTCATTCAAAGCATCCCCTTCAACTTTTTTTCTATCGTCATGATCCTGATCGGCATCTATCTGAGCTTTTTCCATCATTCCGACAAGCCGCAAACAGATGTCGGCGGCACGAGTAAAGAGGTGAAAGAGGAAGACGATGAGAACGACTGGCGAGATTGCCACCCGGCTGTATCAAAAGAACTCCCGGCACGTCCCTGGAACTTAGTCATTCCGCTCATCCTGATCATCGGCCTTACGCTGTTTCTGACCTGGTGGGACGGGTCGCGTGAAACGAACGGTTTCTTTCAAGCGTTTATCGAAGCGGATGTATTGAATGCGATGGTGCTCGCACTCATTATTACGTTGATCGTGACGTTAGTGTTTCTGCGTTTTCAACACAATAAATTAAAAGAGATGATGACGCATTTTATCCATGGCGGTAATGAGTTGATGGCCGTTATTTTACTTTTGGCTATTGTGTGGGGACTGGCTACGGCGACAGAAGATTTGGGCTTCTCAGGGTTTGTGACAACTAACGTGAATTGGATCCCTTCTATGCTCATCCCACCTGTGTTGTTTTTGTTAGGTTCCCTTGTTTCGTATTTCATTGGATCATCCTGGGGCACCTGGGGGATCATCATGCCGTTGGCTATCTCTCTCGGCCACACATCGGGCGCTTCGCTACCCCTCGTAATTGGTGCCGTATTCGCTAGCGGGGCATTTGGCGCTTTCGCCTCCCCTCTTAGTGACAATACGAATACCATTGCGAAAATTTTGAACTTGGAAGTGATCCAATACGCACGATTCAAATTGGGGCCTGCACTGATAGCCGTTGGAATAGCGACCGTCCTTTACGGCGTGGCCACGTTTATTTTCTCCTAAGAAAGGATGTTTTTGCCTGGGATGGTGCGTAGATTTTCAAATACTTATTGACACCATTTTGCACATGGTGTACTATATTTTTTGTGACTTCAACAAGTCATTTGGCGGTGTAGCTCAGCTGGCGAGAGCGTACGGTTCATACCCGTGAGGTCGGGGGTTCGATCCCCTCCACCGCCACTCTACATAATTTTACGAGTCTGGCCCGTTGGTCAAGCGGTTAAGACACTGCCCTTTCACGGCAGTAACACGGGTTCGAGTCCCGTACGGGTCATCGCACCACATTTTTGTCCTGAATCACGCTACCTTTTAAAGGTAGCGTGATTTTTTTTTGTCATCTAAGCTTTGCCTAGGAGTTCTTTTAAAAGAATAGGTTTCGAGATTTAAAGGAACTGCGGGTAGTAGTCACTTCACACTGGAGCGAGGGCCCCTTGCCTGTTAAATGAGCGAACCACATAGGTGAGATCATGCGTTAGTATGGTGTGAGCCACTTGTAATAACGCAACAATTTTAGCGCAGGAAAGCGAGGTGTTTCCAAGCCAACCCTAGCTCTCATGACTTAAAGGACCTAATAAAACACTATGAAAAAATCCCCGCTCGTGTTGAGCAGGGATCGGTCATCGTGCAAAGCCATTTATCAGATTTGCACCTTATTTATATTGGTATATAGACAGCAAGCTAGCCTCTTTTAGCACCTCGGCCTCCGCGTTTAGATTCAGTATGCTTTTTCAGTGATGCTAGACGTTCGTCGCTATCCTTCAGGAAATTGTTCATTTTTTGTTCAAATGATTCAGGGGATTTGCGACTATTGTTTGGCTTGTTAGGCGTTTTGCGGCGACCATAGTTTTCTTTGGCTTTCTTGATGGAAAGCCCGATTTTACCCTCTTTCACATTAATGACTTTGACCTCTACTTGATCGCCCTGGCTCAAATGTTCATTAATGTCTTTGACATAGTTATCGGCAACTTCACTAATATGAACCAGCCCCGTCTGACCATCAGGGAGCTCGACGAATGCTCCGAAATTAGTGATTCCCGTTACCTTACCCTGCAGCTTGCTGCCTACTTCAATTGACATAAAAAAAATGCTCCTCCTTAGAATGTTCGATAAAGAAAATTATCCTTATTACATATTATATATAAGCAACGAAAAGAGTGTCAATATGAAGGCTCTTCCTCAGGCATATTAAAAATTATTTCGCCTTCTTTAGAGAAGAAATAATTTGTACGGGCGATTTGAAGGACATAGTCTTCATCCTGCAGCAGTTCAATTTCCTGGTTAAGATCCTTCTCTTCTTGCTTCAAGGCAGACATATCTTCCTGAAGCTGCTCATATTTTTCCTGCTTTTCGTTATATAAAGCTTGTTGTCTCATTTGATAAGTCACCATAGATACAGCTACCACAGCAACGATTAGGGCAAAGAGGGTCAGGCGACGAAAGAGACGCTTTTTCTTTTTCTTTTCTCTGTCCATATAAGCATCGTAGTGCTGCATGTATGTAGATTCTAACCGCGTTACTCTTTGTTTATCGGCCATCGCTCGTTTGCCTCCTTGTTATTTTTTAAAACTTTTCCACCATGTCAGTAACCTATTCTTTATTTTACCGCAAAATCCTGCTATATGATGTAAGAATTTTTTCATATTTTTAGGAAGGAGCCACCAAACCCCTTTCCCTAAAGGGGTTAAGAGAAAATAAATTAATTTCAATATCCCTATAATACCCGATCCGAGCAACGATAAAACCCATAGCACGATATAGAAAATCGTGCGCACAATCCATACAATCGGCTGTATGATGAGAATATGAATCGTTTGACGGACGATTGAAACAATGCGTGCAACCACACGAAAGACCCATTCCAGAACGCTTAAAAATCGTGCTCTGAATAAGGCGCGGTAAGCTGCATAGCCGCAAATGACCGCAACTAAAATATAAAAACGGAGCTCTCCATAATTAGACAGATACAAAATTAAAAACAGAAATAAGGCTTGAAACATCCAAAAGCTAAGTACCAACGCATAATCCAAAACGACCTTTTTGCGGTAGCCTTTTGTCAATTTATGAAACGTGTCGACCGCCGCACCAAGGTAAATCCCGCTGGCAATCATCGTCACCATGGTGAGGAACTGAACACTTAAACTCATTTAAAGAGCTTGCTAAATAATCCTTTAGCTTTTTCTCCATGGTTTTCATCAAGGTACGTTAATTCATGAACTTTTCCCTTGATAGAGACTTCACCCTCTTCAACATCGAGGTTTTTCATCTGGAGATTCTCCCCACGAATAACGAGATAACCCATGGTGGTTTGCAATAAAAACTCTTCACTGTCAAAACTGTCAACTTCCTTAACACCTGTAATTTCCAAGGTGCGGCGATTGCTCATTTTTACATGATGTTCTGCCTGCACGCGTACGGATTGATTCCTGTCATTGTACTCCATAATTACAGCCCCCCTCTATGGTACAAGCTATGAGTCAGAGGGAGCTTTTAGAACAATTAGTGTACGGGCTCTTCTTTGATGATTTCGTAAAGGGACTGCGCTTCATCTTTCTTCGTTGTCTCCCGCAGCGACTTCACTTCAATCGTCAATATCTTTTGACCGAATTGGATACGCAATTCATCGCCGACTTGCAGCGTACTGGCTGCTTTCGCCTGATTCCCGTTAATGGTAATGCGCCCCTGATCAGCCACTTCTTTTGCAAGCGTACGGCGTTTGATCAAACGAGATATCTTTAAGAATTTATCAAGTCTCATCATATTTATTCTTCCCCTTTATATTCGGCTTTGGCTCGTTCCCAAAAACCATCTAATTCGTCCAATGTAAAATCATGCCACTGATGTCCGCTATCCACGACCTTCTTTTCCACGTAAGCAAACCGCTTCCTGAACTTTGCATTGGTTTGCTCCAGACTGCTTTCACTCGATAACTTATAGTGTCGTGCGAGATTGGCCAGGGCGAACAGTAAATCGCCCCACTCTTTTTCCATTTCCCTTACATTCTGCTGGCGTCTGGCAACCTCAAATTCTTGCCATTCTTCTTCCACTTTCCGAATGACTTGGACAGGATCGCCCCAATCAAATCCGACTTTAGCTGCCTTCTTTTGGATTTCTTCAGCCTGCAATAAAGCAGGGAAGCTTTTAGGAACGTGATCCAACAGAGCGACATGCTGGCCGGATTTCTCGTTCTGTTTAATCGCATCCCAGCTTTGCACGACATCCTCTGCCGTCTCGGCTTGATGATCACCAAACACGTGAGGATGCCGTCGGATCATTTTATCGGTTACGGTTACTATTACGTCATCCACCGTAAAAAATCCTTCATCTTCACCAATCTGGCTATGTAAAAGGACTTGCAGTAAAATGTCACCGAGCTCTTCAGTCATGTTAACATCATCAGCACGATTGACCGCATCGATAAACTCATACGTTTCTTCAATTAAATATTTGCGAAGGGATTCGTGCGTTTGCGCTCTATCCCAAGGGCAGCCGTCAGGCCCTCGCAATTCGCTGATCACCTCCCGCAGCCGGAAAAACTGATGATTCAGCTGATTCATATCAGTGATAGGCGCGAGATGAACCGTCGTCAGATTATCAAGCTCGACAGCGCGGTCCAATTCTTCCAAAGGTATGCTCAAGCGTGTCTCCTCATTACTGCCTGCTGCTGACACAATGGTAACGGGGGTTTCGGGGGCAAGATCGTCCAATAAGGACAGCTTCACTTCTGATGCAATCATTTTATCATAAACTTGGCAAAATATTAGGTGACTGCGATAGTCCAGTTGATTGCGTTTAAATGACGTGGCATCCAATAATTGAAAACCCTCGATGGGGTCAACTTGGAGCGCGTTAAATAGGTCGTCTAAGAAACTGCGTCCGCCGGTACACGTCACATGAAGGTCAGTTTCTTTCCCGTGTTCGAGCAGTAATTGCACCGTTCTTTCCGCTAACATCGGGTGTCCCGGAACGGCATAAATGACGGCCTGAGTCTCTGACGCTTGGATCAATTGTTCCACGATATCCTGATAAACAGGCTCAAATTGATCGTGCCTTTGATACGTTTCATCAAAGCCTTTAAAGGTGACGCCTTCGGTTTCGAGCGCCGCCACGACAGGATGGTCCTCGGTTCTCACGTAGACGGGCTGAGCCTGTGAGATGAGTTTTTTATAAAGACCTAACGGAAGCTGGTCAATATCTCCTCCGCCCAGTCCGATGATTTCAATCGAATGCATGTTCATTTCCTCCTTGGTAGTAATCGGGCAACACTGCCGCCATAGGGCACGTGCAGGATTTCACGCCGGGACAAACTGCCGCTCACAAGCAATAATGCGAAATAAAGCAACGCCCCCGTCATCACGGCAAAAAGGATAAAGGCTAAAAGCCCGACACGCGTACTATCCAGCCCGATCATTGTTTCGACTCTTTTTAAGCTGAGCACCCATAAGGCCATACCGGATAAACAAGCGAGCACCTTTACGAAAGTCCGAAATTTTAACAAGGGTTCCTGCAATGTTTTCAAAAGGACGTAGCTGTTGCCTCCCAATACAGATAACGTTGCTATAACAGTCGCTGCTGCGGCCCCTTTCAACCCGAATAACGGGATGAGCCACAGGTTCAACCCCCATTTCAACATAAAACCGGCTGCCACCATCCCAGCCGATACATAAACACGGCCTAACCCTTGCAGGATAGAGGCAACGCAAATAGCAGGAGCGCCGAATCCAATCGCAAGCATCATCCAACGCAGCGGCGAAGAGCCCGCACTATTTCGGAAAAACACCTGATTAACCTCCGGAAATAACAAAGCCAATCCAAGCGTGGCGCCTGCCGAAATCACGAAGCTGAACTTCAATAACGCACGTATATAGAAACGGACCCGACATGGACGGCTTTTAAAGCGTGAGGGTGTAACCGACGGCACTAATGATAAAGCGAGAGACGAGCCCAGCACCACACCGAGTTGAATCAACGGATAACCCCGGTCAAAAATGCCTTTCCCTTGTCTCGCCTCACCATGTGCAAGCCCGTAATCCTGGAGCGAGGTAACCAGTGTAAACGCATCAGCCAGTTGGAACAGAAGCAGCAGCATGTAATTCAAACACATGAATAAACCGTAGAGGGCCACGGTCGTAAGATAATGCGTATAAGCTACTGGCCAACGCTCATGCGTCCACGGGTGTCTCCGCCAAAAGCGCATACCCAGATACAAACCTGCGATAAGACTGCCGGCAAGCGAGCCTAAGGCCGCCCCTGTGCCAATGTTATACAACTCACGTGAAGAGGTCACATAAAGCGCAGTCACAATGATGATGGTCACCCTGAATAGCTGCTCTATTAGTTGCGAGTGAGCCGTGGGGACCATGTCACCCGACCCCTGGAACACCCCGCGGAACATAGACACGGCCGGGAGCAAAAGGAAAATCACAGACGCAGCCTGAAGCGAAGACTTCAGCTGCTTGTCACCCATTATGTAAGCAATGTGCTCTGAACCGAAATAAAGACACACCGACATGAACGTACACACCGCCATTAAGATTAAGAAGACCGGCATATAAAACGAACGCAGCGACAAACCATACCCTTGCTGTTTCAATTCCGCCACAATCCGGGATATGGCAGCGGGAAAGCCATACAAGGATAAAACCAAAGCAGCACCCAAAAACGGATATATTTGTTGATAAATGTAAAAGCCAAGATCACCTGTGATATTTTGCAGAGGAACCCGATATCCTGCACTTAAAAGCTTACCCACAAGAGCAGCGACCGTCAGGAGAAAGGCTCCTTTAAATACTTGTTTCGTTTCGTTCTGAGGACTCATCAAACCTTGACCTTTCTCATTGTTTATCTCATCTCGAGCTCCCATTATAGCACAAAATAAATAATCAGACCCTTCATGTCCTCAGCAAGGGTCTGATTAATCGTTTAGTTATTCCATTTGTTTGGCGAGAAAACTTGCCGCTGTATCCACCGATTTCATAACAGCCTCTGACAACGCCCCATTCTTACTGAACGCAACGACACAGCCGATCGGATCACCTTGAGCAATAATCGGGGTGAGCAAGTACCCTTCGACCTCTTCCTCCGCTCCGCGAACAAGCTCCACTTTTTCCGATTTGTTTTCAGAAATCGTTTTACGCTCATCCATCGCTTCTTCAACCTTCGTGCTGATATTCCGATTTAAATAATCTTTCTTGGATCCTCCAGCGACAGCGATGTATTCATCTCTATCACATATAAGTACAGGTAATTCTAATGATTCAAATAATGCCTCTGCGTACTCTTTTGCAAAATCACCAAGCTCGTTAATAGGTGAATACTTCTTCAATATAACCTCGCCTTCTCTATCCACGAAGATTTCCAGCGGATCCCCTTCCCGAATACGAAGGGTGCGGCGAATTTCTTTTGGGATGACTACTCTCCCTAAATCATCAATACGACGTACTATTCCTGTTGCTTTCATACTTGAGCAGCCTCACTTTCTGTGATTAAAACTTTCCTAGTTCATCCGCAAGTATAAATTGCAGAATTAACAGTTGATGAGGTTAGTATGATTCAGCAGGAAAAACCTATACACCCTAAGTATGGATTTTTGTTAGAAATTAAGGGAAAACCGTATTTTTTTGACAATTTTATGGTTTAGCTGGGTAAAATGGTGCTCGTGTTTTGCATGAAAGCTGTGATTTGGCTGGAAAAGAAGACATATATCAGGCGAAGCGTCTGACACAGCATTTTTTGGTCCAGCGGCCAAATATCGGTCTCATTTTATCGGTCTTACGCAGCAATAAATCAGTCGAGTCGGGCCGCTTATCGGTCAAAACTGCTCATTTATCGGCCCAACTCCTATTTTATCGGTCCGCCGGCAGGATATCGGTCTGATTTTCATTTTATCGGTCTGACGCACCTACATATCAGTCGAGTTGAGCACCTTATCGGTCAAGTCGCCTCATTTATCGATCTAATTCCAATTTTATCAGTCCAGCAACCAAATATCGGTCAAATCCCAATTTTATCGGTCTAATAGAAGTAGATATCGGTCCACCCACACAGGTATCAGTCCGACGATATTTAATCACCTAAGCGGTATTCACGGCACGGATCATCCCGGGCAGAGCTTGCAGGAATTCGATGACGATTTCATAGCGACGCGGTTTGGAATCTTTATCCCAATTAAAGGTAACCTTCAATTTCTGATCTTCTGTACCTAATTGAACGATGCGCCCATACTGATTGGCAAACTCAAACAGTTTCGATCCGTCAATTTGCTGGCTTGTCTCTGCTTCCATTAGGAATTGAATTTTCCGTTTATCTTCTGAGACGGACTCGACCCGTGCTTTTTTCGCGTGGATACGCAGCGATGTCACGTGGAACAGATTTTCGATTTCTTCCGGGTAATCTCCGAACCGGTCAATGATTTCATCACGTAAATCATGAATATCTTCCACTGATTCAGCTGCTTGGAAGTGCTTGTAGATGTCGATCTTTTGTTTTTCATCATGAATATACGTATCGGGAATATAAGCATCGATGTCTAAGTCAAGCTCAGGCTGGAACGGCTGGATAGCTTCGGGTTCTGTCCCTTGCCTTTTTGCTTCAATAGCATCTTTGAGCATCTGAGAGTACATATCAAAACCGACTGAGTCAATGAAGCCGTGCTGCTGGGCGCCTAACAGATTCCCGGCACCACGGATTGATAAGTCCCGCATGGCGATCTTGAATCCAGAGCCAAGTTCAGTAAATTCCTTAATGGCTTGCAGCCGTTTCTCAGCAATTTCAGTCAGCACTTTATCACGTTGGTAGGTGAAGTAGGCATAAGCGACACGATTGGAACGCCCTACGCGACCCCGCAGCTGATAAAGCTGACTCAACCCCATCTTGTCAGCATCATAAACAATCAAGGTGTTCACATTCGGGATATCGACTCCCGTTTCAATGATCGTTGTACTGACGAGGACATCATATTCGCCTTCTAAAAACGCAAACATCGCATTCTCAAGCTCCGTTTCATTCATCTGCCCATGAGCAAAAGCTACTCTTGCATCAGGCACGAGAGCTGAAATATCCTGTGCCATCCGTTCGATGTTTTCCACTCGATTGAATAAAAAGAAGACTTGGCCCCCACGCGACATTTCCCGTTCCACCGCTTCGCGCATGAAAACAGGGTTATACTCAAGCACATAAGTCTGAATCGGGAAGCGGTTTTCAGGCGGCGTTTCAATCACAGACAAATCCCGGACGCCCAGCATCGACATGTGGAGCGTACGGGGGATAGGCGTGGCCGTCAGCGTCAGCACATCGACATTCGCTTTCATCTGTTTGATTTTCTCTTTATGCTTCACTCCGAAGCGTTGCTCTTCATCAACGATCAAAAGGCCCAGTTCTTTGAATTGAACGTCCTGGGAGAGGATGCGATGCGTGCCGATCACAATATCAACGAGTCCTTTTCTTAAGCGATCTGTCGTTTCTTTCTGTTGTTTCCTGGTGCGGAAGCGACTCATCAACTCAATATTGATACCGAAATCCTGGAATCGCTCTTGCAGCGTTTCGAAATGTTGTTGAGCGAGAATCGTCGTTGGCACGAGAAAGGCGACTTGTTTGTTATCCGTAATCGCTTTGAAAGCTGCACGGATAGCCACTTCCGTTTTTCCGTAACCGACATCTCCGCACAGGAGCCGATCCATTGGGCGGACTTTTTCCATGTCCTCTTTAATTTCTTCAATGCAACGGATTTGGTCTTCTGTCTCCTGATAGGGAAAAGCCGCTTCGAATTCACTTTGCATGTCATCGTCCTTAGCGAACGCGTGCCCTTTGGTTGCTTCTCGTTCTGCATACAGCTTGATCAGATCATCAGCGATATCTTCTACGGAGGATTGCACTTTGCGCTTGACTTTAGCCCACTCACTGCCGCCTAATTTATATACTTTAGGTTCTTTACCTTCCGAGCCTACATACTTTTGGATCAAATCAATTTGGTCGATGGGAACAAATAATTTGTCATCCCCTGAGTATTTGACTAACAGGAAATCTTTATGGACCCCGCCCATGACCAGCGTCTCAATACCGAGGTATTTGCCGATGCCGTGATTGGCATGGACGACGTAATCGCCGACTTTCAACTCCTGATAATTTTTAATCCGTTCTGCATTAGAAAGCTTCTGCTTTCGTTTCGGCTTGGATGTCCGTTTTTTAAAGAGCTCATTCTCGGTTAAAACAGCTAATTTATGCAACGGCAGTTCAAACCCTGTACTGACGTTACCATTAATGATTGTCGGCATCGTAACAGGAAGTTCCACTTCTCCCTGTGCGATAACTGCCTCCATCCCATAATCCTCGAGAACCGATTTGATCTTCTCGCTGCGTGAATCATCAGGGGCCATGATCAAGACCGATACGTTCTGTTTGTGCCACCGTTCCATTTCATTTTGCAATAAATTCATCTGCCCATGGAACTGCTGCATCTGACGGCATGACAAATTAACGACATTCTCCGGCTGGGTCGACGGAATATGCCGTAAAAACACAGAAAGATACAGGCGGGGCTGTTTCATCATCTCCCAGGCATCATGCCAATCGTAAGAGATGGAGAGATCACGCACCATTTGGTTCGATTCTAACAGGTTTTGATACCATTCACCTTCTTCATGATCAAGCTGTTTCGCTGTTTCTTGAATGCGACTCATTTCGTCAAGTACGATCACGCCGTCGGATGGCAGATAATCTAGTAAACTAGACGGATGTTCATAAAAATAGCTAATATATTTATACATTTCCTGAAAACGACTGCGCTCTTTTAAGCGTTCTAAATCATGTTCCACATGCTGGCTTAATGTTTGTTTGGCTTCCGTCGAGGACAGCTTCTGCAGGGAATGAGCCAGAGCGTCCTCTAGCTTTTGGGAAGCACGGGCAAAATCTTCATCCGTTAATAACATTTCCGTGGCTGGACCGACATGAACATGATCGAATTTTTCAATCGAGCGCTGCGATTCAGAATCAAATGTTCGAATGGAATCGACTTCCGTGTCAAAAAGCTCAATCCGATAGGGGAACTCGGCTGTTAAGGGATATATATCCAGGATGCCGCCCCGTAAGGAAAACTCCCCCGGCGTTGCGACCATGTCAGATCGTTCATATCCCATATCAACCAACCGTGACAAATAGTCGTCCAATGCTATATCTTTCCCAACTTGAAACGGAAGCTGGTATTCGTCCCAATAAGAACGCGGAGGCATCACACGTTTCAGGGCCGCTACAGGCACAATCAATATCCCCGATTCCTGGCTGAACCAGCGGGTCAACGCTTCAATCCGTTGGCTGCGAAGTTCGGGACTTGCCACTGCAATTTCAGAAGCAATCAATTCGTTAACAGGATATAAAGAAACATGATGTCGATGTTCCGATAATTCTTGGATATCTTCATACAAGGATTGGGCTTGTATGAGTTGATGCGTTACAACCAGCACTGGTTTATTCAAGGATTCCTCAAGCAACGATACGAGCACACCTCGCGCCGAGCCTGAGAGACCTGATACCATCTGCTCCCTCATTCCGGACTCGAATCCGGAAATGACCGAGTGGATATCATCACTTGAATATAAGTAATCCTTTATACCTCGCATACCAATTCCTCCACAACCATAGCCATTGCCATGGTTTATTGAATAAAAAAGTCAAGCTCATGATACTGCGGATGATCGGTGAGGGCTTGTTCACAATCTTCACATGTTATACGGATGGATATATCCCCGTTACCGTGATATTCCACCATTTCCCGATGGTCCTCCGCGCTTAAACGCTCAAGGCCAAGCCTTGAGGTATCGGTGTCATAATGATTGAGTTCCCCCACAGTTTGTTGGCAATGACGGCACACATAGATGATTGACATCTAAATACAACCTCCTTTAATCGATTGTATTTAGTGTAGCCGCCATTAAAATCAATTATACGAAGACCCACTTGAGTGAGTTTACGTTTGGTTAAACGTGTTCATGACTTCATTGAAGGGTTTTTCCATCCATGTTTCGCAAGCTTCCGCCGCTTGTTCCACACTCTTTGCAGCTTGTTCGGTTTGTTCCGAATCAAACATGCCTAAGACATAATCGACAACCGACATCGGCCCTTTTGGTCTTCCGATTCCAACACGAAGCCGATTAAAATCCTTTGCATTAACCTGTTCAATAATGTTCCGTATCCCATTATGACCGCCATGTCCACCTTTTTGTCGCAGGCGAATTTTACCCGGAGGCAGATCCAGGTCATCGTAAATCACGAGCACATCTTCCACATCAAGCTCATAATAATCCATGAATTGCCGAACGGCTTCACCAGACAAATTCATATAGGTCTGCGGTTTAACGATGAGAACTTTTTCTCCCGCCACATGTTCGACGGTATAGAAACTTTTGAATTTTTCTTTTTGCAGTTCCCAGTGATTCCGCTCAGCTAACTCATCGATAATCATGAAACCGATGTTGTGCCTGGTCTTTGCATACTTTTTACCAGGGTTGCCTAACCCTACAATACATTTCACGATCACAACTTCCTTTTCACTATCATATTCATATTTCCAATATTATAACAAATAAAAAGCGCAAGCGCCCGTTTATCCCCGACAAGCTTAAGCAAAATCGCAATGGGGCGTTTTTCCCCCTAGGGGGAGATTGCTTTAGCTCCTCTGGCGTAAGACTTCAACACGTATAAAAAAGGACGCAACACATGGTCACGCCCTTTCCTCTCTATCAATCCATCACATACGATTTAGGACTTATCTTCGTCCTCTTCAGGAGAACCTTCCTCATCTTTTTCGTTAATGACTTCTGGTTCTGCATCTGGATCTTCAGCTTCTGGTTCTGTCGGCATTTCTTCTGGCGGCGTTACAGAAACGATGGTCGCGTTCTCATCTTCAATGATTTCATAGTTACGACCTTGCTTCAAATCGCTCACCATGATGCTGTCACCCACATCAAGATCCGTTACATCAATTGTGATTTCTTCAGGAATTTGATTTGGCTTAGCGCGGACGGATAGCTCATACAACGGCTGCTGAAGGACGCCGCCTTCTTTGGAACCGAAAGCTTCTCCTTCGAGGCGGACCGGTACTTCAACGTCCATATCTTCTGCCATGTCAACGATATAGAAGTCAGCATGAAGGAGCTCGTCCTTAAGAGGATCGATCTGATAATCATGAAGCATAACTTCTACAGGTTCTTTGTCCTGTATATCAAGTGAAATGATCGCGTTTTTACCTTGATCGCGGACTGTTTTAAGCAATTCAATGCTGTTAACAGATATAGTCACCGGGTCTTTAGCTTTGCCATATACAACGCTTGGAACATCGCCTTCTTGACGAATTTGACGCGTTACGGATTGTTTTAAATTCTGTCTTTGATTCGCTTTCAATTTTACTGCCATTATTTTCAACCTCCATAGATATAACTATCTAATATATTCTTTTTCCCTATTTCAAGCACTTTCAAACCTGTCATTAATCAAACAACATGCTGATGGATTGACGTTCATGCACGCGAATAATCGCTTCACTGATTAAAGGAGCAACCGAGAGCGGCGTGACTTTGTCGATAAGCTTATCATCACTGAGCGGAATTGTGTTCGTCACAACGAGTTCTTTGATCATGGAATTCTCAATTCGCTCCATAGCAGGACCCGAGAGCACGGGGTGAGTGCAGCACGCGTATACTTCATTGGCACCATTTTCAACAAGCGCATTAGCGGCCAGCGTTATTGTTCCAGCTGTGTCAATAATATCATCAATAATGATGGCTGTCTTGCCCTCTATATTACCGACAATATTCATGACTTCCGCGACGTTCGGAAGGGGACGTCGTTTATCGATGATCGCAATCGGTGCTTCTAGCCGATCAGCCATTTTGCGGGCTCGTGTAACCCCACCATGATCAGGAGAGACAATGACAATATCTTCAAAGGACTTCTTCTCAAAGTAATCAGACAAAATCGGTACGCCGACTAAATGGTCGATCGGTACGTCAAAGAAACCTTGAATTTGCGGAGCATGAAGGTCCAACATAATGACCCGGCTTGCTCCTGCCGTTTCTAGTAAATTTGCCATGAGTTTAGCTGTAATCGGCTCGCGTGCCCGTGCCTTTCGATCTTGACGAGCGTAACCGTAGTAAGGCATGACAATATTAATCGTCTTAGCAGAAGCGCGCTTCAGTGCGTCAATCATGATAAGCAGCTCCATAATATGCTGGTTCACAGGAGCACATGTCGATTGGACCACATAAACATCGCATCCGCGAATGCTCTCATCAATGTTAATTTGAATTTCGCCGTCACTAAATGACGTCACCGTACATTTACCTAATTCTGTACCGATGTTGTCTGCGATCTCTTCCGCCAATTCCGGGTTGGAATTCAACGAAAACACTTTTAAAGACGAATCCTTGTATCCAGATGCCATGGAATAAACCCTCCATTAATCTTTTTTCGTGGCTTTAATTTTGCTGGCATAACCTTCTTTGTTCGTTTGACGGGCCCTGGCAATGGACAACGCCTCTGCCGGTACATCTTTGTTGATCGTCGAGCCTGCCGCTACATAGGCGCCTTTTCCTACTGTAACCGGCGCGATCAAATTCGAATTACACCCGATAAAAGCGTCATCCTCCACGGTAGTCAGATGCTTGTTGTGGCCATCATAATTCACTGTTATTGTACCACAACCCAGGTTGACTCCGCTTCCAATGCTGGCATCTCCAATATAACTCAAATGGGATACTTTACTTCCCTTCCCTACAGAAGCTTTCTTGACTTCCACAAAATTACCTATTTTCGCATCGTCATCGACATTCACTTGGGGCCTGATATGTGCATATGGGCCAATATACACACGGGCACCAATCTGACTATCACGCGCGACACTCTGTGTGATTTCAGTGCCTGTCCCTATGTCACAATTCGAGATTGTAGAATGGGGCCCGATGGTCACGTCGTCTTGAATCACTGAGACGCCGTCGATCATCGACCCGGGATGTATCGTTACATCCTGACCGATCTCTACATCGGGTGCAATATAGGTGTTATCCGGGTCTACAATGGTGACCCCATTTTTCATATGATGTTCATTGATCCGCTGCTTCATCATCTTTTCAGCTTGAGATAATGCAACCCGGTCGTTGACGCCGAGAGATTCCGTAAACTCCGGTGTCTGATAAGCACTTATCTTTTCCTGTTCCTGCTTAAGGATACCAATCACATCAGGCAGGTAATATTCCCCTTGAACGTTATCGTTTGATACACTGTTCAAAGCATTGAACAAAAAGGCGTTATCAAAACAATACGTGCCCGTGTTGATTTCCTGGATGGAACGCTCTTCCCCTGTCGCGTCTTTGTGCTCAACGATTCGCTCGACATCCCCAGATGAATTGCGAACGACACGCCCATAACCCGCAGGATTTTCAGCATGCGCTGTTAAAATCGTTGCTTTGGCCCCTTCTTTTTCGTGATGATCCAACAAATGTTGGAGGGTTTCACTCGTCAAGAGCGGGGTATCGCCACAAACGACAAGGGTGGTCCCTTGTTTATCAGCCAAAATGTCAGATGTCTGCAGGACCGCATGGCCTGTCCCCAGCTGTTCTTCCTGAATTACATAATGACTTTGCTCACCTAGATGGTCCTGGACTTTCTCCGCGCCGAAACCAACCACCGTTATAAGCTCGTTCAACTGCACTCTATTTAACTGATCGACCACATGCTGAACCATCGGCTTACCACAAACGGGATGCAGTACTTTATACAATTTTGACTTCATCCGTGTGCCTTGGCCAGCAGCTAGCACGATCGCATATCGATTGCCCATTAAGTTACCTCCATCCTATTTATCCATTATGAATAATATCTTAAAATGCGCTTTATTTCAACAAACAGGTCCAAAAAAGCGAAAGCGCCTCGCTCACTCCTGACCAGCGTAACAATACACTTTTCTGCGGCGGAACTGGCAAGCCTCCTGCCTCAATAAAAAAAGACCTAATCTCTAAAGATTAGGTCTTAGTTGTTATAATAGCCTTTTAAGAAGCTCCAGCTTCTTCATATTCAACCTCTGCTTCACCGGCATTATGATATTCTGCCAGTACTGCATCCTGAATTTTTCCGCGAGTGCCGGAGTTGATCGGGTGTGCAATATCCCGAAACTCGCCATCAGGCGTACGCTTGCTTGGCATAGCCACAAACAAACCGTTATTTCCGTCTATCACACGAATATCATGGACTACAAACTCCTGATCCAAGGTAATAGAAGCAATTGCTCGCATTCTTCCTTCAGTATTAACGCGTCGCAGTCTCACGTCAGTCACTTCCATTATGTTCACCACCTTTTCCCTATAAGAACTTATAAACTAAATTCCACAAAACGTAAAAAATTCCTGCTTATTTTCCAAAAAATTTTCAATAACATAGATTTGGATGCGCTTCCCTCATGGTGTTACATGGCCAAAAAAAGCCTTCATCGCAAGGGATGAAGGCTTTATAAAACTGGATTCTACTTCAAAAAATTTCTTTAAATTTCTTCCAGTAAATTACCTGGATGAACGTCGATGGTTTGATTGCGATCATCAACATTCAAAATTTGAACGAGTGATATATAGTCGTGGACCACGCGCTCCTCTTCTTCGTCTTCTGCTTCAGCAAGCACGCCGACACCGGCTACATGAGCGTTAAACTCTTTTAACAAATTTTTCATGCCGTTGATTGTTCCCCCGGCTTTCATGAAATCGTCAATAATACATACACGGGAGCCTTCCTCAAGGCTTCGTTTTGTCAGTACCATGGTCTGAATTTTTCTAGTTGAGCCAGACACATAGTTCGTACTTACCGTGGCGCCCTCTGTCACCTTAGGATCACGCCTGGCAATGACAACCGGCACATTCAAATAGGCGGCCACAGCGTAAGCGAGCGGTATGCCTTTCGTAGCGACCGTCATGACAACATCCACTTGGCGGTCAGAGAAAGCCGATGCAAACAACCGACCGATGTCTCGCACCGTGCCCGGGTCGCCAAGCACATCGCTCATAAACAAGTAGCCACCCGGCAGAATTCGGCCAGGATCTTCTAATTGCCGGCATAACTGCGTGACAAACGTCCTGCTGTAAGCATCCGAAAAAGTTGGGATGTATTTGACGCCGCCTGAAGCACCTGAGACGGTTTGAAGGTGGCCGATCCCTTCATGCTGAAACATTGAATTAATTATGGTCAAATCCTCGCTTATAGATGACTTGGCTGCATCGTATTTGTCTGAGAAAAACGGCAGCGACACCAGTTCACGAGGGCGATCAACTAGATAATTGGTCATAGCGACCAACCGATCACTTCTTTTCATCATCACACCTCGAAATCCGAATATTTTCACTAAATATAACAGATTTGTACGGTTTCTAGCAAGTATCGGCGCGATTTCCCAGTAGACGAACCCGATAGACTTCGTCGCAAAACCCTTTCAGGCTGTTATAAATACGGCGTGCTCTCGTGTCATATTGGACTAGCGCAAAAACAGTCGGGCCGCTCCCGCTCATCAGAACGGCATCGCCTCCAGCTTGCTTCATTTGTGTCTTAATATGTTCAACTTCCGGATACAGGTCAATCGTCACGTATTCCAACGTATTCCCGACATGTTGGCACAACTGCCCAAAGTCGTTTTCCTTCAAACTGGTGATCATCGCCTTCGTATTCGGGTGTGGGGCATCACTCAAATCAAGATTTTCATAAATGGATTGCGTTGACACACCAATTTCAGGCTTGGCTAAAATCACCCAGCAAGGCGGCGGTGTCGGGAGGTGCTCTATTTGTTCTCCCCGTCCGGTAGCAAGTGCCGTGCCCCCGTATACGCAAAACGCCACATCCGAGCCAATTTCACTTCCAAGCAAAGCCAGCTGCTTTTCGGTTAAACCAAGTTCCCATAAACGGTTCAGCCCGCGTAAAACGGCCGCAGCGTCACTGCTACCGCCAGCTAAACCCGCTGCAACAGGAATGTTTTTTTCAATGATAATACGCACGCCCTGGCGGACATGATACGTATCTTTCATTAATTTAGCCGCTCGAAACGCTAAATTCCTTTCATCATTCGGAACAAAACGGCTCTCAGATTCGATGATAATCCGGTCCTCCGCAAGAAGCGAGAGGTCAAGCCGGTCCGCTAAATCAATCGTAGTCATCACCATTTCTACTTCGTGATAACCATCCCCCCGTTTATAAAGAACATCGAGGGATAAGTTGATTTTTGCTGGTGCTTTTTCAAAAATTTGCATGGAAAACACCCTTTTCAACGTCTTATCTTCAAGCATTGTATCATAATTTCCATAAAAAAAGGGATAAACCCCTGAAGGTTTAATCCCTACTCATCTGTTCTTCTGCCATTTGAACAGCCCTTTTAACCATATTCCCCGCATCCCGTGTTGAAATTCCTCCCCAGCCTTCGCGCTGAATCGTGTCGTAAATACCGAGTTCTTTTGCAATTTCTTCTTTCAAACTGTCCGACATAATCCCTTTTCGTCTAGACATAGCATGTTAGCCCCTTTCGCTAATCACTCAGCTGCGACAAGCTTAGTTTATGGAGCCTCGTTTCTTTCATACTGTCAGTTGTATGTAAGCATGGGAAAGTTTCTCTGTATAGTTTGTCCGGTTTGATGTCAAAATAAAAAGCAGTAAACAAAAGTTTACTGCTCACCCAGTGCCAAAGCGCCTTCAAAACTTAATTCAACTGTTTCTGTAAGTACATCGGCATAGCTATAAGATACACGTTCAAATGCATTCTGTTCTTGATCAAGCTCAATAATAAATACGGAAGGGTACGTTTCAGCTAGAATTCCAGAGCGTTCGATGGTTTTTCTGCGACCCCCGTTTGCTTTCAAAGTCAAGCGTTTGCCAATTTGACCTTCCAACGATTGTTTAATTTCAAATAACGTTTTAGCCACTACACTCCACCTCACTATATATAATATTAACACAAGCTGTGATCCGTGTCAATAAAATCTTATATTATACCAGTATGACAAAATTAATGTCAACAAAATATTGCTGCAGACGCTATTTATTTAATTTACCCAGCAAAAGGAAATTTATGTGAAAAGACGTTGCCTCTTCTCGTGAAACAACGTCTCGCACTCATGATTCTTCAACTTCTTCTTTTGGGTACGGCATTCCAACGCGAAGTAAACCTCTCGTTTCAACGCCACCGAGACCGTTATTTCCGCTTAACGTATTGCGAAGCACTTCCCAAACATTCACTTTATCCATAAACGATGTATAAGCGATTCTCGCTACCACGTAAACGGGATCTAAAGCGTGAATGTTAATGCGACCCGGTGAACTAGCAAAATTAGCGCCTGCTCTAACGAGGGATTCAAAGTGAGACTGGCAGGCTCCAGCAAAAATGACGAGTTGATCCAAACTGGGCGCTTTCTCTCGAGCTGCACGCACCGTGTCGACAAAATATTTCGAGTGGCGATACGCTCCCAAATCGCGAATGGATCCCTTGCTCTTGGAATAAGAATCGTGCCCTGTAATCACGATGATCTCAGGTTGTATCCGGTCAATCAGTCCACCGATTTTTTCCGGCATTTCTTTTTCACTGACATAATTTCCGTGGACCTGGATACCAAGCTGACGATATAGTTCAATACATTTTTTTAAAAAAACCGGATCACCATCAATATGAAGCACACGCGGTGCTAATTGGAAATAACGGGGTTCTTCATCGTACATTTGCTCTGTTTCCACATCCCGTTTTTCCTTCAGCAGTTGATAATCCTGACGAAACAAACGATAGGAGTACGCTTCCTGCTCGTGGACATGTTTTTTCTTACGCTTATACTCTTCCCCGGACACTTTTTTCAGGTCGTCTAAGGGAGCGTCTGCTTCGAGTCGATAGTCTTCACCAAATAAGGTGACACTGTCCTGTTTGACCGCTTGCACTCTGAAAATCAAGTCGTGCTTGTAGGATGTTCGCGTAACTAAATCACCGTTTACAATCATTTGCTCCACCTCACAACTGACACTACGATAGTGTATGTGCAGGTGGGCAAGTCGTGTCTGTCTCGTTTATGTTACGTCGTAAAGTTGATTTGCCAAAACAGCAAACTCTTCCATCGACAATGATTCTCCGCGGCGTCCGGGATCAATGTCCACTGCCATCATTACATCTTTCAACTCAGCTTTTGTCTGTCCTGTAAAATGCCGCGATAGATTATTCATTAACGTTTTTCTGCGCTGACCGAATGTCGCTTTGACCACTTCGAAGAAAAACGGCTCATCTTTGACGTTCACAGGAGGGGCCTCGCGCAATGTCAGCTGCAACACGGAAGAATCAACATTCGGCTGGGGCATAAATACCGTTTTCGGGACATTCATCACGACCCTCGCTTCAGTATAATACTGCACGGCGATCGACAATGACCCATAGCTTTTGGTATTCGGCTGGGCCGCCATGCGCTCTGCTACTTCTTTTTGAATCATGACGGTTATGTTCTGAACCGGGAGGCGGTCCATCAGCAGCTTCATGAGAATGGGCGTTGTAATATAGTAGGGTAAATTCGCGACAATGTGAACGCGCTGACCTGGGTCAAACTGGCTTTGAATCACGTCGTGGATATCGGAGGCTAGTATATCCTCATTGACAATCGTAATGTTGTCGTAGCCCTCCAGCGTTTCAGACAGGATCGGTATGAGCCGTTGATCGATTTCAAAAGCGACGACCTTGTCAGCAAAACGTCCAAGCTGCTCAGTCAACGCTCCGATTCCTGGACCAATCTCAATAGCACCGGCATCCTGACCAATTCCTGCATGCTTGATCGTGTTTTCGAGTATATTTACATCTATGATAAAATTCTGACCTAAACTCTTTTTAAAAGCGAAACCATATTGGCTTAAAATGTCTTTCGTTCGAGTCGGAGTCGCAATCGCCTTATCCTTCATTTTTTTCCTCCTGAATGATCGCCTGCATCGTGTTATCGAATTCACGATGGGTAATATTGAACATGTTCAACCTTTTGAGTAACTGTTTGCCGTTAGTCTGGCCAATATTCAGCCTTTCCCCTAGTATCCTCCTGCGCTCAGCGGCGTGCCGGTGTCCGAGCAGCCCATAGCGCAGCAAATCCTGTTTCGTGAAGACCGGCTGCATTTGCTCAGTTAATTCATATACAGCTGATAAGGCCGCTTTAATATCCTCTGAGGATGCATGTTCAATCCCGACACCTTTATCATGTTTAGCAAGCGCCTGGTCTTTGGGCAAAAATGCATGCTTACAGGTGGGTACAGCTTGAGCAACGATGTGACGAATCCGTTCGCCAGGGTAATCCGGATCCGTAAAAATGATGACGCCCCGCTTCTGTTCAGCGTGTCGGATTTGGGCAATGATCGCATCATCAATGGCTGATCCATTCGTTTCTATCGTGTCAGCGTCGACGGTCTGCAAGATTTTAGCTGTATCATCTTTTCCTTCCACTACGATGATTTCTTTTATTTTCACGGATTGTTCCTCCATTATCAGACAAGCTTATCACAGATAGCATACCACGAGATGTAGCGTGAATAAAAAACAATCTTTCTACAGATTGCGGGCCTGGCTCGGTCGGATTAAACCAGGAGACGCCTGAGTAAGAATTCCACGTTTCTCAAGACGATTTAACGGCGTGCTGCCATGGCATGATACACTTAAATTATCCAGGATCCTTTTTTATCTCAATCTGAATAAAAGGAGGGTCAAGTATATGCCCAGACTCCATAAAATCGCTCTAATTGTTTCGATTATTGTTTTAGCCATGATCGTTTCACCATTTATTTATGTGGAAGTTAACAAGAATGTATATGAAAATAGAGTGAATCATTATCTTCTTGAAGAAAAAGGGTATGACAAAGAAGAAATTGCCTCAGTAGAAGGTGTTATTGGGTTAAAGATGCCACCATTTTATACAACAGTCATTTTCGAAAATGAACCGTATGTTGAATACACTTATTTTGCTCACAATGAAGTCATACAGTTTGACTATAAAATTACGGATGAGGAACATAAAGGCATAAATGAAGAAGAACTAAAGAATCTCGATAAACAACTTTAAACTTCAAGGCCCGAATTTTCTAGTTTCCTAAGCAGTAAAAAAAGCTCTCGAGATGAGTCTCGAGAGCTTTTGCCGGTTCCAAAATCTTTAATCAAGGACTTTGACTTGAACCGTACGGCGTCCAAAGCTTTGGGCTTTACTTTGTGACGAGATGAATAGATCAATTTTGTTCCCGTTAATTGCGCCGCCTGTGTCACCTGCAATAGCATAACCGTATCCTTCTACCCAAACACGGCTGCCTAGTGGAATCACACTTGGATCGACGGCTACCACCTTTTTATTCGGGTTGGCTTTCAAATTGATTCCTGTAGCCGTGATACCAGAACAGCCACCACAATTAGCGGTATAAGCCGTGGCACTCATGGAGAGTGTTTTTGTTCCGCTCGGCTCCCCACGAGATACCGTGCTGCTGTCGCTGCTAGAACCGGAATTTGAGCTTGAATTGGAGCTTGAGCTCGTAGTTGAAGCTGACGCGGTGTTAGAGCTGCTGGAATTGCTTCTGGATGATTGTTCGACTTTCGTTCCAATGGCAACAATGCGTTGCTCGCTCTCTTCTTTCGTGCGTTCTTCAACTAACTCACGGTCCACTTCCTTGCCGTTTTTCAACGTCACTTCGTATTCTTTTTCGATGACCCCTTTTTGTCCGGAAGCGACGACTTTTTCTTTACCTTTTTCTAAAGAGCTATCACTTTTCTTCTTAACTGAATAGACCACGTCTTCCTCAACAATATCCGTCACTTTTTCCACACGCGTGATGGCCAGTGACGTATCAGCTGTGAGTTCCGCTTTTTTAGCCGGCTTAATTTCATCCAGCTTATTCAAGTCGATATCTTCTTCCTGAAGGAACTCCCCGACTGTTGACGCTGTTGTCCATACTTTTGCTTTGTCTCCGCCATCATTGACGGCAAGCTCAATTGCTTTGTTAATATCAATTGTCATTTCTGGCTTAACTGCTGCTTCAGGCTGATGAGACATTTCATCATGCTCTTTCAGCTTGATTTCTTTCTCTTCCAGCAATTCTCCAACGGTTGACGCCGTGGTATAATACTCGGTCTTTTCTCCATCTATTGCTACGTTTACTGGCTGAGAAGCTAAGTAATCTACTTTCATGCCATAAGTAATGGGGGTGTCTAGTTCGTGTGACAGGCGATCCTGAGCTTTTACGTTCATGTTCATTTCATCCAGAAGATCACCAACGGTATTACTATGAGTGCGAATAAGGGAGGTTTCACCATCGTGGCTAACCTGTACGGATGTTTTGGTGACTTCAAACGTTAAAACTCCAAGAAACGCGATAAATGCTACGGTACTCAACACAATCATCGTCAGTTTTGATTTGAAAACTGACTTCAACACGGAAAACAATTGCATGCCTCCTCCTTGCCTCCTAAAAAAATTAGGAGTGTCCTTTTCGATTCGGTACAGGCACGTCAACTCACCAATTTACCACAAATTGGTGAAGGAGCCGGTCTCTGCCTGACTCCTTCAATTATGCACAAGTACCTAGTGAAAGAACATAACAGGGAGATTACAATTCACATACAATCATATGGCAAAAGTATTACAAACGGGTAGAAAAGACCCTCTTTTAGCGAAAATTAGCGGTTGATGCCGAAAAAATCCAAGGCATTTGACATAGTTTTTTCACTCACTTCTTCATACGATAGTCCTTTGATTTCTGCGACTTTTTCAGCAACCAGCGTTACGTAAGCAGGCTCATTGCGTTTCCCCCGATTAGGATGGGGCGCCAAAAAAGGACAATCCGTTTCGACCAACAAGTGATCAAGGTCGATTGCTGCTGCAACGTCTTTAGGTTGTTTAGCATTCTTGAACGTCACCGGACCACCGAGTGAGATCATGAAATTCATTTTGACACATTCTTCAGCAATTTCTACGGGGCCGTTGTAGCAGTGCATAATGCCGCCGATTTCTTCAGCGTTTTCTTCTTTCAAAACCTCTACGATATCTTCTGTCGCATCACGATTATGAATAATAATCGGCATGTTCACTTTCTTGGCTAGTCGTATTTGCTTTTTGAATACTGTCTTTTGCACATCTGCCGGGGATTTATCCCAATGATAGTCCAACCCCATTTCGCCGATTGCGACGACTTTCGGGTGAGCCGACAACTCTTCAATCCAGTCAAGCTCCTCATCCGTCATATCCACGGCATCAACGGGATGCCAGCCCACCGCAGCATAGATATGCTCATGGGTCTCGGCAATTTCAATGGCTAATGGGATCGTTTTGCGGTCAAACCCTACCACGGTCATATAAGTAACGCCGGCCTCTTCGGCACGTTGGATGGTTTCCTCGCGGTCCTCATCAAACTGATCGGCGTTCAAGTGTACGTGCGTGTCAAATAACATAACGTAAAACCACCTTTTTCAAAATATGTGATGAACGGATAAAAAGGGAAGCTTAGTGAGAGCTTCCCTTTTTATGGCTTTATTTAACTTTTGCTCCATTTTCCAGATTGGCGTCCACAGAAGCCAATGATAGGGTTCCGTGGTCATCTTCACCGGCCAGAATCATGCCTTGTGATAATTCGCCTCGTAGTTTGACCGGCTTAAGATTTGCTACACAAATCACTTTGCGCCCGATCAAATCCTCAGGCTGATAATGCTCGGCAATACCTGAGACGACTTGACGGCTTTCGCTGCCAAGATCCAACTGAATACGGAGCAGCTTATTCGCTTTTTTCATCGGTTCGGCTTTCGTAATTTGAGCAACCCTGAAGTCAAGCTTAGCGAAATCATCGATCGTAACTTCACCAGACTGATCAGACGCCTGCTCTTCAGCGGGTTCCTCTTGTTTAGGGGTAGATTTTCTCATCATCTCTTTAATGATCTGGGATTCTTCCTCTACTTCTAAACGTGGGAAGATCGGCTTTTCTTTTTGGACTGTCGTACCAGCATGAATGGCGCCAAACGTTGTCAAACTATCCCACGCAGTCAAGTCGCCTTCTTTAATACCCAGCTGGCTGAACATATGACCCGGTGTGCGCGTCAAGAACGGCTGCAGCATAATGCCAATATGGCGCAGCGCTTCCGCCAAGTGAGCCATTACATTCCCCAGACGTTGGCGCTTGCTGTCGTCCTTCGCCAGAACCCAGGGCTGTGTTTCGTCTATATATTTATTTGTGCGACTGATAAACTGCCAGAGAGTCGAGAGGGCGATGGAAAATTCCATGTTGTCCATTGCGTTTTCGACATTTTGCTTCGTATCGGCAGCCATCTGTAGCAATTGCTCGTCATAAATTTCCTCGCCAGGCTCGATCGCTGGAATTTGGCCGTCAAAATACTTGCTGATCATCGCGATGGTACGGTTAAGCAAGTTCCCGAGGTCATTCGCAAGGTCATAATTGGTGCGTTCAACGAAAGCTTCCGGTGTAAACACCCCGTCCGAGCCAAATGGCACTTCACGGAGAAGATAGTAACGAAGCGCATCTAATCCGTAACGCTCACTCAACTGCACCGGATCGACGACATTCCCTTTTGATTTCGACATCTTTCCATCCTTCATGAGAATCCAACCATGAGCAAACACTTGCTTAGGAAGGGGCAGATCAAGCGCCATCAACATAATCGGCCAGTAAATGGTATGAAAACGCACAATTTCTTTACTCATCAAATGAACATCTGCCGGCCAGTACTTTTTAAACCGTTCATCATCATCAGTATCATAACCTAGCGCCGTAATGTAGTTGCTTAGCGCATCGATCCACACATAAATAACGTGCTTCTGATTACCAGGAACGCCGACCCCCCAATTAAACGTCGTACGGGAGACCGCCAAATCCTCCAGACCCGGCTTAATGAAATTATTAATCATTTCGTTCTTACGGCTTTCCGGTTGGATGAACGTCGGATTGTTTTCATAGAATTCCAGCAATTGATCCACGTATTGGCTCATTTTAAAGAAGTAGGATTCCTCTTTAACCTTTTCCACGGGACCGCCGCAATCTGGACAGTGACCTTCATCCAGCTGTCTTTCGGTAAAGAACGATTCACATGACGTACAATACCAGCCTTCATACTCACCTAAGTAAATATCGCCCTTTTCCATCAAGTAATCAAATATTTTTTCGACAACCTTTTTGTGGCGTTCTTCTGTGGTGCGGATGAAATCATCATGGGAAATGTCTAATTGCTGCCAGAGATCTTTAATCCCACTGACAATATCATCTACATACGCCTGAGGATCTTGACCTTTTTCCTCGGCCTTACGCTGGATTTTCTGGCCATGCTCATCCGTCCCGGTCAAATACATGACATCATAGCCGCGCAGCCGTTTATACCGTGCCATAGCATCCCCAGCTACCGTGGTATAAGCGTGCCCTATATGAAGATTCCCACTTGGGTAATAAATGGGGGTGGTAATATAAAAGGTGTTCTTTTCCTCAGCCATCCTTTTCCCTCCTAAACAAATTGCGACAACCGACGAAAACGAGGTTGTACATAAAATAATGCTATTATTGTTCCATTGTATCTATTTACGTCCTGATTTTCCAATCCTAACACCAAAATATACCGAACAGCACCTTATCCTGTCAAAATATAAATATTTTTCGACAAAACCTGATGATTTAGTACACTAAACGGGAAAAGATTTCGTTGCTCTTTTTCCATTGAAAATAATTCCATTGCCTAAACTTTATATTAGAAAAGCATTGCCACATCAGGGAAAAATATACCGCGTTCAGATTCACTCAATATATAAAAATGGTAATTTAGTGAATTGACACTTCTGGGAATGGTTGGTACTATAGAAACGAAACATATGTCGAAGTGTGACGAAACTTTTGAGTGAGGGGAGAATGTAAACATGAAGTCTACAGGTATCGTAAGAAAGGTGGATGAACTCGGTCGTGTTGTCATACCGATCGAACTTCGCCGTACTCTAGGAATCAATGAAAAGGACGCACTGGAGATTTACGTCGACGACGACAGAATTGTACTAAAAAAGTACAAGCCCAACATGACGTGCCAAATCACGGGGGAAGTTTCCGAAGATAACATGAAACTTGCTAACGGAAACATGGTACTCAGCCAAGAAGGAGCCCAGATGCTCCTAAAGGAAATTCAAAGCAACTTAAAATAGACAGAGAAAATACGACAGGTTAACTTAACACACACGGGACGTCATACCCCGGACAATTCATAAACTTAAGCCCCTTATTGCTCAACCTGGCAATAAGGGGCTTTTATTATTCAATCAATGTGATAGGCCTGGTAAACTTCTCGTTTTGGCAGCTCCCGGTCCTGTGCGGTTTGCTTGATGGCTTGTTTGCTGCTCATCTCCGCTTCAGCCATGTAGCGTTCGACGTGTTCTTTCAGCGTCAGCTCTTGCCACCATGCCTCGGCTTCCGGAAGAGGCTCACCGCCTTCCACAACGATACAGAATTCTCCACGAGGCTGGTTGTCTTGACTCCACGCTACCAACTCCTCCAGCGTTCCTCGAATATATTCCTCGTACCGTTTGGTCAGCTCTCTGGCTATGGCCGCATTTCGGTTACCAAACACATCCCTCACAGCCGAAAGCATCTCTTTTAACCGATGAGGGGATTCATAAAATACGAGTGTAGCAGGCACGGATTGCAAGCCTTCGAGTTCAGCGGTTCGATCCTTCTTTTTTCTCGGAAGAAACCCGTAAAACTGGAAGGTATCTGTCAGTAATCCTGAGCCGACGAGAGCGGGCAAAACAGCATTCGCACCCGGCAGGGCAATCACCGGATAATCCGCTCCAATAGCAGCGGAGACTATATCTGCGCCGGGGTCCGATATCCCCGGCATGCCCGCATCACTGACCAGGGCGATTTGCTCTCCTTGTGAGAGGCGATCAAGAATGTGGGCTTCGCGATTGTATTTATTGTGCTCATGATAGCTGAGCATCGGGGTATCAATTTCAAAGTGATTCAGTAATTTCCGAGTATTACGTGTGTCTTCTGCCGCTATCACATCCGCTTCTTTCAAACAGGCTACCGCACGGAATGTCATATCTTCCAAATTCCCTATCGGAGTTGGAACGAGGTATAACCGCCCCGTATCAGCGGCTTCAGCAAAACTCTTTTGGATCTTCATGTGGCATCCACCCCCTGGAGTTTGGCGATAATCTCTTCCTTTTTCCATTTCGGAAGCTGTTTGATGGCAAACTCGTGCTGCAGGGCTTCCGTTTTGGTTGCGAATGTCTCGTGATAGACCAATTCAAACGGGCCTCTTCCTCGTGTATATTTAGCCCCTCGCCCTGACGCATGCTTATCAATCCGCGCCTCTAAGTCATTCGTATAACCGGTATAAAGGGACCCGTCCCTGCACCTCAATATATAAACGCTATGTTGAATCGTGTCCATACAAGATCTCCTTTACTTCCGGGGTATAGGTGTTATCTTCCGTATAAGCGTATAAGGGGGGAAGAATCTTCATATCGGCTTTCCCGTCCCGAATCCCTTCGATCAAGAGAATATTCGCCTCGCGGTTGCGCTTCGGATGCACAAACTGAATCCGTTTCGGCTCGATTTTATACTGGCGAAATAAAGCAATGATCTCCGCTAGCCTCCCAGGGCGATGCACCATCGACACTTTGCCGCCAGGACGGGTCAATTGGCTGCACGCCTTGATGACTTCGTCTAAGGAGCAGTGGATTTCATGGCGGGCGATGGCCACGTATTCATTTAAGTTCAGTTCGTTTTTCTTCGGTGTTGGAAAATAAGGGGGGTTGCACGTAACGAGATCAAATTTACCGTGTCCCAGTTGATCCGGCATATTCTTCACATCCCCGTGGATCATGGAAAGCTGATCGCCAAGGCTGTTCAATTCCACATTGCGAACAGCCATGTCATACAGCCTTTCCTGCAGTTCAACCCCGGTAATATTGACAGACGAACGACGCGATAAAAAGAGTGGAATCACACCATTTCCGGTGCATAAATCAAGAATACGGCCTTTCTTGATCGGTACATATGTAAAATTAGCTAATAAAACGGCATCAAGTGAAAAAGCGAACGCGGAAGGGCTTTGTATGATACGCAGTTTGTCTTCAGCCAATAAGTAATCTATCCGTTCATCTCCATATAAAGCGACCATGTTGATTGTCCTTTCCCATTTTTCCTAATCGCGTGTGTAGATAAAAAGAGAGCCCTCCCTCGAAAGCAGGAAAGGCGTAACATAACGTTATTTATTCTTGTTTAAAAACGATAGGCAAAACAAGCAATCTTCATCACGAGGGCTTCCAAAGTGCAAATTGCAAATATGAAACCCCTCTTCGTATAAACGCGCAAGGTTGTCGTAGCCTTCTCCAACCACCGCTCGAGTGCCTTTGCCCTCATCTTCAGCCGCTTCTGACTCCTGCGTGTCATGATCCAAACGTTCTCGCAAGTGATGATTTTCTAGCGATAAATGTTGATTCTCCTCCAGGAGGTAAGCAAGCTGTTTTTTCAGATCACCTAATTGCTGGTACAGCTCTCCAATTTGTGTTTCCAAATGCGAGACTTGTTCAAAGATTTCTTTCTTATTCACGGCAGGTTCCACCTCATCATTCTGTGGCTTCGACAGAAACGACTCCTTCGTCGATTAATTCTGACAGGGTGTACTCTAATATACCTTCTCGATCAGGGAATTCTACTTGTACCAGACGTTCAAGCATGTTCAAGCCGACGACTTTCCCTTCGCCAATCGATGTGGTTATCACGTTACCCAAGTCAGGAAGTTCGTTCTTCGCCTCTTCGTACTCATCATTTTCATATTTCAAGCAGCACATTAAACGGCCGCACAAGCCTGATATTTTCGCAGGGTTTAATGATAAATTCTGGTCTTTGGCCATTTTGATCGATACGGGTTCAAAATCGCCTAACCACGTCGAACAGCAAAGCATGCGCCCACAAGGACCAATACCGCCTAGCATCTTGGCTTCATCACGCACACCAATCTGTCTCAGTTCGATCCGGGTCTTAAATATGGATGCTAAGTCCTTGACGAGGGTACGGAAATCGACACGTCCATCAGCCGTAAAGTAAAACACGATCTTATTACGGTCAAACGTGTATTCTACTTCCACTAACTTCATGTCCAATTTATGTTCATTGATTTTAGCCTGACATACATTATAGGCTTCCTCGGACTTCTCGTGATTCTCAGCTACCGTCAATTTATCTTTATCATCCGCAACGCGAATGACTTTCTTCAAAGGAAGGATGATATCCTCTTCATCCACCTGACGATTGGAAATGTAGACTTTACCGAATTCTATGCCACGTACGGTTTCTACTATAACGTAATCGTCCGTCGTCAATTGGAGCGTGCCGGGATCAAAATAGTACAGCTTCCCAGCCTGTTTAAAACGGACGCCGATCACTTCGATCACTTTATCACCTCTTCAAATAGAGAGTAAGTTGCTCCATCACAAGCGTGGGATGGACATTCTGATTTATTTTTCGTTTCGCCTCTAAAATATGGGACAACTGGTCCGTTGCTGTCTGCCGTGACCATTGCATGGAAGCTTGTTCTCTTTTCTCTCTCTCCTGAACAAATACGACTTCCTCTTCACGCCCTACAAACTGGTTGATCAAATCCTGAAACCACAACACGAGAAGGTCCAGACCTTGTTGCATTTGGTCCCGTTCTTTAAAATGAGGCATCCACTGATGGTTGACGAATAGGAGTACTTCGTTTGGCTTGGATTGAAGCACTTCAATTAATTGTATCACTAGTTTTCTAGCATTAGCAAACCACTCATCTTTATTCATATCAAGCGCTTCGGTCAAATCATTCGTCAAAGCTGAAAGCAGTCGCGCGTTTGATTCGGAGACCCCTTCTGAACTCAACTTTTGTTGAAGACGATGGGGTGGAAGCGGTTGAAAAGCAAGCAGCTGACACCTGGAGCGAATCGTATTGAGTAAAGCCTGGCCATTTTCAGTAAGCAGCATCGCTGTCGTTTGTTGTGTCGGTTCTTCTAAGAATTTCAGTAACCGGTTCGATGCATTCGTCGTCATTTTATCAGCGTCGACGACAACATAGACTTTCTGGTTCGACTCCATACCGGTATACGTAAATTCTTTTTGCAAATGAAGGATCTGTTCTTTTTTGATGGATTGCCCGTCTGGTTCAATCCAATGCACATCGGGGTGGTTCCCTGAATCGATCCGGATGCAATTTCGACACTGGTGACAGGGTTCGGCGCCATCGAGCTGTTCACAGAAAAGACCCTTGGTAAACAATATGCTCGCTTCACGCTTTCCCGTCCCCTCAGGGCCTTGAAAAAGGTAGGCATGGGAAATCCGGTTCTTTTTAAAACTATTGACGAGCATTTGGCCGGCAAGCGGCTGTATCTCTTTCAACTCTGTCCACGTTTGCATGATTCTCCGCCCTTAACTATACAAATTAATAAGCAAACCCTTGATTTCTCCCATGATACCCAACAGGTCGATGGACTTTTTTTCCTGGTCCATGACAGCTTCTGTTAAGTCCTCCAGCTTATCGTCGACTGATTCCACAATAGTAAGTTTGCGATTCTGCCCTTCCATATTCCATGTATGGGAATGCTTCAGATTCTTGCCGTATTGGACAGACTCCTCGACGAAGCCTTTGATCAAGCGTTTATATTTGGCTAAATCACGGAACGATCGCGATCTCAGGACGCGTTCGCCTTGGGCCGTGATGTCCTGCATCAGTTTATTCAGCTGTTCTTCTTGCATTTGACGACTTTGAGAATGGACAAGGGCATCAAAGTTCTGCTTCCCTTTCGCAGGTGCGTTAGGCTGTTTTTGAGCCGATTCCATTTGCGTACGTACTTCCTGGCTGATTTTCACTGCTTTTCGCCCCCTCCGCCTTCCTTAAAACTTGGTTCTGTTAATTCTTTGGGTGGTTTTTCATATAAATTCCCAATTTTAGGAGACTAGAATGCGAGATCGTTTATGTCCTTTATGATATGTGAACTGGGGTTGGCTGGGAAATAACTCGCTTTCCTGCGGGGGAATTGGCAAGCCTCCTAGGTCGTTTCACGCCCTGTGGGGTCTTGCCAGGCCCCTTCTCCCGCTAATTAACTGGGAATTTGTCTTCTGGATGGAAGCTCTGCCGTATTTGATCTATCCAGCTCCGGCGTCTAGCGGCTAGTGAGACTTCCCTCGCTTCTGTACGATAAGTCAACATCGAATCACGGTGTTCTTCGTGTTTCCTTTATCTCCTCCAGCTCAGTCCAGTCCATACGCCGCTGACCAAGACGCCTCCGCTTTCAGATGGGAGTCTCGTCATTTCCCAGCCAACCCATCTATATTGGGATAAACAGACCTTCTATAAGAGAAAGTATACGACGTCTGAATCGCACCAATAATGCGATACGTGACTCTCCATCGTAGAACAGAATCAGACCTATATGGTTTCCAGAACCCTTATAGGGCAAAGGTTAGGGGAAACGATAAGAGGCTTGCCTGAACGCCCAAACGGTTTTTCAATTTCAATATCGACCTCTACAAATAAACGACCGTGCATTTCATAACGTTCTATAATAAATCAACCATAATGTTTAACAGAGTCTAAAATTTAAAAAATGATTCAACTGGTAGAATGAAGACGGTTGCTCCTCCGACCTCTACCTTGACCGGTTTCGGGATATAGGAATCAGCATTGCCTCCCATTGGCGAAATCGGTGCCACCATTTGCTCTCTTTGGCTGCAGTTCTTCTTGATAATATCTAAAGCGTTATCCACGTCATCATCTTCACAACCGATCATCAAGGTAGTGTTGCCTTCTTTCAAGAATCCACCTGTTGTCGATAGCTTTGTAGTTTGGTAATCGTGGTCAGATAAAGCATCGGTCAGACGGTTAGTATCCTTGTCCTGAACAACCGCAATGATCATTTTCATGGATATATCCTCCCATTATTGTTTCTTCTATTATAACAGATTTTTCTTGCTTTACTCATGCATGAATTCATCCATGCGTGCTGTCAGTACTTGATAAGCTGATGTTTCAACCTGCTCAATCGGTGCAGAAGCATCGATCACTTGAATCCGCTCAGGAAAACGTTCAATCAATTTTTGATAAGCCTCATAGACTTTCTTGTGAAAATCGAGATGCTCTAAGTCCAGTCGATTCTGTTCTCGGCCTTTATTTGCACTAATACGCTCAAGCCCGTCTTCCGGGTTAATATCAAAAAATAACGTCAAATCCGGCATGCAGCCTTCTATTGCAAATTCATTAATCTTAAACACTTCATCTAAGCCAAGACCGCGCGCATACCCCTGGTAAACGAGACTGCTGTCTACGAAGCGGTCGCATAAGACGATTTGGCCTTTTTCCAATGCGGGTATGATTTTCTCCACCAAATGCTGACGTCTGGCTGCCGCGTATAGCAGCGCTTCAGTACGCGCATCCATTGATTTATGTTCCGGATTCAAGACAATATGGCGGATTTTTTCAGCTATCTCGATGCCTCCTGGCTCTCGGGTTGCTAATACAGGGTAGCCTTCCTCGGTTAAACGATGCTGCAATGCCTTTAACATCGAGGTTTTCCCAGCCCCTTCACCGCCTTCAAACGTAATAAATAATCCGCTCACATCCATTCTCCTTTATGCTTTACTATGTATATACGTGAATGCCTTCCTGAATGGCAGCGTCTTGAAAGTTCGTCCCGCTTCCCAGCAGAGCGCTGACCTGAGCTGCATGCTCATGTGTGATCCGTTCTCCTTTCACCACAATCGGGATACCGGGAGGATACGGAATAACGGGCTGTGCTGCAATACACCCTATGGCCTTACTCCACGCTTGGAAGGTGCTCTTCTTTTGCTTCATTTCTGCGTAGGCCATATCCAATTCTTGCATGTGAGGAAAGGGAATCGACCTGCTCTTTATTGTAGCATTTGCGGGACTGTTTTTTAATTGGTGATTCACATTGCCTATGATTTCTTCAAGATGGGAATTTTCAGCATCCAATTCCAGTCCCAGGATAAGCAGCACCTGATCCTGAGTAGCCATTTCGGGGTAAAGCCCTTCCGCCTCCAAGGCATTGGCAATTTGAAAACCTGTCACCCCACTCGCTGCTGAAAGGGTCAGCTTCATGGGATCATCATGTTTTGATAACGGCAGCACATCCCAATATGGACTATTCTTCCAACAGATCCGCACGTTATGCATGCCCTCCTGCCAATTTTCCCGTTCGCTCTCGGACATATTGGCCAAATAATAGCGAGCTAAGTCAAGGCTTACGAGTAATGGGTAGGAGGGGCTGCTCGACTGGACCATGCGCAAGTAAGAAGCCACTTGCTGCTTGTCCACGTAGTCGGACTGAATATGTAAATAGGAAGCCATCGTCATCGCAGGCGCCATTTTATGCGCAGACTGAACGACCGCATCAGCCCCTAATTTTAACGCGGGCGCAGGAAACGGAGCACCCAGATGAAAATGAACGCCATGCGCCTCATCTACCAACACTGGGATTTCAGATTGATGCACCTCGTCGATGATGGTTTTCAAGTCATACGTCCGCCCGAAGTAATCAGGATACGTCAAAACGACGGCCTTAGCTTCAGGGTAACGAGCGAGTGCCCTACGGACAGCAGAAACAGTGACTTTACTATAACGCCCCGTTTCCAATTCGTATTCCGGTGCCAAAAAAACGGGCTTAGCTCCTGCCAACTCCATCGCGTTCATCACGGATTTATGACAATTCCGTTGAACGATGATAACATCCCCTGGAACGCAAGCCGCCAACACCATCGCCAAATTTCCCGCCGTGCTTCCACCTACAAGGAAAAAAGTGTGGTCACTCGAAAAGAAAGACGATGCAAGTCCTTCCGCTTCCTTGATCACGTCTTGCGGAGCATGCAAATCATCCAGACCCGGTAATTCGGTGACATCCAACGATAAAATGGTCTGAAAATCCCCGGCTCCAACATTGGCAAACACCTGCCCATGTTTGTGACCTGGCACATGATAAGATTCGGGTCGCTGGGCTCTAAAATGGACCAGGGCATCGTACAACGGGGTTCGATTTTGAATGTGCTTCATTAATGGCCCCCTCATCGTCATCGCTCTCTTTTAATTATAACGGTTCAGCACATAAAAAAAAGACCCAACTTCCTCTAGAAGAAAGCTGGTCTTGTATTCACCTCAACTATGAATGGATCACAGAAGAGCTGATATCTTTTAATTGTTTAACATAATACTGATAGCGTTCGTCTTCGGGAGCCGTTTGAATGATGTCTTTTTCACATTCAGGACAAATATACAGCTTATAAAGATAGACGCCCGCTTCTTTTTCTTGATGACAAACCCCGCAATGATCAATTCGATTTTTCATGTCATCCACCTCCCTAAACTCAGTATCTCCCAATCTAGTAAAACTATGCACACATTCTTTGAAAAGTTTTTAATGAGCGAAGAAATGTCTCCGTAACGTGCTCCTGCTCCTTATAACTTTTGTATATAATCCTATTCCATTTTGGTATTTCCGTGAGTAGACCAGCTCGTTATACCATATGGGTGTAGGAAAGAAAATTAAGCATTCGATAGTTTGTTCGTCAGTTGATCTAAGATATCAGGCGCTACCGCATACAAATACATGCTTCGTTTTAAGGGGGCGTCCTTCAAAGGAAGAAACGTCACACCATGATATTGCATGTACTTCACGGCGATACTCGGGAAATACGAAACGCCCATATTCATCGCGACGCAACCGATAATAGCATGATAAGGCGTTTCAATGATGTGCTCAGGTTTAATATTATTTTGATTCATGAGCGACTGAATCCTGTTTTTTAAAGGAGAAGGTGACGGCGGGATGATCTGTGTTTCCGATAAGCATTCATCGATCGAGACCACCATCTTCTGGGCAAGCGGGTGATGGGTCGGGACGGCAGCATAAAAATGGTCGTCAAACAAGAACCGCGAAAAAAGCCCGGGATAAGAAGGAAGGTCCTGCACGATCGCAGCGTCAATCTCTTGGCGCTCCAGCAACTCCGTCAATTCTTCTCCATTATCTTTAATCGCCGTGATGCGGAAATTCTCACTCGCCAGTGCCTCGTAGTATTGAGGTAAATAGTAAGTGGCTAAAAACGGCGTCGCTCCAAACCTTATGTCCACATTGTCTTTCAAATTCTCCAGTTTACGCTGGATTTGGACAAGGTGAGGTTGAATGCCGTGGTAAAGTTCCTGCCCTTTGCTTGTCAACTCAATTCCTTGCGAAGAACGTGTGAGCAAAGCAAATCCAATCATGGATTCCAGCTTCTTAATTTGTTTACTGAGCGCAGGCTGAGAAATATAGAGCTTTTCCGCAGCGACTGAAAAACTTTTTTCTTTCGTCACTTCTATAAAGTAATGCAACAGTTTCAATTCCATGCCGACCCACCCCTGTACTTTGTGATTAGTAACGTTAATTATAGCATTGCCAACCCGCGTAATTGAATCAATAACCATGTAAATGTAGGAGGGATAAACAATGAAAAATATGTATATCATTCTAGCAATTTCCGTCATCCTAGAAGTGATCGGAACGACAAATATGAAACTGACTGAAGGCTTCACCAACCTGGTCCCTTCTATTATCGCTGTCGTCTCATATGGCAGTTCATTGGTCTTATATGTATATTTATCTAAACTTACCGAGCTCGGCATCATCAACGCCCTTTGGTCAGCATTTGGTACTGCTCTCGTCGTCGTTGCAGGCATGATGATGTACAACGAAGCGTTATCAATGGTGAAAATACTCGGCATCCTGTTGATTTTGGCCGGCGTGGTCGGTCTGAATGTAGATTTTGGATTTAAACAAAGGAGGGCTGCAACATGGGATTCATTCTCCTCGGCTTAACCGTTATTTTTGGCATTATTGGCAATTTCTTTGTCAAATTATCAGAAGGGTTCGCACGCCCTCTATATACGTGCTTAACCTTCATCACCTATGGCTTTGTCACGTATTTGCTCAGCGTTACCGTACAGTATATTGAAGTAGGCATCGTCTACGCCGTCTGGTCAGGCGCAACAATCGCATTCACAACATTGCTTGGCATCGTGTTCTTTGAAGAATCACGCCATATTCAAAAATACTCTTCGATCGCGCTCATCATCCTGGGCGTGGTCTGCCTGAACATGGCGTCTATTCTGACGTCATAAGAATTGTATTGCACGTTTTAGCAGTCCTTTACACAGGGACTGCTTTTTTTGCTTGTTTAATAGTAAAGCCCTCTGAATTGTCAGTGATCACACTTCTATACAAAGATTGCGAAAATGATGGCGATTTGAAATAATAATGACGATGTTGTCTGGGTGATGAAAAGATAAAAAGGAAAGAGGATACGTTTGGAACATATAAGTTTTCATGATACTAATTTAGGCATCATAATAGGCCTTCATATTTCTATTTCCTTCATAGCACTTATTATTGCGAATTCGTACGAACGATCAATTATCACGAGGCGATCACTGAAGTATATGTTTTTAGGGGTGAGTTTACTTTACAGTATCATTGTTCCTCACATAACAACCAGTTCCCTTTTGTATCTGAATTGGAACGAATACTTATCAGCCGCCTATGTCAGGTTTTGCTTATGGGGGTTGGTAGGGATGTTTCTCTTCATACAAATACTGATATATAAACTATTAAATAGTTTTGAAGAGGAAACCTAATGCTCTACATTTTGACGTAAAGAGCAGACATTCGATTTGAAAGGAAGAACAGTATGAATGAACAATCAATTATTGAAAATACGCCTAAATTACGGACACGTGCAAGTCTAGCAGAAGACCTGAAACAACTTGGACTGGAACCAGGAATGACGGTGATAGTCCATGCCTCACTCCGTTCGATCGGTTGGATTTCGGGTGGTGCAATAGCTGTGGTACAAGCGCTCATGGATGTCGTCACTGAAAAAGGAACAATCGTCATGCCGACACACACATTTCCGATTTCGGACCCCATCAACATGGGAAACCCTCCCCTTCCCCAAGCGTGGCATGAGGAAATTCGTGAGACGATGCCGGCTTATGACCCACAAATTACGCCAACTGCCGGAATGGGCGCGATCGTGGAGACATTTCGAACGTTTCCTTTCGTCGTGCGGAGCAGTCACCCGATCTATTCCATGGCAGCATGGGGAAAGGATGCGAAAAAGGTAACAGCCAATCAACCCTTGGATTATGGAATGGGAGAAGGTTCTCCACTCGCCCGCGTTTACGAGGAGAATGGCAAGGTGTTATTCATAGGGACAGGGTATAGCACCAACACATCGTTTCATCTCGGCGAAACCCGATCCGGCGTGCGAAATAAGGTTAGGAACGGGGCACCGATTATAGAGAATAACCAGCGTGTTTGGAAAACCTTTGAAGAAGCCGACTTGGATTCAGATTGCTTTGAACAAATGGGAACGGAATTTGAGCAACAGATACCCGTCAAAAGGGGTAAAGTCGGGTCAGCCTCATCCGTCTTGTTGAGTCAACCTGAAGCGGTAAATTTTGCCGAGAACTGGCTGCTTCAACATGTTAAATAGATGAATTTGAAAGCGGGAATTATTTTCGCTTACCTTATACCTTAAATGTTAAGCGCTTACATATAATCTAGATTGTGTTACGATTATCCATAAGAAAAAATTGATATTAAGTAGATTAATCATTTGATTAATCATTATTAAACCATCGTTAAAAAACAGTAAAATCTACTTTATTTTCAGAAAATTTGTTAAGATAAGAATTAAGAGTACTTTTAATCAACCCCACAAACAACTTTTATAATCTTCTTTTTCACCTAATTGAAAACCTATTATTGAATGTTTAGTGCTTCTTGCTTCCAATTTGAGTACCAGTTTATTATAATTATAATCTAATAGAGGTTATAATCATTATTCACACATATTAGAAGGGAGAAATACACATGGACAAGAATGAAATGCACGAAAGTAAAGCTGGCGCTGAGCAATGCCCTGTAACGCACCACAAAACGGAGGAAGAGAGTGCGGTAACGACTGCAAAAGTTGGCACAACCAATAAAGATTGGTGGCCAAACCAGCTGAATTTAGACATCCTGCGTCAGCATGATAAAAAAACCAACCCCATGGGAGAAGACTTCGATTATGAAGAAGAATTCCAGAAATTAGACTATAACGCCCTTAAGCAAGATCTTCATAATCTGATGACAGACAGCCAGGATTGGTGGCCAGCGGACTATGGCCACTATGGTCCGCTTTTTATTCGCATGTCATGGCACGCAGCAGGTACTTATCGTACAGGTGACGGACGCGGTGGTGGAGCGACAGGTAATCAGCGTTTTGCGCCACTGAACAGTTGGCCGGATAACGCGAACCTCGATAAAGCCCGCCGCTTGTTATGGCCAATCAAACAAAAATACGGAAACAAAATTTCCTGGGCAGACCTGCTCGTACTTACTGGTAATGTTGCCCTTGAGTCCATGGGATTGAAAACATTTGGTTTTGGCGGAGGACGCGAAGATATCTATCATCCGGAAGAGGATGTTTATTGGGGAACGGAAAAAGAGTGGCTCGCTGACAATCGTTACTCAGGAGACCGTGAGCTTGAACATCCGCTTGCTGCCGTTCAGATGGGTCTTATCTATGTAAACCCAGAAGGTCCAAACGGGGAACCGGATCCGCTGGGCAGTGGACGAGACATCCGTGAAACATTCGCGCGTATGGGAATGAACGATTACGAGACCGTAGCACTAATTGCCGGTGGTCACACATTCGGTAAAGCACACGGCGCAGGAGACCCTGAAAAAGTCGGCGCAGCACCAGAAGCGGCTGATATTGAAGCACAGGGTCTCGGCTGGCACAGCAAACACGGGAGCGGTAAAGGCCGTGACGCCATCACAAGTGGTGTAGATGGCGCTTGGACAGCTAACCCAACGACATGGGATAACGGCTACTTCGACCTATTGTTCGGCTACGAATGGGAACGTACGAAGAGCCGAGCTGGTGCGAATCAGTGGGCTCCAGTAAACCCTAAAGATGAAGACCTTGCCCCGGATGCAGAAGACCCGTCTGAAAAGGTTCCTACATTCATGACCACCGCCGATATGGCGCTAAGAATGGACCCTGAATATGAAAAGATCTCGCGTCATTTCCACAGAAATCCTGATGAATTCGCAGATGCTTTTTCACGTGCATGGTTCAAGCTTCTTCACCGTGACATGGGACCTAAATCGAGATATCTTGGACCTGAAGTGCCAGAAGAAGACCTCATCTGGCAAGATCCAATCCCTGCGGTCGATTATGATTTGACACATGAAGAAGTAAAAGAATTAAAAGGGAAAATTCTTAATACTGGTTTATCAGTAAGCGAACTAATTAAAACGGCATGGGCGTCTGCAAGCACATTCCGCAGATCCGACAATCGGGGGGGAGCAAATGGTGGACGCATTCGTTTGGAACCACAGAAGGATTGGGAAGTAAACGAGCCTGAAATGTTAGAAAAAGTGCTTACGGTCTATGAAGACATCCAAAGTAAACTCAATAAAAAGGTCAGCATCGCTGACTTGATTGTCCTTGGCGGGAATGCAGCGGTAGAAAAAGCAGCAACAGATGCAGGCGTTGACATAACGGTCCCATTCGCTCCAGGGCGCGGAGATGCCACTCAAGAACAGACAGATGCAGAAAGTTTTGAAGTACTAGAGCCAATGGCAGATGGGTTCCGTAACTACGAGAAAAAGGCCTACACACTGAGCCCGGAAGAACTCTTAGTAGACAAAGCCCAACTCCTTGGCTTATCTGCCCCAGAAATGACGGTCTTGATCGGTGGTATGCGTGTACTTGGCGCAAACTATCAAGACACAGAACACGGTGTTTTCACGAACAATGTAGGGGCACTAACGAACGACTTTTTCGTGAACCTGCTTGACATGGGGATCGAATGGAAGCCGTCAGACTACAACTTATACGAAGGACGCGACCGGCAAACAGGTGAACTCGTACGTACCGCGACGCGTGTAGACCTGGTATTTGGCTCAAACTCCGTCCTGCGCTCTCTCGCGGAAGTCTATGCACAAGACGATAATAAAGAAAAATTTGTGCGTGACTTTGCAAACGCATGGGCGAAAGTTATGAACGCTGACCGCTTCGATCTTAAAGTAAACAAAGATTTGATGTACCAAAACGTATAACTAAAAGCACCTTATCCCGTTGCCAGAAGGTGGCGTTGGGTAAGGTGCTTTTCACATTACATAACCTCTTATAACATAGCCGATCTGCTACAACTATTGAAATCTATTTTTCATCAATAAAAATATTGGTAAATTGTAGGACTTGTTCTATAGCCTTTATCAATCTTGCTTATATTGGTCGATTGCCTTTATGTATGTTTTTCCTAACATTATTGTTGATTGTGCGCTCCCATGTTCTTTCTCATATCAAACAATAATGCAATCAACGAGCCATGATAGGGAATAAATAAACCTTCGGACATCATATTGACGATGTCATCCTATGATGCCCATTTTACCTGCTTAACTTCTTCAGTCGGGAGTGAGAGGTTTGAGATGGTTACATCGGATTCAATAAGATAATAATCATCAAATCCATTTTCAAAGTTAATGGTTAGTGAAGGGCGACTATTTCGAAGGTTCAATGTATAACCAATTTCTTCTTTTACTTCTCTTTCCGCTGCGTGTTGACTGGTTTCCCCTGCTATAGCGCTACCTCCTACGGTGATGTCCCACATGTTCTTCCAATCTTCCTTATCAGGCTGACGCTGTTGAATCAGCATTTCTCCAAATTGATTAAATAAACAAACGTGAATAACTAAATGATAAGCACCTTGTTCAAACGTATCCCCACGGTTCCTTTGCTTTCCCGTCAGATTTCTCTCCTTGTCGTAAATATCCCACGTTTCCATACGCCCACTCCTTAATGCTTCGTGTGTGAACCAGTATTTCCCTTATTCCATTATATCAACCGATTCTTAAGGACTTGAGATCAAGGTATTTAACAAAAGTTATGGTGGACTTTATTGCAATGACTTTTCGAAAAGTGTAAGTTCATGCTCAACTTGAAAGCCCAAACTCTTGTATAGGCGAATAGCTTTCAAATTATCAGATTGAACACAAAGAGAAACCTCATCAATGGTAGGGAAAGAGAACAGCCATTGTAGTCCGGATGCGAGAAGAGCGGCACCTATCCCCTTGTTACGTGAAGACGAAATAACACCAAAAAATTCAATGCTTCCTTCAGCAAACTTAGGTTCAGCTTCAGCGTAAAGATATCCTAGTAAATTTCTATTTTTGTCTACCACTCCAAGAGCTACTGATTCTTCATGCAACCCCCTTACCATCTCCTCACCTGATAAGTACGTATTGGGAATTATGATGACTTGATAATGTTATGACGGGGTTCCTGTTTTTTGCAATAAAGGATTGTTTTGTACATGTCAAAATAGTTTGGTTACTAATCGTATTAAATAATAGCTCATACCCAATAGTTACCACCGTTTTGTTGTTGTCGTCAGGGAATAAAGAATGGTATGGATACTATTTGGTATAACTTCAAACATCGATCTCCACATTTTTTTAGATACGTGTAATGCATCGGGATGATCTACAAAAGGTCCCCACACTTCCGCATTCCCTCTTTTGATATCCGCATCAAATCCACACACGCCGACAATATTATTATCTTCTTTTGCTACAAAAAATGTTTTATATGCCGGTATATCTGAGAATTCTTCTTCAAGGGTATTCAAAATCTTCCCCGCTTTTTTTCCACAATAACCAATATGGTGTTCTGTATGAGAATTTAATTGTGCAATAAACGTTGCAAGATCAGTAAGATTACTGTGTTGCTGGATTTTTACCATACACATACCATCCTCTTTAACCTGATTGATAGAATTATTAAATATGTTTCATACAATTAAGACTCAGTCTCCAGATAACTCCTCCGTTAACGGAAGAATACAGCATAAACTACAATAGCTATTATTAGTACAAGAAGCAGCATTCCTGCACTTTTCCAACCCAAACTAGTCAGTATATTATATTGTTTCTGCCTCTCTCTTATTTGCCTTTGATTCTTCATTCTTCCTTCAATAGTTGAATTATCTTTACTCATTTTATACCTCCTTAGAACATTCTTATATATTCTGCTATTTTATTGAACCGGAGTGTTATCTAATAATCACTCTTTTAATATTCTAAGATGTAATTCAATATTAAGTTTCAGCTTATTCAACAATCCTCTTTGACGAATCACTTACATCATTTATGAAATAAGAACAGAAGACTAACGGCTACTTTTGCGATAAACTGGTACAGAGGAGATGATAAAGTGGAAATTGTTCAGCAATGGAACCAGGATGACAGTGATTTAATTAGAAAAAAAATGATCGAACATAATATGGAACACCTTCCGGACAAACTGAAAACGCCAAATGAATCGATTAGTTTTGTACTGAAGGATGACACAGGTACGTTGATTGGCGGGATTACTGCCAACATGTTTTGGCATCATATGCACATCGATTTCTTTTGGGTGGATAAAAAGGTTAGGGCAAAAGGATATGGCACCCAACTGATAGAAAAATTGGAGCAGCTGGCAATAGAGAAACATTGCAGGTTTATCAGCTTAGACACATTCAGCTTCCAAGCCCCTGAATTTTACAAAAAGAAGGGGTATGAGGTTTTTGGCACAATCGAAGATCATCCCAAAGGCTTCAACCAATATTTTTTACATAAGCGTTTATAGGTCATACTGCTTTCCGATTAAGCAGCTGTAATTGTACGCCTTCTTGGTACACAAAATGCCGAACGATTTCGCTGAAATCAGTTCGGCATTTTGTGTAGGTCATTCCCCTTTTATCCAACCCTTTTTAAGTTGTTAAATACAAAAACCCAGAAGTCAATGATGACTCCTGGGCTGATACATGTTGACCTAGCGGCGTCCTACTCTCACGGGGATCGACCCGACTACCATCGGCGCTGGAG
>NZ_JABLSJ010000018.1 GCF_013618635.1 Thalassobacillus sp. CUG 92003 | reverse complement strand
CTCCAGCGCCGATGGTAGTCGGGTCGATCCCCGTGAGAGTAGGACGCCGCTAGGTCAACATGTATCAGCCCAGGAGTTATCATTGACTTCTGGGTTTTTGAATATAAATAGAAATATAGATGCAGATAAGAAGCGAATTGCATAGAAAGGAGGGTGGATAATGGAGTGGGAGACTTTAATCAGCGATCATTTTTTGACATACGTTCTCCGTTTGCTTTTAGCTTTACTTTTGTGTGGACTCATCGGTTTTGAACGGGAGCTGAAAAATCATTCGGCCGGTTTCCGCACCCACATCCTGGTAGGGGTAGGCTCGTGCCTGATGATGTTGCTTTCACTCTATGGATTCGAGTCGTTTATTGAAACGCACGATAATATCCGATTCGACCCTGCACGTATTCCATCCTACGTTATAAGTGGTATTGGTTTTCTCGGTGCCGGAACGATTATTGTGAATGGCATGACGATTCGCGGCCTTACAACGGCAGCTTCAATCTGGACCGTGGCCGGTCTTGGGCTTGTAATTGGCGCAGGGATGTATGATGTGGCTGTTTTTACCACGGTCGTCGTGTTATTAAGCTTGATTTTCCTTAACCAGATTGAAGATAAATTCTTTAGTAAGCGAAGGAAAAATTTTGTTCGAATCGTGGTGGAGGAAGATATTCAAATGGAAGAGATTTTTCGAGTGTTTGATGAACGCGGCTTAAGAATTTATAAACTTGAAATTGAAAGCAGCGCTACAGGTGAACGGAACCTTTTTATTGAATTGGAAAAACATCAAGATTATAGTCAGCGAGAAGTTTTTGATGAATTATCGAACATCATACATGTAAAGCACGTGAACGAACGTAAATAAAGAACAAATCGATAAGAAACGCTCTGGGCAGTAAAAGCTCAGGGCGTTTTTTTAGCGTGGAGCAAGTAGATCAGGAGTGGTTCGTGGACCTGTTCGAAAAACAACGGAGATTATTAGTTTTAAAGTGTCCATGGTTTGGGAATTATAGATGATGCAATGTCCAAAACAAACTGTTTGCATGTGGCAACAAATTGAGTATAATAAAATTATAGTCAAAGATAGTCAAAGTCAAAAGAGGAGGAGGGAAGATGCGGAATATATCCGATATCATTGAAGAGTATTTAAAAAACGTATTAAATGCTGATCAAAAAGATGCAATTGAAATTAAGCGAAGTGAGATTGCTGATCGATTCCAGTGTGTTCCTTCTCAAATTAATTATGTGATTAAAACTAGATTCACTGTGGAAAAAGGTTATATAGTAGAAAGTAAACGAGGCGGCGGTGGTTACATACGCATCATGCGTATTAAACACCACGATGAAGCCGACATGATCGATGATATTATCGATATGATTCAACCTAAAGTATCTCAGCAATCGGCGAAAGATATTATTGAACGTTTATTTGAAAGCCAGGTGATTACTGAACGGGAAGCAAAGATGATTCTAAGTGCTCTGGATAGAGAAATCCTTGCTTTTCAGTTGCCTGTACGCGATGAGATTAGGGCACGCATCCTGATCGCGATGCTTTCGACGTTAAAATATAAAAATTAATACAGAAGGGAGAGAATGGTATGGAGTGCCAGGAATGCCATCAACGTCCCGCAACGGTTCATTTGACGCAAGTGATCAATGGAGAAAAGACAGAACAGCATGTTTGCGAGCAGTGCGCTAAAGAAAAAGGTTACATGACGTATGGAGATGAAAGTTTCTCATTGAACGATTTGCTTTCAGGCATGTTCAACTATGAAGGACAGTCTCCGCTCAGCGGTACGAAAACGAAGTCTTATCCGAATAGCCAGCAGCTGAAGTGCCCGTCGTGTGGATTGACCTACCAAGAATTCGCCCGGATCGGCAAGTTCGGCTGTGCCGAGTGTTATCATACCTTTGGTGATCACCTGAACCCGATTTTCCGTCGTGTTCACAGTGGCAATACGACCCATGATGGAAAAATTCCAAAACGGGTGGGTGGTGACCTTCATTTGCGAAAACAGATTGAACATCAAAAGATAGAGTTGCAACGGTTAATCGAAAAAGAAGAATTTGAAGAAGCCGCTCAAGCACGGGATCACATTCGCTCTTTGGAGAAACAGCTTCACGAGGAGGGGGATGGTGATACGTAATGTCTTTACAACAATTTATGAACGAAGCCATTAGTCCCTGGATGAAGGAGCAAGGACCTGATAGTGATATTGTGTTAAGCAGTCGGATTCGATTGGCGCGTAATTTCTCTGATGTTTCTTTCCCGGTGGTCGCCTCAGAACAATCGTTGGCTGAACTGCTGGAGTTCTTTAAGCAGGAGTACGCTCAGCAATCATATAAAGATTATCAGGACATGGAGCTTGTAGAAATGCACAGCCTTCAACCCATTGAAAAACGGGTTTTAGTGGAGAAACACCTGGTTAGCCCTCATTTAGCTGAACAGTCTAATGCTTCAGCCGCTTTGATTTCGAAAAATGAACAAGTGTCCGTGATGATAAACGAAGAAGACCACTTGCGCATTCAATTGTATTTCCCGGGCTTTCAATTAGACAAAGCCTTAGAACAAGCCTCTGAATTTGACGATTGGCTGGAAGAAAAGATTAATTATGCTTTTGATGAAAAGCGCGGTTATTTGACGGCTTGTCCTACTAATGTAGGCACTGGCTTGAGAGCGTCCGTCATGATGCATTTACCTGCCCTGGCCATGACGCAGCAAATCAATCGTATGACGCCGGCAATCAATCAGCTTGGCTTAGTGGTCAGGGGAATTTACGGTGAAGGCAGTGAAGCTGTAGGCAACATTTTTCAAATTTCTAATCAAATAACGCTTGGGAAATCTGAGCGCGATATTGTGGAAGACTTGCAAAGTGTCGTCAAACAGCTCATCAATCAAGAACGCCGAGCGAGGGACACGTTAATGAACAAGTCAAAAACACCTTTAGAAGACCGGGTTTTTAGATCTTTCGGTGTTTTACGCCATAGTCGCATCATAGAGTCTAAAGAGGCTGCAAAATGTTTATCTGACCTCAGGCTTGGCATCGATCTCGGGTTCATCGATCATGTTCCGCGTTCGATTCTCAATGAGCTGATGATTTTGACACAACCAGGATTTTTGCAACACTATGCTAAAACACCATTATCGCCAGAAGAACGCGATGTAAGAAGAGCTTCATTAATACGTGAACGATTACAAATGGAAAACAATAAAGACTAGGAGGGACATTGAGTATGATGTTTGGAAGATTTACTGAACGAGCTCAAAAAGTTCTGGCTCTTGCCCAAGAGGAAGCTGTCAGACTTGGTCATAACAATATCGGCACTGAACACATTTTGCTGGGATTGGTACGCGAAGGAGAAGGCATTGCCGCTAAATCCTTGTCTGCGCTTGGCTTAGAAGCTGAGAAAATCCAAGAAGAAGTAGAGCAATTGATCGGGAAAGGTGAGAAAGTAAGCCAAACCATCCACTATACACCTCGCGCGAAAAAAGTGATTGAACTTTCAATGGATGAGGCGCGTAAACTTGGTCACTCCTATGTAGGAACGGAGCATATTCTACTTGGCTTGATTCGGGAAGGAGAAGGTGTTGCAGCCCGGGTGCTCAATAACCTTGGCGTCAGCCTGAATAAAGCACGACAGCAAGTTCTTCAGCTGCTTGGCAACAACGAATCAACCGGAAGCGGCCAAAATCGTCGTGGCGGCAGCACGCAAGCAAGCAGTGCTAATACACCAACCCTTGATTCTTTAGCACGCGACTTAACGTCAGTGGCGAAAGAAGGCAACATCGATCCGGTTATCGGACGCAGTGAAGAGATTGAGCGTGTCATTCAAGTGTTAAGCCGTCGGACCAAGAACAACCCAGTCCTTGTCGGGGAGCCCGGTGTAGGTAAAACGGCCATTGCTGAAGGGTTGGCGCAGCAGATCATTAATAATGAAGTACCGGAGACCCTCCGTGATAAGCGCGTTATGACGCTTGATATGGGGACGGTCGTAGCGGGAACGAAATACCGAGGTGAATTTGAAGACCGTCTGAAAAAGGTTATGGAAGAAATTCGTCAGGCAGGGAACATCGTACTGTTTATCGATGAATTGCACACCTTGATCGGTGCAGGTGGTGCTGAAGGTGCCATTGATGCTTCAAACATCTTGAAACCGTCGCTGGCACGTGGCGACCTGCAATGTATCGGTGCTACCACGTTGGATGAATACCGTAAGTATATTGAAAAAGATGCTGCATTAGAGCGTCGTTTCCAGCCGATTCAGGTTGATGAACCGAATGCGGAAGAGTCCGTGCAAATTCTGCAAGGCTTGCGTGATCGTTATGAAGCACATCACCGCGTCAGCATTACAGACGAGGCGATTGAATCGGCTGTACGCTTCTCCGACCGTTATATCACGGATCGGTTCCTACCGGATAAAGCGATTGACTTAATAGACGAAGCAGCTTCTAAAGTTAGATTGCGTTCCTATACTGCTCCGCCTAATTTGAAAGAGTTGGAGCACAAACTAGAAGAAGTGCGTAAAGAGAAAGATGCAGCTGTGCAAAGCCAAGAGTTTGAAAAAGCGGCTTCCTTGCGCGATAGCGAACAGCGTTTAAGGGATGAACTCGAAGAAACGAAAGATGAGTGGAAAGAACAGCAAGGCCAGGAAAATTCTGAGGTCACGATGGAGGACATCGCTTCAATTGTCTCCACATGGACGGGAGTACCTGTAGCGAAGATGACCAAGGATGAAAGTGAACGTCTTCTGCAACTGGAAGAAACCCTGCACAACCGTGTTATCGGGCAGGATGAAGCTGTGAAATCCATTTCTAAAGCTATCCGCCGTGCACGTGCAGGTTTGAAAGATCCGAAGCGCCCAATTGGCTCCTTCATATTCCTCGGCCCGACAGGGGTCGGAAAAACCGAATTGGCACGTGCTCTTGCTGAAAGCATGTTTGGTGAAGAAGACGCGATGATCCGTGTCGATATGTCCGAATATATGGAAAAGCACAGCACGTCGCGCCTTGTCGGTTCACCACCCGGATATGTCGGTTATGATGAAGGTGGTCAATTAACAGAGAAAGTCCGTCGTAAGCCTTACTCTGTCGTCCTGCTGGATGAAGTTGAAAAGGCTCACCCTGAAGTCTTCAACATTCTCCTGCAAGTTCTGGAGGATGGCCGTTTAACCGATGGAAAAGGTCGTACAATCGACTTCCGTAACACCGTATTGATCATGACCTCGAACGTTGGGGCGCAAGAATTGAAACAAAACAAATACGCCGGCTTCTCTGTCGATGAGGATTCCTCTCAGGGACATGAAGACATGAAGAAGAAAGTCACGGATGAACTGAAAAAAGCGTTCCGTCCTGAATTCCTTAACCGTGTTGATGACACGATTGTCTTCCATTCTCTTGAGAAGAAACACATGAAAGATATTGTGACCTTGATGGCAGAGCAGCTGCATAAGCGTCTTCAAGATCAGGAAATCGACTTTACGCTTTCCGATGACGCTATCCAAAAAATTGCGGACGAAGGTTTCGATCCCGATTACGGTGCGAGACCGCTGCGTCGTTCTATTCAAAAGAACGTTGAAGACTTGTTATCAGAAGAACTATTGAAGGAAAATATCCACAAAGGTCAAAAAGTGAAGATTGGCGTAGACGAAGAAGGCCAATTCGCAGTCGAGGCCCAGTAAAGTCAGGAAAACAGATAACGAAACAAAAAGTAAGAAATCGGAAGGTGTTTGCCTTCCGATTTTTTGCTGTTTCCGATATGCTTAAGGTAATCTTAATCTAATTGATATCACTGTGAAACTTTTTCACAATGGATTTCGTATAAAATATAACAGAAGGAGCGATTGGCTTGGCAAAAAGAAAATCAAAGTTTGTCTGCCAGGAGTGCGGGTATGAATCAGCTAAATGGATGGGTAAATGTCCGGGCTGTCACCAATGGAATACGTTCGTGGAAGAAGTTGAAGCGACGGGGAACAGTTCGCGTCACACATTTCAAACCAGCAGCTCATCGGGTGTAGCCAAACCTGAGAAAATCACAGAAATAAAAACAGAGAAAGAACCGAGGGTCACCACGGATATGCCGGAGTTCAACCGTGTGTTAGGCGGGGGGATCGTACCGGGTTCGTTGGTTTTGATCGGCGGTGATCCGGGAATTGGTAAGTCAACTTTGCTTCTGCAAGTATCATCCCAATTGGCTGACCGCGATTTCCCAGTCCTTTATATTTCCGGTGAGGAATCGGTGAGACAGACGAAACTCCGAGCTGATCGCCTTGGTATAACGTCACAACAGCTCTATGTTTTAGCAGAAACCAACTTAATAGATGTCTTGAATCAAATAGAAACCATTGAACCGGAATTTGTTGTCATCGACTCGATTCAAACGATCTTCAAAGAAGATATCACATCGGCGCCGGGCAGTGTGTCACAGGTAAGGGAATGTACAAGCCAGCTCATGCGGGTTGCTAAAAGCAAAGGTATACCTATTTTCATTGTGGGACATGTTACAAAAGAAGGCTCAATTGCAGGGCCCAGATTGCTCGAACATATGGTGGATGCTGTACTGTATTTTGAAGGGGAACGCCACCATACGTTTCGGATCGTCAGAAGTGTGAAAAACCGATTTGGCAGCACTCATGAAATGGGTATTTTTGAAATGAAAGAGGCAGGATTGGAAGAAGTGGAGAATCCTTCAGAAATCTTTCTTGAAGAGCGGTCTCAAGGGGCCGCGGGCTCCACGGTTGTTGCTTCTATGGAGGGGACCCGCCCCGTCCTGGTTGAAATCCAGGCCTTGATATCACCGACGACATTCGGAAATCCGAGGCGGATGGCCACGGGTTTGGATAATAATCGTGTGCCCTTACTCATGGCCGTATTAGAGAAACGTGTGGGCTTGCTGCTGCAGAACCAGGATGCTTATATTAAGGTAGCTGGTGGCGTGAAACTCGATGAACCTGCCATTGATCTGGCGGTTGCCATCAGCATCGCTTCCAGTTTTCGTGACCAGGCATCTAAATCCGATGACGTCATTGTCGGTGAGGTGGGACTTACTGGTGAAGTACGACGCGTAGCTCGCATTGAACAACGTGTTCAGGAAGCAGCTAAATTAGGTTTTAACCGCGTCATTGTTCCGGCCAAAAACCTCGAAGGATGGTCTCCCCCTTCTTCTATCGACATACTTGGAGTAAACACAGTACAAGAAGCGCTGCAGGCTACGTTGGGAGAGAGATAAATGGAATGGCAGGAAATGAAAGAACGAGGCATTGGTGAAATTCTTAAATTTGTAGCACCCGGCACACCTCTTCGCGAAGGAATTGAGAATGTATTACGGGCTAACACCGGTGGTTTGATTGTGATCGGGTTTGATGAACAAATGCAAGGGCTGGTGGATGGCGGGTTTCACATCCAATCCGAATTCTCTCCCGCCCACTTATATGAACTGGCTAAAATGGACGGGGCTTTGATATTAAACGATGAAGGTACTCAAATATTATTTGCTAACGCCCAGCTTATGCCGGATCCTGATATATTATCGACGGAAACAGGGATGCGTCACCGGACTGCTGAAAGAGTGGCTAAACAGACCGGTCAGCTGGTCGTAGCCATTTCGCAACGTCGTAATGTTATTACGCTTTATAAAGGGAGTATCCGCTACTCTTTAAAAGATATCGGCGTTATATTGACGAAGGCCAACCAGGCGATTCAAACGTTAGAAAAGTACAAGAATGTCCTCGATCAGGGCTTGACCAACCTGGGAGCCATGGAATTTGAAGATATGGTTACCTTTTCAGAGGTCATTCAGGTGGTCCACCGTTTAGAGATGGTGCTACGTATTAAAACAGAGATCCTTAATTACGTGAATGAACTCGGAACAGAAGGCCGTTTGATCCAGTTGCAGTTGACCGAACTGGTTTCCAATATCGAAGAGGAAGCGTCTTTATTGTTAAAGGACTATAGTAAACGCGCTGATTACGAGCCTTATTATATTTTAAAGAAGATGCAGGAAGTTAAATCGACCGAATTAATGAGTGATGAACAAGTCCTGAAGCTGCTTGGTTACGCATCCAACACGAAGGTGGAAAATCCGTTTGTGCCACGAGGGTACCGTATCCTAGAAAAAATACCCCGCTTGCCTCATTTAATTATTGAGCATCTGGTGGAGCGGTTCGGCAATTTCAATAACATCGTCAAAGCGGATACAAGTGAGTTAGTTGAAGTGGACGGCGTCGGAGAAATACGTGCTAAGAAGATACAGGAAGGGCTTGAGCGCATACAGGAACAACTGTTTGTAGATCGAAATATATAAAGGTTCGGAGCAGTTTGTTGACCACTACGTTCAGTTATGATAAAATTTATATTTTGGAAATTGACTATTTTTTACAAGTGTGCTAGCTTAATCATATAATTCTAAATGGATTCGTAAGGTTATCATAGCCCCGTTTTGGTCATACTGTTGTCGAGGAGGTGAACACAAGTGCTGAAAAAGATTGTCCAGTTATTTATTGTGATCGCAGGAGGGACGATTGGTTATTTATATATCCCGGAATTGCTCGGGTGGAGTAATATAACAAGCCAAGAGTGGATTATGTCTCCTTATATCGGAGCGGTCATGGGAGCACTTATTTTATTTTTATTAACATTCTGGTTAGTCGATCATATTGTGTACTTATTGCGATGGGTAGAAGACACCTTGGTAAAAGCTCCAGTGGCAGATTTATTGCTAGGCAGTTTCGGGCTGATCCTCGGTTTGATTGTCGCGTTTTTAATCAATATTCCTTTAGCTGATATCAATATTCAGGTCGTTAACCAGGTCGTTCCGATTTTCCTGACGTTCTTTCTGGGGTATCTTGGTTTTCAAGTAGGGTTTAAACGGAAGGATGAATTCCAGAACCTTTTGACGAATGCCGCTAAGAAAGACAGGAAACGTCTAGAAGAAGAGGACATGACCAACGCTGCTTCTTCTGCACGGAATGAAGAGATTCCTAAGCCTAAGATTCTCGATACAAGTGTGATCATTGATGGAAGAATTGCAGACATATGCGAAACTCACTTCCTGGAAGGGACCATCGTGATTCCTCAATTCGTGTTGGAAGAGTTACAGCATATTGCCGATTCTTCTGACGGACTGAAACGGAACCGTGGCCGTCGCGGACTCGATATCCTGAATCGACTCCAACGTGATCTGCCTGTCAATGTCGAGATTTATGAAGGAGACTTTGAGGAAGTTCAAGAAGTAGACAGCAAGCTTGTCAAGCTCGCGAAAGTGATGACGGGTATTGTCGTAACGAATGACTTCAACTTGAACAAAGTATGTGAGTTTCAAAACGTGCAAGTTTTGAATATCAATGACCTGGCCAACGCGGTGAAACCCGTTGTATTGCCTGGCGAAGAGATGAAAATACAAGTTATCAAAGACGGTAAGGAACAAAACCAGGGTGTGGCTTATCTTGATGATGGCACCATGATTGTGGTGGAAGAAGGTAAGGAGTATATCGGTAAAACGATTGATGTGGTCGTAACCAGTGTATTGCAAACTTCGGCGGGCCGTATGATTTTTGCTAAACCGAAATCACTTGAAAAAGCCCTGTAAAAAAGGTATAAACAAATAGAAGGAAGACTCAAAAGCGATAACCCAGAGCGTGTTATCGCTTTTGTTATTTTAATGATGATTAGGATGGTTATACATGACCCCATATACAGCAATTGTATTGGCCGCAGGACAGGGCAAGCGAATGAAATCAGGGCAAAATAAGCAGTTCCTGTACATCAATCAGCTTCCGTTAATCGTACATACATTATCTGTCTTCAATCGTGATGATTGGTGTCGTGAAATGATTGTCGTGATTAATCCGAAAGAACGTGAGGAAATGGCGGCCTTACTTTCCGAGTACCCGCTAGACAAGCCCGTCAACTTGGTGGAAGGAGGCGCCGAACGTCAGGATAGTGTGTATGAAGGTCTTTGGGCTATCACAAACCAGGATATGCCTGTTTTTATCCATGATGGAGCCCGCCCTTTTGTCGAGCAACACCACCTGCATCAACTGGCTGAAGCGCTCAAAGAACAACAGGCGGCCTTGTTAGCTGTGCCCGTGACAGACACGGTGAAACAAAAAGATGGCGATTATCTGAAAACGTTGAACCGGGATACACTCTGGGCAGCTCAAACGCCGCAGTGCTTTTCCTACCCTCTAATTCTAGAAGCCCATCAGGCAGCGAAACGAGACGGCTATTACGGAACAGACGACGCCTCGCTGGTCGAACGTCTCGACCATGCAGTAACCATTGTTAAAGGGAGTAATCAAAACATTAAAATCACCACGCCTGATGACTTGAAGCAGGCCGAATCGTATGTTCAGCAAGTGAATCATGGAAAGAAGGAGGAGCAAACAATGTTTCGCATAGGCCAAGGGTTTGACGTTCACGAGTTGACTGAAGGACGAAAGTGTATCATTGGCGGCGTGGAGATCCCGTATGAGAAAGGGTTGAGTGGTCATTCAGACGCTGACGTGCTGCTGCATACGATAGGTGACGCCTGCCTGGGAGCGATTGGCGAGCGGGACATTGGCAAACATTTTCCTGATACAGATCCGGCATTCAAAGACGCCGACTCGAGCACACTGCTTTCTCACATTTGGCACATGGTCAGTGAGCAAGGGTACAAGCTCGGCAATTTGGACTGTACCATCATTGCTGAAGCGCCCAAAATGGGACCGTATATAGAGGAAATCCGTTCCCATATCGCGCGCTTGCTGCAGGCAGATCCTTCCCAGGTGAACGTGAAAGCCACAACTACGGAAAAACTCGGGTTCACCGGACGAAAAGAGGGAATTGCGGCTCAGGCCGTGATTTTGTTACAAAACACTCAACAATAATAAGCAAAAGATGATAGAATAATACAAGGTAATCCTACGGAGACTATTAATGAAAGGGGTTCGACCATGACGAATGAAGTTCGTGTGCGTTATGCACCAAGTCCCACAGGTAATCTGCATATTGGCAATGCTCGTACCGCACTGTTCAATTATTTATATGCCCGCCATTTAGGGGGCAAATTTATTGTCAGGATTGAAGATACAGACGAAAAGCGCAATGTTGCAGGAGGCGAACAAAGTCAGCTCAGCTATTTGAAATGGCTGGGAATAGACTGGGATGAGAGCGCTGATGCTGGGGGGGACTACGGTCCTTATCGGCAAATGGAGCGTCTTGATATATATCAAACGTATATAGATAAACTGCTGGAGCAAGGGGACGCCTACAAATGTTATGTGACAGAAGAAGAACTTGAAGCCGAGCGTGAAGCACAGCGAGCCCGGGGTGAAGTCCCTATGTATTCGGGCGCCCATCGTGATTTAACGGAAGAACAAAGACAGGCTTTTGAGGAAGAAGGACGAACACCAAGCATACGTTTGCGGGTGCCGGAAAACCGCACGTATATGTTCGACGATATTGTACGAAGCACAATTTCCTTTGAATCAAGTGATTTTGGCGATTGGGTCATCGCTAAGAAAAACGGGACCCCGACGTATAATTTTGCAGTCGCAATTGACGATTACTTGATGGATATTACCCATGTGCTTCGCGGCGAAGAGCATATTTCAAATACGCCGAAACAAATGATGGTGTATGAATCTTTTGGGTGGGAACCGCCTCAATTCGGTCATATGACGTTGATTCTGAATGAAAATCGCAAAAAACTAAGCAAGCGCGATGAACACATTCTCCAGTTCATCGAACAATATAAGAACCTGGGCTATCTCCCGGAGGCACTGTTTAATTTCATTACACTGCTCGGCTGGTCTCCGGTAGGCGAAGAAGAATTGTTCGCGCAGGATGAACTGATTGATATATTCGACCCGGATCGATTGAGTACATCGCCGGCGGTATTCGATCCAGCCAAACTGAAATGGATGAACAACCAATATATCAAAGCGAGCGATTTCGAGCGCGTCGTTGATCTCACACTGCCTCACCTTGTTAAAGCCGGCCGTGTTTCTGAATCGCGGAACCAGCAGGATGAAGAGTGGGTGCGTGAACTGATCGGCCTTTATCATGAACAATTAAGCTACGGAGCTGAAATTGTTGAATTGACGGATTTGTTCTTCAAGCAGGAGATCGAATATGATGAAGCTGCAATGGACGTTTTACGCGGAGAGCAAGTACCGGAAGTCATGACTGTTTTCAAGCAGAAACTTCAAGAACTTGATACGTTTACGCCTGAAAATATTAAGGGCCAGATTAAAGCTACCCAAAAAGAAACGGGGCATAAAGGCAAGAAGCTGTTTATGCCGATTCGTGTAGCGACGACAGGGCAAACGCATGGACCGGAACTGCCGAACGCCATTCATTTACTCGGTTTGGAGACCGTGATTGCTCGTTTGGATGATGTTCTTGGGCAGCTTAAGCATAATTAATGCACAACTGCCCTCAGGTGTAATATAGTATAAATACAGAATTGAACGTAGATGAGGAAAAGTAAAAGGAGCGATTCCTGACACAGAGAGGACCATCCTGGAGCTGGAAATGGTCTGACGGATCCCCTTTGAAATGCACCTTTGAGTCTTTTGTCGAAGCAGGAAGTAGACAAAAGCGGCTGCTCCCGTTACCGAGCCGGAAGCGGGGACGGTTACATCGTCCCAACCAGAGTGGAACCGCGCGAACACGCGTCTCTGTGCCATACCCAGGCACCGAGGCGCGTGTTTTTATTTCGTTATCTCATTAGTTATTAGTTTCGTTGCCGTATAAGGGGTAGGGGCGGCTTTGAAACAACTCGATTTCCGTGGCGAGCTGCCTAACGAAGAGGTTTCTGGGGCGCACCCGTTCCGCAGGAGTCGTCTCCTTGTCCCCCTTTTACAACGCAATTCTTTGGCGGTGAGTCATTATTGCACGAAGCATTTCTGTGCTAAACAGGCTGTATAGAAAGTTTTCTCATATAGAAGGGGCCGTTCGCCAAAATAAAGAGGGGGTGGCTGGGAAATGGCGAGACTCCCGCGGGAAAAGGAGGCTCGCCGGTTCCCCGCAGGAAAGCGAGTTATTTCCCAGCCACCCCAAACACGTATACCGCAAAGGACCCTATGCAAGGGGACTTATGTGAAAGAGGAATAATTACTGGAATGAATGAAGGAGGAACAAGTATGGGGCTGTTTAAAATGTTTAAAGAAGATGTCGATGTTGTGTTTGACCAGGACCCGGCTGCTCGTAAGTACTTAGAAGTCATCCTTACCTATGCTGGCTTGCATGCCATTTGGTCGCACCGGGTGGCCCATGCTTGTTATAAACGGAAGTTTTTCTTTATGGCCCGTGTGATTTCTCAAATCAGCCGCTTCTTCACCGGGATTGAAATCCATCCAGGTGCAAAAATCGGACGCCGCTTCTTTATCGACCACGGCATGGGCGTTGTCGTCGGCGAAACGTGTGAAATTGGGGACAACGTCACGCTGTTCCAAGGTGTGACACTCGGAGGCACGGGTAAAGAAAAAGGAAAACGCCACCCGACATTGAAAGATAATACGCTCGTAGCCACAGGCGCAAAAGTACTTGGCTCCATCACCATCGGAGCAAACTCAAAAATCGGAGCGGGATCAGTCGTCCTTCACGAAGTCCCGGACAATTCCACAGTCGTGGGGATCCCCGGCCGCGTCGTCGTTCAGGATGGAAAGAAAATCAGGACGAAAGATCTCGATCACCATAAACTGCCTGACCCTGTGTATGACCGTCTGGAGGAAATGGAGCAGGAAATGCAGCGCCTGCAAAAGCAGTTAGAAGATGTCAAAGGAGTGAAGCAGGATGTCGATTAAAATATACAATACCTTAACAAGGAAGAAAGAGACGTTTACTCCCATCGAACCTGGAAAAGTCAACATGTATGTTTGCGGGCCGACTGTTTACAATTACATCCACATCGGCAACGCCAGACCGGCCATTGTGTTTGACACTGTGCGCCGGTATTTCGAATATCGCGGCTATGATGTAAAATACGTGCTTAACTTTACAGACGTTGATGACAAGCTGATTAAATCGGCGAACGAATTGGGGGAAGAAGTCCCGGATGTAGCCAACCGGTTTATCGATGCTTATCTTGAAGACGTCGGAGCGCTTGGGGTTAAAGAAGCGGTCCATCATCCGCGCGTGACAGAGAACATGGATGAAATTATTGAATTCATCCAGACGCTCATTGATAAAGGCCACGCTTATGCGGCGGAAGGTGATGTATACTTTCGGACGAGGTCATTTGACGAGTACGGCAAGTTGTCGCATCAATCGATTGATGAGCTTCGGACCGGCGCCCGTATCCAGGTCGGGGAGAAGAAAGAGGACCCGTTGGATTTCACGTTATGGAAAGAAGCCAAGCCCAATGAGATTGCCTGGGAGAGCCCGTGGGGAAGCGGCCGGCCCGGCTGGCATATCGAATGCTCCACTATGGCTAAAAAATACCTGGGAGATACAATCGATATTCACGCTGGCGGTCAGGACTTGACGTTCCCTCACCATGAAAACGAGATCGCTCAGTCGGAAGCGGGGAACGGTGAAACATTTGCGCGTTATTGGATGCATAACGGGTATATAAATATCGAAAATGAGAAAATGTCTAAATCGCTTGGCAACTTTGTGCTCGCACATGACCTGGTTAAACACCATGATCCCCAAGTCATCCGGTTTTTTATGTTAAGCGTGCAGTACCGCCATCCGATCAACTTCAGCGACGCATTATTGCGCGGAGCGAAGAACAGTTTTGACCGGATACGTAATGCTTATGAGAATATCCAACATCGTAAAAAGACCAGTCTGGATTTGAAGCAGGATACAGAGTGGCTTGAGAAAATCCAGCAATTTGAGCAGCAATTCATTCGCGAAATGGATGATGATTTTAACACAGCGAATGCGATCGCCGTCATTTTTGATGTCACAAAAGAAGCCAACGTGTATCTGCAGTCCGAGCAGACCTCCTTGGAGGTATTGAACGCGTTTGAAAAGACGCTCCATGAATTCGTCCAGGTCCTGGGTTTAGAGCTGGAAGAAGAAACCGAATTGCTCGATGACGAAGTGGACCGTTTGATCCAAGAACGGAACCAGGCTCGTAAAGACCGGAATTTTGAGCGAGCTGACCAGATTCGGGACGACTTAAAAGCCCGGAACATCATACTTGAGGATACGCCTCAGGGAACCCGCTGGAAACGTGGGTGATGGCATGAATCCTGCAGAGGTGAAACAAATGAAAAGTCTGGCACTCGCTTATATGGGGGATGCGGTCTATGACCTTTACGTCAGACAGCATCTGCTGGAACAAGGGAGTGTAAAACCTCAGGAGCTGCACCAGGCCGCAGTTAAATTTGTCTCAGCTAAGGCTCAAGCTGCGGTGGTGCATGACTGGGGAGCGGACGGCGTGCTGGATGAAACGGAAGAAGGGGTTCTCAGACGCGGTCGCAATGCTAAGTCCGGTACTGTCCCGAAAAATACAGACGTACAAACTTATCGTTACAGTACGGCTTTTGAAGCTGTGCTTGGTTATCACTATCTAACAGGTAATGTTGAACGACTAGACGAGTTAATTGAACGAGCTATCCAGTTTATCGAAAGGAGGGAATGAACGATGGAGAACGAGTGGATTATTGGGAAAAACCCGGTGTTTGAAGCGCTGAAATCTGGCCATCGTATCAACAAAGTGATGGTATCGGACCAACTGCAGCAGCATGCCGTTAAAAAGCTTGAGCAGCTTGCGAAGGAAAATGGCGTCATCATCCAAAAGGTGCCGAAGAAAAAGATCGATCAAGTGGTCGATGGCAATCATCAAGGTGTGGCAGCGGCTGCGGCTGCCTATGAGTATTATGATCTTGATGATTTATTTAAGAGAGCTGAAACACAAGGAGAGCAACCCTTTTTTCTCATCCTTGATGAAATCGAGGACCCGCATAATTTAGGGTCCATTTTAAGAACGGCAGATGCCAGCGGTGTGCACGGTGTGATCATTCCTAAAAGACGATCGGTAGGATTGACGGCCACAGTCGCCAAAACATCCACAGGTGCAATTGAATACATTCCTGTCGCTCGTGTCACGAATATTTCCAGAACAATCGATGAATTGAAAGAGCGTCAGGTTTGGGTAGTCGGAACGGAAGCAGAAGGAACAGAAGATTATCGCAAGCTTGATGGCCACATGCCGCTTGCCTTGGTCATCGGAAACGAGGGGAAAGGGATGAGCCGACTGACGAAAGATAAATGTGACTGGACTGTCAGCCTCCCCTTAGTCGGAAAGGTCAGTTCCTTGAATGCTTCAGTTGCGGCTGCCATTCTTATGTATGAAGTCTTACGGAAACGTCAGCCTCTTGGTGAATGAACGATGATTGTACTAATCGTTGATGGCTACAACATGATTGGGGCATGGCCGGAGCTGAAACAATTGAAAGAAACGGATCTTGGACAAGCTAGAGACTTATTAATCGAGATGATGGCTGAGTATCAGTCCTACACAGGAGATCGTGTCATTATTGTCTTTGATGCTTATCACGTAAAAGGGCTGTCTAAAAAGCAGCAGGATTATAAAATCGAAGTGCTTTACACGAAGGAGCACGAAACGGCCGATGAGCGCATTGAGAAATTAGCCGGGGAGTTGAATGATGTGCGCACTCAGGTTTACGTGGCTACATCAGATTTCGCCGAACAACGGACCATCTTTGGACAGGGAGCTTTTCGGAAATCAGCCCGTGAACTTTATATTGAAGTCAAAAATATTGAAAATCAAATAAAAAAAGATGTTGAAATGCACCATAAGGTTCACTATCAGCCGAAAATTCCGATAAAAAAAGAGGTACTCGATATCTTTGAAAAATGGCGTAGAGGGGATAAATGAACGGAAGCCTTATTGACGCTAGTGAAACGCTTACTGTATAATATTTCTATATTTAAGGAAGTACGGTCGGGGGGAATCCTTACGTGATCATCGGACAAACAGAAGCGGACATCGAAGATTTAGGTCTGGATAAGCTTGAAGATGAAGAGATCATTGGCCATATCAATGCCGGGAAAAGTGAAGCTTTGGATTATTTGATTCATAAGTATAGAAATTTTGTACGAGCCAAAGCGAGAACGTATTTCTTAATCGGGGCAGACAGGGAAGATATTGTCCAGGAAGGCATGATTGGTCTGTACAAAGCCATTCGTGATTACCAGGGTGACAAGTTATCCTCTTTTAAAGCCTTTGCCGAATTATGTGTCACCCGCCAGATTATCACCGCCATCAAAACCGCCACCAGACAAAAACACATTCCGTTGAATTCCTATGTTTCTTTGGACAAACCTATTTATGATGAAGAATCAGATCGTACCTTGCTCGACATCATCGCAGGATCAAAAACAATTGATCCGCAGGAAATGATGGTCAATAAAGAAAAATTCGGTGATATGGAAGAAAAAATGGCTGAGTTACTCAGCGACCTGGAACAACAAGTGTTGGCCCTTTACCTTGATGGGCGTACCTATCAAGAAATTTCGGCACAGTTGGAGAGGCATATCAAGTCGATTGATAATGCGTTGCAACGGGTCAAACGCAAACTTGAGAAATACCTGGAAGCAAGCGGCATGCCTTCATGAAAGTGAGCGTTGACAGTGTTGGACAAGCATGCTACATTAATGTGAGTGATCAAACCTCGAGAAAAAGAGGTGGCTGAAAATGAGAAAAAAGTCATATTAGCTTGTACGGTATGTTCCAATCGAAACTATCGTTCTGATAAAAATACAACCAATCAATCCGAACGACTTGAGATACGTAAATTTTGCCGAGAATGCGGGGCTCATACCTTGCATAGAGAAACAAAATAGGGGAGAGCTGGCAGGCGCTAGTTTGGGGGTTCTACAATGTTCAAATTTTTGAAAAACGTATCAAGGGAAATGCAGAAGGTCAGTTGGCCGAAAGGACGCGAATTGACACGCTATACAATCACAGTATTGTCCACTGTTGCCTTTGTCACTGTGTTTTTTGCGATCGTCGATACAGGCCTATCATGGGGTTTGGAATTTTTCTTTGAATAACGTCGTCTGATTTATGCTATAATGGTGAATATGATAAGTCGTTTAAAAACCCGTTCTACGGGTTTTTTCATGTTGGAGATTTTTTAAATATATATACGACAAGGGAGGGAAGGGCAAGGCGCTTGTCCTGCTGCAAACATGGAAAAAAGATGGTATGTGGTCCACACCTATTCAGGTTATGAAAACAAAGTGAGAGCCAATTTAGAAAAGCGAGTCGAATCAATGGGGATGGAGGATAAAATTTTCCGTGTCCTCGTCCCGGAAGATGAAGAAACAGAAATCAAGAACGGCAAACGCAAAATTGCGAAGAAAAAGGTGTTCCCAGGCTATGTTTTGGCTGAGATGGTGATGACCGATGATTCATGGTACGTTGTCCGCAACACACCTGGTGTGACCGGTTTCGTAGGATCGACAGGCTCTGGTTCTAAGCCGATCCCTCTCCTGCCCGAAGAAGTCGACACAATCCTGAAACGTATGGGTATGAAAGAAGAAGCTCCTGTTGAAGTCGATTTTGATTTGAAGGAAAGTGTCCAAGTCAATGAAGGGCCATTTGCTAATTTCACAGGAACCATCGAACATATTGACACGGATAAGCAAAAGGTCAAAGTCCACGTCAACATGTTTGGCCGGGAGACGCCCGTCGAACTCGATTTCTCACAAATTAAAAAGTTATAATGAATAACCGGCGTTCCCCCTTGCATAATGTTTGTAAAGATGCTAAAATTTTTATGTTCTTTATGTGTCTCGATAAAGAGGCGTTTATGCATATTGCAAATTGAGTGGGAGGGCACGCGCCCTATTACCACATCACGGACTTTAAGGAGGTGTGTCACGTGGCTAAAAAAGTTATCAAAGTTGTAAAGCTTCAGATTCCTGCAGGTAAAGCAAACCCGGCACCGCCAGTTGGCCCGGCGTTGGGACAGGCTGGTATTAATATCATGGGTTTCTGTAAGGAGTTCAATGCTCGTACACAAGAACAAGCTGGTATGATTATCCCGGTTGAAATCACGGTTTTTGAAGACCGTTCATTTACATTTGTTACGAAAACTCCGCCTGCTGCTGTTCTTCTAAAGAAAGCAGCCGGAATTGAAACAGGGTCAGGTGAACCTAACCGCAACAAGGTTGCAACAGTTGATCGCGATCAAGTACGTGAGATTGCTGAAACCAAGATGCCTGACTTGAACGCAGCTGACGTTGAAGCGGCTATGCGCATGGTCGAAGGTACAGCGCTTAGCATGGGTATTGAAGTCAAGGACTAATCCCACTGCGTCATCCTGATGAAGGCTAAGGTTGCGAGAAGAAGGAGCCCTTCGTATCGCAACCTTTACTCGTGGGAGGTATAACCGTTAAAACCACAATGAGGAGGAAATAAAATGGTAAACAGAAGTAAAAGACAGCAAGAGCTGAATAAGCTTGTTGATCGTTCGAAATCATATGAGATTGAAGAAGCTGTGGACTTAGTGAAAGAAACAGCAAAAGCGAATTTTGACGAGACAGTAGAAGCAGCTTTCCGTCTGGGCTTAGACCCTAAGAAGGCAGAACAACAGCTGCGCGGCGCTATGGTGCTTCCGCACGGTACAGGTAAATCCCAGCGCGTTCTCGTCTTTGCTAAAGGTGATAAAGCGAAAGAAGCGGAAGAAGCAGGTGCGGACTTCGTTGGCGAGCAAGACTTGATCAACAAAATCAACCAGGGCTGGTTCGATTTCGATGTCGTTGTTGCAACGCCAGACATGATGGCTGAAGTAGGTAAGCTTGGCCGTGTCCTTGGACCAAAAGGCCTTATGCCGAATCCTAAGACAGGTACTGTTACCTTTGAAGTTGAAAAAGCTGTCGGCGAAATTAAAGCTGGTAAGGTTGAATACCGTGTCGATAAATCAGCTAACATCCATGTGCCGATTGGAAAAGTTTCCTTTGACAAGGATAAACTGAAAGAGAACTTCGAAGCGATTACCGATACACTCGTTAAAGCGAAGCCTCAATCATCCAAAGGCATCTACATGCGTAACGCTGCGATTTCATCCACCATGGGCCCTGGAATCAAAGTGAATGTCGCTGGACTTACTAAATAAGTAAGCATGTCTTGACTTTTTCAAGGCCATCAAATACAATGAAACATGTTGTATAAAAGAATAAATTATACCGTAGACAGTAGGTGCGTCAGCGAACGCTTAATATCCTGCCGAGGTTTGTGAATAGTTGAAACGACAGTCGTGAACTGTTTCAATCTTACGTGCCTCCATGTCTACATGGAGGCACTTTTTATTTGATGAGTGAATGCTATCTATAAACAATCTTGCGCTCGACGGTATGATGAAAGGTCAATAGGAGGTGGAAGAATGAGCCAAATTATTGAGCAAAAGAAACAGGTTGTTTCTGAAATTGCTGACAAGTTCCGCAATAGTAAATCTGCAATCCTTGTAGACTACCGCGGTCTTGACGTTGGGGAAGATAGTGAGCTTCGCAGACAGCTGCGTGAAGCTGGTGTTGATTATAAAGTTTATAAAAACACCATGACGCGCCGTGCTGTTGAGGATGTTGAACTTTCCGAACTGCAAGAGAACCTTGTTGGTCCGACAGCATTAGCGTTCAGCGCTGACGATGCGGTCGCACCTGCGAGAGTGCTTAAAAGCTTTTCTAAAGATCACAAAGAATTGGAAATCAAAGGCGGCGTGATCGAAGGAAAGATTGCAACACTTGAGCAAATTCAAGAAATTGCAGACCTACCGGATTACGAAGGACTTGTATCCATGCTTCTTAGCGTACTTCAAGCTCCTGTTCGTAACTTGGCATATGCAACGCAACAAGTTGCGGATCAAAAAGATGAACAAGGCGCTTAAGGCGTTACCCGGTATTAGATCATTATATTTTCAATCATAATCAAGGAGGAAATGACTCATGTCTAAAGAACAAATTATTGAAGAAATTAAAGAAATGTCCGTTCTTGAGCTTAACGATCTCGTTAAAGCAATCGAAGAAGAATTCGGTGTAAGCGCTGCGGCTCCAGTAGCTGCTGGCGGTGCTGGTGCAGCTGTAGAGGAAGAAGAAGAGCAAACAGAATTTGATGTAGTGCTTACGGATGCCGGAAGCTCTAAAATCAAAGTTGTTAAAGCTGTTCGCGAAATCACTGGTCTTGGTCTTAAAGACGCGAAAGACCTCGTTGATAACGCACCTGGCGCAGTAAAAGAAGGCGTATCTAAAGAAGACGCTGAAGAAATGAAGTCCCAGCTTGAAGAAACAGGCGCTTCTGTCGAACTTAAGTAAGCGATCAAGATATAAGGTAAAAGCTCGCTGTTAATCGGCGGGCTTTATTTTTCCTTTGAAAAAGGTTTTGTGAGTCTGGTGTTGATTAATCATCAAGAGAGAACCTTGAAAGATCAGGTCAGGGTGAAAGTGGGTGAAATGAATGTCGGAGCATTATTTCTCTAAACAAACAGAAGCTGGAAGTGATGAATGGACATTTCCTGTCAAACTGGCAGGTCACAGCCTGCACATGACAACTGATCATGCAGTATTTTCTAAACGCGAGGTCGACTTTGGTTCCCGTTTATTAATTGAAACATTTCGTGAACCAGACGTAGCCGGTGATTTGCTTGATTTGGGCTGTGGATATGGCCCGATCGGTATCGCTATTGCTAAACGTTCGCCTGATCGAAAAGTGGTCATGGTGGATGTGAATGAGCGGGCTTTACAGCTCGCCGAACGGAACGCCCGCGATAACGCGGTTTCCAACGTTGAAATTTTAGAGAGCGATCGTTTTAAGCAGCTGGAAGGCCGATCATTTGCCGCCATTTTGACAAACCCTCCGATTCGGGCAGGCAAGGCGGTCGTGCATAACATGTTTTCGGAATCCTATGAAGCGCTCCGGTCTCAAGGTGAGTTATGGGTCGTTATACAAAAGAAGCAGGGCGCCCCTTCTGCCAAGCAGAAACTAGAAGAATTATTCGGAGAAGTTCATGTGATGACGAGAAAAAAAGGCTACTATGTTTTGAAAATGAAAAAGGATTGACTACCATTTTTCAGTGTGGTAGTATAGACAAATGCCAATATGCCCTTTCTTTGTCAAGGTTTTTTTGCACTTATATGTATGAAATCATTAAAGGAGGGTAAGAATGGTAAAATCAAACATGCAGAACGAAACGTGGTTTTTTACCTAAAAAACCCTTTTTCTTTTTTGTCTAACGTTAGAGAGAAATGAAGAACCATTCGTCATATACGAATGCCTATATACATTGCTTGTGAGGCAGTTTTATAGCCTATGCAAGCCTGTTCGGCATGTCTTTGCCGGACCATTTTTTACGTTAATATTACGCTTGATTTGAGGGGTGAAGCAGTTGACAGGTCAACTAGTTCAGTACGGACGACACCGCCAACGCAGAAGCTATGCGCGCATCAGTGAAGTTTTGGATTTGCCGAATCTAATAGAGATTCAAACGGCTTCCTATGATTGGTTCCTTCACGAAGGGTTAAAAGAAATGTTTGCGGACATTTCACCAATTGAAGACTTCACAGGCAATCTATCTTTAGAATTCGTGGATTATAGTCTAGGAGAACCTAAGTATCCTGTAGATGAGTCCAAGGATCGCGATGTGACGTACAATGCGCCGCTTCGTGTGAAAGTTCGTCTGCTAAACAATGAAACAGGCGAAGTGAAAGAGCAAGAAGTATTTATGGGAGATTTCCCGTTAATGACCGATACAGGAACATTTATAATCAATGGTGCCGAACGCGTCATTGTATCGCAGCTGGTCCGTTCTCCAGGCCTTTATTTCAATAGCAAGATCGATAAAAATGGCAAACGGGCGCACACGGCAACGGTCATACCGAACCGTGGAGCTTGGCTGGAATTTGAAACAGATGCAAAAGATGTGGTGCATGTTCGAATTGACCGTACGCGTAAACTACCGATTACGGTTCTTTTGCGTGCGCTTGGGTTCGGAACCGATCAAGAAATCATCGACCTCATCGGTGATAATGAATATCTCAAGAAAACGCTAGAAAAAGATAACACTGAAAATAGTGAAAAAGCGTTATTAGAAATATACGAACGTCTACGTCCAGGCGAGCCGCCGACAGTGGATAATGCTAAAAGCTTACTCGTATCACGTTTCTTTGATCCGAAACGTTATGATCTGGCACGCGTAGGACGCTATAAGATGAACAAGAAGGCGAACATTCAAAATCGCTTGTTCAACCAAACCCTTGCTGAAACACTAGTAGACCCTGAAACGGGTGAAGTGTTGGCAGAAAAAGGGGACAAAATCGACCGCCGTTTACTGAATAAGCTGATCCCTTATTTTGAAAACGATGAGTCCGACTTGAGTGAACAAACGCTCGAACCAGTTGATGGCGTTTTAGATGATGAAATTCGCATTCAATCTGTGAAAATAGTGGATCCGACTGATCCTGAAGGCGAACGTTCTATTAACGTGATTGGTAACGCTAATATTGACCATAACGTGAAGAACATCATGCCGGCTGACATTCTATCAGCGGTCAGTTATTTCTTTAATTTACTCCACAAAGTCGGTGGAACAGATGATATTGACCATCTGGGTAACCGTCGCCTTCGTTCTGTGGGTGAATTGTTGCAAAACCAATTCAGAATTGGTCTCTCCCGTATGGAGCGCGTTGTGCGTGAACGGATGTCAATCCAAGATACTTCATCTATTACACCTCAGCAGTTGATTAACATCCGTCCGGTGATCGCATCCATCAAAGAGTTCTTCGGCAGTTCCCAACTATCGCAGTTTATGGATCAGACCAATCCGTTGGCTGAATTGACCCATAAACGCCGTTTATCAGCATTAGGGCCTGGTGGCCTGACACGTGAACGCGCCGGTTTTGAAGTGCGTGACGTCCACTACTCTCACTATGGCCGGATGTGTCCGATAGAAACGCCGGAAGGACCGAACATCGGGTTGATCAACTCACTATCTTCCTATGCGAAGGTGAATGAGTTCGGCTTCATTGAGACCCCTTACCGCCGTGTTGACCCTGACACCAATAAAGTGACGTCTCAATTTGATTATCTCACGGCTGATGAAGAAGATAATTATGTTGTGGCTCAGGCGAACGCACGATTAGAAGAGGATGGCTTCTTTACAGATGAAGAAGTTATCGCCCGTTTCCGAGGGGAGAACACCGTGGTGAAGCGTGATCGTCTCGATTATATGGACGTATCACCAAAACAGGTGGTCTCTGCCGCGACAGCTTGCATCCCATTCTTGGAGAATGATGACTCCAACCGTTCCTTGATGGGTGCTAACATGCAGCGTCAAGCAGTGCCATTGCTCCAGCCTGATGCACCAACCGTTGGTACAGGGATGGAATATGTCTCTGGTAAAGACTCCGGTGCTGCTGTCCTTTGCCAACATGAGGGAATCGTAGAGCGCGTCGAGGCGAAAGAAGTCCTTGTTCGCCGCGTGTCTGATGTTGAGGGCAAACAAGTCGAAGGCGACCTTGATCGCTATCGCTTGCAGAAATTTGTCCGTTCCAACCAAGGCACATGCTACAACCAGCGTCCGATCGTATCCAAGGGTGACCATGTGAAGATAGGCGAAATCCTTGCTGATGGACCTTCCATGGATATGGGTGAATTGGCCTTAGGTCAAAACCCACTTGTAGCATTTATGACGTGGGATGGTTATAACTATGAAGACGCGGTGATCATGAGTGAACGTCTCGTGAAAGATGACGTTTATACCTCGATTCACGTTGAAGAATATGAATCTGAAGCTCGTGATACCAAGCTAGGACCAGAAGAAATCACGCGTGATATTCCGAACGTTGGGGAAGACGCCCTTCGTGATCTAGATGAGCGCGGCATCATTAGAGTGGGTGCAGAAGTAAGTGACGGTGACCTGCTTGTCGGGAAGGTAACACCAAAAGGCGTAACGGAGCTTTCCGCAGAAGAGCGCTTACTTCATGCTATTTTCGGTGAAAAAGCCCGAGAAGTGCGTGACACGTCGCTCAGAGTACCTCACGGTGCAGGTGGCATAGTACTTGATGTTAAGATCTTTAACCGTGAAGATGATGATGAACTGCCGCCAGGTGTCAACCAGCTCGTTCGTGCTTATATCGTTCAGAAACGTAAAATATCCGAAGGGGACAAAATGGCAGGCCGTCACGGTAACAAAGGTGTCATTTCTAAAATACTCCCTGAAGAAGATATGCCATTCCTGCCTGATGGTACGCCGGTCGACGTTATGTTGAACCCTCTGGGTGTTCCGTCACGTATGAATATCGGTCAGGTCTTGGAACTTCATCTCGGAATGGCTGCTCGTGAGCTTGGCATACGAGTCGCCACGCCGGTATTTGACGGAGCCCGTGAAGAAGACGTATGGGAAACACTTGAAGAAGCGGGCATGCCTCGCGACGCCAAGACAGTCCTATACGATGGTCGCACAGGTGAACCGTTTGATAACCGTGTATCAGTCGGGGTCATGTATATGATCAAACTGGCTCACATGGTTGATGATAAATTGCACGCTCGTTCTACCGGGCCTTACTCTCTCGTCACCCAGCAGCCGCTTGGCGGTAAAGCGCAATTTGGCGGTCAGCGTTTTGGTGAAATGGAAGTATGGGCGCTTGAAGCTTATGGCGCTGCATATACCCTGCAGGAAATCTTAACGGTAAAATCCGATGACGTGGTCGGACGTGTCAAAACGTACGAAGCGATCGTCAAAGGTGATAACATTCCTGAACCGGGCGTTCCAGAGTCCTTCAAAGTTCTGATCAAAGAACTGCAGAGCTTAGGAATGGATGTGAAAATCCTTTCCGGTGATGAAGAAGAGATCGAAATACGTGATATTGAGGAAGAGCAAACGAAAGCTGAAGAAACATTAAGCTTCGAAGATGATTTATAGATCGACTTAACCGCATGAACATGCTGCTCTTTGCTTAGGGAAACCTGGATACTAAAAAGGGAGGTAAGCCCCTTGCTAGATGTTAATAACTTTGAGTATATGAAGATTGGCTTGGCTTCATCCGATAAGATCAGATCATGGTCTTTCGGTGAAGTCAAGAAACCAGAAACCATCAACTATCGTACGTTGAAACCTGAAAAGGACGGCTTATTCTGTGAACGTATTTTCGGTCCGCAAAAGGACTGGGAATGCCACTGCGGAAAATATAAGCGTGTTCGTTACAAAGGGATCGTCTGTGACCGTTGCGGTGTAGAAGTAACGAAAGCTAAAGTGCGCCGTGAACGTATGGGCCACTTGGAGTTAGCTGCTCCTGTTTCGCACATTTGGTACTTCAAAGGTATCCCGAGCCGTATGGGACTTGTCCTTGACATGTCACCACGGGCGCTGGAAGAAGTGATTTATTTCGCAGCTTATATCGTAACGGAGCCCGGTGAAACTGCTCTGGAGAGAAAACAACTTCTCTCTGAAAAGGAATACCGTGCCTATCGCGAGAAGTATGGGAAAGGCTTCCAAGCGGCAATGGGTGCCGAGGCGATTCGCAAGCTATTAGAAGTTATCGACCTCGATAAAGAAGTAGAAGCATTAAAAGAGGAATTGAAAACAGCACAAGGTCAACGTCGCACACGTGCGATCAAGCGCCTTGAAGTGTTGGAGTCATTCCGTCATTCCGGAAATGATCCTTCCTGGATGATTCTTGATGTGCTGCCGGTCATTCCTCCCGAGTTGCGCCCGATGGTTCAACTCGATGGCGGCCGTTTCGCTACATCAGATCTGAATGATCTTTATCGTCGTGTCATTAACCGTAACAATCGTTTGAAGCGACTGCTGGATCTTGGAGCACCGACCATTATCGTGCAAAACGAGAAACGTATGCTTCAGGAAGCTGTCGATGCCATGATCGATAACGGTCGCCGCGGCCGTCCTGTTACTGGTCCGGGTAATCGACCATTAAAATCCTTATCACATATGTTAAAAGGGAAGCAAGGTCGTTTCCGTCAGAACCTGCTCGGTAAACGTGTCGACTATTCCGGTCGTTCCGTTATCGTCGTCGGACCGAACTTGAAAATGTATCAAGTCGGGCTTCCGAAAGAAATGGCGTTGGAACTCTTCAAACCATTTGTTATGAAAGAATTAGTCGAGCGTGGATTAGCTCATAATATCAAGTCCGCCAAACGCAAAATTGAACGGATCCATCCAGAGGTCTGGGACGTGCTTGAAGAAGTGATCCGTGAACACCCCGTCCTCTTGAACCGTGCGCCAACATTGCACCGTTTAGGTATTCAGGCGTTCGAACCTGTCTTGATCGAAGGCAGGGCCATCCGGCTTCACCCACTCGTATGTACAGCTTACAACGCTGACTTTGATGGGGACCAGATGGCTGTACACGTACCGCTTTCCGCTGAAGCACAGGCTGAAGCACGCATCTTGATGCTTGCTGCTCAGAACATCTTGAATCCTAAGGATGGAAAACCGGTCGTTACACCTTCCCAGGATATGGTGCTGGGTAACTACTACTTGACGCTTGAACGTGCCAATGCAGTCGGTGAAGGAATGGTATTCAAGGATCTGAATGAAGCCTTGATGGCCTATCAGAACGGGTACGTCCACCTTCACACAAGAGTGGCTGTTTACGCTGGTTCCTTAGGGAATGAAACGTTCACAGAAAAACAAAATCAACAGTTGCTGACGACAACAGTCGGTAAGTTGATTTTCAACGAAATGTTGCCTAACTCGTTCCCTTACATTAACGAGCCGACGCAAGAGAACCTCGAGATCAAAACACCTGAAATCTACTTCATAGAGAAAGGTGAAAACATCAGAGAGTCGATTGCCAGTCGAGAAGAAGTAGGGCCTTTCAAGAAAGGCATACTAGGCGACATCATTGCTGAAGTATTTAAACGCTTCTCTATTAGCGAAACGTCTAAAATGCTTGACCGCATGAAAGACTTAGGATTCTCCTATTCTACAAAAGCCGGTATCACAGTCGGTATATCCGACGTTGTGGTTCTGTCTGAAAAACAAGAAATCTTAGATGAGGCCCAAGGGAAAGTGGACCGTATCTTGAAGCAGTTCCGTCGCGGTCTCATTACAGAAGAAGAGCGTTATGATCGGGTTATTGAAGTGTGGTCGAACGCGAAGGATGACATCCAGGAACGCTTGATGCAGTCTCTTAACCCACGGAACCCAATCTTTATGATGAGTGATTCCGGAGCACGTGGTAACGCATCTAACTTCACCCAGCTTGCTGGTATGCGTGGTTTAATGGCCAATCCATCTGGACGCATCATTGAACTTCCGATCAAATCAAGCTTCCGCGAAGGCTTAACCGTTCTTGAGTACTTTATTTCTACTCACGGTGCTCGTAAAGGTCTGGCCGACACAGCCTTGAAGACGGCTGACTCCGGTTACTTGACCCGTCGTCTCGTCGACGTGGCCCAAGATGTCATCGTCCGCGAAGATGATTGCGGCACCGATCGAGGCTTGACAGTGAGCTCCTTGACGGAAGGCAGTGAAGTGATCGAGCCGTTGATTGACCGACTCATCGGCCGTACAGCTTTCCAAACTGTGAAGCATCCAGACAGTGGAAAAGTATTGACGGGCCGAAATGAAGTGATTTCTGAAGAAGCAGCTCATGAAATGGTTGATTCCGGCATTGAATCTGTCGTGATTCGCTCAGCCTTTACATGTAACACGAAACATGGCGTTTGTAAGAAATGCTATGGCCGTAACCTGGCGACAGGGGACGAAGTTGAAGTGGGCGAGGCAGTCGGTATCATTTCTGCCCAATCCATCGGTGAGCCTGGTACTCAGCTTACAATGCGTACCTTCCACACTGGCGGTGTAGCAGGAGACGACATCACACAAGGTCTGCCGCGTATCCAAGAGTTGTTTGAAGCGCGTAATCCTAAAGGTCAAGCTGTCATTACCGAGATTCCGGGTACTGTACAAGAAATTAAAGAAGTTAAAGAAAAACATGAAATCGTCGTTCAAGGCGACATTGAAACAAGAAGCTACACGGCGCCTTATGGTGCCAGACTTAAAGTCTCTGTCGGAGATGACGTCACAATCGGCGAGTCGTTGACAGAAGGTTCCGTGGATCCGAAAGAACTCTTGAAAGTACAGGGTCTTGACGGAGTACAGGAATACTTGTTGAAAGAAGTTCAAAAAGTCTACCGTATGCAAGGTGTTGAAATCGGAGATAAACACGTTGAGGTTATGGTACGGCAAATGCTTCGTAAAATCCGTGTACTTGATGCGGGTGATACAGATGTCCTTCCAGGCTCACTACTGGAAATCCATCAGTTTAAGGAAGCCAACCATAAAGCATTGGTGGAAGGCGGCCAGCCTGCCGTGGGACGCCCTGTCATCCTCGGAATTACGAAAGCATCACTTGAAACGGACTCCTTCTTATCTGCCGCATCCTTCCAGGAGACGACACGTGTTCTTACGGATGCAGCGATTAAAGGAAAACGTGATGAATTGCTCGGCTTGAAAGAAAACGTTATTCTCGGTAAGCTCGTGCCAGCTGGAACAGGCATGCCGAAATACCGTAAAATCAAGACGGACACCCCTGAAGAGGAAGAAGCGCCTTCTGAAGTGGTCGTAGGTGAAACCACCCAGTAAAAGTTAAGTAAGATCATGCTAGTTAACAGTGGATTTTAAGCGAAGCACCTTGAAAAAATCACATGAAATTCAGTTGACATGCCTATAGCTGAGTGATAATATAATCAAGGTGCTTCCAATTATCCATGTTACTTTGGAGGATATGAAGATGTCTTATGAAAAAGTAGCACAGGCTAAGGCTAGAGTTGTAATTGGAATGAAACAGACACTGAAAGCCATGAAAAATGGTGAAGTGGAAGAAGTCCTCGTGGCTGATGATGCTGATCAAGCCATAAAGGATAAAGTGATGAATGTGGCTGACCAACTGCAAATTCCAGTCAAGCAAGTCGATTCGATGAAACAACTAGGAAGAGCTTGCGGGATTGATGTAAGAGCCGCTACTGTGGCGATAAAGCAATAAAGTTTTGGCGTTCACACGCGAAAGCTTTGTTTTTTGCCCATTTATGAACCACCTGGATGTGTGGTATTAAAAATACAGTCATGAAGGGAGGAAATAAACATGCCAACAATCAATCAATTGGTACGTAAAGGACGCGTAAGCAAAGGTAAAAAGTCTGACTCTCCAGCACTTAACAAGGGTTATAACAGCTACCGTAAAAAGCATACAGATCAGTCTTCTCCACAAAAGAGAGGCGTTTGTACGCGTGTAGGTACGCTGACTCCTAAAAAACCTAACTCCGCATTGCGTAAGTATGCACGTGTTCGTTTGACGAACGCTATTGAAGTGACAGCTTACATTCCTGGAATCGGCCACAACCTGCAAGAGCACAGCGTGGTTTTGATCCGTGGAGGACGTGTTAAGGACTTACCAGGTGTACGTTACCACATCGTACGTGGTGCCCTAGACACTGCAGGTGTAGAAGGACGTAGACAAGGCCGTTCCAAATACGGTACGAAGAAACCTAAAAAAGCGTAGTATTGATTAATGATGTCATTCAAATTTAGTTAAGAAAGGAGGGGAACATATGCCACGTAAAGGACCCGTAGCAAAACGTGATGTGTTACCAGATCCCATTTATAAATCTAAGCTTGTAACTCGTTTGATCAACCAAATCATGGTAGACGGCCAGCGCGGAAAAGCTCAAAAGATTCTTTATAAAGCTTTCGATCTAGCTCAAGAGCGCAGCGGTAATGATTCCATGGAAACATTCGAACAAGCAATGAAAAATGTTATGCCTGTATTGGAGGTTCGCGCCCGCCGTGTCGGTGGTTCCAACTACCAGGTTCCAGTGGAAGTACGCCCAGAGCGTCGCCAAGCACTAGGCTTGCGTTTCATTGTGAATTACGCCCGTCTTCGCGGTGAGAAAACAATGGAAGAACGTCTGGCGAACGAAATTTTGGATGCAGCTAACAACACTGGTGCAGCTGTTAAACGTCGCGAAGAAATGCATAAAATGGCAGAAGCGAACAAAGCATTTGCACACTATCGTTGGTAAATCTGAAATCCAATAAAATTTTCACTTAGGAAGGAGAAAGATTCATGGCAAGAGAGTTCTCCTTGGAAAAGACACGTAATATCGGCATCATGGCTCACATTGATGCCGGTAAAACAACGGCAACAGAACGTATTCTTTTCTATACAGGACGTATCCACAAAATCGGGGAAACTCACGAAGGAGCTTCCCAAATGGACTGGATGGCGCAAGAACAGGAGCGTGGGATTACCATCACTTCTGCTGCGACCACAGCCCAATGGAAAAATCACCGAATTAATATCATTGATACTCCGGGACACGTAGACTTCACTGTTGAGGTTGAACGTTCCCTTCGTGTGCTTGACGGTTCCATCGCTGTTTTAGATGCTCAATCAGGTGTTGAACCACAAACAGAAACAGTATGGCGTCAGGCAACTACTTATGGAGTTCCGCGTATCGTATTCGTCAACAAAATGGATAAAGTCGGCGCAGACTTCATTTACTCCCTCGGGACATTGAATGAACGTCTTGGAGCTAATGCCCACGCTGTACAACTTCCTATCGGGGCAGAAGACAACTTCGAAGGGATTATCGACCTCGTCAGCATGGAAGCTTTCTATTACCTGGATGATCTAGGTACGCGTGCTGAATCCCGTCCGATTCCAGACGAGTACAAGGAACAAGCTGAAGAGTACCGCGCTAAGCTCGTAGAAGCAGTAGCGGACTTTGATGAAGACTTCATGATGAAATATCTTGAAGGGGAAGAAATTTCGAACGAAGAGCTTGTTGCGGCTATCCGTAAAGCAACGCTAAGCGTCGAATTCTATCCTGTATTCTGTGGGTCAGCCTTCAAGAACAAAGGCGTACAGCTATTGATTGACGGTGTTATTGATTATCTACCGTCTCCATTAGATGTTCCTCCGATTGAAGGTCACGTACCGCGTACCGAAGAAAAAGTTACCCGCGAAGCAGACGATGAAGCGCCATTCTCAGCATTGGCCTTTAAAGTCGCAACAGACCCTTACGTTGGTAAACTTACATTCTTCCGCGTGTACTCCGGAACATTGACATCTGGATCCTACGTACGTAACAGTACGAAGGATAAACGTGAACGTGTCGGTCGGATCCTGCAAATGCACGCTAACTCGCGTGAAGAGATTTCTACTGTTTACGCAGGGGACATCGCAGGCGGCGTTGGTCTTAAAGACACAGGCACAGGGGATACACTATGTGATGAAAAGATTCACGTTATCCTTGAGTCAATGGAATTCCCAGAACCTGTTATTCAAGTGGCAATTGAGCCGAAATCCAAAGCAGACCAGGATAAGATGGCGATCGCCCTTGGAAAGCTAGCCGAAGAAGACCCGACTTTCCAAACGGAAACGAACGTTGAAACAGGCCAGACGATCATTGCCGGTATGGGTGAGCTTCACCTTGATATCATCGTTGACCGTTTGCGCCGTGAGTTCAAAGTGGACGCCAATATTGGTGCGCCGCAAGTTGCTTACCGTGAAACATTCCGCGGAACTGCGGATGTTGAAGGGAAGTTTGTCCGCCAGTCTGGTGGACGTGGACAATTCGGTCACGTTTGGGTCAAATTCGAACCGAACGAAGAAGGCGCAGGCTTTGAGTTTGTGAACAAAATCGTCGGTGGTGTTGTTCCGCGTGAATATATCCCATCAGTCGAGCACGGAATCAAAGAATCGATGGAAAACGGCGTACTAGCCGGTTATCCGATGGTCGATATCAAAGCGACGTTGTTCGATGGATCTTACCACGATGTGGACTCCAACGAAATGGCCTTTAAAGTGGCTGCTTCAATGGCACTTAAAGAAGCTAAGTCAAAATGTAAACCAGTTCTTCTTGAACCGATGATGAAAGTTGAAGTTGTCATTCCAGAAGAATACATGGGAGATATCATGGGTGACGTTACTTCCCGTCGCGGACGTGTTGAAGGAATGGAAACGCGCGGTAACGCTCAGTTGGTCAATGCATTTGTTCCGCTAGCCGAGATGTTCGGCTATGCGACTGCTCTGCGTTCTAACACGCAAGGCCGCGGAACGTACACCATGCACTTCGACCACTATGAAGAGGTTCCGAAGAGCATCTCAGAAGAGATCATCAAGAAAAATGCTGGTGAGTAATTGATTTTTTTGACGAGTTAACGTATAACTTGTATTGTAAGCTTAGGAGCCCATTGTGTGCTTCTAAGCTGCACATAAAACCTTAATAATAACACTGTTATTTAATTAAAGGAGGAAATATAAAAATGGGTAAAGAAAAATTCGACCGTTCCAAGTCCCACGTAAACATTGGTACTATTGGACACGTTGACCACGGTAAAACAACTTTGACTGCTGCTATCACAACAGTCCTTCATAAGAGATCTGGCTCAGGTACAGCAATGGCATATGACATGATTGACGGTGCTCCAGAAGAGCGTGAGCGCGGTATTACAATCGCGACTGCCCACGTTGAGTACGAAACTGAAAATCGTCACTATGCCCACGTTGACTGCCCTGGACACGCTGACTATGTTAAAAACATGATCACCGGTGCAGCACAAATGGACGGTGCGATTCTTGTCGTATCTGCGGCTGACGGCCCGATGCCACAAACACGTGAGCACATCCTGCTTTCTCGTCAGGTTGGTGTACCTGCCATCGCGGTATTCCTAAACAAAACTGACATGGTAGACGACGAAGAGCTTCTTGAGCTAGTAGAAATGGAAGTTCGCGATCTTCTAACTGAATATGAATTCCCTGGTGACGATGTACCAGTAATCAGTGGTTCTGCTCTTAAAGCCCTTGAAGGGGACGAAGAGTATGAGCAGCGCATCTTCGATCTAATGGAGCAGGTTGACGCGTACATCCCTACTCCTGAACGCGACACTGACAAGCCATTCATGATGCCAATTGAGGACGTATTCTCAATCACTGGCCGTGGAACAGTTGCTACTGGTCGTGTTGAGCGTGGACAGATCAAAGTCGGTGACGACGTTGAAATCATCGGTATGGCAGAAGACAAGCGTAAATCTACCATCACTGGTGTTGAAATGTTCCGTAAGCTTCTTGACTATGCAGAAGCTGGCGACAACATCGGCGCGCTTCTTCGCGGTGTGAGCCGTGAAGACATCAAACGTGGTCAGGTACTAGCTAAGCCTGGTTCCATCACGCCACACACGAACTTCAAAGCTGAAGTTTATGTCCTATCAAAAGACGAAGGTGGTCGTCATACACCATTCTTCTCTAACTACCGTCCTCAGTTCTACTTCCGTACTACTGACGTGACTGGTGTTATTCAACTTCCAGAAGGCGTTGAAATGGTAATGCCTGGCGATAACGTTGAAATGACAGTTGAACTTATTTCTCCGATCGCGATCGAAGAAGGTACTAAGTTCTCTATCCGTGAAGGCGGACGCACAGTAGGCGCTGGCGTTGTTGCTGACATCACGAAGTAATTGAATAATTGATTGTAAGGACAGTGAGTTGAACTCGCTGTCCTTTTCTAATGGAATGGCTCTGTTAATGTTTAGTGTTGATATTCATAAAAAAATCAAACTCCCAAAAATTTGGGAGTTTGATACTGTATATGCCCTGTGTTCTTTATTAGTTCATTTAAATGATTCCGCAATTTGAATAAGCTCCTCTTTCGATATGCCTTGCGACTCACTATCATTAGCAGTAGATAAATCGTAAACCACTCCATCTTCTTTCCAAATCAAATGTTTAACTGTAGTACCTTTATCATTCGATTCAAAATACTCGCCCTCAGTCTCATCAAATTTTACTTTCTCCGTTTTTGTATCGTCATTGATAGATTCTCCATTAAAAGTCATCAATTCCACAACATTGTCTTTTCTGATGAAATCAAAGTTAAACACTTTCTCATCGTTATCAGTTGGAATAGGGGAAAAAGAGGCGTCTTCAACCTCAAAAGGGAATTTCGTTGGAAGTAAAGGTTGATAAAAAGCTTCTTCAAGTTGTGAGCGAAGTTGTTCGTCGTCGTAAGAAATTTGTCCGCTGGTATTATTGTTTGCACACCCTCCTAAAACAAAAACCGCTACTAATAAAATAGACATCAATAAAATTCTCAATTATAAACCACCTAAAATTTTGTCGTCATTTTATATACGTATAACTCCACAGGACGTTTCAAAACTCCAGTCCATACGCCGCTGATCAAGACGCCTTCGCTTTTTGAAGACTCCGTTTCGAGCTTCGTGTTTGCGGATGCTGGCTGGGAAAACGGATCGCTTTCCGTGGGCATGGGGTGAGCTTCCTCAGGCTACGCCTTGCGGGATCTCACCGCTCATGTTATTCCCACAGGAGTCTCACCGTTTTCCCATCCACCATACAATCATAAGGTGCTCGAAACGACCTTCCGTAACTGGAAGCTTTGACTGAAAAAGCTTTCATACACGTGATTATATGTGCTATCGGTTCCCTATAGGCAGATTCGCAACCAAGTGATTTCGAGAAGCCTATAGGGCAAGGGCCGTTGGGGAAGGGTGAGACTCCCGCGGGAGAAGGAGCAAGGCAAGACCCCGGAAGGCGAAGCCTGAGGAGGCTTGCCAGTTCCCCCGCAGGAAAGCGAACCCTTCCCCAACGGCCCTACACTCCCACAACCATCTCGAAATCGAGTCTTACAGAATTCTGCTCTTTTAGGAAAAACTCCGTTTCGAGATAAATATCCACTTCAAATATCAACAACAAACTTTAACAAAGCCTAATTTTATTCCACTGAATTTGTTGAAAAGATGGGCAAAGGGTTGAAATACAGTGGTCAGCCTAGTATAATACGTTGAGGTGTTGCCATCATTCATATTGAATTTATGGTTGCATCAAGCTGGCCAATTCTTTATAATAAGTAATGTTGGTCACAAAAAGGCGATGATGCGAAAGGTTGTTGATACACCAGGCCCCTTTGCCATGGGTGGTGCATCAAGGAATTTTCGCGGAGAAAGTCTATTTAGCAAAATGGGCGAAAAGGAGGGAAAATAATGGCAAAAGAGAAAATTCGTATTCGTTTAAAAGCGTATGATCATCGGGTGCTTGATCAGTCTGCTGAGAAAATTGTGGACACAGCGAAGCGTTCCGGAGCTGATGTGTCAGGGCCGATCCCGCTTCCAACTGACAAGTCTATCTATACGGTGCTTCGTGCAACACATAAGTATAAAGATGCGCGTGAGCAATTCGAAATGCGTACGCACAAACGTCTAATCGACATTGTCAATCCGACACCACAGACAGTAGATTCATTGATGCGTCTTGATCTACCATCTGGTGTGGACATTGAAATTAAACTATAAAACGATTATTTAATCATAGGAGGTGTAACGGATGACGAAAGGAATCTTAGGACGCAAAGTCGGCATGACTCAAATTTTCTCTGAAAATGGCGAGTTGATTCCAGTAACTGTCGTACAAGCAGAGCCGAACGTCGTACTTCAAATGAAAACGAACGAAAACGACGGCTATGAAGCTGTACAACTAGGGTTTGCCGATCAGAAGAAAAATCGTGTGACAAAGCCTGAACTAGGCCATGCTGATAAAGCAAATACCACACCTAAGCGCTACATTCGTGAGATCCGTAATGTAAACCTTGATGACTATGAAGTTGGTCATGAGGTTAGCGTAAATATTTTCGATCAAGGTGACATCATTGATGTAACAGGAACTTCAAAAGGGAAAGGCTTCCAGGGCGCAATCAAACGCCACAATCAATCTACTGGACCCAAAACCCACGGTTCCCGTTATCACCGTCGCCCGGGTACGATGGGACCGATTGATCCAAACCACGTACTCCCAGGCAAAAAATTGCCAGGACAAATGGGTAACGAGCAAGTGACATTGCAGAACCTTGAAGTGGTTAGAGTCGACACTGACCGTAACCTGCTGCTTATCAAAGGCAATGTTCCTGGTCCGAAAAAGTCTTACGTTAAAGTCACGAGTGCCATTAAGGCTAGCCGATAATAAAGGAAGGGAGGATATGTCATGCCTAAAATAGCACTATTAAACCAAAGCGGTTCGCAAGTAGGCGATGTCGAATTGAAAGACGCCGTTTTTGGTATTGAACCGAATACGCATGTGCTTCATGAAGCAGTTGTCATGCAGCGTGCAGGACTGCGTCAAGGAACGCACAATACGAAGAATCGTTCTGAAGTAAGCGGCGGAGGCCGCAAACCATGGCGCCAGAAGGGTACAGGACGTGCCCGTCAGGGTTCCATCCGGTCCCCACAATGGGTAGGTGGCGGAACTGTTTTCGGCCCTACACCACGCAATTATGGTTATAAGCTTCCAAAGAAAGTGCGTCGCTTAGCTATGCGTTCTGCGCTTTCGGCTAAGTTGAGCGAAGATAATCTTATTGTATTGGAAGACATCGCAATAGATGCTCCCAAAACAAAAGAGATCGTCAATATGCTTAAATCATTGGATGTCAGCGAAGATGCATTGATTGTAACAGCTGGGAAAGATGACAACGTCTTTCTATCAGCACGTAATCTTCCAAATGTTAAAATCGTGACAGTCGATTTCTTGAATGTATTAGACATGTTGACGCATGACAAGCTGATCCTGACGAAGGAAGCAGCTGAAAAAGCAGGGGAGGTGCTTGAATAATGAGAGAGCCACGCGAAATCATTAAGCGCCCTGTCATCACGGAACAATCTGCTGATCTTATGGAATACAAGAAATATACGTTTGAAGTGAGTGTTAAAGCCAACAAAACGGAGATCAAGCACGCAGTTGAAGAGATCTTCGGTGTGAATGTTGAGAATGTCAACACGATGAATATCAAAGGTAAATTCAAACGTATGGGCCGTTATGGCGGTTACCGTTCTGACCGTAAAAAAGCGATTGTGACATTGACTGAAGATAGTGAAGACCTAGAATTCTTTGAAGGTGTATAAAACCTAAATCTAAATATGAAGGAGGGAAATAACGATGGCGATTAAAAAATTCAAACCGACCACGAACGGTCGCAGATTCATGTCAGCTTCTGACTTTGCTGAAATCACAACAGACCAGCCTGAACGCTCCCTACTAACGCCGCTTCATAAACGTGGCGGACGAAATAACCAGGGTAGAATGACAGTTCGTCATCAAGGCGGCGGTCACAAGCGTCAGTATCGTTTGATTGACTTCAAACGTGATAAAGATGGAATACCAGGACGCGTTGCTACGATCGAATACGATCCTAACCGCTCTGCCAACATTGCACTTATCAACTATGCTGATGGTGAAAAACGCTACATTCTTGCTCCGAAAGGCTTGAAAGTAGGACACGAAATCATCTCAGGCCCTGAAGCTGATATTAAAACAGGCAATGCGCTTCAATTGAAAGACATTCCAGTAGGGACTATTGTGCACAACGTAGAGCTTAAACCTGGCCGCGGTGGACAAATGGTCCGCTCAGCTGGTGCTCAAGCCCAAATTCTTGGACGTGAAGAAAAATATGTTCTTGTACGTCTGACTTCAGGTGAAGTTCGCTTAGTCTTGAATACGTGCCGTGCAACCATCGGCCAGGTAGGTAACCTGGAACACGAATTGATCAGCATTGGTAAAGCTGGACGTTCACGCTGGCAAGGCAAGCGCCCTGCAGTACGTGGTTCTGTCATGAACCCTAGTGATCACCCACACGGTGGTGGTGAAGGTCGTGCACCTATCGGTATGCCATCTCCAGTGACACCATGGGGTCAGCCGACTCTTGGTTACAAGACACGCCAACGTAACAAACCATCTGATAAATATATCGTGCGTAGACGTAAGAAGAAGAAAAAATAAACGGGGTTGATCGGCGGGCAATCATACCCGTCTCTCAATCACGAAGGGAGGTTTATGTATGGGTCGCAGCCTAAAAAAGGGACCTTTTATAGATGACCATTTGATGAAAAAAGTAGAGAAATTGAACGAAGATAACAAGCACCAGGTAATCAAAACGTGGTCACGCCGTTCCACGATTTTCCCTAATTTTGTAGGACACACAATCGCTGTTTATGACGGACGCAAACATGTCCCTGTATATGTAACAGAAGACATGGTAGGGCATAAACTAGGCGAATTCGCCCCTACCCGGACGTTCAAGGGTCATGCTGGCGATGATAAAAGGACAAAACGCTAATTGAGAGGAGGCACTTTAGATGCAAGCTAAAGCTGTTGCAAAAACCGTTCGTATCGCTCCTCGTAAAGTTCGCTTGGTTATAGATACAATTCGAGGAAAAAACGTTGGTGAAGCCATCGGTATTTTACGAAATACACAACGAGGCGCTTCTCCTGCAATTGAGAAGGTATTGAATTCTGCGATTGCGAATGCTGAACACAATTATGAAATGGATCCAGACAGCCTTTATATTTCCGAAGCGTTTGTGGATGAAGGCGTCACATTGAAACGTTTCCGCCCACGCGCTATGGGACGTGCAAGCCAAATTAACAAACGCACCAGCCACATTACGGTGGTTGTATCAGAAAAGAAGGAGGGATAATCAGTGGGGCAAAAAGTTAATCCGGTAGGTCTTCGCATCGGCGTTATCCGCGATTGGGAATCCAAGTGGTACGCTGGCAAAGACTACGCAGATTTGTTGCATGAAGACATTAAAATTCGTGAATATCTTGAAGAAAGACTGAAGGATGCTGCCGTTTCTACGATCGAAATTGAACGCGCGGCTAATCGTGTGAATATCACCGTTCATACTGCTAAGCCAGGAATGGTTATTGGTAAAGGCGGTTCAGAAGTTGAATCTCTCCGTAAATCATTGAACCATTTAACAGGCAAGCGTGTTCACATCAATATCGTTGAAGTTAAGAAAGCAGACCTTGATGCAACATTGGTTGCTGACAATATTGCACGTCAATTGGAAAACCGTGTATCTTTCCGTCGTGCTCAGAAACAAACAATCCAACGAGCTATGCGCGGTGGTGCTAAAGGTATCCGTACTCAAGTATCCGGTCGTCTTGGCGGCGCAGACATTGCTCGTACAGAATATTACAGTGAAGGTACTGTACCACTACACACACTTCGTGCAGACATCGACTATGGCACTGCAGAAGCTGACACCACTTACGGTAAGTTAGGTGTTAAAGTGTGGATTTATCGTGGCGAAGTCCTTCCAACAAAAAACGATCAGTAAGGAAGGGGGAAAAGCATTATGTTAATGCCTAAACGCGTAAAATATCGTCGTCAACACCGCACAAGCCTCAGAGGTCGAGCTAAAGGCGGAACCACTGTGTCTTTCGGTGAATATGGACTACAAGCTGCTGAACCAGAACGCATTACAAGCCGTCAGATCGAGTCTGCACGTATTGCGATGACTCGTTACATGAAACGTGGCGGTAAAGTTTGGATCAAAATCTTCCCTGACAAACCTAAAACTGCTAAGCCCCTAGAAGTTCGCATGGGTTCCGGTAAAGGTTCTCCAGAAGGTTGGGTAGCAAACGTTAAACCAGGGAAAATCATGTTTGAAATCGCAGGTGTATCTGAAGAGGTTGCTCGCGAAGCGTTGCGTCTTGCTTCACATAAACTTCCGATTAAAACGAAATTTGTAAAACGTGAAGAAATTGGTGGTGAAATCAATGAAGGCTAATGAAATCAGAGAATTAACCACTGCCGAAATTGAACAAAAAGTAGTATCTTTAAAAGAAGAACTTTTTAACCTTCGCTTTCAACTGGCAACCGGTCAACTTGAAAACACGGCTCGTATCCGTGAGGTTCGCAAGTCGATTGCGCGCATGAAGACCGTTACACGTGAAAGAGAAGTAGGCGTCAATAACTAAAAATGAGAGGAGGTCACCCTCATATGAGTGAACGAAACAATCGTAAAGACTACACTGGTCGCGTCATTTCCGACAAAATGGATAAGACGATCACAGTGTTGGTTGAAACTTATAAATTCCATCAGCTTTATGGAAAACGTGTTAAGTATTCTAAGAAATTCAAAACGCACGACGAAAACAACCAGGCCAAAAAAGGTGACGTCGTACGTATTATGGAAACTAGACCACTGTCTGCTACTAAACGTTTCCGTTTGGTTGAAGTCGTTGAAGAAGCAGTCATTATTTAATTAAAAGTTCGCTCGGATAAAATCCGAAGGGAGGTTAACCCGGTATGATCCAACAAGAGACTCGTTTAAAAGTTGCAGATAACTCTGGTGCACGTGAGATCCATACAATCAAAGTATTGGGTGGTTCAGGACGTAAGACGGCCAATATCGGTGATGTGATTGTGGCTAGTGTGAAACAAGCAACACCAGGGGGCGTTGTCAAAAAAGGCGAAATCGTAAGAGCTGTTATCGTCCGCTCAAAGACTGGAGCTCGCCGTAAAGATGGTTCTTACATCCGTTTTGACGAAAACGCAGCAGTTATCGTACGTGATGACAAAGGACCTCGTGGTACTCGTATCTTTGGACCGATTGCTCGTGAACTTCGCGATGAAAAGTTCATGAAGATCGTTTCTCTAGCTCCAGAAGTTCTATAAAAGCACAAATGAAATGCGTTGGTTAAGGAGGTGCGGAAACATGCACGTAAAACAAGGTGACAAAGTTATGGTCATTACTGGCAAGGATAAAGGCAAGCAAGGAACGATCCTTGAAGCTTATCCAACAAAAGACCGTGTGCTTGTTGAAGGGATCAATGTTGTCAAAAAACACGCGAAGCCTTCACAAGAGAACCCACAAGGCGGCATTCTTAATCAGGAAGCCCCTGTACACGTATCCAACGTGATGCCGATTGACCCTAAATCAGGAGAGCCGACTCGTGTTGGCTATCAAAACGAAAACGGTAAGAAAGTCCGTATCGCTAAAAAATCTGGCGAATCACTAGATAAGTAACTAGCGACGAAAGGAGGTCCCCGAAATGAATCAATTGAAAAAACAATATGACGAAGAAGTTGTGCCGTCTTTGATGGGCAAATTCGAATATGACTCTGTAATGCAAGCTCCTAAGGTTGAGAAGATTGTTATCAACATGGGTGTCGGCGATGCTGTGCAAAACGCAAAAGCATTGGATACAGCCGTTGAAGAACTATCCTTGATCTCTGGACAAAAACCTGTAATCACACGTGCGAAAAAATCAATTGCAGGCTTCCGTCTTCGTGAAGGGATGCCAATTGGTGCAAAAGTTACCCTTCGCGGCGAGCGTATGTACGAATTCCTCCACAAGCTGATTGCAGTATCTCTGCCACGTGTCCGTGACTTCCGTGGTATCTCCAAGAAAGCTTTTGATGGTCGTGGAAACTATACGCTTGGCGTAAAAGAGCAGTTGATTTTCCCGGAAATTAATTACGACAATGTCAATAAAGTACGCGGAATGGATATCGTTATCGTGACAACAGCTGATAGTGACGAAGAAGCACGCGAATTATTGACTCAGTTCGGAATGCCTTTCCAGAACTAAAGTGTTAACGATAAGGAGGGAAAACTGTGGCTAAAAAATCAATGGTCGCAAAACAACAGCGCAAGCAAAAGTTTCAAGTGCAAGAATACACTCGTTGTTCACGTTGCGGACGTCCTCATTCCGTATTGCGCAAATTTAACCTTTGCCGTATTTGCTTCCGTGAACTCGCATATAAAGGACAAATTCCTGGTGTGAAAAAAGCCAGCTGGTAATACCCGGACAGGGAAGGAGGTAATCAATTATGACAATGACAGACCCGATTGCAGATATGCTCACTCGTATTCGTAACGCCCATATGGTGCGTCATGAAAAACTTGAGCTGCCTGCTTCTAACGTGAAAAAAGAAATCGCGGACATTTTGAAGCGCGAAGGCTTTGTACGCGACTATGAGTTTGTAGAAGATAATAAACAAGGGATCCTTCGTGTTTTCCTTAAATACGGGCAAGATGAACAGCGTGTCATCACAGGTTTGAAACGTATCAGCAAACCAGGTTTGCGCGTATATGCGAAAGCAGATGAGGTGCCTCGTGTATTGAACGGACTCGGCATTGCGCTCGTATCAACGTCAAACGGTGTTCTAACCGACAAAGAAGCACGTCAACAAGCCGTCGGCGGCGAAGTGCTCGCTTATGTTTGGTAATTAAATTTTAAAAGACAGGAGGTGCACATGAATGTCACGCGTAGGTTTAAAATCATTAGAAATACCAGAAGGTGTCGAAATCAATCTGGATACCGACAACAAACAAGTTGTGGTCAAAGGCCCTAAAGGCGAATTGAGCCACACTTATCATGAAGATATGACGGTAAAAATCGAAGATAACGTGCTAACTGTGGAACGCCCTAGCGACAACAAAGAACATCGCTCACTCCACGGTACAACACGCAGCCTCATCGGTAACATGGTTGAAGGCGTAACGAAAGGTTATGAGAAAAGCCTTGAAATCATCGGTGTCGGTTACCGTGCTCAGAAGCAAGGTAACACCGTTGTGATTAACGCTGGTTATTCCCACCCTGTTGAAGTGGAAAACCGTGAAGGAATCGATATCGAAGTTCCTTCAAATACCAAATTGACGGTCAAAGGTATCGATAAAGAATTGGTTGGTGCAGTTGCTGCCAACATTCGCGCTATCCGCCCGCCGGAGCCATATAAAGGCAAAGGTATTCGCTACGAAGGTGAACGTGTACGTAGTAAAGAAGGTAAAACTGCTAAATAAAAGCAGGTAAGGAACAGAAAGGAGTGACCTTGAGATGATCACAAAGCCTGATAAAAACGTTGTACGTAAAAAACGGCACGCACGTGTCCGCTCAAGCGTTTTCGGCACTGCTGAACGCCCTCGTTTGAACGTATACCGCTCAAATAAACACATCTATGCTCAGCTGATTGATGATGAAAGACAAATAACAGTAGCAAGTGCTTCAACCTCAGAGAATGACATTGAGCTTGAAAACACTGGTAATGTTGATGCCGCTCAGAAAATCGGTGAAATCGTGGCTGGCCGTGCCGTAGAAAAAGGGTATAAAGTTGTCGTATTCGACCGCGGTGGTTACTTGTATCATGGACGTGTAAAAGCACTAGCAGACGCGGCTCGTGAAGCCGGTCTTGAATTTTAATCGGAAAAGGAGGGACATTGATGCAAACAAACATCGACCCAAGCAAATTGGATCTTGAAGAACGCGTTGTAACCGTCAACCGTGTTGCAAAAGTCGTGAAAGGTGGACGCCGTTTCCGTTTTGCCGCATTGGTTGTCGTAGGTGATAAGAATGGTCATGTCGGATTCGGTACTGGGAAAGCACAAGAAGTACCAGAAGCGATCAAAAAAGCGATTGACGATGCTAAGAAAAGTCTAATCAATGTACCAATCAAAGGAACGACGATTCCTCATGAAATCACTGGTGAATTCGGAGCAGGAAATATCCTACTGAAACCAGCTGCAGAAGGTGCCGGAGTTATCGCTGGCGGACCGGTCCGCGCGGTACTGGAACTTGCTGGAGTAGGCGATATTCTGTCTAAATCACTAGGCTCCAATACACCAATCAACATGGTACGGGCGACAATCAATGGATTGAGCGAGCTGAAGCGCGTTGAAGACGTAGCTAAGCTTCGTGGAAAGTCCGTAGAAGAACTGTTAGGATAAGGAGGGAAATCAAATGGCTAATAAGTTGGAGGTTACCCTCACACGCAGTGTCATTGGCAGACCACAAGACCAACGTGTGACTGTCAAAACACTTGGCCTTAATAAAATTCGTCAATCCGTAGTCCTTGAAGATAATCCAGCCAATCGTGGCATGGTCAACAAGGTTTCACACCTTGTTTCGGTTACAGAAGTACAATAATCGTAGTATGAAGAGGAGGTGCTGGCATGAAACTTCATGAATTGAAAGCTCAAAAAGGTACGCGTAAGACACGCAACCGTGTTGGACGCGGAACAGCTTCCGGTAACGGCAAAACATCCGGCCGTGGTCATAAAGGCCAAAATGCACGTTCTGGCGGAGGCACTCGTCTTGGTTTCGAAGGCGGTCAAATGCCATTGTTCCAACGTCTACCTAAGCGTGGATTCACAAATATCAATCGCAAAGAATTTGCAATTGTTAATCTTGAGACGTTAAACCGTTTTGATGAAAACACAGAAGTTACTCCAGAGCTTTTACTTGAGTCAGGCGTTGTTAGCAAACAAAAAGCCGGTATTAAGATTCTAGGTAACGGCTCAGTTGAGAAAAAACTTACTGTAAAAGCTCATAAGTTCTCTGCTTCAGCGAAAGAAGCAATTGAAGCAGCGGGCGGTCAAACTGAGGTGATTTAATGTTTCGGACAATCTCCAATTTTATGCGCGTGGGTGATATTCGACAAAAGATTATCTTCACCTTACTCATGCTGATCGTGTTTCGAATCGGTACATTTATCCCTGTGCCATTCACCGACAAGGAAGCCATCAACTTCATGAATGAACAGAACGCATTTGGCTTCTTGAACACATTCGGCGGCGGGGCATTGCAGAACTTCTCCATCTTTGCGATGGGTATCATGCCTTATATCACGGCCTCGATCATTATGCAGTTATTGCAGATGGACGTTGTGCCGAAGTTTACCGAATGGAAGAAGCAAGGTGAGGTTGGTCGTCGAAAATTAGCTCAGTTTACCCGCTACGGAACGGTTGCTCTTGCTTTTGTTCAAGCAATTGGAATGTCAATCGGATTTAATGCCATGACAGGCGGTCAGCTGATTGCAAATCCAGGCGTGTTTAAGTTTTTAATCATTGCAATCGTCTTAACGGGCGGTACAGCTTTTCTTATGTGGTTAGGGGAACAAATCACCGCGAATGGTGTAGGAAACGGTATTTCCATCTTGATTTTTGCTGGTATCGTTGCGGCGATTCCAACAGGGATCAATCAACTATACGATCAGTACTTTGCCAATCCGGAAGGGCAATTATTCCTTAACATTGTCATTGTTGCCTTGATCGCTCTAGTAGTCGTTGCCGTAGTAGTCGGGGTTATTTTCATCCAGCAGGCTTTACGTAAAATCCCTGTACAATATGCGAAACGATTAGTGAACCGTTCGCCAGTCGGTGGCCATTCCACCCACTTGCCGATAAAAGTTAACGCTGCAGGTGTTATTCCGGTCATTTTCGCGATCTCGTTCATTATTGCTCCAAGAACAATTGCTGGTTTCTTCGAGGGCAGCGAAGTCGCATCGATGATTGAATATATTTTCAATTATCAAAACTGGCCTGGTATGATCATTTATGTAGCCTTAATCATCGCCTTCACGTATTTCTATACATTTGTTCAAGTCAACCCGGAACAAATGGCTGAAAACCTTAAGAAGCAAGGTGGATACGTACCTGGCATCCGTCCTGGTAAAAACACCGAGACGTACTTGACTCGTGTCATGTACCGATTAACGTTTGTAGGTTCTATCTTTCTAGCCGCGGTGTCGATTTTGCCAATCGTGCTTGGCTCTGTGGCGAATCTACCGCAAAGCATTCAAATTGGTGGTACCAGCTTACTCATCGTAGTCGGTGTCGCCCTTGAAATGATGAAGCAGCTAGAAAGTCAGCTCGTTAAGCGTCATTACAAAGGTTTTATTAAATAATCAGCCGGTTTACACGGCAAAGGTTATATGAGAGCGAGGGGACACACGTTGAATTTGATTCTGATGGGCTTACCTGGTGCTGGTAAAGGCACGCAGGCAGAGAAGATAGTTGAAAAATATCACATCCCTCATATCTCAACTGGAGATATGTTCCGATTAGCTATCAAAGAAGGAACTGAACTAGGCAAACAAGCTAAATCTTATATGGATAAAGGCGAACTTGTTCCAGATGAAGTGACCATCGGTATTGTTCGCGAACGTTTAAATAAGCCAGATTGTGAAAAAGGATTTCTACTAGATGGTTTTCCTAGAACGATCGCTCAGGCAGAAGCACTCGAAAATCTATTAGGTGAGATGAAAGACTCTCTGGATTATGTGCTTCATATCAACGCTCCTAAGGATCAGCTAGTCGAGCGGTTAACAGGCCGCCGCATTTGCCCGACTTGTGGAGCCACCTATCACGTGGCTTTCAATCCTCCGCAACAAGAAGGCATCTGTGACCATGACGGTGCGAAGCTCATCCAGAGGGAAGACGATCAGCCTGAGACCGTTCGAAACCGTTTAGAGGTCAATATGGAACAAATGCAGCCGCTCGTTGATTTCTATACGGACAAAGGATATTTGGTCGAAGTTGATGGCAATCAGCATATTGACGTTGTATTTCAGGATATCGACAAGAAGCTCGGAGGCTTGAATAAATGATCATCAGCAAAACGCCACGTGAAATTGAAATCATGCGTCATGCGGGTAAAATCGTTGCCCTGACGCACCTAGAACTGGAAAAGCACATTCAACCAGGTGTGACGACCGAGGAATTGGATCGTATTGCTGACCGCTTCATACGTGGTATGGATGCATTCCCTTCTTTTAAAGGTTATAATGGATTCCGTGGCAGTATTTGCACCTCAGTCAATGAAGAGCTCGTTCATGGTATTCCGGGTGATCGGAAACTGGAAGATGGCGATATCATTAGTATTGATGTCGGTGCTAAATTCAATGGATATCACGGGGATTCCGCTTGGACTTACCCTGTTGGAAATATTGACGACGAAACCAAGGATTTGTTGAAAGTCACTGAAAACGCACTATTCAGAGGTCTTGATGAAGCAATCCCAGGTGAACGTCTATCAAATATATCTCATGCCATACAAAGTTACGTTGAACCGGAAGGGTTTTCGATTGTACGCGAGTACGTCGGCCATGGCGTCGGTCAGGAACTTCATGAGGCTCCTCAAATTCCTCATTATGGTCCCCCGAACAGAGGCCCAAAGCTCAAGCCGGGAATGGTTTTAGCAGTGGAACCGATGGTCAATGCAGGCGAACGCTATGTGCGGACCCTGGCAGATAATTGGACTGTCGTGACCAGAGATGGTAAAATGTGTGCGCATTTCGAACACACCATCGCTATTACAGAAGAGGGTTATGAAGTATTGACTAAATCCTGAGTGAAGGTGATCGTTTTTGAACGAATCTGAGTCGAGTCCGCAATTAGGTCAAGTTGTTCGTATTGTATCAGGACGTGAGGCAGGCCAGTATGCGGTTGTCATCGACGTTCTCGATGATCGTCATGTACTGCTTGCCGACGGAGAGAAACGTAAGTATGATCGACCGAAGAAAAAGAACTTGAATCATATAGAGCTTATGGATGTCATCTCTCCGGAAGTCCAAAACAGCCTTCTGGAAACGGGTCGCGTCACCAACGGTAAATTGCGGTTTGCCGTATCAAAAATTTCCAATGAATCTGTGACTGATTTGAAGAAGGGAGATCAACTCGATGGCGAAAGACGATGTAATTGAAGTGGAAGGTACCGTTAATGAAACCTTGCCGAATGCGATGTTCAAGGTGGAGTTGGAAAACGGCCATACCGTTTTAGCACACGTCTCGGGTAAAATTCGTATGCACTTCATTCGAATCCTGCCTGGAGACAAAGTAACGGTTGAACTTTCCCCGTATGATCTGACAAGAGGACGTATTACGTACCGTTATAAATAGCATGGAATGCTCCGATATAAAAGGAGGTATGGATGATGAAGGTAAGGCCTTCTGTTAAGCCAATGTGTGAAAAATGCAAGGTGATCCGACGTAAAGGTAAAGTTATGGTCATCTGCGAAAACCCGAAGCATAAACAAAAACAAGGTTAATACCAAAGGAGGTGCACGTACAACATGGCACGTATAGCAGGTGTAGATACGCCCCGCGACAAGCGCGTGGTTATATCTCTAACGTATATTTATGGTGTTGGTAAATCATTAGCTAAAGACATCGTTGAAGAAGCTGGTGTTGATGGTAATACACGTGTTCGTGATTTGACTGAAGACGAACTGGCTAGAATCCGTAAAGCGTTGGACAACTACAATGTTGAAGGTGATCTTCGTCGTGATCATTCCTTGAACATCAAGCGTCTGATCGAGATCGGTTCTTATCGTGGTATCCGCCACCGTCGTGGTCTTCCACTACGTGGGCAAAAAACGAAGAATAACTCTCGTACGCGTAAAGGACCTCGTCGAACAGTAGCGAACAAGCGCAAATAAGTAATAACGTAAAGGAGGTAAGCAAAATATATGGCAACACGTAAAGGTAACACTCGTACACGTAAACGTCGCGTGAAAAAGAATATAGAGAGTGGTGTGGCCCACATCCGTTCCACTTTTAACAATACAATTGTCACGGTCACAGATGTCCAGGGTAATGCCGTGAGCTGGAGCAGTGCAGGATCTCTAGGTTTCAAAGGGTCCCGTAAATCCACTCCTTTCGCAGCCCAGATGGCTTCAGAAGCTGCTGCAAAGACAGCTATGGAGCATGGAATGAAGACGCTGGAAGTGACTGTAAAAGGGCCTGGTGCTGGACGTGAAGCTGCGATTCGTGCACTTCAAGCAACAGGTTTAGAAATCACAGCCATTGTCGATGTTACACCTGTACCTCACAATGGATGCCGTCCACCAAAACGTCGTCGTGTATAATTACTCTGTATAGAATTTGTCACCCTGTCTATAATGGGTTATGATAGGCTTTTAAACAGCAACGTATAAACAGAGAGTAGCAAAACGTATGTTCTGAAATCGGGAACTGCCTACCTGAGGAATTTCGGTTAGACAGAAGTCTAGCCGGGGTTTCGACGTTTTGAAGGAGGGTTTGTTGAATGATCGAAATTGAAAAGCCAAAAATTGAAACAGTTGAGATCAGCGATGATGCCAAGTTTGGAAAATTCGTTGTCGAACCGCTTGAACGTGGGTATGGTACAACATTAGGAAATTCCTTACGTCGTATCTTATTATCCTCACTTCCTGGCGCTGCTGTGACATCGGTTCAAATTGATGGGGTACTTCATGAATTTTCAACCATCGACGGAGTGGTCGAAGATGTTACCACGGTCGTCTTGAACCTGAAGAAACTAGCTTTGAAGATTTACTCTGAAGAAGAAAAGACTTTAGAAATTGATGTGCAGAGTGAAGGAAAAGTGACCGCTGCTGATATTACGCATGACAGCGATATTGAAATTCTAAACCCAGACCTTCACATTGCTACAATGGATAGCAATACCAGCTTACGTATGCGTATCACAGCTGAGCGGGGTCGAGGATACCGCCCAGCAGAAGGCAATAATCGTGACGATTTGCCAATCGGTGTCATCCCGGTCGATTCCATTTTCACCCCTGTTGCTCGTGTAACCTACCAAGTCGAAAACACGCGTGTGGGACAGATTTCCAACTTCGATAAATTAACGTTGGATGTTTGGACAGATGGAAGTATCCGTCCGGAAGAAGCCGTATCGCTCGGATCCAAAATCTATATGGAACACCTCAACATTTTTGTCGGCCTGACGGATGAAGCGCAAAATGCTGAAATCATGGTCGAGAAAGAAGAGGACCAAAAAGAGAAGGTTCTAGAGATGACAATTGAAGAATTGGATTTATCGGTCCGTTCATACAACTGTCTCAAGCGTGCGGGAATCAATACGGTACAAGAGCTTGCTCAGAAATCTGAGGAAGATATGATGAAAGTCCGTAACCTTGGCCGTAAGTCACTAGAAGAAGTAAAACACAAGCTTGAAGAGCTTGGATTGGGCTTGCGTAAAGACGATTAATTAATAGATATGCATCATAAGAGATTCTGAAAAAGGGAGGGAAAAGCATGGCTAGAAAACTAGGTCGTACTACAGACAAACGCATGGCTTTGCTACGTAACCTGGCAACTGATCTTATCATCCATGAACGCCTGGAAACGACAGAAGCCAAAGCAAAAGAAGTCCGTTCTGTCGTTGAAAAAATGATCACGCTAGGCAAACGCGGTGACCTTCACGCTCGCCGTCAAGCAGGGTCTTTGCTTTATAAAGCTGAAGACGAAGAAGGGGAGCAAAACGCACTCCAAAAGCTATTCAATGACATTGGCCCTCGCTACGAAGACCGCCAAGGTGGTTACACACGTGTTCTGAAAGTAGAACAACGCAAAGGCGATGGAGCAAAAATGGCTATCATTGAATTGGTTTAATAACAGTCTTTAGTGATTGGTGCAAAAGGGCGGGACGGAATCTCGAGCGAGAGGTTAATCCTACCCTTTTTTATTTTGCACCAACGTTTTTTTATGTATTAACTGTCGTAAATTATCATAATTTCCCGGGAAATAGAGTCTTTTTTTGACCGAGGGAGGAACACGATGGCTCATTTTGTTGAATTTAGAGACGTATCCTTTCGTTACCAATCAGACGGCCCATGGGTGTTGAAAAACGTTAATTTTACGTTTAATTCAAACGAGTGGTTGGCTATTATCGGTCATAACGGCTCTGGAAAGTCAACGGTTGCGAAATTGATCAACGGTTTATTATTACCACAAGAAGGCGATATTCTCGTTGATGGCATCAAGGTCTCGCCTGAGACGGTTTGGGACGTTAGAGAACGGGTCGGCATGGTCTTTCAAAATCCAGACAATCAGTTTGTCGGGACGACGGTACGTGACGATGTTGCCTTTGGGATGGAAAACCATGGCATACCGCGCGAGGTTATGGTGGAACGACTCGGAGAAAGTCTGGAGGCTGTGGGCATGGAAGGGTATGAAACCCATGAACCCCATCATCTATCGGGCGGTCAGAAACAACGCGTGGCGATCGCGGGTGTGTTGGCGGTTTCGCCTCAACTGATTATTTTAGATGAAGCAACTGTGATGCTCGATCCTTTAGGTCGAAAAGATATTATGGAAACCATCCGAGAAGTCCAGAGAGAGCGGAATCTTTCCTTGATCACCATTACCCACGACTTGCGCGAAGTCACGGAGGCCGGCCGCATCCTTGTTATGAATGAAGGCGAGATTTACAAAGAAGGAACCCCGCGCGACATTTTTGCCCAATTAGGGGAATTGCATACCATCGGATTGGATGCGCCGTTCATTACAAAACTGGCTGCAGAACTGAAAACCTTAGGACTGGATTTTCATCAGGAGCCATTGACCCAAGAGGAGTTGTTGAATGCGCTATGGACATTGAATTCCAACACGTAAGCTATACCTACCAACCGAACACTCCCTTTGAATTCCAGGCGTTAAAAGATATTTCTCTTAGCATTGAGTCAGGCTCTTATGCTGCCATCATCGGTCATACTGGATCTGGCAAATCAACGTTGATTCAACACCTGAATGGCCTGCTCCAACCCACAGAAGGTGAAGTTGCTATAGGACCCCACCGATTGAAAGCTGATGAAAAGGCGAAAACCTTGCGAGAGCTGCGGAAGCAAGTCGGTATCGTATTCCAATATCCAGAGCACCAGCTTTTCGAAGAAACCGTGGAGAAAGACATCGCCTTTGCACCGAAAAATTTCGGGCTGAGCGACGCGGAAGTGAAACGGCGGACGAAGCAAGCGATAGAAGCCGTACAGCTTTCGGAAGATGTGCTGCAGCGTTCCCCGTTTGAATTAAGCGGAGGGCAGATGCGCCGGGCCGCCATCGCGGGTGTGCTGGCTATGAAGCCTCAAGTCCTCGTGCTAGATGAACCGACGGCCGGACTCGATCCAAAAGGCCAAAGCGACATGATGGACATGTTTGCCCGGTTACATCGCAATCAGGGAATGACCACTATACTGGTGACGCACAGTATGGAAGATGCCCTGGCCTATGCTGAACACCTTTTCATATTGAATGAGGGTGAAAAGTATATGGAAGGAAAGCCGGAGCATTTGTTTCTCGACAAAAATGCGTTAGCTGATGTGAACCTGGACCTACCGGAAATGATCAGCTTCTTAAAGCGATTGGAAACCTATACCGGACATGCAATCCCCTACCGGAATCAATCTGTAACAGAATTGGCAAAGGATGTAGCCGAGATTGTGAAAAAGGGGGCGCGATCATGAGCAGCTCTTTGATTATCGGGCAATTCATCCCTGGATCATCATTTATTCACAAACTTGATCCGCGTACGAAAATCATTATTATATTTTGCTTTGTCGTGATCGTATTTTTTGCTAATTCTGTTATGAGCTACGGATTATTGACATTGTTTGCTGTAGGCGCTGCCTTAGCTACACGTATCCGACCATCTTTCTTATTGAAAGGTATGAAACCGTTATGGTTTTTGGTGGGATTCACCTTCCTGCTTCACCTGTTTATTACGAAGGAAGGCGAGATTCTGTTTACTGTGTTATCATTTGATATTTATTCCGAAGCCGTCGAGCAGGGCGCGGCGATTTCCTTGCGATTCTTTTTACTGATCTTGTTCACGTCGCTGCTGACGCTGACAACCACGCCTATCGAAATTACCGATGCGATCGAAGAATTGCTTGGCCCCTTGAAGAAAGTTCGTTTCCCTGTTCACGAGCTTGCCTTAATGATGTCGATTTCCCTGCGTTTTATTCCAACCTTACTGCAGGAGACAGAAAAGATTTCTAAGGCTCAGGCTTCCCGGGGAATGGATTTAAAAACGGGTTCGGCTAAAGAGAGGATCAAAGCTGTTGTTCCGTTGCTCGTCCCGTTGTTTGTCAGTGCATTCAAACGCGCCGAGGAACTTGCTATGGCCATGGAGGCACGCGGTTATCGCGGCGGCGAAGGGCGGACAAAACTTCGGGAATTGAAAGCAGGAAAATTAGATGGTGTGAGTGGATGCATATTTATGATCATCATCATTGGCTTGTTTATGACGAGGAATTGAGATGGAGGAACTACTGTGCAGCGTGTTAAATGTACTCTAGCATATGATGGGACCGATTTTGCCGGCTTTCAAACCCAGCTTAACGGGCGTACCGTTCAGGAAGAAGTCGAAAAGGGTTTGCAGAAACTGCATAAAGGTGAAAAAACAAAAGTGATCGCCTCAGGACGGACGGATTCCGGAGTCCATGCCAGAGGACAGGTCGCCCATTTTGATACCTGGCTCGACCTCCCCTCTCTTCGTTGGAAAATGGCTTTCACATCCGTATTGCCGCCGGACATCCAGGTGAAAGAAGTGGTTCCTGTCAGCGACGCCTTTCATGCCCGGTACGACGCAGTCGAGAAAGAATACCGCTATGTCATATGGAATGATCAGGACCCTGATTTATTTCGACGAAACTACACCTGGCATATCCGCAAGCCACTCGACGTCAAGGCTATGCAGGAAGCGTGCCGCTATATCGAGGGCGAGCATGATTTCACCTCGTTTTGCCGTCCGCGGGCCAAAGTGAAAGGCAGTAAGGTGCGTCACCTGTTAAAAGCGCACGTCACGAAGCATGATCAAGAAATCGTGTTCATTTTTCGTGGGACAGGTTTTTTATATAATATGGTGAGAATTTTAGTAGGGACGTTAATTGGCGTTGGAAAAGGGGAACGTGCTCCAGAAGACCTTGCAGAGATATTAGAAGCGAGGGACCGTCATGCGGCAGGTTTTACAGCACCGGCTCATGCGTTATTCCTTTGGGAAGTGACGTATGAATAAGAGGTGCATCCTCTCGGCCAAATCGCTTTTACTGGAGACGTTTTAAAAACAACGACTCCTGGTGTAACATTTTCTTGACATAGGCAGTGTAACTATTATATGATATTCTATGGCATTTTATTTCTGAACCACGATTAGCCCCGGAATCTAATCGTATGCGAGATAAAAGGATAAAGCAAGAAGGATATTAACAAATTTGGAGGGAAACCGACATGCGTACAACTTTCATGGCTAATGAAAACAACGTAGAACGCAAGTGGTATGTTGTGGACGCAGAAGGCCAGACGCTTGGTCGTTTAGCAAGCGAAGTAGCTTCCATTCTTCGCGGCAAGCATAAACCAACATATACACCACACGCTGACGCTGGTGATTACGTTATTCTAATCAACGCTGAAAAAATCGAATTGACTGGAAAGAAACTGACCGATAAAATTTATTATCGTCACTCTAACCATCCAGGAGGCCTTAAGCAGCGCACAGCTCAAGAAATGCGCAGCAAATACCCTGTGCAAATGCTAGAGCGCGCTATCAAAGGTATGCTCCCGAAAGGCAGCCTGGGACGTAAGCAAGGCATGAAGCTTTATGTTTATGCCGGACCAGAGCACAAACATCAAGCCCAACAACCAGAAGCTTACGAGCTTCGCGGATAAATTAGAAGGAGGTAATGAAAAGTGGCACAAGTACAATACAACGGCACCGGACGCCGTAAAAAATCAACTGCACGTGTACGCCTCGTTCCAGGTAATGGACGTGTCGTTGTCAACGATCGTGACGCTGAAGAGTTTTTCCCATATGAAACCCTTCGTGTAATTCTGCGCCAGCCTCTAGCTGTAACAGAAACAGAAGGTAACTACGATGTACTCGTCAATGTTGATGGCGGAGGATTCACTGGCCAAGCTGGTGCAATTCGTCACGGCATCGCGCGTGCACTGCTTGAAGCAGATCCAGAATATCGTTCTGTCCTTAAGCGTGAAGGATTGCTGTCCCGTGACGCCCGTATGAAAGAGCGTAAGAAATACGGTCTTAAAGCGGCTCGTCGTGCACCACAGTTCTCCAAGCGTTAATAAACCTTATATACCAGTGGTTTGCCCTCTTTGCTCTTATGGAGCAGAGAGGGTTTTTTCATGTCCAAATGTGGAATTGAATACCGTTAAAAAGATATCGTACAGGGTAAGGAATAGGAGGAGGAACGGGTGATTCGCCTCCTCCTATTCTATTTAAATAGAGGATTATGCCATTTGAGATACCATCACGACGAACGTAACAAATAAACCGCTCCCGATTGCAATGATGGTCGCCAAAATTCCAAGTAAATTTTTTTCATTTTTCTTTATAAAAATTAGTATCCCTAAAATAACCGAAAGGGCTAATAAAGCGAATATTATCGTTATAATTAAAGTGGGTCCTATCTCAATGTAATTATAAAGTGTCGCAAAGAACAGGATGATTGGCAGGATACTTAAAGATGTGTTGCTGTTCATAGTCGCAATGATAGTTGAAATGAAAAATGGTGAGATTCAAGCCAATAATGACAAACAATTCGATAATTTATAACAAGTGTCTCTCAAAAAAAGTGAATACACATGGAAGCAGTGTAGATAATGATCTCTAACTAACTAACCTATTAAGTAGGGAATCAGGTCAGAGGTTTTATTATTAGGAAGGAGTTTTCTCATGAAGGTATGGATGTCGTTCAGCGGAGGAAAAGATTCTATGCTTGCCCTCCACACAGTTCTTCAAGATGACCGTTATGAGGTTACACGTTTGTTTACGACGTTAAATGAAGAGGATAAGCGTGTACCGATGCAGGGGGTCAGAGAAAAGGTTTTGTATGCTCAGGCCCACCAGATTGGCCTGCCGCTTGAAAAGCTCTATATGCCCTCTCCTTGTCCAAATGAGACCTATGAAAAATTGATGGGGGAGGCGATGGCTAAAGCGACACAGCAAGGTGTGGAGGCGATCGTGTTCGGCGATATCTATCTTGAAGATATCCGGACTTACCGGGAAGAGAATATGCATCAAGTTGGCATGAGCGCCATTTTCCCTTTATGGAAGCAGAATACAACCCAATTAATGGACACCTTCCTAGCATCAGGGTATCAGACGGTCATTTGCACGGTCGATACGCATGTGCTTCCTTCTTCGTGGCTGGGTAAGGAGCTGACCTCGTCCTTATTGGAGTCTTTGCCTGAAGGTGTGGATGTATGTGGTGAGAATGGGGAATTTCACACCATTGTTCATAACGGCCCAGCGTTCAATCAGCCGATCTCGCTGGCTGCTGGAGAAGTTGTTCAAAACGGAGCATTCGCAACAATCGATCTACGCTATGAACAGAATCGTCGCTCATAATTACGTCCCTTGTCCCATAATATAGATTAGCTAAGGACAAGGGGTGAGGGGTTCGTGAAGCGACATTTGAAATTTATCGCATGGTTAGGCGGCATTATAGCTATTGTATTATTGTATGCTTATCCGATGAATGAGGTAAAAGATGCCTGGCAGACATGGTCCTTGCCGTTAACGGGCAAAGTGATTGTGCTTGATCCGGGCCACGGTGGACCTGACGGTGGGGCAGTGGGTGCTGATGACACTTTGGAAAAAGATATTGCCTTATCGGTCGCCAAATATTTAAGAGACTATTTACAGCAGAACGGCGCGACTGTTTATATGACCCGGGAAGAAGATAAGGACCTGGCCGCTGAAGATACGTCAGGTTTATCACGGCGTAAGTCAGAAGACATCCGTAATCGGGTGGCGCTCATTCATGAAAAAGAAACCGACTTTTTCATCAGCCTTCATTTAAATGCTATCCCGTCTCCGGAGTGGAGTGGCGCGCAAAGCTTCTACTACCCAGGCCAGGAACGAAGTCAGGATTTGGCCCAGTTCATTCAAGCTGAAATTAAGCGGAACCTGGAAAATACAACGCGGGAAGCGATGGCCCTCAATAGCATGTATTTGCTGAAGCAAGCGAGTGTACCTGGGGCGCTAGTTGAAATTGGTTTTTTATCGAATGTGCATGAACGTGAACTGTTAAAGACTGAAGATTATCAACGAAAAATGGCTGCGTCCATTTACCAGGGGATGCTTCGCTATGCCACAGAGGAAGAATATCCCGAAGATAGCTGAATCCTTTCGCGAACCCTTAAGCCGTTTCACTTAGAAAGCGCGCTATATATGTTATACTAACACTGTCTATTATTTTAAGGATGGTGAGTGACATGCTAACAGAAGATAAAGTGATCGAACTATTGAATCCTGTTGAGGATCCGTTTTTACATAAAACGTTAGAAGAGACTGGCGGTATTGGAGAAATCAAGATCAAGGAAGAGAAAAACCATGTCAGTGTCAAGGTACTGATTGCTAAAACCAATACAGCTGAACAAATGGAATTACAGCAAAAAATAGTCAACATCCTGAAAGAGGGCGGTGCTGAAACGGTCGGGCTTCGCTTTGAACAATTGCCTGATGATGTTATTGAAAAATATCAGCCCGCCGCTCATGAAGAGCAAGAAGCTTCATTGCTTGGCGGGGAACCGGGCACGAAATTTATCTCCGTAGCAAGCGGGAAAGGCGGCGTCGGAAAATCAACTGTAACCGTGAACCTGGCGATTGCGTTGAAACGGCTCGGGAAACGCGTCGGCATCATTGATGCGGATATCTACGGATTTAGTGTTCCTGATATGATGGGCGTAGAAGAACGTCCGGTTGTTCGTGGTGAAAAGATCATCCCCGTTGAGCGGTTTGGTGTCAAAGTTGTTTCCATGGGTTTCTTTGTTGAAGATAACTCCCCTGTCATATGGCGCGGTCCTATGCTCGGGAAGATGCTGACCAGCTTCTTTAAGGAAGTTGAATGGGGCGACCTCGATTATCTTCTATTGGACTTGCCGCCAGGAACAGGGGATGTGGCGCTTGATGTTCACTCCATGCTGCCATCTTCCAAAGAGCTCATCGTATCAACACCGCATCCGACAGCAGCGTTCGTCGCTGCACGTGCCGGTCAAATGGCCATTCAAACTGACCATGAAATTCTCGGCATCGTAGAAAACATGGCCTATTTCCAAAGTGAAGTGAGCGGCGTAAAAGAATACATCTTCGGAAAAGGTGGCGGGAAGAAACTGGCCGAAGAACTTAAATCGGAAGTGCTTGGGCAATTACCTCTTCAGCAGCCTTACGAAGAAGAAGAAATTTTCGCGCCTTCCGTTTATCAGGAAGATCATCCGATTGGTACAGCTTACCGTAATATTGCAGCTAAAATCATCGATAAATATTAATGAAAAAGGCACGTTATCCTTGTGGGATAGCGTGCCTTTTTAGAACGGAGCTTAGGAACCTCCGCCACCACCGGACTCAGATTCCCCTTGGCTTCCGCCGCCACCGCCTCCGCCTTCAGAGCCACCGCTTTGCTGTTGGCCGCTTTCACCTTCTCCGCCACTTTCGGAGGAAGATCCGGCTTGCATTTTTTCAGCAGCTTTCAACAATATGTCGCTCATCTTAGCCTGGAAAACGGGACTGTTTAAGGTTTCCTGGATGGTTGTCTCCAAATGTTCCCGGAATTGCTGTCCCTTCATTACTGTGGTCATTTGTTCCATCATTTCAGGATTTTGATAAATCTCGATCATATTCTTCTGGAATTCGGGGTCTTTCATTAATCCCTTGAAGAGATCTTCCTGTTCTTTCTTAATGACTTCCGTATATCCACTTATAAATTCAGGATCGGAAAATAATTTGGTCCAGAATTTTTTACCTTCCTCTGAAGTCAAGGCCTTATTGACTGCTTCTTCTACGACTTTCGAATCCAAAGCCAATGCGGTCTGCATCTTTTCATCAGCGAGTACTTCTTTCAACGCTGTTTGCCCATCTTCCGTTTTTAATATGTCAACTACCATTTTCTTGGTTTGATCATAATCCGCTTGTTGACTTGCATCTGCTCCGCCGCCACAAGCAGAAAGAAGCAAAATCAAAGCGGCCATTGTCATCATTCGTATATAAATGGACATTTGGAATGTCCCCTTTCTACTTTCTCCTACCTTTAATATGAGGAAAAGTCATAAAAAATATGCCTAGCTAATTAAGGAAAAAAACACAGGTTCGTGATAAAATACCGTAGGAAATGTTTATCTTGAGGAGGAACAACTGTGACAAGTCGTAAATGGGTGCGATTGTTTCTGACCACGCTGTTTTTAGGCGGTTTATTAACACTCGTCACCAGCTTTATTGTAAAAAGTGATGCATACGCAAATGTATTTCAACCATTGGATTTATACCAGCTGATCGGCCCGTTATTATTTTTTCTAGGCCTGGGTTTCATTTTCAGTGTCATCAGTCAAATGGGTTTTTTCGCATATTTAACCGTTCATCAGTTCGGATTAGGCATATTTAGAGGTTATTGGCCCATTATACAAGTAGGGCTTGTTATTTTTACATTATTCGATCTCGTGTATTTTCGATATCGGGCAGCAGATAACACATCCCTTTGGCCTTATTTATTTACCGCAATGGCGATTTTACTCATAGGGCTTGTAGTGGCTTACCTCAAAACCAAAGAAACGAACCAAAAAGCGTTCATTCCGGCCTTGTTTTTTATGGTTGTCGTCACCACAGTAGAGTGGGTACCTGCCCTGCAAGCTAAAGGCAACGATTACACCTGGCTCATGATCATCCCGCTTTTAGCCTGTAACATTTACCAGCTCTTACTCTTACACAAACTAAACCCACCACGCACCCAAACAACCAAATAAACCAAAAAGAGCCGGGGCCCCTTAAAAAGGGAACACCCGGCTCTTTTCAAAAAACACATTTTGTACCAGGTACGCATTTAATCAGCTTCTTTGGTGGTGGTTTGGTCTCCGGTGATCAGTTGGGAGACGCTGGCTAATTTTAGGCCTTTTTGTTTTAAGCCGGGCAGGATGACTTCAAGTGCTTCCGGGGTTTGTTTAACGGAATCCGAAGCGTGCATCAATACAATATCGCCACTGTCCCCTTCTTTGACCACTTGATCGATGATCTTATCTTTCCCAGGATTCTCCCAGTCATGTGTGTTGATGCTCCATTGAACAACTTTAAGCCCTTCCTGTTCAGCCAGTTCGATAACGTCTTTGTTAAAATGTCCGTGCGGCGGACGAATAAGCTCAATCTGATCGTACCCCAGCTTATCAAATATTTCTTTTGCTTTTTGCAAATCGGTTTTTACTTGCTCGGTTTTTTGCTCAAGGTAGCTGTCATACCGATAGCCCATCATACCAATTTCGTGATTACCTTCGCTGATTTTCTCGAGTAAATCGGGATGCCGCTCTGCCCATTCGCCACTGACAAAGAAGGTGGCTTTTACTTTATGGGCTTTAAGCTGCGCTAACACATCGTCCACCTTTTCAGTCCCCCAGCTGATATTAAATGTTAAAGCGATAAGATCCTTGCTTTCATCCCCTTTGCTTAGCGCACGCGGTTCATCTTCATTTGAGAACACGGAAAACGAATTAACTTGTCCAAACCAAATAAAAAATGCGCAGCATAATGCCAGTAGAATAATGATCCCGTAACGTTTGACCTTTGCAAAACGCCATGTATAAAAGCTCAGGATAACCTCCCCCTTTTTTTCAGAGTTGCTTCATTATATGAGAACAAAAGACAGGCTATGCGTGCACGGCCTTTATCCTTCCCGTGAATACTGCAACGCTTTTTATTCAGGCAGGATAAAATAACAAGAACAGGGGAAAATGAAAAAAACATGAGCTGGATGAAGGAGGATATTCTATGCATGGACTACTTATGACAGATTTGGAACAACAAGAAATCGAATATTTAATCAAGCGTGAGATGGAAGAAATATTATTTGATATTGGGGATAAAAGGTTGGATGGAATGATCAAACAAGCCATGCAGGATCGCTACGAAGTATTATTTAATCTGTTTAAACGGTTCGCTTCAAAAGGTGAGTGTGTGCAATACATGCCAAGCAAGAAAAAAGGAACCTATAGAAATTAAGGTATGATATATTCGATATAGAAATTAAGCACAGGGAGTGGGGAGACATGAAACAATTGCAAGCCGTTATTTTTGATTTAGATGGGGTGATTACCGATACGGCCGAATTCCATTATCTTGCTTGGAAGCAACTGGCGGAGGAACTGAACATTCCGTTTGACCGCGCCTTTAATGAAAACTTGAAAGGCATCGGGCGCCTTGAATCACTTGAGCTCATCTTAGAACACGGCGGGATTCAGTTGTCGGAGCAAGAAAAACAACGACAAGCCTCCATTAAGAACGATCACTACAAAGAAATGATCAAAAAGATTACACGAGACGATGTGCTCCCAGGCGTCAGGCCGTTCATGGAAGAAGTTAAACATGCTGGTTTAAAAACTGGGCTGGCATCGGCAAGCAAAAACGTAGCACCTGTCATTCGCCAACTTGAGGTTCAGGACTTACTGGATACAGTTGTGAATGCCGCTGAAGTGAACCAGGGGAAGCCCCATCCGGAAATCTTTTTGACGGCCGCCAAACAATTGGAGATTCAGCCCGAGCATTGTGTGGGGATTGAAGATGCCCAAGCAGGTGTGCAAGCCATTAAAGCTGCCAACATGTTTGCGATTGGCGTTGGCGATTCGCAAGCTCTTAAGGAAGCGGATTGGGTCGTTGATTCTCCAGAGCAACTCAATATGTCAGAAGTGAAAAAAAGGTTTACTTAAACGATTACGTAGAGCTCATCTCACAGATGAGCTCTTTTTGATCGCTTAGGAAACGATAAAATTCGGGCCCTGTGGATAACACATACCTCATAAGCCACGTCCGGCTCCAGCGCCCAGCTCCTCCGCGACATAAGCAATCCACCCTGCGGAAGGAAAGACCACCTTCCTCCTGGTGCTTTGCTTATGCGTGTCGGAGCTCCCGGGGCGCTTGCGCCTTTGTTCATCGCAATCTATGAAAAATATATAAAAAGATTGGATTTTTATATTGCATTGGTGATAATTCGTATGCTATATTATTAATCGTTGTCGGGAAAGGCAGTCCAAAAAAATAAGCGAATGGATGAGAGGGAAATCTTTTCTAATCCACTTATTGACTTCCTTTTAAAGACATGGTATATTATAACTTGTCGCAAAAAGCGATGAACCTTTCGATCTTTGAAAACTGAACAAACCAACCAGTACGTCAATTCAGTTTCTTCTATA
>NZ_JABLSJ010000017.1 GCF_013618635.1 Thalassobacillus sp. CUG 92003 | reverse complement strand
CCGTATACGGAACCGTACGTACGGTGGTGTGAGAGGGATGGAGGTTAGCCACCTCTCCCTATCTCTATTGGAATATCTTGAACATTAAGCTTTACCTTGAATAAAGTGTAATCAAGTATTGCAATTTAACAGCCGCTCGGCTTTCTCCTGCGTAAGAAACAGGAAAATAATGAACATACAATGCTTTTAAGCCAAATATAATGGTAGGGAGAGAGGGCTCCACACCATTTAAAAAATTTGAAGTTAATCCTTTACTTCACTACAAAAACATTGTATGATGATAATTAACATAAATTCATAACGGAAACTTCTTATCCAGAGAGGCGGAGGGACTGGCCCTTAGATGCCCGGCAACCATCGAATCAATCTGTTGATTGACGAGAACGGTGCCAAATCCTGCAAGGTATTATACCTTGAGAGATGAGAGGATCGTACGATATTATTACGACCCCTTTCTCTGGATGAGAAAGGGGTCTTTTGTGACTGCAAAAGCGTCGATCTCTTGGTCAAGAAGTTGCGTTGAGGAAAGGAAAGATGACACGATGACAACAGCAATTTTTGGTGCAGGCTGCTTCTGGGGAGTAGAGGCATTCTTTGAACGATTTGAAGGGGTAACGGATACACGGGTAGGGTTTTCAGGCGGTCATTTGCCATACCCAAGTTATGAACAGGTCAAAGCGGGAGGCACTGGGCACGCAGAATCCGTAAAAATAGAGTATGACCCGAATGTCATTACTTACGCAGAATTGGTGAACATATTTTTTGAAGCACATGATCCAACCTCTTTAAATCAACAAGGCGCTGACGTTGGCCCGCAATATCGTTCAGTGATTTTCTGTTCCGATAGCAGCCAGCGGCAAGTTGCAGAGCAAAAAATTAAGCAGTGGGAAGAAAAGGGGATTTTCAAACGCCCTATTGTAACCGAGATAAGAGAAAATTGTGCCTTTTATGAAGCAGAAGAACACCATCAACATTATTTTCAAAAGCATGGCTCTGTTTCTTGTGGTATCAGCTGATCATAAATAAAATGCAGGGACAAAACGGATTGAAAAAGCCGAACGATTTGGAATTCGTTCGGCTTTTTGAGTTACATTTCAGAGGGTGCTTGGATGCCAAGAACTGACAAGCCTTCTTTCATTACAATGGTGAAGCTGTATACGAGCGTTAAGCGGGCCGTTGCTTGCTCCTTATCAAGGATTCTGGTATGCGCATAATACGTGTTGAAAGCTTGGGCCACATCGAGCAAGTATCGAGCCAGTTTTGAAGGATCATAACGGGTATAAGCTTGAGCAATGACCTCTGGAAAAGCACGTAATTGTTTAATGACCGGCCAAGCTTGGGAATCGTGCCAATCAATATCTGCTTGTGATCGATCGAATTCTCCTTTTCTTAATAATGAAAATGCACGCGCATAAGCGTACTGGAGGTAAGGGGCCGTGTCACCTTCGAACGTAAGCATGTCCTGGAGCGAGAATTCTACATCATTGCGGCGGTCGTGTTTTAAATCATGAAAAATAACAGCGCCAACCCCCACTTGTCTGGCTACCTCACGCTTGTTTTGGAGCGTGGGATTTTTTTCGTGGATGCTGGTTTCAGCTGTGTTAATGGCTTCATGCAGAACATCTTCCAGCAGGATCGTCTTCCCTTGACGTGTTGACATTTTCTTGCCACTTTGCAGCATCATTCCAAATCCAATATGTTTAACATCTTTGGCCCATTCAAATCCGAGCTTATCCAGAACTAATTTTATTTGTTGGAAATGAAGGGATTGCTCGTTGCCTACGACATAAAGGGCTTCGTCAAATTGATACGTGTTATAGCGGTCGATGGCAGCCGTCAGGTCCCGCGTCGCATAAATGGTGGTGCCGTTGCTTTTTTTAATAAGGCAGGGAGGCAGGTTTTCTTCCTCCAGTTTCACGACTTGGGCGCCCTCAGATGTTTGCAGAAGATTGCGTTCGTTCAGCAAATGGACGGTTGCTTCCATTTTGTCGGTATAATACGCCTCTCCTCGCATGGAATCAAACGTGATGCCGAGCAGTTCATAAATTGTGTCGAATGCTTCGAGGGATTCGTCTTTGAACCATTGCCATAAAGCTATGGCTTCTTCATCTTGGTTTTCCAGTTTTTTAAACCATTCCCGTCCTTCGTCAACTAAAGATTCATCTTGTTGAGCTTGTTCATGGAAGGTGACGTATAGCTTAGTGAGTTCTTCAATCGTGTTTTCGCGGACTTTTTCTTCGTCTCCCCACAGTTTATAAGCTGCTAACAATTTGCCGAATTGTGTACCATAGTCACCGAGGTAATTAATTTTGACCGTTTGATAGCCGCATTTCTCTGCCAAATTCGCAAGCGCGTTACCGATTACGGTGGAGCGAAGATGCCCCATTGAAAAAGGTTTAGCGATATTTGGAGCAGACATGTCAAGGAGGACCGTTTGGCCGTTGCCAAAGGTCTGGTTCCCGAATGACTGCTGCTCGCTTAAAATTTCTTTTAAGGTATGCTGGGTGATAAAACGCTGATTCAAAAAGATATTCACATACCCTCCAGCCGGTTCCACGTGTGCAATGATGTCATGTTTCAGTTTGGCGGCTAGATCTTTGGCAATGATAGCAGGCGATGTTTGGAAGGATTTAGCAAGCTGAAAGCAGGGGAAGGCCAAGTCTCCCAGTTGTGGCTGCTTTGGTACTTCCAGTAACCCCTCGACCCAGTCTCGCGGGAAATCTTCACCTAGAATGTGTGTTAATTGCAATGCCAGTATTTTTTTCTCCATCTTTACCCCTCCTCCATTAATGGGACAACACTAACGTTATTGGTCAGAAAAATAAAAAAACCCGTCTCAAAAAAGAGACGAGTTTACGCTCGCGGTGCCACTCTCATAACTATAAAAGTCACTCAAACATGATAACGGGGGGTACCCCGGCCTGCCCTACTGTGAATGTTCAGGAAGCATCTCAAAAGTCCGGTTCACTTATGACGCCCTGATCAGGCTTACACCATCCCTGATTCGCTGGCAGATTGTCACAAGTTACTCTCTTTTTCATCGATTTTCTTTATTTCATCAGATTATAGCCGATTACATGAACAAACGCAACCCAACCTTTGGCAATTGAAGAAATTATTTAAGCGAATGAAGAAACGAATCCACGACTGTATTGAACTTTTCCGTCTCTTCAATAAACGGACAATGACAGCTCTCTTCAAATATTTCAAGTTGAGCATGAGGAATGTGCTCCAGTAAATATTCACCAGCTGCAACAGGAATCAATTTCTCATCTCTTCCGAAACAAAGTAAGGTAGGGGCCTTGATATCAGGTAAATACGGACGGCAATCCACGACAGACTGATCAAATAAGATGGCGCTGGCAATCGATTCAGGCAGGGCGGTGGTTTCCTTCAGCATCCAATCAAGGTCTTCGTCCTCAAGCTCGTATTTGAACATTAAAGGAATGAACGATGTAAGGAAGCCGTTCTGATCGGTCTGGATTGCTCTCATCATAGAGGTAAGGGAGGGGAGGTCGAACGCACCCATTTCAAAATCATCCCACTTAAAGTCTGACGCTAACTCATCTACGATCACAGTAGCTGCTACGTTATCCTCACCAAACTGGTGCAAGTATTCCCAAATAACAAAAGCGCCCATCGACCAGCCGGCAAGTGTGACGTTTTCTAAATTTAAGGTTCGGATAAAGGCATGGAGATCCTGAGCATAAGTGGCTACTGTATGGCCATCATCGGGATGGGAAGAACAGCCGTGCCCTCTTAAATCAAGTGCGATTGTGCGATAGTTAGATTGAAAATAAGGAATCTGATACTTAAAAAATCGGCTGCTCATCCAGACACCGTGAATGAAGATGATCACATCCCCTTCGCCTTCATCCTCATAATAAAGCTGAACATCTTCTTCGATGGCTGCGTACGGCATGACAACACACTCCTCACGTAATCGATATCGTATAAATGTATGAAGGAAGTTGTTCGCTTATTCCAAAAGCTGCGATAAAACGAATTCGAATGATTTTAATAATGTATCTCAATTAATTCGTGAAGATGCCGTCTATTATTTTTCTGATGAAACGGTTCGTTTAAATTAATCATCAAAAAAGGCCGGTGCATGCACATGCACCGGCCTTTTTTTCCTCAGCGTTATTCAATCAGTCCTTGATCAGTCAGCCATTGTTCAGCGACATCTTTAACACTTTTTTCTTCAATATCTACTTGATAGTTCAGCTTTCTCATCGTATCACTATTCATATTATCAGAGATGCCCGCTGTCAGTTCAGCTATTTCAGGATATTCTTCGTTAATTCCTTCATTAATGACAACGGCAGCGGTGTAGTCAGGGAAGAATTGTTTGTCATCTTCCAGATTGACGAGGTTGTAATCCTCGATGCGGCTATCGGTAGCAAATCCTACAGCTGTGTCCACTTGTTTCTTTTGCAGTGATTCATACGTTAACCCTAAATCCATTGTTTCAACTTGATCAGCCCCATACTCAAACCCATAAAATTCTTCAAGTCCGTCGAGACCATCGGGACGCTCTGAAAACTCCACGTCTGTTGCAAGAGTCATTTCGCCGCTATTATTATTCATATATTCGGCCAGCTCACTCAGTTTTGTAATGCCTATTTCTTCCGATTGCTTTTGACGCATCATAATGGTATAGGTGTTATTGATTTCCGACAAGTTGACCCAGTCGATTCCGTTTTCCTTATCGATTTCTTTAACGCGCTCAAAGGCTTCTTCAGCATTGGGCACGGGGTCTTCATCTAAGTATGTGACCAAACCTGTCCCTGTATAATCCCACGCCATGTCCACTTGTTTGCTTTCAAGTGCAGAGCGTAGAACATTACTCCCCATATTATTTTTTTCTTCAACAGAAAAGCCGTTATCTTCAAGCAGCATCGCTGTCATCTTGGACAGGAGCAGTTGTTCAGTAAAGCTTTTTGAGCCGATTGTGACCTCTTTATCGCCGGACGCTCCTCCTGAGCCTCCGCATGCCGTAAGTAATACGGTTGAGAGTAATAAAGTTAGTGTTAAACGAAAAACGTTCTTCATGTAAAAAATCCTCCTAATTCTGTAATTATACTCTTGTGCCTTTTGAGACCACGAGTATTTCGATGCCTCGTAATATTAAATCCGTCAGCAGCGCTAATAATATGATCGGAATGGCACCCGATAGTAGAATGCCATTGTCAAACATCTTGATGCCTGTGAATATCCAATTTCCGAGACCGCCCCCACCGACAAGCGAGGCGAGGGCTGTCGCGCCGATATTAATTACAACAGCTGTCCGAATGCCTGCTAAAATGGAATAAGCCGCATTTGGTAATTCAACACGTAACAGTATTTGGTGTGGCTTGAACCCCATACCTTTAGCAGCATCAATTAAATTCGAATTAACCGAATGGATGCCAGCAACGGTATTACGGAAGACTGGCAAAATGGAGTAAAGGAAAAGAGCGAAGAGGGCGGTTTTAAAACCGATGCCCAGGATACCCATCATTAAAGCTAAAATAGCCATGTTCGGAATTGTATAGCCGAAATTTACAATATTTGAAATAAACCATTCGGTCCGTTTAAATTTTGGCCGGGTAACAAATATGGCCAAGGGCAGAGCTACTGCAACAGCAAGTAATGAGGAGATACCTACTAACGTCATATGCTGTTGGAGAAGTACAAAAAATTCATTAGGGCTTTCAAAGAGTTTAGCAAAATAGTTATTTGTTAATGCCCAGTAAAAAAACCAGACAATGGCTATCGTTAATACAACTTTGATAATTTTGGTCATTAACTCTTGTTTCATGCTCATCACTCCCGTCTGTTTCATGAACTAAAACTGAGTGACTCCGTTCCGCCTCTGGTAGAAAGGTAGTCTTTTACAATGGAAAAGTCGATTGCGCCCAAGTTGTTTCCTTTATTGTCGACTACAATGATTTGACGTACCTGCTGGTCAAGGATGAGGCTTAACGTATCTCGTAGAGAAGATGTGACAAGTAATTCTTTAGTCTCTTCGATCGTAGCATCACTTTCATTTAAGTCCATCACTTGAACAAGGTCAGCCAGCGTGTGGATATTTAAGCGTTTCAAAGTTCGATCCTGCCCCACGAATTGGGAGACAAAATCATTTTTCGGCTGACTGAGCATATCAGCAGGTGGGTCGTATTGCATCAACTTCCCATCCTTCATGAGAGCAATCTTATCTCCCATCTTGATGGCTTCATCAATGTCGTGGCTAACGAACAAAATCGTTTTATGAACTTCCTGTTGAATGTGAAGGAACTCATCCTGCACACGTTCGCGTATGATGGGGTCCAGTGCTCCGAAGGGTTCGTCCATCAGCATGACAGGCGGATCTGCGGCTAGCGCTCGTACAACGCCTATGCGTTGCTGCTGGCCACCTGATAATTCATGTGGGTATCGTTTCCTAAATTGATCAGGGTTCAGCCCAACGAGATCCATAAGATAATTATAACGGTCCCCTTTTTTCTTGCGGTCCCATCCTAATAAGTCAGGTACAACTGTAACGTTTTGTTCAATGTTCATATTTGGAAAAAGACCATTACTTTGGATGACATAGCCGATATTACGCCGAAGGTCAATTTTATTGAGGGCGCTGGTACTTTTTCCATCAATCTGAATGTCTCCGTTTGTGATTGATTCTAATCCGTTGACCATTCGCAATAGTGTTGTTTTTCCGCATCCGGAAGGTCCAAGTAACACAACGGTTTCGCCAGCTTCTACATGAAAGCTGACATCATCTACGGCCTTAACCTCACCATTATAAACTTTAGAAACGTTCTCATAAGTAATCAAGGCAATCCTCCTTTTGTGAATCCTGCTTATGTGAATCCTTTAGGTGTAAGCAGGGTTTGGATGAACCGTAATATTATATCTGCCGAGATACCGAGGATAGAAATCGCGATAGAGCCTGCTATAATCATCTCTTGATTTCCCCTGGAAATTCCCTGTGTGATCAGTTCACCTAGCCCTCCTGCCCCAATAAAAGCTGCGATAACACCAATTCCTATGTTGAGTACAACTGCTGTTCGAACACCGGCCATAATGACTGGAAGGGTATTCGGAATTTCTACTCGGAATAAGCGTTGGGAAGTTTTCATACCGATTCCTTCAGCCGCATCACGTATTTGGGGATCGACATTCTTAATAGCTGTGTATGTGTTGCGTATGATCGGCAGCTGAGAGTATAAAATGAGGGCAACGAAGGCAGGCAGAAACCCTATCCCCTGGTTGATGACAGAAAAGATTGGGACCATAATCCCGAACAAGGCAATGCTTGGGATGGTCATAATAACCCCTGCAAGATTCAAAACTGTCCCAGCTAGGCTCTCATTAGTAGTTAAATAGATGCCCAAAGGAACACCAATGATAATAGCGACGATGACGGCCAATCCCACTAATTGAACGTGCTCGACCGTTAGCTCAATCAGGAGCTGTACATTATCTTGAAAGTAACCGATAACTTCACGGGAAAGGTTCGAATTTTTGTTCATGAAAAGGTGACACCTCCTTTTACGAGAATGAAAAAACGAATGATTCAATCCAATAGAGACTAAATCATTCATATTGAAAACGAGTATGTAGTATTTCGTCACAAATCGACAATTCTAATAATACTGAAACCGAACAGAAACTTCAAATTGGGTATAATGTAGTATTTTCGCATGAGATGTAATAAAAGGGATATATGTATCCATCAGAGAACAATTATAGCTTGATATCGATCTGAATCGCTTTAAATATGCGTGACTTCTATTTGTAGGGAGAACATGACTTTGTTATGGTGAGTCAGAATAGTGCCGCAGCAGTTCGCTTCGGCACTTTATTATTGGCTCTGTTATATTTCGGTGTTGATGTTACATATAAGCGCTTTTATCAGGAAGAATCAGTTTGGAAACGATTTGGCGGCTGGAATTCCAGCAATTCGATAGCTCTAAGAGGCTCGGCTGCTGCCAGCGGAAAGCGAGTCGTCCCCGAAACCCCAAACACCATATTAACTCGAAGCCGATACTTCCAGATAACTGCTCTATAATTGAATAATGCTTTTGTGATCAATCAACAACAATGTTTAACTTAGCTTCTATTTATAAGAAAGGCGGGAAGAAGATGAAAATAACATCGATTCAAATTGAACACTATCTGCTACCACTAACCCCCCCATTCAAAGCTGCATGGGATCCGGCACCTAGAGATAAGTTCGCGGCGACAGTTGTTTATGTACATACCGATGAAGGTATCACAGGCATCGGTTCAGGCGATTTAATGGTGGGATTTAAAGGCCATGAACACTTGTTCATAGGGGAAGATCCATTTGCAATTGAGCGCCATTCTCAAGTGCTTGACAACATTGATTTCCATTATGGAAGATGCTGGCCATTGGACATAGCCTTGTGGGATTTGATGGGCAAAGCAGCGAATCAGCCTGTCTACAAACTGTTGGGAGCTAAATCGAACAAAATAAAAGCGTATGCCTCTACAGGCGAAATGGTGTCTCCCGAAGAAAGAGTGGAACGTGCTCATCAATTAATCGAGCAAGGTTATGAAGCGATGAAGATTCGGTTTCATCATGAAGATGTGCGTGATGATCTGAAGGTGGTGGAGGCACTACGCAATAGTGTGGGTGATAAGCTTCATATAATGGTTGACGCCAATCAAGGTTGGCAAATGCCCTGGGATACAGGTCGTACATGGGATTTAAAACAGGCCTACCAAGTGGCGAAGGAATTAGAGAAATTGAACGTCTATTGGTTGGAAGAACCGCTACCTGCGCATGATTTTCGAGGAATGGCTCAATTACGTAATATGACGGGTATCCGAATTGCGGGTGGAGAGATGAATCGAAGATGGCATGATTTTCGAGAAATGACCGCTCACGGATCACTTGATGTTTATCAGCCTGACGCAGCACTTGCTGGCGGGATAACAAAAGTCAAGAAGATAGCCGATCTTGTCCAGGGAAGCGGGCACTGGTGCAGTCCGCATACGTGGAGTAACGGAATAGGGGTAATGGCAAATCTTCATTTGGCAGCAGCTCTCAGTGATTGCCCTTATCTCGAATTCCCTTATGATCCGCCGCTTTGGTCCCCGAATCGCAGAGATTTTATTATGGCAGAGCATTTGGTTCCTAATGAAGAAGGGGAACTGGTTTTGTCTGAACAGCCGGGACTTGGCATAGAACTCAATCGTGAGGCATTGGAAAAATATAAGATTGAATCGGTTTATGTAGGCGGTAAATAGAACTGAATAAAACGTCTCCTCCATGCGATAGTGGAGGAGGCGTTTTTTATGATAGCCTCTGTTCCAGGAAGCTAAGCTTCGAGTTCGTTTAAAGGTTTAGGAAAAACGCGTTGGATTAAATACGGCTAAACCCTTCTTGTTCCAGAAAATCGGCTGCTTCCCAATAGGAATTGAACGTTCCATCTAAATCCACTCCGGCGTAAACGTTCCAGCCGTCCCCTTCTTTGAGCAGCACGAGAAGGTGGTCATCCTGGTTCACCCATTCTTCGATTCGTTCTTCGTCATCATCATGGGGTTGTGGTTTAAGTGATTCTATTGCTTCACGGACCAGGGTGTTTAACTGTTCAGCAGAATAATCCTTAATGTTGACCATTCCTTTTTGGTCCGTAGGATAACCTTCGAGTTCCCCGGCATAAACAAAGCCGTTTCCATTCGGATGGAGGTGGTAGACCACGTTTTTCTTGTCGGTGCTGCTTTCTTCAAAGTGAAAGTTGACACGTCCTAGCGACACTTCTTTTTTCTCTAATTCTTCAAACTGTTCGATCAGTGCGATTTTTTCTTCAAATGTAAGCATGAAACCTCCGTAAAATTCTTTGATAGTTGCTCCATTATTATAGCATGATGAATTCGTAATGAGAAAACCACACGAATGGTCTTGTAGAGGTTTAGCTGATTTAGGAAAAGGAAAAGGTTAAATAGAGTTATAAATCATTAAGGGAGGTGGCGGACATGCCATGGGATATGAATGATTATCCGAGTTCATTGAAGAATCTAGATACAGCTGTACGAAAAAAAGCGATTGAAATTGGCAATGCCATGTTAGATGAGGGATATAATGAAGGCAGAGCGATACCCATTGCGACTGAGCAAGCGAAAGAGTGGTATAATAATGCCTCTCAAGAAGAAATTAACAATTTGAAGAGCAAAAGCGATCAGGATATCCAGGAACGTGATGAGGAAGATCGGCAATATGAGAATCGGCCAGAATTACTTGAAAAAGGTGAGCATGTTGTCAGTCACGAGGACGGTTGGGCAGTCCAGGCAGAGGATGCCATCAAACCTTCAGAAGTCTTTGATGTGAAAGACGAAGCCATTAAGCGGGCAAAGGAGATTGCAGAAAATAAAGGGACTCAGGCCATCATCCATCGGCAGGATGGTACGATTCAGGATCAAGTCGCCTATTCAGATCGGGACAATTAATTATGTTACCCCCTCAGAAAACCGTTATGATTAGGGTTTAATACCGGTTTTCTGAGGGGGTTTTTAGGTGCTTATAAGATATACCAAACGAGTTACGTTTAATAACCTTTAATAAGGCAATGGATGGACGTCGCCCCTTCATTAAGGTAAGATGGTGAAAGTGAATACAGAGGATAGGAGTAGGATGAACATGACTTTAAATGGACAACAGCGCAGCAACATTCAACCAGGAGCAGAAGTGGAGATTGTATTAAAGAAAGACCAACGTACAGGGGCATTGACGCGAGGAGTCGTGAAGGATATATTGACTAATTCGCCTCAACACCCGCATGGGATCAAAGTACGTCTGCAAGATGGTCAAGTCGGTCGCGTAAAAAATGTAGTATCTTCATAATACTGGGGTGCATAAGTCTATCCGTTTTGTTTCAAGTTCAAGAAATCACGGTAAGGAAGTTCAATCGTAAAGAATGGTTCCTCTTCTTCGGTAGCTGAGATGACCGTATACGTCGTACCGAAAATAGTTTCTAAAGCTTGGTCGCCATTTTCAAATGGTTCGCCCAGTGTAAAACCGCTTTCGAGGAGGCGGTGGCGGTCCTGCTCATTTATCATACTTTTTTCTTCCATCTTGACCATTGGTCGGGTGACCGTGACATCATAGGCATCTTGAATGGTGTCAGCAGCAATCTGAATCTTTACAAGATCTGAGGCGCTGCCCAGCATTTCCTCCACACATGCCTGCAACTCCGAATAATCCAATAAAAACCTTACGTCTTCAGGCTCCAGCTTGTTTAAATAACGAGACATAGAAGCTCCTCCTTTATGATAATAGTGTTTATAAATTGGAAAAGCGGGTCAGACGATGTCTGACCCGCTTGTAAGTGCATTATTTCGACGAATGATAAGCTTCGTCAAGCAACTTGCCAATTTCGCAAGCAGTTAAATGAACCATAGTTAGCCGCGGTTCTTTTCCATGGTAGTTTTACTTATACGACGCAATCCCTACCTCTATTGCATCCTTACAGCTCCGAAGCTGATCCAGTGTGAATAAGTCGTGTCAAAAAACATAACAGGTTGACACAATCTAGCTTACGATTCAAGTTGCGTGTGAAACACTAATTCAAAACTATACAATATGAATTGAAGTTTGTCAATGTTCATGAGAATGTTTCTTGCACGTACTACCCGTACAGTTACAGTTTCACAACCATCCGGCCGCGGGCCTGACCTTCTGAAATTGTCGATAAAGCATTTGGTAGATCTTCTAACGTAATCATGTCTTTCATGGTATCAAGCTTATTTTCCGGCTTCATATCAGAGGCTAAACGGTTCCAAATGTGCTGTCTTCTTTCCATGGGGCAATTAACGGAATCTGCGCCGAGTAAACTGACCCCTCTCAGAATGAATGGAAAAACAGCCGTTGGAACTTGAGTGCCTGCTGTTAATCCGCTCACAGCCGCTGCTCCGCCATATTTTAAATGACTTAAAATGGATGCTAAAGGTTCACCGCCTACCGGATCCACTGCCGCGGCCCATTTTTGTTTCCCGATCGGTTTGAGGTTTCCATCATAGACAGATTTACGGGAAATCACGTCGCTTGCTCCTAATTCTTTCAAGTATCCTTCAGCTTCTTTACCCGTACTTGCAACGACTTCGTAACCTAAATGGGAGAGCATGGCTACAGCCATGCTGCCGACACCGCCGGTCGCCCCTGTAACGAGGATCGGAGCATCTTCTGGTGTTATCCCTTGTTTTTCAAGCAAATCGATAGATAGCGCTGCCGTAAATCCGGCTGTACCGAATACCATGGATTCCTCCAACGTTATCCCGGAAGGTAGAGGCACTGTCCATTCTGCAGGGACACGGGCATATTCACTGTAGCCGCCGTCATGGGAGACACCGATTTCATAGCTGGTAGCAATGACTTGATCGCCTTTTACATAACCTGCATGAGATGATTCTACGACTTCTCCGGCTAAATCAATACCGGGAGTTAAAGGATGCTTCTGGGCAATTTTACTATCGGGTACTGCCGTCATAGCATCTTTGAAATTGACGCTTGAGTAGTGAACCTTGATGAGCAAATCACCAGCTGGTAAATCATCTGTCGTTAAATGTTCCACCTGGGCTGAAAAGGCGTCATCCTCCTGGTTAACACGAAAAGCACGGAATTCTGTTTGTTGCACATTTCCACCTCATTTTGTATATAATTGATGATTTGTGTGCGCGTATTATTTGAAGTCTTCGTCATAATCTTCTTCAGTCGACGAATTATCTTTAGATTTTTCACCTTTTTCCTGTTCAATCTCTTCCTGACGGATATCTTCAAGGGGGATATCTTCCATCATTTGTTCTTTTCTTAGTTTTTCTTCAATGCTGCTGTCTTTTTCTATTTTGCGGAAGTTATTCTTCTTGTTTTCTTTTTTGACGGGCTGTTCACTATTATTCTTTTTTCCAGTCATGGAATCTCACCTCCAAATGATGCTTACATGCTACTCATTCCTGTTTTCCACAGGGGTTAAACCTCCTCATCAGTTCAGAGGGCATAAAAAAACACAGAAGGGGTCAGCTTCTGTGTAGGATGTTAATCGCCTGTCTTTTTAAATTTAGCTATGATGGCTTGGACTGTTTTGGTGTTATAAATCATATCAATTGCGGTACTGATGATCAGCCCGTGAAGGATGACGCCAAAAATGGTAAGGATGACGAGAATGACATCTCCAATTCGCGTGATCGGCTCAAAATTTGTTTGACCGAAAAACGTGATCGCCAATAAGGCGCTCTTAAAAGCCTCCCAGTAGCTTGTTAATTCGGATTCCAACTGGTATAGCGGAATGATTAAAATAAATACGAAGATAAAGGTCAGGCCAAATACCATCATAAGATGCTGGCGTTTCAAAAAGCGGATAAACGGTTTCGTGTAATATTTTGTGATCGATTTCAGTCTAAGCAAGTGGAGAATGCGGGCGAATCGGGCAAATTGGAACACTGCATCAAGCGGGATAGCGGCAATGACGATGAATGGATGCTTTTTAATGAATTCCCATTTGCTTTCACTATTGTATAAACGATACATGAAATCGAGAAAGAAGATGCCCCAGGTTATCCATACGATATAGCTGCTATATTCCGTATCATTCCAAATAGTCGCAACCGACAAGCTGGCCAGGATAATCATACATACTTCATATATAGTTTGCGGCTTGCTTTGATTTTGATTAAAAATTCTCATGGCGATTACTCCAAATCCGGATATTACATCTATTGTACCATGTCAGGAACTAATAGAGCGGTTACCTTTTCATTCTGCATGATAAAACCAGTCGATTACAGGCTGGTTTCATTTTCGCAAAACCGCTCGAGTCAATTTATGAAGTTTTCTAGTTAAGAAGACCTTTTTTGGTTTAATGAATCCATCCCGAAAATAGTAATGTTTATGGTCGGATTCAGGCATCCCGAGAATTTCCCCTTTAAATTGTTGCTTGATATATTTACGCATGGGAAAACTGCGATATCGCCACGGCTGGTAAAAGGAGCGGGAGTAAAGCTTCGGGTAGTCGTATAGCCTCCCCTGGTAAACGAGGGTCAAATCTGCACATTGTCGAAAGTCGTCAGGAGTGACGAGAGAGCTTGCTTTTTTGAATAAAGAACGCCCCGCTCTGTGGAGCACTTCAGCAACGAATTGGGAACAAAAATAAGTGGCCGGCAGCTGAAGCGGCTGATTGACAGGAATACCGAGCAAGCCGATGTAGTTGTACAAATAGTGCTTATACTTGTGTTCGAAAGCTTTAATAATGCGCTCTAACCTTTGATATTCGCGTTGGGTGACGCGTAGTTCATAAATGGCACACGTCGCTTCGGGGAACCAACTGAACGTTCCTTGCACAAAATCTTCTTTAACAAAGCCGCCCCAGAAAGGATTCGATGGCTCACGCCTGCCAAAACTGTAAATACTTCGCAGGTTATCATCAAGGGCCAGCGACGCGTGGTTATAGGGGGCGAGGGTTACAGTTTTAAGAGCTTTATTAAAGAGTGAACCTGTATCGCTTAGTATGATATATATAGATTTCACGCGCATCCATCCTTCGGCTACTATAGCAGAGATGGTACCAATATACAGGAATCGGCAAGATTTGGAAAGAGAAAAATGAGTAAGTATTCATGTTGTGAGGGTATAAGGGTGGGGAGATTTATTCATGAAACGTCTTCCATTTATAAATGGTTGTATTAAAATATAACCATACGTATTGAAGCGGGGAGGAGCTTTAAAAAAACTGAAGATGGGAGAGTGGTTGCATATGAATTTTTCTCTAAACGAAGCCATTCAAGTGCTAGAACGGACGCCAAAAACATTAGAGAGTCTGTTATCTGGTTTATCGGAGGGTTGGCTGCAATGTAATGAAGGGAACGGAACATGGGATCCGTCCCAGGTAGTCGATCATTTAATCGAGTGTGAGAAACATAACTGGATTCCTAGAATAAAAACGATTGTTGAGGAGGGGGGCGATAACGCTTTTCCTCCATTTGATCGAGATGCTCACATAACAAACCCACCACAGAGCTCAATCGCCCAAAAACTAACTGAGTTTGAACACCTTCGCGTAAAGAATATCAATCTAGTAATCGGACTATTAAAATCTGAGGAACAGTTTGAATTAACAGGAGAGCATCCTGCCTTTGGGGAAGTAAAGCTAAGCGAATTACTGTCAACTTGGGTGGTGCACGATTTAACCCACATCTCTCAGATTGTAAGGGCTATGTCAGAACGGTACAGGGATGACGTTGGACCGTGGGAAGCGTATTTGGGCGTTTTGAAGAAACATAAATAACTTTAGTTAATTAACAGTGGCAGGCCGTGGCGAAGCGGTAGTCATTAGACGCCTTCTTTGACAAACAAAAAAGGCCGAACAATTTTAGCGAAATCGTTCGGCCTTTGTGTTTTATTCAGTATAGTCTCAACCTCTTTGTTTGAACGGTGGTAAGGCACAGTTATTTAATAACCACTCCCACGCTCAGTTATCAAAGTAACTGAACGGCTTAATTAGTCCGTAAATGGTTTCGGTATGAGGGAGAGATAGGTTCACTTCAGATGCTAGCCGAAGTGCCCCTCCATGCAGATGTTCCGTTTCAAGCGGCAGCCCTTTCCTCCGGTCCTGGTGCATAGAAGAGGTTGCTTCATGGTCGAGTTTCTTCAAATTAGCAAAAGCTTGTTGGACGTCATCATCAGAAACAGAGACGTTATGCCCGTTAGCAAGGTCTTTCATTTCCTCAAGCATCCGTTCGGCAATCCTGAATGTTCCGGGTACACTGCGAATCTCTCCAATAGGCAAGTTAGCAGCTGTTGTAATTCCGGAAAATGCAGTAATGAACATATATTTTTTCCACAAATCCTCCAGAATGTTCGGGCTCAGTCGAGAGTTAATGTTGGCCTGGTTACATACAACACCCAGTTCTTCGCAGAAAGGCTGCTGAGAAGGGTGGAGCGGTCCATACACAATATCATGAAAGGAACTCGAGTGTACGACGTGCCCGTGTTCATCCAATGTAGCGATAATGTAGGAAGCGCCACCTACTACGGCTTCTTCACCTAACTCCTTTTGTAAAATGGTGAAGTGCTCCATCCCGTTAAGCAAGGGCAAAACTTTAGCTCCTTTTTGCACAAGCGCTTTGAGCCATTCCAGTGTCCCATGCAAATGATATCCTTTGACAGCTAAAAGCACGAGATCTGCTTCATCAATTTCGTCCGGACTTTCTGCAATAGCTGGCTGCTCGATTGTATAGTTTCCATGAGGGCTATGTATTTTCAACCCATGCTCGCGAAGTTGTTCGGCACGTCCTTCACGTACGAGATTCACGACGTTATGACCAGCTTCATGCCAGCGGCTGCCGAAGTATGCCCCCAATGCTCCAGCTCCTAATACGACAATATTCATATTGATTCACCTCCGAAAATTTTGAATGCGGATGTCAACTTGTGAAAGTTGATGTAACTACTCGGTCCATCTCCACAATTTCTTTTAGGTACTGTTTCAAATAATGAATCAAATCATCTGATGATACGTGAGCCATCACTTCATGATAGTGTGCTTCATCACGGAAAATGGTTTGGCCGAACATCAATTCTTCTTCTTCACTCACTTCGATAAAATTAAGCAGTCCCATAGAGCCTTGCTTGCCAGTCAACTCCTCAGGACGAAATATGCGGTGGTCGAGTGCTCCGTGTGCAATTAATATATTGCCTGATTTAGTGGTGACGTCCAGAAATTCTTCTAAATGATTCTTGTTTACCCTGAAAAAACAAACGACTGTAAACATGCGATGTCCTCCTTATAGAGAAGATTGCAAAACTGTAAGCCAGACTCCTCGCTGGGTTCTCCCTCGTTGTACCCGTTCTAATTACAGCCTACACTTAAACCATCAGCTTTGTGTCATTTTTGGTAGCTTGCTGAAGTAAAAGTGGAGGAGACGACTTCGTTCATATCAATCACTTGTTTGATCTGTTGATAGAGGTGCATCGCTATATCATGTGTTTTAATAGCTTCGAGAACGCGCTTGTACTCTTCTTCATTTGCAAATGATACTTGCGCCATGTATATCCTTTCGTCATCAGGGACATCCATTAAATTGAGAAGACCCAGTGAACCATGCCGTCCGGTTAGGAGGCCGCCTTTACAAATGTTAGTTTCTGATGCCCCGTAAGAAGCGACAATATCACCTAGTTTGCTTGCTAATGATAAAAATTCGTGTAATCTTTCCTCTTTCACCCGGACGATATAAAGGACGGTAAACATAATTTATCACCTCACGATCATTAACCTAGACTTCCACAGAGCATTATCTATATCCTTTGTTAATCCTCCATAATTAAGATCCCATATATTGGACTTGGACAGGCTGGATAAACGTTAACTGCCTAGCCCGTAATCCGTCTGCAGATTTTATAGAGACGAGCGTAAAAAGACTCGGCGAAACGTTTTCGTCGAGTCAAGCGCGGTTTTTAGAAACCCCGGTGGAAATCAAAGCGTCAATGAGTAAAACAATTGCTGTTAATGTATGCATGATCCAGCCGATTACAGGAATCAGCCCAATGAGGCTTGCAATGACGCCCAGCACACTGCCGACACTGAATCGGTCATCACGAATTGAGAATACCAGGGTGATGATGTGAAAGATAAGCATAAAGATAAGAGCGTTCCACCCGGTTCCTATGATGAAAATGCCCCCGACCAGTGGTATTGCCAGCAAGGCTTCGAATATTCCTGTAATCCATTTGAGAGATGTTGATATGTGCATGACAATCCTCCTTGTGCGTGACATCCCAATTATACCGGAAATGATGAATTTTATCACGGCGCACGATACTTTTTATGAATTTGTGGCGATTTGCCACCTAACGCCGTACTTGTCTTCAATTCGACCAAAATATGCGCCCCAGAACATTTTTTCAAAAGGCATTAAGACGCGCCCATTTTCTTGGAGGCCGTTAAATACTTCCTCTGCATCTTTATGCCCCGAAAATTCTAAAGTCAAATCAATTTGAGTGCCGGATTGAATAGAATTAGTGGTCACATCAGCGAGGAAAAAATGGATATCAGCTGATTTTAAAACGAGATGCATGACACGACCTTCGAGCTCAGGGTCAGGTTCAGGCAATTCATCATAAGTCTGGACACTTATAATTTCCCCGCCAAGTGCGCTTAAATAGAAGTCTGCTTGTTCACGTGCATTTTCACAAAAAATATACGGATATAGCGTGGCCATATAACTCCCTCCTTATTCCCTCAATTACCGTTCTCATACGCTTGTAAACAAAAGAAAGACAGACCTGGTTGTCTGTCTTTTAAAGCGTATTAACGAGCTGCTTCTTGAATGCGTTGAATCATTTTTAATGATCGGCCGGTTCCGATAGCTACAGACTCAAGGGGGTTAGGGGCCATATGGACAGGAACGTGAATTTCCTTAGACAACCAATCTTGCATACCATTAAGCATCGAACCGCCTCCGGTGAGAATGACACCGTGATCCACGATATCCCCACTTAATTCAGGTGGACACGCTTCTAGAGTCGTACTGATCGTCTCTAGTAGCTGTTCTAATGATTCGCGCAGTGCTCCTTGAATTTCTGTCGAGCTAAGTTCAATCGTCTTAGGAAGGCCTGTAACCATGTCGCGTCCACGTACTTCCATCGTTTCTTCTGGGTGTTCAATCAACGCATAACCGATTCCCATTTTAACGTTTTCGGCTGTACGTTCTCCGATGAGTGTGTTGTATTCTTTTCGAACATATTGGACGATTTCCTCATCCATTTTGTCCCCCCCTAAACGGATGGAACGGGAGGAGACGACCCCTCCGAATGAGATGATAGCAACTTCACTGGTGCCACCGCCAACATCTACTATAACGTTTGCTACGGGCTCATCAACTGGAAGGTCAGATCCGATGGCCGCTGCAATCGGTTCTTCAATCAGACTGACTTGCTTTGCTCCGTAACCTTTGACAGCATTATGTATGGCGCGACGTTCCACAGAAGTAGATCCAGATGGCGTACAAATGACGACATTCGGTTTTCTCATGGAGATGCCGGAGATTTTGCTGACTTTCTTTAACAGAGCTTTCAGCATCTGGGTGGTCATGTCATAGTCAGCGATGACACCATCTTTAAGCGGGCGCACGGGAACGACATTCTGAGGTGTTTTTCCTACCATTTCTTTGGCTTCTGAACCGACAGCCACCACACTCTTCGTTTCCGTGTTGAAAGCGACAACAGCAGGTTCATTTAATAGAATACCTTTTGATTTTGAATAAATGAGTATATTAGCAGTACCAAGATCAATACCGATTTCAGCGTTAGCGAACATTAGACGTACCTCCATTGATGACAGATTCTCTTAAATCTTTTCCTATAAAAACCAAAATTTCTGGGGGTACATGAGACGAAAAATGTAGAAAAATTGTCTGAAGTGAAACCTAAGGAGATAGGGCCCTTTGTTCCGATCCTATGGGTAGTGTTCAGCATTTAATGGCGTGTATAATAGAACTAATGAATGAAGAAGGAGTTTCGATCATGTCTGTCTATCTGACACATCAAGAAATTATCGAGAAATGCGCGAGCATCAATGAACAGTATCACGTGAACGAGCAATTCTTTGATCGTATTATAGATGAGTTGTTGAATAGTGAGTTACCTACTGAAGACGTTATTTTAAATGGCTTTGAGCAATTATTGGGGGAAGTCGACCACGAAATCGGACGCATAGAAGCATTCGCCGGCATGGAAGCAAGCTGCTTCAAAGGCTGCGCTTTTTGTTGTTATTTTCCGATTGTGATAACAAAAATGGAGGCCAAAATGATGCTTCGTGCCATTGAACGTTTCCCGAAAGAGCGTAAAGAATATATTTATCAGCACTGGGAAGGTTATTTCGGGGGTGAAACGGATAAACTGGAAACAGCTATGGCGATGGATTTTAATAATGAAGAAACGAAGCTTGCTTACAAACAGCTTAATGTGCCATGCCCGATGCTCGACCCTGAAACACATACCTGTTTAGCGTACGAAATTCGCCCCATTCCCTGCCGCACGTATCTGAATTATGCCGATCCAAAAGTGTGTGCAGAAAATGATCTCCCTAAAGAGACGTTCAGTTATGAATTCCTTTATGAATATTATATGGGAGCAATGAATGAGATCCTGCAAGCCCTCTATGAAAATGGGGAAGACCTGTTGGTCAACTATCCTACAGATTTGTGGGAGTATGACTATTTACCAGCCTGGATCATGAAACGAAACGAGGTAATGGAGGATGAGTTATAGAGTCGTCTCACTCAATATTGGAATGCCGGTTACACTGCATTCTGAATTCGGAGAGGTAGAAACCGCGATTCGTAAACAGCCTGTTACGTCACGGGTGTATTTAGACACGCTTAATTTTAATGGGGATCAGCAAGCAGACCAAAAGCATCACGGTGGTGTAGACAAGGCTGTTTGTCTCTATCCTCATCAGCATTATGCTTATTGGGAATCGTTTTATCAACGCACATTCCGTATTCCGGCTTTTGGGGAAAATCTGACCGTTTCAGGTGTGTCAGAGCATAACACTCATATTGGCGATATTTACAAGCTTGGTGAGGCGGAGTTGCAAGTCACTCAACCTCGGCAGCCTTGTTACAAAATCACAAGGAATCATGATATCGAAGGCTTCCCAACTGAAGTGATTAAAACGGGATATACGGGATTTTATTTACGTGTGTTAAAACCAGGGTATGTATCACCTGAGGATCAGATGAAGCGGGTGCATATCGATAATGCAAAAGTCACGATCTCCGAAGTGAACGACGTAAAGTATGATGGAAACATTCATGCTGATGAACTTGAGCGTGTTATGGCGGTTGAGGCATTAGCAGAAAGTTTATATGATAGTTTAAAACGCAATTTGTAACATAATATTAACCTTCTGTAATCATTTCCCCCTGTCTTATAAGGTGTCAACCCATTTTTTTGTGAAAATATTAACACGATTACTAGGTGTTTCCAATTTATATGAAAAGGGAATAACAACGGTAGCGGCTGATAACAGGATTTCAGTATTGTAGGAGCATTTGACGCTTGTCAATGGAAGAAAATCCCGCTTATGTAACAAAACCTCTATGCTATCATGAAGCTGTATTCAATTACATCAAAGGAGAGGAGAATAGCATGTTTAAAAGAATAAGTGTTGCAGCGTTGCTTTCATTTGTTTTGGTATTTGCCAGTGCAGGGCCTGCAACTGTACAAGCTAGTAACGGAGGTTCTTCACATTCTGGCTTTAAAGTCATCACAAATATCCAAAGTCAGTGGCAAGATTTCAATGTAAAACAATTTGAGCAAGAACTGCAGACATGGTTCAAAGATGTTGAAAAAGGCTGGAAAGAATTCGAGGCTAAAAAACAACAGCAGGAACAAAACCAGCAACAGCCAAATCAACAGCAAGATGGCCAGTCTAATTCCGAGCAAAACAATAATCAGCCTGAGGGACAAGATGCATCACAATCCGATCAGACTCAAGCTCCGACAGCTGATGAAAATAATAACGATTCCCAACCCGATGACTCAAATGATCAATTGAATGATTTTGAACAAAAAGTCGTCGAGTTAACGAATCAGGAACGTGAAAAGCAGGGCTTGTCTCCATTAAAAATAGACACACAATTAAGTGAAGTAGCACGTGAAAAGTCTCGCGATATGGCGCAAAACGGTTACTTCTCCCACACAAGTCCAACGTACGGTTCTCCGTTTGATATGATGGATCAATATGGCGTGGACTATCGCACTGCCGGGGAAAACATCGCCAAAGGACAGCGTAGCCCCGAGCAAGTTGTTAACGCCTGGATGAATAGTGAAGGTCACCGTAAAAACATCATGAATGATAGCTTTACGCATATTGGCGTAGGCTATATTGAAGATGGTAACGTATGGACGCAGCAATTCATCGGGAAGTAAGAAAGATAAAGAGAGGTCTGACATAGGGTCAGTCCTCTTTTTTGTGGCAACAGTTGCGCATTTTTCCGGCTGGCCCCCTCACACCGCGCGTCAATCGGGGTGAGCTCATCTGAGATATCATGACGTTTTTTTTGCTAAAATAGGGTTAGGTAAAAATCGGGGGAAGGGGGAGAAGCTGGATGGATTTTGGCCATCTTATAGAAGAGAAAATTCGTCAGTCGATTAAAAATGGTGATTTTGAGCATTTGCCAGGCAAAGGTAAGCCATTACCGAAAGATGAGTTGTCTCATGTTCCTGACGATATGCGCAATAGCTATCGCATTTTAAAAAATGCCAATATGCTTCCTGAAGAAATGCAATTGAAAAAGGAGATTGTATCGCTTGAAGAACTTATTGCATATTGCGAAAATCCGGAAGAAGCGGCCGATTATAAACGAGAATTAACAGAAAAGCAGGTTCGTTTCAATGTGTTGATGGAAAAACGGAAGATGGGTCAATCGGGTGCATATCGGCAATACAGCGGAAAAATCGATCGTAAATTCGGCTTCTAGTTTCTAACATGATGCGTGCTTAACCAGCTTGTAGAGAACCCACCGAGTTCTCTACAAGCTTTTTTTGAGCGAACGGGTGGGTGAATACCATTCGCTTCCTGCAAGAATAACCACGCTTAAAGGTTTTTTTATCGTGTCCCGAGGTGAAAAATAAACGTTCATGGAAAAAGTAGACCATCGAGGCTTTTTCGAGAGTCTGAGAGCAGTTTTTTTAGCTGCTTTTTTAGTGGGTTGATTCTTTATGGAAATGTACTATAATAAAAGTGAGTAATCACTCATTAACGAAAAGAGGGATACGATGAACCGAATGATCGCCACTTCACGTGTCAGCCATCAGTTTGGAACTGAACATGTACTGCAGGACATTGATTTAACGATTGACGAAGGGGAAATTTTTGGCTTGTTGGGTCCGTCAGGTGCGGGGAAAACGACCCTCGTTAAAATTATCGTGGGCATCCTGCGACCGTCCTCAGGGACAGTTGATGTCCAAGGTATCAGGATGCCTTCATTGCAGCAAATGCATCACATCGGTTTTATGGCGCAATCGGATGCTTTGTACAATGAGTTATCTGCCAAGGAAAATTTGGATTTCTTTGCCTCGGTATATGGACTGAAAAAAGGGCAGCGAAAGGATAGCATCCGTTCTGTTTTAGATGTCGTTAATCTAACAGAGCATATGAATAAGCCGGTGGAAACTTTTTCAGGAGGAATGAAGCGGCGCTTATCATTAGCGGCAGCTCTCTTGCACAAGCCGGCTCTGTTGATTTTAGATGAGCCGACAGTTGGCATTGATCCTGTTTTGCGTGAATCGATTTGGAAAGAATTGCGACGTTTACAGAAAGCCGGAACAACGATCATTGTCACGACCCATGTTATGGATGAAGCTGAGAAATGTGATCGGTTGGCTTTACTGCGGGATGGTTTCGTTATTGCAAGCGGATCGCCTGGGGAGTTGAAACAGGGAATCAATGCAGGGAGTATGGAGCAGGTATTTTTATATTATGGAGGGGAGCAGTCATGAGAACCTGGGCTATTGTGCGACGCATTTTAATGCAATTTAAGCGGGATAAACGCAGTTTAGCTTTAATGATTGTAGCTCCATTGTTTGTCCTAACGTTATTATGGTTAGTATTGGATAGTGAAGAATTAACCCCAGATATAGCTTTGGTGGACACCCCGGCACCTTTTGCTTTAGCTGTGGAAGAACAGGATGCAAATGTGAAGGAAATGACGTTAGAAGACGCCCATGATCAGTTAGCAGAAAATGAACTTGATGCTTTGATCAGTTGGGAAGAACAGACGCCTCGTGTGGTGCTTGAAGGGAGTGATCCTTCTGCCAATAGTGCTGTGTTACGTATCCTTCGTGAAGCTGGCGCCCAACTTTCGGAAGGAAAGCAGCTAAATCCTGACGTGGAGTTTTTACATGGATCGAATGATTTTAATTTGTTTGATAATGTAGGGCCCGTTTTAGTTGGCTTTTTTGTGTTCTTCTTTGTCTTTATTGTAGGAGGCGTGTCATTCTTGAGGGAACGCACGCAAGGAACGTTGGAGCGGCTATTATCTACTCCTTTAAAGCGAGGAGAAATTGTAACAGGCTATTTGATCGGATTTGGCATTTTTACGATCGTGCAATCCGTTATCATTGCGGCATATTCCATATTTGCACTGGATATGTTTATGAGCGGTTCTTTCTTTTATGTCTTATTGGTCACGTTCTTATTGGCCTTGGCTGCTTTAAGCCTTGGTACACTGCTTTCGTCTTATGCGAAGAATGAGTTTCAAATGATCCAATTCATCCCGCTTGTCATTGTGCCTCAGGTATTCTTTTCAGGGATCTTTAACTTAGAAACGATGGAGCCCTGGCTGAGGGCAATTGGCAAAGTAATGCCGTTGACTTATGGGGCTGAAGCCTTGCGTGATATTATGATTCGCGGTCAGGGGTTCGAGTCCTTTCAGCTTCAAATATATGTGCTGGGCGGCTTCACCGTATTGTTTGCGTTGCTGAATATGTTCGCCTTGAAACGCCATCGCAGGTTATAATAGAGGGAGAAAAGAAGAGGAGGCGCTCAAATGGCTGAACACGATCATTTACAACAATTACTTGAGGCAGGCGACGAAGAACTTAAATTAACCAAAAAACAAGTGAAGATATTAGAAGCTGCGATTGAAATGTTCGCTGAAAAAGGGTACGCCTCCACTTCCACAAGCGAAATTGCTCAAAAGGCAGGCGTAGCTGAAGGAACGATTTTTAGACATTATCGAACGAAAAAAGAGTTGCTTATGGCAATTGTCAGTCCTGTCATTTCAAAGTTTGCGATGCCATTTTTCGCCACCCATTTTGCCCGCCAAGTATTCGAAGGGCCGCCAGCTCAGTTTGAAGATTTGTTGAAAAAATTAATCTATAACCGTTTCGAATTCGTGAAAGAGAACGCACCGCTATTGAAAATTTTACTTCAGGAAGTGTCGTTTCACCCAGAGTTACAGCAGCACTTTCAAGAGGTGTTCGCTGCCAAAGTCCTTCCGAAATTCGAAGAGGCGATTCAAACTTATCAGCAAAACGATCAAATCATCCAGTACCCATCACCTACTATTATGAGGATGATCATGACAACCATCATCGGATTTTTGATTACACGGTTTTTAATCATGCCGGATCACGAATGGGACGATCAGGCGGAAATCGATCGGACCGTCCATTTTATTCTTCATGGTCTGGGAGAACAAAATACGTAAGAGGAGGACGCAACATGTGTGGTCGCTATACATTGTTAGCTGAAGAAGCGGAGATTCTGGAAGCATTTGGTTTATCGTACCTGAGCGACGACTATCAGCCCAGGTATAATATTGCGCCGGGTCAAAAGGTGCTTGCTATCATCCACGACGGCCGAGATAAACGAGCGGGTTACTTGCATTGGGGCCTCGTGCCTTCCTGGGCAAAGGATCCTAAAATCGGTTATAAAATGATCAATGCCCGCAGTGAAACGGCCCATGAGAAACCAAGCTTCAAACAGCTCATGGCGCGTAAACGATGTTTGATCGTAGCGGACAGTTTCTATGAATGGCAAAAGACGGAATCAGGTAAACAGCCTAAGCGAATCTTTCCGCACAATCGAAAACTGTTCGCTTTTGCAGGACTTTGGGATAAATGGCAGCAAGATGAAGAAGAACGCTTTACCTGTACGATTCTGACTAAAGAAGCTAATTCCTACATGGCGCCCATCCATGATCGTATGCCTGTCATCCTGCCAGAGGAGAAACAAGACCAATGGATCGAGAACATCAAATGGGAACCTGGCCAGGCGCATGATTTTCTACAATCCCTTCCATCCCAGGCGTTAGATTCGTATGACATCAGCGACTACGTTAATTCCCCCAAAAATGAGGGACCAGCATGTATTGAATCGCTCACCTCATAAAAAACGTGACCGTGCCCTGCTGCGATCAGGCCGGTCGCGTTTTTTGTGTGTGCGAGAACGGATAGTTAATAACCTTTAATAGCGAGTATGAATAAGATTAAGGTGATGCTGTAATAAAAAAGGATGTTGATTCGTTTTCGATCGTCATTGTTTTTCCAGTAACGCACGAGCAAGTATATGGCATAGATAAACAACCCATACATGAGAGAAACATTGAAAAGCCCGGTGAATAGTACAAGCACTAATATAACATAGGCATTTAATTCTTCTTCTTTTTCCTGTGCGTGTTCTTGGTCCATACAATCAACCTATCGTTAATGGTCTAATAAAGGAAGCATATCAGATCATCCAGGAAATGTTAATGACTCAGGCTGATAAAAAGGTACGGAGCGACGATAATTACGTAGAGAGCGATGATAAAAGTGCGCGGAGCGATGATAAATGCTCACGAAGCGCCGATAAAAGCTCGAGCGCCGATATTTACATAGAGAGCGATGATAAAAGTGCGCGGAGCGACGATAACTGAGCACGAAGCGCCGATAAAAGGTCGAGCGATGATATTTACATAGAGAGCGATGATAAAAGTGTGAGGACCAACGATAAATGGTCACGAAGCGTCGATAATAAGTAAAAAGCGATGATTTTTCTATAATTTTTTCGTGAGAGGTGTAGGGCTGGGAATTTGATGAACGTCTAATAAGGTAGAACGATGTTGCTGGGAAGGGAGGGGCAGACTTATTCAAGATGAAACGTTAATCAAGCAAGCATTAGAAGGTAATCAACAGGCGATCCGGATCATAATTGAGCGCTATAAGCACCATGTGTTTAAAGTGACGTATAGTGTGCTTCGGGATCAGCAGCTGGCGGAGGATATAACGCAAGAAACGTTTATAAAGATGATGGATGCCCTTCCTTCTTATCAGCAAAAAGGATTTAAAACGTGGCTGAGTCGAATAGCCATGAACAAAGCGATCGATCATAAACGGAAACAATCGCGAAAGCCGGAAGACCTTTCAGATTTCAGCGATAAAGAACTGAAGCAGGATGACGGCACGAGTGCTGAAGATCTTGTCATCTCGCAGGAAAGAACCGAACGTATACGGCGTTCGATTGATGCATTGCCGGACAACTACAAGGAGGTCGTGGAGGCATTTTACATAAACGGACGAAGTTATCATGAAATAGCCCAACAGCAGCAGATTTCGGTTAAAACCGTTGAAGTGAAGTTATATAGAGCGAGAAAGTGGATGAAGCATAATTGGAAGGAGGAGGATTTTTGATGGAACATTTACATGTCAAACGTTTGCGCGCCTATATTCATGACGATATAGCTCCGGAAGAACGAAGCAACATAGAAGCGCATCTCGATGATTGTCCTGATTGTTTCATGGAATACCTCGGCCTTATCGATCAATGGGAACCAGACCTTTCGCTTTCAGAGGACTTCACTGACAAGACGATGGAGCAATGGCAAACGCAAGCACCGAAGAAACACGTTAGGCCATCTATGACGCGCAAGCAGACCTTGCTTCACTACGGAGTTGCTGCTGGTTTGACGATCATACTCATGAGCACGGGTGTTTTCCAACACATGATTGAGTGGACGGGTAAGCATGACGAGCCATCTGGAATGCCGCTGACAGAAAAGATCATGAATAGCACGAACGCGTGGCTAGACGAAATGAAAGAGAGGGAAGGCAATGAATAAATCACCGATATTAGCGTTTTTCTTATCCTTTATCCCTGGGTTCGGTCACATTTACCTGGGCAAACCGTTACGAGGTGTGCTGTACCTATTATTATTTTTGGGAGCGTGTCTATCTGCTTTTGCGATAGTGATGACACCTTTCCATACGGGTGAAGCCGTATTTCTCGCCATGGTGGCTGTATTATTGTGGGGTGTCAACCTTCTGGATATGGTGGTCTCGTTGCTGTCGCAATCAGGATCTACTAGGAATGGGGAAAATGAAAACGGAAATGGGCAGGGAACTCCTGTACAAAATGAGCGATTTTTTACAACGCTTTTATCCTTTATTCCTGGGGTCGGCCACTTTTATCTCGGATTGAACCAAAGAGGTCTTACCTTTATGACTGCATTCTTTGGGACTGGCATCATGATATTCTTTGTAGCGTTGTTATCGAGCCAAAGTGTGTTTCTCATTTTTTTACTCGCATTGCCTATTATTTGGATCTACAACATGTTTGACACGATTCAGCATTTGAATCGGAAAAGCGCAGGTGAAGAACTTGAGGATCGCACGTTAATGGATGATTTGGAATGGCATCGTGAAGATGGGCAGAAGAATAAGATGGTGGCCACCGTCCTTTCCATGTTTCCCGGTGCAGGCCACTTGTACCTAGGGTTGCAGAAACGTGGTTTGCAGTTGATGGCAGGGTTTTTATTGTCTATTTACATTTTGGATGTACTGCATCTCTCGTTATTCTTATTTTTAATCCCGATCATATGGTTTTTCAGCTTTTTTGACGGGCTCCAGCAAACGCATCGTGTAAACCAGGGTGATGTGGAAGACAAACCTATTGTGACTTACTTTGTCAATCAGCAGCGTTTGATCGGGATAGCTCTGCTATTGCTCGGAGGTTATTACCTTTTAGATGCGTTGATACTCCCCGCATTCGCTGAACAATTACAAGCGATGTTTAATGTAGACATTTGGTATTATTACCAACGTTATTTCCAAATTGGGCTGATTAGCTTTTTATTCATTGGAGGCGGGTTGTGGTTAATTCTTAAATCACGCCAAACCAAGTAAGAAATGATTAGGACTAACTTACCGAAGAAAGATCATAACTTTTTAGTTGTGGTCTTTTTTTCATAGGTCTTTTCATTTATAATTAATACAACGCTTACATAGATTTCGACTAAATTCGTGTAAAGGTGATGCGATGAACTTCCTGCAGCTCGATCCTTCAGAAGACCGAAAAAAAATACATAAACTATGTGCATCATTAGAAAAACAAGCGTTAACAAAGCCCTCTCAGCAGCTGATTCATGATTTGAGAGAGATTAGTCTCGCCTATGTGACGCGTTACCACCAGGTGAAGGCCGCTTTAGATGATATGGCCGCTTTAGCAATATTAGATGGGAACGGTTGTTTCACGTATGTCGATAGAAAGTTTTGTGAACAAACGAAATACGCCTCAGAAGAACTAGTGGGCAGTCATTATCACCTCTTAGATACTGAGTGTCATAGCGAATCAATTTATCATGATATATGGCAAACGATCATGGCAGGCAGCGTATGGCGTGGAGCTATGAGTTATAAAGCACGTGATCACTCCGTGTATTGGGTCAATCAAACGATTATTCCAATTCGGGATGAAGTGTCCTGTTCTTATACATTTCTTTCCTATACGCAGAGGATTTCGGATGAGGCGGGAGAGCCACAGCTGATTGAAGACGTTCGCAATGACTTTAACCGGACTATCAACGCGCTGGTTAATTTGGTGTTCAAAGTAAAATATTACCCGAAACAGGACGCATATTACTACGAATTATTCGAAGGTAGACTGGCAAGAGAAATAGGATTAACTACCCAACATGTAAAAAGCAAAACGCTAACCGAAATATTTGATGAAACGAAAGCAGCTTTTCTCCGAGAAAAATACCGTCTGGCGTTTACCGGGCAATCGATTTCCTATAAACACACCTTTAAAGGCCGTTATTTTTACACGACACTATCTCCTATCGAGGAGAATGGAGAGTATATTGAAATTATTGGATCGGCCGTTGATATAACGAGCCGGGAGGAAGCAGAGTTAAAGATTCATCATATGGCCTACCATGATCCTTTGACAGACCTTCCGAATCGCCGAAAGCTTGAAGAAGATGTCACCGAACGGATTACAGGACTCATTCAATCGGCTTCGGGCACCCTTGCTTTAATGTATTGTGACCTGGACCGATTCAAGTATGTGAATGATGCGCTAGGCCATGCTGCGGGTGATTATGTCATTCAGACAATGGCGAAACGTATCCAGGAGGTAATGGGTACGAATTGCACGCTTTATCGGTTAAGTGGCGATGAATTCATGATTATGGTGGAAGGCGAAATTCACCGTCATAAAATTGAACAGCTCGGTTACCAGGTACTGAAACGGATGGCTAAACCGATTACCATTCAAGGAAAAGAATTTTTCATAACCGGCAGTATAGGTGTTTCCCGTTACCCAGAGGGAGGCACAACAGCTGAATCTATGATCGGAAACGCTGACATCGCGATGCATTATTGTAAAATGAAGGGTCGTCAAGGGCTGTTGTTCTACACGCAAAAAATGAACCGCTATTATAATGATTTAGTTTCTTTAGAAGGAGATCTGCGTGAGGCCTTAAGTAAAAACGAATTAAGTGTGTATTATCAACCGAAAATTGATGTGTCAACGGGCTTCATCAACGGTTTTGAAGCGTTAGTGCGCTGGCATCATGCCACTAATGGTTTTATTTCGCCTGGAGAATTCATTCCGTTAGCTGAAGAAACCGGATTGATTACCCAAGTAGATGAATGGGTGTTAGAAGAAGTATGTCGCCAAAATAAGCAATGGCACGATGAGGGATATGCTCCGGAACACGTGGCGATCAATGTTTCAGCCATGGAAATTCAACGCAAAGATTTTACAAGCCGTGTTCACAGCATTCTGACTAAAACGGGCTTTCCACCTGAATACTTGGAGTTTGAAGTGACGGAAAACAGTGTGATGCAGAATACGGAGGATTGTATCAAGACGATGCAGGAATTAAAAGCCCTCGGGATTTCACTCTCGATTGATGATTTTGGGACAGGCTACTCCTCGCTGGGTTATTTAAGAAAATTTCCGATTCATTATTTAAAAATTGATCAATCATTTATTAAAGATGTATTGAACGATCCAAGCGATGCTGAAATCGTCAAAGCAATGATACAACTCGCTCATACCTTTAAGTTGCAAGTCATTGCGGAAGGGGTGGAAGTACCCGAAGTTCTACAATTCTTGAATGAACACAAATGCGATTATTATCAAGGCTATTACTTCAGCAAACCTCAACCTCCTCATAAAATCAAACAGCAATACTTGATGCCGAAGTCCTCCTATCAAACAAAGTAAGGCTCCTGGTGTAGAGATGCTGAACAATAGCCGCAAATGTATTGAGGCTGGAAAACTAAATAAAACACAAAAATGCCGCATGCTCGGCATTTTTGTGTTTCAGGGAGGTGTTCCATGACCGCTCCGTCACAACACTTCGCTTTCCACGCTGATGAAAGAAAATATAATGGAGCCTAACAACATTACTGAAAGAACGGCATTCATTAATTTTACCAACACACTATAGAAAACAGAACGCTTGGACATTGAATCTCCAAGCGTTCTTGATTAAGCTCATTTATAGTGTTCGGAATTCTAAATCGTTAAGATGTATACGGTTGTTCCCTTTCTTGCTGGCGTTCCTTTTTAGCCACTTCCAAGAATTTTTTCGTTTCTGAAGCAACGACACCGGACAAGAATAATAAGCCGATCAAGTTCGGGAAGGCCATAAGCCCGTTCATGACGTCTGCGAATTTCCAGACGATGTCTAATTGTTCAATGGCACCATAGAATACGAAGCCAACGAAAATGACTTTGTACAATGGAATGGCTCGTTCACCCGTTAGATAACCGAAACATTTCTCTCCATAGTAGGACCAGCCGACAATGGTGGAAAAGGCGAAGAAAACTAAGCCTAATGTAACGATGTAAGCGCCAATATCACCTAAAAAGACTTCAAAAGAGGAAGAGGTTAAATCTGCCCCGTCTAAATCTCCGCTATATTGATTGGCCATTACGATGGTTACACCTGTAATTGTACAGACCACGATGGTGTCAATGAACACCTGCGTCATAGACACGAGTGCTTGACGCCCAGGGTAATCGGTACGGGCGGCGGCTGCTGCAATGGGAGCAGAGCCAAGTCCGGCTTCGTTCGAGAAGACGCCTCGTGCCACACCGAAGCGAATGGCAGTTCCTAGTAAGCCCCCGCCAACTGCATTGGCTGTGAAAGCATCGGTGAAAATGGTGCCAAGTGCCGCTGGTACCAAATTGAAGTTCATGATGATGATAATAAGACCGCCGATCACATAAAATACGGCCATGATCGGTACGAAGAAGGCTGTAACGCGTCCAATACTTTTAATACCCCCAAGCAGGACAAGTCCTGCGCCTATCGTAAGGATAAGGCCTGTCACCCACGTTGGCACGGAGAATGTGGTATCCATGACATCTGCTACGGAATTCGACTGCACCATGTTACCAATACCGAAAGCAGCGACAGCCCCGAAAATGGCAAATAATACCCCAAGCCATTTCTGGTTCATTCCTCGTTCTAAGTAATACATAGGCCCGCCTGACATCTGACCGTTTTTATCCGTTACGCGGTATTTGACTGCCAGTATGGCCTCCGCATATTTCGTGGCCATACCGAACAAAGCCGTGATCCACATCCAGAAGACCGCTCCGGGTCCGCCGAGAAAGACCGCCGTCGCAACACCAGCGATATTTCCTGTTCCAATGGTGGCTGCAAGAGCCGTCGTCAACGCCTGGTAGTGAGAAATATCTCCTTTAGACTTATTTTCTTGTTTACCGGGTGTGAAAGCTAGCTTCAATGCGTATGGCAACGTTTTGAATTGCAGAAAACCGAGGCGAATCGTTAAGTATACGCCTGTCCCTACTAATAAAATTAATAATACCGGGCCCCATACGACACCGCTTGCCCAATCGAGAAAATTAAATAATGCGCCTTCTTCTTCCATGATCATCCCCCTGTCAAAAATAATGAAGTCAGTATGTGTAAAATACTATATATAAAATATTCCGAAAATTATAGGTGAATGTCAAGCGAATTTCCAAAAGAATTCCCTTATTTTAAATGGTTTACCTGATTAAAGATGGGGAAAATAACTGACATGGGCTTCTGTGACATAATGAATTTATATCGATTTTACTATATAATTCATGTGTGAAGTAAAAAAGCGGGGGATGAAGATGATTCATGTACTTTTTGTGTGCTTAGGTAATATTTGTCGATCACCGATGGCGGAAGCGATTTTCCGTGATCTTGTTGCCAAAGAAGGCCTGAATGATCGTATTAAGGTGGATTCAGCAGGGATCGGTCATTGGCACGTTGGAGATCTGCCGCATGAGGGGACACGTAGAATACTGGACGAATATGGTATTGCCCATGAAGGTATTTTATCCCGACAGGTAAATGAAGCGGATTGGGATCAATTTCAATATATCATTGGTATGGACAATAAAAACATTGATGATTTATTATCGATCCGCGATGATGAGAATGTATTTGTCGGCAGGCTGCTTGATTTTGTTGAAGAAGTGGGCGATAAAGATATACCGGATCCATACTTCACCGGAAAATTTGATGCTGTTTATTCCCTGGTTTCCGAAGGGTGTCAGCAATTATTAAATAAAATTAAACATGAGCATGATTTATCTGAAGGAGGAATAAGCTATGGGTAAGCAAAATTTATGTAAAGGCATGTTAATTGGAGCAATAGTTGGAGGAGCTGCCACGTTATTGGATCATGATACGCGGCAATATGTCAAAACGAAGTCCCAGTCAGCAAGGGTGGCATGCAGGAGTTATGCCGTTCAACCGTCTCTTGCCATTCATCATCTACGTCAAAATTATGATGATGTCATTTCACGGTTGTCTTCTGGTGCAGAAGATGCGCTTGGGGCACTGAATAAGCTCGAGGAGTTACTCGATAAAGTAAGCGAGTTAGATAATCAAGTTGATCAAGAAGTAAAAAAAATAGATGAGCAGCAAAACGTGTCATAAACGTTGACCTGATTTTAGGGGGGAATACATGAAACCGTACATTGATTTTGGAAAAGAGCTGTTCCGCCGTTTTTCCACAGATGATGTAGCGGGGATGGCCGCTCAGCTCGCGTATTTTTTCCTTTTATCACTGTTTCCGTTCATGATATTCCTCGTGACGCTGCTCGGTTATTTGCAGCTATCAGAGGAGAATGTGCTCAGCTTTCTGCAAATGTACGCACCATCGGAAACATACAGCATGATTGAAGAAAATATCCAGGCTGTCCTTAATAACAAGAATACCGGCTTGCTCTCGATTGGTATCATCGGAACACTTTGGTCGGCTTCAAATGGTGTCAACGCCATTATTCGTGTCTTTAATCGGGCGTATGAAGTGGAAGAAAAACGGTCGTTAGTAGCTGGCAGAATGGTCGCGATTGTGTTGACGATCGCGATGGTGATGGTGATTGCCATCGCGTTACTGTTACCTGTTTTCGGCAAAGCCATCGGTGTTTTTCTATTTTCATTTATCGGGGTTTCCGAGGAATTCACGCAGTTATGGGATGCATTACGATGGGTCATTTCTTCCTTGATTTTTTTGATTGTACTCAGCTTTTTGTATATGACTGCGCCCGACCTGAAAGTGAAGTTCAAAGATACAATAGGCGGTGCTATATTTGCTACCGTATGTTGGCAATTGGTCTCTCTGTTATTTTCTTTTTACGTTTCCAATTTGGGTAACTTCTCCGGAACGTATGGAAGTCTCGGAGGGGTGATTGTTCTGATGATTTGGTTTTACTTATCCGGAATCATTATTATAGTCGGCGGTGAAATAAATGCTATTTTGCGTCGCCGGCGTATAGGCATACAAAACTAATAAAAGGGCTGGCTCATAAGCTTCATGAACCAGCCCTTTGTTGTGTATGCGGATGCTGGGTGGGAATACGGATCGCTTTCCGTGGGCATGGGGTGAGCTTCCTCAGGCTACGCCTTGCGGGATCTCACCGCTCATGTTATTCCCACAGGCGTCTCACCGTTTTCCCATCCACCATACAATCATAAGGTGCTCGAAACGACTTTCCGTAACAGGAAGCTTTGACGGAACAAGCTTTCATACGCGTGATGAAATGTGCTATCGGTTCCCTATAGGCAGATGCGCAACCAAGTGATATCGAGAAGCCTATATGGCAACGGCCCTACACGCCTACAAACATCTCGAAATCGAGTCTTACAGAATTCTACCCTGTAGCGAAAGACTCCGTTTCGAGATAAATATCCGCTTCAAATATCAACAACAAACTTTAACAGAGACTTTATTTTAAAAGTCGCAAACCGTTCAATATGACAAGTATGGTGCTCCCTTCATGCCCGATGACTCCAAGGGGTAGATCGAGCAGTTGAAGGAAATTGGTGATGATTAAAAGCATGATCACACTGATTGAAAAGATGACGTTCTGCTTAACGACTGCGTTCATACGATAAGAAAGTTTAATGGCTTTGGCGATTTTCGGGAGATCATTTTTCATAAGAACTATATCCGCTGTTTCAAGAGCAACATCAGTTCCTTTACCCATTGCAATCCCAACGTTTGCTGTAGCCAGGGCGGGGGCGTCATTAATCCCGTCACCGACCATGGCCACATTGTCGAATGAATCTTTCAAGCGTTTGACTTCTGTAACTTTCTCTTCAGGCAGACACTCAGCGATGTAATGATCGATGCCGGCTTCAGCAGCAATTGCCCGGGCGGTCGTCTCGTTATCTCCAGTCAGCATAATGGTGTACACCCCGTACTTGCGTAATGACTGGATGGCATCTTTTGTTGTTGTTCGGACTGTATCTTTCAACGCAATCAAACCCGCTACTCCGTGCTCATCAGCAGCCACTACTACGGTTTTTCCCTCTTCAGCAAGCTTTGTAGCCAGGTTATCCTCGAACTGATCGACTTGATCCTTCCCGATAAAAGACGGCTTACCGATTTTCCACGTATGGTCATTAACAGTAGCTGTTACACCTTGACCGGAGATAGTATCCATATCTGTGACCTCGACATTATGGAGGTCCAGTGTGGACGTATAATCAACAATGGCTTTAGCAAGCGGGTGATTGGACTGTTTTTCGATGGCATGAATCACCGATATGATTGCGTCAGTCTCGTGCTCATTGCGAAAATAGCTATCGGTTACTTCAGGTTTACCATTCGTTAAGGTGCCTGTTTTGTCGAATGCGATCGCTTGTACGTGAGCTAAATTTTCCAGGTGCATCCCGCCTTTAAATAAGACGCCTTGCCTGGCTCCAGTCGATATGGCCGACAATGTCGCCGGCATGATTGACGCAACCAGGGCACACGGGGAAGCGACGACAAGCAGAATCATCGCCCGGTAGAACGTGTCCATCCAGCTCCAGCCAAACAGAAAATGGGGGAGCACCATCATCACGGCCACCACCGCAAGGATAACTTTTACATACGTCCCTTCAAACCGCTCGATAAAAAGTTGGGAGGGCGATTTTTCACTTTGTGCGGATTGTACTAATTCGATTATTTTCTGAAACAAGGACTCATGGGAGGGTTTCGTCATTTCCACAGTAATGCTCCCGTTTATATTAACGGTCCCGGCGTAAACGTCTGCCTCCTTGTTTTTATGGACGGGCATGGCTTCTCCGGTGATGGTACTTTCATCAATACTTGTGCTACCTTTTACAATGCGTCCATCGGCGGGGACGCGCTCACCCGCTTTGATTAATATGTGATCTCCGATTACAAGCTGAGATACAGGGACCACGCTTTCAGTGTTTTGGCGAATCCTTAACGCTTCTTCAGGCTGAAGACTCATAAGCGATGAGATTTCACGCTGGCTTTTGTTTGATGTATAGGTTTCCAGGGCACCACTGAGCGCAAAGATGAAAATGAGTATGGCCCCTTCTGTCCAATAACCGATCAGAGCTGATCCAATGGCTGCGAAGATCATCAGCATTTCTACATTGAGTTCACGATCTTCTAAAGTTGCCTCTATTCCTTCTTTGGCTTTGGCAAAACCACCAATAATAAAGGCAGCGATATGAAGGGCTGTAAACCAAGATGAAGGGAGCGATCCCTCGAACAACCATGCTGCCAATATGATGAACCCACTAAGTAAAGCAGCAACTAATTCACCGTGCTCTTTCACGTTTGCCCAGTTCATGAAGGAAGAGGGAGAGGGTTCGTTTTGGTAAGAGGGGTGGAGAGAACGGGTTTCAGTCGTCAATTTTCTCAACTCCTTTCATGTAAATGAGAATGAAAACCACATTCAATTAGGATATGTGTGAGTGTGTTTTTTCAATCTAAAAGCATTATTTATAATTATTACAATTTAATACATATTATTATAATATCACAATTAACAAGGGAGTCAAGATTAATTCATCGAGTCTTGCCAAAAATTTTCAACTTGCTTTTTTGGAGCGGAGCGTTTGAAATAGGCACGCGACGTTGCTATATTGTAGGAGTGCTTAACTAAGAAGAAAGGTGGAGAGGAACATTGCGAAACGGTCTTATTGTAATTTTGATGGTCATATCGACAATTATGTTGGCGGCATGTGGTTCTGATAACGAAAACGCTGGCGACAATTCTGATACAGGAGAGGAAAATGAATCTTCTAAGTGGGAAGAACTGCAAGAAAAAGGGGAAATCGTGATAGGCACTTCTGGCACGCTGTATCCCGCTTCTTATTATCCTGAGGATTCGAATGAATTGACGGGTTATGACGTGGAAGTCATGCGGGAAGTAGCGAAACGTCTTGACTTAGATTTATCATTTGAAGAATTCGGGGTAGATAGTTTGTTTTCAGCGATCGAAAACGGACGGGTGGATGCCGTTATCAATGATATGGAAATTACCGAATCCCGGCAGGAAAGATTTTCATTCAGTGATCCTTATAAATATTCGTATTCTACGATGATTGTGCGTGAAGATGATTTGTCTGGAATTGAGGAGCTTGAGGATTTAGAAGGTAAGAAACACGGAGGAGGCGCTACAACTGTTTTTGCTCAAATAGCAGAGCATTTTGGAGCTGAAATTGTTTCTTACGGCAATGTAACGAATGATGTATACTTACGGGATGTGGAAAATGGCCGAACTGATGCCATTATCAACGATTATTATTTACAATCATTAGCATTGAAAGCTCTGCCCAATATTAATGTAAAATTGCATCCTGACCTCCAGTTCCATCCGACGAATTCAGGAATCGTGATGGCGAAGGATGCGTCAAAACTACAGGAAGAAATCAACGCAGCATTGCAGGAAATGAGAGAAGATGGGACGCTGACCGAGATATCGAAAGAATTCTTTGGCGGAAAAGATGCCTCCAAGAAACCTGAAAAAGATATTCGGGAAATAGAAGGTTTGGAATTGTAAGTGGGGGGTCTATTCAATTTCGAAGTCGACAATCTACAAATTGATAAAATGTTCAATGTCGAGCGGGCTTGGGATAATCTCCCGTTCCTGCTGACAGGGGTGCCTTATACATTTTTGATTACGATTGTTGGCATGGCTCTCGGGCTCCTTTTAGGATTTTTTCTGAGTTTGGCTCGCAGCTCCAAGCATCGCATACTGCGGTGGCCGTCCCGCATGTACATTTCGTTTATGCGTGGAACGCCCGTCCTTGTCTTTCTGTTTATACTTTATATGGGGCTGCCTTATTCAGGGATCTATCTTCAGGCAAGTTTAGCCGCGGTGCTGGGATTCGGTTTGAATAGTGCTGCCTATATTGCGGAAGTCAATCGGGCTGCTATGGGCAGCGTGCCGAGAGGGCAGTGGGAATCAGCCCAGGCGATCGGCATGAATTATTGGCAGACCATTCGCCGGATCATCTTGCCCCAGGCTGTGCGGATTGCTGTGCCCCCACTAGGCAACATCTTTTTGGACCTGTTGAAAGCTACATCACTCGCAGCAATGATATCCGTTCCCGAATTATTTAACCAAGCCCAAATTGTAGCAGGGCGGACACAAGACACCATGACGATGTATATCCTTGCAGCCTTGATCTACTGGCCCATGACCATAGTCTTCTCAACCCTGCAAGACTACCTCGAAACCAAGTTCAGCAAACACGTATCTTGAACCGTGTACCTGGTACGAAATCGATATTTTGAAATGAGCCGGGCGTGCCATTTTGGTGCGGTCGGTTGTTTGTTTTGTTTTTGTTTTGGGTTAATCTCTTGATTCTGTAGGGGTTGTCCTTTATGATAGGAAGTGCCATTTTAAATCGTAATGATTATGAATTATTTTGTTGACAATGGAATAATTCGAGGTGAGGGATTAATGATGCAAGAAGACAACTTAGTAGAAATTGAAAACGTTTCGTATAAATATGAGCGGCAATATGCTGTTAAAGATGTCAACATGACGATAAAATCCGGGCAGTTTCTTGGATTGGTTGGGCCGAATGGTTCTGGGAAATCAACCTTAATCAAGCTGATGCTCGGTCTTATCAAGCCTGAGGAGGGGAAAGTCCGGCTATTTGGCCAACCACTACGCCAGTTCAAGCGTTGGCAGGATATCGGTTTTGTCTCCCAAAAAGCGAGCAGCTTTAATTCCGGTTTTCCTGCGACCGTACTTGAAGTCGTGAGAATGGGTCTTGTCTCTAAAATTGGCACATTCAAGTTTTTTCATAAACACCATAAGCAGAAGACGATCGAAGCCTTGAAAACCGTGGACATGGAAGCATACCTTCACTATAATATCGGAGAGCTTTCAGGGGGCCAGCAGCAGCGTGTCTTTATTGCACGGGCTTTGGTCAGTGATCCGAAGCTGTTAATTCTAGATGAACCGACAGTCGGGGTGGATGCGCAGCATGTGGCTGAGTTTTACCACCTCCTAAGAAAACTTAATCGAGAAAAAGGCATCACCTTGCTTATGGTGAGTCATGATATCGGCACGATCACCGAACATGCCACCCATGTGGCATGTATCAATAAGACGGTGCATTTTCATGGAGATACCCAAGAATACAATGAATTTGACAGTGAAGACTTAAACCATTTATACGGGCACGTGGTACAGCAGTTGTCACATAACCACCCTGAGGTGAATGAACGATGATTGAAAGTTTTTTTGAATATGAGTTTCTCCAAAATGCAGCCTTGACAGGTGTTATGATCGGTTTTGTCGCCCCGCTTCTAGGCGTGTTCATCGTCGTTCGCCGGCTCTCCTTGATTGCTGATGCCTTATCTCATATTACGCTGACAGGCATCGCGGCAAGCTTGTTATTAGAGAAGAAGGTCACCGGATTGAATAATTTGAATCCTGTCTATATGGGGATGGTTTTCTCGGTAGGTGGTGCGGTATTGATTGAGCAGCTGCGTAAAGTGTATAAGCATTATGAAGAGCTCGCAATCCCTATTATTTTATCGGGTGGAATCGGGCTTGGCGTCATTCTGATTTCACTTGCTGATGGGTTCAATACAGATTTATTCAGCTATTTATTTGGCAGCGTCACTGCGGTAAGCCGTGATAATATGTGGACCGTAGCCATTATTACAGCTGCCGTTTTAGTAATTGTCATTTTATTTTACAAAGAATTATTCGTGTTATCGTTCGATGAAGAACATGCTTCCATCTCCGGCGTGAACGGCAAATGGATTCATTTTCTTTTTATCGTGATGGTAGCATTAGTCATTGCCTCCGCCATGCAGATTGTAGGTATTTTATTGGTGTCGGCTCTCATGACATTACCTGTTGCGGCAGCCTTGCGAATTGCCAGGAGTTTTAAGCAAACAATTGTCTTGTCCATCGTATTTGGTGAAGTGGCTGTGATTTTCGGTTTGTTTTCTTCCTATCATTTGAGCGTGCCCCCAGGCGGCACGATTGTGATGCTGGCGATTATCCAGTTAATTTTAGCGATGGGATATAAAAAAATCATGGCCCAAAAATGGTTAAAGGGTGAAACGGCATGAATATCGAACGTGCATTACAATTGCTTAAAGAAAAAGGTTATAAACGAACGCGGCAACGTGAACGGATGCTCGAGATATTTACGGGTCAGGATCATTATATTGCTGCGAAAGCCATTTTGAAAAAGATACAAGAAGATTTTCCGAGCGTCAGCTTCGATACCATATACCGCAATCTTTATTTACTGACAGATGAAGAAATCCTTGAAGCTACTGAGCTGGAGGGCGAAAAGCATTTCCGCCTGGCGTGTGACACGTACGGCCATCATCACCATTTCATCTGCACGGATTGCGGTAAAACAAAATCGATCGCATTTTGCCCCATGGAACAAGTGAACGAGAACTTGGCAGAATATGAAGTAGAAAATCATAAATTTGAAATTTATGGCAAGTGCCCGCAATGTCAAGTGTAGGTGTTGAATCGGCGTCATTCTCCCTGCAGAAGAATGACGTCGATTTTTTATAAAAAAGGAGTAATGATTACTATTTACTAAGCGTAACGATTACGATACAATTCTGTTTGGATTGATAGAGAAGGAGGGACATGATGAATAAGAGGAACGTGTTATTATCTGGATTACTACTATTAAGCTTATTCCTCACTGCCTGTTCCGACGAGAGCGCGAATACTGAGGGTTCTGATCCTGATGAAGCCTTACAAATCAACACCACCGTGTATCCGTTAAAATACTTTGCGGAGCGTATTGCTGGTGAGCATGCTGAAGTGTCGTCCATATTACCCGCTGGATCTGATCCGCATTCATATGAACCGACCACGAAAGAAATGGTGAAAATGGCTGAAGCGGACGGGTTTATTTATAATGGCGCCGGACTTGAAAGCTACGCAAAATCGATATCCGATGCGATCGAATCTGAGGATGTCAACATTATGGAGGCGTCCGCTGGCATTGATTTGCACCAGGGTGTCCATAACCGCAGCGGCCAGAAGTCTGAAGATAAGGATCATGCCCATGATGCCGATCACAACCATGAACAGGAGAGCCAAGAAGAAGAACATGGCCATGATCACGGTGATGAGAACCCGCACATCTGGCTTGACCCGCTACGGTCTGTTCAGCTGGCTGAAAATATAAAAAGCATGCTAATCGAACTTAAGCCAGAGCAGGAAGACCAATTTGAGAACAATTTTGCTTCGCTCAAAAAAGATCTGGAACAATTGGATGAACAATTTCACAACCAACTTAAGGATAAGGCTAAAAATGAGCTCATTGTTTCACATGCGGCTTATGGCTACTGGGAAGAAGCCTATGGTCTAGAACAAATTGCTGTTTCAGGTTTAAGCCCTACGAATGAACCTTCGCAGAAAGAAATGGAACATATCATCACCACAGCGGAGGAAAAAAACGTCGAGTACGTTTTATTTGAACAGAATATTACGCCTAAAGTGGCGGATGTCGTTCGCAAAGAAATTGGAGCAGAGCCGCTTCGCCTGCATAATTTATCGGTATTGACCGAAGAGGATATCGAAAAAGGGGAAGATTATATCAGTCTCATGAACCATAATTTGAATGTGCTCAACAAGGCGTTATCCGAGTAATAAAACAGCCGGCCGCTGCGACAAGAAGGGCCGGCTGTTTTATTTTATGTTTCATGTTCGATAACGGCAGGTTCAGATTTTAGTAAAGTCGCCGTTAGCACTAGCAACAGCAGCGCTACGAGCACGTAAAAAAAGGAAATACCCGGGATGGCATCAAGCAATACACCCGTTAGGAATGGCCCTGCGATACTGCCGATGCTGAACGCCATTCCGCACATGATGTTTCCCGCAGGAAGTAATTGCCGAGGCAAAATGTCGGTCATGTAAGAAATTCCGAGCGAATATAAAGAACCGACGCATATGCCGGCGAAGGTGAACAAAATAAACAACCAGACAGTTGAATGCTCCAGCCAGCCTGCAGCAAGAAAAGCAATCGATCCTAATGATACGACCATCAGTATGACTTTCTTTCTGCCGATATGATCACTCAGAGTCCCGAGCGGTATTTGCGAAAGCAGACTGCCTGCTGCGAAACAAGGAATAATGACGGACAACATATTGACATCATGGCCAAGCCGCATCCCATAGACAGGAAATATGCCGTGCAAGGTAGCTTCAAGAAACCCGTAAGTCAATGGAGGGAGGAATGCTACCCACGCATAGCGTGCCGCTTGGGCAAATCGTTTTAAAGAACTGTTGGCGTGAGCTGAGGTGGTCTCACGTTCCGGCCATTCATTCCCCACCCACCACATCGTTCCCCAGACCGTTGCACTTAAGCAGGCGGAGACGATAAAAGGCAGAGCTATATGTATGCTTAGCAGGTTGGTCATTAAAGGGCCGAGTGTAAAACCAACACTGAAAAATAAGCCGTAAAATGCAATGCTTCGCCCCCGGTTTTGGGCTGAAGACGTTGACGTAATCCACGTTTGTGTCCCGAAATGCAACATTTGATCGCCAATACCAATTGTGATTCTCAGCATGAACCAAAACCAAAGTGACTCCCAGATTGGGAACAGGGCAAGCGAAGCGCAAACTAAAGCGCCGCCAATTAAAATGACGGGTTTGTATCCCACTTTTTGCAATGGTTTTTCCATAAATGGGGATGCTACCAATATGCCGATATAGATGCCAGTTGCGTGCAGTCCGTTCAAGGAAGTAGAGGTCCCATTTTGTTCTAGGATGACTGCTAATAAAGGTAAGAGCATACCTTGAGAAAAGCCGGAAATGGTCACGAGACCAATCAGAATCCAAAATCTTTTTTGAACTGAGACCATCAAACCCCTCCTTCAATAAACGTCATCATCACTTTATCGTAACGAAAGCAACGGGGTATCGCAAGAAAAGAACATGTTATTCGCTGAAGTAAAATGGTTATTGTATAATAGAACTAAATAATTATATCGATAAAGGAGTGGTCAATTAATGGACTTTTATCTCAAGGAAAATGGCGTTCGGACTTCATTTGAATACGGTCAGCTCAATGTTTCGGGAGATGAAGAATTCGGTTTCCGCCCTTACCAGCTTATGGTCTCTTCCATAGCGGGCTGCAGCATCGGTGTTTACCGTAAGATTTTGGATAAACAGCGGATTCAATACGAAGATATAAAAGTCATGACCGAAGTGGAACGAAATCCCGATGAAGCCAACCGAATTGAAAAAATCAACCTCCATTTTGTCGTTAAAGGCTACCACTTGAATCAGGACAAGCTTTTGAAAAATTTGGAAACGTCCAGTAAGAATTGTTCCATGGTGCAATCAGTTAAGGGTAGTATCGAAGTGAATGAAACATTAGAGTGTATCCAATTAAGTTGAGACACAAAAGGGGAGTTATCCATTGAGATAAACTCCCTTTTTTTGTGTCCTCAACCACTTGATGGATGCTGTGCCCATGTATAATTGCCGCCAATTTTCAAAAGCTATACAAAAATGAAAGGTGGCAACCTGTCATGAAAAAAGGGTTGATGATCTTATTAGGTTTTATGCTCCTGTTCAGCTTTATGGAGCCGCTTACTTCCTATGCAAAAGATAAAGAAACAAAAGGGGAACTCCCCAGTCATGTGTTGAATATCTCTAAGGATAATACCTATCCGAATTCAACTGAAGATCAAATTGTATTAGAGCCAAGTGAAATGACGAAAGAATTGCTCGACGATGCTGATGTTAAAATTACAAACCCTGAACTTGTGGAAATGCTCAATGAGTCCACTTTGAAACCTTCGCCTATTGCGATTGGATATCGCGGCGAGATTTTTCTGGGGCGTTGGCCGTTAGCTTATCACTCCAAGGAAACAAGCATTAATTGGGAATATCAGGATATCAACAGCAACCAACTTAACAATCAAGGGTCTCAAGCCAATGAGAAGATCAGCTATATGCAAAAAGAAGAAAAACACATTAAAGGTGGATTAACTGCCAAAATCAATCAAGCTGATCAAGTCAAGAAACTGATCCTTCTGGAAGCTCAGCAAAATACGAAATTACCACTGGCTTTCCATACCGTTATCGGACAAGGGTCGAAACAAAATAATACGTATGGCGTTCCGATCAACAAAACAGGCATCCTTAACGCATACGCACCTGCCGTCAATGAAAAAGGTGAAATCGCATTTGGCGAAGTTTATTTGAAACTAAAAGGATCGAAGAAAGAATTAATCGTGAAAAATGTGGCCAATCAAGGGATTGGCGCCTGGATCCCCATTCAGGACCACGTGAGTTTCTCTTACAACGTACAATAATTCATCCGCCTATTCCAGATTATCTTTCTGGGGGGCGGATTTTAATTCGATTCGTTGTTCGGCCAGCTCGATTTGATGCTCATAAAGGGTTTCTGCCATTATGCGGCGTGTTTCTTTCGAAGCTGTCCAATAGACAAGATCACTGACTAAACCGGTGACAGTATATTGATAACCGCGATTCTCATGATTTAGAGAAGACATCCCGTACAGTTGAAAGGGTTCAAAAGGTCGATCAGTTAAATCCTTTTTTAAATATGTCCCGAGCTCGTCATTGAGTCGATTACACGCTTGATGCAGAATATCAAACATTTTTTTGGGATCTTCATGAAAATTGGTCGTAATATGCTCGATGACCCGCATATGTTCGAAGTTGTAGTTTTCAATAGTTTTGATCTGACCATTGCTCATGGTCAGTAGTTTTCCGCTCCATTCCCGGATTTTTAAGAACCTTAAACCGATGTCTTCCACATTGCCGTGATGCTCGCTGTTGACGGTGACAAAATCGCCTTTATGCAGCTGTTTTTCATACAGAAGGAACAACCCGGCAAAAAAATCGCGAATGAGGTTTTGTGCGCCAAAACCGACGATAATACCGATGACCCCGGCACCAGCTAATATTTTGGTGATCGGAACATCCAATACTTCTAGAACAAAAATGATATAACCGAATGTTGCGGCGTAACCAATGATTGAGTTGATCATGGATTCCAGCGTTTTTTCTTTTCGCTCTTCTATGAATTCAGTTTTTTTAAAGAAAGAGTGGATGAGGCGGCGAAGGATAAAGACGATCAGGATAAAAACGAGTGCGCCTCCCACAATCCAGCCTGCTAATGATAAGAAATCAAACTGCTCAAGATTCATGTATGTGCCTCCTAACAATGCGTCTATTATAGCATGAATGCCCCTTTAGTTAGAATATAGACAAAACCATGTAATTTTACTAAGATAAAGCAAGTAGACGCAAGAGCCAAAGGAGCAATGTAAAATGACTCAGCAAGAAAAACTGGAAGACTTAAAAAGCAGACTATCCTTGTTCATGATTCGATTAGATAGCTTGGATCCGGAAGAAACGTCGGTTGAAGACGTTGATCGTTTGATTCGCATGATCGAAGAAGTAGAAGCGGGATTAAAATAACTAACTGTTTCCGTTAGAATTGTCCCAAAATAAATGGCGTTTTCATGGAAAGGCGGCTCACGCAGAAGGTGAATCTTGACGAAAGACTCTGCGCACATTCCCGATTCATGATGATTTGTCGAAAAATAGGGGGAGAGCTGATGGAAGGTTTGATCTTTTTAATTTCACCTGTGATCGGTTTTACCATGATGCTCTACTTAATCATGATATTCGTACGTATGAGCGCTGGTAAAAAGGTCACAAAACATCAACTGGTTCCTTTCTGTCTAACGTGTGCAGCCGTCATCTTCATTCTGATTTATGTGAGTTGAGAAAAAAACTTGATTTTTTCTTACCCTATCTTTATCATGGTAAATCGTTAATGAGTTACCATGTGACAAGTTAAAGATAGGGAGGCGTTGTTATGGCTTGGGCTGTAATTATTTCCGTCCTGGTGATGACTGTGCTCAGTTTGCTCAGGATTAACGTCATTATTGCCATTCTTGCAGCGGCATTGACGGCAGGCGTCATGACAGGCGAGGGGTTAATCGATTCTGTTGAGTTACTGGTCGACGGTATGGGCGAACAAGCCAGCGTTGCCTTAAGTTATGTATTACTTGGGGCGTTTGCTGTTACGATCAGTTATTCAGGTATTACGGGATTATTTGTCAGGTATTTGATTCGTGTTTTAAAAGATAAACGGACATTTCTTGTTTTAGTATTAGCAGGGGTAGCATGCTTATCTCAGAACGTTATACCCGTTCATATTGCATTTATTCCGATACTTATACCACCGCTCCTTCATGTATTTGACCGATTGAAGCTTGATCGTCGTGCCGTAGCGTCTGCATTGACCTTCGGTTTGAAAGCGCCTTATGTGATGCTGCCCGTCGGTTTCGGTCTCCTCTTTCATGAAACCATCCAGACGGCTATGGAAAATAACGGGATGACGCTAGGCATATCTTCCATCGCGCAATCGTTGATTTTACCGGGCTCCGGTATGATTGTCGGCTTGTTGATCGCCGTATTGATCACGTATCGTCGACCGAGAGAAGCGCAGGAGCGCGATCTGAATGCGATTGAATTTAAGGATGAGTCAGTGGAGTATTCAGAGCAGCCGAGGTTCGGGATGACGCATAGTTTTACATTAATGGCTATTGTAGTGGCGCTGTTTATTCAGGCATTTTGGGAAAATCTGATATTAGCTGCACTAGCCGGGTTGATTTTAATGTTTGTATTTCGGGTCGTGCCTCATAATCTTGGCGATAAAGTCGTATCTGACGGCATTGGCATGATGGGAACCATTGCGTTTGTGATGCTAGTTTCGGCAGGATATGCCAATGTCTTGAAATCGACAGGTTCAGTGACAGCATTGGTTGAAAAAAGTTCTGCCATACTTGGAGACAATCATGCCTTGATTGCGTTTGCACTGCTTTCAGTCGGTCTCATTGTAACGATGGGCATAGGATCGTCATTCGCCACTGTTCCCATTTTGGCGTCCTTGTTCGTGCCGATCTGCCTCAGTGTCGGTTTTTCGCCGATGGCTACAGCTGCTTTGATTGGAACGTCCAGCGCTTTAGGAGATGCAGGCTCACCAGCTTCAGATAGCACGTTAGGCCCGACTTCAGGGCTGAATGCTGACGGTCGGCATCATCATATCTGGGACACCTGTGTGCCGACATTCCTTCACTTTAATATTCCGTTGTTCATTTTTGGGTGGGCAGCAGCCTTAATCCTCTAGGTGATGGTACATGTTACCATCACCCTTTTTTTATATTATCGACAGTTTAGTTGCACACTAAGCAAAAAAGTGAGGGCTATTTATGAAGATTAAATGGTGCTTAATCATAACCCTGATGTTAACGGTTGTTTTGCCTCATTCAGTCTCAGCAGCCGGCTGGGGATATAAGAAAAACAAAGGAGAACTGCCTGAAGTCGGAAAATATCAAGACATGATTGAAAAGCATGATGGCATTTTTGCAGATCTTTCGGGTGATAAAGTCGTGTACTTGACCTTTGATAACGGGTATGAAGCGGGATACACCCCGATGGTATTAGACACGCTGAAAAAGAAAAATGTACCTGCCACGTTTTTTGTCACTGGCCATTATTTGAACAGCGCCCCCGAACTTGTTCAGCGCATGGTCAAGGAAGGGCATATTATCGGAAATCATTCGTGGAACCACCCTGATTTAACGACGCTTTCTCAAGCGAAGTTGGAAGAGGAATTGAAGCGGGTTGATGAAAAGGTAGCCGAACTGACCGCTCAAGATTCGATTACATTCTTGCGCCCTCCTAAGGGCACGTTCGATGACCAATCTTTGCAAATGACAAGGGAGCTTGGCTATATACATGCTTTTTGGTCGATTGCTTTTGTTGATTGGGAAACAGACAAACAAAAGGGCTGGGAATATGCTTATAACAGTGTTGTCGATCAACTGCACCCTGGGGCAGTCATCTTACTCCACACGGTCGCCAAAGATAATGCTGAAGCGCTTGAACACCTTATTGACGAATTACACAAGCAAGGTTACACATTTAAAAGCCTTGATCACTTGATGATGAAAAAACTGCTTCCTTTCCCCGTTTATGGCATGTAACCCATGATGAGCCGCCTTTAGCGTGGCTCATTTTTTATGCACGCCTAAACGCGCTCTTTTGACAAACGGCCCCATTCAACCAATAATAGCCATAAGACGAAACACCCGGCTCTTTTCTAAATTCCGATTTTGTACCAGGTATGGAAAATAAGGGGGATAATCATGTGGAAGGTTCGGCTCCGTTTAGGGGAGTTGTTTGATTTTGATTTTACGCTGTTGAGGTGGTCGATGGATCCTTTGGTGTATCTTAGCTTACAGGATAGATGGGTGAAGCTTCCGGTTAAATTAGACAATGATAAGCATATTTTACATGTTCAAGCTGTCGGGAAGGATGAAACAGTTTTAGAAGTGACTAGTGACAGTTATGACGCAAAGGAGGCATTAATTCATTACGCCCAGGATCTATTTATGGCAGACACTCATCACGAACAGATCCAATCACATTTTTTAAATACGAATTTAGCCCAGCTTTTCAATCGATACCGCGGAACGCCCATCGTCAAAGATTTCCAGCTTTATGATTGTCTGATGAAGACTATCATTCACCAGCAGCTTAATATGAAATTTGCTTACACATTGACGTCACGCTTTGTCGAACGTTATGGAGAACAAAAGGATGGGGTGTGGTTTTATCCAGACCCAGCAGTCGTGGCCAATTTGAACTATGATGAGTTGAGAAGTTTACAATTCAGTCAGCGAAAATCTGAATATGTCATCGATATTTCCCGTGCAATTGAAGCGGGGCATTTGCATTTAGAATCACTAGCGTGGTTACCCGATTCAGAAATCATGACCCAATTGGTTAAGTATAGGGGGATCGGCCCGTGGACTGTCCAGTGTTGGCTATTATTTGGCCTGGGAAGGACAGATTTGCTTCCGAAGGGGGACATTGGCATACAGAATGCTATGAAGCGTTATTTTGCCATGGAGAAGAAGCCAACCCCCTCAGAAATGGATAGCCTAAGTGAACAATGGACACCCTACAGAAGTTTTGCTGCTCTTACACTGTGGAGGAGTATCGAAGGCTGAAACTGACTGGAGAAATTGCTGAAATGAATAAATAATATACTATTTTGATATTTTTGATAGCTTTCTTACCCTTATCATATCAGCACTTCTATTTTTCTTGACAAAATTCGGCATTTATTTTGCTTTGAACTTGCTGAAAACATGTGCAAATTTTTAACGATATGCGTTATAATGAAAAATGTGTTGGAAAAATATGAGTTATTAGCTGATATAAGTAAAGCTCAAATTAGAGGAGTGAGGCTTCGAAATGGTGTTGCACGAAGGGAATGCATTGCTTATTCAAGAAGAAGAAGCATTAAAAATTTTAGAATTACACCATGATCCCGCATGTATTGTAAATTTGCATGGGGAAGAAGTAATATGTAACTCATCTATGATGAATGTTCTTAATAAAGAAACCAATAGCATGTCTCTACAGGATTGGTTAAATGAATTTTATAGCAAGGATCAATCCGATGTTTACCACGCCCTTTACCACATCTCTTCGCAAAAAGATTTCAAAATCAAAGCGCGTTTTAAGTATTCATCGCACCCCGAATTTGCAGATTGCAAATTTACGCATTTTTCTCGCGGACGTATTGCAGCAGTTTTTTCTATGCCTAAACGCACGGAACAATTCCACTTAACTAAATCTACTCCTTTCAAAGAGAGTGTGGGGGCCTATCATTATTCAACCGCACAACTGACGCTACCATACGAAAATTCAGGGCAGCACTATCTATTTGATTATACAAACAACAATGTGAACGAGGTTCAATATCAGCTAGCAGATATGGTGGAAAAATTCCCTCATGCTTTAGCCATCATCAGTAACGATTGGGAAATCGTGTATGCGAACCCCGAAATGGAAAGCCTCACACAGAAAAAATTAGAAAATCACTATAAGCAAAAGCTGTGGGAAGTGTTTCCTGTTGAAGACTATCACGAACTGTTTCGCCACTACCTGAGAGCCATGGAAACGAAAGAAACGGTGGAGTTTGAAGGGTACCTGAATCAGTTAGGTGTCCACATCCAGATGACTGTGCACCCTACAAGTGATGGATTGACGATTTTTGCACGGAACCTGACCTCCTACTATAAGCAAATTCAGGCCCTGAAACGCTCAGAGGAGAGGTTTTCGTTATTGGCTCATAATATAAAGGAAGTTTTTTGGATTACGGATCCTTCTTTCGAAAAATTCCACTACATCAGTCCGCCCTTTGAGGACATGTTTCATATGCATCCGAATGAAATTATCGAGGATCCTTTCTTGATTTATCATCTCATCCACCCCGAAGACAGAGAACGGGTTTGTGAAGAAGTGATGCTGATGCAGCAGCGTAAGCATTCGATTGAGTATCGGATCCAAACACAAAATCACCAGGTCAAATGGATTCGGACAAGAGGATTTCCGGTCAATCAAGAGGGGCACAAGTATATTATCGGAATACATGAAGATGTGACCCATTCAAGAGAAATAGAAAGTTTAGAACTGAATTCAAGACAATTACAGACCATTACACAAATGTCGGCTGGTATCGCCCATGAAATCAAAAATCCGTTAACAGCCATTAAAGGCTTTGTACAAATTGGCGCAGCTAACCCAGACCTTCGGGATAATTATAATGACATTATCATAAATGAACTCAGCAGGATAGAAACCATTGTGAACGATTTTATGATGCTCTCCAATCCGAAATCCACGATCGAACTACAACCCATTCATCTTGGAGAAATAGTGGGTTATGTATTGCAATTGTTTAAATCGGTATTGGAGCAAAACCAGATGTTTGTCGAATCTTATGTCAGCAGTAGTGATGCGGTTATTTACACCGAACCGAAGCGGCTGAAGCAAATTTTGGTTAACTTGATCAAAAATGCCCTGGAGTCGATGGGGGAAAGAGGTCGTTTGGTTATTCATGCTGAGCAAGATAACGAAGGTATTTGTCTTAAAGTGAAGGACGATGGAGAAGGGCTCACTGACGAACAAATGCAAAAGCTCGGGGAACCTTTTTTTACTACAAAAAAAGAGGGGACTGGCTTAGGCGTTATGGTCACGAAGAAAATGGTGGCGGATTTGAATGGTACGATCAATTATGAAAGTGTTATTCATAAGGGTACGACGGTCGTAGTGCGCCTTCCTTTACAACACGAAGGGGTCTGTCATGAATAACGCTCTGTAATTTAATAAAGAAAAATGTCGTATTTCCCGGGGAATACGACAATTTTCTTGCTGTCTAGGAAATGATAAAATTTGGCCCTGTGGATAACACATCCCTCATAAGCCACGTCCGGCTCAAGCGCCCAGCTCTTCGCGACATAAGCAACCTACCCTGCGGAAGGACAAACCACCTTCCTCCTGGTGTTTTGCATATGCGTGCCGGAGCTTCCGGTGCGCTTGCGCATTTGTTCTTTGCAGTTAATTTTGAATGTTAGCGATATAACGGATCTCTTTTCCATCCAATAATGCGATAATGATGTGATCTTCACTGGAGGTGTACAGCTTCGTCCCGACCGGCAGAATGGTAGCCATGAAGTTTTTCAGCTCATCATTGCGTTGATAGACACCTTGAATTTCACCAATTAGTTTTCCTTTTTCAAGGTCAGCAGTTTGGATCCACTCTACATCTCGATCATAGATGATGTTTTTTAGTCTGATTAAATCTGCGTTGGGATTGTCTTCTAAAAGTTCACTCGGGTCAGTGAAGGCCTGGGCATGGAGCCCCTTTTCCTTGTGTTCATTGCCAAGGAGTTGTTCAGAACATCCTGTAAGAACTAGCATGATAAGGCCGGCAAATACGAGAATAAATCGATTCAAAACTTCCACCTCCTGTAAATTTCCTTAAGTTTAGCAAAGCTTTCGCTTCCGAAAATCTGCTATTAGCCCTAGTGAATGATTCAGTTTTGACAGTATGAATTTTTGAAATCTTTATGTTCCGTTGAGACAGGCGTTCAATTACGAGTGGTTCTGAGAAAATGGCGTGTTACTATGTTATGTGTTAATTCACTCGTTAACTTCTAAATTATCTAAGTATTACGAAAAATATGATATAATAGAAACGATAATAATCAAGTGATTGATGAGAAAGGGGACTTCGAATATGAATCGTGAGGATTTAATTGCACCTGAACTTTATAATGTGGTAGAAGAGATAGAAAAATTTGCCGATGGTACTGGAGGGCAGGCTATATTATGGGAAGATGATCAACAGAATCAAAAAGCCATTACATATGATGATCTTGTGGTGAACGCAAGTAAGATTGCCAATACGTTTAATCGTTATGGGCTAGAAAAAGGGGATAAAGTACTGGTCATGATCCCAAGAATGATTGAAGCGTATCAGGTATACGTCGCTGCATTAAAAGCTGGTATCATCCTCATTCCAGGTTCGGAAATGCTGCGCAGTAAAGACTTGAAATATCGAATTAATCATGGGGAAGTGAACGCGGTGGTGTGTCATTCTCCTTTGACTTCCAAATTTGATGAACTTAACGAAGCTTCAGACTTGATAAGATTCTCTGTCGAGGGGGACGCCGAAAATTGGTTGAGCCTCGATGACCTGATGGAAGAGGAGTCAGGCAACGTCGATTTCGTCAAAACGACACGTGATGATATAGCTTTCATCTCCTACACTTCAGGCACGACTGGCAATCCTAAAGGTGTGGTTCATACGCATGGCTGGGGTTTTGCTCATCTGAAAACAGCTGCGGAGAATTGGCTGTGCATCAACGAAGGGGATACTGTTTGGGCAACGGCAGGACCGGGCTGGCAAAAATGGATTTGGAGTCCGTTCTTATCTGTGTTGGGATCAGGTGCTGCAGGTCTGGTTTATCAAGGAAAGTTTGAGCCTAAAACGTATCTTGGTTTATTAGATAAGTACGAGGTGAACGTACTTTGTTGTACGCCTACTGAATACCGCTTGATGGCGAAAGTAGATAATTTGGATGATTATAGTCTTCAAACGCTGCACAGTGCTGTTTCAGCAGGTGAACCTTTGAATCGGGAAGTCATCGACACCTTTCAAAAGCATTTCAATCTAACAGTACGAGATGGGTATGGTCAAACAGAGAATACGTTGCTTGTCGGCATTATGAAAGATATGGAAGTACGACCAGGCTCCATGGGGAAACCGACACCGGGTAATAACGTAGATATTATTAATGACATGGGGGATCCCGTTGATGCAGGTCAGGTTGGGGATATTGCGGTTCATCTTGACACCCCTGCCTTATTCAGAGAATATTATAAAGATCCGGAACGGACTAAAATGTCATACCGTGGAAGTTATTATGTTACCGGAGACCAAGCATCCAAAGATGAACAAGGGTATTTTTGGTTTGAAGGGCGCAGTGACGATATTATCATCAGCTCAGGCTATACGATCGGCCCGTTTGAAGTAGAGGACGCTCTTGTGAAACATCCCGCTGTTCAGGAATGTGCGGTAGTGGCCAGTCCTGACGAAGTAAGAGGCAGTGTAGTTAAGGCGTTTATCGTTCTTCAGGAGGGCTATGCAGGGGATGAAAGACTGATGAAAAATCTTCAAGATCATGTTAAAAGCTTAACGGCCCCTTATAAATATCCAAGAAAAATCGAATTTATTGATGGATTGCCTAAAACAACGTCCGGAAAAATCAGACGTGTTGAACTCAGGAAAAACGAAATGCATTCCTTATAACCCAAAAGCCGTCTCTCAGGCGGCTTTTTTATTGCTTAGGACACTAAAAAACTCGGGCCTTTTGGGTAACATATACCTCATAAGCCACGTTCGGCTCCAGCTCCCAGGGCGCTTGCGCCTTTGTCCTTTTGCGCTGTAGAAATAGTGTTACACATTTAAGGGTTGGTTTATCACTAGCGAATTAGGGAAATGATAGAGGCAATGAGATCCCATATTGTAGGGGGAAGGTCGCAATGAAACAGGAGAATATTTATCGGTTATTAATCGCTACTCTGATCATGACTTCCGGCGCATTCGGCATGTTGTGGAATAGCGAAAAGAAAGAACTGGAAAGCAAAAAAGATTCAATGACAGAAGTACTGTATAACGATATAGAACAAATTGGCACGCAATTGCTTATCAGTGCTGAGGTCCTTGGGGAATATGAAGAAGGGTTCACTGAAAAAGAGCAAATTTTGTTTGAACAGTCGTTAAGGAGTGATGGCAAGGTTATCTCCCAGCTAGGGGAGAATAGCCAGCATATTATTGAACAGCTTGAAGTTGAAAATCGAGCGATACAAGAGGTTGATGAAAAGTACTTCAGCACAATTGAACAGTCGATCCTCCTCACAGCTGACGGAAAAGTGACAGATCAAGCTAAAATAGGCGAGTTACAAGCGATTCTAAGGGAGTATGGCAATCGTCTTACCCAATTTTTCGATCAGAGCGAACAAAAAGAAATTATTCAAAATCCTGATAATCAGGAACAATTTATAAAGATATTAACAGATTTAGAAAGCGAACTTGTAGCGTGGTGAGGCTGTAGGGTCGGTCGCACAAGCAGTCGTATTAAAGGCAAAAAACGCTTGGAAATTCATTACCAAGCGTTTTAGAGTGCATCTTATTACGCAGCCGCCAACTACATCGGTACGCACATGGCGGCCGCTTTTTTATGACGCCGAAATGTTCCAGTGATCATGGATGGCCCCTCTATTACCATATACGGGGTCAAAGTTTGGTAGTCTTGCATGAGGGATGTTTTCTAAGGCTTGTTCGTGCTCTTGCCCATCACCTGTTTTTAAATCGTAATCCTCACCAAATGGGTAGCCGCCCACAACTTGAAAGTCTTTACTTGCTTCATTATTCTTGTGACCGACCCCGGCAGGGATAATGAGGACATCTCCTTCTTTAATGGGGAGCTCCCGGCCGTTCTTACCACCTAAGGTGAGGACAGCTGAGCCTGACACCACCCCTAATACCTCATGGCTGTTACTGTGAAAGTGGTGATAACCAAAAACCCCACCCTTCCAGTTATTCTTCCAATTATTATCGTGGAAGATCTCCTGGCATTTATCCGTTTTGCCATCAATGGCTCCCTGGTATATCAATAAAGGCAGGTCTTTGTTATTGGGGATTACCCCATCATCTTCAAATGTAAATGTTTGTACTTCCTGCTGACTCATACTTATCCCTCCTTCAACACATATGGTAATCATTTTCCCGATTCGTCTATAGGTAAACGAGGTTTTATGCAGTGAGTTTGAAACTTTGTCACAATCATCTCCGTCTAAACATAGGGAACAGGATGATTAAAGGGGGCATTGCGATGAAAAAAGGGATACTTACTGTTTTCTGCCTGATTCTTGCAGGGGTGTCGGGTTATATTTATATGGACCACGTATACTTTTATCAGCCCTTTGCTTTTGAGCAAGATGCTGTCACACACCAGGAGTGGAACGACTATAAGGAACCCATAAAGATGAAATACCACAATTTCGAGCAAAGCGGGGAGGATCAAGTCATCGAACAGGAAGAAAAAATCCGTCAGCTTCTGCGTGCTTTAAAACAAGCGGAATCGGTTAATGTCAATGCTTCGCAAACCAGGCAACAAGCGACAGGAGGCCTGACGCTTAGCTCCGATGGCGATTTGTTACTTGAAGTATTGTTCTTTTCAAATCACTGGGAACTGATGGATCATCAATCAGAACATTATGACCTGACCCCTCGATTAAAAGAACACCTATCTCCGCTTTCATCATCATAGAACACTACTCTTTCCATACTCTGATGGCATAGACAAAAAGCCTCGTCACATGTGTGTCCATTCCTGCCCGTCACGCGCGTCATTTCCTGAAATATGACGTCGCCTGTTAATTAATGTGCAGGAGTATGAAGCATAAGGGTTTGGACCATGCTGATTACATAAAAGACTTGTTAAGGCGCATTCTTCTTACGCCTGGCACCATATCAAGAGGGACGGGCTTTAAAGCCTACCCTTCCCAAACTTCTGTAATTGAATAACAAGCATGATAAGCACAACCAAAAGTCACAGTATGTTACCCTATGGGTTTCGTATAGGAATTTCTATCGACGTTCCCCTGCATAGTTGATGATATAATTAAACGAGGAAACAGCACCCAAGGAGGGTCATGATGAGTAACCGATTCATTCATCCATTTAATATATTAGTTGGCTTACTTTTGATTATAGAAGGCGGCCTTTATATTTTTATGACAAATAAAGGAGAGCAATTTCATCTGAGAAGCATCATCATGTCGTGCCTCCTATTGCTTGCATGGGGGATGTCCTATCGCAAACAAATAAAAGATGAGAATCGTAATGCATGGGTGATTGTAACCATCATTATCATGATACCGATGATACTTCCCTGGTTATTTTTTATTTAGTTATGTCCCCCGCAAAAAAAGGAAGGCCAGTGGAATGTGAGCGTTCCCCTGCCTTCACAAACTCTCAGCATGCTCCTATTATTCCTCAATTGATGAAAAATCAGCTCAATGCTCTTGTTTAAAAGTGGAAATCTCTAAGCAGAAAATTTAATATACCAAACAGCACCGCACTGCTTAAATATATATGGCCGAATAACCTGTGTTTCATCTCTTCTGAAGCCATTTCGGTGATGCCAGAGAATACAAGGAATAAACACCCGATGATCCACGTCGTCATTTCGACTGCATTCCAGGGCCCCTCGATGAACAATAAGAATATTTCTATCGGAATCACCGTGAATAACGGTAGATAGAGCGGATTAAAGGAACGTTCTAAGTTTTTGAACCAGTTGAACATGAACAGACCTCCCTGTCCCCTTGACTAGGTGGGGATGTGCACAGCTTCCGAAAAGAAGCTGTTTTTTGTTTATTACAGTAACAACCAGGCGAGAAGACTACCAGCGGTTCCAAACCAAATTGCAAATATTAAGTTCCATTTCGTTATGCGATATGGATTCCGATTTGTCAATTCGCTCATCATTGTCACGGTTGTGTTGAATGTTCCTGCTGCGTCGCTTGCTAAGGTCGAAGTTAGTAATACAATGGATAGGCTGAGTGGGCTTAAAGCTGTTAGAATTGGTTGGATCAAAGTTCCCATCAGACTGATCGTAACAAGGGGATGGACCCCTATCATAGAAAAAATGAGTGAGATTAACTGGATGGTGATGAACAGCAAGAGCGGCCACTCCGTCATTGATAAGAGCGGACGTTGCATGAAATCAATCAGAGCGGTTTGTTCAAACATGTCGCTGAAAAAACCGAGTGATAGGAACAATAACATAAAATTTTGCAGTCCATTCACCTGGCCGACCCAGGTTTTTTTATTATAACGCATAAACGCGCTGAATTGGTTAATAGAAAGCGCCCAAAACAGTGTAAACGGAAAGATGAGCAAAATTACAGCGTTGAAGTAATCGATCCCAAGCAACGTTTGAAGGCCAAAAGCCGTAATGATGAACAAAAAGAGCATTACGAAGAGATAACCAATTTTCTTCCATAACCGTTTATATTCGATTGCAGGAGCGTGTGAAGGTGCTTCATAACGGGTTGTCCGGTATTTGAACCACCCGATCAGCCAGTCTGTCATTAGCAGAGTGATGGAGAATAGCAGGGCCCAGGGAAGTAGGTGAAAATACTGTACCCCTGTGATCGTAACCGTCAAAGCAATGAATATCTCAATTGGACTCCAGACATTCGCTAAGGCAAATGCACGTAGAATCGTTTGGCTGGAGAATTTCTCCATGATACGCTTGTCGACATTTTCTGAAACGTCTCTTACGACTTGCTGCACAATGGTAATGGCAGAAAAGAAGACAAATAGACATAGCACATAAGAGATCAGCGACCCGCGATAATATAATTGACCTAAATGCCTCGTTCGTAGTTGCAGCAAGTTTTTCAATTCTTGGTCATATCCCCCGACAACCATGAGGTGATTAATGAACGGAAGAAAATAAAGGAGACTGAGCAATAGGGCAGTGGACGTTAAGTACAAGGGAAAGCTACTCAAAGCTAAATCAGATGTTAGGAAGATCATAATTCCAAAAGCGAGGAAGATCAAAGAAATAATTTGAAACGTACGCGCTGCCCCTTTAAACGAGATAAATAATATAAAGCATGCGACGCACCCTAGACAGTAGGAGATGAGTGAAGCATCAATGAATAAGGAAACTACGTATAATCCTGTAAATAATGTGTAAGTCATGGCTTTTATACGTTCAATCTTCATCAACCCCTTTCGGAAAAAGCACTGATAACTTGATTAGCTTAACGTTTTTTTATGTAAAAAAGCGATTGTTTATCTAATCGTGCGAAAAAGCTAGGAAATTGTCAACTTTTCGGTACTCATCCTCCTAATTAGGGTATAAGTGTATTTACAAGAGGTTGTCGTATGTAAAGCAAACTAGTAAAGTACACGATTGGCATAATATGCTGAAAGGTGTCGAATGATAATAGCTAAGTAACTTTCGGTATAGTGATTAAAAAAGTATGGATGTCGTATGTACATAAGAAAAGGCATCCGAGCAAAAGGAGATGAAGGTTTGAAGACGAAGATGATCGATTGGTCGACGTTTATTGGAGCTTTGATTTTACTAGTCGGTGTTACACTTCCGCTGGTGTTATATCCGGAAGCGGGAAAAACGTTTGTCACGAAGGCTAATGACTTTATGACCGGTAATTTTGGCTCGTTATATTTAGCCATGGGGCTGATCGTTTTTGCGTTTTTACTATTTGTGGCTTTCAGTAAAAATGGCCATGTAAAGCTTGGGGACGTCGGCGAGAAGCCAGAGTTCAAAACATTTTCCTGGGCAGCTATGCTTTTTGCGGCCGGGATAGGCTCAAGTATCCTATATTGGGCGGTTATTGAATGGGCCTTTTACTACCAAGGGCCTCCATATGGGCTTGATGCTGAATCTAAAGAAGCCGTACAATGGGCCACGGCCTACGGCATCTTTCACTGGGGTCCGATCGCATGGGCCATTTACACCCTTCCCGCTCTTCCGATTTCATATTTTTATTATGTTCGGAAGAAGCCGGTCTTGAAAGTGAGTGAAGCAGTTCGCCCTGTCCTTGGCAGGTGGGTGGACGGACCTGTAGGCACTATTATTGATGTGCTCTTTATGTTTGGGCTCCTGGGTGGTGCAGGGACAACCCTGGCACTGGGGACACCAATGATTGCCGCCGGAATCAGTGATTTGACAGGCATACCTGTCACGTTAGGGATGCAAGCTGTTATTATGCTGATTTGTACAACCATATTTGCGATAAGCGCCTATAGTGGATTGAGACGCGGGATAAAACTACTCAGCGATATCAATCTATGGCTCGCCTTGTTTATATTGGCATTCATTTTTATTTTTGGTCCAACTGTATTTATTGCAGAAACAACGTTCAATTCTTTAGGTATCATGTTGGATAACTTTTTCAAAATGGCAACATGGACCGAACCGTTTGGCGGTGTTGGCGGCTATGAAGAAACAGGATTCCCGGAAAGTTGGACAGTATTCTACTGGGCCTGGTGGCTTGTATACGCGCCGTTTGTCGGCTTGTTCGTTGCAAGGATTTCCCGGGGGCGTACCATCCGTCAAATGATTCTCGGCACGATGATTTACGGTACGCTCGGCTGTGTGCTTTTCTTCGGGATTATGGGGAACTTCGGTCTGTACATGCAGTTGACAGGACAATTTGATGTCATCAGCTTTATGGATCAGAATGGGACACCTGCTGCGATTATTGCTATCATTAACCAATTGCCGCTAGCACGTGTGCTTGTTCTGGCGTTTACAGTGTTGGCCATCATCTTCCTTGCCACCACATTCGATTCCTCTTCTTATATTCTGGCGTCTGTGGTGCAAAAAGAAGTGAAAAATGAGCCGCTTCGCTGGAATCGTTTGTTTTGGGCGTTTGCACTATGCTTGATGCCGCTGGTTCTCATGTTCCTCGGGGGTCTGGATACCCTGCAAACCGCGAGTATTGTAGGTGGTTTTCCGCTGATATTCATCATGCTATTACTAGCCTGGTCATTCATGAGAGCCTCGAATACGGATATCCGCGCGTCTGACGATTATGAATCCAAGACGATCAATATTGATCGTAAGCAAATTCTGAAACGTTTGCGCGAACGTAAGAACAAGAAACCGAGACGTTCGGCATTAGATGTTGTTGAAAATCGAGATCAGGAGGATAAAGACTAGAAAATAAAACCCCGTCACGGACATAGCAGTCCGTTAGACGGGGTTTTTTAGGGCAGGTAATCAAGGGCTTCATGCATGGTAAAGTCTCTTGTTTCCTGAAGAAATTGATATAGAAGATAGAGATGATCACTCCCGATCAAGACGAGTGTCCGATCATCGGGATGGCTTATACGTGCAATATTGGCAGCAATGGCTAAGTCACGATGGTACCACTGTTTAAGCCAGTGAACGCCCACTTGATGTTGGCGATCACCCACCCGGCTCAGCTTCATGTAAATACGTTGAAGCTCTTGGCGGTACGCAGGTTTATTTCGGTATCTCATGATAGCAAGAACGGATTCACCTGATTCCATTTCCTTTAATCGTGTTTGAACATGCAGTATTTCATTGAATAAGGAAGGCTGGTATTCTTTCGCCCATTCAAACACCTGATTTAAAGACGGATTAGCCATATCAACGTTTTCGTCAACTGTAGATAATGAATCAAGCCCTGCCTCTTTTGCGATACGGAAGGCAAATTGATCGACTTCGTCATAGATGAGTTGGTAATCATCTTGAAGATACTGATGATAACGCCGATTGATTTCGTCTTCGAGAAAAAAACTTTTTTCGATGGCGATTTTTGTAGGCTGGAATTCAGCTAACGTGCTGGCGACGTTTTGAATATCGCGCTGAGACGTATTGACATATTCGGGGTTCACAGCTAAATGAAACGTGCCGCATAATAACAATTCAGGTTGATTTTCGGTTGTCAAGGAAGCACACCACCTATTTATAAATTAGCTCTGAAAAAAACGTTTATGTGAATGGACACCAGGGTCCGTCGTCTATGAATGTCTCTACGTATTTGAAAACGCAGGCAGCACATACGTGCCCAATTCCTCGAGCACTTCCGCGACAGGACGACTGCTTTGAGCGAGGTTAAAAAAGATGTGATTGACCCCACTTTTGCGATAATCCTCCAGCAAGTCTAAGAGGGCATGCCGACCGATTCGATAGCCGGCGGGTATTTTTTCAGGCGGATAATCAGGTTGATCCATAAGCTCAAGCGGCATTGGCATTAAAAAGGGTTTAAACGTATGCGGTTGGTAATAGGCAGCTGTCTCTCGATAGGTCTGAATAGTTTTCTTCTGCTGCTCAGGACGTTGAGGATAAAACATCCACCCGTCTCCATGCTGTGCAATCCAATCAATGGATTGCTGACAATAGCCCGTCATATATATCGGAAGTGAGCGGGTTGGTTTGGGGACTAAATTAGCCTTTTCAACTGTTCCCAGGGGCGAGCTGATATGAGGAAACTCCTCATAAAGGATGCGCGTAAAATATGCGTAGCTTTCACGAAACCATTCACCTCGTTCCATGATGGGAATGTTGAGTGCGCTAAAATCCTTTCTGCGGTCCCCGGACGAGATGCCGAGTACCAGCCGACCAGGAAAAAGTCGTTCGATACTCGCTACTTCTTTCGCAGTTCGGAGTGGATGCCGCAGGGGGAAAACGACGGCTGCTGTGCCCAGTTTGATTGTACGCGTATGACTGGCTAAGTAAGTCAGGTAAATCAGGCTGTCGTAAATTTGACCGGTAGCGGGGTCTTCAAAGCTTGGATCCTCAAGCAGCACATCCTGAAGCCATAAGCAAGAAAAGCCTAATGTTTCTGCTCGTCTGGCATGTTCAACTTGGTCTTGCATATGAGGGACTTGACTGCCGTAATTCTCGATGGGAATCGTCAAGCCGAAACTTAATTGGTCAGACTGGAAGAGGTCAGAATAATTGGAGCTCAAATCAACACCCCACAGTTAGAATGGATTCTAAATTCAAACCATGAAAAAGTCCTCAACACCACCGTGTGAGAGGACTTTTACATCAAATAAATTACAATGTACAACGTCAGCGCCAGTATGATGGCGCCACCGAGGCCGTAAATAAAATCTACCCGGCTGAATTTCCTCTGTTTTCGCATGGGCCTTGCTCCTCCGAGATTATGGTACACCTAGAAAGTGGTAATGTACCAAGAATACCATGTTACGAAGCTTAAGAAAATGTAAATACATAAATCATACAAAACGCTAGTGTAAAGTGACGCCTAGCGCGATATCGGAGAGAGAAATTTCGCTTCGAGTTCTTTTGGCGGAACGGGCGGGCTGAAATAATAGCCTTGCATATTAGGGCAATTCAAATTGGTCAAGTAGGCCAATTCTTCAGCCGTCTCGACTCCTTCGGCAATTGTTTCAAGGTTTAATCGTTCAGCGAGTAAGAGAATGGTCGAAACAATGGCTGATTTAGCAGGCATTTGGTCTATAGAACGAATAAAGGATTGATCAATTTTAATGATATCAATGGGAAGTTTATCAATATGACTTAACGAACTGTAACCTGTCCCGAAGTCATCAATACTGATTCGGATGCCTGTGGATCTCAATGTTTCCAGTTGTTTAATTGTTTCGCTTTCATTGAAAATGGTCATGCTTTCTGTCAGTTCCAGCTCAATGAGTGAAGGGTCTACACAGTAGTGTTCCATGCTTTTCTTAATTTTATCAGCTAACCGCGGGTCGGTGAACGATCGTTGGGACAAATTGACCGACACGGGCAGATGGTCAACGTCTTGAGCCCGCCACTTTGCCAATTGTTCACATGCTTTTTGTATAATGTGATTATCAAGTTGGATAATGAGGTTCGTTTCTTCTGCGATCTGAATGAATGACCCGGGTGTTAACAATCCATTTTGAGGGTGATTCCAGCGCACCAGAGCTTCAAATCCGATCAGTCGCTCCGAGTCAGCCTCGATTTTGGGTTGGAAATAAAGGTCGAATTGATTCTGTTTGATAGCTTCTTTCAAGTCATTTTCAATCTTGAGTTTGCCTTCGGAGTTTTCTTCCGCGTTTTGGTTATAGATTGAATAACCTTGATATTTTCGTCTGTTCACTTGACTTTTCGCTATATCAGCGTATTTTATCAACATTTCCGGTTTATTATCGTGGAAAGGAAATAAAGCCATGCCGATTTTACTATCCATGGTAATCTCTTGCCCATCTAATTTGATAGGGAAGTTGACCATGCGTTGGATATCTTCAATCGTTTGATGGAATGCCTCATCGCTTGGAACCATCGGTAAGATGGCAACTAGCTCATCGCCGCCCAAACGGGCCAACTGACCACCGTCTTTGAAAAATTGCTGCAAGCGAGCGACTAATTCTTTCAATATTAAATCCCCATGATGATAGCCAAATGCTTCATTGATGTTTTTCATTCGTTCGATTTCAATGGCCATCAACGTAAAGGGCTGATCAGAGGCGATGGTCTCGTTAACAATCTCCGTGAATTTTCGCCGGTTAGGAAGCTCGGTCAACTCATCGTAATTCGCTAGGAAGTGAATCGTTTCCATGTTCTTATTCTGCTCTGTAATATCATTGGCAATGCCATAAACACCAACGATTTCCCCCTGTACAATAATCGGTAAGTTGGTTACCTCAAGGTCGATCACATCGTTTTTTCCTTGTATGGAAATTTCGAATTGATTAGATTCCCCGTTCAGGGAAGCATCAAATTGCTTTACCGCGGTAGGGAGATCCCCTTCAACGACTAGAGGGAGAAAACTGGATCCTTCCAACTCTTCAGGAGCATAACCCGACATATCGGCTGCAGCCTGGTTTACGTTATGGAACAAACCTTTTTCATCCAAAGAAAAGATCGCCTGGGGGTTGTAATAGAATAATGATTGATAATGTTGCTCGTTTTCCTCCAGCTGAATCATTTGCTCCCAAATTTTAGACTCTCCCAGTAAATCGGGGATGATCATTAATATGAGCATAAGAGCCATGGCGAAAGCGTAGCAGTAATAGAATGAATTGGACATCCACGTAGAATCAGGAAAGATGCCTTGTAAATCAATTAAAGAAAACACCGTTAGAATCGGCATACCTGCCAGAGCGAGTCCCGTGATTACACTGCCGAAAAGCAGCCATCTACTGGAACGTTTTGGATCTGGTTCGCGGTTTAACCAAAGCATGAACCGTAAAGCAGAAAAGGAAATACCGGACGTCGTTAAAGCAGCAATCAGAATGAAGAAAAATTTCACAATCAATAGGTCATAAAATAGTAATAATGTCGCCATGACATTGGCCATAAGGATGGCAACTGTCATGCCAAGTCCGCTGATTACATACTGAGTGTTCGTTAAATTCCCTTTAAAACCGATATTCATGGTCATAATGGTGCCCCCGATACATAATGTCAAAAGCACACCAGCATACAAGCATAGCGCCATCCAATTAAACTGCTGTTCAATGGCGAGCATGGTAAAAAAGTTAGTGAAAAAGAATGTCAGGCCGACCAGACTACCATTCATTCCTACATGAGGGGGGCGGGCATCCTGTGTAGAGGTGTTACGTTGAATGAATCGTAACAGTAAAAAACAATTTACAATAGAGCTTAAAACACTCAAGGTGAAAAAATATATATTGAAATCATCGGGCATGATCTAGCGCTCCTTCATCGTCAGGTTGACATACAATAGATACTTTAAAAATAACCGTCCCCATTATAGTCGCTTTTAAATGCATATTGTAAGGGGGGATAAGAAAGATAGCAGAAAAATACTGTACTACTTCTATTTTCGGCTATTCTGTGACATGATTAAAACAATTTTCGACAAAATTTTACCCTAATTAGAAGGTTATTGCCAACTATTCTCGTGTATGTGTAGATTTCTCGAAATTTTGCTTGTATAATATTTTGTATATAATGGGTCTTGCACTGATGCGAGAAAAGAAAAGGGGAACGACAATGGTGGAAAACGTTAAATTTCGAAATGTTCAAGAGGTTGGAGAATCGATTATTCAACATTTTGAATCGATCGCTACTCAATCATTGGAAACGCAATACACCTTGAATGACAATTCTGTGCTCGTGCAAATGTCGTTAGAAACGACGAAACGGCTCGTCTACCATATCGGAAAAGTTATTCAGTCTGATGATCATGCAAGTAATGGGACAAAAACGACGATGCAAACGTTAAGTCGTGAAGAAGGCGAGAAGGCACTGCTGGATCAGCAATTGATCAGCACAGTCGTCAGTGCTATTCCCTATATCACACGACAGTTGTGGGAACATATCGAAGAGCAAAGTGACGCTCTAGAACTCAGTGTGACCGATGTCTTCTACATAACAAAGACAATTGATCCGCTGATTGGCGAGTTCGTCCAGGGCTATACCAAGGTCTTCATGGAACAAGCCGAAGACAATTTCAAAAGTTTCAATGATAAACTGACCCAAATGAGCGTCCCGATCATTCAATTGTTCGACGGTGTGGGCATTTGTCCAATCATTGGCGAACTGGATGAAGATCGGGCGCAACTGCTTAATAAAAAGGCGTTAGAGGAAAGTAAAAGCTTGCGCTTGAATTATTTAATCCTGGATCTCTCAGGTGTTGCTTTAATCGACACTCAAATTTCCCGTCATTTAATGGAAGTGATTCAATCATTAAAATTAATGGGTGTGGAAGTCGTAATGACAGGGTTGAGTGCTGAGGTGGCGATGACGATCACCTCTCTTGGGATCGATATGTCCCCATATGCAATTAAGCAAAACCTGCAACAAGCCGTCGAAAATTTACCCATTCGCCCTAAATGAATGACCGTACCGTCACAAAGCCAGCCCCTTACAGGGAGTTGGCTTTTTTTGCTTGGAAGACCTGCTAAAGAATATGATATGATAGTTGTAACGAGGCTACGGATTAAATGATTATTAACTAAAAATCAAAAGGAGGGCGAAAAGCGTGGAACGATTATCGGAAGAAGTTAAACAGCAGGAAGTGGATAAGTTAGAAGGGTGGAGCCTTAAAGATGATAAATTCATCGAAAAGCGTTACCGGTTTACGGACTTTTTAACAGGGGTTCAATTTGTGAATAATGTTGCGGAGTATGCAGAAGACATCCAGCACCATCCGTTTATCAGCATTGATTATAAAATGGTGACACTCAAATTAACATCGTGGAGTGCTAAAGGGCTGTCCGATTTAGATTTGCAATGTGCAGAGAAATATGATGTCCTGTACGAGCAGGTTAAAAATTAATCGCATCTCTTTTTTCCCTTAATCACCCCCTCGTATAATACTTATAAGAGCTCTTCCTAGAGGAATTTCCAGTTGGATCC
>NZ_JABLSJ010000016.1 GCF_013618635.1 Thalassobacillus sp. CUG 92003 | reverse complement strand
CTGTTCCCATGCCGAACACAGAAGTTAAGCTCTCCAGCGCCGATGGTAGTCGGGTTGATCCCCGTGAGAGTAGGACGCCGCTAGGTCATTACTATTATTCCACCGTAGCTCAGTGGTAGAGCAATCGGCTGTTAACCGATTTGTCGCAGGTTCGAATCCTGCCGGTGGAGCCATATGCTTCCATAGCTCAGTGGTAGAGCACTTCCATGGTAAGGAAGGGGTCGCCGGTTCAAATCCGGCTGGAAGCTCTCCGATAAAACGTTTCGGATGATCCCTATTAATATCAACCAACAATAATACATAATTAAAAGCTTCGCGTCATTTACGCGAAGCTTTTTTACGTTGGAGTGGCTATTATGAGGTAACATCTATTTGCGCTAATGCGTTCAGGGAGCTATATTTCAGTTTTTTAGACTGATATGCAGCGGCAGACCGATAAAATGCCAGGTTTGACTGATATATGAAGGGTTTAGAATGATAAATTGGCCGCTGGACTGATATCAGCGTCGAAGTGACCGACATGTCAGTATAGTAGACCGATATGTGGCGGTGGATTGCTATGATGCTTGCCTCGACTAATAGTTCGAAAGTTAAAGCCTCCTTGTTTCCTTGTAATAATTCAGAAGGGGTGAAGCAGTGGCAATTAGAGAAAATGAACGATAAAAAGGAGTCACAGGACCGTGACTATTCTTGTTGAAAAATGTAAAATAATCAAAATAATGTAATTATAAAGGCCTACATTTTCACTTATCCAAAAGCCTCTGAGAAAATTGAATATATGGATTGGACAAAATGTGGTAGAAATTTATCATTTTGATCTTAATATTACAATTCGTGGTGATGTGTTCTTATTTTTCAGAATATTACTAGTTTTTTATGTAATATTCTAGTAACTTTAATGTAACACCAAGAATATTCAAATTTAGACTCTATTATCAAGGAGGTGACATTGGTTTTCAGATAAGTACTTGTCTTGGAAGCGAGTTAATAAAATCCAGAAAGGGGAATTGATTTGCGCAAAAAAAGATTGCTGAAATTGTTCAGTTTGTCTTTAGCCATTCTAATGGTTGTCTCACTGTTTTCGAGTAATAGTTTCGCAACCCAGAAATCCCCGAACGTATCGCTCAAAGATGGACAGAAATTGAACAATAAGATCAATAGCGATTTATTGTCTCAATTTAAAGACGAGAAAAACGTAACCTATCTGGTCAAAATGAAAGAGCAAGGTAATACACAAAAAGCAGCGGAAAAAGCTGTGACAAAAGCGAAGAAAAATAAAGCTTCGTTAACCTCCCAACAGGTTAAACGAATCAGAACTTCTGCTGTCGTCAGCGAGCTTCGTTCCACTGCCATCGAAACGCAACAGTCATTAGAGAACTTTCTTACAAAAGCTAAGAAAGCTGGCAACGTTGCGTCATATTCATCTTACTACATTGTGAATGCGATGTCAGTAACGAGTGATAAGAAAACAATGAAAGAAATTGCAGCTATGTCTGATGTAGATAAAGTATTGCCAAACCGGACACGCCAATTAAATCCGGAATTGAAGAAGGCAAGCAAGAAGCAACAAAATAAATTGGCTAAACAAGAACTTGCCGACACAGAATGGAACATTGATCGTGTGGGTGCTCCCCAAGTTTGGGAGGAAACTGGAATCGACGGGAATGGCGTGGTAGTCGCTAATATTGATACTGGGGTTCAAGGCGATCACCCAGCACTATTAGAGAAATATCGCGGTTATGACCCTTCGAATCCTGAAGATTTAGACCATGAGTATAACTGGTTTGATGCCACAGCAGGTGAAGACGCTCCTTACGACGATCAAGGTCATGGAACGCACACCATGGGTACGATGGTCGGCGATGAAGCTGATGGATCCAATCAAGTCGGTGTTGCACCGGGAGCTGAATGGATAGCAGTCAAAGCTTTCACGGCAGCCGGCGGGACAGACGTTGATCTGCTTGCGGCAGGTGAATGGATTTTGTCTCCTAAGGACGATGAAGGCAACCCTCACCCTGAAATGGCCCCTGATGTTGTCAACAACTCTTGGGGCGGTGGACCTGGATTAGATGAGTGGTATCGCCCAATGGTGCAGAACTGGCGTGAAGCTGGTATCGTCCCGGTTTTCTCCGCTGGTAACGACGGACCTGCTGATGGTTCGATTGCAGCACCTTCAAACTATCCTGAGGCGATTGCGGTTGGGGCGACCACTGCAAGCGACGGTCTAGCAAGTTTCTCTTCTCGCGGGCCTTCTCCTTATGATGGTGAAGTAAAGCCTGATATATCAGCGCCAGGCGCTAACATACGTTCTTCAGTTCCTGGAGATGGATATGAAGGAGGCTGGAACGGTACATCGATGGCAGGACCGCATGTGGCCGGAACAGCAGCCTTATTGCTTCAAGCGGACAGCGGCTTGTCTGTCGATGACTTGGAAGAAGTTATGCTAGAGACAGCTGACACCGCTACGGATGATCAATACCCTGAAGATCCGAACGAAGGGTTTGGCCATGGTATTGTTAATGCGTATACAGCCGTTTCTGCAGTGGTGAGTGGACTAGGTGAAATCTCTGGTCATGTGTACAAAGAAGGAGAGGACGAAGAAGCTCCGACTTTTGAACATGAAAGCCCTGAAGAAACGTTTGAGGGGTTAGATCTGCCACTGTTAGTTGATGTCACTGACAATGTAAGCATCGATTCTGTTGACTTGCAATTCCGTTTAGATAACGGCAGCTGGGAAACAGTTTCGGCTGAATTAGTCGATGGCGATTTTGCAGAAGGAACGTATCAAGCAACGATTCCAGCCGATGCAGTGAGCGGCGATCTGCTTGAATACAAGTGGACGATTACAGACTTTGGTGATAACGAAGTCGAGTCTGACGTCTACGAAGTAACCGTTAAAGATGCGATTTCAGTTGGTTATGAACAAGACTTTGAAACGACGCCGACAGGATGGTTCTCATTTGGAAGCGCGAACTCCTGGGAGTGGGGCGTTCCCGAAGCGGGCCCTGAAGAAGCAGCCTCTGGTGAAAAAGTCTATGGAACCAACTTGGAAGGCGATCACGGTAACGATGCTGACATGACGTTAGTAATGCCTCCGGTTGAAGTACCTGAAGGAAATACCTTCTTGCAATTCAATGCGTGGCACAATCTAGAGTCCAACTATGACTACGGTCATGTTGTGGTTTCAACAGATATGGAAAATTGGGAGCAGCTCGAAGAATATAACGGCGAAACTGATGGTTGGCAGGAAAAAGAAGTCAATTTATCTGATTACGCTGGTGAAGATATCTTCGTCGGCTTCCACGTTGATTCAGACTTCATTGTCACAAATGAAGGCATGTATATTGATGATGTCACGTTGACAGATCAATCACAAAGCTCATCTATTGGCATTCACTTTAAAAATAGAGGGCAAGCCAAAAAAGCAATGAAGACGAACAGCTTAGGAAAAATCAATAACAGCGACAGCAGAAAGAAACCTGTCAATCCGAACAAACTTTTGCCGGGAGCAGTTAAAAATATCAAAGCACCTGGACTAAGCAATGGTCAAGTCGAGAAAGGCAGCCAGCCTAACCTACTGCCTCTGGATGCATCCGTTACAGTGCTTGAATCCGACAGCACTGTCAACACAGATCCTTCTGATGGAAGTTTCAATCTCTTGCATGCAGCTGGTGACTTGACGCTGCAAGCTGATGCTTATGGTTATCAACCTAGCCAAAAAGATGTTCAGCTTCCAGAAGACGGCACAGTCGAAACTAATTTCACACTCGATCCGATTCCTCAAGGTGAAATAACTGGAACGGTAACGAATGATCAAACAGGTGAGCCGATAGAAGGTGCGACCCTTATGCTTCTAGAGGATGCGGCGATTGAACCTGTTGAAACGGGTGAAGATGGCACATACGCAATTGAAGCTTATGAAGGCGAGTATACGCTAAAAGTGATGGCGCCGAACTATCATTCAACAGAAGTACCCGTGACAATTGAAGCGGATTCTACGGTTACTGTTGATGTTCAATTAGATCCATTCATTGGGTACCCTGGAGAAATTGGTTATGATGACGGATCAGCCGAAAACGCACGAGCATTTTACGATGCTGGCAACGGCTGGGCTGTAAAAATGTCCTTAGAAGAAGGAAAAGAGAGCGCCATGGTAACGGGTGGTCTATTCCGCTTCTGGGGTGAAGATTGGCCAGTACCAGGAGGCAATGACTTCCAAGTTGAAGTATACGATGCCAACGGCCCTGATGGAGCTCCTGGAAACAAACTCGGTGGACCATATGATGCCGAAGCCTTGCGAAATGGAGAATGGACCCAAGTGGACCTTTCTGATAAAGGCATCGTTGCAACCGGCGATTTCTATATGGTCTATATTCAAACCGATCCGAACCCGAATGCACCAGGACTGGGTACGGATGAAGACGGCGAGTACGTCGATCGCAGCTGGCAATATGTAGATGGCAGCTGGAGTAAAACACCTGAAGCGGAAGGCAACTACATGATCCGTGCCATGGTGGATTACGCAGCCGAAGCACCTGTCATTGAGTCGCCGGAAGACGGGTCCTTCACGAATGAAGGAACGGTAACCGTCGAAGGCTCAGCAGCCCCAATGACTACGCTTACCGTGCTTAACGACGGTGAAGAAGCTGCCAGCACGGAAGTAGGAGAAGATGGCCAATTTGCTCTCGACGTTGCATTGCATGACGGAGAGAACGAATTGGTAGCCGTATCCTCAGCTGATAACGGCTCGACCGATCCTTCTGCTCCAGTCGTAGTCACACTAGATCAGGAAGACCCAGAACTCTCGATCACATCTCCAGAAGATGGCGAGAAAATCAATAAAGAGGTCGTCAACGTGACAGGACAAGTCGATGAAGAAAATCTTGACCGCCTCATCGTCAACGGTCAGCGGACTGACGTGGATGAAGATGGTTCTTACTCTAAACGGATTCTCCTCAACCAAGGTGAAAACGAGATAAAAGTTAGAGCCATTGACAAAGCGGACAACCGTACCGTTGAAACGGTCACAGTCGACGTCAACTTTGAAGCACCAGAAATCACGAATGTCTTGCCTGAAGATGACAAATATCTTCAAGCTGGTGAATCTGTGAAAATTGAATTTGATTCTGCACCAGGGCTGGATGCTACCTTCTATATCAAGATGCCGCTTACGAACGCAACAACACAAGCGACAGAGCTTCCAATGATGGAAACAGAAGAAGGGCACTATGAAGGCTACTGGACAGCTACCTCCAACCTTGTTGCCGAAGGTGCGGAGATTTTCGTAAAAGCTGAAGATGATTACGGCAACCTTACAGAAGCAGCAGCCGAAGGTAAACTTTTCATTAACGTAGAAGAATAATTGACTTCCCCCTCTTATATAGATCCTCTGAAGCGGTCGACCTCCGCTTCAGAGGTTTTTTATTGTAGTGCTTCCCCCTCGTGTTAGGAAATGCGGCCTAACGAGAGCTTTGATCGCACAAGTGGAAGCAGAACCGCCCAAGAAGAGGTGATAACCGCCCAAGTTTAGCATTAATCGCCCAAATAGAAGCGCGAACCGCCCAAGCGAGCAGATCCACTGCCCAAGATCCCCCTCCTCCTCCACACCCCCTCATAAAAAAGCAAAAAAAATTCAAAAGACCCCTTTACAAAAAAGGGGTCATCTGTATATAATTATATTCGTCAGTTTTCGAGAGTGGACAAGCAAATCAGCAGCTGAACTGCTTAATAGGCCCGTTGGTCAAGTGGTTAAGACACTGCCCTTTCACGGCAGTAACACGGGTTCGAATCCCGTACGGGTCACCATTTATAACGGAGGATTAGCTCAGCCGGGAGAGCACTTGCCTTACAAGCAAGGGGTCGCAGGTTCGATCCCTGCATCCTCCACCATGCAAATTCTATAAGATGCCCATATATGCCGGTCTAGCTCAATTGGCAGAGCAACTGACTTGTAATCAGTAGGTTGGGGGTTCAATTCCTCTGGCCGGCACCATTATTTTATTGGCCTATTCATCAACATATGCAATATGGAGGGATAGCGAAGTTGGCCAAACGCGGCGGACTGTAAATCCGCTCCTTCGGGTTCGCAGGTTCGAGTCCTGCTCCCTCCACCATTTTTATTTTTTTAAATTCAGGTATATTATTCTTAAAAATGTAAATAGTACATAGTGGACATATTATTGGGCCATAGCCAAGCGGTAAGGCATCGGTTTTTGGTACCGTGATGCGCTGGTTCGAATCCAGCTGGCCCAGCCATTTTTAAATACTTATGTAAGCATGAAGCCTTTTTCCACATATGTAAAAAGGGCTTTTCTTTTTGGGCTTATCTCCTTGAAGAGCCATTAGCTCAGTTGGTAGAGCATCTGACTTTTAATCAGAGGGTCGGAGGTTCGAATCCTCCATGGCTCACCATATAAGCTGCGGGAGTAGTTCAGTGGTAGAACACCACCTTGCCAAGGTGGGGGTCGCGGGTTCGAATCCCGTCTCCCGCTCCATGTGGGGCCTTAGCTCAGATGGGAGAGCGCCTGCTTTGCACGCAGGAGGTCAGCGGTTCGATCCCGCTAGGCTCCACCATTCCATACTAGCTTTCCGTTTTGGGTCCTCCGAATCGGAAAACACATTACACCAGTCATTACACTTTACAATCAACCAATCATAGTTAAAAGCTGACATGCCCTTATGTCAGCTTTTTTCTTTGCTTAGGAAACCATAAAATTCGGGGCCTGCATACATACCTCATAAGCCACGTTCGGCTCCAGCGCCCAGCTCCGACACGCATAAGCGCCCCACACCCTGCGGAAGGAAAGACCACCTTCCTCCTGGTGTTTTGCTTATGCGTGTCGGAGCTCCCGGGGCGCTTGAACCTTTGTTCGTATAACCATACTTACGCCCCCTTGCGTCCAGTCTTTTCCATCATAAATCCCGTATATATATGCAGTATCATGTCCGGTTGAGTCATTGCTTTGAAAACGGCTACAATAAACGTAATGCAAAAAAGGAGGCAACGGACATGAACAAACAACTATCACTATTAGGCGTACCCATGGATTTAGGTCAGAATCGCCGCGGAGTGGACATGGGTCCCAGCGCGATTCGTTATGCTGGTGTTCTTGAAAGGTTAGAGCAACTTGAGTATGATATTAAAGATTTAGGTGATATTGATATCGCGCAGCATAGTCGTGAGGGCGCGGAAATTGAAGACAATTTACGTAATTTAAAAGAAGTGACCGAAGGCAATGTGCGTCTGGCTGAATATGTAAATGAGATTGTGGAGGGTAATCGATTCCCCCTCGTATTAGGCGGGGACCACAGCATCGCAATCGGAACACTGGCCGGTGTATCCCGGCACTACGATAATCTTGGAGTTATTTGGTATGACGCTCACGGCGATTTAAACTCCGGTGATACGTCTCCCTCGGGCAATATCCACGGCATGCCGTTAGCGGTGAGCTTAGGCCTTGGTCACGAAAAGCTTACGAGCATCTTAGGGTATCAGCCGAAAATCAAACCGGAAAACATAGTCATCGTGGGGGCTCGTTCTCTTGATGAAGGTGAACGCAAGCTTATTAAAGAACGTGGCATTACCGTATATTCCATGCATGAGATTGACCGGCTGGGCATGTCCCAGGTCATGCAAGAAACAATTGATTATTTAAAAGAACGTACAGATGGTGTACACTTAAGTTTAGACTTAGATGGTCTTGACCCGAATGAAGCGCCTGGCGTCGGAACGCCGGTCATGGGCGGGTTGAGCTACAGGGAAAGTCATTTAGCTATGGAGATGCTGCATGAATCTGACATGATTACGTCGGCGGAGTTTGTTGAGGTTAACCCGATCCTTGATGAAAAGAATAAGACAGCTTCAATGGCTGTTGGGCTAATGGGTTCATTATTAGGAGAGAAGTTGAAGTAGCCTATATAACAGCAGCTTATCCCATAGGGGTGAGGTGCTGTTCCTTTTCTTTTAATGATTGATATTGGTTTAAGAGTCTATCTAATTGGGCGCTGACATCCACCACCACACGGGAACTCAGTTCATGTGTCCTGGCCAGTTGAGACATCTTCTTTCGGCACGATTCAATTTCTTCCTTCAAGCAATCCGTATCCATTCTGTCACTCCCTCAAAGGTAAAATAGGTGTTACAACTTGTAACTACCCCTGCTTCCCCCTGGCTAAACAATATTAAAAAATAATTTTTTTGAAACCTCACAGCGGGGTCATACGTAACAGGTAATGACCGCAAGTGTAGCGGAGGTATAGCTAATGGAAAACATGATCAAGCAGAAAATCAAACAGGTTAAAAAAGGAGACCGTTCCGCATTTGAGGACGTTGTTTCCTTTTACCAAAATAAAGTTTACCACATCTGCTTCCGCATGATTGGCAACGCCTATGAGGCTGAGGATCTTGCGCAAGAAGCCTTTATCCGCGCCTACACAAACATTCATACGTTTGATGAGCGCAGAAAGTTTTCAACGTGGTTGTACCGGATCGCCACTAATTTGACGATCGACCGCATCCGCAAGCGAAAACCAGACTACTATCTTGATGCCGAGGTAAAAGGGACCGAAGGATTGGATATGTATTCGCAATTGGCAGCTGATCAAGCGTTACCTGAAGAAGAGGTGGAAAGCTTAGAGCTGCAAAGCTATATTCATAAAGAGATACTGGCCTTGCCTCCGAAATACCGAGGTGTGATCGTTCTCCGTTATTTGGACGAATTATCACTTCAGGAAATTTCTGAAGTGTTGGACATCCCGGTCGGAACGGTCAAAACCCGTGTTCATAGGGGCAGGGAAGCTTTACGCAAAAGGCTTCGTCATGTGTAAAGGAGTTGAGAGGGAATGACGTGTAATAATGAAGCTGTCACTTTAATGCACAAGTACTTGGATGGTGAACTAAAGAAAGAAGAAGAGAGAAAACTACGTGACCATCTACAAAATTGTCCGGCATGTCAACATCATTTTCATGAATTAAAGCGTTCCATCACGTTAGTGCAAAATGCGGGACCTGTGCAAGCACCAGCGAATTTTACGAGCAATGTCATGGATAATCTTCCAAAAGAAAAGAAACGGAAGAATTATAAGCGATGGTTTCATCAGCACCCTTTTCTCACGTCGGCTGCGGTATTTTTCATCTTGATGTTCAGCGGCATCTTTTCGGCCTGGAACCAGGACCAGCAGGTGACCGTATCAAAACAGGAGAATTTGGTGATTCAGGATAATACCGTGATCGTACCAGAGGGTGTCACTGTTAACGGCGACTTGGTTGTAAGAAATGGCGACTTGAAAATTGAAGGGAAAATTGATGGAGATATAACACTGATTAACGGCGACATGGTACACGAGGATGATCCGAACCCATTAGAGGGAGAAAAATATCAAGCGTATGTCAGTGGTGAAGTGAATGAAGTGAATCAAATTTTCGAGTGGATGTGGTATCACACGAAAAATTTGTTCCAGGGTGTGTTTTCCTTTGGGGATGACGAATGATCCAGGGCTGTCTGTTAATTTACAGACAGCCTTTTTAAATTGTCCGAATTGCTGATACTTAAAACGAAGGGTTTATGGTATAATGGAAAATGCTATGGCTTAAGGATAAGTTACCAATTTATAGATAAAAAGGACGTGTAGACATGCTTGATGGGGGACTTGATGTTCTAGATTATTTGTTAATAGCAATTGATATTGCCCTTGTCTGGTTTGTTGTATATAAATTAATCATGCTGATACGAGGGACGAAGGCTGTCCAGCTTTTAAAAGGGATTTTTGTCATCCTCGCCATCTGGTTATTGAGTAATTTATTTGGACTGACCACACTCAGGTGGCTGATGTCGCAGGCGATTACTTGGGGTTTTCTCGCTATCATTATTTTATTTCAGCCTGAATTGCGACGGGCACTTGAACAGCTGGGACGTGGCAGTTTCTTTAGTCGGAATGCTGCATCAGAAGATGAGACAATGGAACGAAAAATTCAAGCGATTACGAAATCATGCAACTATATGGCGAAACGGCGAATCGGAGCCCTGATTACCATTGAAAGAGAAACGGGCATGGGAGACTATGCGGAAACAGGTATTTCAATCGGGGGTAACTTAACGAGTGAACTGCTCACCAATATCTTTATTCCGAACACGCCTTTGCACGATGGAGCCGTCATTATTAAAGGAGATAGTATTGCGGCAGCTGCTTGTTATCTTCCGCTTTCTGAAAGTCCGTTCATCTCCAAAGAACTCGGTACCCGTCACCGGGCAGCGCTTGGTATCAGTGAAGTGACCGATGCGCTGACCATTATAGTTTCTGAAGAGACGGGAAACATATCATGTACGAAAAACGGTGAATTACATCGTGAGCTCACCCAGGAACAACTTGAGCATATTTTGCGCAGTGAATTGGACAATTCAATAAAAGACCCTGCACAGAACGCTTGGAACTGGAGGGGGAAGAAAAATGGATAGATGGTTTAACAGCCCGTGGGTACTGCGACTGGTTTCATTTGTCCTGGCCGTGTTACTATGGATCTCGGTAAACTTGGATAACAATATGGAAACAGATGCCCTTTTGATTGATGACGCATCTGAAGAAACAAAGGTTCTGAACAATATTCCGCTGGAAGTTCGTTTTAATGAGGACGATTATACCGTTACGGGTGTGCCGCAAAATGTCAGTGTGACCGTCGAAGGACCAAATAGCGTCATAACGCCGCTTGCTCGTACGAAAAACTTCAATGTTTTTGTTGATCTGACTGATTATGGCCCCGGAACCCATACGGTCAACGTCCAGCACAGTGGTATATCCAATCGGTTATCTGTCAATATTGAGCCTGAGACAGTAGATGTGACAGTGGAAGAAAGAGTCAGTGAGAACTTCAGCGTTGATGCGGATCTCATTAACGAAAACCAGATCGGTGAAGAATATGAGCTTGGTGAGCCAGAGATCGAGCCGTCAGAAGTAACGATTACCGGTGCTCAGAGCCTGGTTGATAGCGTAGCGGTCGTAAAAGCGATGGTGAATGTCGGCCAGTCCACTGAATCGATTGAAAATACTGAAGCGCCAGTGAAAGTATATGATTCGGAGGGAAATGAACTGAATGTCATTGTCGAACCATCCGGTGTAGAATTATCTGTACCGATTTCCCGCCCGAGCAAAGAACTCCCGCTCAATGTGACAGCGCAAGGGCAACCGTCCGATGGTTTGACGGTCAGTTCCTTGACGCCTCAAGTGGAAAATGTCACTGTATATGGCCCGAGTGATGTACTTGATCAACTGAACGCATTACCCGATATTCCAGTTGACGTTAGTGAAATTACGGAAGATGCGACTGTTGAAGTAGACGTACCTGTACCGGACGGTGTGGTAAGCGTCGACCCTGAAACGATAGAAGTGCAAGTTGAAGTGGACGAGTCAGAAGAAACAGGAGGAACGGCTGTTAGCGAGCAAGATAATGTGGCTGGTGCAAGCGAGACTGTAACTGGCGTTCCGATAGAAGTGACAAATCTTTCTGCGGAACAGACCGTCGATTTTCTCGAACCTGATTCGAACCAAATAGATGTGACCCTTACTGGCGAAACGACTGTTATAGAAGAAATATCGCGCCAAGATCTTCGCGTTTTGATTGATGCCTCAGGACTTGAAGCAGGCGAACATGACGTACCGATCAGTCTTAATGGTCCAGAAGGTGTGCAACTGTCCGCCAATTATAAAAACGCAACGATTAGAATTACTTAAAACAATTGGAAAGCAATGAAAGCGAGGTTACCACGCATGGGAAAATATTTCGGAACAGACGGAGTACGGGGCATTGCCAACAAAGAACTGACTCCAGAATTAGCATTCAAACTTGGACGGTATGGCGGATACGCTCTGACCAAGAATGTTCAGCGCCCCAAAATACTGATAGGGCGAGATCCCCGCATATCAGGCGAAATGCTTGAAGGGGCCTTGGCTGCAGGATTGCTGTCGATTGGTGCCGAGGTGATGAGACTAGGAATCATTTCCACGCCTGGTGTCGCTTATTTGACCAAAGCATTGCAAGCTGAAGCGGGCGTCATGATTTCAGCTTCCCATAACCCGGTAGAGGATAACGGCATCAAATTTTTCGGTCCGGACGGTTTTAAGCTGAACGATGAACAGGAGAACGAAATCGAAACATTAATCGACGCAGAGGATGATCAATTGCCGCGTCCATCCGGGTCTGATCTTGGCCAAATCAACGATTATTTTGAAGGCGGCCAAAAGTATATGCAGCACTTGAAACAGACTGTGGACTATGAATTTGAGGGGCTTCACATCGCGTTAGACTGTGCCCATGGTGCCACATCATCGCTTGCTTCTCATTTGTTCGCCGACCTGGAAGCGGATATATCCTCAATTGGTTCTTCGCCGGACGGGCTGAACATCAACAATGGGGTCGGCTCGACCAACCCGGAAGCCTTGCAGCAATTTGTGCTTGATAAAGGAGCTGACATAGGACTTGCCTTCGATGGAGATGGTGATCGTTTGATTGCGATTGATGAAAAAGGAAATATCATCGATGGCGACTACATTATGTACATTTGTGCCAAACACATGCACCAACAAGGAACGTTGAAGCAAGGAACAGTTGTCTCGACGGTTATGAGTAACCTCGGTTTTTATAAAGCGATTGAAGCGGCCGGAATGAAAAGCGATAAAACGGCTGTCGGTGATCGGTATGTCATGGAAGAAATGCGCCGTGGGGGGTATAACCTCGGGGGCGAGCAGTCTGGTCATATCATCTTTCTTGATCACAACACGACAGGGGATGGCATGCTTAGCGCACTGAAGCTCGTCAATGTGCTCAAGGATACCGGGAAGCCTTTGTCAGAGCTAGCAGCAGAAATGCAAAAGTTTCCGCAAGTCCTCAAGAACGTCAAAGTCATTGATAAACATAGGGTGCAAACCCATCCTCGCATTCAAGAAGCCATCGAAGCGGTGGAAGAAGAAATGGGAGGAGACGGACGCGTGCTCGTACGCCCTTCTGGTACCGAACCGCTCGTACGCGTGATGGTCGAAGCCCCGACTACTGATCAGTGTGAAACTTACGTTGCTAAAGTCGTCGAGGTTGTGCAAGCAGAACTTGGTATGAAGGAAGAATAAATACACCATGCGCAGTTCGCACTCCGGTGCGCAGCTGCGCATATTTTATGACAAGGGAATAGCATGGATCATCTTAAACTAATGCTCCCCCTATTTTATGTTTAGATTGACCGAAGCCTGTTCTCTCGAGTAAAATGAATATTATCCCTGTGCTTGGTTTAACAGAGTCCAAACGTGGTTAATGATACAGGGACGTCATTTTAACGAGGTTAAAGGAGGAAAGGTAACACGGCATCATATTAAAAAAAGCGCCAGGGCTATGTTTCGAACGGAATAGAAGCATAGTTGACGAGGTGGAGGTTCATCGAGTATTCGGCGGATGCCTCCCGGTTGCCGCACTTCAACCGCATGTCCGGGTTTTAAAACTTAGAGGTAACTCTTTGCACAAAAGACCGGGATGAAGTGCCATCATAATAAATCAATCGAAACGGGAAAGGGGCAAATCACTGCCCCTGTTTTGCGGGTGTTGGTTTGCCCCTTTTGGAAAATTTGAGGAGGCCAAACAACATGTGTGGAATTGTAGGATATATTGGACAGGATCAATCACAAGAGATTTTGCTGAAAGGACTTGAGAAGCTGGAATACCGTGGTTATGATTCAGCGGGTCTTGCTCTGCTGAATGACGACGGGGTTTATGTTTCCAAGGTCAAAGGTCGTATAGCTGCTTTACGTGAAGCAGTCGATGAGAATAAGAAAGCAACAATGGGAATCGGCCATACGCGCTGGGCAACACACGGTGCGCCAAGCCATGAGAACGCGCACCCGCACCAGAGCGCGTCTGGCCAATTCACTCTCGTTCATAATGGCGTCGTCGAGAACTATATGGAAGTACGCGAGGCGTATTTACCGAATGTTGCTATGAAAAGTGAGACCGACACAGAAATCGTCGTCCAGCTGATTGAACACCTGAACGAACAAATGAATGATGTCGCAGCGGCTTTCCGTAAAGCCGTCGATTTATTGAAAGGTTCTTATGCGATCGCCTTGATCGATTCCCAAAACCCAGAAACCATCTACGTGGCCAAGAATAAAAGCCCACTCTTGATTGGACTCGGCGATGGATTCAACGTGGTAGCAAGCGACTCAATGGCTATGCTGCAAGTAACCGATCAATTTCTGGAACTGATGGACAAAGAAACCGTCATCGTGCAACGAGATGCGGTCACGATCCAGAAGCCGGACGGCTCTAAAGTCGATCGCGACCCTTTTACAGCTGAACTTGATGCAACGGATATCGAAAAAGGAATGTACCCGCATTTCATGCTGAAAGAAATCGACGAGCAACCATTTGTCATTCGTAAAATCATCCAAGAATATCAAAACGAAAACGATGAAATAAAACTGGATCCTGAGATTCGCCAGGCCATGAAAGAATGCGACCGCATCTACATCATTGCCGCGGGCACAAGTTACCATGCCGGTTTACTTGGCAAACAGTTCATTGAAAAACTTGCCAACATCCCGGTCGAAGTACACGTCGCCAGCGAATTCTCTTATAATATGCCGCTTCTTTCAGAGAAGCCGCTGTTCGTCTATATCTCTCAAAGCGGAGAAACAGCCGACAGCCGTTCTGTATTAGTCCAGACGAAAGAACTTGGACACCCGGCACTGACCCTTACGAATGTGCCAGGCTCCACCCTTTCCCGGGAATCAGATTACACCATGCACCTGCACGCAGGGCCAGAAATCGCAGTAGCATCAACGAAAGCCTATACAGCTCAAATGGCCGTACTCGCCATCCTAGCTGTAGACACAGCACGCGCAAAAGGCATCGAACTCGAATTCGACCCGATGCAAGAGCTCGGCATCGTAGCTAACGCCATGGAAGCCTTGACCGATCAAAAAGAAGCCGTTGAAGAGCTGGCCAGCGAGTTTTTACCAACAACCCGCAACTGCTTCTTCATCGGCCGCGGCGTCGACTACTACGTCGGACTCGAAGGCGCCCTGAAATTGAAAGAGATCTCATACATTCAGGCAGAAGGCTTCGCCGGCGGAGAACTGAAGCACGGCACCATCGCCTTGATCGAAGAAGGCACCCCCGTCATCGGACTCGCCACACAAGAAAAAGTGAACCTGTCGATCCGAGGCAACATTCAAGAAGTTGAAGCCCGCGGCGCCAATTCATGCATCATCACCATGAAAGGCCTTGAAAAAGACGGCGACAACTTCATCATTCCAAAGGTACACGAACTCCTGACCCCACTCGTGTCAGTAGTGCCTATGCAGCTGATTTCCTATTACGCCGCGCTGCATCGCGACTGTGATGTAGATAAGCCGCGTAACTTAGCGAAAAGTGTCACTGTGGAATAAAAACCTAATCGATATTAGAAAACCCCCACTTTGAAAATAAGTTGGGGTTTACTTTTTATAGGGGAGGGAGTGTCTCAAGATATCACGCTGGACGACTCTTCTGTATGGGTGATTATGGCCTGATGTTGGGCGGTTATCTCATGCATGGGCGATTCGCCGCCTTACTTGGGCGCTTGTGCCCCTGAGATGGGCGGTTTTGGTCCGAACATGGGCGATTATGTCCCTGTTTTGGGCTATTGTCTCATGCTTGAGCGTATAGCCACCTCATTTTGGCCAGGGTAAATGCATAGCAGTGATTGGGGTTCAAGGAGCGCGTATGGACATAGTTTTATAACGCCACACTTCCTTGAATTTAGTATGGTAAACTTAAAATAATACCGGAAAAGGAGGATCGCGCTCTATTTAATTTAATAGGAGGAGGAAACCAAATGCCGGAAAACAAACACGACACGGGTGTACAGTCTCATGTAGAAGGGCGGACTCTCGTAATGGAGAGAGTTTTTAATGCGCCAAGAGATCTTGTGTTCGAGGCTTATGCTAAGTCTGAGCATCTAGAGAATTGGTGGGGTCCAAAAGGTTGGGAAACGGAGAATATTCAATTCGAGTTTAAGCCGAATGGTGTCTGGCACTATTGTATGCGTTGTACGGACAAGGAACAGGGAGATTTTTTCGGTCAGGAAGCTTGCGGAAAAGCGATTTATCATGACATTATTTCTCCTGAAAAGATTGTCTGCACCGATGTTTTCTGTGATAAGGAAGGCAATGTTTTTGAAGAAATGCCTGAGGTAGTAGTAACGATGAACTTTAACGAAGACTCTGGCAAGACGATTCTCGTGACACGCAGTCAGTTTGAAACAGAGGCTGATCTCCACAAAGTTAAAGAAATGGGCGTGGTTGAAGGTACGGCTTCTCAATTTGAATGTCTGGATGCTTATTTACGCTCGCTCCAATCATGATGAAAGGGCAGTGCAGAACAAAAAAAGAGACGATCATGTCGAGTAAAGATCGTCTCTTTTTTTTAATGGTTATCGTTCGCTCCCTGAAGTGCATGGTGGATTGTAGACATGAGACCGGGGTAGAGGGGTTTCAAGAGGAATCCTTTGACGTTATAATTCATAGACGTTTTGATGAGCTCATCGTCGTGGCGATGGAGTATAAGGATAACGCCTGTTTCTCTTGCGACACTATTTAGATATCCCAACATAGAGAAGCATGAATCATCTAGTAGAATAAGGTTGATGTGTTGATTTGCAATAATGTGTCTGATATCAGAGCCATCAATATTATCACATTGAACGTAGACGTTATGATCACTCAAAGTACGCTGTAATGAGTTAGTCTCGGGTAGATTATCAGAAATCAATAAAATGCGCGGTTTCATGATGGATCCTCCTTTCATCCCTACAGAACAAACAAGTCTGCCAGCATAAATACATGATCATCGGGATGTCATAGTGAAATGGAGGATGGCAGGACCAAACTACTTCACATGGCATGTTAACGCCCTTATATTCATGCTAACAGAGAAAGAATGCAAATAAAACCAAACAGCAGCAGAGTCAAGTGGATTTTCGGCTGAACGGGTGGATAATACGACTGATCAGTTTAAGTACATTCATATTCGGTTCGGTTATGGCATTTTCTACAGCTTTAATTCGAAGAGATTTTGTGACGAGATCCAGTTGATGGTTGCTTAGGCGTTCTATGGCGCGTCGGAGCGTCAGTGAATCATGGTAATCTTGATACAATGACTGAGTAAGCTCTTCATATTGACCCAATCCGCACATATCCTGAGCTGCATAGATGCCACTCAAAATTGAACCGGTTTGGCCGAAGCCTAAGAACGGCGTAATAGCACCAAAACAGTTCCCCACAAAGAACGTATTGCCGATGCGAGGATAAGCTGACTTTCCTACGATGTAATCTTTTATTGAGAATGCATCTTCAATTACGATGGTCTGATTAAGTGTTTCTGAGGCGTGTGCTAAGGTTGCTTTCCACAATTTATCTGGATCCTGCTTTAATGTATCTTCGTACTGCGGATACACGACGACTAGCGTTCCCTGCGATTCAGAATGGGGAAGTAAGTAGGCCATGCCTTTTGGAGCAAAGGTCGTGTCAAACCACGTGTGAACCTCATTGCGTTTGAAATCCCCGCTCACGATTGCACCCGCGAACGTGGATTTAAATGCCGTATCGAAAGGCTGGAACTTTTCTGTATCCATAGGATCACCTGTTGCGACTACCACGTGTGTGTAGGCTTTGGCAACCTCCTCATAGCTCACATGCTGGTTGTAATGAATCTTACTATGAACCAGTTGTTCGGCCAGTTGTTTCTCGTAAGCTTCCGGATGATCCCCGCGCATATTAATAAATCCTAATTTTCCTTCCACAAAGGAAGACGCATGAGGGGAGTGGACATGGATTTTTTGAACGGAGCTGGTTGGCTTCAGATGAATGTCATGATGTTCTGAAAAGAACTGCACGACATCATTGATAGGTGCATGGAGAACGGGTGTCATCAATTCGGCGATTCTTAACTTGAAGCCGATGGTTTTACTTTGTTCAAATATATCAGCAGAGTGTCCGTGCTTTTCTAATGTTAGAGCGCAAGATAGTCCGGCTAGCCCTGCTCCGATTATGGCGATGTTCATAGATGCTCCCTCCTTCATTTTATTTTTCCGGTAAGTGAACGATTTTATTCTTGAAGATAAATGATCTCAAACGTTTGCGCTCGAATTATGATTGAGATTGAACTATCATGGTATATGTTTAATAAATAAACAGACTCAAAGGTGCTGGACATAATGAAAAAATTTCTATTAATTGCTGCTGCCTTTATGGGCGGCTTTCTATTTGATTGGGTTAATATTCCGGCAGGTTGGCTGTTAGGGGCTATGCTTGTGGGAGCATTTTATCGTTTGATGATCGCAGATATCACGTATCCCCCTATTCTCTTTGATCTCGCACTCGCCGTGATTGGCGTGAGCATTGGTCTGACCATCAGGATGTCGATGTTTCAGGAAGTGGGAGGTTATTTGCTGCCATTGGCCATATCGATGGTGATCTTGTTGGCCGCAGGCTGGGTACTGGGCAAACTGCTCTATAAGTATTCAAACCTCGATGCCAAGACGGCGCTATTTTGCTGTTTACCAGCAGGGGCGTCGGTTATGATGGCGCTAAGCAGAGAATACAAAGCCAATTTAGGGATGGTGGCAGCCTTCCAAACGGTCAGAATTATGATGTTGGTTTCCACAATTCCTATTGTTGCTGGCTTCATGATTTCATTTCTGAACACGAAGGACGTGCACAGCTCGACGCCAGGAGCTGAAACAGAAGCTTCCATTCCTATGGTGGGGGCCGTGCTTTGTTATGGCATCCTGACTGCTCTAACTTTGCTCTTGGCAAAAAAGTGGCACATTCCTATTGCTGCTTTTTTATACGCCATTGTGCTCGGGTTTCTAGTTCACACGTTTGTGCTGGCACTTCCTCCGATGCCGAATCTGGGCGTCGGGATAGGAATGGCAATGCTCGGTGTCATTATCGGTGTGCGGTTTGATCGAGGCTCATTAGCGGATATAAGAAGGGTCGGGTGGACGAGTCTGGTTATTCTGCTCGCTTTTTTCCTCCTGACTTTCCTTGTAACGGCTATCTTTTACCTTTTGACGCCGCTTGACTTTATTACAAGCTTACTTGCGGTCGTACCCGCCGGAGCACCGCAAATGGCATCAGTCGCATCCTCGCTTGACTTGGACGCCAGTATCGTCGCGGCTATGCAAGTCATTCGTCTTCTCGTATTGGTACTAGTCACCCCGATCCTTGTTCCGTTTTTGGTTTCAAACGACTCGCGCGATGAAACACAAGGCGATACGGTATAAGGCATGAGAAAAAGGAACTTCCGATATAGGAAGTTCCTGAACATGTTGAAATTATAGTTTGAATGCGTTCGCTGGCGTTATGTGTCAACGTCAGAATTCCCTTACTATAAAACAGTCTCCTGCTGTAACGCTTGCTATAATGGAGGTTCCTTCCGGATAACACAGTTCCACTTCATCTATGGTGTCGATTGTAACTTCGAATTCACAAATCAAACGGTTGTTGCACGTGTACTTGATCAGGATCGGTACAGAGAATTGGATGGGGACGGTCCCGAATCCTGGTCTTCCCGGAGCCGGCCTGATGTCATCGAGTATGGTGAAGGTGGAGGCGTTCGGCAGCACGTCACAGCTGGAAGTCACGTCGTTGCCTTCATTTTGGCAGCTTAGAATTTGAATAATACATGCATCAGGTACTGAGACGGTGCGTAATGATTCGGTGCAAAATACTACCCAATCGTAGACTCTTTGGGCGCGGATACATTCCATCGATTGTTGAGCGTTCGTTGTTTCTAGATCGGATTGCGTATCATTGACTTGAATGTCCAGATTCGCCTCCGCTACTACCTGCACGTCCTTTGACAGCGTCAGGTCAAGCTCTAATGACAGTGGACTCCGTTCTATAACAGTGATGTCAAAGGAGCACGAGCTCATATTGCCTGCTGAATCTTCCGCCATACACGTGACCGCGGTAACACCCAGGGGGAAGAAAGACCCTGAAGGAGGGGAGCAGGTGTGGGTGACGACAGGGCAATTATCCGATACAGTAGGGTCAGGATAGGTAACCACCGTTCCTGCTTCACCCGGCGTGACACCGACCTGGATATCTTCAGGACAATGAATCGTTGGAGCTTCTGTATCTTCAACAATGACGAAAAAACTGCACGTGGCGGAATCCCCGCTTGTATTAGTTGTTGAGCACGTTACTTCTGTCATGCCGACTGGGAATGTCTGCTCTTCTGCTAACGTGACCATTTGCAGGGGCGGGGAAATGGTTTCTGTTCTGCCATTACATGAAATTTCAGTAATGCCACAATCATTGCTTCTGGCTACCACTTCGTATGAAACGAGGGCTGAACATTCCCCAGGATCATTTGCTACGGTAATATCATCCGGACACGTTATATTCGGATTGCAAACTGCTGCTGGTTCTGTCAGCCAAGGCGTGTAGTCCACGTTCCCGACCGTCGTATCACCCCCTGGTGTATTCGGTCCATCCTCACTACCCCACCAATTGTTTTCTGCATCCAGTGGTGGTGCTGCCATCGAGTTATAAAAAAGGCCGCCATCCGGGTTATTAAAGATATTATTACCATTGACCCTGACGTTGGTTGGCACATTGCCTGCTTTGCCTACTCTAATTCCATATGTGGTATGGGGACCGTCCCCATTGTCATGGATGCAGTTATTAATAATGGTGATGTTATCGGTCTGCCCGTCGAGGAAAAGGGCGCCGTTTGTCCCACGACTATCGTAAATCTCATTTCCCTCTACCAACGTGTCACTCATAATGACAACGATACCATCTTCGTTGATATTATAAATGATATTGTTACGAATGATGCCGCCGGGAAGGTTTTCGTCTACACCCGTATCATCACCCAGTTTAATGCCATCGTCAGATACCATGGCGGTCATATCGTAGAGAATATTGTATTCAATGATTGAATTGGTTGCCTGGTAGAGAGCGATACCGGCATCAGTGGAGCGGATGGCATGCAGCTCATTATAACTGATGGTATTGTTATCCGAGCCACAACAAATGTTAATGCCATCCCCGGCTGTATCATAGATATGATTGTAACTAATTGCTCCTTCCTCGATTCTGCGTAGTTGAACGCCTTCATCTCCTGCGCCGTGGATAATGTTATAAATAACATGAGGACGTAGCTTGATAGGCGTTAGTGCATTAGGAGAATCAACCAGATCACCTGTGCCATTTCTGATTTCAAAGCCATTTATCGTTACATCATTCGCGGTAATCCTGAAAATCCTCGTTAAGTTGGAAAGGGTGCCATCGACAATCGCTTCCGTGGTGGGGTCTCCTGGAATGCGTGTGGTCATACAATTCGGCCGAGGATCGACATCGGCTTGAGGACCGAGGATCGATACAGATTTGTTCGCCATTATCGTTGCAGTCGGACTATATAAACCTGCTGCCACATTCACGGTACCGCCTGCATCGACCGCATTAATCCCCTCTTGAATTGTTGCATATTCACTTGGTACAAATACTTCGCTAGGCATGATATCCTCCTTTCTCTTTTTTGAGTACGCAGGAAGGCATGAACATTTCTAATAGTATTATTCAAGTGAATGATAATTGTATAGGCAATGAATACCTAATATAGAAGGGAATTTTAGCCGGTTTATCGAATTGATAATCAACACCATTTTTAGATATGTAATACCAGTTCAACTAAAAAGGAGATTTCTCAGTGGGTTAAGTCTATAAAGAAACGTACGATTTCAGTAATGTGGCAACAGTAGAGGACCAGTTTCACTATTTATTAGCGCAGGAACCCTCTTCGCCAGAAGCTTTCGTTTCCTGGTTGAAAGAAGTTTCGCAATTCTATGATGCGATTGAAGAAGCGACTACAGGGCACTACATAGATTTCCAGGCTTTTAATCAAGATGAAGCGGCTAAACGTATCTTTGAATATGATCAGGAAAAGATTGAGCCGCTCGTGAAACGGTATCAATCCCAACTTGACGAAAAGATTTTCCGTTCTCCACTAAAGGATGAACTTGACGAAGCGGAGTACGGACGGTTTCTGGCAAGCAAACAAAATGCGTTAGAGCTGTATAATGAAGCCAACGTCGCCCTTGAAGTTGAAGAGGATAAATTGGCGACGCGTTATTTTGAGATCACCGGTAATCTTACTGCAGATTGGGACGGGGAAGAAAAAACGATTATCCAGCTGTTTCCGTATTTAGAGGATCCTGACCAAGCAATTCGAAAGCAAGCTTTTACATTGATCTTCGATGCTCTGTTGAACGTGCAGGCTGACCTGCAAGACATCATGGATCAGCTCTTATCCGTAAGAGAAAAGAAAGCGCGAAATAGTCAATTACCTAATTACCGTGATTACATGTTCAAAAAATACGAGCGATTTGACTACACTCCCGATGATGTAAACAGCTCGCCGAATCGATACGCCTTCACGTCCTGCCTGCAGCTAAACGTATCGACGAACAGAAGCAAGCCGAATTGGGGCTGGCTGAACTGCGGCCATTTGATACGAAGGCCGTACCGGCGGATAAACGGCCGTTGAAGCCGTTTGACAGCATCGAAGAATTGGTGGAAAAGGCGTCATCCGTGTTAGGTGAGCTTGACCCCCGATTTGCTGAATTAGTCTTACAGTTGAATGAACGCAGGATGCTTGATTTAGAAAGCAGAAAAAACAAGTCGCCTGGGGGGTTTTGTACACCGCTGCCAGTGTCAGAGCTCTCTTTCATATTTATGAATGCGTCCCATACGCATGATGATATGCTCACGCTGCTCCATGAAATGGGGCACTGCATTCATAATGATTATAAAAGCGGTATTGAGCTTTCCTATTACAGGGAAACGCCAATGGAGTCGTCAGAACTGGCCAGTATGACGATGGAACTGCTCACGATGGATTACTGGCATCATATCTATCCTGATCAGGAGGATATAAAACGTGCGAAACGAGACCTTCTGAAAGATATCATCAGCTTTCTTCCTGAGGGGATCAAGGTGGACCAGTTTCAGCATTGGATGTATGAAAACCCAGGCCACACCCAAGAAGAGCGCATGGAGAAATATTTAGAAATATGCGAACGACTCGACCCTGGCGTCGTGAACTGGGACGGTTATGAAGAAGCGAGAAAAGCGGAATGGTTGTTTATCCTTCATATATTTGAAGTGCCATTCTATTACATTGAATATGTCATCGCCCAACTTGGGGCATTGCAAATGTATAAGCAGTATAAGCAAGACCCAGAAGCCGCCTTAAAGAATTACAAACGTGCATTGTCATTAGGGAATAAACAGTCATTGCAAGAAGTATACAAAGCAGCCGGCATCAAATTTGATTTCTCTCCCGCGATGATCAAAGAATTGATAGCGTTCATACAAGACGAAATAGAAGAGATAGAGCACGCATGACAGGAGAGGAACTTGTTCAAACGTTTGTTTAATAGCTGGGGGTAGCTTGAGAGTGACAATGAAAGAGAATATAGACAAGGATGGCAGCTGAAAGAGGTGGAATGGATGTTAAAAACAAAACCGTTAGATGAAAAAGATACGGAATTAATTAAACAAGCAGAAGCAATCATTGAACAGAATTACTCGTATGGCCGTCATCACATCGGGGCCGCCGTAAGAACGAAGACAGGCAACGTGTATGCTGCTGTGCACGTCGAGGCAAATGTCGGGAGGATTACGGTATGCAGCGAGGCGATGGCACTTGGAAAATCGATATCAGAAGGCGATCATGATTTTGAAACGATTGTAGCTGTCGCTCATCCTCACCCCCACGAAGATATCGACCACTGCTGGGTAGTCGCTCCTTGTGGCATGTGCCGGGAACTGATCAGTGACTATGGCAAGGATACCGACGTCATCCTTCTCCACAACGACGCATTAGTGAAGTGTAACGTACTCGAGTTGCTCCCGGAAAAGTATACAAGCGACCTGGATTAAGGGGCCATTACAGTTGATAGAGATGTGGCAACGCCTGTTATAATGGCAGAGCCGTTCAATACGAAATAAACTGACACATTTGAGAGGAGGTTTCATCAGTGCGTTATCTTGTTATTTCCGATATCCATGGAGAAATTCACAAATTAGAAGCTGTGCTCGATAAAGCCGCTTATAGGCCGGATGAGGATCAACTCATTCTGCTGGGGGATTATGTGGACAGGGGGCCACAATCTCGAGAAGTGGTTGCCAAAGTCAAGCAGTTAGTCGAAGAAGACGGAGCGATCGCCATTAAAGGCAACCATGATGATTTGTTCATCCGTTCCAAGTATGATGAACAGGCTATGGAGCTTTGGGAAATCAATGGAGCTGCCAGCACCCTTAAATCATACGAAGGGAATTATGAAGAGCTGAAGGAGCATCAGGAATGGCTGGAACATAACCTGCTCCTGTATTATGAGACAGACGAGTATATTTTCGTTCATGCCGGCTTACTGCCAAATAAACCGTTAGCCGAACAAGAGGAGGCCACAATGCTGTGGACGCGTCATTCCGATAAGATCGGGCTAGGCAAGACCGTCATTCACGGGCACACGCCCGTCCGCGACATTTCTTACTACGAGGATCAAATCGATATCGATACAGGCGCCGTTTACGGGGGGAAACTCACACTGTTGGAACTGCCCACTCATGAGGTATACACGGCCTAATCTGGAGGTGAATAAATGGATGTACTGAAAGCGCAATATGATTTAGTCAAATACACGAGAGAACAATTGTTTCGGTTTTGCGAAGGAATTGACGAGCAGGATTATACGAAAGAAATCGCCGGATTCGGCTGGGGCTCGATTCGCAACTTGCACGGCCATGTTGCTGAGTGCTACCAGTCTTGGCTCGGGAGATTCGGCTTGAAGGATGCCAGTCTGCCGCGTGATTCAAGCCATATCGTTCATGTTAAAGAGATGAGAGCGTTGTTTACCGAGGTTGATGCGTTAGTGGATCGTTTCTTCGCAGCATATGACGGAGCGTATCAAACTGAAATTAGCGGCACCGTTTCCTGGCAGGAAGCTGAAGAGTCGCTCTCTGTCTTATGGCTCATGACCCACACCATCACCCATGAATTTCACCACAAAGGCCAGATTGTTTCCATGGCACGCCAGCTCGGCTATGAACCGATTGACACTGACCTTCTGACACCCTCTGATTTAAACCAGCTCTTCTGAGGCTTGGTTTGCTCGTGATTTGAACATTCACCTTTTTAATAGCTCATGAATCAATACTGAGTATCCGCTTTCTTTTTACACATAATAAAACGGAATTGATGGTTATTCTAAGCCTTGTTATCCCCTTCAACGTTTTAATTGAAGCAGATATCAGGGCTTTTTAATGATAGAAAAAGCTTGCAGATGACGTTACGTAACGTGGTTTAATGATGTAAGAGGTGAGGATATGTCTGAAAAACTCTATACCGTGGGTGAGCTCGCTGAATTATCAGGATCGACCATAAGAACCATTCAATATTACGATAAAATCGGTTTACTCGTGGCCAAGCGCGAAAATAATCTAAGGTACTATACCCAACATGATTTGTTAACCCTGCAGCAAATTCTTTTTTATAAAAAATTGGGGCTTCCTTTAAAAGAGATAAAAAACCATCTGGTCAATTCAAATAATAAAAGCGCTATAAAAAATGCATTAAAGACCCAATCCAATATCCTTTTTCAAAAAGAGATGGAAATCAAAATGAATATTGCGATTATTGAAGCTATAGTCGCCACAATGGATTCGGAGAGCTCAAATTTTGATCTGGGAGAGGTCATAAAAATTGCGCTAAAACTGAATAAAGAGACGATTTTTGATTATTCCAACGTGTCCTTTGATCAAAAAACCTCGGACCTCTTTAAAGAAAAGAACGTGAACGAAAAAGAGATTATTGAAGTGTATTGGCTTTGGAAAAAGCTTGTTTTAGAGGCCGCTTATCATAAGATAAATGCCCTGCATTATAAAAGTGATACGGGTTACCAGTTCGGAAAAAAGTGGCATGAATTTATCGGAAGAGCGACTGACCATGATCCCGAAATGATTGAAGCCTATACCAGCGGTCTTGAACAACGCCACCAATGGCCTGAAGAGGATCTATTTCTATTCCATTTTTGTAACGATTTTATTGAAGGGGCACATCACTATTATTGTGAAAAAACAGGTGATCAGCAATGATACAACTGAACAATTTGACGAAAAAATATGACGGGAAGACAGTCGTTGATCACTTGGATGTAACATTTAAACCGGGGGTGGTGACTGGATTCTTAGGCCCTAATGGGTCCGGTAAATCTACGACAATGAAAATGATGATTTCACTCGTACGCCCGACGTTTGGAGACGTTTCGTTTGATGGCGAAACATACGCTTCTTTCACACGTCCCATACAGAAAATTGGGGCCTTAATTGACCCCGCTGCTATGGATGTGAACCTAACAGCACGGCAACATCTTAACTTAATTTCTACAGCTGCGAATCTTGAAAAAGGCAGAGTTGAGAAATTGTTAAACAAAGCAGGGTTAGCAAAAGTGCAAAACCATAAAATCAAGTCCTTCTCATTAGGTATGAAACAGCGGTTAGGTGTAGCTTCCGCTTTGCTCAGTGACCCCGATACAATCATATTTGATGAACCATTTAATGGGCTGGATGTAGACGGGATAAAATGGCTGAGGACTTTACTTAAGCAGCTTGCTGAGGAAGGGAAAACGGTCATCGTATCGAGTCACTTGATGAGTGAAATCGAAGCTGTGGCCGACCGTATCATTATCATAGCCCAAGGGAAGCTGCTAGCTGATATGACGGTTGAGGAAATGAACCAAAAAAGTTTAAGTTCTTATGTCTATGTTGAAGCAGATGATCTGGCTGAGATCGCACAGGTTTTAAAGGAACATCATGCGGATGTGATTCAACTGAATGAGGGGTTAGAGGTCCGACACTTAAATGCAAAAGAAATAGGGCGGTTAGCACATGAGCATCGCATTGCTCTCCATCAACTCAAAAACGTTCAACCAACATTAGAACATTTATTTACAGAAATTACAGAAGGAAAGGTTGATTATAAAGCTTCGGACCTAGAGGGAGTTGATGAAAATGGTTAATCTCATCAAAGCTGATTTAAAAAAGATTGTTTTCCTTGCGAGCTATCGGAATTATTTAATAACGACTTTTATATTAAGCGTCGTATTAGGTTTAACATTTGTATTTACCATTGGCGTGACTCAAGGAAAAGAGCTGACAGAACTACGAGAGCTAGAAGTCCTGGATATTTCATTGCTGGGCATGGATGTAGCGGCCATCATGTTGATTGTGTTTTCAGCGCGTTTTATTTCTGCTGATTTTTCGCAGGGTTCTATTCATACCGCTTTGGCGATTATGCCGCTCCGGCAAAAGTTTTACCTTGCAAAAGTCCTGTTTATCACCGCTGTGTCAATCATTTTGTGTATCACTTTAACACTATCCATCGTGGTAATGGACCAGCTCATTCTCCTGGGAAATGACATGCATGCCTTGTCACTAGGGGGCCAGGCGGTACTGTTGAAGCTGTTCGGGACTGCTGTTATGCCGTTATTCTATAGTCTATTAAGTATAGCCGGCACATTTTACTTGCGATCAATGGCAGGGGGAGTCACATTTGCAATCGGTATCATGTTTCTGCCAGCATTCGTTGATCTGTTCCCCACGCAAGTTACAGGAAACGTGTTAATGGCGTTACCAGAAAGGTCCTTGCATACCATCGCTGACATGAGTGTGGGGCAATTCAATGGTCAGATGGTAAGTGCCGGATCGATCTTGTTGGCATGGCTCATCGTTACCAATGCAGGAGGGATGATGAAACTGAATAAAACGGATTTCTAAATAACTAATCGGGTCTGTTTCCTGTTAAAGGAGCAGACCCGATCAGTTGAAAGAAGCAGGGTGCCTCTTTATTATCCTTGAATATCGCGCTTGTTATAGCCTGCAAAACCGGCGACGATTAACGCCACGGCGATGACGATAAGCGCAGATGTGCTGCCCCATTCCATCTCCTGGACAGGAAGTTGAGGAACGTGAGCGAACGGTGACATGTTCCCTACCCACTCCTCAAATTGGAACATGCCGCCCAGATACACAACAAAAAAGGAGTAGCCCAGGTACAGCCAGGTGAAACCGGTGATGTTCGGGAGAAAACCGACTAACAAAGCGGCGATTCCGATCATCACAGCCATGGCCGGCATGTAAACCATTGCTGAACTATAGAAGGTGCCGAGCGACATGCTGCTATCCATAACAGATAGGGCAACTGAGCCAAGGCCCAGGGCAGCAAGGGAAAGCATCACGAAGCCTGTGATGAGCGATATCACAAAATAGCTTCCCAACAGACGCGTGCGCGAGACCGCCCGGCCTAATAAATGCTCGACCCGATTCTTTTTTTCTTCACCTTTAAGTTTGAACAAGACCATTAATGCCGGGATGGTACAAATCATGGATATGATGGACATGAGCTTGGCCGTAAATTGTTCTGTGATCGAGACACCAGCCACGGGAGACAGAAACTCTTCCATTACTTCCATATCGTTAAAAAACGAGTCCAAATCACCGAACACGGACCCGTAAGATACTCCGAGAAAAACCATGCCCACTGCCCACGAAATTAATCCTGTGCGCTGAAGTCTCAGCGCAAGTCCAAGCGGGCTTTGTAAAAAGGGTGACGCGTTCTTTTTACCGGGTTTTGAAGGTAAAAAGCCAGCGCCTAAATCGCGAATGGAACTTAAATAAAGCGCTATTAGGATGAAAAGCACCGAGACCCCACACGTTAACACGATCGGCCACCAGTAATTGTTGACATAAACTTCTGTTCCTAATATCCAACCGAGAGGCGATGCCCAGGAGAAGGCTTCGTTACTGACATCACCAATGGCCCGGAGAAAATACGCAACACCGAGAACGGTGAAGGACAAACCAATCGTGCCACGAGAACTTTCCGAGAGCTGCGCGAATAAGGCTGTGACACTAGTAAAGAAAAAGCCCGTGGCTCCCAGGGCCGCCCCGTATAGCAAGGAACCCTGTAAATCCATGCTTTCAATCCCGAGTGCATAGAGACCAAGTCCCGAGGCCATCGCTAATACTACATTTACACCCAACAGGACGACGATTGTGGCACTTAAATTCGATAAGCGACCTGTCGGGAGGGCACGGATCATCTCTAAATTGCCGTCTTCTTCATCAGCTCGGGTGTGATTAGCGACAATCAAAATGCTCATGATTGCCACTGTGATGGCTGTGAACAATAGCATTTGATGGGCCATCATGGCGCCAATTGTGTAATTGTCCAACCCGTATCCAGGTCCGACCATCGCCGTCATTGCGGGGTTAACCATGGTTTGAGCGATGGATTCTCTGCTTTCATCGGTCGGATACAACCCTGTGAAAGATTCGGCGATCAAGATGGTTATGCCAGTTAAGGAGAGCAGCCAAATCGGTAGTTTGAAGCGGTCGCGGCGTAAAATAAACCGGGACAGCTTCCATGTTTGGTTAAATAATGGGTTAGCCATTTACGATGCACCTCCAGCCCCTGTTGATTCATAATGGCGCATAAATAAATCCTCAAGCGTCGGGGGAGCACTCTCCAGCTTTACAACGCCAAATTGACTGATATGCTGAAGGACTTGATCCAGTTCTTCCGAGTCAACTTGAATAGAGAGCCCTTTCTCTGATTCCTCAATATCATGGACGCCTTTCATCCCTTCTAAAGACGTAATAGGCTGTTTTGTCTCCACCAGTAAATGGGTGCGAGTTAAATGACGTAATTCATGCAGGGTGCCGGATTCGATGATGTGGCCTTGGCGGATGATGCCGACACGGTCACACAATTTTTCAACCTCAGAAAGAATATGGCTCGATAATAGGATGCTTTTGCCTTCGCGTTTCAAGTCGATGACACTTTCCTGAAAAACGCGTTCCATCAAAGGGTCGAGCCCAGACGTCGGTTCATCCAAAATATAAAGATCAGCATCGGAAGAGAAGGCAGCGATCAGCGCAACTTTTTGGCGGTTCCCTTTGGAATAGGTACGGCATTTTTTAGTAGGGTCCAAGTCGAACTTCTTAATCAGTTCTTCACGGCGCGATTGATTATTTCCACCCCGCAGCTTAACGAACAGATCGATCACTTCGCCGCCCGTCAAATTGGGCCACAAGTTGACGTCGCCTGGTACATACGCAATGCGCTTATGAATAGCGACCGCATCTTTCCAGACATCCTGGCCGAATATCGTCGCTTCCCCAGACGAAGCTTTTAATACGCCAAGCAAGACACGGATGGTCGTCGATTTCCCGGCTCCATTCGGTCCTATGAATCCGTACACTTCACCTTCGTTAACCTCTATGTTGACGCCATCCAATGCTTTAAAATCTCCAAACTGTTTCGTTAACTGATTCGTCTTTAAAATGGCCATATCGCATCCTCCTCTTATCGATAAAAAATCGTCTTTAATACGTCGAGATAATCGTAAAACTCCTGCCATAAAGCATCAAAATCGATCGTCGTCAACGATTCGCCTTTAAGGGTGTATTTTAAATGGTTCTGATACCCTTCAATCGTCCACGTTATCAGCTGAAACGCCTTACTGGGGTCAACATCATCCCGGAATAAGCTTTTATCGATATTGCAGTAGAGCTTTTCGTTCCCCAGTTTCTGCAGTCCCTCGACCCGCTTTTGTGAATGTTCCGGCACCTCAGTCTCGTTAGCAAGCATGTGCGTGCCCATGAAGTTAAATACATTAGGATGCTTAAGTTGAGCTTGGAGTTTGAGATTACCAGCCTGCTTCAGACGCTCGATAAAATCCCTCTCCTCCGTATCAATCATAATCAAATACTCATTTTGAATAATATTAAGACTGTAATCGACCAGGTAGAGGTAAAGTTCTTTCTTATTTTTGAAATAGTAAAAGATCATCCCCTTCCCAATGCCGGCATTTTTTACAATCCGGTTGGTTGAAGCCTGTTTATAACCCTGTTCGGCAAACTCATCAAGGGCAGCATTTATGATCCGCCTCTGTTTGTCATCTTCTAGGTTTGAAAATGATTTCGTAATGTTCCATCATCCCTTTTGATTCAGTGTATTTTTAAGATTCTTTAACTAGACCAACCTGGTCGAATAAAGTATAACGCCATTAGACCATCCTGGTCAACATATATTTTATGGATAATGTTGGGCGGTTTTCTGACGAGGATTCTTATGCGGCGGAACTGTGATATAGTGAGAAGACCTTGATTCAGAAAGAGGGGAGACCATGTACGGGACATTGATGCAACGGATCAAAGCATTTTTGATCGATTATCTGCTGATAGCAGCTTATTTGACCCTGCTCTTCATCCTGAATATTTTTGTATTTCCTGCGTTGCAAACGTTATTTACAGGTTCACTTGCTGCAGCCCAATTAGCAGGCTTTTTTATGGTGACCCTTCCTGTATCGATTTATTTCATCATCAGTGATTCTGTTCTCGCTGGTCAATCGGTGGGAAAAAAGCAACAACGCATCCAAGTGGTAACTGAAAAAGGAGAACCGCCTTCGCTCCTGCGTTCCACCGCCCGAACACTCCTAAAATTTTTGCCCTGGGAGCTCTCCCACTTTCTTGTCTATCGGCTAGTGGATTTAGGCGATGCTGCCATGCCTGTGCTATATTACTTAATTGGCTTCCTCCTCTACGCCTTGGTGTTCCTTTATATTTTTACAGCTATATTCACAAAAAAGAATCAGTCGCTTTATGATCGAGTGGCGAATACAGTTGTTATGAAGAAATAACGCGTGTGGATCGTCCAAAATGAGTGTCCGTGCGCCCAGATCTGGCAGGACCGCCCAAGTAGAGGTGAGAATCGCCCAAGTGAAGCGTGAAACTAGAGTTAGTTTAAATAGTGGACATGCTTCAGAGAGAATTCTTAAGATAGAATTAATAAAAGAATGGAGCGTGTTTATATAATGGGGAGAAGTTATGATAAAGAGTTTAAAGATCATGTAGCGAAGTTGGTAGTCGATGAAGGGAGAAAAGCTTCAGAAGTCTCCAGGGAGATGGATGTTCCATATAAAACGATGAATCGGTGGGTAAGAGAATGTCGTAAAGAGAAGGAAGCCAAAGCAGAACAGCTTGAATATATTACACCTGGCGAACATAAAAAACGTGAGAAGGAATTGTTAGATCGTATAAAAGAGTTGGAAGAGGAGAATGAAATCGTAAAAAAGGCGGCGCACATCTTCATGAATCAAAAGAAGTAAGATTTACGTTTATTTTTGAACATCGTGAAGAGTTCAGAATTGTGAAGATGTGCGAAATCCTTAACGTCTCAACAAGTGGCTACTATAAGTGGATATTGAACGAACCAAGTGATCGTGAAGATAGGAAGCAAAAAATCTTGAAGATGATACGTAGAATTTTTCAAGAGAACCGAGGCGTATATGGTAGTCCAAGAATCACGGATGAGCTACATGACCACGGGGTAAGTATCTCCGAGAAAACAGTAGGCCGATACATGAATTAAATGGACCTTCGTGCCGTTCCTAAGAGGAGCTATATACAGACAACGAACTCAAATCATAGCGACCCGATTTATTCAAATATATTAAAGCGTAACTTCTATTCCGAAGCACCTGACCGTGTGTGGGTTTCGGACATCACGTATATCTGGACCTTAGAAGGGTGGCTTTATTTAGCTAGTATTATGGATTTGTTTTCTCGCAGAATTGTTGGTTGGAGTATTGGTCAGACCCTCTCAAAAGAACTGGCATTACAGTCACTAGACAGAGCTATCATGATGAGAAAGCCAACTGAAGCGTTAATTCATCATTCAGATCGTGGCAGCCAATACACATCAAAAGAATATATTGAACGTTTAAATGAACATGATATTCAAGTCAGTATGAGCCGAAAAGGAGACTGCTTTGACAACGCTTGTATTGAATCGTTCCATGCGACAATTAAGAAAGAGCTCATATACAGAACCCGCTTCAAGACGCGTGAAGAAGCAAAATGGGAAGTATGGAAATATATTATGATGTTTTATAACGCCAAAAGAAAGCACTCCACAATTGGTTATAAATCGCCTAACCAATGGGAGAGGAGTTATAAAGAAAAACCTATATCTCTTTTAGCTTAATAATATCCCTGGTATGTCCCTTAATACGTTTTATATATACTAGGGTCAAATTTAGTCTGGGAACATAGACGATGTTGATGATGGTTCAAAGGATTATCCCTCTTAAAGAAGTGTCCACTTTCTTGACAGAAGACCATAATCGCCCAAGTAAGGCGAAAAACCGCCCAAGCAAAGGCAAGAATCGCCCAAATAGAGCCGCAATCGCCCAAGTAGGGTGGAGAACAGCCCAAGCGAGGACCGACCTCCCCCAACCAACAAGAAATCCACGCACATGCATGGGTTTCTTTTTTGTGGGCAACGTTAATGGTAGTAATAAGACGGATATTTTGACCTGGGCGTAAAAATCCGATTAGAATAGTAGGGATTAATATTTAGAGGGAGGGAATGTGAATGAGCGCGTTGTGGAAGCGTTATAGAGATGTGTCGTTAATTGTTAAAATTACGGTGGCACTTGTAATTGGTATTATTGTAGGTCTTATCTTTGGTGAGGATGCAGCTGTATTAGCGCCGTTTGGCGATTTGTTGATTCGTTTGCTGCAGTTTATCATTATTCCGCTGATTCTGTTCACCTTGATCGTTGGTGTGAACCAGACGCGGCTGGGTAATTTGAGTCGTATGGGGGGCAAGGTGTTCCTTTATTATCTTGCGACGTCGGCTCTGGCTATTACGATCGGGTTGATAGTGGCCAGTATCATGGAGCCGGGCGAAGGGGTTACGCAGCAGGCAGATGACTCGATAGAAGCGAATGAGCATCCTGGTGTGGCGAGTGTTCTATTGAATATTGTGCCGAACAATATCGTGACGGCTTTCAATGAGATGAACCTACTCGGGATTATTTTTACGGCGTTTGTATTTGGTATTGCGATTTCGGCTTTGCGTGGCTCTAAAGAGCACGCTGCGCTTGGGGAGCATGTGTATAAGGTGATCAACGGGTTGAACGAAGCGACGTTTGTCATCATGAATGCCATTCTTCAGTATGTGCCGATCGGGATTTTTGCCATTATAGCGGAAACCATCGGCAACCAAGGTATGGATACTATTTTATCTTTAGGTAATATGGTGGGTGTGCTTTATATTGCCTTGTTTGTCCAAATCGGAATTTATATTTTGATCATGATGCTTTTCAAAGTGAGCCCTAGACGCTTTTTTGCTCAGGCACGTACGCCGATGATCACGGCGTTTGTGACGCAAAGCAGCTCGGGTACGTTGCCGGTGACGTTGAATGCGGCAGATAGACTGGGGTTGTCTAAGAGCTTGTATGGATTCAGTTTGCCGCTTGGTGCGACGATCAATATGGACGGAGCGGCTATACGTATCGCGGTGTCGGCTGTGTTTGCGGCGAACTATACGGATACCAAACTTGGCTTCTCTAGCTTGCTTGCCATCGTCATTGTAGGGACGCTTGCTTCAATTGGAACCGCGGGTGTCCCGGGAGCCGGGATTGTGATGATTGCGACGGTGTTTACGCAGGTTGGGCTGCCGATTGAAGTCGTTGCCGTGCTCACGTCGATTGATGCCCTGGTCGGCATGGGCGCGACAGCGTTAAATGTGACAGGCGACCTCGTGGGCACGTCCGTTATCAATCAGACAGAGGATCATCAAGAAGAAGCCGTATCATCGTGATGGGCAGGACCGGTCCCTTAGAGAAGGGGCTGGTCATTTTTTTTGAACGTGCTATATTAGATGTAAACGATTAAAATGGAGGGGTAAGATGAAGGCAGGCTGGGAACGTTCCAATGAATGGATCATACCGGACGTGGAAACAGTGAGCCACATGCTGCAGCCTGTTTTAAAGGGGCGGCAGATCACACAGATAACTCCTTTAAACGGCGGCTTATCTCATTCGAATGTAAGCATCACGACCCGTGACCAGGAAAAATATGTGCTTCGTATAAACAGTAAGCCGGATACCAGCATGGCAGTCGAGACCGCCGTTTTAAAAGAAATGAAGGGGAGAGTTCCGGTCCCTGAAGTGCTTTACGCTGATTTTTCCTGTTCAACATTTAAAGCGCCGCTTACATTATTAAGCTGGGTGCCCGGTCGTCAGTTATCTGAGGTGATGGACAAGACTCCAGGGCACACGAATAGGGCTGCCAGCGAAACGGGAAAAATGTTAGCGCGCATACATAACGTTACATTCCCCTCCTCGGGTTTTTTGGATGAAAATTTAATGATCAACGACACGATAACAATGGATCGCCATCAATTTATCAATTTCATAGAGGACATGATTAAGGAAGGACACGTTGCGAAGCATGCGGGGCACGAGCTTTCTCAGGATGTGCTTACGTTCGCTAACCAACAAGCGTATCTGATCGATTCCCTCGGGCAGCACCACACGTTAGTGCACAGCGATTTTAATCCGTTGAATATTTTGGTCGAGGAGCGGGGAAGCCAACTGGACATCACGGCCATTTTAGATTGGGAATTTGCGATGAGCGGATCCCCCTTAATGGATATAGGTAATATCTTAAGATACGAGAATCCAACGAACAGTGCATTCCTGCCGTCATTCATATCAAGCTACCTCGATCATGGCGGGGTCTTACCAGATAAATGGTTGCAGAAAGCAAAATTGCTCGACCTTATTGCGTTGTGCGATTTATTAAATAAAGATAAATGCGATGAAGTCAGAATACGTGATTTAAAGCAGCTTATTCTAAATACAATGAAACAGTGGGAGCAATATGAATGCATTCAGGAAACGTTTGTATCTCCCTGACGATTTCAGAAAGGAGGTTGTCATGCGTACGTCATTCATCGAATTAACTGAACCGACCCAGGAGCATGCGGACGCTTTTAATCGGTGGGAAAACGATCGTACCTTGATTCCGTTGACGCGCCCGAACCAAAGTCAGTCAGAAGTAGAAGAACCGGTAACCATGACCTTGGATCATTTAATCGAACGTCTGAATAACCATCGCATCTACCTGATCTATTTGGACGATCAGCTCATCGGCGAAATGAACTTTATGGTGGATCCAGGTCATCTCTATAAAAAAGTACCGGGAACAGCGTGGGTAGGCATTACGATTGGGGAACCTGAAGGCCGAGGCAAAGGGATCGGCTTTAAGGCAATACAGTTTTTAGAGGAGCAAGTCAGAAAACAAGGTCTCAGACGTATTGAGCTGGGCGTGTTTGAATTTAATCAGAATGCTCATCATTTATATCAGAAGCTGGGCTACAAAGAAATCGGGCGTATCGCAGATTTCACCTTCTGGCAAAATAAAATGTGGGCAGATATCCGCATGGAAAAGTACGTATAAGCTTATTTCAACTTTTTTTCCGGGCTTCGTATCTTTTGGCTCTCATTTTTCGTTTATACTACTGAAAGGCAAAATAAAGGAGGCATTTGCAATGCGGCCGCTTGTTCAAAACGCTCCTAAGGAAGCGAATGAAATCTTCGAAAACGCTGTTCAACCGTACATGGTGGACTTGAAGCATTATTGCTGTTCCCTGACGACATCTAGCTGGGACGGAGAAGACTTGATGCAGGAAGCATTGGCTAAGGCATTTAAGCGTTGGTCAACCACTTTTCGTCCCGTATCCAAATCCTATTTATTTCGAATTGCCTACAATGCGTGGGTGGATGGGCATCGAAAGCGCAAGCCACCTGAAGACCTTCATGAAGATGTTTCCGAACTCCCGGTAGGAAAAGAAAGCGACTCAGAGGCTTTGGTGGAGGGCATGCAGTTATTACTGCAGGAACTCTCGCCAAAACAGCGCATCGCGATGCTGCTCGTAGATGGATTAGACTATTCGGTACGAGAAGCGGCAAACATGATCGGGTCGAAGGAGGGGGCGCTGAAGGCGGTTCTTCACCGAGCGCGCAGGAAAATAAAACAAGGGAACGATCAGGCTGTCAGTTATTCGGATGATGATAACGTCACGACGTATATCACCGCCTTCCAAACAGGCAAACCTGAAACACTTATCGACCTTTTCCAAAAAGAAATCGGAGCCCCGCGTATGGGTGATCATCAGGTTCAGTCAACGTTTAACCCACAGATGATCATTCAGTCGATTGCAGGATCAGAGGCTTCATACGTGCTTGTAACAATCCAAACAAAACAGGGAAAATCAGTGGTCATGCCATTTTATCGGTCAGAGAGGTTCGCTCTGTTCACAACGTTGACGGAGGAGGTTTCATTCGCGGCATAGGAAAAGGGGTTATGTAGAATGGCTAATGTGATTCCATATGTCGTGGAACAAACCAATCGCGGCGAACGATCGTATGATATTTATTCGCGGTTACTGAAGGACAGAATTGTGTTTCTTGGCACAGAAGTGAATGATGAAGTGGCCAATAGTATTGTGGCCCAGTTGTTATTTTTGGCAGCTGAAGATAAGGATAAAGATATCTCGTTGTACATCAACAGTCCGGGCGGTTCTATCACTGCCGGATTTGCCATCTATGACACAATGCAGTTTATCAAGCCGGATGTTCAAACGATTTGCACTGGTTTTGCAGCGTCGTTCGGCGCTATGCTGCTTGTAGCAGGAGCGAAAGGTAAGCGGATTGCTTTGCCAAATAGCGAGGTGATGCTTCACCAGCCGCTTGGCGGGGCAAAAGGCCAGGCCAGTGATATTGAGATCAGTGCTCGTCGTATTATTCAGATGCGTAAACGTGTGAATAAGATTCTGGCTGATCGGAGCGATCAACCACTTGAAAAAATAGAAAAAGATACCGATCGCGATTACTTCATGACGGCGGAGGAAGCGTTGGAATATGGGTTGATTGATAAAATTGTGCAGTCGGAAGATAAAGTCTGACAAGAGGTGAGCACAGAGCAGAAGGGATGCTCTGTGCTTTTTTTGAATTTACTCTTTACCTTCACGTAGCGTGAACGTCTATACTCATACAGGAAAGGGGAGATATGAGCATGAAAATCACAGAAGCAGCTAACGCATTGAATACAACGCCCAGGACCATTCGTTTTTACGAAGAAAAAGGCCTCCTTCATCCTGAAAAAGGTGAAAATGGCTATCGTTATTATCAGGAGGAGGATTTGTGGAAGCTGCAAACCATCTTGGCGCTGCGTGAAGTCGGTATGTCTACAGAAGACATCAAAGATGCGTTAGAAGGAGAAGATGAAATCAATACGTACCTTGATTTGCAACGATCAGCCCTGTATGAAGAGTGGCTGCAACTCAAAGATATGATTAAGACGGTAGATGACATGCTGGCTAAACAGCAGGAGAACCACCTTACAACCGAGGATTTATTCACCCTGTCCAATCAGCTGAAAACGATGAAAGGACTACGTAGCAGCTGGCAAGATCAATGGAATTTTAATGACCAGGCTGCATCTTATGATCAAAACATCAAAACGACCGGTTATCGCTTCAATGTTCATGCTTACTATCACGATGCTTTAGCAAAAGTGGTGGAGCTTGTGCAGGCTGTGCCGGGAGAAAAGGGTGTTGATCTAGGAACAGGCACAGGTAATTTGGCGGCAAAATTCCTGTCCCAAGGCATACCGATGATCGGGGTTGATCAGTCCGAGCAAATGTTGAAGGTTTGCGGGGAAAAACATCCGGAGATAGATGTGCGTCTGGGGCATTTCCTTTCGCTTCCTATCATGGATGATGACGTCCAGTTCATTGTCTCGAGTTATGCGCTGCACCACCTTCCGGACGAGGAAAAAGAACTGGCATTACGTGAAATGGATCGTATATTAGGAGCAGGCGGTCGCATAGCCATCGCTGACTTAATGTTTGAAGACGAATCAGCAAAAGAAGCTGTCCTCGCTGAGTATGAGCGGGAAGGAAACACGGAAGCGGTTGAAGCGATCCTGGATGAGTATTATGCTGATCGCTCTAGGCTTATCCGATGGTTGGAGCAACGCGGTTTTGCGGTGGAGTCCTTTCAATTCACGCCTATATTACATATTTTGTATGCGCAAAAACCGTGAAAAGTAAGGCTGAATTGATTTATACTATATGAAATAGCCGGTATAAAGGATGTGAAAAAATGCTGCTAGCAGCCGCGTTGACGAAAACGGGAGCATCTCATGCAAAGCCTATGATTAGAAGGCGGCACTTTGCATGAGGGGGGATTTTTTCAGCTCGCCTTTGTAACCGCATATTTCTAATCATGAAGGCTTTGCACCTTATTTAGTAGATAACAAAACAAATAAGGAGCTGGCTGACATGAAATATGTGAACGCAAACCAGGTTTTACCCAAAGAACTCATAACGGAACTCCAGAAATATATTCAAGGAGAAACCCTTTATATTCCGAAACCAAAAGCCATGCATCAAGAATGGGGAACGTGTTCTGGAGAAAGAAAGCGGATCAATGAGCGGAACCGAGAAATCAAACAGCGTTACAAGAATGGACAATCCATTGATCAATTAGCAGACCTTTATTTTCTTTCACCCGAGACAATTAAGAAACTGGTCTATGTTAAGGAATAAATAATGACACGCACACTGATTATCTATTAACGCTAGATAATCAGTGTTTTTTATGGCGATAATGCTTCTGAGTGATTCTTTCCATATAGGTTTAGTCCAGGACGCTGTAACGTAAATTCATGAGAGGAGGGATAGGCATGAGCGAAACAGAACGATCACAACCTATCAAGTTTTTAGAAGGCCCCCGCGTCTATTTACGACCGATTGAACAAGCGGACTTGGATTTCTTTTATCAGCATGCGCTCTGGGATAAAGAAGGGCGACGTCTTACTGGCACGCAAGCTGTGTTCAGCCGCTCAGGCGTCCAGAATTGGTTTGAGCGCATTTCAACCGATGCAAGCAGAATCGATCTGGTCATATGTTTACAAAAAACTGACGGGATGATCGGGGATATCGCCATGTTGGATATTGACCATCAGAATCGGAAAGCGATCGTGAGAATTTCCATTTTCGATAAGGGCTATTGGGGAAATGGTTACGGAACGGAAGCGATGTCGCTATTATTGGAATTCGGCTTTGATATCATGAATTTAAACCGAGTGGGTTTGGATGTCTTCGCCTATAACGAAAGAGGTAAGCAGGCTTACAAAAAATTAGGCTTTATCGAAGAAGGCTGCATCAGAGAAGATTTATTCTATGAGGGCGCCTACCATGACTCCATATTAATGGGAGTGAAGCGCGATGAATTTCGAAGAATGACAGATCAATGATAAAGCTCAGAGCTGGCTTTAATAGCACTCTGAGCTTTTGCTTGTTATTACGTTTTCTCCTCCTGGCGTTTTTTTATATTGGCGTGATGGTAAGGGGAGTGGATTGATTCGCTGACCACACTGAACGCATTGTCATCCGGGTCAAAGAAATCGAAGCCTTTCATATCACCGTGATCTTCGATGTCCGTGGTATTAACGCCGTTCTGCTTTAAACGTGTATGCGCAGCGTCGATGTCTTCCACAGAAAAATTGAAATAGACATTTTTCTTGCGTCCTTTAATTGTGAATTCCGTCGGTTGTGGTTTTTCTACTTTAATTAAGGCCAAGCCTGCAGCCCCGTTCTTGAAGCAGTAGCCAGCTCCCTCATCGTCTCCGTTGGACCATTCATCTACCTTTATGACGCCTAAGTTGTCTTCGTACCATTGCTTAGCTGTGTCGAGATTGGTTACAGGGATAAAGACGCTCCCTAAATTAAACATTGCAATCACTCCTTTATTCATTTCTCTCAATAAACGTTACATATTTTTCTATATCCTTCAAGGCTTATTTAAACCTGTCTGGATTGACATGTGACACGCTGTCACTTATAGTAGTTTTTGTTATCATATGACACCGTGTCACATTTGAGTGGGAGGGAGGAATGCAAATGCCCAAACCGACGTTTTTCAATTTGAAGGAAGAGAAGCGGCGAACCCTGATAGCGGCGGCTAAATCGGAATTTTCCCGTGTTTCGCTCTACGAGGCATCGATCGCAAATATTTTGAATGAAGCCGGGATTCCGAGAGGCAGCTTTTATCAATACTTTGAAGATAAAGAAGATGCGTTTTACTATTTATTGAACGAACATGCAAAAGAACGGTATGAGCATTTCATTGCCCATTTAAAGCATCATGATGGCGACTTGTTTAAAGCCATGGCCGATATGTTCCAATCCGTTTTGGAATATTCGCATGATAGAGGCCAGAGCAATTTTATCCGTAATGTCGTATTGAATATGAATTACAAAATTGAAAACACGTTCACACGTTTTTTGAGTGAAGGAACGTTCAGCAACCATTACGATGACCTTTTCCAATTAGTTGATATAGAGCATTTGAACATTTCTGATCAGGACGCGTTATATCATGTCTTGCAGATTGTCACCGCGGTGATGTTCCATAATTTGGTTCATAGCCTGTCTAAGGAATTGACGATCGAGGAAGCTATGAAAAAATATCGAGTCGAATTAGATTTGCTGAAAACGGGGCTTGCAAAGAGCTCGACTTAATCATTATACGTATATGGAAAGAAGTGAAACTATGACGAACACTAACGATTCTGAACAATCTTTGGAATCTTTTAATAAAGTCCCCCTGATGCTAGTGCTGATCTCTGGGGCGTTTGCGGCGATATTAAACCAGACGCTGCTAGCAACCGCATTGCCTCATATCATGCGGGATTTGAACCTGGAAGCGAGCACGGCTCAGTGGCTGACGTCCATTTTTATGCTAGTCAATGGCGTGATGATTCCCATCACGGCCTTTTTAATTGAACGATTTACAACGAGAGCACTGTTTCTTTCGGCAATGGGATTATTCGCAGGCGGCACTTTGATTTGTGCGATCGCCCCTAACTTTCCGATCTTAATGGTCGGTCGGATTGTCCAGGCTTCCGGAGCGGGCATCATCATGCCGCTCATGCAAACGATCCTGTTCTTGATTTTCCCTGTCGAAAAGCGAGGGGCCGCCATGGGCATGTTCGGGCTCGTCATCTCGTTTGCACCAGCGATTGGCCCGACGTTATCCGGGTGGCTGGTGGAACAGTTTCCGTGGAGAAGTTTGTTTTACGTGATTCTCCCTATCGTGATCGTCGACTTTATCGTAGCCTATTACATCCTACAAAATGTGACCAAACAAACCTATCCGAAGGTTGATATTTTATCTATTATACTATCGTCATTAGGATTTGGTGGGTTATTATACGGATTCAGTGTAGCGGGCAACCATGGCTGGGGCAGTCAAGAAGTCGTCATTTCGATGATAATTGGCGCACTTGCTCTGACGTGGTTCATTCTCAGACAGCTTAAATTAAAACAACCGATTCTCGAATTTCGCGTATTCAAGAAGAAAATGTTCACCTTGACGACAGCCCTCGGGATGATTGTCTTTATTGCCATGATCGGGGCAGCGACAGTCCTCCCGCTTCTTATGCAAAATATGTTAGGTTTCACAGCATTTGAGTCCGGCTTGATGTTAATGCCCGGGGCGTTGATCATGGGAATTATGAACCCGGTGACTGGCCGGCTGTTCGATAAATTCGGCGCGAAATGGCTCGCTGTAATCGGGCTCGCCATCGTCTCTGTGACCACCTTTATGTTCACTGATTTGACCCCTGAAACGACGTTCACGTATTTAGCAGTCGTCAATGCTGTCAGGATGCTAGGGGTGGCGATGGTCATGATGCCCGTGACTACAGCTGGTTTGAATCAACTCCCTGTTAGCTTGATTCCGCATGGCACAGCAATGAACAATACCATGCGCCAAGTTTCCGGGGCGGTCGGCACCGCTATGCTCGTAACCGTTATGTCGACGGCTGCCCAGCCTAGCAATGGTGTAGCCGGTATGGTGCATGGTGTCAACATATCCTTTGTAGTCGCAGGGATAACGGCCGTTGTCGGTTTGGTGTTAGCTTTCTTTATTAAAAATTCCCGCCCTGAAGTGGACGAACCAACCTCAGAAGAGAGCGAAGAAACAGCCCAAGCCGTTAACGAAAACTGAAATTAACACGATTTCCAGTGTGCTAAAATAGAGATTGACGTGGCGGAACCGTTATTGAACCGTCGTCTTTAAGAAAAAATTTCCTCTTGTTCCATCATGAACAAGGGGATTTTTTGCTAGAATGGGAGGGGGAAAGTAATGCATGTACACTTACATACACTAGTAGAGGAAATAAGCACGAGTTTGGCAGGTAACCTTACAGGGCTCTACCTTCACGGATCTCTGGCTATGGGCGGGTTTAACCCGGAAGACAGCGATATTGATTTGATTGGGGTAGTTGAGAAAGCTTTGACCGCACAGGAAGCTAAAAAGCTGACAGCCTTGTTTTTACGCCGCTCCAATCACCCCTTCCCTATAGAGGTTAGTATTCTCAATAAGGAACAACTGGAAAATTGGCGTCATCCCAGCCCATTTGACTACCATTTCAGCGAACATTGGAGAGACCATTATGAGAAGAGCCATGAAGCCTTGATGCATGAACAGCTGACAGATACCGACTTAGCTGCACATCTCACAGTCGTGAATGAGCGAGGTATCTGCTTAACAGGCGCAGCCATTCATGAGGTGTTGCCGCAGATTCCTCGTGAGCACTACTGGGATTCTATTCTGGGAGATTACCAGAGTTGCCTGCAACAGATTAAGCATGACCCCGTCTACTGCACCCTTAACGTTCTGAGGGTTTACCGTTATTTAAGTGAAGAAGGCGTATATTCGAAGCTTGAAGGCGGTGAATGGGGGCTCCGTTATTTACCTATTAAATACAAGCCGGTTATTCAAAACATCCTGAGCCGGTATCAAGGACGAAAAACGAGTGAGTGGGTGGATGAAGGGGCGCTGTTGTCGCTGCGTGATTATGTTCAAGCGCAAGTTGAAGAATTAATGAACAGGTCATGTTGAATGGTTTTGAGAAAAATTGGGAGTTGGAGGATCTACAGTGGAAAAAGAAACAGAACGTCAAATTTTAAATGAACTAAACAATATAAATCAATCATTACAAGATATGAATGAAAAAATCGATAATGACAGTAAACCACCCTCTATTATTTGGGACATTATAAAGTCTTTGCTCATAGGCGTTTTCATTTTAGGGCCTGCTTTAGCTGTTGTTGTAGGTATTTTTCAAATTCTGGCCAGTTGGATGTAAAATTATAGATTTTTGTCTAAAAAGGGGAAGGGAAAAATGACATTAAAATTGGATCCAATGACTTCAGGGGAATTCCAAGACTATTTAGGTTTTGCAATTAAACATTTTGCAGAAGAACACATTAAATCTGGTAATTGGAAGCCGGAAGAGGCATATCGGAAGGCAGCAGAAGAATATGAAAAGTTGCTCCCAGCAGGACAAGACACGGGAAATAATTATCTATTTACAATCCGGGATGGAAGCAAAGAAGTTGGAATGATTTGGCTCGCACACAAAACACATGAGAAAGGCTTTATTTATAGTATTCATATTTGGGAAGGCAATCAAGGAAAAGGTTATGGCAAAAAAGCGTTGCAAGAAATTGAGGTTATAGCCAAGAAACGCGGATTGAAAAGTATAGGTCTACACGTCTTTGCACACAACGCTATTGCACGAGATTTATATGGAAAATTAGGCTACATAGAAAAAAATATTAAAATGGAAAAGAGTTTATAAGTCTCAAATTTAAATAGTAGTCGCTAGGAGGGGGACATTGAGTAGTGAAATGCGGGTTTTAGTCGAAAAGAAAGAAGGATTAATAGAAAGTAAAAACGACAAAACTTACTACGAGATCCATACGCCATGCAATAACTTCGATGATTCAGCTCCCATTATACTATTGGCTGGTGGCCCTGGACTCTCCTTTACCACGTTAACCCCGTTGTTTAATTTAGCTGAACGAAGACAAGTCATAGGCTATGACCAATTAGGAAGCGGAAAAACAACGCGGTCCGGACATTTCAGCTCGTTACATATAAAGGATTTTATGGAACAATTTAATGCGATCGTGTCAGAATTAGCTTTAAACAAATTCCATCTTCTGGGTCATTCTTGGGGTACAATTTTAGGCGCAAACATTGCTTTGGAATATCCAGACAAAACAAAGAGCCTCATATTACATAGCGGTATTGCTCACTGGCAAAAGTGCCTGGAGGAAAGAGAAACGTTTGAAAAGGCGCATCTTCCTGATGAATTGCAACAGTTTATGAAGATCGTAAGAGAAGGGTATAAACCTTCCTCGAAAGAAATGGAAAAGTTTACAAATAAGTGTAACAGGCTATTTTATTGTAGAGTCGAATACCCTGACTATTTATTGCAAGCATTAGAAGATTGCAGCATTCCGCTCACTATTCACATATCGAAGAAGAATTGCGTTCCTTCGTCATGCTGGGGTTTATCTTGTTGAGTCTTAATAATATCAACGCCAACTTAAAGAGGCTTATGAATGAGCGAAAGGGTAACGATAAATAACATTAGATAAGGAGGAGGCTTACGAATGAGTAAGTGGAGGACGTTAGAATCGAACTATGTGGTTAATTCCCCATTTGGAAACATAAGAAAAGATACGTGTGAACTGCCAGATGGAAGAATCATAGACGATTACTATGTGAATGAATATCCCGATTGGGTGAATGCGATTGTTCTGACGAAGGCTCACCAGGTGGTACTTGTGCAGCAGTATCGCCAGGCAGGTGAGGACTTTTTTTTAGAGATCCCAGCCGGGAAACCAGAAGGCGAGGAGCCAAATGACCATGCAGTTATGCGGGAAGTCAGAGAAGAGACTGGTTTTGTTTCTGAACAGGCTCCCCATTTACTAGGTGAATTCTTTGTAAACCCCGCTACCCAAACGAATAAAGTCATCTCGTACCTTATAGTGGACGCGTACCATAATTACGAACAGGAGCTTGACCCGACTGAGTTTATCGATGTTCATTTGGTCGATCTCGATGAAGTCGAGGGAATGATTGCTCAACAAGATATCCAGCAATTTTTTACCGTCAGTGCTTTTTATATGGCAAAAGCGTTCTTAATGAAACATAACGGCTAGAGCAGTTGTTTGACGCTCTAGCCGTTATGTTTAGGGATTAAGATAGGATTGACCACAGATTAAGTGAGCTTCGGCTCCGCATGGGCGGTTTTTCGTCTTACTTGGGCGATTCGTCCTCGCATGGGCGGTTCTGCGCCTGCCTTGGGCGATTTTGCACTCAACATGGGCGATTGTGAACTCTATTTGGGCGGTTATCCCCACTGCTTGGGCAATTCGTCCTCGCATGGGCGGTTCTACGTCCACCTTGGGCGATTTTGCCCCCAGCATGGGCGATTCTGATCTTTATTTGGTCGGTTATAGTGCCCCATCATTAAATGTAGAGTCTCGGATGCGAAGGGCCATCAGTATGGGGGCGCTCCGTTTGAGCCGTTCGTGAACTGCAGGAGTTGTCAAACTCATACGGAATGCCCTGGGTGTAAGGCGGTGGCTGCAATTCAGCTTTTAAATCGGTTCGGAATGGTGTGTCGATGCGATTCCCTTCTTTATCGCGCTGGCGTGCCAGTTCTTTGGTAATGATGGTGCCAATTTGTCTTCCTAATGAGAGGCCTTCATCATTATCAATCGGGAAGTGTACGCCGCCGTATAGTCGGGATATTGCGTCTTCTTCGGCCAGGGCTTTTAGGCGTTTGGCTTCGCCTGGGAAAAAGTAGCTTAAAATGGTTTCGGCGCAGCCGGAGATCGAGGCGTGCCCTGATACATAGGTCGGGAAGCGTGGTGTGCATAGCACGGGCGCTAGGGATGGGTCATATTGATTCGGGCGGGCGATGTTCCACAGGTACTTATAGTGCCAGACGACGACGAACGTATCGTTGATGCCTGCCTGGACGGCGGCTAAAACGCGTGCGGCTCGTGTGGGCGTGAGGTTGTATGTGTCAATGAGTCGGTCGATGATCGGGGTCCATTGTTTTGTGGCGGGGCCGGTTCCCCAGTATTTTGCGATCTGGATTTGTTTTTTGGTCAAGTTGGCGATGGTTTCGTGCACGAGGTGTAATTGCTCTCGCCAATCAATGGTATCGGGGTGGCGCACTTTGAAATCGATCGGGCCTCGAGGACCTGCGAATCGGTTGCCGGTTCGTGTTAAATAAAAGGTTGGCCATGAGCCTGCTTCGGGATCGACGGGGTCATGCGGCGGATGGTCTTCGCCGCCATATGGGAGGTCGGACCAGTATAATATATCGTTTACCATACGTTATCACCTATTTTCAATTTACTGTCATCTATTAGTAAATGCGGACGCCATACGATTTGTAAGGGATAATGGCCTATAGAGGAAGTTATTACAAAAATAGACTGCCCGGCATGAGGGGTGAAATCATGCCAGGCAGCCTGTCTGTTATTAAAACCAATGAAGCGGTTGCGGATGGGTATTTTCAAAGATGTGCTTGACTTCAGTATATTCTTCAAGCCCTTGTTTGCCGAGTTCACGGCCGATGCCGGAGGATTTATAGCCTCCCCATGGCGCTTGGGCGAAGTAAGGGTGGAAGTCGTTAATCCATACGGTGCCCATTCTTAATTGATGGGAGACCCTTTCGGCTTTGCGAATATCTGTGGTCCAGACAGCTCCGGCCAAACCGTAAATGGAGTCATTCGCGAGTTGGACAGCCTCTTCTTCGGAATGGAAGCGTTCAATGGTTAAAATCGGGCCAAAGGTTTCTTCTTGTACAATTTGCATGGAAGCATCGCAATCAGTGAAAATTGTCGGTTCGAAAAAGAAACCGTTCTGCAGCTCTGGGTCTTCAGGTCGTTTCCCTCCGATTAACAGGTTGGCGCCTTCCTCTATTCCAGATTTAACGTAATTCTCAACTTTTTCGAGGTGCTCTCGGGATATCAACGGACCTGATTGGGTTGATTCCTCAAAGCCGCTGCCAAGCTTGATTCGTTTGGTGCGTTCCACTAACGCTTCAACAAATTGATCGTGCAAGTCGTCTTGGATAATCAAGCGTGCCCCTGCAGAGCAGACTTGGCCAGCGTGAAAGAAGACGGCGTTCAAAGCTTGGTCGAGCGCGGTTTCGAAGTCGGAATCTGCAAAGACAACGTTAGGGTTTTTACCGCCTAGTTCCAGCGCAATCTTTTTGAAGTTCCCCGTAGCGGCGGTCATGATTTTGCGCCCCGTTTCGATGCCCCCGGTAAACGATATGAGATCAACGGCATGACTTTCAGCCAACAATTGACCGGTTTTCGCTCCGGCACCTAAGACGAGATTGACGACGCCTTGAGGAACGCCAGCTTCTTCAATCAATTCCGTTACTTTAATGGTCGTAAGCGGTGTGATTTCACTTGGTTTAATAACGATGGTATTGCCTGCTGCCAAAGCTGGGGCCAGTTTCCATGAAGCCTGGAGTAACGGGTAGTTCCACGGTGTAATTTGGCCGCAAACGCCGACTGGCTCCCGCACGACTTTACTTCTCGAATCAGGAATAGGAGATTCGATGACCTCACCACCGTCTTTGTCGGCAAGACCGCCATAGTAACGAAACACTTCAGCGATATCGCTCATATCATCCAAACTTTCACTGACGGTTTTACCTGAATCTAATGTTTCAAGTTCAGCCAATTCTTGTTTATCGCGTTCAATCAATTCGGCTATTTTTAAAACAATGCGTCCGCGGTCAGATGCAGGGGTTTGGCGCCATTCGCCCTGATCAAAAGCCGTTCGGGCAGCGTCAATGGCTGCCTGGGTGTCTGTTTCATCCCCTTCAGGTACGTCTGCAATGGCTTCTTGATTGTAAGGGTTGATGATGGTACGTCGTTCCCCGTTCTGTGCATCTAGCCAGGTACCATTGATGTACATCTGTTTTACTTTCATGTCATGACCTCCTTCGTTATATTCCGTAAATGACCATTCCTATAATTCCCGCCAGACTAATGACCCAAACAGGGGAGACCTTTTTAAACAACAACCCTAGTGCTCCAAGCATGATGACATACTGGGAGTAGTCAGCTGATAAGGAAAACAAGTCGATTTGAATACCCATCCGAATGCCGGCATAGAGAATAAGTGCTGTAATCACGGGATGTATCCCATATAAGCTGGACGTTAGAATGTGGGTGTCAGCGTGGCGGGCGATCAATTTGATCAGCACGAGCACAATAATTAAAGAGGGAAGCACGTTGCTTCCCGCTGCGATGATGGCTCCCCACACACCAGCAGTTTGATAGCCAATAAATAAAGCAGAATTCGCAGCAATCGGCCCGGGAGATGATCCGGCGATTGCGATAATATCGGTGAATTGCTGTTGGGATAGCCATTCGTGGTCTCTGACGGCTTGTTCCATCAGAGGGATCATGGCATAACCGCCGCCGAAGCCAAATAAGCCTATTTTAAAAAACTCGAGAAACAGATAGAGCATCGTCATAAACGTTAACCCCTTTTACGGCTCCATAAATGATGCATCCACCCGATTAAACCGCCTCCGATAATCATAAAAACAGGAGATATGGCAAGCCCTACCAGCAGACTGACCGCCAAGATAAACAAAACGGCAGTTAACCGATCTTGAATCGCATGACGGCCAATTTTAAAGGCAGCAAATAAAATGAGCGCAATAATGGCAGGGCGAATACCTTGGAACGCATCCTGTACCATGGGCAGGTTGTGATAGGTAAGAAACAAGTAGGTTAATAGGATAATAATCAGATTCGCCGGTAACAACATGCCGAACATCGCGGCAAGTGATCCCCATACGCCTCTTACAGTATAACCAATATAAATAGCGGCATTGATGGCGATGGAGCCTGGTGCGGATTGCGCCACCGCTAGGATATTGGGTAATTCGGCGCTGCTCAGCCAGTTTCTTTTGTTCACTATTTCACTTTCTATTTGAGGAATCATGGCAATCCCGCCCCCAAAGGTGAGGGGACTGATTTTCAAAAAGCTAATGAAAATGTGAAGCAAATCGTGCGCCCATGTTCCGGATGCGCTGCTTTTATCCCCTTGGAGATGCACGCGTTTATGCTCCGCCTAACACGCGAGTGCTATGAGGCGGCTGGACTTTCGTATCCGGGTCAATGTAATGTTTTGCCTGACTGATGGCCGTGGGAGCTTCGCCGAATCCAGTTGCGATTAATTTCACTTTACCGTCATAGGTGGTGATATCTCCGGCTGCGTAAATACCGGGGATGTTGGTTTCCATCTTCTGATTGACGACAATGGAGTTTTTATCAAGCTCAAGGCCCCATTCTTTAATGGCTCCTAGACTCGATAAAAAGCCATGGTTGACAATCAATGAGTCAACATCAAGGTTCTCGGAAGACTCGCCTTTATTTTCTTTAAGCACGATGGAGTTGATAAACTCTTCGGTGCCGACTAGTTCCTCGATCATCATAGGTGTTTTGACTTGCACGCTGGAATTGTTCAATTGATTGACACTGTGTTCATGGGCTCGGAATTGGTTACGGCGGTGAACGAGCGTGATTTCATCCGCTACTCCTTCGAGCATAAGTGCCCAGTCGACTGCGGAGTCACCGCCTCCTGAAATGCAGACGCGTTGGCCCTTGTGCGCTTCTAAATCCGTAATGGAATAGAACAGGTTTTTCCCTTCATACTGGGCTGCTCTTTCGTGCTTGAGACGACGCGGCTGGAACGCCCCTGCGCCGCTGGTGATCAACACAGTTTTGGCGTAGTGAACGTCTTTAGTGGTGGTGACTTTGAAGAGCTGCTCTTCTAGTTTTTCGACGTTTTGTACGTTTTCTTCCAGGCAATACGCTGGGTCGAATTGATTCGCTTGTTCTTCAAGCTGATGGACCAGATCTTTAGCTAAGACGTTAGGAAATCCGGCCACATCGTATATATATTTTTCCGGGTACAGCGCCATCAGCTGGCCTCCCAGCTGTGGCAGACTGTCGATGACTTTGACGGACATTTCCCGCATGCCGCCGTAGAAGGCAGCAAACAATCCAGCGGGACCTCCGCCAATGATAATGGTATCGTCTATATTTTCTGTATTATGCATGGGTATCACCTTCTTGCGTGGTTATTTATATACGATCACGTCTTCATCTTCAACGCGCACTTTGAAACTTGGAATCTTTTTGTCCGGGTTCGCGAGCATTCTGCCTTCGTTTTTTATATCAAATTCTCTTCCATGCCAGGGGCAGCGCAAAATTTCACCCTGATGACAGTATTGATAATCGCCGGGTTCACTAGATTCAGTGGTGGCACCGCACATCATGCCTTTATCGAGCGGCGCGCCCTGGTGAATACATTGGTTCATAAAGGCGTGAAAATCGCCATCAGGCGTTCGGCAAATTAAAACATTTTGTTTGCCGAACGTCGACTTCATCATTTCACCCGGTTGAATTTCCGACGTTTTACATACAACTTGTTCTTTCATCGATTATCCCTCCTTCGGGTTCGGCAATTTCGGATAAAAGTTCTTGGCGTTATCAGCAAATATTTTTTGCTTCAGTTCTGGGTCCATGTTCGGCAAAGCGCGATCGGGAGCATCGAAGTCCCAGTGCGGGTAGTCTGTTGAGAAACAGAGCATCTCATCTGACCCCATTTGCTCAATCAAGGACATGAATTCTTTTTTCGTCAGCTCCTCGGCAGGCTGTGTTGTAAAGCGAACCTGTTCTCTCATAATGTCACTCGGCTTCCGCTTCAACCATGGGACCTCATGGCGTAAATCGCGATACTGTTGGTCCATTTTCCACATCAAGTGCGGAATGAAAGTGAAACCGGCTTCGATCATGATCAACCCGAGGTTTGGAAACTTTTCGAACACTCCGTTGAACATGAGATTGGTAATCTGCTTCATGTGAGCCGTCGGGATCAAGGTATGCCACTCGATGAAATAGCGCGGCCATTTCCCGTAATAAACAGGCGGCTCATTATGGTGCATGCCGATCATCAAGTTGTGCTTTTCCGCCGCTTCGAAGATCGGATGATAGTAGGGGTCGCCCCACATAATGTCGTCGATCGGAAGCAGGACCTGGACCATTTTAGGATGCGGACCTACGCGTTCAATTTCTTTCACCGCTGCGTCTCGTTCTTGAGCTGCAATGTGAACAGACCCGTAAATGCGTTCATCTTTATCGAGCCACGTTTCAATTTGCCAGTCATTATAAGCCGTTGCTAACGCAGCGGCCATTTCATGCCACCCGTGCATCGATGACGGGGATGGGTCAAGGGCGCTCGTTAGGATGCCAGCTTCATGCCCGATGTCGTCTAACAGCTGCTCCTGCATGAAAGGAAGGTCTGAACCGGCAGGCCGTCCATCAGGCAGTTTAGCGTCAGCCCGGTCAACTCCGGCCACGGATGGCTGAGTATAAGGCATATGTTTTTCCTGAATCCAATGGCAATTAGCAATATAGTGTCTGAACGGTTCCTCCAACCGATCTAGAATATCCTCGTATTGGACACGTTCATGAATGTCAGTATCGATAATGGGAATCTGGTGTTTTGGCAATGTCAATTCCTCCTTGTTTTGTTGACGATACTTTAAATCGTAACAATGCCGTGTGAAGATCACCAAACTCGCTGAGTGGCATTCAGTGGCATTGAGATAGCTCAGTGACGTTCAGTGAAGCTCAGTAACGTTCAGTGACAACTATTTGTTTTTTTTATAAAGTTGGCACTGAACAACCTTTCCCTATGCCGACGCCTTCTCATTGCCGGGCCTCGTTCACCCTCGTAAGAAAGGCGAAACGTTGTCGTACTCTCGAAATCTACTTTATGAATAAACCGAATTTTATCCGTGCGTGATAAAAAATTTATTGTAATTTCTGGTTTTTTGTCAGATTAACAGAGTAAGTGAGATAGAAATGCGTCATGGCGGGGTTTAAAGTGCTCAGCAGATGAATAGAAAAGTGGGGGTCAATCAGCCAATTTCCTTTACAAAAAATGGGGAAGTGGATTTGCAATTCCTAGTTGACGTATGTAACATGTGAAAATGTTGAAGAATTCCGGCTGAAGTACAAGCATTTTTTTCATTAAAAAAATCTATATGAGAGGTGAGTATATGAAAAATGCAACACTCGTTTTTTGGTACGGGCTAGCTGTGTGCGGCCTCGTGGTACTATGGGGGTCAGTGGCTCCGGAGAATTTGCAAAGCGTGACGTCTAGTGCCACCGCGTTTATATCTAATCGATTTGGCTGGTATTACTTATTAATTATTATGGTGATGCTTGCGTTCTGTGTTTATTTGATCTTTTCACGATTCAATAAAATAAAGCTCGGAAAGGAAAACGACAAGCCCGAATTCAAGCTTCCCACCTGGTTTGCAATGTTATTCAGTGCAGGTATGGGCATGGGGCTGGTATTCTGGACGACAGCTGAGCCGATTTCCCACGCCTTCAAAAGCAGCCCGAACGCCGAAGAGGGCTCCGCTCAAGCCATCAAAGAATCACTGCAATTCGCCTTTTTCCACTGGGGCATTCACGCGTGGGCGGTTTACGCGCTCGTCGCATTGGCGCTTGCCTACTTCAAGTTTCATAAAGGGTATCCGGGTTTGATCAGTGCCACACTGAGACCTGTACTCGGGGAAAAACGGATGGCAGGTCCCCTCGGTCAAATCATTGATATCCTGGCAGTCGTTGCCACAGTCGTGGGTGTGGCCGCCACGCTAGGATTTGGTTCGGCTCAAATAAACGAAGGACTTAACTATCTGTTTAATGTTCCAAGTAATTACGGCGTCCAACTGACGATTTTAGTTATATCGACCGTGTTATTCATTTTCTCGGCATGGTCCGGTGTAAGCAAAGGGATCAAACACTTGAGTAACGTCAACATGATCCTTGGATTTGTGCTGATGTTCATGCTTCTTATCGTCGGTCCGACATTGTATATATTGAACATGTTCACCCACTCTGTCGGGGGTTATATTACGAACTTTTTTGATATGAGCTTTCGGATCGCCCCATTAAACGATGAAAATCGCTCCTGGATTAACAGCTGGACAATCTTTTACTGGGCCTGGTGGATTTCCTGGTCACCATTCGTCGGTATCTTCATCGCCAGGATTTCAAAAGGTCGTACGATCAAAGAGTTTATGCTCGGGGTTTTATTCGTACCCGCGATCGTCTGCTTCATCTTCTTTACGGTGTTCGGTGTATCAGCATTGGACATCCAGCAGCAAGGCCTTGAAGCCATCTCGGATTATCCGAAAGAAACCGCTACGTTCGCCGTTCTACAGCATTATCCGCTTGGAGCGCTCATGTCGTTTATCACCATATTCGTCATCGCCATCTTTTTCATAACGTCTGCCGACTCGGCTACGTTTGTCTTAGGTATGTTGTCGACGGATGGGTCAATCAACCCTTCAGGCATGGTGAAAATTTTGTGGGGATTGTGCCTGTCAGCAATGGCTGCGGTCATTATGTACTTTGGCGGGACACAGGGCTTACAAAATGTGCTCATTATTGCCGCCTTTCCGTTCTCCGTGATAGTCCTTCTGATGGGCTACTCGTTCTATCGAGCAGCGAACCAGGAAGTGAAAGTGGAGAAGAGAAAGTTAAGGAAACGAAAGAAAGCAAATGAAGCGCAAGCACAGTAACATAAAACAAAAAGCAGGCCGTCTCAGAATGTTTGAGGCGGCCTGTTTTTTGTTATTTTGTGAGTTCTATATCCCATGCCAAAAAACTTTCCCAATAAAATAACCCCGTGTTAGATGAAACGTTCAGTGAAGGAAAATAGACAGTTCCCGTCGAATTTTACATATGAAAAGGAAAGGTGGAAGATAGATATGACCAAATTGTTAAAACCGATGACAGACGCTGATTTCCAACAATACCGCGAATACGCAGTAAAAAATTACGCCGATGAACATGTAAAAGCGGGAAATTGGCAAGACGATGAAGCTCCTCGCCTTGCCGATGAGCAGTTTCATTCGTTATTACCTGACGGAGTACATACAAAGCAGCATCATCTATTCAAGCTTCACGATGAAAAAGAAGGTGATGTCGGCATTTTGTGGCTCAACATCACGCTTCAGGATGCTTTCATTTATGATATAGAAGTGGAAGAGGTGCATCGCGGTAAGGGGTTCGGCAAAGGGGCCATCCAAGCGGTCGACTCCTTTTGTCGTGCTAATAACGTCAAACAAGTCCGTTTGCATGTCTTCGCTCACAATCAGCATGCGATTTCTCTTTATGAACAAATGGGCTATAAAATGACGGATCACATGATGGCGAAACGGCTTAGTGAATCAATGGATTAAATTATAGTGAGATAGTAAAAACAGTGATCAGAATGGCTAGTATGTTTTATGTGTGTCAAGGTTTTGGCGGGCTGTGTGCAGGGACGGGGTAATGGGGTGATGCCCGATAGCTTTGGCGAGTCCGTATTGCGGCATGTTGGCGTAGATACTTTCATACGATCCTTTTGGTACATTGTACGTTTCATGGTAGATGCCGACCGCATCATTGTTTCTCGCTTTTTGATTGAATCGTTTCCAGGCAGAGGCATGTTTTGGGCCTCGTGCGTAGGCCATTAAGTCTTCTGTGGATCGCCAATACTGGACCATTAACGTGGTACGCAGGCCAAAGAAGGATTCCATCGATAAACATCCATGTTCCTTTTGAATAGAAAGCTCTCGAATCATCGTTGGCATGGCTGCGAACACAGGGAGCCATTTATGGACAGCCCACCGCTTATTGACCCGCATCCCAATGATAAAAACAACGACATCGTCTTCCTGACATGACGTATAACGCCCTGTGAAAATCGACGGTTTCATGGGTACTCCTCCTAATTATTAAAGTATTGGATGGTTTCCTCACACCATTCGATGGCGGCTTGCGTCGTTTTTTTACCGTAATTCAGTGTGATTAACCAATAATCAGCATCCTGTTTGTCAAAGAGCGTTTCGTTGATCATGCGTTCGATCGCTTGATAGGTTTCGTACCGCTCGTGCAGCTTTGCTAAGTATTGCTCTAGATGCATCAGGGTGGTTTCGTGAGGCTGGTGGCGGCTGAAAAACAACTTCAATAAAAATTCGTTTTTTTCTGTTGAAAGGGTCTCCACAGGTGATTGCAGCCATGTTTGCAAAGCTTCTTTGCCAGCAGACGTGATCGCATATTCCTTTTTGTCAGGTTTGCCCGATTGCGCCGTATCTTTTGCTGTTGCCAGCCCTTCATCGGTCAGCTTTTTTAAGGTGGGGTAAATTTGACCATAGCTGATTTTCCAAAAATGGTTTAAACTCCCATCAATCATTTGCTTGATAGAATAGCCAGTATGGCAGCCGGTGGTCAATAGGCCGAGTACAGCGTATTTAGTATGACTTTCTTTCATTACGTTCACCTCCATGTATCAAAAAGATATATATCAGTTAGCTATATGATACATGAAGAAACATAGCGTGTAAAGTCGACATTTTTCAAGAACAGAAAAGAGGAAATACACGAAGGAGAGAGAAGTAAGTAAATAAGGGGGAGGAGATCACATGACAACATCGTATGTGAACTGGGGCACGTCAACTGTTAAATTAACCTGGCATTCTACTCAGGAACTCCCGGACATAGCGAATGTGACGAGCGTTCACGGGGTGTGTTTTTATGAAGATAGCTTGATGGTGATAGATTTGGCAAACAGAGGCTGGGATCTGCCTGGAGGACATATCGAAGCACACGAGTCCCCGCTTGACTGTTGTAAACGTGAAGTCATGGAAGAAGGCTATGTGGAAGGCGATTGTCATCAGCTCGGGTATATTGAAGTTGATCATACCGAAAACCCTGGGTGGGATCATAAAAGCCCCTATCCTAAGGTTGGATATCAAGTATTCTACCGCATGCAGATTCATTACCTCCATCCTTTTAAAGCAGAGCACGAATCACGTAAGCGGCAGTTTATTAACCCCATAGAAATTAATGATTACGCTCATAATTGGCATGATGTCTATCAGCACATATTAGCGGATGCCACATCCGACAAAAATTAATGGAGGTTTGCACATGAGTAAAGTTGCTGAGGTTCAAGAAGGATGGCTGCGTCACAGGCTTGTGCTCCATAAGTTACTTGAACAAATCGGTGATGAACATACCCACTTCAAGCCTTGGGAGGGTGCCTTTTCAATGGGGGAGCTTGGCGTCCATATTGCAACGTCCATGGACATGTTCGTCCAGACGATTAAAAGCGGTGAATTAATGCTACCGGAACATACCCCTGAGTTTGAAACGATGCGCGATGTTCGTCAAATCGTCCACGATTACACCAATTTTACACGCCAGCAGATGGCCTTGATTTCAGATGCTCAATTGAAAACGATCATTGAAATGAATCACTTTTATGCACCAGCAGGGGAGTGGCTCGAAAACGCAAGGGATCATGAAATCCATCACAAAGGCCAGCTGTTTACATACGCCCGAATGACCGGTGTAACCGATCCGCCTTTTTTTATCACTCAGCCTCCTAAAACCTCACCAGATGTTATATGAAAATACCAAGCCACACGGCGTTGACCATTGCTAAAATAAGCAACAGCTTTTCGTAAGCGGATACTTGCTGATGATTATGGATGTCCATCGTTATAATTAAGGCATAAGCCACACCGACAATCACTAACAACCCTACCATTGCCCACAGTCGCTCTACACCCAGCCACAAAGCACATACCCCTACTAATCCAAAATACAATAATGCGGGTAACCGGCTGAAAGGCGTTCCGAATTTATCCGCAGCCCATACGACACTCGTTTGTTTCATCGGTGTTGCGCCTTTATCAGCCTCACGGTCAGGTATGTGATGGACCATCACCCAGGCGACGCAAAACAAAGCGTTGATGACGGCATTTTGCAAAACCCATGTTGGCATAGAGTCTAATGTAAGCCAGGCCCCTGCTAAACCGAGAAATAGAACCGATGGAAACGTGGAGAGCAACTCGCCGATAAACGGGCGGTAACTCAGACGTAACGGGGGAAGTGAGTAAGAGATAGCCCCCCACAAGCCAATTCCCAATAATAGGGCCAGTTTATAATAACCGAATATAATGAACACAAGGGTGACCATGCTTAATAGCACAATGAGTCCCTTTCCCAGTTTCCAGAGGTTGGCGGAGGTAATGAAGCCTGTTTGGATCACCCGGCTGCCACCTGATAATATAGCCGGGCTTTCAGCGTCCGTACCTGATAGATCATCCACATAGTCATTCAGGATATGGGTGAGCACGCCGTGAATGATGAAGGCACCCAGGACTAACATCAAAAAAATCGGGAGCAATGTATCAGCTGTGGCAGGGAAATAGAGGTACAATGGAAGAATAGTCGATATGATGGTGGCCACACTTGATGATATGACGGCGATGGATCGAAGGAGCAGCCAAACTCCTTTAAGTGAGGTTAAGGCCTGATTAGACAATATTTACGCCCCCTTATGAGCAATTTTACATATGTAAGGCTATTCCCTTTTGCAACGAAAATAAAGCCGAAAATATAGAGTGCCGGTTAATTGCCGGCACTCCTATTGTATCAGATGAAACGGGGAGCAAGTGGTTCCTAGCTGGTTTGAACGTGTTGACTGATTATATCTTTTAAAACTGAGGCGCTATGATGGAATTGCTGTTGTTCGTGTGCGTTAAGGGACAATTCAATCACTTCACGGATACCGTGCCGATTGATAACGGCCGGCACCCCGATATAGATATCGTTTTCGCCATATTCTCCATCAAGATGAGCGCTGACCGTCAGAATGCTGTTTTCGTTATGCAGGATAGCTTTCGTAATTCGGCTCAACCCCATAGCAATCCCATAATAGGTCGCCCCTTTTTTCTCGATAATATGATAAGCTGCATCGCGAACGTTAATGAATAGGTCTTCGAGATCTTCCATGCTATATTCGGGATGGTTTTCAATGAGTTCACGTATAGGTGTACCCCCGATGTACGCATGGCTCCATACGGGTAATTCAGTGTCGCCGTGTTCCCCGATGATAGTGGCATGCACATTAGCAGGTGCAATATTAAAGTATTCACTTAATAAGAAACGAAAGCGACCGGAATCCAGGATCGTACCACTGCCGATAACGCGTTCCTTCGGCAGCCCGCTGAATGCCCTCGTTGCATGGGTGAGAATATCTACAGGGTTGGTTGCCACTAAGAATATGCCCTTGAACCCACTCGCCATGACGTGCTCAACGATTCCCTTGAAAATTCCCACGTTCTTTTTCACCAGGTCTAACCGTGTTTCCCCCGGCTTTTGATTGGCTCCGGCACAAATACAGACAATATCGGCATGCTTACAATCGGCGTATTGGCCATACCACGTTTTCGTTGGATGTGGAGCGAAGACTTTTCCATGATTCAAATCCATCGCATCGCCCATCGCTTTATCTTCATTCAAATCAAGGATGACGAGCTCCTCAGTTATGGATTGATTAAGCAAAGAAAAAGCATAACTGCTTCCTACTGCCCCAGCTCCAATGACAACCACGCGATTAACATGTTCCTGTCCCATAGTTGACCCTCCGTTTCTTATTATCATTTGTGAAATATATCACAATTAAAATGTATCCTTTTTTTTATGGAAAGTCAATTTAAATAATAAGGGGATGCTTTAATAGAAACGGCTGTCCTAGAGGATAATGGACAGCCGTGATACTTGTTTAATGTTTCCTAGCCTTTGGCCAGAGAGGGCGTTCAACAAACCGAATCATTGTTTGAAAAACAAGCGCCCATTGTTCACTTGTTTAGGCTTGTAATTGTTGCACCTTCATCTAAGTTTAAATTTCGTTTTAAATGTTTCATTTGCGGGGCTGTGAAAATATTTCTCAGCACAGATTCAGCAGGGGCGTTAGGGTACCTCATGCCATATTGCGCCAACCCCCTGAACGTTTTAGCATGTTTATATGCAATGAGCGGTTTCTTTTTTCTTGTAATCTTAATCAAGCCAGCATCCACTTTTGGAGGCGGGGAGAAATTAACTTTGGAAATTCCTTTTATATAGTGAATATCAAACCACATTTTCCAAGTCAGCACATAAGCATCTTTTACATACGCTGACGTAAATCGTTTTGCTGCGCCTTTCTCCATTACAATGCACCCTCTCTGGAAAGCGCTCGAAGGGTTGCCAAGCAGCATTTTCATAATCGGCGTGGTGATGGCATAAGGAATGTTGGACACAACTACGAAAGGTTCATTCGGTAGGTAGATACTCCTGATATCTTGATGAATGACTTTAATATTTTCCTCTTCCATCGCCTTTCGTTTAAGCGAATTGATAAGCTTACCATCGTATTCCACCGCTAATACGCGGAGCGCTTTTTTATTGAGAGCCATGGTCAGAGCTCCTTTTCCTGCTCCTAAATCCATGACGACTTCATTGCTTTTTATATGAGCCCTATTCACAATTTCATTTACGAGCTTCTTATTATGCATGAAATGCTGGCCGGAAAAATTAGGGGGCTTGCTTCGACCTAACTTCTTTTTATGCTTCTTATTCATCATCACGCCATCCCTTCCAAAATTAAAAATGTCAGGATGTCAGTGATTCAGAGTAAACGGGCGTACATAGAGATGATGAACAGTGACATAGACAAGAGACACGTCTCCTGTCACGAACGGATGAAATTTTTTCCAACAAAAAAGGAAGGTGACTGAGTCACCTTCCTTTTGGTTATTACAGATTATTAAAAAAGGTCAGACTTATCCCGTTTACTCTGTCTACACAAACAGAGCCTTTGAACGTATGAAGTTACGAGTTCAAAGCTAGGGAACGTAGTCTGATCGAATGAATCATTTTTTAATAATCCTCCTTTGATGGGAATGCAGTTTCATTATACAAAAGTTTATGTGGGGCAGCAAGAAGCAGTCCTTTTCCCTGAAATAATGTGAGATGTTAAAAGTGAACATTTGAATTATCATATGAGCTCACTTGTTCCGGATCCTATATGCAACAACACGATTTCCTGCGGGAAACGGCGGACTTCGTTGCTCATCCTTCGCCTCAAAACTCCCTATAAATCACGTTTTCAATTCTATTAATCGACGCCAAATATTAAAATATTTAAAATACTTATTGACATTAACAAACAAAACGAACATAATATAACATACAGAATGTTTGAAATTAACAATGTAAGTGAGTTGATTAAGATGTTGCCACTGGAACGAAGAAGTTGGTTGGAACGACAAGTCCTCCTTAATAAAAAGGTAGACATTGAAGAAATATCTCATCAATTGAATGTGTCCCAGATGACCATTCGCCGGGACTTGAAAGAGTTAGAAAGTGAAGGGAAAGTTATCCGGACTCATGGCGGCGCGATTTCCCCAAAATCACTGACGGAAGAAATGTCGTATTCATCTAAGAAGAGTCAACATAACGCCCAAAAGAAAGCGCTTGCAAAGCAAGCGGTGACACTGATTGAGGAAGGCTCTACGATCATTCTGGATTCTGGCACGACGACATTGGAATTGGCAAAGCTCTTAAAGCTCAGAAGTGATTTAACAGTCGTTACGAATGACATTAAAATTGCGAACGAGTTGTTGGATAGCCCCTTGAAAGTGATCGTTACCGGTGGAGAACTGCAGAAAGGTGTAGGAGCTCTTTACGGTTCAGCGACTCAGCAAATGTTAAACGTCATCCACGCTGACATTTTCTTCTTGGGTGCTCATGCTATTGATAAAGATAACGGCGTGACGGCGCCCACATTTGAAAAGTCTTTGATCAAGCAGATGATGATCAAAGCAGCGGAACGGACATGGTTGTTAGCTGATCATAGCAAATTTGACAATAAAGCTTTTGCGAATGTCTGTGCACTATCACAACTTGAAGGTTTGATTACCGACGATCAAATTGAGGGTGAAATCCTGAGAGACTATGAGAGTAAGATATCAATTTGGGTAGGGGGTGATTGATTCTATGAAAATCGGTGTAGTGGCAGATGACTTAACAGGTGCGAACGGAACAGGAGTCAAGTTGGCAAAACAAGGCTTGCGAGTCGTTACGCACTTTCATACTTCTCGTATCACAGAGGCCAAACAGGATAATATAGCGGTTTGCATCGATACGGACAGTCGTTACATATCTCAAGAAAGGGCGAGAGAACGAGTAGTAGGAACGATCAAAGAATTGCAGCGCTGGGGCGCCGATATCATTTGCAAACGCATCGATAGCACATTTAGAGGCAATATCGGCCAGGAAGTCGATGCATTATTAGAAAGTATAGAATCTGGTGCTGTCGGCATTTTAGTACCCTCGTATCCAGCTTCCCAACGCGTACTTACAGGCGGTTATCTATTCGTCAATGGCGTTCCGCTCCAAGAAACGGATGTTGCAAATGATCCAGTTCAACCCCTGAAGCATTCGTTTTTGCCACACATTTTAAGTGAGCAAACGAAGCATGCCATTGAACTGATCGAAATTGATACGATAAGTCATGGAAGTGACGGGATTGAACAAGAAATTGCTAAAAGGATAAACGCTGGTGCTCGTCTTATTATCTGCGATGCCGTGACAGAGGAGCACATTCAGATGATCGCCAGTGCTATGAGGAAGATAAAAGCGAATCGGCTCGTGCCGATAGATCCCGGTCCGCTCACCGATTATTACATCCAGGAAACCAGAGAACGGCAAGAGCCTGTGCGCTCTCCTAAAATGCTGGTTTCGGTTGGTAGCGTGACGTCTGTTACAAAGCAGCAGCTTGACTACTTGACAAGTGAATTACAGATGCAGCCGGTTTACGTCAAACCAGATCGGTTAGCTACCTACAGTGCAACCTGGGAACAGGAAATCATTCGTGCAACAGATGAAGCGATCCGTGTACTGGAGGACCATTCTCTTATTGTGATTACGACCAATCATCCGGACCATTGCTTAGTTGATTTTAAAGTTATTGCAAAGCAGGAAGGTGTCTCCGAAGATAAGTTGGCCAAACGCATCACGTCAGGTTTGGCAGAAATCAGCAAGCGGCTGCTCCGCCAAGCAAACGGGCAGATCGGGGGATGCTTTTTTAGTGGAGGAGATGTAACAGCTTCCTTTTGTGAACGCGCTGAGGCTGAAGGGATTGTTCTGCTAGATGAAGTCATGCCGCTTGCAGCCTATGGCGAAATAATGGGAGGCGAATTCGATGGGCTGTCCCTTGTAACAAAAGGCGGATTAGTTGGAGACAAACGAGCCATATATGACAGTGTACAATTCTTGAGAAAAAAGATTCACAACAATAGGAGGGTCTTAGTTGACTAATAACATTATAGCTATACCGATGGGTGATCCTGCGGGAATTGGCCCGGAAATAACAGTGAAAGCATTAGAAAAAAAAGATATCTATGATGCTTGTAACCCGCTCGTGATTGGCAATGCAGCTGTGCTGTCCAATGCCAAAGCTTTTTCAGATGTCCAGGTGGATATTAATGCGATTACTTCCGTTAGTGAAGCAAAATTTGAACACGGAACCATTGATGTTATTTCGTTAGATAATATTGATGCATCTACGTTGACCATTGGTGAAGTATCCGCCACGTGCGGGAAAGCCGCCTATGACTATATCAAATTGGCTGTGGAGCTCGCACTGGATGGGAAGGTCTCAGCTTTGGCGACCACGCCAATCAACAAAGAATCCTTGAAAGCCGGTGAGGTGCCCTTTATCGGTCACACGGAAATGCTTGAAGCCTTAGCAGATTCCAAAGATCCTTTGACGATGTTTGAGGTTAGAGATATGCGCATTTTCTTCTTAACCAGACACTTATCCTTAAAGGATGCTATTAATCAAATGACCAAGGAACGTGTTCGAAATTACTTGCACCGTTGTGATGAAGCACTGCAGCGATTAGGTGTAGAAGATCGTACGATTGCGGTTGCAGCATTGAATCCGCATGCAGGAGAAAGTGGACTGTTCGGTCATGAAGAGATAGAAGAAATCAACCCAGGCATTGAAGCAGCTGTGCAGGAAGGCATCAAAGCGGTAGGACCTGTTCCCGCTGATTCGGTCTTCCATCATGCCTTGAATGGTCGGTATGCAGCCGTCCTTTCGCTTTACCACGATCAGGGCCACATAGCTTCAAAAATGACAGACTTTGAACGCACGATCTCCATTACAAATGGACTGCCGTTCTTAAGAACATCTGTCGACCACGGCACAGCATTTGATATAGCAGGTCAAGGCATCGCAAGCAGTGTAAGTATGGAAGAATGTATTAAGTTAGCAGCCAAATATAGTCAGTCTTTTTTCCAAGTGAGTCAAAGTTAAAAACGTGAGATGAAAGGGAGGTTCTTTCATGAAGAATCCAGACACACCTGTTATAGGCCTGACATTGGGTGATGCTACCGGTATTGGGCCCGAGCTGGTCGTTAAAGCTTTTCAAGACGAAAATACCCGAACGTTGGCTTCTTGGGTGCTTGTAGGAGACAAACGCGTTCTCCTGCAAGCTCAAGCTTTAGCAAACTTGACGTTAGATGTGAAAGAGATAGACCGGGTGGAGGAAATTGGAAGAGAAGCGGGCACGATCCATTTGATCGACTTACAAAACATGAACCCGGAAAACTATGAACTTGGCAAGCTTTCAAATGAGTCAGGGAAGGTGACCGGTGAAACGCTGCAGTATGTTTTACAACTAGCAAAGGACAAGCACATTGAAGGGGTCATGTACGCTCCCTTGAATAAGGAAGCTCTCCATCGCGGCGGCCATCATTTTCAGGATGAACTTCATTTTTTCGCCGATTTACTAGACTGCAAGGAAGGGTTCAGCGAAATTAATGTGATGGAAGACCTTTGGGTGACGCGGGTAACCTCCCATATTCCACTAAAAAATGTAAGCGATAACATCTCAAAAGAGAAAGTGATGGAACGAATCCGTTTTGCCCATGATACATTAACGACAGCCGGTTACAACGCCCCGAAGATTGTAGTAGCAGCCTTGAACCCCCATGCCGGCGAGGGAGGAATGCTTGGGAATGAGGAGATCGATTCGATTATTCCAGCCATAAATGAAATGAAAGAGGCAGGGATAAATGTCACCGGCCCTTATCCGGCGGACACGCTATTTTTACGGTTGAGCAAAGATCCATTTGATTGTTTGCTCGCGATGTATCATGACCAAGCCCAAACAGGGATGAAATTATTAGGTTTTAATAAAGGAGTAACGATGAGTGGAGGTTTGCCGGTTACACTGACGACGCCTGCGCATGGCACAGCATTCGATATCGCCGGAAAAGGAATTGCGGATCCGGGAGCAACAAAAGAAGCGGTGAAAATGGTGGTTCAAATGAGTTCAAATAGGAAAGCGTATCAAACTCAGCTTGATCAATAAAATTTAGAGAGGGGAAACTTAAATGACAGCAAAATTGAAAACGCGTTCATTCCTGATGGTGGTGGCAACGTTAGTGCTTTTAGTGACGAGTGCATGTGCAAACAGTGCAGGTGGCAGTGCAAATGGAGATGCGGAGTCTTACCCTGATCAAGAAATACAAGTGTATGTGGGCCATGGACCTGGCGGGGGTACGGATACATTCGTCCGGACGATTACAGACATTATGGCCGACAGTATGGATGCTGATTTTAATATCATCAATAAAGAAGGCGGATCTGGTGTTATCGCCATGCAGACAGCCATGCAGGAAAAATCAGATGGTTACACGTTGGTTGGGGATTCAGCTTATGCTGTAACGACGGCAGCAGGCACAAATGAATATGGCCTTGATGAAGTGAAACCTATTGCCCGCGTTCAAAGTGATACGTACGCCTTGCAAGTGAAGAACGGTTCGTTTGAAAGCATCGACGAATTGGTTTCTTACGCTAAGGAGAACCCTGGAGAAGTTCGTCTCGGAGCCGTAGGGACGATGGGAATTGATGAAATTACAGCACGTCGTTTTATTAAAGAAACAGGAGCCGAAATGAATTATGTGCCTATGGAAGGGGCCGGTCAAATGCATTCCGACCTGCTTGGCGGTCATATTGATGTCATTTTGGAAGAAGTAGGCCCGACTGCTTCCTATATCGAGGAAGGCGAATTTCAACCCCTCGTATTTTTCGCTGAAGAACGGCTCGACGATTTCCCGGATGTTCCGACCACAATTGAAAACGGCTGGGACCTGACGGATGGTGTTGAACGTTATCTGATGATCCATGCTGATGCACCTCAGGAAATTGTTGATTTGTTAGAGGAAGAAGCTAAAAAAGCGATGGAAACAGAAAAATATCAAAAATATGCTGCTGATGCTTACTTAGATTTACGTGATGGCTGGATGGGATCTGAAGAATTTACCGAGAAACTTAAACAGGATATCGAAAAATATGAAAAAATCGTTGAAGACATTAAATAATAGGGACATGCAAAAAAGAAGAGGAGGGCCCCCTCCTCTTCAACAGGGGGCTTAGATTATGAAAGCGAACTTCACCTTGGCCATCATGACGATCTTGTTTTCACTATTTTTCTTAGTCGTTGCCTTGAGAATGCCCGAAACGAATTCATCAACTCCTGTAGGACCGGCAGAATGGCCGATAATAGTTTTAACATTCATGCTGATCATGGGGATCATGTTATTCATTAAGACTTTTTTAGAGGTGAAAAGAGGCACAAACGTATCGGAGGAATCTACTGGACAAGATCCTGAATTGGACGTAAATGCGAAAGAAAAGGAAGGAATGGACCATAGTCACTGGTTTATTTTAGCGGCCATAGCTGCTTATGTGTTTTTATTGCCGATCGTCGGGTTTCTAATTGTGACGCCTTTACTATTTGTCTTCCTGGCGTGGTTTTTAGGCATAAGGAGGATTTCTCATCTGGTTACGATGACAGTTGCTGGAAGCGCGGGATTTCTGGTGTTGTTTATTTATTTGCTCGGCATTCCGTTTCCCAGAGGAACAGGTGTGTTCCGTGCTCTAAGTTTATTTGTTTATTAATAGATTCAGAAAGGAGGAAATGAGTGATGATAGAAGGGATCCTATTAGGGTTGGACAACCTCCTGCAGCCAATTCATTTATTGATTTTATTGGTTGCCATGATGATTGGCTTGTTGGGTGGTGCGTTACCAGGCATCAGCGGAACCATGTTAGTAATCATATTATTGCCTGTCTCTTATGGTTTAGACACAATATCTGCGTTTATCTTGCTAACCACAATTTATGCCTCATCTGTCTTCTCTGGATTAATCAGCGCGATCCTGTTCCGGACGCCGGGGACGCCTGAAGCCGTGGCCACTGTTTTAGATGGATATCCGATGGCCCAGAAAGGCAAACCTGGTCAGGCTTTAGGGATTGGAATATTAAGTTCGGCAACGGGCGGGATTATCGGAACGCTCTTTTTAATCTTTCTTACGCCGTTACTTGCTGCATTTGCGTTGAAATTTTCATCCCCTGAATATTTTGCCTTGGCCGTATTAGGGCTGACCGTGGTCGTCTCGCTAAGTGGCGGGGATTTAATAAAAGGATTCATTGGCGTAGGTCTGGGATTATTCGTAGCGACTTTTGGAATGGACCCTTTAACAGGGGTGGAGCGCTTCACTTTTGGGAGGCTCGAGTTAATCGGCGGAATAGACCTCATTCCAGTGTTGATCGGGCTGTTTGCGATATCAGAGGTCCTTAGGAAAAGCAAAGAGGACCATACCATCCAACAGAAAATGGACAAGATTAAAACGAAGATATTTGATAGAGAGATATTCAAGCGGATAAGAGTAACAATAGGAAGATCTTCTTTATTAGGTGTAGCTATAGGAATTTTACCTGGCGTAGGCGCAACAACGGCGGCGATGGTCAGTTATAGTGAAGCGACGAGATGGTCCAAAAATCCAAAAGAATTTGGCACAGGCGTACCGGAAGGCATTGCAGCCCCTGAGTCTGCCAACAATGCAGGAGCTATGGGAGCCATGGTCCCGTTACTTTCACTTGGGATCCCGGGAAGCGCAACAACCGCCGTTATTTTAGGAGCATTTGTCCTCCACGGACTGCAGCCTGGCCCGATGCTCATGAGTGATTCGCCAGACTTAGTTTACACGATATTTCTCTCTTTGCTATTCGTCAATGTTTTAATAATTTTATTTTCCAAGCCTTTCATTATGGCCTTCTCCAAAATAATGAAAGTTCCTTATTCAGTGTTAGGCCCGGCAATCGTTATTTTTTGTATCATCGGGACGTATGCGGTTCGAAATTCTGTCTTCGATATCTGGATCATGCTCTTGTTCGGGGTATTAGGATTTTACTTGGATAAAATGAAGTTTCCTTTAGCAGCTGTTATTCTTGGTGTCGTATTGGGCCCGATTGCCGAAGAGGAATTTCGAAGAGGATTGCAAATGGCAAATGGGGATCTGAGTATTTTCTTTACGCGTCCAATCAGTGCAACATTGTTAGGATTAGCCCTCCTTGCATTAATCCTTCCTTTATTGAATAGATTTAGAAAGAAAACAGGTGCAGCATCCTGAATGTGACAAAAGGCAGACGGTTTTCTGACTATGTTAGGATATAAGTGTTAGGACATATAATAGGAGGAGACCGTATGAGTGCTGAATACTGGATCGACCGGCTTAACTTGTCAGAGCATCCGGAAGGTGGCTTTTATAGGCCGACTTATGAATCTGGTCGTTGGACAGCGCAGGAAAACCGGGAACGGAAATTGTATACGAGCATTTATTTTCTACTTCGTTCAGAGGACATCTCTCACTTCCACCGGTTACAATCTGACGAACTCTGGTACTTCCATGCCGGAAGCTCTTTAAAAATCCATATGATTACACCGGAAGGAAAGTACGAGGAAATAACCCTGGGATTACATATTGAAAATGGTGAAGTACCGCAGTTTGTCGTGCCAAAGCACACTATTTTTGGGTCGTCCGTGCCTGCGCAGGAGGACTATTCCCTGGTGGGCTGTATGGTATCACCCGGTTTTGACTTTGAAGATTTCGAACTGTTTTCACAAGCAGAGCTGCTGGAACAATACCCCCAGCATAAGGACATCATCATGAAAATGGCCTATGAACGGAAATGACCTATGTTTGTGAGAGTGGGCTAGGACATATCAGTCTTTTAGCTGAGTATTTCGGTCTAATGTGAGATATTTCAGTCCGAGTCCGATTATATCGGTCAATTTGCCCTTTTTATCAGTCGCAAACTGGAAATATCGGTCTAACAGCATAATATCAGCCTAAATCTGCATATATCAGCTGACGCTACTCATTTATCAGCCAGGGTCCGTTAACAACATCTTTACAACTAAAATAAAGCGAACATCAATCCGAGCGCCCCACACCGTGGAGCGCTCTTCTTATGCCCAAATACGACACACCCGGCTCATTTGAAATATCGCTTTTTGTACCAGGTACGCGAAATTAGGCGAAAAAATGTGACGGATGTGTGAAGATTTTGTGGCGATTTTTTATATAAATGGTGATTGTTATATGACATTTTTGTTGTGAGGGTGGTGAGGTTGAATGACTTTGATATACTGGTATCAGTGATTTCGTAAAAGTAAACTCAAAGCAATTATATATAAAAAAATTTAGCAAAAAGGAGTGAATGGCCAAGTGAAACATAGAAGAACACATCAGGTGAAACGATGGCTCACTCTGTTGTCCCTCAGTTTTGTCCTGTTTTTAACTGGCTGTGGAGACTTGACAGTACTTGATCCGAAGGGGCCAGTCGGACAAAGTCAAAAAGACCTCATCATGTATTCCCTCGTGTTTATGCTCGTAATTGTGGTCGTTGTCTTCGGTTTATTCGCTTATATGATAGTGAAATTCCGTGATCGTCCGGAGCGGGGCGATCAGGATTATGACCCTGAAATGCACGGCAATACAAAAATTGAGATCGTCTGGACGGTCATTCCATTTATTATTGTTGTTGCATTATCCATCCCAACGGTCGAGACCTTGTTCGATTTGGAAAAACCGCCGGAATCGGCAGAAGAAAAAGAGCCGCTTGTCGTGTATGCCACGGCTGCTGACTGGAAGTGGTTTTTCAGTTATCCGGAACAAGGGATTGAGTCTGTGAATTACTTGCACATCCCGACAGATCGTCCGATTGAGTTCAAGCTATCCTCTGCGGATTCTATGGCAGCCCTTTGGATTCCGGCGCTAGGCGGGCAAAAGTACAACATGGCCGGAATGGAAAATACGCTCTATCTCGAAGCCGATGAAGAGGGTGTTTACGACGGTCGGAACGCCAACTTCAATGGTGAAGGCTTTGCCAAGCAGACGTTCGATGTTCATGCCGAGAGTGAGGAAGCATTCTCAGAGTGGGTCGAGGAGACACAAAGTCAGGCGCCAGAGTTGACAGAAGACCAATACACGACATTGTTGGAGCCGGGATTGACTGAAGAAGCGGAATTCTCCTCAACGCACCTTGAATGGGTGGACCACGGGTCAAACGCTGGGCGTGACTATGCGATTGAACGTCACCGCGATGCTTACGGTGAGTTATTGCATTTAAAAAACGGTCCAAGTGAAGAGGATCAAGATGAGTAGTTCCAGAAAGCAGGTGAGCAACGATGCAACTAGATGAGTTTTTTGTCACAGGTGAACCACTAATATACGGCGCTATGGTGTCTATAGTGCTCGTATCCGCTGCCATTCTGTTCATCTTAACGTATTATAAAAAGTGGAAATGGCTATGGCGGGAGTGGTTGACGACTGTCGATCATAAAAAAATCGGAATCATGTATATATTAAGTGCGCTTGCGATGTTATTCCGGGGCGGTGTGGATGCTCTCATGATGAGAACCCAGCTGGCTTTTCCGGATATGAATTTCCTAAATTCTCAGCACTATAATGAAATTTTTACGACCCATGGTACCGTGATGATCATTTTCATGGCCATGCCGTTCCTGATCGGGTTAATGAACGTTGTGGTTCCGCTCCAAATCGGGGCGCGCGACGTCGCGTTTCCTTATTTGAACGCAATGAGTTTTTGGTCCTTTTTATTCGGGGCATTGTTATTTAATATTTCATTTGTCATCGGCGGTTCACCAGACGCAGGTTGGACAAGCTACACGCCGCTAGCCGGTGCTGCAATGAGCCCTGGCCCCGGGCAAAACTTTTACTTGTTGGGACTCCAGCTCTCAGGTATCGGCACATTAGCGACCGGTATCAACTTTATGGTCACGATCATTAAAATGCGTGCCCCTGGTATGAAAATGTTCCAAATGCCTATTTTTACATGGTCCACTTTCGTCACATCATTCATCATCGTTTTTGCTTTTCCGATTTTGACTGTGGCCCTTGCTCTAATGACCATTGATCGTATTTTTGGAGCGCAGTTCTTTACCCTGACAGGCGAAGGCCTGCCGATGATGTGGGCAAACCTGTTTTGGATGTGGGGTCACCCAGAAGTGTACATTGTCATCCTGCCTGCATTCGGCATCTTTTCTGAAGTGATCGCCACCTTTGCCCGGAAACAGCTTTTCGGTTACAAGGCCATGGTCTGGTCGATGATTTTAATTGCCGGATTGAGCTTTCTCGTTTGGGTGCACCACTTCTTCACGATGGGTGCAGGCGCATTTGTGAACTCGGTATTCTCCGTGTCAACGATGCTGATTGCAGTTCCAACCGGCGTGAAAATATTCAACTGGTTAGGAACGTTATATAAATCGAAAATTCAAGCGACAACCGCCATGATGTGGTCGCTGGCCTTTATCCCAAGCTTCGTCATCGGCGGTGTCACCGGCGTCATGCTCGGCATGGCTGCTGCGGACTATCAGTTTCACAATTCCTATTTCTTAGTTGCCCATTTTCACTATGTATTGATTAGCGGCACGGTGTTTGCCTGCTTCTCAGGTCTTGTGTATTGGTATCCGAAAATGTTCGGGCACAAGCTCAATGAGAAAATCGGTAAACTCAGTTTCTGGTTCTTTGTAATTGGTTTCCATGTCTGCTTTTTCCCGCAATACTTTGTTGGATTAGACGGCATGCCGCGCCGGACCTTCGCCATCGTATTGGAATGGATGCCGCTGAACATTATTTCAACCTGTGGCGCGTTCCTGATGGGTGCAGGCTTTGCAATCTTTATTTACAACGTGTATTACAGTTTCCGTTACAGCAAAAGGGAAACGACAGGCGATTCCTGGGATGGACGTACGCTGGAATGGGCGACTCCTACGCCGGTGCCGTTCTATAACTTTGCGACAGTTCCCCATATAAGAAGTAATGACGCTTATGTGGAAATGAAAAGCAAAGGCGAAACCACCTTTGACGAGAAGAACCTTGAACCGATTCATATGCCAAGCAATACAGGTCAGCCCATTATCATGATGGCGATTATGTTCATGGCAAGTTTCTTCCTCGTGTTTGAGTGGATATGGTTGGCCATAGCAAGTCTGATTGGTGTCATTATCATGATGGTAATTCGATCATTTGATTATGATGATGGCTTCCATGTTGAAGTCGATGAAATCAAGCGTACTGAACGCTCAGCAAGGGGGTTATAACATGAGTTCACACGAGTTGCAATCAGGGCCGATGGAATACCGTACCGAGCATGGTCAATCGAGCATCCTCGGTTTCTGGATCTTCCTAGGCGCAGAAATTGTCCTTTTCTCGACCCTCTTTGCTACCTACGCTGTTTTGTTCGGACGCACGGCAGATTCCCCTGCACCAGCTGAACTGTTTGAGCTGGAAACCGTGTTAATCATGACATTTTTATTGCTGACAAGCAGTTTCACCTGTGGAATCGCGGTCCATGAAATGCGTCATGGGTCAGTAAAAGGTCTCGCCACTTGGCTGATTATCACCTTAATCCTCGGACTCGGTTTCCTTGGGTTCGAAATATATGAGTTTTTTCATTACGCGCACGAAGGGGCAACATTACAGGCGAGTGCATTCTGGTCCAGCTTTTTCACCCTGGCCGGAACGCACGGCTTGCACGTCACGGTAGGTATAGGCTGGGCGATCTTACTGTTAATTCAGCTGGCACAGCGAGGATTGACAACTGTGACAAGCCGAAAATTCTTTATAATCAGTCTGTATTGGCACTTTCTTGATGTCGTTTGGATTTTCATTTTTACGAGTGTTTATTTAATCGGGATGGTGGTTTAATATGACAGAACAACGTAAACGTATCCCTGTCCAGCACCTCGTTGGCTTCGTGCTATCCATTGCGCTGACACTGCTTGCTGCATGGGCTGCACTTGGCTCCGGTTTACCAACGCTTTGGATTATAATAGCGATTTTGACACTGGCCGTTATTCAAGCAGGTATTCAACTTTTCATGTTCATGCATATGGTTGAATTCAAAAGCCAAAATGGTCACGTACCATGGAACATGATGTTGCACGGCTTCGTCTTGGCGGCGATTCTTGTTGCAGGTTCACTATTTACCATGTCATTCGGGTTCAGTCATGACCATGATGAGGAGGACCATAATCAACATGAGCAGCAGGAACAACAAGAACAGCATGGTGGTCATTAAATTTCGAGTAAACGGAGAGTGGTTATAGTGGAAAAAAAGAAGGACGTCTTTGAAGTCTACCAAACCGACGCAGGCAGTATGGAATGGAAAAGTGTCGTGATTTTCGCTCTCATGATCATCTTAACATCCATTTCACTGTGGGGCTTATTCTATTCAAATTATACGCCGAAACCTTTGTTTGCAGGCATTTCAGTCCTGGCTTTTGTCCAGGCTATGCTGCAGCTATTTAAAGTTCAAACACGGCCATAGCCGTTGATATAAAATGAAACCCGCCAATCTCTACAATAGTAGATGGCGGGTTTTTTTATGAAAAACTTTTTTGGTAAGCTTGATGTTCTTTCACCGTGTATAACGTGAACATGACCCAGGCTACGTGTGAAACGACTAAGCTTGCATAGAACATGATCCATAAAATGGAGAAGGCAGTTGGTGCTGAGACGAACATGGTTTCAAAGAAATACATCCACATGCCGATAAGCAGAATCGTATGGCCCACTGCCCAATAAGTTTTTTTCATTTCAAGAAATAGGAATGGGGAAGCTGTTCCAAGTATTAAAAATAACAATACCATACCCATGAAAATCATCTCCTCTCGTTGGAAGAAATTGTTTGTAAGCGTATTCTTATTATAATTGTAACAAATTATTCAAATGAATGACACAGAAAGTTCACAAATTAATGAGAAATTGTGCCAATTTAATAATACGTTTTGAAAACAGCTATAACATCCGTCTGCCTCAAGGGCATAACATGGAGTTGTTCTTTAAAATTCAATGACCTTAATGCTGAATTTTCCAAAATATGGGCTTTTATCCAATAGGATTTAGCGCTATTATTTTATGTGAAAAAAACCTGATGTCTTATTGGGGTGAATAATGTGTTCAAAAAAATAAAGGAACAGAGTGCAGCCGTTGTTGGAATTGCACTTCTTATTATAATGGTGGCAGGCTTTGTGGTAGGGCTTTTCTTCGTTGGTTTTGCAGGGGTTTTTGAATTGCTGGGCGTTCAGTACGAATCTATCTGGTCTTTAACTGTTTTTGTAGTCAGCTTCTTTATTTTAGGGATGATTGCCGAATTGTTTTCCAAAGCAATTTTCAAGCTAACCGTTCGAAATTTAAAAGGAAATATAAAGGTGTTTGCTATTAGAATTGGTTTTGAAAGTATATCGAACTAGGCTGGTCCTGTTTACAGTGGATGAGTTTATGAGGGGCATGACACTCTCCATGAGTACAGAAATCATTGTTGCTTTACTGCTTGCTATATTAGAAATAGTTTTCGATGAAAAGGATTGAATGTCTCTAGTGATCTGCAGGAGCAGCTTTTTTGTTAAAAGCAATTAATAGCGTCATCCCTATAATACAGGCCATCCCGACCCATTGAAAAAAGCCAAAGGGTTCATTTAGCCAGATAACCATTGTTAATACCGCGGAAAGGGGTTCCAAGTTGCCGATTAGACTGGATTCTTTAGGTAATAGATATTGGAGGCTCGCAATGTAAAACCAGAAAGCAACCATTGTACCAAATATAATGACAAAAATAAGATACATATACATTTCCGTTGTAAAGGCTACAAACTCCGCTTGCCAGGGAGGGTGGATAAACGCTAAGGAAATTCCTCCAACGACCATGGCCCATCCAACAATGATTAGGGAATCAAATACTTTAAGTAATGGAATGGCATATAAGGTATAAAAGGCAAGGGATACCCCTGATAATAAGCCCCAAAAGATAGAGGTACCTGGTACTGATAATTCGGAAATTGACCCGTTTGTAAGCAATAAAAAGGTGCCGAGTAAAGCAATCGTAACAGTCGCCGCATCACGTTTTTCGAAGGCAGTTTGTTTACGGAGGAGTAAGTAAACGATAATCATAACGGGTGCGAGATATTGCAATAGTGTAGCAACCGCTGCATTTCCATAATGAATGGAGGCCATATAGGTATACTGCACCGCCAGCATACCAAGCAATCCAAAAATGATCATTTGCACAGCTGTATTTTTATTCTTCCAAATACGGATGATATGGGCATAATCTTTCCGAAAGCATTGCAAAATTAAAAGTAAACAGCCAGCTAAGAGCAGCCGGACCGTTACGAGCCAATTGACATCAATAGCGTGATCCTGAAAGAGTTTTTGTGAAACTGTTCCCCCGATTCCCCAAAAAATGGCACCTGTTATAACGAGTAACAACCCTCTGCTTCTCATATGAGTGTGTAACATTTCCTATCACCTCTATAATATAACGATAGTGTTATAATAATTACAAAACGAAGACGATAATACTTAAATCGAATGTAATAATATAACTATATTGAGGTGGTTAGGTGCAAATAAAAGATTTTAAGTTAGATGAAAAATTAAAAGAACTTACTGATCACCGAACCACTGAGTTATCTATAGCTTGTTATAAAACAACTATTTCTAGGAATGTGAATGGTTTCATTCCATTTCATTGGCATGAGGAGATACAGTTGGTGCTTATAACAAGGGGAGAAGGTGTTTTTCAAATTAATGAAGAGAAAATTGGATTGAAAGAGGGAGAGGGGTTGTTCATAAATAGTGGGCAGCTGCACATGGCTGAAGAAAACCCGGAATCAGGCTGTGACTATATTTGCTTGAATATATCCCCCCTTTATTTGCTGTCTCATGAGCTATATCCAAGGTATGTTTATCCTTATGTCAAAGCAACCAATTTGCCTTACCTATGGATTGGGCCAAACACTGCCTGGGAGCAATTCATATTGAACTCTATTCTTAGCATTCATCGATTAATTGAAAAAGAGCCCCTCTATTTTGAACTGGACACATTTATGCTGATTAATCAAACGTGGAAAGAACTTATAATAAATGGAATGCCATTACAGTATGACGAAGTAGAAGCGATAAAACAAAGCCGTATGAAGCACATGCTACATTACATCCATCTGCATTATGGGGAAAAAATCATGTTAGACGATATTGCCACAGCTGGGCAATTAAGTCGTGCCGAATGTTGTAGATATTTCAAAACAATGCTTAGGAAAACACCACTAACCTACGTGACAGACTATCGGATTCAGCAAAGTTTAGTACTTATTCAGCAACCTGAGCGCAACGTGACCGAAGTTTCCGGAATAAAATGCATATGACTCCCCTCGCTTACAAAAAGAAATTCCATAAGGCTTAGATGGTGGGAAAATGGCGCGTTCACCTTATCCATAAACTGTCCAAGCAAAGCACACGTTGACAGGATTATGAAGCAGGTCCTTGCTAGAATAAATAAGAAGGAGTGAAGTGACATGACATGGGTGGAATCGTTGCAAAAGGCTATCGACTATATGGAAGAACATCTGCTGGAAGATCTCTCGATTGACGATATAGCCAGGGAGGCTCATACGTCTGTGTTTCACTTCCAGCGCGTCTTCTTTATTTTGACTGATATGACAGTCGGAGAATATGTGCGGCGTCGTCGCTTAACACAGGCAGCCTGCGATCTCCAGCGTTCACACCACAAGATTATTGATATCGCCTACACCTATGGTTATGACACTCCTGAGGCTTTTTCAAAAGCGTTTCGCAAGCAGCACGGGGTATCACCACGCGAAGCTCGGAACTATACGGGAAAGCTGAAATCTTATAACCGCCTGATGATTCAGGTGAATCTGAAAGGAGCAGACCCCATGCAGTACAAAATCGTTGAGCAAGAATCGTTTCACATTACTGGTCTCAAACGGGAATTTTCATTACGTGACAATGAAAATTTAATAGAGATTCCGAAGATGTGGCAGGAGGTAAATGAAAATGGTACAGACGGCGTATTGTTCGAGTTAAACAATGGCCCAGTGAAGGGTGTGTTGGGCGTGTGTGTCGCCGACAAGGGATCGTCCTCCCAGCAAATGGATTATTGGATCGCGACTGCCCATGAGGGTGATGCGCCGGCGGGTTACTCGCAACGCACGATCCCTGCCTCAAAGTGGGCAGTGTTTGAAGTGCATGGCCCGATGCCGGATGCGATGCAAGAAGCGTGGAAGCAGATTTTCTCAGAGTGGTTTCCATCCAGTCACTATGAGCACGCTGATGGACCGGAGTTAGAAGTACATCCTGAAGAAGATCCTTCGCGTCCTGATTTTTATTCGGAAATTTGGGTGCCCATAAAATAACCTATCGTTTGAAAGAGCGTCTTTCAGTTGGCTGAAAAGGCGCTTTTTTGCTGGCGGAGGATGACAACAAGCTGTCCATGCTTAAACACTATGTTGAAACAGAAGATAATCATTACGATGAGTAAACACATGCCTCTTTTTTTGTGATAAATTAAGGAGTAACAGCTTGATTTTCGCTCTACGACGTCATCGCAAAAAGGGGTGGGCACACGCGGATGATTTATATCGCGTTTTTAAGAGGGATCAATGTAGGCGGACAGAATAAGATTAAGATGGCACAATTACGGGGCACCTTCGAATCAATGGGTATTCCCAAGGTGAAAACGTATATCCAAAGCGGTAATGTATTGTTTGAATCAGATGAAACAGAACAGGTGCTGCGTGATAAAATCGAGGATGCCATTTTGACTGATTTCGGTTTTACGGTTTCCGTAGTCATCAGAACGGCGCGTGAAGTAGCGCATGTTCTCGCTCAATGTCCTTTCTCAAACGACGCCATTGCCAAAGCAGAAGCGAGTTCAACGGGAGAAAGTCTTTATGTTGCCTTGTTACTGGATGAGCCTTTGCAGGAAGGAGTAGATGCTATCACGGCTTTGAAAAGTGATAAGGAAACATTCCGGCTTGAAGGTCGAGTCGTCTACCTGCTTTTCAGTGAGAGCATCAGAAACTCTAAGTTAGCGAATAATTTGCACAAATTAGGCGTTCCGGCAACTGTACGAAATTGGAAAACGATGAACAAGCTCGATGAGATGGCCAAGTCAATGGAATAAATGCAGGAATGAAGCCAACCCCTTTCTATTGCGCGAGGTGGTTGGTTTTTCACATTCGAGCGTTCTCGACTTAAGGGATGTTACATAACGAAACAGGCTCTTTCATATGATAATGTGATAATTGAAAGGCGTTACAGCCCTTAAGTGGAAAGATTTTTGATATAATAACTCGTATGAAGGAAGATTTTGTCTTTAAACTCATGTGAAAGTTAGGGGGCCTCAACGTGAAGCAACTTAAAATGCTTGTCTTTTTCCTTGCGTTTCTGGGATTGGTCAGCTGTTCTGAACAACCCAAACCTGAAGAGACGCTGGAATCATATATGGACGCTTGGGAGAACGAACAATACAACGAGATGTACGCCTTGCTTAGTGAACGTTCCAAGGAGACCATTAGTCAGGAGGATTTCAAAGACAGGTACACCACGATATACGGCGGAATCAATATGGACGACCTTTCGGTTACATATAACTTGCCTGAAGAAGAACAGGAATACGATCAAGAAGAGAAACAAACCTTTGATTACAATGTGAGCATGGATTCATTAGCGGGCAGTATTGAATTCCCTCACACAGCTGAACTCGTTTTTGAAGAAAATGAAGAAGACGGCCAGTGGAAGATCGAATGGAGCCCTTCCATGATTTTTGCCGGAATGGAGGAAGGCGATACGATCCGTGCCCAGACGCTTTCACCTGAACGCGGGGAAATTATGGATCAGTCAGGAAAAGGTCTGGCTGTTAATGGTGTCGTTCAGGAAGTCGGACTGGTGCCGGAATGGATAGAAGATGATGAAAAAGAGATGAAGAAAAAGCTCGCCGACATACTAGACATATCCGTGGATTATATTGATCAGCAGTTGGATCAATCCTGGGTGCAAGCTTCCTCTTTTGTACCATTGGCTTCGGTTTCAGATGATGCTAAGAAAAAGATTGAAAAAATCAAAGCATTAAATGGCACGAAATTTCAGGAAAAGACCGCACGCGTGTATCCGCTTGGCAAAGCAGCTGCCCATTTAACAGGTTACGTGAAGGATGTTACAGCACAAGATCTGGAAGATAACGAGGGACAAGGCTATACAGCAAATGACCAAATTGGCAAGACAGGTTTAGAAAGTGTACTGGAAGATGAATTGAGAGGGACTTCCGGAGGGAGAGTATCCATTTTAAATGAGGATGATGAGGAAAAGGAAGTCTTAGCGGAAACCGCTGCTGTGGACGGGGAAGATGTCAAGCTGACGATTCGTGCCGACTTGCAGCAATCTCTCTACAACGAAATGAAGGGAGATTCCGGCGTAGCTACAGCGTTAAACCCTTCAACTGGCGAAGTGAATGCCCTGGTGAGCTCGCCTGCCTATGATCCGAATGAATTTATTTTAGGGATGAGCAACGAACGCTACACGAACTTGCAGGAGGGTGATGGACGTCCGTTGATCAATAAATTCACCAAAACGTATGCACCGGGGTCCACGTTTAAACCGATTACCGCGGCCATTGGTTTGGAGTCAGGGGCAATCGACCCAGAAGCCGAAATGTCCATCCCAGAAAAAACGTATACCCAGGACGGCTGGGGCGGCTACTCTGTAACACGGGTGGACAGCGCTAATGTGGAAAAACAGGTGAATCTTCGCGATGCACTGCTTCGTTCCGATAATATTTATTTCGCCCGTTCCATTCTTGAAATAGGAGGAGATACCTTCTTGAATGAAGCCAGCTCGTATGGTTTTGATGAGGAAATTCCATTTGCTTATCCGCCCGACCCGTCGCAAATTTTAAATGATGAGTCGTTCGGCGATCACGAAGTGTTACTAGCCGATACAGGGTACGGGCAAGGTCAGGTACAAATGAGCGCCCTTCATCTCGCGCTCTCCTATACGCCTTTTATTACAGAGGGAACGTTGTTAAAGCCGACGCTTCGGGCTGATGCAGAAACGGGGCAAGCCTGGCATGAAAATGTGATGAGCGCCGAAACGGCTTCGATTATACAAGATGATTTAACAGCGGTTGTTCAGAATTCAGCAGGTTCCGGATATGAACCCCAGCTGCAGGGAATGGATTTAGCAGGAAAAACCGGTACAGCCGAGCTGAAGCAGTCCCTGGAGGATAAAAATGGCCAGGAAAATGGCTGGTTCACAGCCTGGAATACGGAATCACAGGATTTACTGATTTCTATGATGATAGAAGATGTTGAAGGCGGGAGCGGCTATGTCGTCCCGAAAGTGAAAAACGTATTTGATCAATCAAGATGATTGAGAGAGAGAAGAAGCTCTTCCGCATGAGAAGAGCTTCTCGTTGAATTAAAGATCGGAGAGCTGCATGTGTGCAGCTCTCCGATTAAACGTTAGACTTATTTTTTTGTCACAGGTATCCAAAGTTCGCTTTTTAAGGTTGTGGACTCCGGGTAATTATCTTCATTCCATAATATTTCTGGCCCTTCCACCAGCTCATACCCTGAAGACGGGAGCCATTCTGAGAAAATGCGGGCCCAGGCATTTTGAATGGTTTCAGGGTAGGGACCCTCCAGTTCAAAAACAGCCCATTGCAGCGCCGGGACTTCGAGCTCAGCCATATCGGCAGGGGCCGCATGCGTTGTAGCGATGCCAATATAATAATCCAGCTCGCCTTGTTCAGACCTGTCTTCTGAAAAGTTTGCGCTCACATTCAGCAAACCACGCGGCGTAACATTCGAGAGCTGCTCAAGCTGTTGTTTTGTATCTGCATCTACTGATTTCCATAACGCCACGATATCCGGGTTCATCCCCTGATAGATCAGAGGAATCCTTTTTTTGAGCCCAACAATCCGAAACGCTTCTTTTTCTTCAATACGATAGTTCATTTCTTGCCCTCCTTTGACTGTAAGCTGGAAGGACATCGGAGGATACGCTTTCAGAGAGTGATTGCTGTGCCGCGCTTCCGTTGGCGTGATGCCATGTACATGGTGAAAAGCTCTGGTAAACGCGTCCGGTGAAGTGTAGCCATATTTTAGCGCAAGATCAATGACACGCGTATTCTCATTCTTTAATTCAAGCCCCGCTAAGGTTAATCGTCTCAGCCGAATATACTCAGACATTGTCACGCCCGCCAACGTCGAGAACATCCGTTTGAAATGATATTCAGAACATAACGCCAGTTCAGCAGCTTTTTTGATATCGATTTCCCACGCAAGGTGCTCTTCAATGTACGCTAAAGCGCGGTTCATACCTGAAAGTGAATCCATACTATGCCCTCCTTCTTCATAAACAGCTTACCAAGGCAAGGATCGAAAAACCCGACAATCCGTGCCCGTTATTGCAGGTTTTAGAGTTGTAGGGGTCGTCAGTACATATTATAAATACTCGTATACTCAATTTATTTGGGTAATGGCGGGTTATTTATTCATTGTAACTTAAAGTCGTTCTTCAAAGGTATTTATCTCGAAACTGAGTCTTAAAGAATAGGGCAGGTTTGTGGAAGACTCAGTTTCGAGATAATTACAAAAATAATTACTTTGATCGATAATGGAATTAATTGGATGGATAATGGTATAGTTAAATAAAGATCATCAACGCAAGA
>NZ_JABLSJ010000015.1 GCF_013618635.1 Thalassobacillus sp. CUG 92003 | reverse complement strand
TATAGAAGAAACTGAATTGACGTACTGGTTGGTTTGTTCAGTTTTCAAAGATCGAAAATGCGTTGGCCGCTTCAAAACAGCGACTTAATCAATATACCATGGTGGGCTGTTTAAGTCAACAACTTTTTCATGGATTTTTGCGTTCCGCCGCGTCTCTCTTAATGCGACATTTAATAATTTACCATGCCTGAAAAACGTTTGCAACATGTTTTTTATATTTTTCTGGGTCCATTAAATCTTCGGAATGAATTCCCCCTATTCTAGCGGACTCAGCAATATCATTTGATTCGTTTTTGGGAAACGTAACGTGTCTGAATGAATGATGTGAAGCTCAAGGATTTGTGGGACAAGCTGAAGACAGATATGATAATTAAGAGGGTTCATCCGATTTAACATACAAAAGAGGAGGCTGCCGCCAATGACGGAAGATTCAATATGTCCATGGGCCAAATCAGACGCGACTATGATCCATTATCACAATACAGAATGGGGACGGCCCAGCCATGATGATACTTATTTATTTGAAATGATCAATTTGGAAGGGGCTCAAGCAGGCCTTTCTTGGAAAACAATATTGCATAAGCGTGAGGGTTACCGGCGCGCATTTTACAATTTTGACATTGAGCAATGTGCCGCTCTCTCGGAATCCGACCTTGAACATATTCTGGAAACGGGTGAGGTGGTCCGCCATCCTCAGAAAATAAAAGCGGTGAAGTCCAATGCATTAGCCGCGCAGCGTATCCAACAGGAGTTCGGCAGTTTATCCGATTATATCTGGCAGTTTACAGACCATAAGCGCATCATCAGCCATCACGAAAATATGTCGGCTATACCAGCCAAGGACGAACTTTCTGAAAAAATAAGCAAAGATTTAAAAAAGCGCGGATTTAAGTTTGTCGGTCCTGTCATTGTCTATTCCTATCTGCAGGCTATCGGTGTAATTGATGACCACCTCACCACGTGTCCTTACCATACCGAGAACGTAAAGTAACCGCCCTTGCCTCAAAAGGGCGGTTTTTCACTTAGGTTGTGGCGCGAAATAGCAAAAACCAAACCCCTCACAGGCTAGCTGTCGGGGTCATCTCGCACTTCATTTTCTTTTTTCGGGTTAAATCACCCACAAGTGCAGGGCTGATAAGGACAATATACCTGGCAGGCCAAGGATGCCTGAGACCACGGCAGTAAATACATTAATCGGAACATGCAGCCCGAACCCTGCTCCCAGCACATTAAGGAAGAAAAGGAGCAGCACTCCGATCACGACCCTGGAGGCAGCTTGTCCTAACCAGCGCACCGGGTGGGCCGGCATACCGACCACTAGTAAAAAGGGAATTGCTAAAGCCAGAATAAGAATAATTAAAATCGGATCCAACGTATAACCTCCCTGTGACGATCATGTACTACAATCCTATGATGCGTTTCACAGAGATAGTACAACCCTATCCCGAAAGAGCATTAATGTTGCGCTTCCTCGCTTCCCTTAACAAATAAAAGTACTTCGCTTTCGTCAAATTAAGGTCCTTCAACCCCTCTTCGGTGGGCTCGACGCTATGCTGGATGATGTTGTTCAAAGTGGCCCATTCCTGTCTCAAATGCTGAATGTCCCGCAATAACTGCTGATCAATGTCTTTTTTAATCTTTCTTTTCCTGACCATGACTGCCACCACTCCTATAGTTCTCTTCGCCCTTCCATAGCTTTCGAGAGGGTCACTTCATCGGCATACTCCAAATCGCCGCCCATCGGTAAGCCATGGGCGATACGTGTGATTCGAATTCCTGAAGGCTTGACCAGACGGGAAATGTACATGGCAGTCGCTTCCCCCTCAACATTTGGGTTCGTCGCCAGTATCAATTCCTCGACACCTTCATCTTTCAAACGGTTGATAAGACTGGCTACGTTGATGTCCTCTGGTCCGATGCCATCCATTGGTGAAATGGCACCGTGCAGCACATGATACTTGCCGCTGAATTCTTTCATCTTTTCCATGGCAATTACATCCTTGGGATCTTGCACCACGCAAATCAGCTTATTGTCTCGTGAATCATCCTGGCAAATCGAGCAAGGATCTTGGTCCGTGATGTTGCCGCAAGTCGAACAATGCGTCAGCTCGCGCTTAGCGCTCACTAATGATTTTGCAAAATCCAGGACATCGTCTTCTTCCATTTCCAGCACGAAAAAAGCCAGGCGAACAGCCGTCTTCGGGCCAATCCCTGGCAGCTTTGTAAAACTATCAATCAGCTTGGAAATCGGTTCAGGATAATACATTCAAACGCCTCCTAGAACATACCTCCAGGCATACCTTTGGTAAATTCACCCATAGTTTCGTTCGTTTTGTCGTCCACTTGCTTCAAAGCATCGTTCGTCGCTGCAAGAATCAAGTCCTGGAGCATTTCAACATCTTCGGGGTCGACAACTTCTTCATTAACCTCGACATCTGTTAATTCCTTTTTTCCGTTTGCAACGACTTTAACCATGCCGCCGCCAGCTGTTGCTTCAAAGGTCATCTCATACAGTTCTTCTTGAGCTTGCTCCATTTTCTTTTGCATCTTCTGCATTTGTTTCATCATATTGTTCTTATTCATTCCTCCGCCACCACGCATGGGCGATTCCTCCTTTAAAATCAATCATGTATTGTAATGCGATCGTCTCCGGCAAGCTTACGGGCTTCAGAAATCAACGGATCTTCTTCGTCCTCTTCCTCTTTTTGACCTTCAGATTCAGCGTCGGGTTCTTCGCCTTCGTTTTGCTTACGGATGTATTCTTCCCGAACTTCCTGCCACTTCGGTTCGGGTATCGGTATAATGGTAACATGTTTTCCGATATATTCCGCAAGCAATGGCTCGATTGTTTGTTGATGGTCCATGGCCAGTGAACAATGGATATCGTAACGGAAAGCAAGTACCAGCCCATTTTCAGAAGCAGCTCTCGGTTTACTGTTCAATAATGTGGCATGGGCCGGAGCATTGTTCCGCTTCAAGGATTCCATAAAGTTGGCCCATTGATCTTGAACCTTTTTGATTTCTTCTTTTGAAGCTGCGCTTAATACTTGGCGAATGCGTTCATAAGGGACTTTATAACCATTTTTATTGTTCCGCTGCTGGGACCGTTTTGGCTGAGAAGCAGAAGCTGGTTGTTCCTTAGCCGCAGGCGGATGCTGTTTGAGTTGCTTCATTTCACGCTCAAGCTCGTCTATTTTTCGGGTGAGCTGTTCGACAGCGCCTGAATCTCCGGCAGCTTCCTTCTTGAGATCAGCAATGTTCAAGAGCGCAATCTCAATGAACACTTTCGGACTCGTCGTCCATTTCATCTCACGCTGACATTGGTTAAGTTCCTGAATGGCTTGCTGAATCCATTGGGCAGACAACGTCTCAGTCAACGATTTAAACTGCTCGTCAGGCAATGCGCGCTCTAAATTTTGCTCAAGGCCAGGCGTGCTCTGATACAATAATACGTCTCGCAAATAATAGATCATATCAAAAACAAAACGACCGATATCCTTGCCGTGCTGAATCAACACATCCACTTGCTGCAGCGCTTCCTTAACATCTTGAGCACGCAGGGCTTGCAAGATAGCTGCGAGTTTCTGTTGGGAAACAGAGCCGGTTACAGCCAGCACATCGTCCAAGGTTACTTCATCTTCGCTGTAAGAAATGGCTTGGTCGAGCAGACTTAACGCGTCCCGCATACCACCTTCAGCTGCGAGCGCCACGACTTCTAATGCCCCACGTGCCACCTGTACGCCTTCTTCTCCCGCAATTTTCTCCATTTGATCAACCATCGACTGTTGCGAGATGCGTTTAAAATCAAAGCGCTGGCACCGGGAAATGATCGTCAACGGTATCTTATGGGGCTCTGTAGTAGCCAGGATGAAAATGACATGTTGGGGCGGTTCTTCCAACGTCTTCAATAAGGCATTGAAGGCGCCGATGGAAAGCATATGAACCTCATCAACGATGTACACCTTATAATCAAGGGCGCTCGGAGCATATTTCACCTTGTCACGAATTTCCCGAATTTGTTCAACGCCGTTATTTGACGCTGCATCAATTTCGATCACATCGGAAATCGAACCGTCTTGAATCCCAAGACAGGCCGGGCACTCATTACAAGGCTCGTTTCCAGGAGAGCGTTCACAGTTCACGGCTTTAGCAAAAATTTTCGCAGCACTTGTCTTCCCTGTCCCTCTTGGCCCAGAGAATAAATAAGCATGAGAAAATTTATTCTGCTCAATCGCATTTTGCAGCGTACGCGTAATATGCGATTGTCCTACTACGTCTTCAAAATTTTTCGGCCGCCATACACGATATAAAGCCTGATAGCTCATAGAACGTTCTCCTTTTAAAGTGTCCCCTCTATTATACCTGAATGGAAGGGTTAATGTGAACCTAAGCCCTTTCATTCTCGCCATTAAATTCCTGTCCTGTTTGGAGCGCACGTTTCTTCCTATAAGAAAAACTCACCTGATGCCAGGTGAGTTTTTCCGTTGGTTATGTATGCCGTGCACCCGCTGTCGATGACGCTGCCCCAAGCGTTACCCAAGTTGATGGCTCGACCCAGGCGCTCCCGCGGCACACGGGAATGACAGCTTACTGCTGCTTCCTTCCGGACCTGACAGGATTCACTGGTTCCCATTGCGCGGGACCTGGGTGTCAACACCACTCCCTTGAGGCAGACCTTGAAACAACATCACCTCGAGCGGGGATTCGGCCTTGCTATAGCGGATTGCAAGTACAGGGCACCGCTACCTCCCCGCTTAGCACGGCATATTCCAGTATAGCGATTATCTCTCGAAAATGCAATCATTTATCACTGTGAATGAGGAGGGAATTTAGCTTGTTTTTTTTGAAGCCTGAGTTGACGGAAGAAATCACGCAGCATCTCGGCACAATCTTCCCCGAGCACGTTGGCTTCAACGTCGACGGTATGATTGAAGCGGTCATCTTCTAATATATTCATTAACGTACCGGCACAGCCTGCTTTGGGATCATAGGCTCCAAAGACAAGCCTGGGAATCCGGGATTGTAAAATCGCACCGGCGCACATCGGGCAAGGCTCTAACGTGACGTATAACGTGCAGTCTTCCAGCCGCCAGCTGCAAATGACCTCGTTTGCGTGTTCAATCGCAATCATTTCGGCGTGCGAAGCGGTACGCTGGCTTCCTTCCCGTCGATTAAAACTTCTAGCTATCACGGCATCTTCATGGACGATGACCGCGCCGATCGGGACTTCTCCCTCGGATTCGGCTTTGCGGGCCTCTTCGATTGCCAGGGTCATATAATGCTCATCTTGTGTCATTTGATTCACGCTCCATTTTTGCCGGCCACGGCTGCTGGAATACTTTATCATAACCTGTTTGTTTGGTTCATAAACTTGTCAGAGGGAAGTCGGGAAAGGAGTGATAGCATGCAAATCCACGTCGTTCAATCCGGGGAGAACCTTACGTCGATTGCGCAATTATATCAATCAACGCCTTCAGCGATCATTGACACTAACGAACTTGAAACACCAGGCGATCTCGTAGTCGGTCAGGCCCTAGTTATTCCGATTGACGGCCAATTTTATTTTGTCCAGCCTGGAGACAGCCTGTACTCCATTGCTAATAAATTTGGCACGACCGCAGAAGAGTTAGCCCAAATCAATCAAATCCAGGTAAATGGTGTGCTGCCAGTAGGGTTTCGCTTGTATATTCCCCCCACACCGAAAACCAATACTGAAGTGAATGCTTACATTGAACCCTATGGGGACCAAGTGTCTGAAAATCTGGTGGAAGCAGCGCGCAACCGGTCCCAATACCTCACCTACCTTGCGCCTTTCAGCTACAGGATACAAAGCGATGGCTCACTGGCCCCGCCTCCATTAGATGATTTTGCCGCGAGCGCCGAAAATAACAATGCCTCCTTGATGCTCGTCGTGACGAACCTCGAGGAAGGCGGCTTCAGTGACGAGTTAGGCCGCACCATCTTGTCGGATGAGAACCTTCAAAATACACTGCTCGATAACATCATTCAGACAGCTCAGTCCGGAGGATACAGGGATGTCCACTTTGACATGGAATATTTACCGCCTGACATGAGAGAAAGTTACAATCAGTTTTTAAGAAAAGCAAAGCAGCGTCTGGCCAATGAAGGCTTGTTGATGTCGACTGCCCTGGCTCCTAAAACGAGTGCCCAGCAAGAAGGGGCATGGTACGAAGCCCATGATTATCAGGCACACGGTGAAATAGCCGACTTTGTCGTTTTAATGACATATGAGTGGGGCTACAGCGGTGGACCGCCGCTTCCGGTATCGCCGATTGATTCCGTGCGCGAAGTTGTCGATTATGCTCTGACGGTAATGCCGGCCGATAAGATTTTGTTAGGTCAAAATTTGTACGGCTATGACTGGACACTGCCTTACGAAGAAGGGGGAGAACCAGCAGAAGCCATCAGTCCGCAGCAAGCGATCCAACGAGCCCGGCAATATAACGTGCCGATTGAATACGACACCGAAGTGCAAGCGCCGTTTTATACCTATACGGATGAAGCAGGCAATGAGCATGAAGTATGGTTTGAAGACGCGCGGTCGATTCAAGCCAAATTCGATCTGATCAAAGAGTTAGGTTTGCGAGGCATCAGTTATTGGAAGCTCGGCCTCTCCTTCCCCCAAAACTGGGTGCTGCTTGACAATAATTTTAACATCGAAAAAACATAACGCTCACACCAGCTTTTTGCTATAAACCTGCAGCCGCCCGCGCGCTGTCATGCCATTTTGGTCAAATATACGCTGCATCGCCTGGTTATCGATATCCGTAACCCCAATACACGTTTCGGCCCTGAATGCCTTTTTAAGTAAATTCAGGGCCTGTTTGTGTGCGGATTGACCAAACCCCTTCCCTCTCGCTTCCGGGACGAGTCCGAGAAAGAATATGCGCCCTTCAGCTTCGGTGCCAGGTTCAATATGCGGGAGCACTACCCCGATCGCTTGGCCACGGGCAACAATTTGATAGCACGAGTCAAGATAACATTCTCCAAGTTCCGCCTGCAGACTGTTGAAGGCTTGTTCAGCATTAGAATCGACCGGATAGCCTGCGAGACAGCGCTGCCAAAGCTCCACAAACTCTCGTTCATGTTCACGCGACACGAGCTGTAAACGAACGCGGTCCTCGCCTGATGTTTCCAAATGAAGGTCTGTCTTCTCCACAATTATTCTCTCTTTATTTAATTGATAGCCCTGCTCCTCTAAAATTTGGCGTGCTTCTCGTTCCAGCTCACCTTCATAAACCAGCCCTAAACGGTGTTTACGTTGGGAAGACGCCTGGTGCTCTAACCTTTGAAGGAATACGGCCAGGTTTCCACAGCGAGCTGCTCTAACCGTTCTACCGTCATATAATCAGGGCCTTGTAATACACTGACCGGAAATTGATCCAAAGAAGCCATGCGGACTACTCTCCCGGACGCACGAACGCAATGTGACGATACTCAACCTCGGCCTCGTCCCATGCGGTTTGAAGACCCTTGGATTCTATGTCATCGACAGCCAATTGACAGTAAGGGATGCTCACTTCAATCGGGCGTTCAAATGGAAAAGGATCTACAGAGACAGTTGACTCATCTTTCCAATGGGCAATCATACCGTCCGGTGCAAATTCAAAGTGCTGCCTGAATCCGTCTTTGAACCACGGCAACTCATCTTCTTTGGCTACGCCGGGTTGCTGGGCACAAATATAAAGGGATAGGTCATCACAGAATTGCAGCCGTTTGAAATGAAGATCATAAATATCTTGCGGCAGGTTCATCTCCATCGTTCGAAACAAGCGTTCCTGCCGGGTCGTCTCGTGATCTAAAAAATGTCTGATATCGGCGTCCTGAGAACCGGAAGAAAAAAAGGATTGGTAATGACTGCTGCACAAAATCGCAGCATAAGCCGATCGCTGCTCTACTTCATCAATCCCACGTTTATAGGCGGCCAGCTTTTCCTTTAACGGATAATCCACAAACGTAAACGGTTGTTCTTTTCGCTCGTTCCAAAGCGGATGTCTATCCAACGGGATCCAGGCACGATCATGCTCAGCCACCGCCCAATCCGCCTCTTCACGCACTTTCGACCGAATCAAATACTTTTCTTTCCAGTTCCTTACCATCGTACCTGAAGCCAGTGCATGATGATGCTGCGTAATCAATACAAAACCATCTTCTAGTCTATTAACGATCATAGTGACCCTCCTTTTTGCTATAAAATCGCCCGTATGTTTGGTTAGGCTAACGGTATATGTATGGGTGAGGGCTCGCTACCCCTGTATCAAGATAACCGTATCCGTCTCGAATCCGGCACAATTCAGCTAACCCAATTATAGGGCATTCTCTATCATCGTACCAGAATAAGGATTACAAAAAATTACGACAACTTTCCCGCGGTGCACTCTAACTTTAACTCTCTCACTGTCCAATTCTATTGGTTGGAAAACTTGAAATCGAGGTATTCGAGGCCCTTTAGGGTATGAGGCTTGGATTGCCTTGGAAACAACTCGCTTTCCTGCGGGGAACCGGCAAGCCTCCTCCTTCGCTTCGCTCCCTGCGGTGTCTCGCCGAGCTCTTTTTCCCGCGGGAGTCTCCTTGTTTCCAAGCCAACCCATTTTCATTGATAAAACGGACCGATCTATATGAGGAGTGATATGCAGTTCTCCAAAATCGACCACTGAGAACTCTATAGCGCATAGCAAGCAAGGCCGCTTACCTTAGGGATAATGTAGATCCCAGTTATTGATTGAGAGGATGATCGCAAAAACGAGGCACAATCACTCCACGGAATGCAAGTTGTCCAGATAACTACTCTATAATTGAATAACCTGGGGCCCTTATTAACACCACCTCACATAGCCTAAAAAAATAAACGCGCTCTCCCTGGTTACGGAGAGCGCGTTTATTGTCTTTTATGATTCAAGCAATTTCAAAGATTCGCGGTTAAAGGCCGGCAGATCATTAGGATTACGACTTGTAACCAGTTGATCCTGACAAACAACCACTTCTTGATCTTTGAAATCAACACCTGCATATTCCATGTCGACGGCAATGGACGTGAAGCCTGTAGCTGAACGGCCTTCAAGCGCTTTGGCCGTGATCAACAGCTGCGGACCATGACAGATAGCGAAAACCGGTTTTTTCTTATCCATGAAATGCTTCGTGAACTTCACGAATCGTTCATCTGCACGTAATTGATCAGGAGAAAAGCCACCAGGAATTAACAGGGCATCGAAGTCTTCGGGACTGACATCGTCGATCCCTTTATCAATTTGAACAGTAGCGTCACCCTGTTTACCAGAGACTTGCTTGTCCGCTTCTTTTTCAATGGTGACCACATTATGACCGGCTTTTTCTAAAGCCTCAGCTGGACTGGTATATTCGACATCTTCAAATAAATCGGTTATTACACATGCAATCTTACTCATAATCTAATCCTCTCCTTTTAAGGTTAAGGTTCATTCCACACTCATCCTGTTCCCAGGCCAAGCTGACAATAAACCTCACGTATGGAAAGAATAGGTTATTCATTCGTGTTCATCCTTCGCTGAAAACTGTTGGAACGCATTTTGACGCTGGTTCTCATACACTTCCCGCCCGGCAATCGAATTGACGATATGCACATTGCGGTTAACAGACAGCCCCAAATTAGTCGCACCTGCGCCGTGTGAATGAACAAGATCAGTCAGCATAAACACGTGATGGTCTCGATTATCCTGGAAAACTAACCGGTAATCCCGTGACACCTTCAGATCTCCTTCCCCCTCCCACTCGACTTGATCACCAAAGCGATCGATCAGCCATTGCGGGATATGCGGATGATAACCTGTTCCTAACACGACTTTGTCCGTTTCATAGTCAAACCGCTTCCCTTCCTGCCACTGGTGACAGGTGAGAATATACTTCCCATTACGCGCCGTGATGTCCTCTACATCGATCATCGGCTGGATCCTGACATTCGTCTCTTTGTGCCCGACCGATTTATGATATAAGGTATCATACAGTTCCTTCAGCGTGTCGGGGTCAATCCCTTTGCGCAAGGGGTCCAATATATCAAGCGTATCTTTCCGTTGTGTGTAATCAAGTGAATAAAAATAATCTACATAATCCGGAGTGAAAAACTCCTGGGCGAATTTAGCGGTATCAATTTGAAACAAACCACCTGAACGGGTCAAGAGCGACAGATGCATGTCTTGCCTTTCCTGCTCTTTCAATAAATCAAGAAATACCTCGGCGGCACTTTGTCCGGAACCGACGACTGTGACATGCTTCGCTTTCAATAAATTTTCCCGTTCGAACAAATAGCGGCTGGTATGCAAAACATCCTCATTAGGCAGCCGCTCCATCCCATTGATCAGGAGCGGGTCACTTCCGGTGCCAATGACCACATGCCGGGAAAACCAGGATAAAGTCTCGCCGGTCGTACGTTTTTTAACCACCACTTCATAATAGGGATGATCCTCCCCGTCATGGTCAATCAAATCAACTACCTCATGGCCGAAATAAAGCCCGTTCAATCTTTCAGCGACCCATTGGAGGTAGTCATTATATTCCTGACGGGGCGCTTTGAATTCACTATGGAAAAAGAAAGGAAACAGGCGGTTCTGATGGTGCAAGTAGTTCAAATACGTGTAAGGACTGGTCGGGTCAGCGAACGTAACCAAATCAGCCAGAAACGGCACCTGTAAATTCATTTTCTCCAGCATCATCCCGGGATGCCAATCGAATTCTAATTCTTGTTCAAAAAATATGGCTTCCACATCTTCTGTACCATCTATCAACGCGGCCAGTCCCAAATTGAACGGACCGATTCCTACCCCAATCAAATCGTGAATGTCTTCCTTCATTAATGCTCACTTCCTTACCGGCTTGCCGTATGGTCTCTTCTCGATTCTTTCCACATTTGATCAAAAACAATCACCAATACCGTTCCCACGATTAACCCGTTACTCACTACATTTTGGACAAGCGCGGGAAGATTGCGGAACACTTCGGTTGGTAAAAACATTATGCCAATCCCTATCAAAAACGAAACACAGAGAATTGTCAATTTCCGCTGATCGAGGGTTTCGCTGGCAATATTACTCAGCCCAAGCCCCATTAACTGTACGAATGTCGCTAATAAAGCCGCGTTAGCAACAGGCGACGGAATGCCTGAAATAAAGGCAACCAGTTGCGGGAAGAAAGCCAGACCTGTCATGACAAGCGCCGCATACATGAAAGGGGATTTTCGTTTTTGGCCCGTCAAATCTGCGAAACCGGCCGAAGAAGCCAACGGCACATTTGCGACCGCCGAAAACATCCCCGAAATCCCGTGCGTCACACCTAAGAACGCACTGCCTCGATTGATCTGATCTAAACGGTAAGCCGGGCGACCATGTAAAGACTGACTCACCGCGACAACAGACGCCACCACATTTGAAAGAAGAATAACAGCCGTAATGAAAGCAATCGGAAGCAAACTCCAGTCAAACTGTGGCGCACCCCAAGCCAGCCACTCTGGTGAGGCAAACGTGCGGACTCCATCCGAACCTCCTGTTTGCTCCGCTCCTATCACAATCCGATAGAAAACCCAGCCAGCCAGGATGCCAATCAAAACTGCATACCCTTTCAGCCACCCTTTTCCAAAAATGGACAACACCAATACGAGGAAGAACGTACCAAAGGCAATCATGGCTTCGCTGCTATGTATCCCTTCCACTTCTTGTTGGATTCCCAGCATGCCTCTTAGAAACGTTCCACTCAATTGTACAGTAAGCAGAAATAAAAAGGCCCCGGTCACCATCGGGGTAAATAAAGACAGCACCTTTTGGGACAGCTTGAACAGGCCAAACACCGCAAGGAAACCACCTGTTAACAGCATCATCGCTTCCAGGCTTTGCAGGGTTTCCCTGCCGCTTTGGCCTGCTTGAGCCCCTGTTACTGCCATTACGGCAAAAATACTGATCCAAAGGCCAGCCGGCCCTTCCATGATCGGAAGGCGATGACCCAACCACCCTTGCAAAAACGTGGTGACGCCCACCACAAAAAATGTTCGCTGCATCAAACCGGCTGTTTCAGAAAAATCCAATTCAAAGATCGAGCCAATTACAATCGGTAACGCTACGGCACTTGCTAAGAGAAACACAAACCATTGCAGCGTTTCTAAAGCCGTGCGTGCTATCTGACGCTCTCCCATGACTAAATTCCCCGCCTTAACTAAAAAATCTATTATTCTTGTGCTGTCGTATCCATCAACGCTTGCAGTTCAAGGCGGTTTTCGAGCAAATCTTCCAGCGTATATTGATCCAGAACCCCGAGAAATGCCTGCAGTGCATCGCCTAATACATGCTTTAATTTACAGGATACGGTGATGACACACGCATTCGTATCTGCATCAAAGCACTCCAGAATCGTAAAGTCGTCTTCCATCTTTCTTACCACACTTCCGACATTGATGAAAGCTGGGTTTTTCGCCATACGAATACCGCCTGCACGACCACGTATGGTTTCAACCAGGTTGTGTTTATTCAACTGGTTTACGACTTTGCCTAAGTGATTTTCAGACACGTTGAACACATCTGAAATCTCCTTAATGCTGGATAATTCACCTTCTGGTTTAGAGCCTACATAAATCAATACCCTCAAAGCATAATCCGTATATTTTTTTAAACGCATAATGAAGACTCCTTCTTCAAATTTCTCTTTTAACCTGCCTTCAGTTTCAGTCGGGTCAACCACCACGCCTGGAACGTTTCACGTGGAACGTCCAGTTCCTCTCAGTGGTCAGTCAGATAAAACGCGCTGCCCTTCCGAGGGGCAACGCGTTCTCCTATAAGGTGATTACTCTTCTAGTGTCGACGTGTCTCCTGTCGGAAGTCCAAGTTCCCAGGACTTCAACAGGCGGCGCATGATTTTACCGCTGCGCGTTTTTGGAATGGTATCGGTAATCTCTATTTCTCTCGGTGCCGCATGCGCTGCTAGGCCGGATTTAACGAACTGACGAATGTCTTCAAGCAGCTCGTCATTTTCGGTATACCCTTCATTCAAGGTGACGAACGCTTTAATAATCTCGCCACGTTCCGGATCGGGCTTTCCGATGACGCCGGCTTCAGCTACAGCTTCATGTTCAATCAATTTGCTTTCAACTTCAAATGGCCCGACGCGCTCGCCGGATGTGTTAATGACATCATCCAAACGACCCTGGAACCAGAAGTAGCCATTTTCATCCTGGTACGCACTGTCGCCAGACACATACCACCCATTAATGAAGTAGCTTTCAAATTTACCGGGGTTTTTCCAAATAGCGCGCATCATGGAAGGCCACCCTTCTTTGATCGCCAGGTTCCCCATCTGATTGGCAGGCAGCTCGTTGCCCTCATTATCGACAATAGCCGCTTCAATTCCAGGGAATGGCTTACCCATTGAACCTGGAAGCACATCCACAGCCGGATAGTTACAAATGAGCATCGCTCCAGTTTCGGTCATCCACCATGTGTCGTGGATTCGCAAGTCAAACACTTTGACGCCCCAGGTAATGACCTCTGGGTTAAGCGGCTCACCAACGCTTAGAATGTGGCGCAAGGAAGATAGATCGTGTCTTTTAACGGGCTCGTCCCCTGCGCTCAACAATTTACGGAAAGCCGTCGGAGCGGAATACCACACACTGATATTATGTTGAGCAATCGTTTCGTACCAGGCATCCGGGCTGAAACGACCGCCGCGTACGACGTTGGTCACGCCATTCAACCACGGTGCAAAAATCCCGTAGCTTGTCCCGGTAACCCAGCCTGGGTCTGCCGTACACCAGTAAACATCGCCTTCTTTCAAATCCAGCACCCATTTTCCGGTTTGGTAATGCTGAAGCATTGCATTGTGCACGTGGTAAACGCCTTTTGGCTTACCGGTTGAACCTGACGTGTAATGAAGCAGCAAGCCATCTTCCAGGTCCACCCACTCAATATCAAAGTCCTGAGACGCGCTGTCCATTTCTTTATGATAATCAATATAGTCATCCGACACGCCTGACGTGTCGCCTACGAGCACGACTTGTTTAAGGTTCGGCAAATCGTTTTCCGGTACACGCTCAAGTAGCTCCGGCGTGGTGATGAGCATCGTTGCCTCACTGTCCTCAAGACGGTCGCGGACCGCCTGTTCCATAAAGGCTTCAAATAGCGGACCGGCAATCGCGCCCACCTTCAAAATACCTAAAAATGCAGCATAAAATTCCGGGCTCCTTGGCATAAACAAGAAAACACGGTCGCCTTTCTCTATGTTGTGCTTTTTCAATACATTGGCAAACTGGTTACTTTTAAACTTCAAGTCTTCAAACGTTAAGGTTTCTTCACGTTCCGGGTCGGTGTAAATCAAAGCAGGCTGATCCTTTTTGTCTGGATTATCGGCATGACGGTCAATCGTTTCATAGGCGATATTGACCTTCCCGGTTTCGCTCCAGGTAAATTCGCTCTTCACACTTTCCCAATCGAAATTCTTATACGCTTCCTGATAGTCCTGCAGGTTATGATTACCTGTACGTGCTGGAATGGTTTGCATGTCCATAAAAAAATCACCTCATCGAATAGTTTGGAAACGGTTTCTCGTTTAAGTATAAAAAAGCAACGCTTCTATTTATATATAAACGCTTGCTTTCTTATTTAAACTTTTCTAAAGATTTCGTGAATTACTTCTTATTTTAGTCGAAATAGGGAGAATTTTAAAGTGATAAGCCATAAGATTTACATAATAGTTCCTTTGACCCGTTTCTCCTTTAAATTGACAGAGATAACCGGGGTTTATATAATAGGCTTCGTTATACCACCGTTTTGCTAGGATTTTACCGTAACAAAAGAAAAAAAATCTTCACATACACTTACGATAAAAGAAAGGAGTCATAATATGGCCGAACGAGACGAGGACCAGCTGGAGGATTTATCGCTGCTCGGTAATCAAGCCACCTCTTACTCATTTGATTACGATCCCACTGTGTTGGAAACCTTTGAGAACAACCATCCGCAACGTGATTATTTCGTGAAGTTCAACTGCCCGGAATTTACGACGTTATGCCCTAAAACCGGCCAGCCGGACTTTGCCACCTTGTATATCAGCTACATTCCGGATATCAACATGGTAGAGAGTAAATCACTCAAGCTCTATCTTTTCAGTTTTCGTAACCATGGCGGTTTTCATGAAGACAGCGTCAATATGATAATGAACGATCTCATCGACTTGATGGACCCGCGCTATATTGAAATTTGGGGAAAATTCACGCCTAGAGGTGGCATTTCGATTGATCCTTTTTGCAATTATGGCAAGCCTGGTACGAAGTTTGAACAGATGGCCGAACACCGGATGATCAATCATGACCTCTACCCTGAACATGTCGATAACCGTTAACCACTCATAAGAGACCAAGGTATCGCATTATGAAACGAACAAAAGAGTGGGTGGACAAAACTAAATAAAACAAAAAATCCGAACGTTCGCTGAAATCGTTCGGATTTTTGTGTTTTAGAGTCGCTTTCCACAGGAACGGATTGGGTTACAAACGAATATGATGAGAGGTTTGTTCGTCGTTATGGAAATAGAAGAAACTCAATTCAAAGGCAAAATAAGCGATCAGAAGACCTCCTAAGAGCGCAATAGACTGTGAGATGATATACATTAATACCTGCGCTACAACATAAGCGATCAATGCGACCAGTAAACTGCGTTTCCAGACGGCTTTGCGCTTTGATAAATAGGTCCGAAACAACCTGATCCCCCCTTTTTGATATGATTCAAATCTTATTCCTTAAAGATACGCTCGAAACCTAAAAAACGTTTCATCGTGATGAGTAAAAAAACAGCATGGGTGACCCCAGGTGCCACCACATGCTGTCATAGCGATACTAAGTCCGCGATTTTGTTAGTGCTTATCGTTTTTATATTGCATATAGACAACTTGTGTCGCCAGGAAGTCTTCCATTCCATGGCGTCCATCCGTGCCGCCAAGGCCGGATTTCCGCATGCCGGCATGGTAGCCTTGAACCGCTTCAAAGTTTTCGCGGTTAACGAACGTTTCACCGAAGCGCAGTTCATTCGTAACCCGCATGATTTCGTTCATATCCTCACTGTAGACAGAGGAAGATAGCCCATACTCGGTATCGTTGCCTTTATCAATGGCTTCATTCAAATCAGAAAAAGTCGTGACAGGAATGACGGGGCCAAAGATTTCATCTTGGATGACTTCCATTTCCTGCGTAACATTTTGCAGAATGGTCGGCTTATAGAAATAGCCTGTTTCCACGTCAGCCGGCTCGCCGCCTGTGACGACTTCAGCTCCAGCTGATACAGCGTTCTTCACCATGCTATCGACCGTTTCAAGTCGATCCTGGCTCACGAGTGGACCAATGTCAGCATCCGTGCTTTCGCGTGGATTGTCAATCGACTTATTTTCAAACTGGGCTTTCAGCTTGTCGATCAGGTCTTCGGCAACACTTTCGTGCACGTAAACCCGTTCTGCGTTTGTACAAGCCTGCCCATTGTTGGCTAATCTTGATATTGTAATATTCTCAGCTGCGACATCTAAATCGGCGTGGGCGGTTACGATAGCAGGCGCTTTCCCGCCAAGTTCGAGATTGACTTTGGTAATGTTTTGCGCAGCGGCTTCCATTACCTTGGTGCCGGCTGGTATACTGCCAGTCATAGTCACCATGTCGACATCTTCATGCTTGGCTAACGCGTTGCCGATTTCCGAACCGGTGCCAGTGATGAAGTTATAAACGCCTTTAGGAATCTCGTCCATCTCATCGATGAGTTTTGTAAATTCTGACGCAGTATTAGGCGTTTGCTGGCTCGGTTTCAGCACAATGGTGCACCCTGTTACCAACGCTGTTGCCACTTTGCGGGCAAGAATGAAGACAGGGAAGTTCCAAGGCACAATCCCTGCGACGATGCCGATCGGTTTTTTATAAATGAATATATTTTCATTCTCCCGATCGCTCGGGACGATTTCGCCTTCAATACGGCGTGCCCATTCCGACGTGTATCGGAAATAGTCGATAGCCAGATCTACTTCGCCACTAGCTAGTTCGTAATCTTTTCCTTGCTCCTGTTGCAGCAAATCAATGAACGTGGCACGATTCTCTTCTATTTTATCTCCGAGTTTGCGTACAATTTGACCGCGCTCAATATTAGGGGTCAACTCCCAGCCCTTTTGAGCCTGCCGAGCAGCTGTTACCGCTCGGTCTACATCCTCTTGTGTGGCTTTAGGTGTCTGAGATACCACCCCTTCAGTCGCGGGGTTGATGATATCAAGCCATTCATTAGCTGTTGAATCGACATATTCGCCGTTTATATATAAATGATGGGTTTGCAATATAGAACCTCCTTTAAGCGTTCTATACAATATCTACCACATGCATTCTCTGATTAAACAAACCGATAGACCGATGACTAAGGCTTGAGGTTCCTATATAATGGAGAAAAGCGGTGGAGGTGAAGCAAGTGAGACGGAATCTTTTATCGTGGCTGTTTGCTGCTGTGGGTTTGATGAACTTGATTGCTTCCGTTGTGCTTCTATTCGTCATGTCTGAACTGATCATCGGCAGTGTCCTGCTCGGCTCTGGTGTATTGTTTTTAGTGGCAAGCCGCATTGACTGGAACGAAAACCACGATGGCGGCGATGAGGACAATGATAGCCCGAAAGCGCAAAATGAATGATTGATGAACCACCTTCAATCAGCCGTTTTGATGTGAGCAAGCACCTCGGGCAGGCTCATGTCTTGTTTCGATTGGAGTGTCAGCAACGTGCGATCGCTAAAGGTAAGATGGCGCGTTGTATCATTTGGAACGACTACACATTGAATGCCCGCATTAATGGCTGCTAATGACCCGTTCGGGGAATCCTCGAATACGAGCGCTTCCTCTGCACCAAGATTCAACTGAACCAGTACGTTCTGATATACAGCAGGATTTGGTTTCACTTCACTCACATCATCCGCACAACTGATCACATCAAACCACCCGCTCATTCCGATCATATCCAAATGCCACTCAATCCAGCTCCTAGGTGAACTAGAAGCGATGCAGACCGCCAATCCCATGTCCCGGGCTTGTTTGATATAATCTACAACACCTTCACGAAGTTGGGCAGTCTGGATAAGCGCATCATACTGTCGCTCTCGTGTTCGTTTGAATTCGCTCCGTTCACGTTCAGGACAGGCTTCGCATAAAGCCGCGTAAGGATCGTACGATAGAGCGGTCCCGATCTTTTCTAACCATTCCTCCTCCGGAAATGGAACGCCATGTCCCTCATACAGTTCCCGAAATGACTGAAGCTCGATCGTTTCGGTATCTAAAATCAAACCATCGAAATCAAATATAATCGCTTTTATCATACCATGACCTCCTTACCCCTTTAGACGATTCTCATCACCATTAAGTTCTATCGTGACCCCTGCTGCTGACGGTAGGCTTTGTTCTGTTTCGTCGTCAAAAAGACACCGAGTAAGACAAACGCTCCGCCTAAAATTTGCTGCATTGCGATCGTTTCGCCCAGGAAGAGAAAGGCCAGTGCTGCCGTCACGACCGGAATTAAATTGAGGAAGATCGATGTTTTAGCAGGGCCGATCATGGCCACGGCCATATTCCAGGCCAATAACGCGATGACGGCCGGAAAGATGCCAGTATACAAGACGCTAAACAGCACCTTCATGCTCCAATCAATTTGCAAGCCCCCGAACATCCATTCTCCCAACGCTGCCACGACAAATAGCACTGCATTGCCCACAAGCAGCATAAACAACAAGCTTCCATATAACGGAAATTTGGGTCCATGCTTCGTGACGAGCAACGAGTAGGTGGCCCAGCAAATGACCGCTCCTAGCATAATTAAATCACCTAGATTAAAACCGAGATTCAGTAACACCTCGAGCGAGCCTTGGGTCACGATATAAATAACACCCAAAAAAGATATGATAACGCCAAGCAGCTGTCGTTTGCCTAACCGCTCATTCAAAAAAAAGAAACTGAGGATGATCGCTACAGAAGGGGTCAGAGCCTCGACGATCGATGCGTTGATCGTCGTCGTATAATCGAGTGCCATATACACGAGTGCCGGGAATAAAACAATTCCGGTAATGGCCATCCCCGTCAGGGCTTTCCATTCCTGCAGCATAGTCTTTCGTGTATGCTTAAACTGACGCCGAGCAAACGTCAACACGAGAAGAAGAGCAATGAACGTGCGAAACCAGGCTAGCGTGAAAGGAGGGATGGCCTCCGCAGCTAATTTACCTGCGATAAAGTTACCTGAAAATAAAATGATTGCAAATAGGACAAGTCCGTATGCTTTCATGAGACGCTGCCTCCTTTCCTATCTATCTACTCGTTTAAGGCTCCCCAATGGAGAAGCCGTCGAACAACCGGCCACCATGAGGAGCCAAGACCTCATCCACCAGCGAAACAATTCCGTCAATTTCACCTTCCTGATAGTAAGCATCTAGTACCCGGATAAAGCGCTGAGCAAACTCTTCATCGAATTGCATTAGCGTACGCGGAATCCACTTTGTTTGGCCGATCCAACACCCGTTGGTCCTTAATGCAAATTCATGGACTAACTCGGCCAATCGCGGCACGATGAAGATCCCCTCACGACGGTGCTTTGCTCCAAGCAAATCATCTAAGGTATCCGTGATAAAATAGCGCTTCTGCCGGATCTGCTCCATACTCCAAGGCGACGGCCCCGCTTCTAGAATCTGCCGTGCTTCTTTTTGCAGGGCATAAGCATGCCCAGTATCTCGAATCACGCGCCCTTCTGCAACCATTTGCGGCAAAGAGGGGCGAGCCCGTTCAATATCCTGGCGGTAAAAGGACTGATAAGAAGTCAAATTATGGACAAACAACTCCACAGGCCATTCCTGATAAAAAAAGGAGCGGCGATGTGACGCTTCAACATTCGGGTCGAACACGACTATATCCAAGTCAGACGTATGCGTATCTTCCCCTCTGACCACACTCCCGCACAGCAAAACCGTACTGCTGTCTTCAAACATCTCCTCGGCAAGTTCAACAGCTGCATTCAACGCGTCTTGATTCATTCCATGTCCCCCCTGGGCTTCGTTCCTCATTGCCTATTATTCTACCAGACCTCACCTGAATATATAGAAAATTTTGCAAATCAAAAACTTCACAACCGTGAAAATCGTCCTATTAGTGAAAACTTATAGTTCAGGAGGTGTCTAATGAAATCAGCACTAATAGGGTGTCTAAGCGCCCTTACCCTCATGCTTACAGCAGGGTGCAATGGCGAAGAAGAAGCAGAATCTGAGCATGAGGAGTTGGAAGCAGAGATAGAGGAGGAAGTCGATTATGAGGTGACCATTCCAACGTTCGAAGACTATCAGATGCACAGCACTATATTACAAACGCGTCCACAATCCGATCTTACCCAGGTCAAGATCGGCTACAATCTGCCTGACGATGAATCGAGTTCCTTAAGCGAGGATGCTAAAAGCAGATTGGAAGAACAAGAGAATCAAACCGTATTACGCGGAAATCCGGAAGATGAATCACGTTTAATCGTAACGATTACCCCAGGGGAGCCCGGGTTGATGGATGCGGAGACGACTCAGGTGGACGGGACAGAAGTTACTTTTAAAGAGCAGCCCAGTCAAGGAGGGACGTATGCTGTATCATTTGAGGAAACGTCTTATGCTTTGCGGACCATGTTCAGTGAAAAAATGAAGCAGGAAGAAGCCCTGGATAAGATGGAAAACTTGATTTCACAAGTTCAGGACTAAAAAAATCAGCGTATGACACAAAAGGGCTCCCTCTCCCTTTTTCTCCATAAAAACAAGGACTGGTGTAAACTCACCAATCCTTGTTTTTTGTAAAGAAAACCCTACCAAGAGTACTTTCAATTAAAAGGATCATGATCCTCTTTTACGAGATCTGCCATTTCGCTGCGACTGACGGATAGCTTTTTATGCTCCAGCCCCCACTTATTCATACTGCGCAAAAACACTTCAGTCGTTTGACCGTACTCAGTCATTTTATACGCGACCTTAGGGGGGACCTCCTGAAAGTCGATTCGTTCCACCAGGCCATCTTCGATGAGTTTGTTCAGCTCTCTTGATAGAATACGAGATGAAATATCTCCATCCACTGCCCGTTTCAATTCATTGAACCTGATGCTTTCCACATGAAGCAGCTTCCAGAGAATCAAACCCTTCCATTTCCCACAAACTACTTCTAGTGTAATACCGATTGAAGTTCCCACTCATTTTCACTCCGTATCACTGTGATCCTCCGCTTGATGATGATCGACAGCTTTTTTATAACCTTCCATCATCCCTTGAGCATATACTTTATTCAGTACACTCATTGTCTGAGGAACGATATGTTCATTTGTCTCGTCTGTATGTTTCTCCCATAAAGCGACTAATTCTAGAAATTCTTCAAATATTGGGAAAATAGGCGTTATGTTACTCCTCAATCTCTCACCCCAATTGTACTACAAAATGATAGTGTGCTCTTTAATTTTATTGGGTTTTATTCCTCCCCACAAGTACTTACAAAAGTGTAACTGCCAATTAATTTCATGTATTTTCCAGTCTGTTCGATAGTCACTCCGTCCTTTTGTCCCCTCTGAGCCCCGTTATAGACAAACATACAATCAAATTTTCTCCTATCGACGTATCATAAGGACAGTACACAATAGTGAACAGGTACCTGGTACGATTGTCTACAATTAGACAATGCCGCCCCAATACGATATATTTTATATGAACAAAAAAATATATTATTCATATATTCAAAAAGGTGGGGTAACGCTATGCCACGTGGCTTTTCTGCAGACGAATCGGATAAAATCATGGCCACTCTCAAGGTAAAAGGTCGTTCATTATTTGCACAATACGGCATTCGCAAAACGAGTGTCGCCCAGCTTACGAAAGCAGCCGGGATATCACAGGGCTCGTTTTATCGGTTTGTTGAATCAAAAGAGCACTTATTCTATCAGCTATTAGGAGAAGAGGAAGAGCGCATCAAACAAACACTGGCACCCTTCCTTAAATTGGAACAGCCAACCGTCGATAGCTTTAAACAAATGTTGCTGACAGCGGTCTATGAAGTGGAAAACAGCGCGCTTCTTTCTCTTTTATTCATACCTGAAGAATACGAAGCCTTAAAGCGCAAAGTCGACCAGCTTCATCTGGATGCTCATACGTTAGACGACCTGGAAGAGCTCCAACCAATCATTAAGCGCTGGCAGGCAAATGGATGTATGAAACATATCGAGCCTGAGATTATCACATCCACTGTTCGTGCCTTTATGTTGCAATCTTTACACAAACATGAGATCGGAGCGGCCTGGTACGACAAAACGATAGAGGTCATGGCAGAAAGTTTAGCTGCTTATCTTATCAAAAGGGGGTGAATGAACATGATTCGGGTTGAAAATCTCAGCTATACCTATCCCCGTGGACTTTCCCCTGCACTGAGTGATTTATCATTCAAAATCAGCCCGGGTGAAATCTTCGGCTTAATCGGTCCATCTGGTGCCGGCAAAAGCACACTACAAAAACTATTGACGGGTCTCCTGCCCACCTTCGAAGGCAGCATGACGATATGGAACTATGACATGCACCGTCTTCCGAGAAGTTTCTATAATATGATCGGCGTTGTTTTTGAAACAGCAGATTTCTATGAAAAATTGACAGCAGTAGAAAACCTCGAATTTTTTGGTTCTTTATATAAGCAAACGACAGGCGATCCTATGTATTGGCTGGAACGCTTCGGACTGATTGAAGCTGCTCATCAACGCGTAGGAAGTTTCTCGAAAGGCATGAAAATGAGGCTGAGTTTGTGCCGCGCCCTGCAGCATGAACCACAATTGCTGCTGCTGGATGAGCCGACATCAGGGCTCGATCCTTCCTGGAGTGTCGTGGTGAAAGACATCTTGAAAGAACAGCAGGAAAAAGGCGTAACGATCGTCCTCAGTACCCATCACATGTCGGTAGCACAAGATATATGTGATCAACTTGCTTTTATTGTCGATGGTGCTATTCCGGTCATTGCACCGCCAAAGCAGCTGCAACTATTATACGGCCAGAAACGCATCAGTTTGACGATCAACTCAGGAGAAGAAAGGGAGGAAGTCGTCGTAGCATTTGACGACTATGACCGGCACTCTATCATCACTGAGGCACTACAAGCCGGGACATTAGAAACGATTCATTCCCAGGAAGCTTCATTAGACGATGTGTTCATTCACGTCACAGGAAGGAAGTTAGATGGATGATGACACTTCTGAAGCAAGATATCCGCTTTCAGTGGCGCCACGGCTTCTATCTCGTATATGTGATCGTGACGTTGTTTTACCTGATGGTGCTGGGCTTCGTCCCTGACACATGGAAGCTCGAAACAGCTACGGCTATCATTTTCACAGACCCGACCATGCTGGGGTTCTTTTTCATCGGTGCCATGGTCTTGTTTGAAAAAGATCAAGGGATCTTCCGGCCACTATCCGCAGCGCCAGTCCGACGAAGTTTCTACGTGCTCAGCAAAGTCATGTCATTGCTGTCCCTGTCCCTATCTAGCAGTCTCGTGATTCACATCGGATCCATCGGCGTACCGGAGCACCCCGCCTTATTTATACTGGGCGTTGTCTTAAGCTCAATCTTTTTTACCTTGGCCGGATTTGCCCTATGTATCCACTTAACTTCGATTAACCAGTATTTAATGTTTGGGGCTATCGTCATCACGAGCCTTTACGTGCCGCTTTTGGAGTTGATACCAGGATTCTCTCACATCATCTGGTATCTTTTCCCGGCACGTGCAGGACTCAGTTTACTTTATCCGCTTGCAGGAGACCCTGCCTGGTGGGGCATGGCTACCGTTTTATTCCTCTGGATATGGTTGTTTTTCTTTATTGCTCATCTTTCATTAAAACGTGTGCTAAGGGGGTAACATGACATGAACAGAATGCTGACATTATGGCGGGTGGACCGCAAACAAATGATGCGCGATCCTATCTTGCTGCTGACACTGGCCGCGCCCTTGTTGCTGCTCATGTTTTTGAAAGTCGGGCTTCCCCTGGCTCTTCCTTATCTGCCGTTTGCCATGCCAGCTGAGCACCCTCTGTATCTGGGCGCTTTAATTCTCATGACACCCCTCATGATTGGCATGTTAACCGGATTTCTCGTACTTGAAGAAAAAGGCCAGGGATTGTATCGTTACTATGCCATCACCCCGCTTCAGGCGCACGGCTATTTTATCTTTCGCATGCTGCTTCCGATCTTATTATCCATCGTGCTTTCCATCGTGGTCGTGATTATCTATGGCACGCAAAACGTGAGTTGGATCGTGTTAACAGCAGCCATTCTAAGTGCTACAGCTCAAGCGCCGGTCGTTATGCTGGTCCTGGCGGTGTTCGCTCGCAATAAAGTAGAGGGATTAGCCTGTTCCAAACTCATCAATCTCGTCTTACTCCTCTCCGCCGTCTTCCCTTTTATTGATGCATGGTGGGCGTGGGGCGCATACGTCTTGCCACCCGCCTGGTTCATGGCCAGCTTTACATTCCAGGACGTGGCCTTACAAATCAGTTTGTGCGCAGGGAGCCTGTTAACCAGTCTGCTGTGGATTGTTTACCTGTGGGGGAAATTCCTAAAGAAAGCTGAAGGATAAGGGCCGTATTCACCACACCTCATCCAATTTGTCTGAATAAAAATTGATGGCCTTATGGAAAGCCATAATATTGGGATCGTTTGAAGTAGCGGTCAGGTTTTGCAAAAGCAACGTCATGGCGTTGTCATGATTACCCAAATTATATAACGTCATGCTGTAAAATACTTGCATCGCTCGATTATGGGGGAACTGTTTCATCCCTTGTTCCAGGGTCTGGCTGGCAGCTTGATAGTGTCCTAAATTTCGATACGTATTTCCCAGAGCGACATAAGCATCTTCAAGTTCTTCTCCCTCCAAACCTGTTTCAATGGCTTTCTCATAGTAAGTAACGGCAGTTTCTTCCCTCCCTAAAATATCAAAGCTCCAGGCTGCTTGATATTGGATAGAGGGTTGATCCGACTCCTCGTCAGCCAGACGACTCAAAATTTGATTTGATTGATCAAATTCTCCTTCCCGCCTTAAATGAAGCTCTTGCCGTAAATCCTCTAACACCTTCATTTGTCCATCCTCCCATTTTTAATAGATAAAAGGGCCCTTTTTTGAAAGGCTTTTTAAAACTCATGTTGATGTTTCGTACGGAAGACTCGGTCTCGAGACACAGTTTGGCGGTTTCCGTTATAAAGGATTGTGCTTGAAGGGCCGGAAAATCACTCGTTTTTCGTGGGCATGTGGTGAGCTTCCTCAGGCTTTACCTTGCGGGATCTCACCGAGCATTTACATCCCACAGGAGTCTCGCGATTTTACGGCCCTTCTTGCTTTAGTGGGGAAAACGGAAACGCCAAATAGTGCTTCACATGATCTTATTTCTATATCAAAGCATCGATAAGACGTTTTCTCAACTTCCTACAATTAAGAAAAGGAGGCTTGCTGGTCCCCCGCAGAAAAGCGAGTTGTTTCAAAGCCATCCCAACCTCTTATACGGGCACGAAACCCGTATTATCTCGTAAGAGTCTTCTATATTCCTGGCCGATGGTGAGTAATGGTTTTTTGATTCGTCAACACATGCGCCTTTTAATGATAGAGTCCATCACCATTCCAGAATGTAACCTTTAACATCTTTCAACTCCCCTTCGTCATCTTCCTGTTTAGCAATAAAATGAGGGTACTCCTCGTTCAGCTTATATTCGACTGATTCAGGTTGAAGGTACAATTTGTACTCCAAATCATTGACTTTCGTTAACGACACATCCGAAATTGTCGTATTATTGTTCTCTTCATCAATGACTAAAATATCAACTACATCAAATCCTTCAACTATTAAACGCTCCTTAAGTTTCATATAACTTTCCTCCAAATGTGATACTGACTACCTATAACTATTAAAGATATACCCCATTTAATTTCAATAAAAACGACAAATAACGAGAGGATTCAAAGAATTTTTCTCCCGTCATCATACGAAATTTGTGATATGGTAATCCTAGTTATATTAATTCTAATCAGGTCAGGATCGGTGAAGCGACATGGAGATGAGAAAAAAAGGGGAATGGCTCGATATTAGCGTCCCAAAAGAATGGCGTGGGAACACGATTGAGTATATCTTGAAGACCTTCTGGAAAACGCCGCGCAAGTTATTGCACCAAATTCGGATGACGAAAGGCGTTAAGCTAAACGGCGAGGTGAAGCCGTGGCATACCGTGCTAAGTGAAGGAGATCGTTTGCACGTCCACCTTTTTCCCCCCGAACCACTTGGGATAGAGCCGCAATTTATTGAGCTTGATATTTTGTACGAAGATGACCACGCGCTCGTCGTGAACAAACCGGCCGGCATGCGGGTGCACCCTACCTCAGAAGAACAGACTGATACACTGGATCATGCTGTTGCGTTTCACTTTCAAACGAGTGGTGTAGAAGCGAAGGTACGTCACGTCCATCGTTTGGACCAAGATACAACAGGCGCTGTCCTATATGCCAAACACGCCCTGGCAGGCGCTATCCTTGGACGTCTTTTAGAAAAGAAAAAAATTGCCCGCACCTATGTTGCCTTGGTAGAAGGAAAGGTGAAGCAAAAAAGCGGACTCATCCGCCAGCCGATCGGCAAAGACCGGCACCACGCCACCCGCAGAAGGGTTTCGTCCACAGGTACCATGGCCGTCACTCATTTCCAAGTGCTGGACTATGATCCCGACCATGACCTCACCCTCATGCACGTGCAGCTAGAGACTGGAAAAACGCATCAAATCAGGGTACACATGAATCACCTGGGCCATCCTCTTCTCGGCGATACCTTGTATGGCGGGGACCGGGATACTACCGGGCACCACGCTTTGCATGCAGCGAAGCTTACCTTTTTGCATCCCATTTCATATGAAGAGATAACGTGTGTGGCCCCTTTTCAGGAAGCTTCTCAGATGTTCGACTATGACCTTGATCATTACTTGAATAGCTGAGTCTTGTAGGGAAGATCAGGATACTGGCTAATATGGAGAATCGCCCATCTAGCGGCTATAATCGCCCAAGCGCAAGGAGGAATCGCCCAAACACGAGCAATCACCCAACAAGAGACTAATCGTTTAATCCCTTTCCTTCGAGAATATGCTGCTCATATTTTTCCACTCGTGACACGCGCGTTTCCGATTTTTTGGCTTTATTAATATAGAGAATGTAGGCTCGTTGCCGCCCCGGTGTCAAGGCTTCAAACGCCGTTTTCAAGGCTGGGTTTTCAGCGAATTTGTTTTGAAGTTCTTCGGGGATGTCCATCTCTTTTTTTACATTCACTTCCAAACCGGCTTTTTCAACTTCAACTGCTTCATAAACGTAGTCTTTCAAGATAGCTTCCTTTTCAGCAATTTCTTGAACATTCGTGAAGCGTATCTGGCGCCCGGCCTGGACATTCTCCGTTTGCTGGATCAACATATCATGTTTATCCTTTAATAAGGCCCCTTTGAAAAAGAGCAAGGCACAATACTCCTTGAATCCATGAATTAACACGATGTTCTTCCCTTCATGTGTGTAACAAGGCCACCCCCACTTCATTTCTTCATTCAACTGACAATCAAGTATGATGGTTCTCAACTTCTTAAATTCTTCCTGCCATTTCTTGGGCTCACTTAAGTATGTGTCGATTTTAGGATCCATCCTGCTATTTGCCATCAAGCTACACCCCTTAATTTTAATAGTTGTCTTTCTTTCAATATACATCAACCTTCAATCGTTTTCCATGCCCTGCTGTGCAAACTTAACATAACCTATATAACCTGAATGAGGCATAATAACTTCAGGGCATGTTAAACTAGAATCGATGTCTCAACTTAAAGGAGCATATGTTTGACACTCATTTACTCTCAACCCTTCACGACAACTTCTCGTGTCATTCAGAATAACGTGCAGCATTATACGGAAATCGAAAAATATCTCAATTTGTACGAAGATAAAATTACCGCTCCCTATAATCAGTTTCATTTGCAGGACGTGTTTGATGTTTCGTATCGACCACTATCAGCTTCTTACGGTTTTTTGTACTTGCATACCAATCAAGGCGTTTTTTCGTATACTGTAAAAACATCGCCAGAATCTTTTATCAACGAATATAAACGGCTGAAATGACGTTTTTGAATCTGTGTCCATAAAAAAAAGACCCGATTGGGGTCTTTTTTTAGCAGCTATTATTTTTGAACGTTAGAAGCTTGTGGTCCACGTTGGCCATCTTCGATATCGAAGTTAACCGCTTGACCTTCTTCTAAAGTTTTGAAGCCTTCGCCTTGGATCGCTGAGAAGTGAACAAATACGTCGTCTTGACCTTCAACCTCGATGAAACCGAAACCTTTTTCTGCGTTAAACCATTTTACTGTACCTTGTACCATGGAAATTCCTCCTGCGGTGGGTGACCCACCATTGTATTACTCATTTGCTCTACATACTCAGTTAAGACGCGATCACTTTAATAGCTTTCTTGCCTTTATTCATATTCCGAACAATCAAGTATTATAAGTATATCCTTTTTGCCAAATAAAATCCATCTTTTTTTAAAATTATTTTAAATTATTTTTTCCAGAGGCTGTCATAGAGTGTGTCATAAGGTATGCCAATCCCACAGCTAACAGGCCTGCTGTCAACTTTCCCACAGTCATCGCAAGCATCATTTCTTTTTCAATGCCAGCAACAAATGCGAGATGGGCGCCAAAAGTGAAAGCACCACTTACAGCAAATGCTGCGTTCATGACTTTCCCTCGTGGGTCCATATCCCTCATCGTCGCGAACATCGGGATATGATGGGCCAATGAGGCGATGAAACCAGCCATAGCTGTCGGGTTGAGGCCCAACTTCTCTCCCAGCCTCGCAAAGGGTTTTTCCCCGATTTGAATCACACATGCCACCAGTGGGTAAGCACCAGCTAACGTCACCGTAATGGTTCCGACAATCGTCATGCCTTCCTGAAGCGGTGCTAGCCCGGCGATTACCGTCACGCCAAGCAGGGTCTCAATCGTAATGGCAATTAGACCGGTAATGATGATCAACTCAATCAGTTTGCCAAACCAGGTGAACAGCCGGATGGTGAGCTGAGTCAGCTGCCACAGCCCATATGCAATCATTAACGAGAGGATCAGCGTGGGAATCAGGTTCTGGATCATCCATGCGAAAGAATAACCTGCCAATGCGCCGCCTGCCAGACAACCGATCGGGATCGTCATCAAACCAATCAGGACGCCCCGGGCAAAATACGGACGATCTCCAGGCGTAATAATGGATAGTGCGACGGGGATGGTAAAAACAAGCGTCGGGCCCATCATCGTTCCGAGAAACACCCAGGAAAAAATACCCGCTTCCTTGCTCTCTGCAGTTGCTGTGGCGAGCGGATAAGCTCCCATGTCAATCGCTAACAGCATCGAAGGGAACATGGACGGATCAGCACCGATTGCGTGATAGAACGGCGTAATAATTGGAGTCAGCCATTCAGACAGGACCGGCGCCAACGAGATGATCCCCACCATGGCAAGCGCCAGCGGACCCATCATCATAAATGCCTCATGAAATTTATGACCCAGCTTCAAGCGATGACTCAATATGTAATGATCCGCCGCCCCAATAACCATAAACAAAGCCATCACAGCCAAAATCGCATCATTCAACCACATCACTCACGCCCCCTTCCCAACATAATGACACACCCGGCTCATTTGAAATTCCCCTTTTCGTACCAGGTACGCAGATCTTGTGTCACAGCCAGATTTTCTTGATGGTGAGCCAGCCGAAGTAAAGGGATTGGAGGAAGAATAGGATCCCCCACACCTGGGCGGGAAGCATCCAGGTGGCTTGAGCGAGATTGGTGGCATCGCCTGCCTGGTGGGGCGAGATGAAACTGAGCACCATAATTTCAAATGCGCTCGTAATAGCTTTAACGAACAATAGAGAAGCGATGAAAACGAGCACATATTGAATCACGGTCTCATGACCGCTGCGCAACATCCAAATGAAGCCAGCCCCGAACGTCACGAGCCAGAAGATGCCGTACACATTCCGTACCCAGAACACGAGATTGATAGCAAGAAAGCCTAGCAAAATATAAATCACGATATGACTGTGACCTTTATAGATGAGATAAAATAACAGAAACGCAATAACAGAAGAAAAGACATACCCCGACGCGCTGGTCAATACCTGGCTCAGCCAGGACCGATGCGCCGTCATCGTAGCCCCTTCCGTACTAGCAAACAATGAAATACGTCGTACTTCTCCCCCCGTAAGCAAGGCCATGAGCGAATGCCCACTCTCATGAATCAGCGTATTGACCACGGAGAAATAACGACCGATGATAGGAATTTGAGTTAACACAACAGCTAGTATAACGCCGATAACCATCTGGGTTTTCATAGGCGGGTCCATCCTTTTTATTTAATAGCTGGAATACGTTTTCGAACGCCTTCACGTTTCACTTCCTCAAGCCTATCATATGTGCGTTCTTCCATGCTCAGTTAGCACAGAAAGATTCAATTCGCCATAAAGAATCGAAAATACATTGTCGAAATTAGTAAAAAGAAGTAAAATATACCTAATACTTTTTTCAGAAGTGGTGACGTTATGAACATGAAAAAAATTCTTAAGTCAGCTTGGATTGCAAGCGGAATCGGAGCCCTTACTCTGGTTGTGCTGACGCTTTCCCTGGATACGAAGCTCAACGGTGAATTTTATCTAATCCTGAGCGTCTTATTATTTGGTTTTTTACCCTTCACACTGTTACATAAGTATTTTGATGCGAATCTTCAGAACTATTTATTTCTGCTGAACGGAACGTTATTTGCGGCGGCCTTGTATTACGCCGCACCTTTTTTAGGCATCAAACTGTTCTTTTTTAATCCGATTTTCGCTATGTTGTTTAAGAAAAGCCGATATTTTATTTTTATATTTGGAACATCACTTGCAGCTTACCTCGCTGTCACTTTGCTTCAGCCTGAGTTAAGCTTCAGCTTATCCCTGACGATTGTCCATTTCAGCATTTTTCTCGCGTATATCCTAATTTTACAATTTGTCGCCAGGGTGATGACCCAATATGAAAAACGGAACAGCCTGTACACGAAGACGATGAGAGCTTTGGTCATGGCGATTGAAGCGAAGGATGTGTATACCCAGGGTCACTCCGTCCGTGTTTCTGATTACAGCGTAAGATTAGGGAAACAGTTAAAACAACAAGGCTATAAAATTGATATTGAGACCTTGCGGGTGGCATCGCTGCTGCATGACATCGGGAAATTACATTTGCCTACTCACGTCTTGCAAAAAGAAGGGCCTTTAACTGAAGACGAGTACGAAACGATCAAACTCCACCCGACTTACGGCAGTGAAATTGCCCAGGAATTAGGTTTCCAAACCGAAATAGTAGATGCGATATCCTTTCATCATGAACGCATCGACGGGCATGGCTACCCCGCCCAGCTGCCTGGGGAAGCGATTCCGCTGTATGCCAAAATCATATCGGTCGTTGATGCATTTGATGCCATGACCTCCACACGCTCGTACAGAGCTGCCTTTTCGCCGGTCAAAGCCAAAAACATCATTTTAGAAAACAAAGGAACCCAGTTTGACCCCGTCCTTGTAGAGGCCTTTGAGCAGCTTTTTCCTTCACTATATGACGAATTCAAGAATAAAAAGGTGGACAAGCAAAAAGACATCTCCTTCGGTTAGCTCCCTCCAATAACTAACACGCTGAGACCGTGCCCGTGGAAAGAAGCGCGTTTTGACGGAGTTGTCATGGAACACCCCTTTTGAAACACAAACGTGCCGAAACAATTTCAGTGAAATCGTTTCGGCATTTTTGTGTAGTTCGTTTTATGTTGAGGATATGTTAATATTTACCTTTTTTCATAAAGATTGAATGTCGGATATCAGTTCAGCCACACCGTTCTCAAATAAGTGACCCTGATGCTTGAACACACGTGTTTTCGCGTGAGGCAATTTACGCACATACTGTTCCATATGAGTTAACGGTACAACATCATCGTCCCGACTATGATACAGAAACAGGTGTCGGATCAAGGGAAGGGTTGAGGTGAAGTCGCTGGGAAGTTCAAATTCTTCAGCCACCCAGTCTTGGTCCACCCCCCAGTAGGGTGACCCAAGTAAAAACAACCCTTTGATAACAAGATCGCAAGCTTCTTCAGACAAGAATTTCAGCAATACGGAGCCACCTAAAGAATGGCCAATCAAAATGACCTCTCCATTTAAGGCCGCTAACTCGCTTGCCAGCTTGCTTTTCCACCGGGCATAATTTGGATTTTCGGGATCCGGCATAGCAGGAGTTAATATGGAATACTCCGTCCCTAGCAATTGTTGCAAATAGGCAATTAAGTGACTGCTTCCCTGATTTCCTTCTTGCGGTCCAGCACTATGAATACATAATACCTGCTTCTTCAAAGGCCCTTCCCCTCTCGTTTCTCGGGTTTTGGTACAAAACATCTCGTTCCAGACTGATTATTTCTCAGGAAATAACGCCATCTATACGATATGGAGATTTGTAACATCGTCAAGGTTAAGTGTTACAGGTTTCTTGGTGTGCCAATCTTTTGCATAAATTTTTCGTTCCACCCTGTTCATCCTATCGATTTTCAGCTCCAGAACGTCCTTATTTATGCTATTCACGTATTCAACCGCCACAGGAAGATTGTCATTGACTGCTCGTTGCAGCAAGAAATCAATCTCGACAGCTTTGCGCTCGTCAATCAAACCTTTCTCTACACGTGCATCACCCTGCCATGTTTGTTTCAGCCTTGCCACCTGTTCCGGCAGCATCATGGTCGTCCACTGCTTCGTCTGCTCTCGATTTCGTTTTGCCATTTCCCCATCCCTCCTGTAAAATGCGAACATTTGTTCTTGGTATAACCTAAAAGGTAAACACGAAAACGTGAGAACCACTGTCTACTTTCGTTTGTTATTGGCCATGAATGACCACTTAGCCAATGGTGACGTTCTCCTTAGGATAATGATATCGATCTTTAATAACTTGACCTCGAACTAAGAAAAGGAACGAGAAGATACCGATTCGGCCGATAAACATCAAGCATATGATAACCAATTTCCCGACAGTGTGAAGATCTGACGTAATGCCCATCGACAAACCTGTCGTCCCAAATGCTGAGGAGACTTCAAATAATATTTCCATCAAACTGAACTGGGGTTCAAAATAATTAAGTAAAATAACACCAAGTGCACAAATCATAAACGCGCTGTGAATAACGATGAACGAGCGGAAAATATCCTCCTGATGAATTTCGCGATTGAATATGCGGATATTGGTTTTTCCCCGGGCATAGGTAAGGATGCTCAGCACAGCGATCGCGAAGGTCGTCGTACGTATGCCGCCTCCGACACTGCTGGGAGATGCCCCTATGAACATGAGAACGCAAATAACGATCAGGGTCGGGATTGTAAATTCACTGACGTCCATCGTGGCGAGTCCGCCGTTTCGGGTGGTGACCGATTGGAACAACGCATAGAAAAAGGATTCATGCCAGGCTTTATCTTTAAAGAAATGCGTACGATCAAATATAAAGATAAAGAGAGCGCCGAGCAGCATCAATGTGAAATAGGTGGTCGTCGTTAATTTGGCAAACAAGGAAAAACGTGACATCGGGCCTTTTTTATTCAACAAGAAATCCTTCACTTCAATCAAGACTGGGAAACCGATTGAACCGAAAATGAGCAATATGATGTTAACCACTTGCACAAAATAGTCATCCGCAAAGGGGATAAGCGACGTGCCCGTTATGTCAAAGCCCGCATTCGTCGTTGCACTGACAGAAGCAAACAACCCTTGCATGAAGGCTTCGGGAACAGTGGGGAAATACGAGATAAAATAGGTGCCCAGAATCACTGCCCCGATCAGTTCCGTGATGACAATAATGATCAATATTTGCTTGACCAGTTTAACTAAGCCCGCAAATGTGGCACGATTTTGGTCGGTTTTGATCAAATCTCTCCGCCTCAGTCCGATTTTTTGTCCGAGTACCATCCAAATGAATGTGCCCAGAGTCATGATTCCGATACCGCCGAACTGAAGGATGAAAATTAAAACGAAATACCCTCCCGTATTGAAGGTATCCGCTGTGGAAACTACGGTTAGACCGGTGACGCTCACCGCACTGACCGCGGTGAATAATCCGTCGATAAAACTTAAATCAACGCCCGGACGATGAAGAAACGGAAGACTCACGAGCCCAGTTGATATAAGAACGGCGGAAACATAGAAGATGACGATTAATTGAACGGTTGATAAATAATTCAATATATTCGTTTTGTTGAAGCGATTTAATGCCTTCATTACACACGGCCTCCACATTCTGCTAAATACTGTTAGATTAAGCGATTACCAGCTAAATGTAAAGGAGTCCTTAGCAGGATGTCTCGTCTTTTTCTCATAATACCGTCATATCAAGGATGTCGTCTAGCTTGATCGTCATCGCTTGCTGGGTCTTCTCCTGGATACAATGAACGTCTCGAGATCTGGACTCGACGGCTTTCACTTTTCCCTGTACATAGCTGTATCCGCTGCCGTTATAGTATTTGATCTCAACGACCAGCTGCTCCTCGACCGCTTGCTCTAACGTAAAGTTGATCGCTTCAATTTGCTGCTCATCTAACGTGCCTTTCTCGACATGTTCATCTTCTTCCCACGCCGCTTTAATCATCTCGACATGTTCCGGCAGCATCAACGATGTCCATTTGATCGAGCCGCGATCATTGCTATCAGCCATCATTAAGCCTCCATTCTCTTACGTCTTTGGTATGGGTAGAGGGATAGGACATTAGCTTTTTTGAACGTTCTGACCCTTCTTCGCGTGTAGCAATAAGCAAGGATCTCATCCTCTCTGAGCTCAAGCACCCGGATGACCCGTTGGGAAACTTGCCCGTCACTGTCCACATAAATCAGGTCAAGCTTCTGTTTAGCTCGCAAAGCACGAGAAAGCACGCCATTCATAGTCTGCACCTCACCTTACATTCTTTAAGCATAGTGGCCGCCAATCTTCTTGCTGCGCTCTAGCGTGATGCCTCCACTAGTGTAACTGCTGGCTCTGAGCACCGCTGTGGCCCCGTATTTATCTCTGATCTGATCCATAGCCTCAGCTAAATCTTTTTTCTTCGGCTGGTCATCAAACAAGTTTAATTGCACAGCCATTTCATCCTCTAAATTTGTCAGAGCCACAGAAGCCCGTCTGATTTTACTTTCCCCGTCATAGAAGCGTTGAAATAATTGCAGGCACATGTGGTAAACATCCATCGTAATATTCGTCGGAGATTGCACAGACATCGACCGGCTGAAGCCGCCGCCTGTTTCGCTGGAGTACCCGATTCCCAGGTGTACAGTCCGCCCCTCTTGGTCATCATGCCTTGCCCGCTTACAGGCTTCCTCACATAAATCCAGCAGACACGCGAAAATTTCGTCTCGTTCATAATCTCGCAATAACGTCACCCCGTGGCCGTAGGACTTCTGCTCTGTCTTGACAAACTGCCCGTAAACCGGACTTAAATCAACGCCCCATGCGTGCCAATACAGCTGTTCTCCCATGACACCATAGTGCTTTTTGAGATACTTCAAAGGATGACGGGCCAACTGCCCCAGATTTAAAATGCCCATCCGGTTCAAATTGCGCGTCATGCGTGAGCCAATGCCCCAAATATGCTGAATCTCACACGGCCACAACTTTTCCTCCACATCCTCATACCGGCATTCCGCAATGCCATCTGCCGCCTTTTTCGCATGAATATCCATCACGACTTTTGCCAGAAACTTATTATCCCCAATCCCGATCACGGACTCAATGCCGAATTGATCGCTAATTTCAAATTGAATCAGCCGCGCAATTTCATACGGTTTTCCATATAGCTTTTCCAAACCATCAATGGTGACCCATAACTCATCCACGGAATAGACATGAATCGCTTCCTTAGGCACAAGATTCTTGATCATTTTCGTAATCTCAACGGAAACCTCGAGATAATCCCCCATATGAGCCGGTGCAATCACAATGTTCGGATCACGCGGCAGCTCGAAATAGCGGCTGACATTACTGATGCCATGCTTTTTCTTCAAGGCAGGCGACGCAGCCAACACGATACTCCCTTTTCGTTCGGTGTCACCCACAACGGCAAGCAGAGCTTCCCGTGGGTCAAGCCCTCTTTTCACACACTCCACGCTGGCATAAAAGGAACGCATATCAATGCACAGCACATCATGCCTCGGATACCCTGAATAATCCAATGTTCTCACCTCACAACACGAACGTTTGTTCTTATTATATGAAATAACAGCCTAAATGTATACAGGAAAAATAAAGTAATCGTTCCATATAAAAAATCTTCATCGCATTCAGCAATGAAGATTTCATGGATTAAAATAAAACCCCGCCACGTGCAGGCGGGGTGGTAGTCATATGTTAAGGGAAGTCCTGACTACTCTTTTAGTGTATAGCAAACGATGTCGAATTCAATCGATTTTACAATAAAAATAAGAAAAGAAAGGTTACATATTAAGAGCGCCCCCGGCAGGATTCGAACCTGCGACACACGGTTTAGGAAACCGATGCTCTATCCCCTGAGCTACGGGGGCCTATTTAAAAATCGTGCGTATTTTATTATACAAAAAACCGACCCTATTGAAAAGCGATCAATTTTGGAAATTTACATAGGATCATTACTTCCTTATAGGTAATATGATAAAATATTATCTGTCTGTCTAAACGTATCGAATGATGTCTTTCGTTAACATATTGAAGGAGGAGAAGGGATGGGACAATTACCTTTCATAGCGGTTGAAGGGCCCATTGGTGTGGGGAAAACGTCTCTGTCTAAAAAGCTCGCCTCCCACTTTGATTTTCACTTACTACAGGAAATCGTTGAGGAGAATCCGTTTTTAGGCAAGTTTTATGAAAATATTGAAGAGTGGAGTTTCCAAACTGAAATGTTTTTCCTTTGCAATCGGTTCAAACAGCTGGAGGATATTGAACAAAAATACTTACAGATGGGGAAGCCCGTGATTGCGGATTACCATATTTCCAAAAACATGATCTTTGCTCGCCGCACCCTGCAAGAGAAACAGTTTGAAAAGTACTCGCAGATTTTTGATATTTTAACGCATGATATGCCGCGGCCGAATATGATGATTTATTTACATGCCAGTTTGGATACCTTAATGGATAGGATTCGTATGCGGGATCGCGATGTAGAGGCTAATATACAAGCATCATACTTACAGCAGCTGTCGCAGGATTATGAGGACTTCATGAATCATTTTGAAGCGTCACATCCTGACATACCGGTGATTCGGATCAATGGAGATGATACCGATTTCGTTAAACACCAGGATCATCTGCAGGCGATCATCTCCCAAGTCGAGCAGCATTTAAGCAAAGGAGAAGTTTATAAATGAACACGAGAGAACAATACGGTATTCCTCATGACAGTGTCATCACAATCGCCGGTACAGTAGGGGTGGGCAAATCAACGATGACGAACGCCCTATCCAAAGCGTTGAATTTCCGGACGTCGCTTGAAAAAGTCGAAACGAACCCCTATTTAGATAAGTTTTACCATGATTTTGAGCGTTGGAGCTTTCACCTGCAAATTTATTTTCTCGCTGAGCGATTTAAAGAGCAGAAGAAAATTTTCGAATATGGGGGCGGCTTCATTCAGGACCGTTCCATCTATGAAGATACAGGGATTTTCGCCCGCATGCATTATGAGAAGGGGACCATGTCTGAAACGGATTATGACACCTATAAGAGCTTATTTGACGCCATGGTGATGACACCCTATTTCCCTCATCCTGATTTGCTTATCTATTTGGAAGGGTCGTTTGATCATATTTTAAATCGGATTAAAGACCGCGGCCGTCCGATGGAGCAGCAGACGCCAATCGAGTATTGGGAAGAGATGTTCAAGCGCTATGAGAACTGGATTGAAAGCTTTAATGCTTGCCCGGTCCTGCGCCTGGATATTGCGGATTACGATCTGCTGCAACGGGGAGAAAGTATAGAGCCGATCCTTGAAAAAATCGGCAACTTGATTCATCATTCGCGCAAATGGCGCTCCAGTCATCTTATGACCTAATAAAAAGCCGGAAAGCCTCATCACAGCTTTCCGGCTTTTGTTATACATTTCGATATCTTATGGACGCGATAGGGGGGACAGGCTGTGAGATCGTTTTTTCTAGCCTACATATTTTCAAATTTGCAAATGTTAACGTTACTTATTCTATCTCCGGCAATCTTGGATGATATTAAACAGGATATCGTCTATTTCCTTGTTCTCATTGCCATCATAGCAATTACGAATTATTCGATAGAGCATTGGGGCAGTAGATCGAACGAAAAAGCAAAGAAACAGCGGCCTTATATCTACTTATGTTTGTTCCCTGTCAATTTAGCCGTGCTTGTCACCTTCGTAGTATTCGTATTTTAAACGCCCTCAGAGCGATTGTTCTGCTAATAAGTTCCTATCTAATATTTCAACGTTGCCGCCCAAACTAATAAATACAAGGGGGCGATAAAGCAGATAACTAAACAAACGATAGAAATGGCAATAGGCAGGGATGATTCCATGCCAACAGCATTATCCAATAATGCTTCGTTAGCGAATATGAAAGTCATAAAGCTAACGTTTTGAATCAGTATCATGACGCTTTGAGTTCTTGAATATTGTATGTCTTTGTTTTCTTCGGTCAAATTAACATAGTTCAATTTCTCGGGATTACGCACAAATAGACCAACAAGAAACCATATGAACACGCTTATTATGGGCATTACAAATAGGAAAAATTTTGAACCAGGTTCTCCATCAGTAAAATGAATAGTAATTTGACTGGGAATATCTGACCAAAGGTGAAATAGATTAAAAATATGATAACAAAAAATCGAAAATGAGATCAGTATAAGAAGCAATTTAAACTTCTTATCTTTCATTTCCATCCCTCTCTTTCTCCATTTGGAGAATGGCTGCTTCCATGAATGCCACAACATCATTATCAATCGGGTACAAATTTAATTCTGCAGACTTCTCTTCGGATTTACGTGCTTCCCAGAACTTCTCTGCTAAAACTGCGTCTCCATTAAATGTTTCATCGGACAAGATCTGCGTATCTTCGGCTATCAATTGGCCTTCAGGGGATTCAGGGGCCTTGCCTTCAGTTAAGCACAACTCGATACGCTTAATCACGTTAATCCATTTCCCCACTTCACTAGGAGACATTTCCATTTTAGGGAGCCTTTCCTCTAATATTGTTCGTTCTTCACCATTAAATAAACGTTCCATTACCGCCTGCTTTTTTTGCTGTTTCAGCGATTGGGTTTCTTCCGATAGAAGGGGGAGTAACTGATTCCAGTGAATGTCACCTTCGAGTTTCAGTGTGTTTAATAATGTATGGGTATAGTCGAGTGACTGCTGCAACTCACTCATGTTATGTTCTAGCTGTTCTTTATGGACAGTTAACGTTTTTTCCATCGTAACTCGGTTCAAGATTTTTTTAATATCTTCTAGAGATAAAGAAGCTGATCTTAATATTAATACTTTTTGTAACTGCAACAATTGCTCGGTGGTGTAATAGCGCGTTCCGTTCTTTGATTTCCATGCTGGTTCCACAAGCTCGATTTGATCATAGTAACGCAGGGTACGTAATGACAAATTCAGCTTTCTCGATACTTCACCTGTTAAAAAATACTCCACAACAACCGTCCTCCAAAAAAATACTTGAGGGTAACGTAACGTTACCCATTAACCTAAATGTAGCACAATTAGGAAATAGGAGGAATTAAATTGCAAAAAGATGGACTTAAATCATTACAGTGGACGTATAAAGAATTAAGCTTATTATTATTACTCGCCTTCGTCATTGTGCCAATCGGTATCGAGACTTTTTTACATCGACTGTTTGACTCAATCTTTCACGATAGCCTTTATTCAGGTACGGTAACAGGCTTTTTCATGGCAGTGGTATTTACGTTTAGTGTATATCTCGTCGCCTTAAAGCCTTACCTTTATGGTTGGCATATCGTTGGACTCAGATCTTTTTCCAGTCGCTATTGGAAATCGATTATCGTCTGGACGGTTATTCTTATAACGGCCAGTATATTGATCTTAACTTTGATGGAGCTGTTTCACATTGGGCTATCTAATGACAAGACCGATGCCCTGGAAGCCAATAAGACATGGATTACAATTAGCATAGGTTTCATTTCAGCAGCGGTCATTTCACCGATTTATGAGGAGATCTTTTACCGTGGCTTTCTCTATACATGGTTTCGGAGGAAATGTGGGGTACCGACTGGTATAATCTTGAGTTCTCTTATTTTCACTGTGGTTCACATTCCGACTTATAATACCCTTCCTGTCAACTTTATCTCAGGAGTAATATTTGCATGGGCCTATGAAAAATCGGGTTCCATTCTACCAGGTATGATTATCCATGGTGCTTTTAATGGAATAGCTATTATTCTTACAGCATTTGCTTAGACTTAATCTATGAGATAGTGTCTTGAGAGCAGTTCACGAATGAATCATAAAAAAATCGCTACCTATAAGGTAACGATTTTGATATAATCTCCAATATTATGCGCGATTGTTTGTAAAATGGCGGAGGAGGAGGGATTCGAACCCCCGCGGGGCGTTAACCCCCTGGCGGTTTTCAAGACCGCTCCCTTCAGCCGAACTTGGGTACTCCTCCGTAAGTGGCCGACAAAAATTAATATACCATGCCTGCAAACCTCTGTCAACGATAGGGTGAATTAATATAATATTTAGAAAAATCACGACGCAACACTATGTTTTTGTTCATGCTTTTATAGACTGAAATAAAAAAGCCTCCCCTTCAGCTCAAGGCATAAGGGGAGGCTTTTCTTTACGAAATTGTTGTTTTGCCTCCCATGTAAGGACGGAGGACTTCCGGTATCGTGATGGTGCCGTCTTCTTGCTGATAGTTTTCCAAAATGGCGGACACGGTGCGGCCGATAGCCAGGCCTGAGCCGTTCAACGTGTGCACGAATTCCGGTTTGCCTTTTTCCTCGCGGCGGAAGCGGATACCGGCTCGCCGGGCCTGAAAGTCTTCGAAATTGGAACATGAGCTAATTTCACGATACGTATCGTAGCTTGGCAGCCATACTTCAATGTCGTACTTTTTAGCTGCTGTGAAGCCGAGATCACCTGTGCACATGCTCATGACCCGATAAGGCAGTTTTAACAGCTGCAGCACCTTCTCAGCTTCGCCGGTCAACTGCTCCAGGACGTCGTAGGATTCATCTGGTTTAGTGAATTGAACGAGTTCGACTTTATTAAATTGATGCTGGCGGATCAAACCTCGCGTATCACGTCCGGCTGAGCCTGCTTCAGAGCGGAAGCTGGCACTGAAGGCCACATATTTTTGCGGGAGTTGATCGACGTTTAAGATTTCCTCACGGTGATAATTGGTCACCGGAACTTCGGCTGTCGGTACGAGATAATAATCCCATTCTTCGATTGAGAACGCATCTTCTGCAAATTTCGGCAGTTGGCCGGTGCCGGTCATGGCATTAGAGTTGACCATATACGGAGGTAGCATTTCCTCATAACCGTGTTCGTCGGCATGCAAATCCATCATGAAATTCATCAATGCGCGCTCCAGACGGGCGCCCAATCCTTTATAAAACACGAAGCGGCTGCCGGTCACTTTGGCTGCGCGTTCGAAATCGAGAATATCCAGATCAGTCGCGAGGTCCCAATGGGGCTTCGCTTCAAAGGTGAAGGATGGCGCTTCGCCCCAAGAACGAGCCAGCACGTTATCGTCTTCATCTTCACCGATAGGGACACTGTCATGCGGGATATTCGGGATAGACAGCAACAAGGTTTCCAATTTCTCTTCTACCTGTTTCAATTCCTCGTCCAGCGTTTTGACACGATCGCCCACCTCGCGCATCTCTTTAATTTTATCGTCCGCATCCTCTTTGTTCTTTTTGAGCTGGGAAATTTCTTTCGATACGTCATTACGACGCGCTTTCAATTCTTCTGTTTCCTTAATCAATTCCCGGCGCCTGGAATCAAGGTCGCCAAAGGCATCGAGATCTGATAAATCTTCCCCTCGTTTTTGCAGTTTCTCCTTCACGTCATCAAAATGAGTCCGTAAATATTTCATATCTAACATGCCGCTATTCCTCCTTCAACATTTTAGTTTAGCTCATAAAAAAAACTCTCATCCCTTTATTCATAAAGGGACGAGAGCATTGCTTCCCGCGATACCACCCAATTTGAAAACACGCGCGTACGTGTCTTCCGGCTCGACTCATAACGGTGAGAGGCCGGACAGACTTACTCAACATTTCAGCCTGTCAGTTCCAGGATGGATTAACAGGTCCTTCCGTCAGTTCACACCAGCCACTGACTCTCTGTAAGAAAGGGAAACTGTTACTGGTTCCTATCAACACATTCACTTATACAAATTATTGTTATTAACAATAGCGAACTTCACGTTAAGATGCAAGTGTTTTTTTCGAAGCTTCCACCATTTTGACAAAATGATCGGTCAACTGGTGATCATCCGTTAGTTCGGGATGGAAGGCACAAGCCAGGTAATGGCCCTGCTTGGCAGCCACGATCTTACCTTGATGTTCCGCCAAAATCTCGGTCTGAGCACCCACTTCTGCAATGTAAGGCGCCCGGATGAACACGGCGTTGTAAGCATCGGATACGCCTTTGATCGCCAGGTCCGCTTCAAAGCTTTCCCGTTGCCGGCCAAATGCATTGCGTACAACCTTCATATCCATTGAACCAAGATGAACATCCGTCGTTTCAGCAATTTCCGTGGCGAGTAGGATCAGCCCGGCACACGTGCCAAAGATCGGCTTGCCTTGCTTGCCGAATTGGCGAAGCGGTTCGAGAAATTCATATTTATTAATGAGCCGGCGCATGGTCGTGCTTTCGCCGCCTGGGATAATAAGTCCGTCAATTTGCTCAAGTTGAGCTGTTTTCTTAACGATGATGCCTTCAGCTCCGGAGGCTTCAATGGAGCGGATATGCTCACGAACAGCTCCTTGAAGGCCTAGTACACCGATTTTCATCATGATGCATGTCTCCTTTTATCCTTACTGACTGCGATCCTGCATACGCGTTTCAGGCGTCAATGTAGACATTTCAATGCCTGGCATAGCTGTCCCTAAGCCTTTGGAAATTTCACCAATCAACTGATAGTCGTCGTAGTGGGTTGTAGCCTCTACAATCGAGCGGGCGAATTTTTCAGGACTGTCTGATTTAAAGACGCCAGATCCAACGAAGACGCCGTCCGCGCCCAGTTGCATCATCAACGCTGCATCAGCTGGCGTAGCGATACCGCCGGCTGCGAAATTGACGACTGGCAGGCGGCCTTCTTCACGAATTTGAAGCAATAATTCATAAGGTGCCCCGTTCTCTTTGGCATATACCATCACTTCATCGTCAGCCATGTTCATAAGGCGGCGAATCTGCGCTTGCACTTGGCGCATATGGCTGACAGCCTCTACGATGTTGCCAGTACCTGGTTCCCCTTTAGTGCGAAGCATGGAAGCTCCTTCGCCGATACGGCGGGTTGCTTCACCGAGATCACGGCATCCGCACACAAACGGGACGGTATACCCATCTTTTTTAATGTGGTAAATATCATCAGCCGGCGTGAGTACTTCACTCTCATCAATATAGTCAACACCCATCGATTCAAGGATGCGCGCTTCTACGATATGACCGATGCGTGCTTTGGCCATCACAGGAATCGATACAGCATTCATAACTTCCTCTACAATAGTGGGGTCAGCCATACGGGCTACACCGCCGGCAGCACGAATGTCAGACGGCACACGCTCGAGGGCCATGACAGCCACCGCTCCGGCTTCTTCGGCAATTTTGGCTTGTTCCGCATTGACAACGTCCATGATGACGCCGCCTTTTTGCATTTCTGCCATTCCACGTTTGACACGATCTGTACCTACTTTAGACATCTTAATTCCTCCCATACCCGATAATAATCTATTTAATAAAATTGCTGCATACAAACATTTACATTTCTATTGTAACGTAAAACATGTTAAATGCCTACTGAATAAATCAGTATTATAACCGGCTTAGAACCAACCTTTCACTGTATCTGCCGCACTGGAAAACACGTCACTGAAAAAGTCGCCCACAGAACCGATCATCAGCATGAACCAATTGGATTTTTCCACAGCAGAGGAGGCGACAAGTTCGACACTTTGCTGGCCGGACGTATCGTTCAGGATATTCCCATGACTCTGCTCACCGCTGTAAACGAGCTGGGCCGTACCGACTTTCTGTCCTTCTTCCACCGGGGCGACGAGTTCTCCGTCTTTATTAAGGGCATCCTCATCAAGCTTGTATTCCATGCTGTATTTATCTTCTTCCCCGTTTTGCACCATGGTTTGAATGGCTTCAGCCGATTCAATCTCTACGTTATCTTCTTTGCCTTTGACAACGCCCAGCTCTGATTCTCCTTCAAGCTGGTGACCTGCTGGGAACAATTCTTTTGACTCAAAGTTATTGAAACCGAAATCGAACAGTTTCTGCGTTTCCTGAAAGCGGGCTTCTTTACTGTCTGTTTTCATCACAACAGAAATCAGCCGTTGATCGCCCTGCTTGGCTGTTCCTGTAAAGCAAAAGCCTGCAAGATCCGTAAAGCCTGTCTTCATTCCATCGACACCTTCATAGCCGAACTGCGCCAAGTGGCCGGGCATGTCTGGAAGCATCCAGTTCCAGTTTTGGATCGTCTGGCCATCAAAGGTCGTCTCTTTTACATTGGAAATATCGAGCGCCTCAGGATAATCATTGATCAGATGGTAGGCCAGTAGGGCTGCCGAGCGAGCTGACATCAAGTTGTTAGCGTCGGGCTCTGTCCCTTCTGGATGATTGCCGCCGAGATCACTGTTATTGAGCCCGGTCGCATTCACAAACTGATAATCCGGCAAACCCATTTCTTCCGCTTTTTCATTCATACGTTTGACAAAGTCACTTTCTGAACCTGCGATAAGCTGGGCAAGCGCGATCGTCGTCGCATTATCTGAATTAATGGCCATTGCTTCATAGAGCTCGCGAACTGTGTAATCCTTATTCTGTTTTAAACCAACGCCGGAAAACGCGGCGTCAGCAGATATGCTATAAGGGTAATCACCAATTTGCGTCGTGGTATCCCAACTGATTTCCCCGTTCTCTATCGCTTCAAATACGAGATACTCTGTCATAATCTTCGTCATACTAGCTGGAGGCAATGTTAAATCGGCCTCTTTTGAAAATAGGACCTCTCCTGTGTCAGCATCCACCAGAATGGCAGATTCTGCATTCACCTGAACATCCGCGTATGTAGATTCAGGTCCTGCAAACAGGGTCACCATACCGATGACCAGCGCCATCATGACAGCAAATGATGTTTTAAACTTTTGTCTTAACAACTTTCTCGACCTCCACCGTAAATAATATGCATCTTTGTTATTTTACCACAGGAAATTATAAAAAAATAGACAGGGAAAAGTCCCTGTCTAATAAAAGTTTCGTAGGTTAAACGGAGTAGTTGGGAGCTTCTTTTGTAATTTGAACGTCGTGCGGGTGACTCTCCCTTAAACCTGCGCCCGTAATGCGAGTAAACTGCGCATCCTCTCGCAATTGGGTTAAATCGGATGTGCCGCAATAGCCCATGCCTGAACGGATTCCGCCAAGCAGTTGATGCACGGTATCAGCAAGCGGCCCTTTGTATGGCATGCGCCCTTCAATTCCTTCCGGCACAAGCTTTTTCGCCTCGGATGACTCTTGGAAATAACGGTCTTTCGAACCAGCTTCCATAGCACCGACTGAACCCATGCCCCGGTAGACCTTGAAGCGGCGTCCCTGGAAGATTTCCGTTTCGCCCGGGCTTTCCGAAACGCCTGCAAACAGGCTGCCCAGCATCACCGCGTGTCCTCCGGAGGCGAGTGCCTTGATGATATCACCGGAAAACTTGATGCCGCCATCCGCGATAATCGGCACGCCGTATTTTTCAGCTTCTCTCGCGCAATCATATACAGCGGTAATTTGCGGAACGCCGACGCCGGCAACCACTCGGGTTGTGCAAATAGACCCAGGACCGATGCCTACTTTAATTACATTGGCTCCTGCTTCAATTAAATCGCGTGTAGCATCAGCAGTAGCGACGTTCCCAGCAATAATATTCATCTCCGGATATTTGGCGCGCACCTCACTGACGTGGTTCATCACGCCTTGAGAGTGACCGTGGGCCGTATCAACGACGAGAGCGTCAACGCCGGCTTCGACCAGCTTATCTATCCGGGTCATGGAATCCGCTGTGATCCCCACAGCTGCTCCGGTAAGCAGACGGCCTTGCGTGTCTTTCGCGGCGTCTGGAAATTCAATGACTTTTTCAATGTCCTTAATGGTGATCAAGCCTTTTAGCACACCTTGTTCATCGACTAAAGGCAGCTTTTCGATCTTATATTGCTGAAGCATCTTTTCCGCTTCGTTCAAGGTGGTACCTACAGGCGCCGTCACGAGATTCTGCTTCGTCATCACATCATTAATCGGAATGGAATAGTCCTCGATGAACTTCAAATCACGGTTGGTGATGATTCCCACGAGGCGATGATCATCTTCACTGTTCACGATGGGGACACCCGAAATACGATACTTTCCCATCAAATACTCCGCATCATAAACCTGATCCTCCGGTTTCAGATAGAAAGGGTTGGTAATGACACCGCTTTCGGAGCGTTTGACCCGGTCGACATGTTCAGCTTGTTCTTCAATCGACATATTCTTGTGGATAACACCAAGTCCGCCATGTCGGGCCATCGCAATCGCCATGGCTGCTTCCGTTACCGTATCCATCCCTGCACTGATTAATGGCATGTTCAGTTTCAATGTAGGCGACAGGTTGGTCGAAAGGGACACATCGCGTGGAAGCACGTCCGATTTGGCCGGCAAGAGTAGAACATCGTCAAAGGTCAACCCTTCTTTTGCAAACTTGTCCTCACGCATGCTGACACTCTCCTTTATGGGCAAAATAGTTTAGATAAAAGGTGGGCACTATAAACACTAAATAAACTGACAGACAATCTTATTGTTATTCACAATACGACAACAAAAGGGTATTTTCAACCATTAAATCATGGCAAATGCAGGAGAATGACAACACCACCAGAGGAGCTGAAATAATGGAGCGCTTTCATTTTCTTATCTATTTACAAGCGGTCACCCACGCCAAACAATTTCTGGATACCTGTTACGCGAATCAAGGGGATCCTAAGCATGATTTACAATCCTACCGCAACAGCGATCGATTTTGTTACTTGCTATCGCAAGGCCTCAGCTACTTTGAGACGGGAAAGCACGCTGACATCGGTTTACAGCCGCTGCTTTATTTTTATGGGCTGGAGCATTTCATGAAAGCGAACATTCTGACCGTACGTCCGGATTACCCTGATTCGACCAAAGTGTTGGCTCATGGTCTATCGACGCGAAAGCGGAAAAAACAGCACTATCGTTTCCGGGAGGATGAAGTACGCATCCAACCGAACGGTCTGTTTCCCTATGCAGCCCGTCATTTATTCAATTGGACTTACCCGAGGCTGCCGGAAAAAGCCGGCATCGACGACATGCTCCGGCAAATTCCGGAAATGGCGATTTATTTTCACTACAAGGAGGGGGAAGAGGTCAAGACACCCGGTGCGGTATGGCCCGAATTGCTGACGCACTTCATTCTTCTTTACAACCTGAGCATGCTTGTCCGATATGAAGTCGAATGGTGGGGAGAAATGCAACAGCTGCGTGATCGCGAGGATTTCACATTTATCAAAGGCTTCCTCCTCTGTACAGGAGAAAAAGTCCCCCGCCTAGTCGAAGAATGGCTCCATAGCCGGAGCTTTGACCTTTCATAACTTTAATACATCAGTCCGTTTACTAGGGTGGAAAAGGGAGGGCAGGGAAAAACGTCCGCTTTCCGCGGGAGTCTCCCGATTTTCCCTGCCCTCCCTACCATCAGTTTGAGAAACGGACTGTTCTAATATGAGTATGGCATAGCGGCCTAATATGGTTAATGCATGCGTTCTAGGAGAGGTTCGTTGATTCCATATGTGATGGGGTGGCTTTGAAACGGCGAGACTCCCGCGGGAAAAGGAGCACGGCAAGACCCCGCAGGAAAGCGAGTTGTTTCAAAGCCACCCCAATTCCTACTCCCGTAACGAACCTGCACTTGACTTAGGACTGCCTTATTCTTTGTGCCCAGGGTGTAATTAGTCAAGTGCTACTCGGGCTACCGTATGTCAGTCCAAAATCTCTTCAATATAAAGTTTAGGGTAGTCGTTCATATGGATGATGTCACCAGAATGATGGAGCTTGATCATCGGACGTGTTGGGTAGGAGGAATCAATGAAGACGATCTCACCCTCCTGGTGATTAGACAAGCGCACCTTGGTACCAGTCGCATAATCGGTCATTCCTTTAACGAAAACCTGGATGACTTTAGGGTCGAAACGGCCGAATTGTTCCTGCAGCACCTGCTCCAACACCTTAAAAGGCGATTGCTTAGCACGGTAAATGCGTTCTGACGTCATGGCATGGTACATATCCGCCGCCGCGATAATACGACTGAATAAATGCAGTTTCTCCCCTGACATACCAAGCGGATAACCGCTGCCGTCAAGGCGTTCATGATGCTGTAAAATACCCAGTTTGGCCCCGTTGTTGAGCGAAGAAATCTCTTCAACCATGCGATAAGAGTAAGTGGGATGCTTTTTTACCTCTTCATACTCTCGGGCGGTCAAGGCTCCTTTTTTATGGAGCGGGGAAGAGCCGATACGGGCCATGCCAGCATCGCTTAAAACGCCGGCTAAACCGAGCTGAATCCATTCCCCTTCACTGAGATTCATTTGATAGCCGAGAAACGCGGAAATCAAGCCGGTTGCGACGCTGTGATGGGAAGGATAATCTTCCTCAGTCGCATAGTGATGCAGCATAAACATCCCACGCTTTGAATGGACCGCTTCTTCAAGCAATGGGACCATCACCCTTCTTACCTCATGAATCACGATGGGGGCCCCGTTTTGCCAGTTTTGAAACCATTTATTATACTGCTGGACTGCTTTCAGATAACGTTCTGAAAACGGATCGAGCGCGTCTTCCTCCTCTTCTTCTGAAGGTACCGGTTCAGTCGCTTCCTGCCGCTTTGGCCGCGTATAAGATGATCCTGTTGCCAGCGTTGAAGAGACTTCGACTTCATTGATCATAAAATTATGTAAGACGTTGATGTGGATGTCTTTCAGGACCGTATTCTTTGAAATAATCGGCCGATTGGTCTGCCCGAGGACATCTTTCGTGACGATGCATCCCGGAACCAGTTCTGATGGGTGTAAGCGCATTATTATCCACCACCTGTATGTTTTAATCGCTTGCAATGATTCTGCATATACGTAAAGCCGCTCTGCCCTCAGGCAGGCGACTTTACAACATGCAGTCTATTCTTCATCTTGTGGTGTGTCTGGTTCTATATCGTCGGTATCACCAGCATGCTCAATTGTTTCCGTTACCTCTGCTTCTTCTAAGTCTTCCTCGTTCTCAATCACCGCAACGGTGGCCACTTTTTCCTCATTCTGTAAACGGATCAGGCGGACACCTTGTGTGTTTCGTCCTGTGGCCGAAATGGCTTCGACCGGCATGCGGATCAAGACGCCTGCAGCTGTGATGATCATGACATCTTCTTTGCCGGAGACAGCTTTCGTCGAGATGACGCGGCCATTTTTCTCGGTTAGATGGCAAGTCAAGATCCCTTTACCGCCCCGGTTCGTGAGGCGATAGTCTTTGGCCGGCGTCCGTTTTCCGAAGCCTTTGTTGGTCACCGTCAACACTTCCATGGAATCATCAATGATTTCCATCGAGACCACTTCGTCATCACCGCGTAACGTGATGCCTTTAACACCGGCAGCCGTTCGTCCCATTTTACGGACTTGGTCTTCATCAAAGCGGATCAGAAGCCCGTCTCGCGTTCCGATCATCATATCCTGCTTCCCGTCCGTAAGGCGGACAGAAATCAACTCATCGTCTTCCCGCAGATTCAACGCAATTAAGCCGCCGCGGCGGATATTGGCAAATTGGGAGAGAGACGTGCGTTTGGAAATTCCTTTACGGGTCGTAAAGAAGAAATACCAATCGTCGACGAAGTCCTCGACCGAAATGACGGCATTGATCCATTCATCCTGCTCAATTTCCAGCATGTTAATGATCGGAATGCCTTTTGCTGTCCGGCTGAACTCGGGCACTTCATACCCTTTTGCTTTATAAACCTTCCCTTTGTTTGAAAAGAAAAGCAGCGTGTTATGGGTCGACGTTGACAGCAGATGTTCCACAAAGTCTTCCTCATGTGTACCCATGCCCTGGACTCCGCGGCCGCCTCGCCGCTGGGTGCGGTAGGTCGTAGCCGGAAGCCGTTTGATATAGCCCTGATGGGTGAGGGTGACGATGATGGTCTCTCTCGGGATGAGGTCTTCATCCTCGATGAAATCCGTGCCACCGACTAATATCTCTGTCCGACGCTCGTCATTGTATCGTTCTTTCAGTTCTAATAACTCCTCGCGAATGATTTCAAGCACTTTTTCATCGTCAGCCAGGATGGCTTTCAATTCAGCGATCAGCTGGATCAGTTCGTTATATTCGTCTTCAATTTTCTCCCGTTCGAGTCCGGTGAGGCGCTGAAGACGCATATCCAAAATCGCCTGAGCCTGCTTTTCGGATAAATCATACGTGGTCATTAATCCTTCCCGTGCGATGTCGGTCGTCTGGGATTCCCGGATAAGCGTGATGACCGCATCCAAATGATCAAGCGCCACACGCAGCCCTTCTAAAATATGAGCCCGTGCTTCAGCTTTTCTCAACTCGTATTCGGTCCGGCGTCTGATAACGACTTTTTGGTGCTCCAAATAATACTCGAGGCACTGTTTCAAGTTGAGCACCTGAGGATGACCATCGACCAGCGCCAGCATATTAATCCCAAAGGATGTCTGTAGCGCTGTCTGTTTATAAAGATTGTTCAACAGCACGTTCGGATTGACATCACGGCGTAATTCGATGACGACGCGCAAGCCATTCCGGTCGGACTCGTCACGCAAGTCCACGATCCCGTCAATTTTCTTGTCACGGGCAAGGTCAGCGATTTTTTCCACGAGTCGTGCTTTGTTCACTTGATAAGGCAGTTCGGTTACGATGATGGTCGCTTTCCCGTTTTCCTGCTCCTCAATATTAACCTTGGCTCTTACGGTAATCGAACCTTTCCCGGTTTCATAAGCTTTTCGAATGCCGCTTAGTCCGAGAATTTGCCCATGAGTAGGGAAGTCGGGTCCATAAATATAGTCTTCCATCAATTCCTGAATCGTAATATCCGGGTTGCGGCTGACCGCCAGCACGCCATCAATCACTTCCCCCAGTTGATGAGGGGGGATATTGGTCGCCATGCCGACAGCAATTCCGGCTCCCCCGTTTACGAGCAAGTTCGGGAATCGTGCGGGAAGTACAAGCGGTTCTTTTTCCGTTCCATCATAGTTATCGGCGTAATCAATGGTATCTTTGTTAATATCGCGAAGAATTTCCATCGATATCTTTGACATGCGCGCTTCCGTATAACGCATGGCGGCCGCAGCATCCCCGTCAACAGACCCGAAGTTACCGTGGCCATCGACAAGCATGTAACGATAGCTGAAATCCTGGGCCATACGGACCATGGTTTCATAAACAGCAGAGTCTCCGTGAGGGTGATACTTACCGATTACTTCACCGACGATACGCGCCGATTTTTTGTGCGCTTTATCCGAATGCATCCCTAAGTCGTGCATGGCATAGAGAATACGGCGATGCACGGGCTTCAAGCCATCACGGACATCAGGCAGCGCCCTCGCCACGATGACACTCATCGCATAATCGAGAAAGGATGTGCGCATTTCCTGATTGATATTGACTTCTTGCACGCGCGGACGCTCGGGTTGATCAACCATAACATAACCTCCAATCACAAATAAGGATGGAAGAGGCCACCGTTAGCAGGACAGCCTGCTTCCATGTCTTGTTCAGTTCACTTTATACGTCCAAGTTTTTCACATACTGGGCATTTTCCTGGATAAAGTTTCGACGCGGCTCAACTTTGTCCCCCATAAGCACATCAAAGACTTCATCAGCACTGATCGCATCCTCCAGGTTAACCTGAAGCAATGTCCGTGTCTCAGGATCCATTGTTGTTTCCCAAAGCTGGTCCGGGTTCATTTCACCAAGACCTTTATAGCGCTGGACGCCTGGCTTCGGAGAGTTCGGGAGATCCTCGATCATCTTTTCCATCTGTTGATCGCTGTAAGTGTAATAAGCCGCTTTGCCTTGCTGAATTTTATACAACGGTGGCTGGGCGATATAAATATAGCCGTATTCAATCAACGGACGCATATAGCGATAGAAAAAGGTTAATAATAGAGTTCGAATGTGCGCGCCGTCCACATCGGCATCCGTCATGATGACGACTTTATGGTAACGGGCTTTGGAAATATCAAATTCTTCCCCAATGCCTGTACCGAGCGCCGTAATAATCGCACGAACTTCATTATTGGAAAGAATCTTATCCAAGCGGGCTTTCTCCACGTTGATGATTTTTCCGCGCAACGGCAAAATCGCTTGAAAATGACGGTCACGCCCTTGTTTGGCTGACCCGCCGGCTGAGTCCCCTTCGACGATATAAATCTCAGATACGTTGGCGTCTTTCGAAGAACAGTCCGCTAGTTTACCAGGTAAATTGGATACTTCCAGCGCGTTTTTACGACGGGTAAGTTCACGCGCCTTCTTAGCTGCCATCCGGGCGCGGGAAGCCATCAATCCTTTTTCTACGATAATGCGGGCCATGTTCGGATTTTCAAATAAGAATTTGGAGAAATTCTCAGAAAATAGCGCATCCGTAATCGTACGCGCTTCACTGTTTCCGAGTTTAGTCTTCGTTTGACCTTCAAACTGCGGATCAGGGTGCTTGATCGACACGATGACCGTCAAGCCTTCTCGCACGTCATCCCCACTCAAGTTAGGGTCCGCTTCTTTAAACATGTTGTTCCGCCGCGCATAATCGTTGATAACGCGGGTAAGCCCGGTTTTGAATCCCGATTCATGGGTACCGCCTTCATAGGTATGAATGTTGTTAGCAAACGAGTATATATTGCTCACAAACCCATCATTGTACTGCAGAGCGATCTCAATCGAGATATTCTCTTCTTCCGCTTCTACATAAAACGGCTCATGGAGCACTTCCCGGGTGCGGTTCATATGCTCGACGTACGAGACGATCCCGCCTTCATAATAAAAGGACTGGGCTTCCTCTTCTGAACGTTTATCCTCAATGGTGATCGTTAACCCTTTATTGAGAAAGGCAAGCTCACGCAGTCTATGGGCGAGCGTTTCATACACATATTCCTCGGTCTCCTGGAAGATCTCAGGGTCCGGCTTGAAATGAATCCGGGTTCCGGAAATCTCCGTCTCGCCGATCACCTTCAAATCTTCTTTCGGAATGCCGCGGCTGAATTGTTGGTAATGGATTTTTCCATCCCGATGAACATGAACTTCAAGATTATCAGATAGGGCATTGACGACTGAGGCGCCGACTCCGTGCAAACCACCGGACACTTTGTAACCGCCGCCGCCGAATTTCCCTCCAGCATGAAGCACGGTCATGATGACCTCTACAGCCGGACGCCCGGTTTTTTCCTGGATGCCGGTCGGGATGCCGCGTCCGTTGTCCATTACGGTAATGCTGTTATCTTCTTCGATGGTGACTTGAATGTGATCACAGTACCCGGCCATCGCTTCATCGATACTGTTGTCAACGATTTCCCACACCAAGTGGTGCAGCCCTCTTTCGTTGGTTGAGCCGATGTACATGCCGGGGCGTTTTCTTACCGCTTCAAGGCCCTCTAGTACCTGTATCTGTTTCTCATCATAGCTTTGATCTGTCATTACTTCATCACTCACGGTATTCACCTACATTCCTTCAAGTGGTTTTTCACAATGGCCAGCCGTCTAAAGTTCCGATTCGCCTGTCTCCGTGAAATCCTCAAGCTTGTTCAATGTTGTTCTCATGTTAGCGCGTTTTTTCAGTGTATAGACGGAGAGGGGGCTGAAATAAATATAATCATGCGTCAGCACAATGGCCTTAGCTGCTTCTTCCTCCGACTCTATGACTTTTCTATTCTTTCGCTGATTAAATATCATTTCTTCGATAATCGAAGAAGATGAGATTAATTGATGATCGATTATTGCGACGACATCCTCAGACTGGATTACATGATCGTCCCCAATATGAATGAACAATTCGTCACCTCATTTCTCTATGTCAATCGTTCCGTTATCGACCCGAAAAATTCCGGCCTGGTCGATGACCTCGTGTTCGATGCCCTCAACACTTGTAGTGGATACAAACGTCTGGACTTTTCCCTGGATTGTGTGGAGCAAATGCGAACGGCGGAAATCGTCCAACTCGCTGAGCACATCATCCAGAAGCAGAATAGGGTACTCGCCGACTTCACTTTTAATCAGCTCGATTTCTGCCAACTTCAGTGAGAGAGCCGTCGTACGTTGCTGTCCCTGGGACCCATACGTCTGCACGTCCTTGCCGTTCACAAAGAACATGAGGTCGTCCCGATGCGGACCGGCCAACGTTGTCCCGCGTTCCACTTCCTTCGTTTCTATATCGGTAAATTTTTCCTGGTATATAGGAACTATTGTTTCCAAATCCATGTCTTCTGATACTTTCACACTGGCATCGTACGTGATTTCGAGCGCTTCGAGCTGTCGGCTGATTCCTTCATGAATCGGAGCCGCCCACTTACGAAGCAGCTGTAAAAACCGAAATCGCCGTTCCACAATGAGGGCACCGTGTTCAATCAATTGGTCCGTTAATACAGCCAGCATCGTACGGTCGGCCTCAGGTTTACGCTGAAGATCTTTCAAAAGCGAATTCCGCTGCTTCAACACCTTCTGATACTGCGCCAGATGGTAGACGTAAGCAGGCTGGACCTGACCAATTTCCATATCGATAAAGCGACGACGCACCTGAGGACTCCCTTTGACAAGATTAAGATCCTCAGGTGCAAACATGACCACATTCATGGCACCGATGTAGTCACTCAGCCGTTTTTGTTCGATATGGTTCAACTTCGCTTTCTTCCCTTTGTTCGATATGATGATCTCCAACGGGAAACGCCGGTTCCGCTTAATAATGCTCCCTTTTATTTTAGCATACTCTTTGTCCCATTGGATGAGTTCTTTATCACGGGGGGTCCGGTGAGATCTGGAAAACGCCAGCAGGTAGATCGCTTCCATGAGATTTGTTTTCCCCTGGGCATTGTCTCCTATGATGACATTGATCTGATCATCAAACGTTAACGATAAATCATTATAATTGCGAAAAGATCTCAGGGAGAGTTCACTGATATGCATGAGCGTATCCTTTCCAAATCATTCGGTCACTCTTCACGTACAACCTCAAATGTTCCAGCTTCAGGTATTTCGACAACATCACCCAGGTACAATTTCCTTCCACGACGGCTTTCTAAATCACCGTTAACATACACCTCGTATTCAGCCAGAAACCATTTTGCCATCCCGCCTGTTTCCAGGACGTTTGCCAGTTTCAGGAATTGGCCCAGCTGAATATACTCTGTTGAAATTTCAATCGGTTCGCTCATTTTTTTTCACCCTAAATATCTGGATTGACCTTCTTTCTATTTTACTAAAGAAACGCCATAAAGAAAAGTAATCGCTCATAAATGCTTAAATTGTGTCACGTATTCAAAATAACCCCCATATCATCGTAAATGCTGGACGCCGTTTTAATTTTTGGGAAACTTTAAAGGGAATTGGATTTTTTTGTTAAAACTTTTTTGACTGAGGAGGAGCCCATCAGAGCCTTGCCTGGAACAGAAGAGGGGGGCCGTGGCAAGCGGAGTGATTTGACAGCGTGGTAATGGATAGAAAAACTGCCGAACGATTTCGTAAAATCAGTTCGGCAGTTTTGTGTTTCTTTCAGTTTTGTACAGGCTATCCACAGGATCGCATCCGTGTCTATCAGTAAGTGCGGACAGGAAGGATGAGCTGCAGAATCTGATCATCATCAATCGGACGAATCAAGAAGGGACGCATGGCTCCCGTGAATTCCACTTTCACTTGATCATGATCGACTGCCTTCAGGGCATCCATCATGTATTTCGCACTGAATGATATTTTCAAGTCTTCCCCATCAACAGAATCGGCTTCCACTTCTTCCACGACATTTCCTACTTCAGGCGAATTGCCGGTGATTTCAATTTCTCTGCCTTCTTTTGTGACGAGACGGACTACGTTATTACGGTTTTCACGGGCAAGCAGGGAAGCGCGGTCCACTGAATTCAGCAATTCCTTGGCTCCCATCGTGACGACTGTTTTGCTTTGTTCCGGAATGAGCCGGGACGTTTCCGGATAATTCCCTTCTAACAGGCGGGAAAGGAAGAAGAGATGTTTCGTCCGGAACAAGACTTGGTTATCGGTCACGCTGATTTCGATATTATCTTCGGTATCCGCTAATATCTTGTTCAATTCGGTCAAACTTTTGCCGGGGATGACCACAGACGAGAAGGATGTCTGGTCATTGCCATTTTCCAGCTTTAGTTTTCGTGATGCCAGTCTGTGGCTGTCCGTTGCTGTAAACGATAGTTCGCCTTCGTCAAGCTGTACTTTCACCCCGGTAAGAATCGGGCGTGTTTCGGAAGAAGAAACAGCAAAAACTGTCTGGCGGACTAAACTTTTCAGCAAATCGATCGGTAATTCAAAGCTGTTATCCGTATGTACCTGGGGAAGTTGCGGGTATTCTTCAGCATCCTGGCCGTTCAAATGGAACTCAGCACTTCCGGATTGGATCGTGATATTGAGACGATTATCACTTTCAATATCTACGGTGCTCTGCGGCAGTTTCCGGACAATGTCTGGAAAATACTTGGCTTGCAGGACGATGCTGCCAGGCTCGATTCCTTCGACATAGACGATCCCATCTTCTTCAGCCGGAATGAACGATTCAATTGAAATATCAGAATCACTGCCTGTCAATTTTACACCCTCTGCTGTGGCTTCAAGTTTCATGCCAGTCAAAATCGGGATGGTCGTTCGAGAAGATATGGCTTTCATGACGTGTTGCACACTTTCCATCAGTTGTTCACGTTGAATTGTGAATTTCATGAATAAACGCCTCCTATGCGCGCATATATTATATATTTATTTAATAATTACCCGTAATAACAATAGTAGGGGCTGTTAACATGTGGATAAGTGCCATTTCTCAAGATACAAACAGGTTACCCACATGTGGACAGGTTGTGTGTAAACGTGGTCCCGTTATCCACACTATTCAGCTACTTCGATTTCAACTGTTCTTGTAATTCTTCGAGTTCTTTATGAAGTTGTTGATCTTGAGCGAGCATATTCGTAATTTTTTCATGCGCATGAATCACCGTCGTATGATCACGCCCCCCAAATTCTTCTCCGATTTTAGGAAGGGAGTAATCGGTCATTTCTCTCGATAGATACATGGCGATCTGTCTTGGAAATGCGATCGTCTTCGTCCGCTTCTTGGCGGGGAAATCTTCAATTTTGACGTTATATTTTTCTCCCACCATCTCTTGTATAGCCTGGATGGTAATGACCCGCGGCTTGGAGCTCGGGATGATGTCCTTCAGGGCTTCGGCTGCCAGCGAGGCATTAATATCACGGTTGATGAGCGATGAATAGGCGACAACCCGGATCAAAGCGCCTTCTAGCTCGCGAATATTGGTATCAATCTGGTTGGCGATATACAGCATGACTTCGTTCGGAATATCGAGCCCCTCAGCCTTAGCTTTTTTCCGCAAAATGGCGATCCGTGTTTCTAGGTCTGGCGGGGTGATATCGGTAATCAACCCCCATTCGAAGCGGGAGCGCAGGCGATCTTCTAGCGTCGGAATCTCCTTAGGCGGCCGATCGCTCGAGATCACGATTTGTTTACTTTCTTCATGCAGGGTATTAAATGTATGGAAGAATTCCTCTTGCGTTTGTTCTTTTCCAGCTAAAAACTGAATATCATCGATTAACAGCACGTCTACGCTGCGATATTTATTGCGGAAATTGACGGCTTTGTTGTCCCGAATCGAATTGATGAATTCGTTCGTGAATTTTTCAGATGATAAGTAAACGACTTTGGCTTGCGGGTTATGGTCGAGTACATAATGGCCGATGGCATGCATCAAGTGGGTTTTGCCAAGGCCGACACCACCATAGATGAACAGCGGATTATAGGCTTTTGCCGGTGCTTCAGCGACGGCAAGCGAGGCAGCATGGGCAAAACGGTTGCCTGATCCGATGACGAATGTATCAAATGAGTACTTGGAGTTCAGCATGCTTTGCGGTGATTCTTCGCCGCCGTTGTTTTTTACATCCGGTATCTTTTTGGATGCGAGTTTGACATCCTCAAGCGAGTCTTCCTTATTCTCCGGGATGATAAAGCGCGTGTTCAGCTCAGCGCCGGTGACCTCATAGAGCGTTTCAACGATCATCCCTTCATATTGGTTCTCAAGCCAGTCCCGGGCAAACTCATTCGGCGCGGTGATCGTCAACGTATTATCGTTGAGCGAATGAGCCTTCGTCGCTTTAAGCCACGTTTCAAAGCTCGGTTTGCTGATTTTTTCTTTAATCTTCTCCAAGGTGTTATCCCATAGCTCGGTTATGTTTTCCAAGACATTCACCCCTTTCATAGCATCGATAGGAATGGAAAACAAAAAAAGCCTTTTGTTCACTTTTACGAACGTTTTAAAAGGAGCGAAAGGCGAAAGTAGTCGAATCGTATATAATTGCACCACAGAAAAGCAAGCTGGATGTTGTGGACAAATGAAATCTGATCTCATAGGTTAATAGAAAACTTGTGTGCATTGTCCACATCCTTGTGTATAACGTTAGAAACATTGGTGTGAATAGATGTCCACACGCTATCCACAATCTGTGGAAAACATATTTTCCTGAACATAGTTATTCAGGGTTAAAACACAAATATGATATCAAATAAACCCACGCGTTGCAAACCTTTTTCGAAACTTATCCACAGACACCACACGTTGTAGACAATTCCTATCCACATCACTAGATTTTGTGAGTAGATTGTCGATAGGTGGTGTGGACAGTCGAAAGTGCTCGATATTAATTATACACAACCGCTGTGAATTATCCACACGATCGTTTTGCCGAACCATCGAATAAGGCAGTCATCTGTTGTAATACACACACTGTTATATAACGAGGGGAGAGGAGCCATTTAAATCAGACATTGACATTTCTGGAGAGGATTTTATATAATTAGTTGGACTGCCTTTTAGTGTAACCAACAAAAATCCTCAGGGAGGTGTCTATAAATGAAACGTACATTTCAACCAAATAACCGTAAGCGTAAGAAGGTACATGGTTTCCGCGCACGCATGAGCACAAAGAACGGACGCAAGGTTCTTGCTCGTCGTCGCAAAAAAGGAAGAAAAGTGTTATCTGCATAGGCCACTGAGTTTCAGTCAGTGGTCTTTTTTCTAGTTTAGAGAAAGTTGAGGCAGCCTTGAGGTTGCTCCGGGGTCAGTCAAGTGGAGGTAAGATCCTAATGAAGAAAGCTTACCGGATCAAAAAGAATGATGAATTCCAACACGTATTCAAGCACGGCCGATCGTTCGCCAATCGGCAGCTTGTCATTTATTTTTTGAAAAAAGAGGATCAGACACATTTTCGCATCGGGTTATCAGTAAGCAAACGGATCGGGAAAGCAGTGACACGGAATCAAATCAAACGTTACTTAAGACAAGCTTTTTATGAACTTGAGCTACAAATCCATCCTTCTTACGATTATGTCATTATTGCCAGGAGACCGACTAAGGATATGGATTTCCATCAAATCAAGAAAAGCTTGATGCATGTGTTGTCCAAATCGAAATTACTCTCAAAAGGCCGCAGGGTCTAGAGATTTTTTATAGAATTCTTAGATTAACTAGTGCTACAATGTTTGGTAGTTGGATGTGGGAAAGAGATATAGTAAGGAGGAAGGACGTTGCGTAACAAGATTCTAGCATTGCTGGCTATGACCGGCGTGCTTACATTGTTATCCGGGTGTATGCAAGTAAACCAGGATATAACGGAAGATAGTACAGGTTTTTGGAATGAATATGTGGTTTATCCACTTTCACAAACGATAGAATTCTTTGCTAACGCCACGGGGGAAAGCTACGGCCTGGCGATCATCATTGTCACCATTATCATTCGTGTGCTTTTATTACCATTGAACGTTAAACAATTGAAAAGTTCAAAAGCGATGCAAGATATACAGCCAGAGTTAAAAGAGCTGAGAGAAAAATACAGCTCAAAAGATGCGCAAACGCAGCAAAAACTGCAGCAGGAAACGATGCAGCTGTTTCAGAAAAACGGGGTAAACCCGCTCGCAGGGTGTTTACCGATTATCGTGCAAATGCCGATTCTGATCGGTTTTTATCATGCGATCATGCGGACAGCTGAAATCAAAACACATAATTTCTTATGGTTGGAACTCGGGTCTCCGGATCCCTTCCTAGCTATCTTGACTGCCGGAACAACCTTCCTGCAGCAAAAGCTCATGATGGCCGGTGGGGCGGCAGCTCAAAACCCACAAATGCAAATGATGATGTACATCATGCCGCTGATGATTGGTACATTTGCCTTCTTTTTCCCATCAGCACTCGCGTTGTACTGGGTTGTCGGTAACTTCGTTATGATTGCTCAAACCATCTTTATTCGTAAGCCGATGATGGAAAAAGCAGAAACGGGAGGAAATGAAAAGTGAAGCAAATCACTGCTACGGGCGAAAATGTTGAAGAAGCGGTCCAATCAGCACTAGAGGAATTGCAAACATCAAGAGACCAAGTGGAAATTGAAGTCGTTGATGAAGGTAAGAAGGGATTCTTTGGCATGTTCGGCGCAAAACCGGCGATAGTCAAAGCAACGCTTGCTAGAAATCCAGTGCAGGATGCTGAAACATTCATCAAAGAAGTAGCCGAGCAGATGGGAGCTCCTGTTGAGATTACGACTGACGTGAATGATCGTGATGTCCATATGGAGCTGACCGGAAACAAGATTGCTTTATTGATCGGAAAACGGGGGCAAACGTTGAATGCCCTGCAGTATTTGACGCAATTGACCATGAACCGGGAAACGGATCGGTTTTACACCGTGATTCTCGATGCTGAAAACTATCGGGCGAGACGAAAAGAAACGCTGGAAAATTTGGCAAGCCGGCTGGCGGAGAAAGCAAGTCGGACGAAACAAAATGTTAAACTTGAGCCGATGCCGTCCTATGAACGTAAAATCATCCATACGGCTTTGCAATCATCTCGCCAGGTGGAGACTTTTTCAGACGGCCATGAACCGAAACGCTCTGTCGTGATCAAACCGGCCAAATAAATACAGTCCATTTCACTGCCTTTCCTAATGAGAGGCAGTTTTTTTATGGCAAAAATGAAAGTGGCCTCATCAGTTTTCCACATGTGGATAACACATACTTCCCCGCGCGTGTGGAAAAATAATGTTCAATTCTTTTCAATACATCCGGCTATGTGGTAACCTATTAAGTTAGTGACTATAATGATATAATCCAAATTGTGGATAACTTTTTTTATGATATAGAGGGGGTGATTCCTGATGGAAACGGATACGATAACCGCTATCTCCACACCGATAGGAGAAGGGGCGATTGCCATCGTTCGCTTGAGCGGGGAAGAAGCTGTCTCGATTGTGGACAGTCTTTTTCAAGGCAAGGATTTACAACGTGTGGATACCCATACGATGCATTATGGCAAAATCATTGATCCTGAAACATTGGAAATAGCTGAAGAAGTGATGGTGTCGGTTATGCGAGCGCCTAAGACGTTCACCCGCGAAGATGTTGTAGAGGTGAACTGCCACGGCGGCATGGTATCGGTTAATCGCATATTGGAAATAATGCTTGCTAAAGGAGCACGATTGGCTGAACCGGGTGAATTTACGAAACGCGCGTTTTTAAATGGCCGCATTGATCTGTCTCAAGCTGAAGCCGTGATGGATTTAATCCGAGCCAAAACCGACCGGGCGATGAATGTCGCGTTAAAGCAAATGGACGGGCGGTTGTCGCGGTTAATTCAAGATTTACGGCAGCAGCTGCTCGAAACCCTGGCGCATGTGGAAGTGAACATCGATTACCCGGAGTATGACGATGTCGAGGAAATGTCTCATAGCATCATGGCGCAAAAAACGAGAGACGTTCATCAAGAAGTCGACCGGTTGTTAGCCACGGCGAAACAAGGAAAAATTCTGCGCGAGGGTCTCGGTACGGCTATTATCGGACGGCCAAACGTGGGCAAGTCATCCTTGATGAACGCCCTCGTCCATGAGAATAAGGCGATCGTAACCGAAGTACCAGGAACCACCCGTGATACCATCGAAGAATATGTCAATGTGCGCGGCGTTCCATTGCGGTTGATCGATACAGCCGGCATCCGCGAAACAGAGGATATCGTGGAGCGCATCGGGGTCGAACGCTCCCGCCAAGTGCTGCAGGAAGCTGATTTAATCCTGCTTGTGTTAAATTATGGGGAGGACTTGAATGAAGATGATGAGGCGCTCATCGAAGCTGTCCGGGATATGAACATCATCATCATCGTGAACAAGACCGACCTTGATCAAAAGCTTGATTTGGAGCGGTTGAGAGACCTCGTTCCCGAGCATCCCGTGATCACGACGGCGCTCCTTCATGAAGAAGGCATAGATGAACTGGAGACAGCGATCTCCAACACTTTCTTTGAAGGAGAGATTGATACGGGGGATATGACTTACGTATCCAACGTCCGCCACGTCCAATTGCTGAAACAGACCCAGCAGGCATTAGAAGACGCGTTGCATGGGATGGAGATGGATATGCCGATCGACCTCGTGCAAATCGATGTGACCCGCGCATGGGAGCTGCTCGGTGAAATCATCGGGGATGCCGTTCATGAAAGTCTGATTGATCAACTCTTTTCTCAGTTCTGCTTAGGGAAATAATGATATAAAAGGAGAGACAACACCCATGACGTATGATGCAGGGCATTATGATGTAATTGTTGTCGGTGCAGGTCATGCAGGTTGTGAAGCGGCGATAGCAGCAGCGAAACGCGGGGCGAAAACCTTGATGTTGACGCTGAATTTGGATCTCGTCGCTTTCATGCCGTGTAACCCTTCACTCGGAGGACCCGCCAAAGGCGTCGTCGTCCGGGAAGTGGATGCACTCGGCGGAGCTATGGCCAAAGTGATTGATAAAACGCATATCCAAATGCGTATGCTTAATACACGAAAAGGGCCAGCAGTCAGAGCATTGCGCGCCCAGGCGGACAAACCGCTGTATATCAAAGAAATGAAGCGCACGCTCGAAAACCAGGAAAACTTGACGCTTCGTCAAGGAATGGTCGAGAAGTTGCTCGTTGAGGATAATCAAATCAAAGGCGTGGTAACTGAGACGAAGGCAGCGTATTATGCGCCTACGGTTATCGTAACCACTGGCACATTTATGCGCGGCAAAGTGATCATCGGCGAACTGGAGTATGAAAGCGGGCCTAATAACCAACGTACCTCGGTGACACTTTCTGAACAATTAGAAGAGCTGGGCATTAACATGGTGCGTTTCAAAACGGGTACGCCGATGCGTGTCAACAGCCATACCATCGACTATTCCAAAACCGAAATCCAGCCAGGCGAAGAATTGGAACGTGCGTTTTCATATGAAACCACGGAGTACATCATGGATCAGATTCCATGCTGGCTGACTTACACGAATGAAGAGACCCATAAAATCATCGATGACAACTTGCAATTGTCGCCGATGTATTCCGGCATGATCAAAGGGACAGGCCCGCGTTATTGTCCGTCCATTGAAGATAAAGTGGTGCGTTTCAACGATAAACCGCGTCATCAGATCTTCCTTGAGCCGGAAGGACGCGACACGGAAGAAGTGTATGTACAGGGACTGTCCACTTCCTTGCCCGAGTATATTCAAAATGACATGCTCAAAACGGTTCCGGGGCTGGAAAAAGCGGAAATTATGCGCGCCGGCTATGCCATCGAGTATGATGCGGTCGTACCGACTCAGCTCTGGCCGACTTTGGAAACGAAGCAAATAAGCGGCTTGTTTACAGCTGGCCAAATCAATGGAACGTCCGGTTACGAAGAAGCGGCAGCTCAGGGCATCATGTCCGGCATCAACGCTGCGGCGAAAGTTCTGGAGCTGGAAACGCTCATCCTGAAACGATCTGATGCGTATATCGGCGTATTAATTGATGATCTGGTAACGAAAGGGACGAATGAACCTTACCGGCTGCTCACATCCCGGGCGGAATTCCGCTTGATGCTACGTCACGATAACGCCGACCTACGGCTGACGGATATCGGATACCGTCTCGGCACGATCGATGAAGCGCGTTATGCCCATTATCAAGAGAAAAAACGCTTGATCAATGAGGAAATGAAGCGGCTTGAAGCCATCATCTTGAAGCCGGATGAAGATGTACAAGCGATCCTGGACGAAGCAGGCGGCACTCCGCTGAAAGAAGCGGCACGCGCGACCGACTTGCTGAAACGTCCGGAAATCAAGTATGAAATGATCGAACGCATCGTGCCAGCCGAACAAGAGCTGCCCCGCGATGTGAAAGAACAGGTGGAAATTCAAACGAAATACGCCGGCTATATCGATAAAGCGAACCAGCAAATTGAACGCATGCAAAAAATGGATGCTAAAAAGATACCTGATGATATTGACTATGATGACATCCACGGCGTGGCGACCGAAGCCCGCGAGAAATTGAAAGAAGTCCGTCCACTATCCGTCGGTCAGGCTTCGCGCATCAGCGGTGTCAATCCAGCTGACGTGTCCATTTTGCTCGTGTATATCGAACAGGGCAAAATCGCCCGCGTTTCTAATCAATAATGAGGAAAGGGTGGGCTGATGGATCCGAACAGCTTTTTTGAGGCATTGCAGTCAGAGGGGATCACCCTGACGGATAAGCAACAGCAGCAGTTTCAACGTTACTTTGAGATTTTGGTCGAATGGAATGAAAAAATGAATCTGACCGCCATCACCGATGAGGACGGCGTGTATCTGAAGCATTTCTATGATTCCCTGACTGCTGCTTTTTATATGGATTTTGAGCAGCCGCTCCGCATTTGTGATGTCGGAGCGGGGGCCGGCTTTCCGAGCCTGCCGTTAAAAATCGTATTTCCCCATTTACAAGTGACGATCGTGGACTCGTTAAAAAAACGGATCACCTTCTTGAATCATCTCGCCCATGAATTACAGCTTGATGACGTCGCCTTTTACCATGATCGCGCCGAAAATTTCGGGAAAAATACGAAATTCCGCGGGTCCTATAACCTGGTCATGTCCCGCGCGGTGGCCCGAATGTCCGTGTTGAGTGAATTATGCCTTCCTCTCGTGGAAAAACAAGGCCGCTTCATGGCGATGAAAGGGGCCAATGTTGAAGAGGAAATGACCGATGCCCAACCGGCCATTACAACCCTGGGCGGCGAACTCGAACACATTCACACGTTTGAACTGCCGGAAGAACGGAGCGAACGCAATATTGTGTTGATCGAAAAACGCCGCAAGACACCGAACAAATACCCGCGCAAGGCCGGGACGCCTAATAAATCGCCGATTTCAATAGAAAATTAAGAGTCAAGGATGGATGCTCTCCATCCTTTTTTCTTGAAATGAGCTGCAGCGATCATCAGGGTTAACGTATTCTACCCGTGGCTTCTGCTATTTTATCGATTGGCTAAATTATGAAATAATCAATTTGCTAGATACTTTTTAAGTAGGAAATATGATAAAATATGAAATAGAATTAATGACAAGGCATACATATGCGCAGCAGTCTCGACTCTGCAGCGCTTTTTTCTATGTACGGTATGATGTTTCATGTGATAAACATTAAAATAGTATGCTTGAACGTATAAAGGTGGTGTCTGATTATGTTACATCCATTTAGTCGCCTGTTCGGACTCGGAGATAAGTCAGATCCTAGCGAGGAAGAAGAGCCGGAATACAATCCTGACGAGGTCATTCAGCTTCCTGTCGAGAGTATCCAACCGAACCGTTTCCAGCCGCGCACCATTTTCACCCCCGAGAAGATTGAAGAACTCGCCCAAACGATACGCACACATGGCATGATTCAGCCGATTGTCGTGCGTAAGTTAGATGAGCGAAATTACGAACTGATTGCCGGGGAACGCAGGTGGAGAGCTGTGCAGTCGCTCGGGTGGGAGAATATCGCGTCGATTATCCGTGATATGAATGATTCACAAACCGCGTCCGTCGCGTTAATCGAAAACCTCCAGCGGGAAGAATTGACGGTTATTGAAGAAGCGACCGCCTATTCGCGTTTGATTGAGCTGCATGAGCTGACGCAGGAGGCTTTAGCCCAGCGCCTCGGCAAGAGCCAGTCGACGATCGCCAACAAAATGAGGCTGTTGAAGCTGCCGGAATCGGTCCAGCAAGCGGTCATGGATAAAAAGATCACGGAACGCCATGCCCGTGCGCTCATTCTGTTAAAGGATCCGGACCAGCAAGAGCAAATTTTGAACGAAATATTAGACAAGCAGTTGAATGTTAAACAAACGGAAGACCGCATTGCCAAGTTATCCGAACCGAAAGAGCCCAAGAAGAAAAAGCCGAAGCTGAAGGGTGTCAACAAAGACATGCGGATCGCCATGAACACCATCCGCCAATCCCTGGACATGGTGACGGATACCGGCATAGATCTTGAGACTGATGAAGAAGATCATGATGATTACTATCAGATTACAATTAAGATACCGAAGAAAAAATCATAGACTCCCCTTCTCCCATCTTGACTCCGTGCAGGTGGGGGTTTTTTACACGACGTGCGACAGAACGGATGCGTTTAAGTGCAGCTTAAGATAAACCGAATGAGGTAGGTGACAACATGGGGAAAGTAATTTCCATTGCTAATCAAAAAGGCGGCGTAGGGAAAACGACGACAGCAGTAAATTTGAGTGCGTGCTTGGCCTATTTGAACCATAAAGTCCTGTTAGTCGATATCGATCCTCAAGGCAACGCCACCAGCGGGGTCGGGGTCAACAAAGGGGATATGGATCAATGTATTTATAATGTTTTAGTGGAGGATGTCGAAGCGGAAGATGTCCGTACGCGTACCATGGTGGAAAATCTTGACGCCATTCCAGCGACAATTCAACTCGCGGGGGCTGAAATTGAACTCGTACCCACGATTTCCCGTGAAGTGAGGCTGAAGCAATCCTTAGATAAAATCAGGGAAGAATACGATTATGTCATCATTGATTGCCCGCCTTCCCTCGGCCTGTTAACGATTAACTCCCTGACCGCCTCCGATGCGGTCATGATTCCGGTTCAATGTGAGTTCTATGCGCTTGAGGGCTTAAGTCAGCTACTGAATACGGTCCGCCTCGTCCAAAAGCATCTCAACGATAACCTGATGATTGAAGGCGTGCTGCTCACCATGCTTGATGCTCGCACCAATTTAGGTATCCAAGTGATCGATGAAGTGAAAAAGTATTTTCAGGATAAAGTCTATCAATCTGTCATTCCCCGTAATGTACGGTTAAGCGAGGCGCCAAGCCACGGCAAACCGATCATTCTTTACGATCCAAAATCACGCGGTGCTGAGATTTACTTAGAACTAGCAAAGGAAGTGATTGCGAATGGCGAAAGGGTTAGGTAAAGGAATCAACGCTTTTTTTCCTGAAGTGGAGGAGCATGATGACACGCAGATTGAAGAGGTGGCGGTGAAGGTTTGCCGTCCCAACCCCTATCAACCTCGGAAAACGTTTAGCCAGCAAGCGATTGAGGAATTGAAGCAATCGATTGAACAGCACGGCATTTTACAGCCGATCATCATTCGGAAAAGCATCAAAGGATATGAAATCGTCGTCGGCGAAAGACGTTACAGAGCAGCTAAAGAAGCAGGTCTGGAAGTTATTCCGGCCGTGGTCAAAGAGTTGACCGACGAAGAGATGATGGAGCTCGCCCTCCTCGAGAACCTGCAACGTGAAGATTTAACCCCGATCGAAGAAGCGATGGCTTATAAGAACCTGACGAACGAGCTTGGCATCACCCAGGAAGAGCTCTCGAAGCGATTGGGAAAAAGCCGTTCGCATATCGCGAATATCGTGCGGTTGTTAGCATTGCCGGATAGCGTGATCGCTAAGATCAATGAAGGAAAGCTCTCTATGGGCCATGGGCGCGCTATACTGGGATTGAAGCATGAACGTGAACTTGCTCCGTTGCTTAAGCGCATTGAAAAGGAAGGCATGAATGTCAGACAGCTGGAGCGGCTGATCGCCGACTTGAATGAAACGAAACCGAAAGAGAAAAAATCCCGGCCTGAGAAGGACATCTTCACGAAAGAAAGAGAAGAGACCCTGCAGGAACGGCTGGGAACGGGTGTTAAAATCCATAAAGGAAAAAGGAAAGGCCGCATCGAAATCGAATTTATGTCCGACGACGATTTGAACCGGATCCTTGATTTTTTTGAACAATCAAAGTAAGGAGGGCAATCCCTGGTGAACTGGCCAGGTTTTTTCTTTGCCCGTGTTTAACGCTCTAAGGGAAATATGATTTAAACGAAGTAATGGGGATGGCATTATGGTGTTATTTGGAACGATCATCAATGGAATATGTATCATCGCAGGTACCTTGCTCGGCCTGTTTTTTACGAAAATACCAGAACGGTTCAAAGAGACCGTCATGAGCGGTATCGGGCTCGTCGTGATCGTGATCGGTCTGCAGATGAGCTTGGACACCGACAATATCGTCATCGTGCTGTTAAGCCTGTTAACAGGTGCGATCATTGGCGAAGGGCTGCGTTTGGAAGAGAAACTGGAAGGCATCGGGCGTTGGATTGAAAATAAGTTCACCGTCGCTCCTGATGACACCTACAGCGTGGCTCAAGGCTTCATCACAGCATCGCTCATATTTGTGATCGGCGCTTTATCTGTCATCGGCGGTTTGGACAGCGGACTGCGCAATGACCATGAAGTCCTGATCACAAAAGGCATCATCGACGGCTTTGTCGCACTAGTATTGACTTCAACACTCGGCTTTGGTGTGATCTTTTCCGTGGTTCCTGTCGTGCTGTATGAAGGCTCTATTGCCCTGCTCGCTACCTTCATCAACCAATGGGTCCCAGAGGCGATGCTCGATTCCTTTATCGTCGAAATGACCGCCACTGGCGGGCTCATGATTGTGGCGATCGGCCTTAACTTGTTGAAGTTGACGAAGATCCGCGTCGCCAATCTATTGCCCGGTTTAGTGACGGTCGGATTTATCCTTTATATTGCTCAATGGTTCGGACACTAGCATTAGGACTTGGTTTTGGCAGCGGATGTTTCGTATAACGAAGCAGCCGCTGCTTTTTTATTGGTTAAAAGGGTATCGGTTTGCTTTAAGGCAGCAGCAGTTCCGGCAGCCATTTGGAAAACGGTGTGGAGCCTGGTGTTTTGCAGGACAAAATACTCCATGAAGCCACTCACATTCACGATGCCGCTAATATGAAGGTTCCCGACTTCCGGCAGCTCTTTTTTGAGAGCAGCCCCTGGTGAAAGCGGCCCTTTTCCGAGTGCAATCTTACCAATGGACTGCGCTTTTCCTAATGAAGCATCAATGGCAACGATAAAAGGGCGGCGGCCGTGTTGATGAAGCTCGGCCATCGTCTCTTCTAGATTCAACGCATGTAACGGCTGCTCGAGTGTTCCGTAGACTTGCAGGCTGTTGAGGGTTTGATCTGAGAGCATCGACCCGATCAACGGCCCGAACGCGTCACCTGTGGAACGATCGGTTCCGATGCACAGGACGACTACCGGTTTGTAAGCCGGCAGCATACGAAATAAATCATGAGCGAACGTCGTGCTCATTTCAGAATCGCTGGCTTGATAATAGGTATCCTTCTCAGAATTCTTGTCCTTTAGGTTCATAGCTCATCCTCCAAGCACATATTAGTAACAGTATATAAGCTTGTATGTGTTTCTATACGTCCAAAAATCTATCATTGTTGGGGGAAGCGGCTATGTATAAATCGGGCATGAAGTGGATGTTTCTAATCATCGGAACCATGATCGGAGCAGGGTATGCTTCGGGACGAGAGTTATGGCAATTTTTTGGACAAGACAGCGGCGTGGCCATCGCTTTATTTACGCTCATGTTCGTGATGAGCTGCTACGTCATATTATCCATCAGCTTTGAACAGAAAAGCGGGCATTACCTTCCTGTGTTGCGCAGTATCGTAGGAAAGCACCTGACCGGAGTGTATGACTGGATGATCATCATTTACTTATTCACGACGACCGTCGTCATGCTGGCGGGAAGCGGCGCGACCTTGCAGGCATTCGAGTTTTCCTATCGCCTCGGTGTCGTAGCCATCATCATCCCCTTGATCTTGATATTCATCTGGGATGTCAAAGGGATCATCTCGGTGAATTCGTTCATCCTCCCATTATTAATCCTCGGCTTATTTTTCGTCTTATTGCTCTTCTCGATTGACAATAAGCTGGAATTCTTCTCCCATTTAGACGAGATGAGCAACTGGAAATCAGCCTTTCCTTTCACAGCATTGAATATCCTCCCCTTGATCGCTGTGTTGGGAGCCATCGGCAATCAAGTTCAGGAAAAAGGGGAAATTTGGGTCGCCAGCATAAGCAGCGGTCTTATTTTAGGCGGCATCTCTTACTTATATAACAACAGCCTCATTCAAATATCAGAAGAGATCATTTTATATGAAATCCCGTTGTTCGCCATCCTGAAAAATTACCCCGTGGAAATGCTCATTTTTATGTCGGTGCTGCTATGGATCGCGATATTTACGACAGCTGCTTCCGGCATTTTGGGCTTGATCACTCGTTTTCGTGATATGTTCAAATTGCCGCTCTGGCTGATGGCTATGATGGCGGTTGCGGTTATGCTGCCGTTCACTTCATTCGGCTTTTCCACCTTGATTGAATACTTATATCCGCTTTACGGCATTCTGAATCTCTATGTGCTGACCGCATTACTCCTATACCCGATTATTCATCGATTCAAAATCAGCTAGAAACCTGTTAAAATAGTTCTCATAGCGTAATCGAACGAGGAGGCACATCCGTGGGATTCTTCAGAACGCAGTGGGATAAAATCTATGAATACTTAACAGGTGTAGAACTTTGGACAACCGTCGGGAAGGGGATCCTTGAGATCACCCTCATTCTCATTTTCTCGTTTGTCATTATTCGGACAGGAAAAAAACTGATCGCGCAATTTTTCCAAAATAAAAAACGCGGGCCCTTCAGGGTGACCGATCGTCGGGAAGCCACGTTGCGGAAATTGCTTGAAAACACCCTCACATATATCATTTATTTCACAGCGGCGATCATGATCCTGGAAGCCTTTGGTCTTGAAATCGGGGCGCTGCTCGCCGGGGCAGGCATCGCTGGACTGGCCATCGGGTTTGGCGCACAGAACCTCGTCAAAGATATTATTACGGGTTTCTTCATCATCTTTGAAGATCAATTTTCGGTAGGTGATTTTATCCAAACAGGAGGCGCGGAAGGCTTTGTTGAGGAGATTGGGTTACGCACTTCAAAAATCAAGAGCTGGACGGGCGAACTCCATATCATCCCGAACGGAAGCATCGATCACGTGACGAACTATTCCATCCATAACAGCGTGGCTGTCGTGGACGTGGGCATTTCCTACGAAGGCGATATTGATAAGGCCGAACGCATCCTGCTAGACTTACTGGAGGAACTGCCGGCTCGCTATGAAGACATGATCGGCGTACCCGAATTGCTCGGCGTGCACAATTTGGGCGCATCCGATGTGGTGCTGCGTATCATAGCGGAAACACAGCCGATGCAACACTGGGCGATGGCAAGAGCGATCCGCAAAGAAGTGAAAAACCGTTTTGATGCCGAAGACATTGAAATACCATTCCCTCGGATGGTTATGTATTCACGCTATGAAGAACCTACTACGCAAGACGGGGTAGCAGACGAATGATGGGAGGAAATAGACATGCCGGATAAAGATTTTCAGCTTCATGACATTGTTCAAATGAAAAAACCCCACCCATGCGGCGAAAACCGCTGGAAAATCATCCGCATGGGAGCCGACATCCGGATTAAATGTACGGGGTGTGACCACAGTATTATGATGCCTCGCCGTCGTTTCGAAAGCAAAATGAAAAAAGTACTGGAACGCGCAGAACCGGAGGGTTGAGTGTTTCACGTGAAACAAGGGGTCACATTTTATTTTTGACAGGCTTTGAGTGGTTGAAAAAGGAATAAACGTCTAGTGAAATCCTGAAAACAAGAGGCTCTGACGTCTCTTGTTTTTCCTATTGGATGACTTGTCTTTTTCGTATACAGTATCTATAATTGGGATGACTAACGTACATGTATGGAAATCCTTAAGGAGTGAAAGTCATAATGGCATTAACAGCAGGTATCGTAGGTTTGCCTAACGTGGGTAAATCTACGTTATTTAACGCAATAACGCAGGCAGGAGCAGAGTCAGAGAACTATCCGTTTTGCACGATAGATCCGAACGTCGGCATTGTGGAGGTCCCCGATTACCGCCTTCAAAAATTGACGGAATTAGTCAAGCCAAAGAAAACCATCCCCACAGCTTTTGAATTCACCGACATTGCCGGTATTGTCAAAGGAGCCAGCAAAGGCGAAGGATTGGGCAACCAATTCCTCTCTCATATCCGGCAAGTGGACGCCATCTGTCATGTGGTCCGGGCGTTTGATGATGAGAACATTACCCACGTCTCCGGCAAAGTGGACCCGATCAGTGACATTGAAACAATTAACCTCGAACTCATTCTCGCTGACTTGGAAACCGTCACAAAACGAATGGATCGCGTCGCCAAAATGGTGCGCCAGAAAGACAAAGAAGCGCTAGCCGAATATGCGGTGCTCGAGAAATTGAAAGAAGGGTTTGAAGAAGAACAACCCGCGCGTGCCTTATCATTCTCTGATGATCAGCTGAAAATCGTAAAAGGTTTGCATCTATTAACCATTAAACCGATTCTATATGTCGCCAACGTCGATGAAGATGAGATCGGTCAGGAAGAGGAAAACGCCCAAGTAGCCAAAATCCGCGAGTACGCTGCCAAGGAAAATGCAGAAGTGATTGTCGTCTGCGCCAAGATTGAATCTGAGATTGCTGAACTTGACGGCGAAGAAAAAGAGGAGTACCTGGAGGATCTCGGCATCGCAGAATCGGGGCTTGATCAACTGATCAAAGCCACCTATAATCTTCTCGGTCTCGCCACCTATTTTACAGCAGGCGAAGAAGAAGTTCGCGCCTGGACCTTTACAGAAGGCATCAAAGCGCCCCAGGCAGCCGGCATCATCCACTCAGACTTTGAACGCGGCTTCATCCGTGCGGAAACCGTGTCGTACGAGCATCTGACTGAAGAAGGTTCCATGAGTGCTGCCCGGGACAAAGGCAAGGTTCGTCTAGAAGGAAAAGAGTATTTTGTGAAAGATGGCGATGTCATCCATTTCCGTTTTAACGTATAAGCAAAAGGATCCCCGTTAACGTATTGTCTTTACTAGAAACTTTTGATATAATACAACATTGTGAGTAATGAACGAAGTTACTCCTTACCCTTTCCATCGAGTCAGGGTCGTTAAGTCCATAAGGAGGTGAAAACGGATGAGAAATTACGAAATCATGTATATCATCCGCCCAGACATTGAGGAGGAAGCTAAAACGGCTGTAGTAGAGCGTTTTAACAGCGTCCTGACCAATAATGGCGCGGAGGTAACAAACGTTGAAGAAGTAGGCAAGCGTCGCCTTGCTTATGAAATCAATGACTACCGCGATGGCATTTATTACACCATCAAGTTCAAAGGTGATAGTAACGCCATTAATGAATTCGACCGCCAAGCGAAGTTCACGGATGATATTATCCGTCACATGGCTGTAAATGAAGATGACGAATAAGGAGTGGTTCTGATGTTAAATCGTGTCGTATTAGTCGGCAGGTTAACGAAGGATCCAGATTTACGCTATACACCTAACGGGGTGGCTGTTGCCAATTTCACAATTGCTGTTAACCGACCTTTTTCCAACTCACAAGGAGACCGCGATGCGGACTTCATTAATTGTGTCGTCTGGAGAAGGGCCGCAGAAAACCTTGCTAACTATATGAAGAAAGGGAGTCAAGTCGGCGTAGACGGCCGTCTGCAATCCCGAAGCTTTGAAAATCAAGAAGGCAAGCGGGTGTTTGTCACCGAAGTGGTAGCAGACAGCGTACAATTCTTGGAAAGTAAAGGTTCCTCCCAGGGCGGAGGCAATCAAAACCAAGGCTCATCAGGTTACCAGTCCAACGAGAATCAGCCATCGAGAGATAATCAAGGCTCTAAAGGTGAGGACCCATTCGCAGATAATGGGGAACCTATCGATATATCAGATGATGATCTGCCATTCTAATATAGAAAAGGAGTGAAGCTATTATGGCACGTCGTGGTCGCGCAAAACGTAGAAAAGTGTGTTATTTCACAGCGAACGGCATTACGCACATTGACTATAAAGATGTTGAGTTGCTTAGACGTTTCGTCTCAGACCGAGGAAAAATTCTTCCTCGCCGTGTGACAGGAACTTCTGCTAAATATCAACGTAAATTGACGAAAGCTATCAAGCGCGCTCGTCAAATGGCACTATTGCCGTACGTTGCGGAATAATGCACATGACGAAACACACAACAGGGCTTCCTGTTGTGTGTTTTTTAATGCCGTTTTTTCTGGGGATGCTGCTTGGCCAAGCGCAATGCGCAATGCAAGCGGGATGGTGCGATTTCCAGACGAGCCGGATGGATTTCTTGTCAGGTTAGGCTGATTTGTAAGCAACTTTCTCGCGTTTCTTTGCAACTTCCCGCTATTTCCGTTCATTCGTTGCCGTATGATAGTCAGGGGTGGTTGGGAAGCTACTCGCTTTCCTGTGGGGGAACTGGCGAGCTTCCTCGGGCTAAAGCCCTGTGGGATCTCCTTCTCCCACCGGAGTCTCGCAGCATCCTAACCACCCGTCATAGCTACCTCACATAATCTGACATACTGAAACCTCGAAGCGGGGTATTCAAGAATTTACTTTAACAATAAATAAAAAAACCAGCACGCTATTACAAGCGTACTGGTTTATTCCCGTATTTTCGCATAGACGTATGTATCTCGAAGTTCGTTCCCATCGACGGAGACGTCCTCGTTTCGCAGTACGCCTTCAAGTGTGAAGTTCAATCGTTCCGGGACAGCGCGGCTTTTTGCGTTCTTAGCGTCACACCGGATTTCGATCCGATTGGCCTGCAGCTCCTCAAACGCAAACGATGTAATGCCATCGACGGCCTCGGTGATATAGCCTTTTCCGCTAAAACGCGAATCCACCCAGTAGCCGATTTCAAACTTGGGAACATCCCAATCAATGCGATGCAAGCCGGAGGAGGCTACAAGCTGCCCGGTCTCTTTCAAAAAGACGAGCAAACGCAGATCTTCACGATTCAAAAACTTGATATAGGCCTGTCTGACGTTGATTTCCACGTCATCTTCACTCTGGTCATGCTGGGCGAAAGGCAGCCACGGTTTTAGATCATCCTGGGAGGCTTGAATCGATTCATAAACAGCTGGTCCGTCTCCAGGCTGCGGTGCTCTGATGAGGAGACGCTCGGTTTCAAATGCTTCCGGGAAGTCGTTGATAATAGGGTTCATATGACGATCATCTCTCCTTTGTCCGCTAAACACGTTGCTTCGGGCAACCTCTAGTTGAGATTATCTATTAGCCTATCACAAAGCCAGGAGTCGTTACACCATTTTTTTCAAAATGTCTCCCTGCCCTAATCGCAATTAGAACTAAACCTGCAGCAGCATGATAACGGCCTAGAAAAAGGACTCCCGCGCTTTCGCGTGGAAGTCCTTTTAAATCATCTTATTCTTCTACATGCGCCCATTTGAATTCAAATTCTGGACCAGTAGCCGTGCTGTAGACCCCTTTGATAGAAGGTCGCTGCAGCATCGCTTTTGCATCTTGATAAAGCGGCGCTACGGCTGCGTCTTCTTCTAGCAATATCTTTTCAGCTTCATAGAAATTTTCAAACCGTTTTTCCGGTTGTTGAGCATATTCATTGTTGGCTTGTTCAATCAACGCGTCATACTCGTCATTGGAGTAGCCCATGTTGTTATTTGCTCCGCCTGTCAGGTACATGTTCAGGTACGTGTTAGGGTCCGTGTAGTCAGGTCCCCAAGTAGCGGCTTCCATTTCAAATTCTGATTCCTGATCACGGCGAACCCGCTCTTTAAATGGAACGTTCAACACATCAATCGTTGCGCCTTCCAATTTGCTTTCGATTTGTTCCTTGTAATAGGCGGTGACTTCGGCTACAGTGTCTGTGTCATCACCAAGGAGTTCAATGGTGACGGAATCCTTACCGATTTCTTCTAGACCTTTTTGCCAAAGTTCTTTGGCTTTTTCTTCATTAGCTTCAACAAGTTGCCCGTTCACCTCACGGAAGTCTGTTTCACTGTCAGGTGCGGTCACGAAGTTAGATGGAACATAGCCTTCTGCCGCAACAGAACCATCATTCAAAATGACATCAACCAGGGATTCACGGTCGATGGCCATGGATATCGCCTTACGGATGTTCACGTTTGCTAGTGCCTCGTTGTTGTCCTGGTTGAACTTAAAGAAGTACAGGTAAGGTTTTTCAACATTGGTAAAGCCTTCATTTGATCGGTATTGGTCAACGAACTCCGCTGATAGATTGGCGAAGTCGAGTTGTCCGGATTCATACAAGTTGACACCGGTTGCTGTATCTTTAACAACCTCAACGTTGATTTCATTTAGCTGAACTTCACTTGCATCCCAATAAGAATCGTTCTTCTCAAGCTTCCAGCCCGAGCCATGATCCCATTCCGTCATTTTGAACGGACCGTTTGATAATGTATACTCTGCTTCTGTCGCATAATCTTCACCATGCTCTTCCACATAGTCTTGATTCTGCGGCATGAATGTAATAAATGCAGTCATTGATTCAAAATATGGTATCGGTTTTTCCAGATTGACGACAAATGTCTTATCGTCTTCTGCTTTGACGCCTAATTCTTCTACATCCATTTCCCCTTCACTGACGGCTGTAGCGTTCTTCACGACACCGCCGAGCATATAAGGACCGTATTCAGAGCCGACTTCAGGGTCCACCGCCCGCTGCCAGGCATAAACGAAGTCCTGAGCTGTTACAGGATCACCGTTTGACCATTTAGCGTCACGCAGCTTAAATGTGTAGGTTGTCCCATCTTCACTCACTTCGCTGCTTTCTGCTATACCATCCCGCAGTTCACCATCTTCGCCGAGACGGTACAAGCCTTCCACTGTTTCGCCCGACCATTGAAAGGCGACGGAATCCGAAATAAGTGCTGAATCCATCGTAGGAATTTCACTCTTGGATGTTACCGTGATGGATTGATCTCCGCTTGCTTCACCTTCAGACTCTTCATTCGTATCGCCTGAATCAGAGCCATCCCCTTGGTCTGCGCTGTCATCTCCGCCAAATCCGCATGCCGCTAATGCCATTGTCAGCATTAACAAGAGCAGTAAAATGACGTAATTTGCTTTTCTCATTTCAAGACCCCCAAAAATAAAAATTTTCAAAATAATGACTATCTTTGAAGTATACATTTAAATAGATGAGGTTTCAGCACTATTTTTAGAGAAAAAAAAGAAAAAAAGTAAAAAATCAGAATACATTTAATGTTGCGATTACGTTGACAAACACAAAAGGTTTGGTACGATAGAAAATATTCACTTTAGTTAAGGAAATCGATGAAGCGTCAAAGAATGAACCATCATATAATAGGAACAGATTGAAAGGAGCGTTAGGATGCCTAACCATGAAGAAATTTTACGTATTCCAGGACCGACCCCCATACCTCCGAGAGTGAGCCAAGCCATGTCTCAGCCCATGATTGGGCATCGCAGTCAACGATGCAAAGATCTGCTGAAAGATATCGCTCCGAAACTGAACCCGATTTTCGGGACCCAGGAAGATGTCATTGTTTTGACGGGCAGCGGCACGTCTGCTTTAGAAGCCGCCGTTGTCAACACAACCATGCCTGGGGATGAAGTATTGGTCGTTGTCACAGGGGCATTTGGCGATCGGTTCGCCAGTATTTGCGAAGCCTATGGGCTGACGGTTCACCGTCATGATGTGACGTGGGGAGACGCGGTCCAGGTGGAAGATGTCTCTTCCTATTTAAATCAGTATCCTGGCATCCGGGCTGTTTTTGTAACCCATTGTGAAACATCTACCGCCGTATTGAATCCGGTGAAGGAGATTGCGAACCAGGTTCATGAGCAATCCGATGCGTTGGTAATCGTCGACGGGGTCTCCTCGATTGGCGGTGCCGATCTTAAATTGGAGCGAGATGGCATCGACCTGCTCGTATCCGGTTCGCAAAAGGCCATGATGCTGCCAGCCGGCCTCTCATTCGTCGCCTATAACCATCGCACGTGGTCCATCATCGAGGAAAACACACGCCCGCGTTTTTACTTGGACTTGCGGAAATATCGCGGCAAGCTGCAGGAAGGCCAAACGCCGTTCACACCAGCGCTATCATTGTTGTTTGGGCTGAATGAAGCCCTAGACCTTATGCACGAAGAAGGGCTGGAGTCGGTGTATGAGCGTCACCATCTTATGAAAAGAATGGCCAGGGCAGCTTTTCAAGCGCTTGGTCTTCCTTTGTTGACGACCGAAGAAGCAGCCTCTCCAACGGTAACCTCCGTAAAGCCTGAACGTTTCGATGCGGAACAATTGCGGAAAGTTGTCCATGAGGAAGCAGGATTACTGTTAGCTGGCGGCCAACAGCATTTAAAAGGAAAGATTTTCAGAATCGGCCATATGGGGTATTGTACGCCAGCCGATGTGCTTCAAGCGATCAGCATAATCGAACTCGGCCTCAAGCAATTAGGCCAAGAAATAGAATTAGGGGCAGGCGTCGCTGCTGCAGAGAAGATCTACACCTTAGAAAAAGGAGGAAAGTGACATGAGCTTTCGCGTTTTAATATGTGACCCGCTCAGTGCGGAAGGGATTCATCCGTTAGAGTCAGCTTCCGATGTCGAGGTGATCAACACACCTGGTCTGGATCATGAGACATTACTCGACACGATCACAGATATAGATGCAATTATCGTCAGAAGCCAAACGACAATTACCCGGGAAATAATCGAAAGAGCTCAAAATTTGAAGGTCGTGGGCCGTGCTGGGGTCGGTGTTGATAACATCGATCTTGAAGCGGCAACCGAATTCGGTGTCGTGGTCGTCAATGCCCCTGACGGCAACACCATTTCCACAGCGGAACATACCATGGCGATGCTAATGTCATTAGCCCGTAACATCCCTCAGGCTTATCACCTGTTGCGGCGGGATAAATGGGAACGCAAAGCGATGGTCGGTGTGGAGTTGAAAGATAAGACGCTGGGTATCGTAGGACTGGGACGAATCGGTAATGAAGTGGCAAGACGTGCCAAAGGCCAACGCATGAACGTCATCGCTTATGATCCGTTCTTAACAGAAGAAAAGGCGGAAAAGATGGGTGTGCAGTGCGGTACGATTGAAGATGTGCTGCAAGCAGCCGATTTTCTGACCGTCCATACACCCTTAATGGAAGAAACAAAACATTTAATTGATGCCGAAGCGCTGAAGCTCATGAAACCGAGCGCCCGCATCCTGAATTGTGCACGAGGCGGTATTATAGATGAGGACGCTTTATATGAAGCCCTCGTCGAAAAGCGGATTGCAGGTGCGGCCCTTGATGTGTTCGAAGAAGAACCGGCGATCGGCCATAAAATTCTTGAACTGGATGAAGTGATTGCAACGCCTCATCTTGGTGCCAGTACGATAGAAGCGCAGGAAAATGTTGCCATCGATGTCAGTAAGGATATCGTGGAAATCCTTCGCGAAGGCAATGCGAAGAATCCGGTGAACATTGCTTCCGTTTCCCCTGAAGTCCTGGAAACATTAGCGCCTTATTTCCATTTATCGGAACAGCTCGGTTTGTTCCTCTCTCGTATTACCAAAGGTGTTTTAGAGTCGATTAATATTGATTTTGCCGGTGAGCTGGTCGATTATGAAACGATGCCGTTAACGCGGACTACGCTAAAAGGCATTCTGAGCCGCCACCTCGGGGCACGCATCAATGATGTGAATGCCTTTAAAGCAGCGAGCGATAAAGGCATCACTATCAATGAACAGAAGACCACGTCATCGCGCGGGTTCACCAACCTGATTACGGTGCAAATCCAGACGGACGAAGAAACGCGGTCCGTATCAGGTACGTTGCTGAACGGGCTTGGCTCCCGCATTGTGAAACTGGATCAGTATTCCGTCGATGTCGTCCCTGCTGGCCACCTCGTCCTTATCCGCCACCATGATAAGCCCGGCGCGATCGGAAAAGTCGGTAGCTTGCTCGCAGAAGATGATGTCAACATCGCTGCCATGCAGGTGGGTCGTAAAGATCAGGGCGGCCATGCCGTCATGGTGCTGACCGTCGACAAGCCAGTGAATGAAGCGTGTATTGAAAAACTAGAACAGCTGGAAGATATTCGTCAGGTCAATTGTGTAGAACTATAAATAAAAGGCCCCCAGTGAAAGGATAACTTTCTCTGGGGGCCTTTCATGCTATAAAGGTAAAATAGGCACCGGGACATATATAAATCAGAGTTGTTATAAAGCGAATGTGGGAAACGTATAAAATTTCAATGGATCATCATGAGCGGAGTGTTTTGACGGAGCGGTTATGGAACACCTTCCCTAACACACAAAACTTCCGAACAATATCCGCGAAATCGTTCGGAAGTTTTGTGTGTTATTTAGTTTTGTCTTAGTTCCTTCTAAGCGCCATGATTGCTGCTATGCCAGCGGTACTATAGTTGCTTCACGTTGGTTAAAGATGTGCAGTTCTTCATAACCAACTGATTTGGCAAGGTCGATTGCTTGATCATAAGCGTAGCCGATGTGCTCCGGTTTATGGGCATCCGAGCAGATAACAATGCCGACCCCAGCCTCGTAACACTTCTTTAACAGCACGGGATCCGGGTAGATGGCGCCGACAGGTTTGCGGAGGCCGGCCGTACTGATTTCGATGCACGTGCCAGAAGCGGCTAAGGCGGCTACCGCTCGGTCATACTGTTGATGAAGAAAAGCTTCGTCATCGGGCCAATAATTAAAGATTTTGATGAGGTCGATATGCCCCACGAAATTGAATAGTCTAGACTCGGCCAAGGTGACAATTTGGTCAAAGTATTGACGGTAGGCTTCCTTGATATCCCGCTTCTCATATTCTTCGCGGTATGAAGCTAGGTCGATCCCCCAGTCGCCAATCCAATGGACAGAGCCGATGACATAATCGAAAGGGTGTGCGTCAATGAACGCCTGCATTTCCTTTTCTTTCCCTGGTGTATAGTCCATCTCAATTCCCATTTTCACCTGAAGCCCTTCAGCTTGAGCCTGCTCAAACAACGTGTGATAATCTTTGAAGTGAAGCCCTCTGCGGTTTTCCACCCAATCATTCGAAAGTATATCGCTTGTTTCATGGAAAAAGTAAGCATGTTCAGAGATGCCTAATTCTTCGATGCCTTTCTCTTTTGCCTTAGCGATATAGTCGTTTAAGTATGCTGTCGTAAATTCGCCGGTTTCGGCCATGTGAACGTGATAATCCGTGAGCATAAGAAAGCCTCCCCATCTTATAATAATTATAGGGTCCGTTTCAGGACATTTCACTATATCATACCAGACGCGTGTTTGAACCTCAAAAATCACCTCACGCCTGCTATGCAAATTAATTTATTTCAGAAAAGATATTTCATTAAGGGTTCATCCGAATTACGTGTTAAAATAGAGTGGTTATAATAAGAGTAGTAAATGAGGTGCCACATACATGAACGACTCAAGACGAATTACAGAAGGGGCTTTAATGGCGGGGTTATATCTGCTATTGTTATTGGTACATATTTTCCTCCCTTTTATAGGAGCCTTTGTGCTCATAGCACTCCCGGTTCCGTTCATCGTGTATACGTATAAACATGGGTGGAAGCCTGGAGCGATTGTATTCATCGCAAGCATCATTTTGTCCTCCCTGATGGCGACCATTTATTCGATACCTGTGACTATTCTCATGGGACTCGGGGGAATGTTCACAGGGTGGGCCATGCATCAGAAACGGAACGCCTATGAAACATGGGCTGCAGGTTCCATCGGGTTCATTATTGGCTTAGTGATTGTATTCGCGAGCAGTCAATTACTGTTTAATGTCAGTTGGACCGAAACGGTTCAAACGACAATAGATCAAGCTTTAAGAAACGCTGAAACCATGTTGAACAACTTTGGCGGCGGCGCTTCTGAAGAACAGTTGGCGTTGCTGGAAGAGCAGGTCAGCAGCTGGCCGGATTTGATTCCGAGTATGCTGGCATTTGTAGGGATAGGGCTGGCGTTTATCGGCCAGTGGTTAAGTTATAAAATGATCAACCGGCTCGAACAGACAAAGCTGTCTTTTCCGGCATTCCGGGATTTTCGACTGCCCCTGTCGCTGCTTTGGTATTATTTCTTCGCCTTGATTTTAGATTTAGTCATTACGGATACGGATAGTATTTGGAATCTGGCAGCCATCAATTTGTTCACATTGACGGGCTCATTGATTCTGCTTCAGGGCTTTGCTTTCATTTTTTATTATGCGCATATCAAAGGAAAGTCCAAAGCATTGCCGATTACTGCGGTGGTCCTGTCGTTCTTGTTTCCGATGATCCTGCTTTATTTGGTAAGAATTCTAGGTATAATTGATATAGGATTTTCCTTGCGGGAGCGTTTGAACGGGAATAAAAAGTAGTACGGATCACGAGGGTAGGAGCTGAAAGACATGCCGAATTTTTTTAAAAAACCGACCATGAGTGGGCACCTGTGGGTCATTTATGCCATTTCGATCGTGTTACTCGGCTTCATTTGGTATTACCAATGGTTACTTGGCTTAATGATGACGATATTTCTGGCAGCATCGATTCTTTACAGCATCAGAACCGAAAAACATCTCATCAACGAGACGGAAGAGTATATATCCACGTTATCTTATCGGGTGAAAAAAGTCGGCGAAGAGGCATTATTAGAAATGCCAATCGGGATCGTCCTCTTTAGTGAGGACTATGCCGTGGAGTGGGCAAATCCCTATATGAACGCGTTCACGAATGATGATACGCTGGTCGGCCACCCATTAAGCGAGTTATCGAAGGATTTAGTGGCCAAATTGAAAGAAAACAAGAAAGAAGTTTGGCTGCAAATTCAGGATTACGAATTTCAAATCATGGTCAAGAAAGATGAGCGACTGCTCTATTTATTTGACCGGACCCAGCAATCTGAAATTCAGCATCTCTATCAAAACGAGCAAACAGTCATGTCTGTGATTTTTCTAGATAACTATGAAGAAATCACACAAGGCATGGATGATACAGCGAAAAGCCATATCAACTCCCAAGTGACATCGATCCTGAACAGATGGGCAGGCGATTATGGCGTTTACTTGAAACGCACCTCTCAAGAGCGCTTCATGGCCGTCATGAACCACGAAATTTTAAAGCGTCTGGAACGGAATAAATTTGAAATCTTAGATGAAGTACGCGAATTGATTTCCGATAAAAATGTGCCCCTGACACTAAGTTTCGGCATCGGCACAGGACCTGTCACATTACCTGAGCTCGGCGAACTGGCTCAATCCAGCCTTGACCTGGCTTTGGGACGCGGAGGCGATCAGGTCGCCATTAAAGACGACACCGGTAAAGTGCGCTTCTATGGGGGTAAAACCAACCCGATGGAAAAACGGACCCGTGTCCGCGCGCGTGTAATCTCCCATGCCATGAAGGAGCTGGTCCAGGAGAGCGACAAGGTAATGATCATGGGACACAAAGCACCAGACATGGACGCCATCGGAGCATCGATCGGCATTTTGAAAATCGCTGAAGCGAATGCCAAAGAAGCCTCGATTGTCCTCGACCCTAATGATATTGATACAGGCGTGCAGCGCATGATCGAAGAAGTCAGTAAAGACGAAGAATTGTGGTCGAAGTTCGTTTCGCCTGACGATGCGCTCGAAATGGTTACCAACAATACGCTGCTTGTTGTGGTTGATACGCATAAACCGTCTCTCGTTATGGAAGAGAAATTATTGAATAAAACGGAACACGTCGTCGTAATTGATCACCACCGCCGGGCAGAAGAATTCATTTCCGACCCGACGCTTGTTTATATGGAACCGTATGCATCTTCGACAGCGGAACTCGTTACCGAACTTCTCGAGTATCAGCCGAAAAAATTGAAACTCTCCATGCTTGAATCCACCGCCTTGCTTTCTGGTATCATCGTGGATACGAAGAGTTTCACACTGCGTACAGGATCGCGAACTTTTGATGCGGCCTCGTACCTCCGTTCCAAAGGGGCTGACACGATTCTCGTGCAGAAATTTATGAAAGAAGATTTGGATGTTTATGTACGCCGCAGCCGTTTGATTGAACGCGCAGAAATTTACCGTGATGGTGTGGCTATTTCTACAGGCGACAAAGGGGAAAACTACGGCGCCGTATTAATCGCCCAGGCAGCGGATACGTTGCTGACGATGAGCGGAATCGTCGCTTCATTCGTCATCTCCGAACGCAAGGACGGCCGCATTGGGATCAGCGCACGTTCCCTTGGTGATGTGAACGTGCAAGTGGTTATGGAACGGATGAATGGCGGCGGTCATTTAACGAACGCGGCGACTCAACTGGAAGATACCACCATTGAAGATGCTAAAGGATTATTGCAAGATATCATCGACGAATATTTTGAAGGGGGAGACTCAGAATGAAAGTGATTTTCAACCAGGACATTAAAGGCAAGGGAAAAAAAGGCGAAGTTAAGAACGTTTCCGACGGATATGCACGCAACTATTTATTGAAGCACAACAAGGCCGTTGAAGCGACGAAAGCCAATATGGATGCCTTGAAAGCCAAGCAAAATAAAGAAAAGCAAAAAGAAGAAGAAGAAAAGATGGAATCGGAACGGTTGCGTGAGCAACTTGAGAATATGGAGATCAAACTATCGGCGAAGTCCGGCGACAGCGACCGTTTATTTGGTTCCATCACCAGCAAGCATATCGCGGATGAGTTAAAACAAAACCACAACATCAAAATCGATAAACGGAAAATCGAATTGGATGATCCCATCCGCAACCTCGGTTACACCAATGTTCCGGTCAAACTTCATCCGGAAGTCACAGGGACGATTCGCGTCCATGTAGCAGAGAAGTAATGCGCAAGCTTTGGGTTCAAAAGGGAGGGAACAAGCATGAGTGATTTATGGAATGATCGTACCCCTCCGCACAATATAGAAGCGGAACAGGCTGTTCTCGGTGCTGTCTTTTTAGAGCCGGAAGCGATGGCCTCAGCCTCTGAAAAACTGATGCCGGATGACTTTTACCGGGCCAGTCATCAGCGTATTTTTGAAGTCATGGTCAATCTCGCTGATAAAGGTGAACCGATCGACCTGGTCACGGTGACGACCGCGCTTTCGAACGGAAAAGTGTTGGAAGAAGTCGGCGGTGTCTCGTATTTAAGTGACCTGGCGCATTCAGTCCCGACAGCGGCTAATATTGAATATTATGCTCGAATCGTCGATGAAAAAGCGACCTTGAGACGGTTGATTCGCACAGCTACCTCTATTGTGACGAACGGTTACGCTGAGGAAGAGGAATTGGAAAACATCCTCAACCAAGCGGAAAAAGAAATTTTAGAAGTGTCGCAGCAAAAGGACGCCGGGTCTTTTAAAAACATCAAAGACGTGCTTATCGAGGTTTATGATAATATCGAAATGCTGCACAATCATGAAGGCGGTGTGACCGGCATTCCGACGGGCTATCGGGATCTGGATCACATCACCTCTGGTTTCCAGCGCAACGATTTGATTATCATCGCAGCCCGGCCTTCTGTAGGTAAGACCGCGTTTGCGCTCAATATCGCGCAAAACGTGGCCGTCAATTCCGATGAGAACGTCGCGATCTTCAGCCTGGAAATGGGCGCAGATCAACTCGTATCACGGATGCTCTGTGCAGAAGGCAACATCGATGCCCAACGCTTACGGACGGGGCACCTCGAAGCAGAGGATTGGAGCAAACTCACCATGGCCATGGGGAGTCTCTCTAATGCCGGCATTTTCATTGATGACACGCCGGGTATCAGAGTCAGTGAAATCCGTTCCAAATGCCGTCGCCTCAAGCAAGAGCACGGACTAGGCATGATCCTCATCGACTATCTCCAGTTGATTCAAGGTAACGCCGGCTCGCGTGAAAACCGACAGCAGGAAGTCTCTGAGATTTCCCGCTCTCTGAAAGGATTAGCTCGTGAGTTGAACGTGCCATTAATCGCCCTGTCCCAGCTGTCGCGTGGAGTGGAGTCCCGTCAGGACAAGCGTCCGATGATGTCCGACTTGCGTGAGTCAGGCAGTATCGAGCAGGACGCTGATATCGTCGGTTTCCTTTATCGTGATGACTACTACGATCAAGAATCCGAGAAACAGAACATTATTGAAATCATCATTTCAAAGCAGCGTAACGGGCCTGTCGGCAATGTCGAGCTCGCGTTTGTCAAAGAATATAATAAGTTCGTGGATTTGGATCATCGCTATGACGAAAGCGATATTCCGCCTCCTGCGTAGTGAAAGGCAAGCTCTTATTAATGGAGCTTGTCTTTTTCAATAGAGGAGGAAGACGACCAATATCAACAAAGCTGAAACTTTTACCATTTAGTTAATAACAGGACGGGAAAAGCGTGCTCATCCAAACGTAGGCTAAATAAGTTAGGAGGATAGGTATGAAAAGGATTTTTGGCATTATGAGTGTAATTGTCGTCATAGGGGTCGTTGTATTTTTTATGATGAATAGACCCGAAAAGACAACATATGGAGATTTACTACATAAGGAATTAACGTCGTATGATGTTATCAATGAGGTTTATATAAAACAGGTGGGGGATGAATTCACCACTATTACTAACCGAAACGATATTGAAAAAATCATTGAAAACCCCGCTGATATGAATTTGAAAAAAGTAGATGATCCACCATATGTTCAATACTCAGTAACTATAAGAACAGAAGAAAAGAATGACCCTACCATTGCAGTCGGGGAAGAAAGAATCCATATATTGGGTCTTAAAAATGAAGACGGTTCTGATGCTGGAGGTATGTACGAAATAGAGGGAAACAATTCACTTTTAAAAGTAATTACAGAGACAGATTATAATTGGGAATCTCTCTAAATGAAGAAATTTGCGACAATATTTTTTACGGCCGGCAAACGCGTTATTAAATGCAAGGATATGAATGTTTATTCAATGTTTGGACAATTATCTCGAAACTGAGTCTTCAAGAAAAGGGCAGGTTAGTTTAAGACTCAGTTTCGAGATATTAATTTTTTTTCACATAGGGACAAAAATGATCACCAATTTTGGTGGTCATTTTCTATAGCATTATCTAAGTTACGCGATCGTCCGCTTAACAAGTAGTGATTTAATGTTGGAAAGAGAAAGAACGTTTTAATCTTAAATAATATAATGTTAAATCAAACATTATTAAATTTTGTAACATTTATTTATAAAGGAAATCAATCATTAAACAGTATTTGATATTCGAAAATTTATGATTATCTGCATATAAGTTGTTTTAAGATATTAATTAAGTGGTTTATTATATATAATGTGCAGCTCGATAAATTAGAATTTGTAGACTAAGGAAGTGATTTGAAAGTTGAGGCAACAACAAAAAAATAAAAAGAGGTATCTATTTATACTCTTGGGCTTGTATATAGCTGTATTAATATACTTCATGTTTTTCGGATTCGGACGTCCACAGCTCGCAGAGCTCCGCGAATATCGGTATTCGTTAATACCTGTTCGTATTCCCTTATGGCTTCCTAACCATTTTTCAATAGATATTATCAAACTCTGGATCTTTGCTCTTGGCAACCTTCTAGCATTTATTCCGTTTGGAATACTTGTGCCGATGGTGTTTGAAAATCCTTTTAGAACATACTTTAAGTTTATTGTCTTGTTTGTGTTTTTTATTCTCTGTATGGAAATTGTTCAAATGGTAACTTATTTAGGAAGCTTTGATATTGAGGATATTATCGTTAATACAATGGGAGCAACAATTGGCTTTTGTACCTATAAAGTAAGCGAACGTATGAATACTTTAAGAAAGAATTTGGTTTCTATAGGATTGTCCATTGTGGGGTTAACTTTGCTGATGTTCCTCATAGCATGGGTATTTAACAATACGATTACACCATATATCTTAAAAATACATTCAAACTTTTATTAGGATAGTTCTCGAAACTTACTTCCATATAAGGGGGCAACTGTTTAATAGGGACAACCGCTTTCATTAACGAGGCAAATGAGTGTTCATGGGTTAAAAGGGGAGAGGATATGAGGAAAAATAGCTTAAAGGGAATACTGGTATTAGGTTCTTTATTAGGGGTTATTGGACTAATATTCATCTTTTTTAGCAATAGTCTCGGGACGAGCTTAACAAATGCCTTAGTGGCGGACGCTGATTACGCTGCATATACTTACGATTCTAAAGTTAAAACAAATACAAATATCTTTCTAGTAACTGGTATCATACTTTCTGGAATTGGTCTCTCTACAGTGATCTATGCTCTTTATAAGATGCTAAATGTTAAATACTAGGTGTGTAGGTATCTTTGTCTGCTCTTTAAATTACAGGCTTCCTGGACCAATATATCTTGATTTCGAGTCTTAATATATAGCCTAGTGGTGTAATGTCAACTGTAAATTGATATGGAATTGGAAATTATTTTG
>NZ_JABLSJ010000014.1 GCF_013618635.1 Thalassobacillus sp. CUG 92003 | reverse complement strand
TATAGAAGAAACTGAATTGACGTACTGGTTGGTTTGTTCAGTTTTCAAAGATCGAAAATGCGTTGGCCGCTTCAAAACAGCGACTTAATCAATATACCATGGTGGGCTGTTTAAGTCAACAACTTTTTTCATGGATTTTTGCGTTCCGCCGCTCTCTCTTAACGCGACGTTTAATAATATACCATGGCATTTTATAGACGTCAATAACATTTCATAAAAAAACCTCTTACACCAATACATGTAAGAGGATAAAACGTGGGAGGCGTCAATCGTGCCGCCTCACCTTATATTTTCGGTGATAAATGTGGGTTCCTTTCGTTTCGTTCAATACCACATCAATGATCTCTTTTTCCGTTAAATACTCGATCATCGCCGTGAGATCTAAAGCATAAGGCGTAATTTCCGGGTGAACTTTTAGCTCCCCGAATGTCCAGGGCTCCTCTTTTTCATCCATCAGCTCTAATAGATGGCGCGCGCTTGATACGGAACGTTTGCTGATGGCATGCTCAACGGCCAACAACATAAGCTGGACCCGTTTTTCGGTGGATTCGCCGCTTTCAATCAATTCTTCATACAGCTTATAGATTTCCGGTTCAATTTTTCTCACTTGATTCCATACCGTTACTTCAGGGTGGAACCCTTTTTCAATAATCGCTAGACGCGCGAGATAATGGAGGGAGTGCACCATTCTGCTGAAAGCGTCTAGGTGCTGATGAGATTCATAAAGGTCTTTGGACTCACTATAGCTTCGAATCAGCTTGGCAAATTCGATCGCTTTTTTCAAATCGCGTTTTCGCTGCGGAAATGTTCTCATCTTCTCTTTTAATTGCGTGACGTACTCATTGCGCTCATAAATGATGGAACCTTCCACTAACCATTCCACTGCTCTACGGTACGAGCTTGTATCAATCCACTGACTTAATAATTCTTCATCTACTATATGCATAGCTGCTGATTTATTTTCAAATTCATAGTGTTTGACATACCACGGATCATCGGCATTTTGGACAATAATGAATAAGATGACATCAAAATTATCAGTTACTGGGCTGATCGGTTTTTTCTTTTCTAAAATCAAGATTCCCAACGTGTTCGGATGGCTTGCTCTTTCTTGATAGATAGGACGCAGTAAATCTTCCATGCTTCTTCCCCCAACATTTATTTATTAGGCTAAAGCAATTAATTCGATAAAGGGTTGGAAAATCCTTTTTTCTGATTATATTTTTATTAGAAAAATATGCTATACTACCCTATGGATAGAGATTAAGGAGGGACTTCATTGGCTCTAAAGTACTCTAACAAGATCAACAAAATACGTTCATTCGCCCTCGGACTTATTTTTGCAGGTTTCGGCGTTATGTATATAGGGTTATTTTTTCGAGATATAGCTTGGGTTGTGGCTACGTTCTTCATTCTGGGGCTCTTGTTTATCGCCTTCAGTACGGTCGTCTATTTCTGGATTGGAATGCTGTCTACGCGTGCGACTCAAATTGTCTGCCCCTCTTGTGAAAAACCGACCAAAATGCTGGGCCGTGTCGATGCGTGTATGCATTGTAAACAACCGCTTACGTTAGATAAAACGTTAGAAGGCAAAGAATTCGACGAAGAATATAATTCAAAACGCGTCCAAAAGCAAGAAGCTGACCAACGCTCGTAAAACATGAGCAGAACAAAGGCGCTGGAGCCGGACGTGGCTTATGAGGAATGTGTTAGCCACAGGGCCCCAATCTTATAGTTTCCTAAGCAACAAAAAAAAAGGCCGTCCTTAACCGATAAGGACGGCCTTTTTTGATTTTCGTTTAGTGAGCCATACTCGCTTGACAATGGGAACACGTTCCGTAAATCTCCATACGGTGATGACTGACATCAAATTCCGTAACCTTTTCTGCTAGAGATTCTACCTCGTTCAGACTTGGATAATGGAAGTCAACGATTTTACCGCAAGACTCACAGATGACGTGATAGTGATCTGTTGTGTTGCAATCAAATCGGCTTGATGAATCCCCGTACGTCAATTCTCTTACAAGACCAATTTCTTTAAACACGCGAAGGTTGTTATAGACGGTCGCAACGCTCATATTAGGAAATTTGTTCTCTAAAGCCTTGTAAATCTCATCAGCTGTGGGGTGGGTCATTGAATTCAATAAGAATTCAAGCACCGCATGACGTTGAGGTGTGATCCTCACCCCAGAGTCCTTTAACGTATGGATGGCTTCTTGAAGTTTCTCATCAGACACCGTCATGCACCTCGCTTTCACTTATAGATACTGAGATAATAACATTATTAAATAATAATCTTTATAATTAGTGTACATGGTGGGATAGGACCTTGTCAATAAACGAGCGTGCCATTATGGGAATATTATACATCTGGGTGAAGCGGTCGCTCTTCTCCTTTTAGTTCGTGATTGACGTAGCGGGCAGCTACAAATAGCAAATCAGATAAGCGGTTTAAGTAGGAAACGACTAAGGGATTGGAGAGCTCATCTTCTAAGGCGACGGCTGTTCGCTCGGCACGCCTGGCCACCGTTCGTGCGACGTGCAGGGAGGCCGAGGCCTGATGTCCTGAGGGCAGCACGAAATTCTTTAATGGAGGCAGTTCTTTATCCCATGTATCAATGCTGTCTTCGAGTTCTTGGATGTGTTCATCTTTTAACTGCCACATGACATCCTTCCCTTTAGGCGTGGCAAGTTCAGCCCCCACGTGGAAGAGGATGGTTTGGATTTTATGCATGCGTTCAACAAACGCATCTTTGTCAGACCAAGCTACGCCCTCCAAATGACTGAGCGCAAGACCGATCATAGAGTTCGCCTCATCGCACGTTCCATAAGCTTCGACCCGAACATCATTCTTCGGGACACGGCTTCCATAGATTAATGAAGTCGTTCCTTTATCCCCCGACCTGGTATAAATCCTCATATTAATATCCCCTTTTCACGTCAATATGGTTAATATAGTCACCGTTACCTTCCAAATACCTCTCCAGGTTCTTTTCAAACAGTTCGAACCCTCTGGGGAGATATTCTGGTGAATGACCCGAGATATGCGGTGTAATCGTAATATTTTCTTCTTCCCATAACGGGCTGTTTTCCGGTAGCGGCTCATCTTCCATCACATCGACTACAGCGTGACTGATATGCTGACGTACGCTCTTAAGAAGCGTTTCATTTGTTACGAGGTCGCCGCGCCCCATGTTCACAAAGATGACGTGGGGCGGCATCCGTTCAAATTGATCCTCGGTCAGCAACCCTGCTGTATCCGGTGTACTTGGAAGGGCTGCTACGACAAAATCTGCGCTTCCCAGCACCCGGGTTAAATGTTTGACGGGGTACGTTTCGTCAAAATGCCTAACAGCGTCCCCTGACCTTGATACCCCTATCGTTTTCATATGAAAAGCTCTGGCTAGCCGGGCTGTTTCCTGTGCAATTGCTCCGGTTCCTAAGAGCACCATCGTTTTCCCGGTTATTTCCTGTCGCGGCACTTTGCGATTCCATTCATGCTGGCGTTCTTGCTGGATGAGTGTTTTCGTGTTACGGGATACTTGCAATAGCATCGAAATAGCATATTCCGCCATCGGTACGGCATGGATGCCACGGACATTGGTCACCATGATCCCCTGCTTTTCAATTGCTTGAAAAGGCATGAGATCCATTCCCGCTGAAAGCACCATGATCCATTTTAAATGCTTCGCCTGCTTGATTTTTTCTTCAGACAAATCCTCTCCATAGGTGATAAGCACTTCTGCTTCGTGCAGTAAAGGTTCTCCTTCCTGCATACCTTCGACAAATTTGAACTCCACGTTAGGATAATTCGAGATAAAATGCTGTTTAATTTCAGGATGGACGCGTTTAATGACGGACAAGACCAGCATAATTAGTCCTCCTCCTTTTCCTTCTCTATGTAGTGAATCTTTATAAACCGTTTCCCAAAGACACAGCAATGGCAAACATCATGAATGTGTATGGCTTTTATGAAAAGAAGCACGCCTGGAATACAAGGCGTGCTGGTGTCATGCGTGCGACTTAAAGATTCTCTTTAATATAGTTCAGGGCCGCTTCAACATGCCCTTCAACTTTGACTTTACGGAATTCTTCTGCAAGATTGCCTTCTTTATCAATGATGAACGTAGACCGTTCAATCCCGTAATATTCTTTTCCAAAGTTGTTCTTCAATTTCCACACGCCATATTTCTCTGCTGCTTCATGATCCTCATCAGCAAGGAGCAGGAAAGGAAGGTCGTGCTTGTTGATAAATTTCTCATGGCTTTCGACCGGATCGGGACTGATTCCGAGAATGACAGCATCGAGTTCTGCGAAGCTCTCGTGGTGATCGCGGAAATCACACGCCTCTGTTGTGCACCCAGGCGTCATATCTTTTGGGTAGAAATAGAGCACAACATTTTTACCTTGATAATCGGAAAGCCGAACGGTTTCGCCATTATTCGCTTTCAATTCAAAATCCGGTGCTTGGTTGCCTTTTTCGAGACTCATCTAACATCATCCCTCCTGATAAATATGTTCATGTTCAGCGTATCGTATTTGCTGGAAAAGTTCCAACTTCAATGATTATCACCGTCATGGCGAAATGCTTTTATCATGAGCGCAGCAGGCAAAGCGTACCCGATCATGGCTTCAAATAATGCCAGAAACCTTCCGTAGCCTATCGGCATAAGATCACCATAGCCGACCGTAAACAATGTGACTCCACTGAAGTACACCCCTCTCTTCAATTCCTCATACCAGGAAAGTTGCTCATTTATGAGTTGATTGTGAAACAAATGTATCCCTTCACTCGTCATTATGGCATAGATTAACCCGAACCCCAGGAGCAGTACACTGTATAGGAATAGCAAAGACATAAACGTTTCAAGTGAAAAAAAATCATTTCCCATTTCAATCGATGTAAAAATTTGTTTCAAACTGCCGAAAACAATGATAAGGCTCAAAACGAGCAAGATAGAAATTAGCATAGAAGAACCCCTTCACATGACTTCTTCAATCCTCATAAAAAAGTCTGTACTAGCTTATCCTATGATTATAAGAATGAAGATATCTTCAGAAAAGAGGCACGAACATGTTCCGGATTTATCTCGTATTAGATGACCCTGATTTATCCCATTTTTTAACGCTTTTTTTGAGGGCGAACGGGTTCAGCATAACGGTTGCAAAAGACTATTCAAATATCTTCCGAGAATTTCAGGACGCTGGTCCCCACCTGGTTCTGATGGATGTAGAGCTTCCCCAATTTGATGGCTTGTATTGGTCGCGCCAAATACGGCCCCATTCCCGATGCCCGCTCATCTTTCTAGCTGAGCAAGAATCGGGCATGAGCCAGGTGAAGGCAATCGAAAATGGTGGCGATGACTATGAAACCAAGCCAGTTAATCGCGACGTTTTATTGACGAAAATAAATAATGTCCTGCGTCGCGTCTATAAAGACACCCCGACTGTCAATGCGCCTCGCAGCATTGAAACAAACGGGCTGACCCTAAACATCAAGGCTAAATCGCTTACCTATCAAAATCAGGTCCTCCCCCTCACCGCTAAAGAGTTTTCGTTAATGAAGGAGTTCATTCATAACCCTGAAAATACCCTCTCACGCGAGTATTTACGCCAAGTGCTCTGGAATAAGTCCTCGCGGGTTGACGACAATACCTTAACGGTCAATATAACCCGCCTCAGGAAAAAACTTACCGAACTAAGTTTGCCTGGCGCCATTCGTACCATCCGGGGCAGGGGGTATAAATTCATCAGGCCGGATCGACACAGATAACCGCCCGTTTTTTTAACCCTTAACCTTTTTAAATCACCATTTTCTTTTTGCCCACAAGGCGAATGCACATCCACCCCCCACCTTCTTCTCATAAGATACTGTAAACGCCCGAAAGGAGGTGGGATGAATGAGTTACGGATATGGTGGCGGATTTGCGCTGATCGTTGTTCTGTTCATTCTTTTGATTATTGTCGGTGTTGCATACGTTGGCTACTAATCAATAGATGTTTGTGACTCCCCTTCATCATGGAGGGGAGTTTTAATTATGTCTTGATGAGAAGACGCAGGTTATCTTCCCCTGGCATGCAAACATGCTACAATGGCTATGAAGCAATTATTTGGAGGGACAAGCTATGAATTTCACCACATCAGAAGCGTTATATAAAGAAGCTGAGGAACATATTGTCGGCGGCGTCAATTCCCCTTCCCGCGCCTATAAAGGAGTGGGTGGCGGCACACCTGTTTATATGGATAAAGCAAATGGTGCCTATTTTTATGACGTAGACGGGAATATGTATATCGATTACTTAGGCGCATATGGCCCCATTATCACGGGACACGCTCATCCGCACATTACAAAAGCGATTACAGAAGCTGCTCAAAACGGGGTTCTATATGGGACGCCCACCGTGCTTGAAAATCGTTTTGCCAAGATGTTGAAGGAAGCTATCCCATCATTAGAAAAAGTTCGTTTCGTCAATTCAGGTACAGAAGCTGTCATGACCACCATCAGAGTAGCTCGCGCCTATACGGGACGAAATAAAATCATTAAGTTTGCAGGTTGTTATCACGGTCATTCAGATCTTGTGCTCGTAGCAGCAGGGTCCGGCCCGGCCACACTCGGCACGCCCGATTCAGCAGGTATTCCTGAATCGATTGCTGAAGACGTCATCACCGTTCCTTTTAATGAAATCAAACCATTCAAACAAGCCCTTGCCCAATATGGCGATCAAATCGCTGGCGTTCTCGTCGAACCTATAGTAGGGAACTTCGGCATCGTTGAACCAAAAGCAGGCTTTCTTGAAGAGGTCAATCGTCTTACCCACGAGCATAACGCTTTGGTCATTTATGATGAAGTCATTACGGCATTCCGTTTTACGTATGGAAGCGCCCAACAACTCCTGGATGTCGAACCTGACATGACAGCGATGGGGAAAATAATCGGCGGCGGGCTCCCCATCGGTGCTTACGGTGGCCGAGCCGACATTATGGAGCAAGTAGCCCCGCTAGGTCCGGCCTATCAGGCGGGGACGATGTCAGGGAATCCCGCATCAATGGCAGCAGGAATAGCATGCCTGGAAGTCCTTCGTCAGGACGGATTGTATGAAGAATTGGACCGGCTGGGGGCGTTACTCGAAGAGGGTATCCTCGATCAGGCAGAACGTTTCGCGATTCCAGTTACAGTTAACCGGTTAAAAGGTGCGCTGACGTTGTATTTCACCGAGGACCCTGTCGAAAACTATGAAGATGCAGAAAGTACAAATGGTGACATGTTCGCCCAATTCTTTAAACTCATGCTGCGTGAAGGAATCAATTTAGCGCCTTCTAAATTTGAAGCATGGTTCTTGACGATTGCACATACAGAACAAGATATTCACGCCACCATCCAAGCCGTAGCGAACTCATTTGAGAAAATGGCACTATCGTCCGAAGAATGAGCATGAAAGTGAGGGCTTGTTCATTAAATAAGCATTTATCTGAAAGGATAACTTTCGAGGTTTCAAGGTGCGTTTGATGTTGGGAAGCGTACTCTAAAGTGGAGTGGAAACACTATAGCCAAGTAGAATTTCTTACTATCCGTTTGCACAAACGACGTTATAGTAGCCTCTAGATGCTATTCGGTCTGCGCACGCTTTCTCATCATAGGTGGTGCCGTTCGCCAACTTAAGGAGGGGATGGCTGGGAAATGACGAGACTCCCGCGGGAGAAGGGGCTTGGCGAGACCCCGCAGGGAGCGAAGCGAGCGAGGAGGCTTGCCAGTTCCCCCGCAGGAAAGCGAGTTGTTTCCCAGCCGTCCCAAATTTTTTACCGTAAAGGGCCCAAAAGTAATCCATACTGAGTATTAACATCCCCCTAGAACTGGATCGACCTAGCCTCTTTTAATCGTTCTTTTAGTATCATCTTTTCTAGCGGAGCGGGTTTATAAGGTATATAATAATGGAGGATAATTTTTGTACGCAGGTTTTAGGCAAAGGAGGGTGCACGCGATGAAACTCGGAGCTCGCATGATGAAAACAGGACTTGCTGTGGCTGTGGCGCTATACACAGCGTCTTTATTCGGATTTGTTTCTCCTATATTTGCAGCTATTGCTGCCGTATTTTCGATACAACCGTCCATATATCGGTCGTATCAATCAATTGTTGAACAAGTTCAGGCCAATATTATCGGAGCTCTCATCGCTATTGCAGCGGTGTTCACCCTGGGTAACGACCCGTTCGTGGTGGCCTTTGCCATTATTATCGTCATTGGTGTCACCATGAATTTAAAAATGAACGAAAACACCATTACGTTAGCTGTCGTGGCTGTTATTGCCCTAATGGATTCGACAGATCAGACATTCATCTATTTTGCCGCTTCCCGTTTCACGTCACTCATCATCGGTATTTTAGCTGCATTCATTGTCAACCTCGTGTTCGTTCCACCCCGGTACGAAACACGGCTTTTCGGCAAAATTGAATACACCACCAATGATATTTTACAGTGGCTGCGGGTCACCATCCGCCATTTATCAGATGAACCGGCACTCAAATACGAAATTAACCGTATCCAGGATGATATTCGCTGGATTGATCATACGTATTTGTTATTTACGGAAGAACGCACGTATTCAAAGCGAAAACGGTTCTCCAAATCACGGAAATTGGTTTTGTTTCGGCAATTGATCATTACGACGAAGAAATCACTCGATGTCTTAAAAACCTTTTACCGTCTGGGAGGTAAGATCGAGCACATCCCTGAGGAATTCCAGGACGCCTTAGTACAGGAATTGGATAAGGTAATGCATGCGCATGAAAAATTGGTTCTCAGCTTAATGGGCCGCGTCAAGGAGACGCACAAACAAGCCTTAAGGGAAATTTCCAAACCTGACATCCCCATGATCGTTGATCGATTGATCAAAGTTTACGAAGAGAGCAATAACTCAGAAAAGTTAGCCTTTCTTCCGCTTGCGTCCCAATTAATGGAGTATCATTATCAACTCGAACATTTGAAACGGATTTTGCAAAGCTATCAAAAGTTCCATCACGAAAAACATCTTAAAACGGAACAATAAAACAAAGACCAAATCGCCATCTGATTTGGTCTTTGTTTTGCTCTATTTTCCTAGAAACCAGTTAAGTTCCCATATATTCCGTTTTATTGTCATCCAATTCTTGTACCTGGTACAGGTTGTAATAGTTGCCTTTCAAATTCATCAGTTCCTGGTGAGAACCTGATTCCTTTATTTCGCCATTTTCAACGAGGACGATCCGATCAGCGTGCGTAATGGTCGAAAGCCGGTGCGCGACGATAAATGTCGTACGATCAGAGGCAAGCTTTTCAAACGCCTCTTGTATAAGGCTTTCACTCTCTAAATCAAGAGCCGATGTCGCCTCATCCAATATTAATAGCGGCGGATTTTTCAAAAAGATACGTGCTATAGCTACGCGTTGTTTTTGACCGCCTGACAGTTTCACTCCGCGTTCGCCGACTAGCGTATCATAACCATATGGAAGTTCCATGATGAAGTCATGAGCATTGGCCGCTTTAGCTGCTTCCACCATATCTTCATCTTTAGCATCAGGGTCGCCCATCTTTATATTCATCGCGATCGATTCACTGAACAGAATATTATCCTGCAGCACCATCCCGATCTTATCTCGTAATGACCGGGCTTTGACGTCACGGATATCTTTGCCATCAATTAGAATTCTCCCGTCTGTAACGTCGTAGAAACGCGGGATTAAACTGATTAACGTGGACTTACCGCCTCCGCTCATCCCGACGAATGCAATGGTTTCACCCTGCTCGACATCAAGTCTGACGCCATTCAGGACGTTAGGTTCTTCATCTCCATAACGGAAATGTACGTGATCGAAGGTCACTTTGCCATCGACATGGTCTAAGGTTTTGGCGTCTTGTTTATCCTTGATATCATATTTTTCATCGATGAATTCAAACACGCGGTCCATGGAGGCGATGGACTGCGTTAACACCGTAGAAGAGTTCACTAAACGGCGCAACGGGTTGTAAACGCGGTCCATGTACCCGACAAAAGCCACCATTGTCCCGACCGAGAGCGATCCGGATATAACTTGATACCCTGCGAATGCTATGACAAGCAGAGGTGCCAAGTCCGTAATCGTGTTGGTGACAGAGTACGTGTAGGCGTTCCAATTCGTGTGTTTCAAAGCCTTATCTAAAAAGTTGCTGTTTTGATTGTCGAATTGACCCTGCTCATAATCCTCTAAAGCGAAACTGCGGATTACCGGCATGCCTTGCACCCGCTCATGCAAGTGCCCTTGGACTTGGGCCAGCGCTTGCGACCGATCGCGCGTCAGGCGTCTCAGTTTAGCGTAAAAGAATTTAACAGCCAGGCCATAGAGCGGGAATAATGAAATAGCTACAATGGCCAGCCAGAAGTTCATGGTCATCATAATGATCACGGCGATCACAATGGTGATCATATCCAGCCAAATGTTCATCAACCCGGTGATCACGAAGGTCTTCGTCTGCTCTACGTCATGAATCACACGGGAAATGATTTCTCCCGTCTTGGTCTGAGAATAAAAGCGTAAACTCAATCGTTGGATATGATCAAATAATTTATCACGGATATCATATAAAATATTATTGCCAATCCACTGCGCAAGATATTGCCGGATGTATTCGATCGGGGGTCTGAGCACAAGAAAGATAAAAAATGCTCCTCCGACAATCCAGAGTAATTGATCAAGTTTAGCGGACTGGCTGAGTGAATCAGCATTAATGATATCATCAATGACGTATTTTATAATTAACGGCATCAACAGTGGAATACTGAATTTAGCGATGCCCACCAATACCGTAAGTGCTATTTTTCCTTTGTATGGTTTCACAAACTCCATATAGCGATTAATGCTTCCCAATTCTCTCACCTCTTTCTTCCCCGAGCCCTAAGAACAATGGCGCAAGCGCCCCGAGAGCCCCGACACGCATAAGCAAAACACCAGGAGGAAGGTGGTCTTTCCTTCCGCAGGGTGGGTTGCTTATGTCGCGAGAAGCTGGGCGCTGGAGCCGGACGTGGCTTATTAGGTATGTGTTACCCCCACGCGAATTTTATAGTTTCCTAAGTAATCAAAAAGGACGGGACTGCCTCCTGAAGGTTGAGTCAAACCTTGAGACAGTCCCGATCCCTCCGGACATTTTTTTCAGATTAACGATACGTTAAATACCGCTCATACCATTGATCAATGAATTCCGGGGAGAACGGCCCTTTACGCTGCCTGATCCACCGAACCAACGTATCAATGTTGTTATATAAAATCCGATCCAAGACTCTGGGGTAATTCATTTCTCTCTTATGTTGCTCATATTCGTCTTCATCAAGCAGTTTAAAGGTCATGTCTGGAAACACTTTGATATCCAAGTCATAATCAATATACTTGAGCGCTTCTTCGTCGTAGACAAAAGGTGAACTGATATTACAATAATAATATACGCCATCCTGTCTTAACATTCCGATGACATTGAACCATAGCTTAGAATGAAAATAACAGATCGCCGGCTCGCGGGTTACCCAAATTCTACCGTCACTTTCGGTTACCCGGGTCCGATCATTTGCCCCGATGACGACGTTTCGTGTTCCTTTCAATACCATTGTACTCTCCCAAACACGATGAAGTCTCCCATTATGCTTATAGCTTTGTATTTCGATTCGTTTACCAGATTGCGGGCCAGCCATGCGATCTCCCTTCTTTCAATAAGTACCACGATACTTTCTGATTTGTCTTTTACCTATTATAACGATATGTAAGTCCAATTGAAAATAAAAGTGCTGAGGATTCTCTCATGGCGAGTTTCCCTTTTCCATTTTGAACATCGAATGCTTTTATAATAACACTCCAAAAACAAAAATAGAGCCACCCAGAAGGACTCTGGATGACTCTATTGTGCTCGGGGGATTCTAAAGCAGGCTTATTCCAAGAATCGGAATCAACCTCAACTCAATTCAAACTGATAACAAAAAGAAAAAGTTATTTCTTTTTCTGTTCGGATTTTTGATTTTGCTCCTGAACACGTTGTGCGTCAGTTTCTGAAGCAAATTCAGTTCCGTATTGTTGTTGACCAGCCTGTTGGTTTTGTTGCTGTTTTTTCTGGGCAGCTTGTTGATTTTGCTGACGTACTTGTTGTTTGTCAGTACCAGCAGCTGTTTTGTTTGGTTGATTCTGTTGATTTTTAGCCATCATTATCACCTCCGCAAATATTATTGTGTACAAACTCCCAAAATTCATTCACTGGGATAAAAAAATTCATCTGCATTTTCTTCCGAATTTGAATGAGGCTTACATTGAGCGTTTATACTAAATATTAAGTAAGGAGGCGATGCAAATGGACAATGTTCGGGACATGACCGAGCTCTCGATGCAGGCAAAATCAGACTGGCATGATGAAGAGCTGCGATTTTTTCATTTTTCCCTTTCCCAGATGGCTCCTTACCTGAATCAGGAAGGTACCACGATATTACGGGAAATCAACCACGAAATAGAAAACAGAGGCGGGCTTATTAGATAATAGACCCTCAAATATGCTTTAATATTTTTTGATGAGAGACAGGGAACGGGTAGTCATGCAGGCTGTCCGGTGAAACAAACCAGGCATGCTGCTTGTCTAATGCTCCGCCCATAACACGAGCGTCCAGTACGTCCATTTCCCAGATGATATGAGAAAAGGTATGGTTGATATGCTCAATTTGCTCACCTGTCTTAATGTGAAGACCGTATTCGCCATAGAACCAATTATTAAGGTGATGCTTATCCACATCAAGAAGCGGAACCATAGGAAATTGCCATAGATTGGCGAGCAGCCCTTCCTCTGGCCGCTTTTCAATTAAAACGTTGCCTTGTTTATCTTTGATCAAGAGTGATATATACGGGATGCGTTTTTGCTTTTTTTGCTTTTTCTTTACGGGAAGTTCTGTTTCCATGCCTTCAGCAAATGCACGACAATGATGTTGTACAGGACATAACATGCATGCCGGCGTTTTCGGTGTACATACCATGGCGCCTAGCTCCATAAGCCCTTGGTTGAAAGCTGAAGGATCATCCGTTGAGATGAGCTCTCTAACCAGGCTTTCGAACATTTTTTTCACGGCGGGCTTCGCGATATCTTCATCGATGAGAAGAAGACGAGAAAGTACCCGCATGACATTCCCATCTACTGCAGGTTCCGGGCGATCATAAGCGATGCTTAGTATAGCCCCTTTTGTGTAGGGTCCTACACCTTTCAAATTGCCTAAATGTCGAGGGTCATCGGGAACTTTTCCATCGTAATGCGCCACCACCTCTTGAACAGCAGTTTGAAGGTTTCGAGCGCGGGAATAGTATCCTAGACCCTCCCACGCTTTCAACACGTCCTGCTGATCAGCTGATGCCAGGGCTTCCAACGTAGGAAATTTCTCCATAAATCGATGGAAATAGGGAATGACTGTATCAACCTGGGTTTGCTGAAGCATGATTTCAGAGACCCAGACGCGGTAAGGATCCTGGTTTTCGCGCCAGGGTAAAATCCTTTGTTCAGCGTAGAACCAGTCAATCAGATCCTGACGAAACTGGCTTCGATCAAATTGGTCAATCATCGTGTGAATATGTGCTTCTTTATTTTTCATGGTGGTTCACCCTTCTGATACACTTAATAATAAGAGAATCCTCAAAGGAGGAAAGCTTCATGGACACTGGCACCCACATTGTCATGGGGGTCGCTCTGGGCGGAATTGCAACGATCGATCCAGCCGTTCAAAACAACCCAGAGCTATTCAACGCCGTGCTGGTCGGCACACTGGTCGGCTCTTATGCCCCTGACTTTGACACCGTACTGAAACTTCGAAACAATGCCGTATATATCCGTCACCATAGAGGTGTCACCCATTCTATACCTGCCGTTATTGGCTGGGGACTCGGGATATCATGGCTGATTCATTTATTTGTGCCGGAAGTCAGTTTTTTTCATTTATGGCTTTGGACGTTTTTGGCCGTCATCCTGCACGTTTTTGTAGATGTGTTCAATATGTATGGCACCCAGGCGTACCGTCCGTTTTCAAACCGATGGGTGGCGTACGGCTTCATCAATACGTTCGATCCGTATATTTTTCTCATGCACATTGCAGGCATCGTAGCATGGAACATCGGAGCTAACCCTGCCTACACATGGTTTCTCATTTATTTCGTTATCGCCTTATATTATGTTAAACGATATTTTGATAAACGTGAAATGGTACGATTGGTTCATGAAAATTTTGATAACGTCGAACAAATTGCGACGGCTCCTACAATCAAACAAAATGTATGGCGCTTAGCCATTACCACAACCGATGCTTACTACGTGGGCCGCTCCGAAGATGGGCACATCCGCATTCTGGATGAGTTTCCCAATCGGCCCATCCCTTATGAAGACCCTGTTATGCAAATGGCCATGACGGACGATAACATCAAGGCCTTTCTTTCGTTTTCACCGGTGTACCGTTATGAAATGAGTTATCACGACGAATACACTGAAGTTCGATTCATCGATCTGCGTTACCGTTCGAATGGACGTTACCCTTTTGTGGCCCTTGCCCAAGTTGATGATATGCACGGCGATGACATGAAAATCCTTACTTCCTACACAGGTTGGGTCTTCACTGAAGAAAAGCTGCAAAATAAACTTGAACCCATGCCTCATTCAAATGGGTGAGACGGGGATAAAACGGAATAGAACACAAAAATGCCGAACGATGTTTTTGAAGTTCGGCATTTTTGTGGTGTGCCATGACCGCTCCGTCATCATTCCTCTTATGATTCTCGCTTAAATTTATCTTTGTATTTTGGATAGTTGGATGCTATATGATGCAGGTGAGCGCCGTACTGCTCAATCCAGTGCATGACAATGTTTTCCGTCACGTCTTTTCCTTCGTACGTTCTACCTGCTTTAGCTCTTGTGCTTTCAAAATCTTCCCACAACAACTCCACCCATGTTCTTGCTTCTTCCGCTGAGAGCGTTTCATTCTTAGCGTGGAGCTGTTTTGCAAGTCGGTCAAAAATGTCTTCCATATTCATCACCTCCGAAGTGGTAATCATTGCTGCCCATCCTATCACATAAGCATAAATGTTCCGTGCAAACTAAGGTTGCACATAACATATGTGCGATTTTAGGAGGGATCATATTGCGTAATAAAGCGAAAGATTTCCCAAATAAAAAAATGCAAAGCGAACCATTGACGAAAACAGAAAACCAAGCATTGCGCCCGAATGGTACCATCAACTCCAAACCGCAGGAACGCATGCGCCGCTCTTCTCAAGACGACCAGGAGCGTGAGACCAATGGCTAAACACACAGGTGACTATAAAAGCCCATTCTCGTCTCCACGAGCAAACCCGAAGCATGCTTCCCAACAAGTCAACGGCGAGACACAACAGTCACAGTCCGAGATCATCACGCAGGTCCAAATGAAAAAACGGACGTGACATCTCATAAAGGCTGCCCCAACATGAATTGGGGCAGCCTTTATTGCTATACGTCCACTTGCTGGCCAAGCATTGCAATCGGGAGTGCTTCCTCTTCCCGCTCACTCGTCTTGTGACCCGATTGATCCTTGCGGTAGCCCCACGCAAAAATCCCATTCATATAATCAATATAAAAATTACTGCCGGGGTCTCCGTTAATTTCATACGTATGCCTTGGCTGAAATTCATCAGGATCCATCATATACGATTTCGCCATGACGATTTTCCGTTCATAGACAGCGAACTCACTTACCATGCCAAATTGTTCCGCTTTTCGTGCCTTTTCCGTTAACTCGGCTACTTCCTGCCTGAGTTCTTCATACGTGTAATCGCTATATCGCCGTTCCATTTTTTGAATACCTCCTTTTTGCTACCATTTACATTTTAACAACGATTGTTCACAATAGGAATGATGAGACTTACGAATCAAGGGGGAGAATCATGAAAACTGTTGTGATCACTGGGGCAGGATCAGGACTTGGACGGGCAATCGCAAAGCAATATGCCAGTCAAGATCACCAGGTCATTTTACTCGGTCGAACCGAAGAAAAATTGGCACTCGTCAAAAAAGATATTATAGCTCAAGGCGGAGCTGCAGATTGCTTTGTTTGTGATGTAACTGAACCCGCTTCGGTAGAAGAAGCACTCAAACAAATCGATGCTATCGACATTTTAATAAACAATGCTGGCATCGGTATTTTCGGTGAATTATCAACCTACCAGGTGGAAGACATTGAAACCATGCTCGATACCAATGTCAAAGGAACGATCCTTATGACCAAAGCATCGTTGCCTCTATTACAGCAATCGAACGGAAAAGTCCTGAATATCATTTCGACTGCAGGGCTGCGTGGTAAAGTTAAAGAGAGTGTTTACTGTGCAAGTAAGTTTGCATTGTGTGGGTTTACTGAAAGTCTCCAAAAAGAATGGGAAACTTCCGCCACCACGGCTACAGCGGTTTACATGGGAGGCATGAACACGCCTTTTTGGAAAGACAACAACCATGTGACAAACCCTGAGCAGTTAAAAGGACCAGAACAAGTGGCCGAGCAAATGTATCGGGAAGACGACGGCCGTGCTGAGATCATCATCGACTCCTAATACTTAAAAAAGATTCTCCTCCAATCCGCTGAATTGGTTGATTGGACGAGAATCTTTTTTCATTTATTCTGTGATGCAGGCACAGGGAAGCAGCAAGGAATAAAACGTAAAAAATGACCATCACCTCTGCATACAGTGTGATGGTCATTTTCAGTTGAGCTGTTACGAGCCCAGTCCTTCTTCTTTTACCTTGCCGACAACAGCATCCAATGCTTCTTGCTCATCATCGCCTTCAGCTGTGATTTTAATGTCAGCACCATTCGGGATGCCAAGAGACATCACGCCCATAATGGACTTCAAATTCACCGCTTTGCCGTTATATTCCAAGTTAATATCGGACTTATACTGCCCTGCAACTTGAACAAGTGATGTGGCAGGTCGAGCGTGGAGCCCATCAGCAGCTGTAATCGTCATCGTTTGTTCAGCCATAATCATTCTCCTTTATTTGTTATTAATCTTAATAATATCTGCATCATTATGATGAACGCGCCCTGAAGCTTTCACATGAACTTCCTGACCTTCCTGGAGGTTTGTAAAGACAATCGGTGTGACAATTGAAGTGGCATGTTCTGATACATAATCAATATCTACCTGCATCAAAGCCTGGCCTTGCTTCACTTCGTCGCCTTCTTCGATCATCGCTTCAAAGCCTTCCCCTTTCAAGCTTACCGTATCGATTCCGATGTGAATCAGAATTTCCATACCGTTTTCTGCTTCGAGACCGATAGCATGCTTCGTTGGGAAGACGTTCAACACTTTGCCTTTTACCGGCGAAACTATCTTACCATCTTCCGGTTTAATTGCAAAGCCATCTCCCATCATTTTATCAGAAAATACCTGATCAGGCACGTCAGAAATTGACATGATTTCTCCTTTTAACGGACTTACAAAATTCAGATCCCCATGTTCGACCGGGGTTTCAGCTGCTTTTCGTTCGTTCGTCATTTCAGATGCGTCATCACGCGAACGTGGCGTTTTTCCATCGATTATATCTTGCATTTGACCGCGCAGCGAATCCGAAACAGGGCCAAAAATAGCTTGGATATTAGATCCAACCGTCATGACACCGGATGCGCCCAGTTTTTTCAATCGGTTTTTATCCACGGTGTCGACTTCGTTAACGGTCACGCGCAACCGTGTGATACATGCATCAAGATACGAGATGTTCTGCTGGCCGCCCATGGCTTCGAGGATTTCGAACGGTAAGTCCCCTACTTCCCCGTCGTCATCGGCATCTTCAGCTTCATCTTCCCGGCCTGGGGTGGCTAAATTGAACTTTTCAATCGCCCACCTGAAACCGAAGTAGTAAATGACAGAGAAGATCAGACCAACTATAATCACCCACCACCATGGCGTTTTATTTTGCAGGACGCCGAAGAGAATGAAGTCAATCAATCCGCCTGAGAACGTCTGGCCAATCTTGACATCGAGCAATGACATCGTCATAAACGAAACACCGGCAAACAGAGCATGAATACCAAACAATAGGGGTGCCACGAATAAGAACGAGAATTCGATCGGCTCTGTGATCCCTGTTAAGAAGGAAGTAAGAGCGGCTGACCCCATAATACCAGCCACAACTTTTTTACGTGCTGGCTTCGCTGTGTGATAGATGGCGAGTGCCGCAGCGGGTAGCCCAAACATCATGAACGGGAATTTACCAACCATAAAGGTACCCGCTGTAAATTCTTCGACACCATCACGCATTTGAGCAAAGAAGATCTGCTGGTCTCCTCGCACAATTTCACCAGCTGCGTTCGTATAGGAGCCGAATTCAAACCAGAAAGGTGAATAGAAAATATGGTGCAATCCAAATGGGATGAGAGAACGTTCAATTACACCAAAGAAAAAAGCAGAAACGTGAATGTTACCGTTCAACATCAAATGAGATAGACCATTCAATCCGTTTTGAGCATAAGGCCATAATAATAGCATGATTATACCTAAGAATAACGAGGAAAACGCCGTTATGATCGGAACGAACCGTTTGCCGGCGAAGAACCCAAGGAATTGAGGCAATTCGATATTATAATACCGCCGATATAAGAACGAGGCCAAAAGACCAACGATAATACCGCCGAACACACCGGTCTGCAGTGTCGGAATGCCCAGCATCTCTGCATACGCAGGGTCTTCGGTCATCTCTGCGGTTACATCACCGAGAACCCCCATCGTAACGTTCATAATTAAGTATCCGATGATTGCAGCAAGTCCGGCAACACCGTCCCCATTGGCCAAGCCAATCGCTACACCTACGGCGAATAAAAGGGGTAAGTTATCAAATACGATCCCCCCAGATTCAGCCATGACTTCAAGCAGTTGCTGTACCCATGGCGTTCCAAAATAAGGTACGCGATCAACAAAATCTTCTTGCGCAAAGCTTGTTCCAAAGGCCAATAAAATACCAGCCGCAGGTAATAATGCAACAGGCAGCATTAAGGCTTTACCGACTTTTTGCAATGTACCAAAAGCATTCTTGAACATGTCAGTTCCTCCCTTTAATTTTTTGCTATGCTAAGGCCAACTTTAAACCGTTTTCATAATCCTCCATTAAAAAAGGCATGAGCTAGAAAGGTCCCGGACCCAAAAGGATACACGAATCCCTTCGGTAAACCATGAACCTTTCTATACTCATGCCTGATCTGATCAGTAACACGTATAAAAACGGTTATTGCGTTAAACGCTGCAGATGAATGGTGAGGTAGATCGCCTCGGCTTCATCTACTTGTTTATTCAGTTGCCGTTGCATAACTTTAATCAATTTCCATGCTAAATTGTAACATACAGGGTATTCGTTCTTCAACATCTCGCCGAGTTTTAATTCTTCCATTCCTTGTTCCTCTAGATAAATACGGTCAATGACCCGGTGAAGATGTTGAACGAGGCGATGGTAGTTGATGCTTTGTTTTGTTATTTTCACATCTATATTGTCTTCGATAATGGCGATCAATTTAGAGATCAGCTGGTTATGGCGATTAATATCGCGTAAAGATTTGTCCGTCACAGCGCTATGGATATGCAAGGCTATGAATCCGAGTTCTCCTTCTGGAAAATCAATATCCATCCGTTCTTTGACCATCGCCACGACTTCATGTGCAATCTGATATTCTTTCGAGTAAAGCGATTCAATTTCGATTAGAAAAGGATTCGAGAATTGCATTCCATTTTGCGCCCGATTGATCGCAAACGCCAAATGATCCGTTAACGCAACATGGATATGTTCATTCAAACTGATGCCCATGCGCTTTTCAATATGAACGAGAATATCGTTCATAAAATCGAGAAAATCTTCTTCTACGTAAGGGAGCAGATTGACATATTGCTCTTTTTCCTGCTCATTTTTTAACAGGAACGTCTTATCGGCGTGATCGAGATCCACCTTGTCCCCATGCTTTCGATTAAACCCGAGCCCCTTTCCAATCAACACGACTTCATGGTAGGTGGGGTGTTCGGCGATGACAACATTGTTATTTAATATTTTTTCAATCGTAACGGATTCTTTCATACGTTTCCCCCACCTGTACTTTCTCATAATCATTCTGCTTTGTCTAAAAGCGCTTCCAAGGTGTACAATCTATATCGTAAATCTCAAAAGTGACTTTTACAAGGGCTTCCTTAAGTCCAGAAAGGAGATTCAAACATGTTAAAGTTATTTGTCAGTGATTTAGATGGTACGTTACTCGGCATGAATCAATACATTAACGATGATGATATTACGGCACTCCAGTCGTTAGCAACTGACGGGGTGGAATTAGCGATCGCCACGGGGCGCATGGATTTGGAAATTGTAGAAATATTGAAGCGTTTCAATCACCCGGCCCACCGCATCAGCCAGAACGGAGCGTTCGTCTATGATCAAAGTGACCAGCATATCCACTCCAAGACATTTGACAGCCACCTTGCCCGTAAGGTGATGGAGGGCATCGCTCAGCAGCCGATGGTCAAAACAGTGTCAACTGCTACTGGTACCTACACTGAAGAACATAATAAATGGGTGGATCTTATTTCAAGCCAAATGGTCCATGATATTACCGTGGATGCCGATTTGATTACGCAATTCGGTCAGACCATCAATCCGTCAAAAATTTCGCTGTTTGGCAAAGCAGCTGACGTAAAAAATGCCTATGAAAGTGTCGCTACCCAATTTGAAGGAGAATTGGATAGTTTCATTTCCCATGAAACATGTGTGGATTTGATGCCGAAAAACATCAATAAAGGAAATGGCCTCAGGGCCTTACTCGTAAATGCAGGATTTGCAAGTGAGGAGATTGCCTGTGTTGGTGATTCATTCAACGATATTTCAATGTTTGAGTTAACACCGAACAGTTATGCCATGTCCACCGCTCCGGAAGAAGTCAAAGTCAAAGCCAATCACGTCGTTGACCATGTTCATGAAGCCATCGCTGACTTACGAAAGAAAGAGATCATAGCCTGACCAAAACCGCTGCCCTCTAACATGTACAGGCAGCGGTTTTATTGCTGTTACGGCTCCTCGACAAACTCGTCAAGAAATTGCTCAATCAAGTCGTAGTTGAACCCCTTACGATACAATGCCCCTTTAATCTTGTGTTTTAATTGCACACCTTCTGCCTTTGTTTCATATTTTCTCAGCACCTTTTCCCCCTGATAGACAACAGCCTCCCATTCATCCTTCTCCTCATGGCCTTCTGGTAAATTGGCGAGCACTTCCTGTACAACATCCCCGGTAAACCCTTTTTGCATCAAGGTCTGCTGCACAGCTTGCACCTGCTGTTTAAATGATTTCCTTCCATCCGATCGAATTTTTTTCTCCGCAAATTTCAATGCTTTCTCATATTGTTTATCGAACGGGTAATGACCTAACGCTGTGTCAGCCTTGGCCGCGTCAACGCCTTTCTCGATCAGTTCCTTTTTGACGAGGAGCGGACCTTTGCTGGAGGTTTCAATACGGGTGCGCACGAGGGAATTGGCAAACTCCTGATCATCTAACAAGCTCTCTTTCCGAAGTCGTGCGACGACTTCGGAAATTTGCTCTGGATCTGCTTCTTTCTTCTCCAGGTAATCGCGGATTTCTTTTTCAGACCGCATTCTGTAGCTTAAATAGTTGATTGCAAGGGTAAAGGACTTATGTACATCATCTTGTTTGACGAGCGACGCAATGGCAGCGTCGTCAAGCTCCATCCCCTTGCGCAGCTGTTCTTTGACGAGAATATCTTCACTGACACTGAAACCGTAGGTGTCGCCATGACCTCTATCAAGGAATACATTAAAGCGATTTTTATTCTTTTTCTGAGTTGTGATCCGTGTAATTTTCGTCACTGATTCCACCTCTTTTTTACCATTTTATCATGATTGGCAACGAAGTGGCTTCAGAAATGGCTGTGCTATAAACGATAAGTTAACGAGGAGGAATGTTGCAATGGATATTGCTATCACAGGCGGAACAGGTTTTGTCGGCCAACACTTAACACACCGATTGGTCAGCGAAGGTCATCATGTTTATATTCTGACCCGTCACCCTACCAGTCACGAAGACACGGCTGGTGTGACGCATATTGGCTGGTTAAAAAGAGAGTTTAACCCTGAGACCCACCTGCCAAAACTCGATGCAATTGTGAACTTGGCAGGAGAATCGCTCAACAGCGGCCGTTGGACAGAAGAACGAAAAAGAGAGATTATGGATAGTCGCATAAAAGCCACCGAAGGCGTCATGAATTTGATTCATACAATGACAGAGCCGCCAGAAGTGCTGGTGAATGCCTCTGCTGTCGGGTTTTATGGTCCATCTACCACCAAAACATTCACAGAGGATACTGAAACACCCGGCGATGACTTTTTGGCCCATGTCGCGGCAGAATGGGAAGAGCGTGCTGAACAAGCCAGTAAAAAAGGCGTCAGAACCACCTTTTTGCGTTTCGGTCTCATCCTAGGCGAACAAGGCGCGTTGCCTAAAATGGCGATGCCTTACAAGATGATGGTTGGTGGACGTATCGGAAGTGGCGAACAGTGGATGTCCTGGGTCCACATTGACGATGTCGTCGGCCTTATTACCTTTGCGATAAAAAATAAAGACGTCAAAGGAGCAATTAATGTCACGGCACCGCAGCCGAAGCGAAATAAAGACTTCGGCGAGACTCTCGGGGATGTTCTCCACCGTCCACACTGGATGCCCGCTCCATCATTCGCATTAAAAACATCACTAGGTGAAATGAGCACCTTGTTGTTGGAAGGCCAATCCGTTGTTCCTAAAAAAGCCACAGCGCTAGGCTATACGTTTAGGTACCCTGAACTGAAACCTGCCCTGGAGAATTTGCTTAGTCGTCAACATCAATAACGTAGAATTGCTTGAAAACAATCGGATTGTTTTCAAGCTTTTTTTCCACCTTTTGACCTCAAATAGCGTATAATAGCAGTAATAAGCATAGAAAGGCTAGGGACTCATGCAAACGGTAATTACGAATGTCACCATCCACCCTGTTACGCGTCCTGTCATTAAGAATGGCGAAATATTGATTAACGAAGGAAAAATTAAGGAAGTCGGGCCCACTGTTACTAAACCGCAAGACTATAAACAACTTGATGGCAACGGCCAGCACCTTTTCCCGGGGTTTGTGGACGTGCACACGCATCTCGGCCTTTATGATGAAGGAACCGGCTGGGCCGGAAGCGATGCTAACGAAACCATCGAAGCGATGACCCCGCATCTGAGAGCGATGGATGGCGCACATCCGCTCGATCCCGCTTTCGCTGAAGCGAGGAAACTCGGAGTCACCACCGCCCATATTATGCCGGGAAGTGCCAACATTATCGGGGGCACAACCTCTGTCATAAAAACGGTCGGAAAACATATTCATTCCATGCTGTTGAAAGAAACTGCCGGCCTCAAAATCGCATTGGGTGAAAACCCTAAACGTGTTCATTCGCAGTCAAAAAATGCATCGATCACACGGCTTGGCATCATGGGGATGTTAAGAGAGACATTTTATAAAGCTCAGTATAACGACCATCCTGACGATTTAAGAATCAGACCCATACTCCAGGCGTTGAATAAAGACATTCCTATCCGCGTCCATGCACACCGGGCAGATGATATGATCACCGCCCTCCGGTTTGCTGAAGAATTCGATCTCGATCTGCGCTTGGAGCACTGTACGGAAGGCCATTTAATTGTCGACGAACTGCAAGGTCGGAATTTACATGTGTCGGTCGGTCCAACGTTTACCAGAATGTCCAAAATCGAACTTAAAAATAAAACGTGGCAAACGTACCGCGTTCTGCACGAGCATGGCTTGCACGTCTCGATTACAACAGATCATCCTTATACGCCGATCCAATACTTGAACATTTGCGCTGCTCTTGCTGCCAGAGAAGGATTGAGTGTAGAGGAAGCCCTGCGCGGCATTACGATCAACCCCGCACGCAACCTCGGTGTAGAAGACAGAATCGGTTCCATCGAAATCGGCAAAGATGCAGACTTGGTTTTATGGAATCACCATCCATTTGAGTTTATGGCTAAACCTGTCTGGACCATGATCAACGGCGACATCGTATTTTCTGCTTAACGCTGCAAAATCCATTCGTTGTTCAAATGAATGAATCACCATCTGAGCTGGCTCACATAACCTAATAAAGACTTACCCCTAAGTAATTTTTTAGTCTATGCCCTGCTACGGCTTATTCCAGGTATTCGAACGTGGGATAAGGTGTGTCAGGGTTTTTTTGTGGAAAAAATTAATGAATAGACGTTACAGTGACAAGAAATATGGAAGGAATCTGCATAGATGTTTCTTTTGTTTTGGGGATTCTCACGCGTGGAATTATAAGCAATTGCTTCCCAATAAAGGCCTTATTCATGTGCAAAAATTTTTTGGGGAAAATTTATTAAATGCCTATTTTCTTTTACGTTAAAATCGATTATGATTAGCTTAAATCGAGTGCGACACATGCGCTCAGCGTTCGACAATAGGGAAGGCAAATGGTGCGCCACCAGCAAGTGCTGGTTCTAGTGGGTTCGATTCCCACCCCGGATTTTTGTGTGCAACTGATAAAAATTCGAGGGTGGGCAGACCCATGTGCTTCATATGTCTTTTTGTCCTGCCTGCCCTCCTTAAAGATAAGGAGGGATTTTTAATGCTGAAAAAAAGAGAGCTTCACGATGCCCCCGTTTTATTTGAGCTGATGAATCATCCGGAGGTGTACCCTTACGTGAGACATAAAGCATCCACAAGTGATGAATTTTATTTCTTAACCAAGCAGACGCTTGAAGCAGAAGAACGCGGAGAATTGATCTCCCGTACCATTATGGATGAATGGCAGCAACCCATCGGTACGATCAACTTGTTTGATATTCAAGACAATAAAGGCTTTCTCGCAACATGGATTGGTCAGCCCTACTTTGGAAAAGGCTACAATCGTCTCGCTAAAGAAGCATTCTTTGAAGAATTATTCGTTGAATCCGGGATAGAAGCAATCTTTATGAAAATAAGAAAGACTAATCTCCGCTCTATGCACGCTGCATTAAAAATCCCTTACGTCTCATTAGGCAATGATCTGTTTCCTGATATCTTTACATGGATCAATCAGACAGATGATATCTTTGATTTGTTCGCAATCACAAAGGACCAATTTTTGTTTCATTATCTGCAAAGTCAGCCCTCAGAGGATATTCTGGAAGCATAAGAAAACACTGCGCACAACTTTATCCACATGCCTGTGCACAGTGTTGATAACCACACTAAACCCTAGTGTCTTATACCTTTTTTAAATTAAGTCCTGTTAGTAATATTTTTTACATTCGCTGTGGAAAGTGTGGGTAACTCAATTCTGACTTATTTTATCAGGCTAACTACTGTGCATAACCTTGTGGATTACCATATTAATTAAATAGAGGTCCTTCATTTTCCTGTACTTTGGGCATTTTCGCTTTCACTCGGCTATAGGGAATTGTAATTTCCGGGTTACCGTAAACACCAGGTGCAATTTCATATTTATTGAACACAAGGACGATGTCCCCATCTTTCAAATAATAAGCTGTATCCTCTCGTAACGTTTTGAAGTCCTTCACATTATACACTTCGGGGTCTTTTGCCAGCTCACGTTTCACTTCTTCTGTCAATTTTTCAAAATTGGTTAGTTCCTCCAATGTTGCAATTGTTGCTTCGGGTTTATTAAAAAAGTTAAATGATTTTACTTGCGACTGATAATGGTTTTCCCAGGAAATGTTACTCGTAAGGAGCACGGAATAAAAATCAATATCCTTCACAACTTCGGTTTCCCCATAATAAAAAATCGGGAACCCCATCGTTTCGCTGGCAAGCTTTTCGACTTTGTTTACTTTACCATCAATATAATCTTTGATTTTATAGTTGGATTCCTTTTCAAGGGTACGATTTGTCATCTTTTCAAAAATGGGGTAATCCACATGAATTTCAAAATCATTGGTCACTTCGTTAATCTGTTCCATTCGGTACGTAATCTCGCCTTTGTTTGTAGTTCCTTCAAAACCGCATACAATGATGATCGTCAGGAGAAGCATGAACCTAACTAGAACGGACACGTTATCAACCTCCTTTACAGCTTTCTGTTAGTTTGACCAAAAATGGCGATTTTAACGAAAGTTAATCTGGTCAAACATCTTGCAATTTCCATAAAATTTGGTAAGATTATTTACAATTTACTGTTAAGGAGGGCGAGCTGATGATTAGAAAATTAACGGCTGAAGATGATGCAGCCTGTCAGGCATTGATTCACCAAAAACCAGCTGAGAACTTGTTTATTATTGGAGATATTGAGGCTTTCGGCTATGAGGAGAGCTTCCAAACGCTATATGGTGACTTCTCAGATGATGGCCGTTTAAAAGCTGTCCTTCTCAAGTATTACGGCAATTACATTGCCTATGCGGATCAACCTTTTGATGCTGAAGGGTTCGCAGACATTATTAATCACGATTCAGAATTCCGCATGTTATCCGGAATCAGAGAAATAGCTGAATCAATTCTTCCATACATCTCGAAACAAGCCGACGAAAATCGAGAGCTGTATTACGCAAAATGCGATTCTTCTGAGCAATTGAAAAAGTTAGACCAAAATTCTGATGTTCAAAAAGCAACATTAGCTGACGTTCCCCAATTAGCTGCTATGCAAAGACAAATTCCTGAATTCTCACCAGAAGCAGGACAAGAGGAAAGTATGCGTAACGGGATGGAACGCGGAGTAGCAAGGACTTATTACATTAAGCAAGACGATGCTATCGTGTCTTCCGCTTCTACAACAGCTGAAAATACGAAATCCGCCATGGTCGTCGGTGTTTGTACACTGAATGCCTATAAACACAGAGGACTGGCCTCCCAGTGTATGGTACATCTATGCAGGGATGTCCTCGCAGAAGGAAAAATGCTTTGTTTATTTTATGATAATCCTGAGGCAGGAAAAATCTACAAACGACTCGGTTTTCGGGACATCGGCATGTGGATGATGCACAGTTTTAAGAAATCAAATGAGCCAACGCATGCATGACAAAAAATGAGATTAAGACGCAAGTAAATCAGAGGTAAAAAAAAACGAACATTGTTGAACGTATATTCAACAATGTTCATGAGCGTAGTCAAAACACGTAGAGTCCCACGGGAACAGCGCGAGCCGAAGATCCTGCAGAAAAGCGTTCTTTGCTTTTCGAGGAAGCCTGAGACCTTGCCCGTGGAAAGCAACGTGTTTTGACGGAGTGGTCGTTGAACACCTCCTTAAAACACAAAAAATCCGAACGATTTCATTGAAATGTTCGGATTTTTTGTGTTTTATATTTTGGTTTTGTCCGACCCGCATTTGTTTGGACCATTATTCTTCTATGAAGGTTGTGTCCACTAACCCTTCTAGATCAGGTTGTTCCTTCAAGAATTCTAATTCATACGATGCATCCGCAAAATTTTGCAGGTGCTCTGCAGACACATCATAGGTGAAATCAATGCGCTCCCATGCGTTATCAATGACCGCTTGTGAAAGCTCTTGATCCGTGATTTCTTTAATTTTATTGATCGCAAGCGTTTTAGCCTCTTCCGGGTTATCCTGAATAAATTCGGTTGCTTGTTTATGACTGTCCACAAGGCTTTGAACCAACTCAGGGTCGTTTTCTACCAAATCATTAGACGTGACAAATACAGCAGCTGGAAGGGTTTCTCCAAACGCTACATTCGGGGTATCGACAAGGACTTTTCCTTCACCGTTTTCTTCAATGGACGACGCCCAGGGTTCAGGTACAGTAGCCACATCGACTTTGTTAGAAGCAAACATATTCGAGTACGTAGCCGGCTTCCCAGTGACGTGCTTCATCTCTCCATTGATGCGGTTAGAGGTAATGCCATACTCGCGCTTCATCAAGGTTTCAAACTGAACATCATGGGTGCACCCAACACGCGGTGAAATAAACGTCTTCCCTTTGAGATCTTCAGGCGAACTGATTCCTGAGCCATTTCGAGCCATGATCACCGTTCCTCCTGTAGAACCAGCTGCAACAACGTTGATCTCAGCACCGCTGGTAAAATGGTTCATGGCTGGCCCCGGACCAACTAGCCCGCCTTGAATATCTCCTGTTTCGATCGCTGTCATGAAAGCGGAGCCGTCAGGAAAATATTTATAATTGACTTCCGTGCCATCCGGAAGGGTTTCCTCATACATCTCTTTTTCTTCAGCTACCATACCGGCCACATGATTAATGTTCGGAAAATAACCGATGACAATTTCATCATTACCTCCGTCTCCTTGCGTTTCAGAGTCTCCTCCGCAAGCAGTTAATAGCAGTGACAACGATAGAACTGATATTAGCCTCATTATGTTTTTCACGTATAATGCTCCTCCCTATTATTTAGTAAGTCCCCAGCGTTTCATCACGTGTTTCTCTATTTTTGAAAATACTAATTGGTCAACAACGGAGCCAATAACCCCGATGATGATAATGATGCCAATGACCGTTTCCATTAGTGCGTAATCCATCGCATATCGAAGCGAATAGCCGAGTCCCGGCCCATTACTCAAGAGTTCGCCAGCCATCAAGGCACGCCAGCTGAACGCCCAGGCAAGCCGCAAGCCACTGACAAAATACGGCAGACTCGCAGGTACTTCCACCTTAAAAAATAAATTCATGCCGTGAGCCCCCATTGTACGGGCCGCTCTTATAAATGTAGGAGGCACGCTGTGAATCGCGGTCCTGACATTCAGAGCCATCACAAATGTGCCCCCTAAAATGACAACGAAGATGACAGACAATTCATTAAAACCGAATATCAATATAGCGAGCGGTACCCACACAATACTGGGGATACTCTGTAACGAGACTAAGTACATGCCCGCTATATCATTAGCTTGCTTTGATTTCCCTAATAAAACGCCCAACAATGTTCCAATCAATATCGCCAACGTAAGGCCGATAATTAAGTGTTTGAAACTGGCAAGCAGTGCATGAACAAACTCTCCATCTGCAAAACCTGTATACAGCGCTTCAACAACCTGCGATGGAGACGGAAAAGCGACATCAGGAAAAACACCACTGGAATAGACTAACTGCCAAATGCCTACGACTACAACGATAAATAATAAGCGTTTAATAAGCAGTATCATAATCCAGTTCTTCCTCCAGCACTTTTTGAATTTCAACTTCCAAAAGACTCATAATCCGTTCTTCAATTTCAATGACTCTTTCATCACTTCTTTGTCTCGGCCGGGGGATATCGATATCAAAGTCAGCAATAATCCGGCCAGGACGCGTTCCCATAACCACGACTCGATCTGACAATTTGATGGCCTCTTGGATGCTGTGCGTGACGAACACGATTGTTTTTTTTGTTTCCTCCCATATTTTCATTAATTCTTCATGAAGGATATGGCGTGTTTGCTCATCTAACGCTCCAAAGGGCTCATCCATCAGCAACACTTTCGGATCCATCGCTAGAGCACGAGCAATGGCAACACGCTGCTGCATGCCTCCTGATAACTCATGAGGGAAATTCGTCTTAAATCGGCTTAAATGAACCATTTTCAAATGGCGATCCGCTACTTGAGAAGCCTGCTCTTTAGACATGGTCCCCTTTAAAGGGAACATGACATTCTCTTTAACACTCAACCACGGAAAAATGGCACCTTCTTGAAAGACCATTCCACGGTCTGTGTCAGGGGCTTCGATAGCATTGCCTTCTAGTGCAATGCGCCCCTTAGAAATCGATTCAAGTCCAGCTACCATAGAGAGTAACGTGGATTTTCCACAGCCTGATGGACCCAGCAATGCAACAAATTGATTTTCTGATATAGCTAAATCAAGGTCAGAAAACACAGGATAATCGGTTCCTGAATCTCCTGCAAATGATTTGGAAACAGCTTCGATTTGTAGAAACAAACGTAATCCCTCATCTCTTTTATAATTCCTATAGGATTAGTGGGTTATTTATTCATAAAGTATACAAGCGGACAGACTTTCGTGTCAATTCTTTTCCATTCCATATCTTATCAGGATGGAATATCCATATTGCGATATTAACGAATTGGGTGTTTAAGTTGCTTTTTAACATGGAACAGTATTATATATCAATAAGAATCAAGGAGGGCTAGTATGGATCAAATTATTTTTATACAAACCGGAATGGGAACAGACCTTCATGGTCAGAACATTACAAAAGCGTCAGTACGAGCTGTCAAGAACGCCATTCACACTAATTCAATGCCCGGAATAGAAAAAAGCCTGCCCGAACGGTCGTTAGATAATATGAAGGTGAACGTAAAACTGGCAATTCCAGCCTATTTAGAGTCACTTAAAGAGAAAGAAATTGAAGCCGTCATCCCCTATGGAACCGTCAACGTTGAAGTGATGGATGGCGGAATGGCGACGACTAGCGGAATCAAGATGCAAGATCAAGACGATGTGAATGACAAAATGTATATCGTGAACGCATCCGTAGAAGTAGGCTACTAAACAGAAATTGCCGGCAAAGTCAAAATCATCAGAAAATAGTTTGACAAATACACGGTAACTCTCTATAATTTCTAATCAAGCCATTAAAAATTAAATGATTGACTCTTATCCAGAGTGGCGGAGGGACTAGGCCCTTTGATGCCCGGCAACCTTTCAAATGCTATTTGAAAAGGTGCTACATCCTACAGATTGTGATCTGGCAGATAAGAGGAGGATTATGTCACCAAACGCCCTCTTCTTATATGAGAAGAGGGCGTTTTTTTATTCAACGAGGAAAGGACGTGGCAGGAGTTATGAAACGCAGTTTAGAAGAACGCCTACAAGATGGACCAGTTGTATGTGGAGAGGGGTACTTATTCGAGCTCGAGAGACGCGGCTATTTGCAGGCAGGATCTTTTGTGCCAGAAGTCGCTTTGGAGAATCCCCAGGCTCTCAAACAAACTTACCGTGATTATATGCTTGCCGGCTCCGATGTCGTACTCGCCTTTACGTACAATGCTCATCGGGAAAAGATGAGAATCATCGGTAAAGAAGAGATGTTAGAACCTTTAAACAGACAAGCCATTCGACTGGCAAAAGAAGTCGCTCAAGAAAACCCTGACGAAGAAGCGTTGGTTGCCGGGAACATTTCTAATACAAATTTGTTTAATCCCGACGATCCCCAATCCAAAACTGACGTGCGCAACATGTTTGCTGAAATGATCGGCTGGTGTAAAGAAGAAGGTGTCGATTTCGTCAATGGTGAAACATTTTATTATTACGAAGAAGCGAAGATCGCGCTCGAAGAGATCACCAAACAAGGACTGCCGGCCGTAATCACCTTTGGCCTGATGGGCGAAAACATTTTACGAGACGGCTACACAGTTGAAGAAGCCTGTCGCCTCTTAAAAGAAGAAGGCGCATTAGTCGTAGGGATGAACTGTTTCCGTGGGCCGGCGACGATGCAACCGTACATCGAAAAAATCAGAGATACGGTTGACGGTTACGTAGGTGCCTTGCCGATCCCTTATCGCACAACAGAAGATCATCCCACTTTCTTCAATCTGCCTGATGGTGGCTGTTCATGTAGTCTGCCAACGGAAACGACTTTTCCAACGTCATTGGACCCCCTCTACTGCAATCGTTACGAATTAGCGGAATGGGCGAAACAAGCTTATGATGTCGGCGTGAACTATTTCGGGCTATGCTGCGGCGCCTCGCCAAGCATGTTACGTGAAGTTGCCGAAACCGTAGGACGTGAAGCGATCAATTCGAAGTACTCCCCGGATATGGAAAAGCATTTCTTGTTTGGCAGCGACAAGACATTGCAATCGCACAACACGAGCTACAAAACACAGGCATAATTAAAATGGCTGCCTGACGAGGGGATTCCTGTCAGGCAGCCATTCCTTTATTCATCTTTATTTTCCTCTATGTCTTCCTGCTCATCCATGTATTCTTTGTAGCCCCTATTACGCAGCAACTTCACATCATCATCACCTGTGTAGCCTTCGATACCTGTCGAAGCAAAAGATTCATACGCTTCCACAAAACCCTCCTGGTTTTCGTCCCCCTCCAGGGAAGCCCCTTCGTACGTCATACTCGTATCATTGAAGGATGCCACTTGCTGGTAGGTGTCCTGTTCATCATAACCACGACCATGACGATGAAATCCTGTGTCTGATTCCTCCATAACGTCCTCTTCAACCGGTCTGTCTTTTGCGAGCGATTGATGAGGTGATGCTTCTTTAATCGTCCGAGCTGTCGGCAATGCTTCCAATCTTTCCATCGGGATCTTTTGACCCGTGACTTCACACACACCGTAAGTTCCTTGCTCAATTTGATTTAAGGCATAGTCAATATCAGCAAGCTCCTCTTTTAAGTGAGCTGATAAGGCTAGATCTTTTTCTCGTTCGAATAATTCAGTTCCAGAATCTGCCGGGTGGTTATCATATTGCGAAAGTTCACCGGACACTCGATCACTTGCAAACCCTCGTTTGTTTGCATCTAAAGTGTCCATTATTTCTCGTTTGCGTTGGTTTAATTGGTCTTGGAACGGTTTATAATCCATTTGATAGTATGCACTCCTTTCAACTTTAGTGTGTACGCATCGTAAAGTTTTCAACCTTGTTTTTGAAACAAAAAAACTCTGCTGCACATGGTAGTTAAAGAAAAAGGATTAGATTTAATTGCAAAAAAAAGAGCACCAAATCGCGTTGCAATTTGATGCTCACTAAATATCTGTTTTTATTCATATCCGACCATTGTTATTGACGTAATGCCTGTAAAAAGTCTTCTTTTAAATCTTCTATATCTTCAAGACCGATCGAAACACGGACTAAGCCATCAGAAATGCCCAGTTCACGGCGGCGGTCAGCCGGAATAGAAGCATGCGTCATTTTGGCAGGGACGGAAATCAAGCTTTCCACCGCACCTAAGCTTTCGGCTAAAGTGAAATAACGCGTGTGACTCAGTAATTTACCTGCTTTTTCACCACTTCCGATATCGAATGATACCATGCCTGCATATCCACTCGCCTGCTTATTATGAACATCATGCCCTTTATGCGATTCCAGACCAGGGTAGTAAATTTTCTCAACTTCAGGCAGATCCGCAAGAAATTCAACGAACGCTTTCGTATTGGATTCGATTTCTTCCATTCTGACCCCAAGCGTTTTAATGCCGCGCATCAGCAACCATGAGTCATGCGGACCCAGTATGCCGCCCGAAGAGTTCAACACAAAATGGACGTCCTCTGCCCATTTCTGAGAATTGACGACCACTAGGCCGGCAACGACATCGCTGTGTCCTCCCAAATACTTCGTTGCGCTATGCAAGACGATATCAGCGCCTTGTTCAATCGGATTTTGCCAGTATGGCGTAGCGAACGTGTTATCAACAATAAACGTTAAATCATGTTGTTTGGCAAGAGCAGATACTTTAGCAAGATCCGTAATTTTAAGCAATGGATTCGTCGGTGTTTCTGCAAAAATCGCTTGCGTGTTATCCTGGAGGGCCGCTTCCACATTAGCGATGTCGCTCGTGTCAACAAAGCTCGCCTCCAAACCGAAACGGGTGATGACCTGGGAAACAAGACGGTACGTTCCGCCATAAACGTCATCCGTAAACACAATATGATCACCTTGCTTAAACGTCATCAGCACTGCAGTAATGGCAGCCATCCCTGATCCGAAAGCAAATCCAGCATACCCGCCTTCAAGATCTTTGATTAATTCTTCCAATGCAAACCGCGTCGGATTGCCTGTGCGGGAATATTCATACCCGCTATGCTCCCCGACACCTTGTTGTTTGTAAGTACTCACCTGGTAAATCGGCACAGAGACTGCACCTGTTTTTTCATCCCCAGTGATGCCACCATGAATGAGTTTTGTTTTTTGTCTCATATGTTTCACTCCTCATATATCCCTTGACTTAAATAACGCTCACTGCTATCTGGAAAAATTGTTACGATGCGGCTTCCCGGTTTTGCTTGAGCCGCTTCTTTTATACAAGCTGCCATTACGGCACCTGACGAACTTGCTACCAAAAGTCCCTCTTCTAAAGCGAGCTTACGCATCCAATCAAAGGCATCCTCATCTGATACCGTATGAATGGCATCAAAATAGCTTTCATCCATATAATCAGGTAAAAATTCCATTCCGATGCCTTCCGTATCATGAGGACCCGGCTCTCCCCCGTTAAGAATGGACCCATCCGGCTCAACAATCACCGTCTTGATTCGCTCATTTTGCTCTTTTAAGTAGCGCGCAACCCCCATGAATGTCCCGCCTGTACCAGCACCCGCTACAAACATATCCATTTGGCCATCGATATCATGAAAAAGCTCCGGTCCCAGCGTCTCATAGTAGGCTTCGGGGTTTGCGGGATTACCGAACTGCTGAGGACTGAAAGACCCGGGTATCGTCTTCGATAACTCATTGGCTTTCGCGATTGCCCCCTTCATTCCTTGAGAAGTAGGGGTATTGATCACTTCCGCCCCCAGCGCTCGCATCAACATTTGTTTCTCCTGGCTGAATTTTTGCGGTGTGACAAATTTAACCTTGAATCCTCTGCCGATAGCTGCCAAAGCTACCCCAATCCCTGTATTACCTGCTGTCGGTTCGATAATGGTTCCGCCAGGCTTAAGCTGTTTGCGTGCAATCGCATCATCTAACAGTTTTAAACCCAGACGGTCTTTAATACTTCCGCCTGGGTTCATGAATTCCAACTTAGCAAAAATTCGAACTTGATTGGGGATTTTGATATGAGTTAATTCAATGAGCGGCGTATTACCAATTAATTCTTGAACACTCCGTTTATAATTCATCTCATCGCCACCGTCCACGTTTTAAAAAACTTCAGTCCATTCGCTACGTTTATCCAGCATTTCGCGGGCAAGCTCCTGCGCACCTTCAAGACTATGGCTTGCAGCAAAACCACACTGAACTTCGTTGCATGCCGGCACTTCATCAGCTTCTAATACATCTTTCAGCGTCAATTCAATGACCTCAAGGATATTTTCATAATTATCATCGTTCAGTACAGCCAAATAAAAACCTGTTTGACACCCCATCGGCCCGATATCAACAACTTTGTCGTGATGATTCCGACTGTTCTCGGCCATTAAATGCTCAAGGGAATGCAAAGCTGGCATGTTCATGTGTTCCTTGTTCGGCTGCTTCACTCTGATATCATATTTATAAATTTTATCGCCTTTTTCACCTTCTGTTACACCCACTAAACGTACGTAAGGGGCTTTCACTTTGGTGTGATCGAGATTGAAACTTTCCACATTCATTTTTGGCATACGATTACGCTCCTTTTTTAGCCTGGATCAACCAGGCATACTTGTTCTTTTGGGTGAACGTCACGTCCATGTTCACCGCCTTAAACGCTTGCTTTAATTCATCCATATACGCATAGTGTTCTTCCTTTAAATCTTGCGCTAAATTCAAGAACCCGTCTTGTTCAGCTGCTTCAATCAACTGCCGACGATGGTCCTTATCCTGAAAAACCGTATCAATCATGATAATCCCGCCGCCCGGCTCCAGCAAAGCCTCATAATCCCGAATGGCCTGCACTTTCTCTTCGTGAGTCAAATGATGAAACGCAAAAGAACTCACAACTGAACGGACCGGCACCTGAAGCGAAGGATATTCAATGAAATCCCCTTCATAGATGGCAGCCTCCGGACATTTGATTTTTGCAATCTTGCGCATCTCCAACGAAGGCTCAATTCCAATGACCACTTTGCCTTGTCTGACCATTTTTCGAGTCAAATTAGCTGTACCGACTCCAAACTCCAATACTGGAGAAACGGAGATATCAGCTAACTCACCCAACATATCTTCATAGTGCTTGAACACTTCTTTATATTCCGGGTCTCCCCCGTTAACTGTATTATCATATGAACTTGCCCATTGGTCAAATAAATCAACGAACTCTACGCCCATAACATTCAACCCCTTATTGTATATAATCCCTATCAGTTAACTAGGGATTATGATGTTAATATATCATATTTATTGTACGGGTTCAATTGTGACTGATTTTTAAAACAATATATGGCGTAACGACTGATATGTGCTGAGCTGGACTGATATATGGGGAGATCTGACCGATATATCGGCTCGTGGACCGATATTTGGAATTTTAGACTGATATAAGGAGCGGCGAGCGATATGTCTCCCGCTGGACCGATATATGGGAGCAGACGACCGATATCGATGGCGGGTTGACCGATATATCTGCTCGTGGACCGAAATTTTCGATTTTAGACCGATATAAGGCGTGACGACCGATATGGCTGGCGCTGGACCGATATATGAAGAGATCTGACCGATATCGATGGCGGGTTGACCGATATCTCGGCTGGTGGACCGATATTTTCGATTTTAGACTGATATAAGACCCGAAGCCTGATATTTTATTATATCTATCGTATTTTGACTGGTGCATATATAAAAACCCCTTCTCAATTAAGAAGGGGTGAATTAACAAACTAGATCTCTATTTAATAAGGATGATGTTAATTACTAAGATGGGTTTTTACAAATGGCCGTGATGTTTGCTTCATCCGGTTCCTCAATGTCGCATAGCTTCCTACGATCCACTGCGACCGGCGCATGCCCTATTTTTTCTTGAAGGGCTTTTTGCCTTGGCGTGTGAATTTGCTTTTCTTAACTTGGCTTGAAAGCGGGGTAACGTTACGTTGTTCTTTAAACTCGTCGCTATTCTTATAATCTTGCTCCATAAGCTCGCGAGCTTTTGCAAACATCAGTGTCACAGCCCATCATCCTCCTTTACAAAATGTTACAGGGCGATTCCCCGCAGTGTTGCGTTCAAAACTCCATTGAATTATGAAATTTAAATTGAACAAATTGTACATTTAAATCGTTCAAAACGCCTTGGTGAGCGCTTTCATCCAATGTTGGAGTTCCATTAAAATCTCCCTGGAAATGAAGTATACCATCCCAGGGAGCGCCATGCAATCAGTTTCTGCAAATAGGTAATGTGCAACATCGAAAGGAGCCGCCAGACTTGATTATTTCAGAAAATTCGACTTCGATTACGTCGAATCCCATCCTCGATAATAAGGCGTTGATCCGGTTATTTTGCGGAAGACTGATGACACGTTCTCCATCAATCGACAAAACGTTAGCTCCTAAAAAAAATTGTTCTTCATCTGTTATATCGACGAGTTCATAATGACTTGCGAGCCTCTCCACCTCTTTTGAGTCAAATGCTTCCCGATAAATAAGGGCAACGTGCTTGGATATAATATTGAACGCGCAATCAAGGTGTAAAATGTTTTGATTAAGCTTCAACCGTTGAATGTTGTATTCAGGAAATACGTGTTTCAAATGACGAACGGCTTCTCTTGGGGTTCTGTCGCTGATTCCTACCCAAATCTGGTCGTGATCAATCATAATATCACCGCCCTCAATCGAAGCGGCGGGCAATTGTTGATACGGTATATCGTGTGCCTCTAAATATTGGCGCAAAACTTTTTCTTCGCCCCAGCGTACATCGCTTTTCATGGCGCCGACGACGATTTGTTTCCCGATACAAAAGCCGATGTCACGTGTAAATACTTGCTCGTTAAAGGTGGAACTTGGAGCCAGATGAATCACGTCCACATGATGGTCTTCTAATGTTTGAATGAAGGTTTCGTGCTGTTTCATCGCTTTTTCGCGATTGATGTTTTCGTTCGCATAATGTTTCTGTGTCTCATTGATTGTTTTTTCAATGCGCATAAACCTGGGAGCACAAACGATTGCTTTCTGTAATGTCCCGTATTCGTTTCTGCACCCGATCTCATTTTTGGTGGGGCGTTGTGGAACGGCTCCCATACGTTATGACCTCCGCTTATTGTACTCGTTTACCAAAGTATTCCCAACCTGATCACTCTGAAAACGCACATTTGACAGAAGATTTAAAAATCAGCACGCTGAAGACTGCATTCAGCGTGCTGATCTTGAGGGTCTTATTGCAATTTGTTCAAAAACTGTTGCGTACGTTCTTCTTTAGGATGATGAAAAACGTCTTGTGGTGTTCCTCGTTCTACCACAACGCCTTCATCCATAAACAGGACTTCGTCTGCCACATCTTCCGCGAATTTCATTTCATGGGTCACCACCACCATCGTCATGCCTTCATCCGCTAATTGCTTCATGACTTTAAGCACTTCCCCGACTAATTCCGGATCAAGTGCTGAGGTGGCTTCATCAAAAAGAATCAAATGAGGGTCCAAACCAAGAGCACGGGCGATACCGACGCGCTGCTGTTGGCCACCTGATAATTGATAAGGGTAGTCATCCGCTTTTTCTGTCAAGCCGACTTTGGCAAGTAAGCTTTCTGCTATTTCTCTGGCACGTTTTTTATTGATTTTTTTTACGGTGACCAGACCTTCCATGACATTTTGCGCCGCAGTAAAATGAGGGAATAGGTTATAATTTTGGAACACCATCCCTGTTTGCTGACGGAGAGCAATGATCTCTTTTTTACTTGGCTTGTTTTGGTATTCCACTTTAGCATCATTAATTTCCACGATGCCTTCGTTCGGAATTTCTAATGCGTTCAAACAACGTAAAAGTGTCGTCTTGCCCGAGCCGGATGGTCCGACAATAACGATCACTTTCCCCTTCTCGACTTCTAAATCAATGCCTTTGAGTACGTGCAAATCCCCAAATTGTATATGCAAATCTTTAACGCTCAGCATAGAATCCTCCTATTTGGCTACATACCGGTCCAGCCTGCGCTCTACTTTTCCTTGAACAAAAGAAAGGAATACGCAAATAACCCAGTAAATAAGGGCGGCTTGTGTATATAATGCCATAAACTCATAATTTTGTGAGGCAATTTCCTGAGATTTTCGAAACATCTCCGCCACCATTATAGTGGAAGCTAATGAAGTATCCTTCACCAATCCAATAAAGGAATTTGATAAGGGCGGAATCGAAACCCTGGTCGCCTGTGGCAGGATGACACGTCTTAAGGACTGAATATAAGACATCCCAATTGAGTAACCCGCTTCCCACTGTCCTTTCGGGATTGACAAAATGGCAGCCCGAATGATTTCAGATCCGTATGCCCCCATGTTCAGTGAAAATCCAATTACCGCCGCGGGAAAGGCACCAATTGTGATACCGACACTAGGCAAACCAAAGAATATGATAAACAATTGGACCAGCAGCGGCGTGCCTCGGATAATGGATACGTAGAAACGAGCGATCCCCTTTAATACGGCAATTCCGGATAGACGAAAAAGAGCTGTCAATACAGCCAGAACTAGACCTATGGAGAAGGTGATCAATGTCAAAGGGATGGTATACAACAAAGCCCCCTTGACCAATGGCCAAAGGGAATTGACAAAAATCTCGAGGTAATATTGTTGCTCTGCTGGGTTGGTAAAAATATTACTTAGAAACATCTTCGCCAAACCACTTTTCAGATATTTCCAAATATGTGCCGTCCTCTTTCATTGCTTCTAGCGCTTTATTGACTTCCTCGATTAATTTGTCACTGGTACCTTTACGGAAAGCAAAAGCATTTTCAGAAGCTTGGTCTTTGCGATCGACAATTTTAATAGGGGCGTCTTCTTGCTGGTTTAAATAGTCCAATACGGAGAGTCGATCATTAATTGTGACTTCCACACGTTTTGAACCCAGTAGCTGCATGGCTTCTTTGAACCCTTCTACCGACGTGACGTCCGCACCATGCTCTTTTGCGATACTGGAGTAGTTACTCGTCAATGATTGAGCTGAACTGACTCCTTCAATGTCCTCAAAACTTGTAATGTCCTCGTTATCTTCGTGAGCTACGAGTACAGCTGAAGACTGAATATAAGGCTCAGAAAAATCATACTTTTTCAGACGTTTAGATGAGATACCCACCTGATTTGCGATGACGTCGAACCGTTCAGAATTCAAGCCAGCAAAGATTGCATCCCATTTCGTTTCCTGGAAATTCGCTTCCACTCCCAGGCGTTCCGCTACTTCACGAGCGATTTCAACGTCGAAACCTGTGAGTTCGCCTTCTTCATTATGGAACGTGAAAGGTGGATAGGTGCCCTCTGTCCCGATCAGAATCTCTCCTTGATTCTGCACTTTTTCATACAAACTTTCATTAGAGGAACTTGTCTCGTTTTGATCACTCTCACCTTCTGTCTCGTTGGCTTTCTGTCCTTCGTTTGACGTTCCGCAAGCTGCGAGCAATACTAAAATAGAAAGAAAGGCAACAGACGCAAACCATGATCTTCTCATAATAAAAACCTCCCTATAATATCTTAATACCGATTAAACCGATATGAATTATTGCTTCATCATAATAAATTGCCTTCATTTATTTGTCAACCATTCTAACTTTTGTTCATATTTAAGGTTCAACGCCTGGCATGTTCTATAAAATTGAACATAAAAAAACAGGTCCTGAAGTGACAGAACCTGCTGGGGGACTAATGATGAGATAAGCAATCGGCTGCTTGCTTAAGCTGCATGTGAACTTTTTCATGTCCAGTTCCGCCATAGCTGTCTCTGGCGGCTACAACTTCATCCGGCAGCAATTTAGTGAAAATATCATCTTCGAATAACGTCGAAAATGATTGAAATTCTTCTAGTGTTAGATCGAGTAAATATTTGTTCGCTTCGATGGCATATAACACAATTTTACCAATCACTTCATGCGCTTGGCGAAAGGGCATGCCTTTGACCGCCAAGTAGTCGGCAATATCTGTGGCATTTGAATAATCTTGTGTGACAGCTTGGCGCATATGCGCTTTATTGACTGTCATTGATTCCAGCATAGGAGCTAATAAATTCAGGGCTCCTTCTAATGTCTCGACTGTGTCGAACATGCCTTCCTTATCTTCTTGCATATCTTTGTTATACGCCAGGGGAAGTCCTTTTAATAACGTGAGCAATCCTGTCAAATGACCGTAAATACGCCCAGTTTTTCCGCGTAATAGCTCGGGCACGTCCGGATTTTTCTTTTGCGGCATAATACTAGACCCGGTGCAAAATGCATCATCAAGCTCAATGAAACTAAACTCCTCACTGCTCCAAAGGACAAGTTCTTCGGATAGACGGGAAATATGGGTGATGATGATTGAGGCATCAGAAAGGAACTCCAGAATAAAGTCGCGATCACTTACTGCATCCATACTGTTGGGATAGACGTATTCGAAATCCAGCAGCTCAGCAGTACGCTCGCGATCAATCGGGTAAGTCGTACCAGCCATGGCTGCGGCACCGAGCGGCGACCAATTAATGCGCTTCAGACTATCCTGGAGTCGCTGTTTATCTCGTTCGAACATCCAGAAATAAGCGAGCACATGATGGGCGAAGGAAACGGGCTGAGCCCTTTGCAAATGAGTATAACCTGGTAAAATGGTCTCCACATTAGCTTCTGCCTGCTTATAGATGGCTTGCTGCACGTGTTCAAGTAATGCGATCAGCTCATTTGTTTTCGTTCGTAAATATAAGTGCATATCGGTAGCCACTTGATCATTCCGACTTCGACCGGTGTGAAGTTTACCGCCCACCTCACCGATTTCATCTATCAGGAGCTTTTCGATATTCATATGAATGTCTTCATGTTCTGTGGAGAAAGAAACCTCACCACGGTCGATTTTTCCGCTGATCACTGTTAAACCGTGGCTGATCGTTTCTGCCTCCTCTTTTGAGATAATGCCTGTTTCTCCAAGCATCTGCACATGCGCAAGGCTGCACTGGATATCTTCCTTGGCTAATTTTTGGTCAAAATGAATAGAAGATGTATACGCATCCACTAAATCATTGGTAGGTTTTGTAAACCTGCCTCCCCACAACTTACTCATGAACAAGCACCTTTTTCTTTTTATGAACATCTGCATACACTTTAGTTGGAAGGCCCCATAACTTGATAAACCCTACAGCCGCGTTATGATCAAACGCATCCTCTTTTGAATAAGTGGAAAGCTGCTCATTATACAAGCTGTTAGCCGATTGTTTTCCAACTACATTAAAGTGTCCTTTAAACAGTTTGACTTTGACGGTGCCGGAGACAACCTGCTGGGTTTCATCCACAAACGCGGTCAGCGCATTTTTGATCGGTGAATACCAAAGGCCATCGTAAATGATTTTGGACAGCTGCTGATCGACAGTGGTTTTAAACTGAGACACTTCCCGTGTCAGGGTCAGAAATTCCAATTCTTTGTGAGCATTGATCAAAATCATCGCACCCGGATTTTCATAGACCTCTCTTGATTTGATGCCGACGAGACGGTTTTCCACATGGTCGATACGCCCAGCACCGTGCAGTCCGCCTTTATCGTTCAACGTTTCAATCAAATCTACGAGCGGCATAGGTACACCGTTCAACCCCACCGGGACCCCTTGATCAAACTCGATATCCAGATACTCGGGTTGATCCGGCGTTTTCTCAATCGGATTCGTCCAATCGTAAGCCGCTTCCGGAGCTTCCATCCAAGGATCCTCAAGCACACCTGCTTCACAGGCACGGCCCCAGATATTCGCATCAATCGAAAACGGATTATCCAGGTTCACTGGAATCGGGATGCCTTTATCTTCCGCATATTGAATTTGTTCATCACGGGTCATGCCCCACTCCCGTACGGGTGCAATGACCTCCAGATCGGGGTTCAACGACTGGATCGCCACTTCAAACCGGACTTGATCATTCCCTTTTCCGGTGCAGCCATGCGCCACAGCAACGGCCCCCTCCTGTTCAGCCACATCAACCAACAATTTTGAGATTAATGGTCTCGAAATCGCTGAAGATAGCGGATATTTCCCTTCATACATGGCATTGGCTTTCAATGAAGGTAAAATATAATCCTGCGCGAGCATCTCTTTACCATCGATCATGATCGCTTTAACGGCACCTACATCAAGCGCCTTCTGTCTGATTTCCTCCAAATGCTTGCCTTCACCGATGTCTAGGCCCAAGGCGATAACATCGTATCCATATTTTTCTTGAATCCATTTCACTGAAATTGATGTATCCAATCCGCCGGAATAAGCCAACACTACTTTTGGTTTAGTCATTCTAATTCCTCCTTCAGAATTGTGTATATCCATTAAAAAACGTCCACCTCTTGTATCCCTGTAAGAGGCGAACGTATCTGCTGTCCGCGGTACCACTCTCATTGTCCTTTGTCAGAACCAACTCGAAACCATAACGGAGGGCATACCGGCCAAGGCTACTTATACATTCACCCGGCACCTCAGAAGGGCGTTTCATTCCTAATAGATTCCCGGGCTCCCACCGTCCCCGATTCGCTGATTATCTATTTAGCAACTACTTTCTTCATCTACGGTTTTTGTATTTTTATTATTGTTAATTCATAATTATACATGCGTAACGTATAAAGTCAACCGTAAGGAACAAGAAAATACGAAATTTATTTTTTGATGTTTAAATTGGGGGGATATAGCTTTAGGAAGGTTACCCATTGATGCTTTTCAGACAGCCGGTTGCTCTGGAATACCCTCTTATTCAAGACCTAAAAAAACGCTTGGATAGTAGACATCCAAGCGTTTTGATTTGCTGTTTACGGTCATTATCCCTCTCTTCCTAGACCGGAAGAAAACAACCCAGCACCTTCATCATTAGTTATTCTTTTCAATTGCATGCCCGCCGAACTCGTGACGGAGAGCGGAGACAACTTTTCCAGTGAACGTATCGTCCTCCTGGGAACGATAACGCATCATAAGCGCCAGTGTAATAATGGGAGCAGGTGTTTCAAAATCCAATGAGGATTCCACTGTCCATTTCCCTTCACCGGAGGAGTTCATGACGCCTTTAATATCATCCAGACGAGCGTCTTTCTTGAAGGCGCCTTCCATTAGTTCCATTAACCAGCTGCGGATCACGGAGCCATTATTCCACACTTTGGCGACGCCTTCGTAGTCAAAATCAAACGGACTTTTTTCAAGCAGTTCAAATCCTTCACCGATAGCTGCCATCATGCCGTATTCGATACCGTTGTGAACCATTTTCAAAAAATGGCCGCTTCCGCCTTCCCCTGTAAAATGATACCCGTTCTCGACAGAAAGCCCATCAAATAGCGGTTCAATCGTTTGGAAGACGTCTTGATCTCCGCCAATCATGAAGCAAGCTCCATTGCGAGCTCCGGAAACCCCGCCGCTCGTGCCGACATCAAAGAATTTGATGCCACGCGCGGATAACTGCTCGTGATGTTCGATTGTTTTTTTGTAGTGAGAATTACCGGCATCGATTAGAATGTCGTCTTTATTTAATAAGGGCGTCACTTCTTCAATGACTTGATCCGTAATCTCGCCTGCAGGTACCATCATCCAAATCACACGAGGCGACTCATCTAACAGATCCACTAAAGCCGGGATAGAATTGACACCCTCCCCGCCTTCACGCTTGAACTGTTCCACAGACTCTTCCGATACGTCATAAGCCACGACATCGTGTTCTTTCTCTAGCATTTGAGCTCCGATGTTCGCACCCATTTTACCTAAACCAATTAACCCTACCTTCATATTGCATCCTCTTTTCTGTCTAATAATTTCATAGGCGCCTTAAACAAATAGACTAAGCAATAACGCTACGGCGAAACCGACGAGTCCAATAATCGTTTCCATCACTGTCCATGATTGCAGCGTTTGTTTCTCCGTTAAACCGAAATAACGGTTAACAATCCAGAAACCTGAGTCATTGACGTGAGACACGACTGTAGCACCAGAAGCAATTGAAATAACGAGTAAGCCAAGCATCGGTTCGCTCACATCAAACGATTCTAATAATGGCGCAACGAGACCAGCGGCTGTAATCATCGAAACAGTTGCTGAACCTTGAGCGATTCTGACAACGGTTGCGGTCAAGAAAGCAAAAACGATCAGTGGCATCTGTGCACCTTTCATGGCTTCGGCTAAAATGTCGCCGATACCGGACTGGATGAGCATTTCACCAAACACACCACCAGCACCTGTTACGAGTATGATGATCCCGGCAGGTTCAAGCGCTTTCGTAGTGATGCCCTGAACTTCTTCTTTCGTATAACCGCGTTTGATCCCAAAAATGTAGAACGTTAATAATGCTGCAATCGTTAACGCCACAAAGGGGTGACCTATGAAGGTCAAAAAGCTTTGAACTGAGCTGCCATCTTCTAACATCAAGTCTGACAATGTATTAACCAAAATTAATACAAGTGGCAGCGTAATGATGAGGACAATGCTTTTAAAGCTGGGTAGTTCACGATCATAATCAATATCTTTAACTTGCTCAAGCATGTATTCAGGAACATTGATATGAATTTTTTCGGAGATGTATTTCCCGAAAATAGGACCACCGATAATCATAGCCGGTATACCAGCTAAGAAACCGAATAAGATAACCCAGCCAAGGTCGGCATCAAGTATGGAAGCAACCGAGATGGGGCCGGGGGTCGGTGGAATGAAACTGTGCGTAACAGCGAGACCCGCTAACAATGGGATCCCAAAATATAATAATGATTTCTTTGTTCTTTGAGTCAAGCTGTAAATGATCGGTACGAGAATAACGAGCGCCACGTCAAAGAAGACAGGAATCGAAATGATAAAGCCTGTTAAACCGAGGGCCCAGCTGACGTTCTTTTCCCCGAATTTATCGATTAAGGTAATGGCAAGCCGTTCAGCGCCCCCTGAGACACGCAGCATCTCACCAAACATGGCGCCGAGGCCAATGATGACAGCGATGTAACCAAGGGTGCCTCCCATTCCCTCTTCAATGGTCGTGATGATATCCCCTAAAGGCATTCCTACGACTAAACCGACAAGTATACTTACAAGTAGTAAAGCGATAAACGCTTGCAGTTTCGTTTTCATAACAAGAAATAAAAGTGCGACGACAGCTAAGACAGCTACAATAATAAGACCAGCTGTGGATTCCATATTAATCTACTCCTCTCCATTTATTAATGTTGTGTACTAATCTTTCTTTGCACTTCTGATATCGCCTTAAATTCATCCGGCAATTGTCTTGCCAGACGAAGGAAGACTGGCTTCAGTTCCCTGTAAGTTTGCACATTTTCTTCAATTGGACCATGTTTCACTTTTGTGCGGATGACCTCTTTCACACTCGACAAGTCATCGATCATGCCAAGCGCTTTCATTGATAGCCAGGCTGCACCTAAACATGAACCCTGATGACTTTCTGGCACAACGATTTCCGTTTCGAAAATGTCGGCCATTATTTGTCGCCACAATTCTGAACGAGCAAATCCGCCTCCTGCTCGATATTCAACCGGTTCTACACCAGCTTCGATCAAGGCAATGGCGACTGAATACATTTGGAACATGACGCCTTCTAACACACTCCGTACCATGTGATCGCGCCCATGATCCAAGGTGAGGCCAAAGAATACCCCTTTTGTATCCGCATCCCAGAATGGTGCGCGTTCTCCGGTTAAATAGGGTAGGAATAAGAGTCCGTTCGAACCAGGTCTGACGAAGGAAGCCCGTCGGGTCAGTTCGTCATAAGCTGTGAATCCGTTCGGCTTAATGCTTTCCTTGATATCAGGGAACAGTTGGTCACGCGCCCAACGGAATGAAATGCCGCCGTTATTGATCGGACCGCCAATCACCCATTGATCTTCCGTTAAGGCATAGCAAAAAATTCGACCTTTCGGGTCCACGGTCGGTTCATTCACAATGGTTCGAATGGCGCCACTTGTACCGATCGAGCAAGCTACGGAGCCATGTTCAACAGCCCCGACCCCTATGTTGGCCAATACGCCGTCACTTGCTCCGATGACAAACGGCGTTTCGGGATCCAGGTTCAAATATGCTGCAAGTTCGCTATCCAATCCTTTAACAACGTGAGTAGTCGAAACCGGCTGTGACAGCTGATTTTCTTTAATTCCCACGAGATTAAGTGTTTCATCATCCCAGCTTAATTCCTTTAAATTAAATAAGCCTGTCGCAGATGCGATTGAATAATCAACGATGAAACGATGAAACAAGCGATAACACACATACTCTTTAAGTGAAATCCACTTCGTCGCTTTTGCAAATAATTCCGGTCGGTTTCTTCTGAACCACATAAGCTTAGTCAGTGGTGACATGGGGTGAATTGGCGTGCCTGTCCGCAAATAGATGGCGTGTCCTTCTCCCTCTTTTAACTCTTCCGCTTCTGAAAAAGAGCGCTGATCCGCCCATGTCAAAGCATTAGTAAGTACATTTCCCTCGTCATCCAAAGCCAAAATACTGTGCATGGCAGCACTAAACCCTACGCCTGCAATATGACCCTGCTTTGATTCAACTTGCTGGGCAACTTCAGCCAGCGTAGATTTAACAGCTGCATAAATTTCTTCAGGGTCTTGCTCTTTCCAAGATGGATCCGGCGAATATAGCGGATATTCTTGCTCAACTTCTGCCCAAATCGCACCTTTCGTGTCGTAAGCTAATGTCTTTGTACTGGTTGTACCGATATCGATGCCTATAATGACGTCTGTTTTCATGTCGTTCCCTCCAAGCTCCCAGCAGCTTTCAAAATGAATGGTAACCGCTTCCAAATACGTGAAAATAATAACGCGGTTGCCCGTTAAAACGTTTACAAATTATGAAATTTTATTTCGTTAATGCCGATTATACAATAAATTTTTTTCGATTCAACCGTTCTTTCAAAATTTTTTTCATAGCTTTGGCTTTTATTTGAAATATTTTTTGTTTAAAATGAATGTAAGTTAGTTATGGAGGGAGTCCCAATGACGCAATCGTCACCGCATGTTCTAAATCGCATTCGCTCATCTTACGCTCAGCTAAGTGAAAAAGAAAAACGTATTGCAGACTACATTATCCAAAACCCAACTAACATTGTCCATTCAACCATCAACCAAGTTGCCGAGGATTTAAAAGTTGCCGATGCCACAGTCTTCCGTTTTTGCAAATCGCTCGGATTCAAGGGTTATCAAGCTATGAAAATTGCGCTGGCTTCCGAAATTGTCAGCCCAATCAAGGATATCCATGAGAAAATTGATGAAGATGACACTGAAATGGAGATTATGCAAAAAGTTTTCCAAGCCAATATCAATGCGCTCCAATATACCCGCGACTTGCAAAATGAAGCACCCTTCCACCAAGCTTTGTCTCTTATTCTTCAAGCCAAGCAAATTCACTTCTATGGTAATGGGGGTTCAGGCGTTACAGCTCTGGATGGGCAACATAAATTTATGCGCAGCGGCCTATCTAGTTATGCGTATACCGATACACACCTGCAGCTTATGGCGGCATCGCAGCTCACCCCTCAGGATGTGGCCATATTTATTTCGCACACGGGTTCAAACAAAGACTTACTCGAAGTGATTGAAGTGGCTAAGCAAAATAACGTCCCTGCAATCGGTATTACGAACTTTGCCAAGTCACCTTTCAGTAAAGCTATGGACGTGTGCTTATTCACCGCTTCTCAGGAAACAGGGTACCGCTCCGAAGCGCTTGCCTCTCGCCTTGCCGAACTATCTATCATAGACGCGCTTTACGTCAATTACAGCGTGCAAATGAAAGAGCAATCTCAGGAAGCTTTAAACAAGATGCGTGAAGCTATTTCACGCAGGCGTTTATAAGGAGACAATTTATACGAAACTATAAATATAAAACATTCATGTCAGTAAGATAACTAATCTTAGGACACTAGTACAAAAATTCATGAAATACAAAACTGCCGTGGGTGAGACATAACTAAATAAAACACAAAAAAATCCGAACGATTTCAGCGAAATGTTCGGATTTTTTTGTGTTTTAGAGAGGTATTCAATGACCGCTCCGTCAAAACACGCCGCTTTCCACGGGCACGGCCTTAGCTTCTTAGATAACGCAAAGAATGCTCTCCTGAGAAATCTTTGGCTCGCGCTATTCCTGCATCCGTCTCCATGTAGTGATCGAAATCAGCCTCCTGTTCATTCGCAAACAGGAGGCTGGGTTTGTTGGTGTATTACGTCGATTGCTCATCGGGGACATTCACTTGGAACGTAACGCCGAACTTGTCCTTTACACTACCGTATAAGGGGCTCCAATCCGTCTTTTGAAGAGGCATGATAACGTGTCCGCCATCTTCTAGAGCAGCAAAGATTTCTTTCGCTTTTTCCTCCTCTTTGGGATGGATCGCAATTTGAATCGTGTCGCCTGGCTGATGAGGCATGCCTGGGAATGTATCGGAGAACATGAGATCTGCATCGCCGACTTTTAAATGAGCATGCATAACGCGGTCCTTCATGTCGTCCGTTACAGGATGGTCCGGGTCTTCCGGCATATCCCCGAACGTCATGATACCTGTTATTTTCCCATCCAATGTTTTCTCGTAAAAATTGACTGCCTCTCGCGCGTTTCCGTCAAAGATCAAATAAGGGTTCAAACTGATTGACATCATGTAACAGCTCCCTTGAATCAATTTGGATAACCACCTCTATTATACACAAATAAAAAAACAAGAGAGACAATTCACCATTATAAATATTAGAGAAAGGTTATCAAAATCTGCTTCGTTTACGTTATGCCTACCACTCAGCTATACTCGCATCATCATGCCGCCACACGGGGTTGTGCCAGTTGTGGCCTTCTTCAGCCCGTTTACGTACGTAATCTTCATTGATTTCAATACCGAGTCCTGGACCCTGCGGAATTTTGACGTGACCATTCTCATAGTCGAACACGCTGCGATCTTTAATATAATCGAGCAGGTCATTCTCCTTATTATAATGAATGCCCAGGCTTTGTTCCTGAATGAACGCATTGTGCGATGTAGCGTCTACATGCAGGCAAGCAGCCAGAGCAATCGGACCTAAGGGGCAATGAGGAGCAATGGCAACATCATACGCTTCGGCCATGGTGGCAATCTTCTTTGTTTCCGTAATGCCACCAGCATGGGAAATATCCGGCTGAATCACGTCAACATAACCATCAGACAGTAATGACTTAAAGTCCCATCTGGAAAACATCCGTTCACCCGTCGCAATCGGGGTGTGGGTATGAGAGGCGATTTCTCGTAAAGCTTCATTATTCTCCGCCACTACTGGTTCCTCTAAGAACATCGGGCGATAAGGCTCCAGTTCTTTTGCCAACACTTTGGCCATTGGTTTGTGGACCCGCCCGTGAAAATCAATTCCGATTCCGACGCCATTACCAACCGCTTCGCGCACAGCTGCCACGCGTTCGACAGCCTGATCGACCTTTTCATACGAGTCCAGATATTGCATTTCCTCTGTTCCATTCATTTTTATAGCTGTAAAACCGGTGGCCACGGCCTCGGCAGCTGCTTTACCAACATCAGAAGGACGATCGCCGCCGATCCACGAATAGACTTTGATCGAATCTCGGCAGGCACCTCCCATCAATTGATAGATCGGGGCCTGATAAAATTTCCCTTTGATATCCCACAAGGCTTGATCAATTCCTGCCAGAGCGCTCATCAATATCGGGCCACCGCGGTAAAAACCGGAACGATAAAGCATGTTCCAATGGTCTTCAATTCTAAGCGGATCCTTTCCGATCATGTATGTCATCAGTTCTTCGACGGCCGCTTTCACCGTATAGGCACGTCCTTCTATGACAGGTTCCCCCCACCCAGAAATCCCTTCATCCGTTTCTATTTTTAAAAACAACCACCTCGGGGGCACTTGAAATAGTTCATAGTTTACGATTTGCATACTACACAGCCTCCTCATTCCTCATTAGCTAAAAAGTGATTCCCGATGTCACACGCTCCATGAACTGAAGCCATTTCTACTTGATGATCATCGGCTTCAATGATCCGCCACCCCTTATTTGCATGGTTTAAGAGATGAACAAAGGCTGAACGGAGTGGGTCTGACCCGCCGACGATGATCCATTCCATTCTTCCCTGAGACGTTTTGTTCATTAGCGCTTCTAAATCATAATAAAGCACAACACCTGCATAATAATTTGCCCGGGCATTGGCATCCAATTGGGAGAAAAGATGGAGAAGCCTTATATGGTAGAAAGCACGGGTAATCCCGACCCGCTTGGCAGCCTCATACCCTTCTATCAATCTCTCTTGATCTATGGCTGAGATGAGGTGTCCATCCAGGGAATCGGCTATTATCGTCTGATTCCGCACAGCTTTCAGCATTTCTCCAGCCAACGTGGACAGACATGATGTAAATGACTTGTCTTCACGTACTTGCACATACTTGGTATGCGAGCCAGGGAGAACCAACATCCCTTCGCCTTGGGGTTCAAGTTGATGAAGCAGTCCCAACCCTTCCACTTCTTCTCCGCGCATAACATCATAATCATCGATTACGCTTATATCACTGGCGATGTCACGTTCAGAAACAGTCTTCATCCCTGGAACAAACAGACAAGGAATGTTAAAAAAAGCATCGAGTTTGATTTGCTGAGTATGGCGCACAAAGTCCTCCGAAGCTGCCGGGGCAGAAATATGGGGGACTTCAAGGAGCCCAAGATTCGACGTAATCATTCCCGAAGCTACGATGTAAGCAAGCTCTGAGACTGCAAGACCGTTACGCTCCAGCAAGTCTTTCAACCCGCTTTGCAGCTCCTCTGTTAGTCGGTCCGTATTTTGATCCATTGCCGCATTACGTACACCCACTTCCAATTTAAGTACATCGTTCACGTGCCTTGTCTTTGCATCTACTAAACGGAGACGGGAATTTGTAGTACCTGAATCGATCAATACAGCCTTCATATCAGCAGCCCCCTCTCTTAGACCATCGTGACATTATCACGAATCGCAACAAATTCCTTTGCTTTTGCTTCAATCTTTGCAAAGTTTCCCTCCTGAATCCAGGCTTTGTTGACCAGTGACCCGCCAATGCCAAGTGAGTTCCAGCCTTTGCGTAAATACTCTGCCATATTGTCAGTTGAAACGCCTCCCACAGCCATCCCTTCAATTTCCGTAAGCGGACCGCGTAAGTCGTTGAGAAAATCAGGCCCTAAATGTCGCGCTGGGAATACTTTAACGAGAGGCGCACCCCACTCATAGGCGGTTAAAGCTTCTGTCGGTGTCATGACGCCAGGAATTACTGGAATCCCATAATCTACGCCGGTATGGATGGTTTCTTTCTTTAAAGTAGGAGCCAGGAGAAAGTCGGCGCCTGCCTGAATGGCTTCTTCAGCTGCAGCAGCATCAAGTACTGTACCGGCCCCAACCGTCATCTCCGTATAGGTTTCTTTTATTTTACGGATTGCTTCGACAGCACCAGGCGTGTTCATCGTTACTTCCACCACCCGGATGCCTCCTTTATAAAGATGAGAGACAATCGGTTCAATGATGTCATCATCTTCTAATCGAATGATGGCGACGAGTTTTTCTCGCCGGATAACTTCACGCACACTCATTATAGTAACCTCCTTTCGTTCCTCTATAAGGAACGGTGTTCCACTATTAATTTAGCTATCACCTCAACAAGAATTGAGGTGAAGTCTACCTTATATCGAAACCGCTGTCAATCACACTTACGGCGGGAAAAATCATTCTCTCACCGCATCACTAAAAACGTGTGAAATTTATGGTTTTCCTTCCAAAACAGCTTTCCATATGTGTGCAGCTCGATCCGCCTTGCCAAAATACCAGGAATGCCATCCCTCGTTTTCATCCAGAGTTTGCGTACCAGATGTAAAAACGTGATAGCTGCTTTCCTGAGGGACCACCCCATCATGAGCCTTTCCAATAAATACATTCAACTCATTTAGAAGACGGCGATAGGCTTTCAAGAAAAAATGACTCTTATCCTCTGTTTCAGGCAGGTGGTAACCTGACACATAAAGGTTTCCATTGATAGAGAATGAGGCGGCGTTCAAATTCTCCAGAAATTCAGATCCTGGAGACATGTCGTGCAACGCCGGTGATTTATCATGAAAAGAAGTCACCTGTTCCGCAAAGAAATCATACGCTTGCTTTGAGCCCTGCAAAGCAGCGATAAGATCCCTGACAATATGGAACAGAAGCTCAATGGCATTCCAGCTATGAATCGAAAACAAGGTTGCACCGTATACGGCTAACGGAGTCCCCTTGTTAGGCACTCCAGCGAGCACGACATCATTGATACTATGAGGGTGATCAGACAAGTGAAACCCTACCATACTGCGCGCGATCAATCCGCCCTGGCTATGAGCAAACATATCTAAGCTGCAGTTTTTCTGCAACAAGCCCGTGTTGTATAAGACATGATACAGTTCCCCTCCGCTCGCCCTGATGCCTGCACGATTGGTGGCATACGAATAGCCAAACACTTTTCCGTAATAACCCGCTTGTAATAAAATCCGCTTCAAAGCGTGAAATTGATGCTCAGTCAAAGACATGAAGCCATGAAGGATCACAACCATAGGCTCTGAGGTTGAGCGATCCACCGGCTCATCAACTGGCAGAGGCTGATCAACGATCACGCCTCCCTCCTCTTTAATTTCGTAAAAGCGTTCTTCGGCAGGGTTGAAATGTTTAATAATGTTTTTCAAGCTGCGGATAATGAGCAATGCTCGCCTGATTACGCCCTTAGGCTGGTAGTAGGTACATACTTTTTCAAATTGTGTGCTGCCTTCAGAAATATCGGATGGGACATTGCTCACAGCAGGGTAAGATGTCGAATGATCCTTCTTATAAATAACCTGATAGTCGGTCGGGTCATCTCGGTTGATGGAATACATCATGACCGTATCACGCGGGACTTCCAAAAACAGCTCAGACTCACCGCCCTCTTTGGCAGCATGTAACGCCTCCTCTGAAGCAATAATAAAAGGAAGCGTATCGAGATGCTCACCCTTGAACACATTGTTCATGGACGTTAACGTAACTGGGTATGAAGCAGCAGGGATCAAACGATTATTGATTTGCTCTATTGGAAAAGACGGCGAGCTTCCTGCTACAGCGGAATCCTTACGGCAATAAAAATAATAGTTCACGTCTTTGGTCCCTCCTCTGCTGGGTGTTCTAACTATTTCCTCTTAAACTCATTCTCGACGTATTGTCTTTTTCCCTACAGACCGTGCAGAAAAATTTAAACGTCATGATTGATTTTGGATCATATAAACGTTATTTTATATATAGTGCATTTTTCACTTTAACGGGATGTAGCTCAGCTTGGTAGAGCACTACGCTGGGGGCGTAGGGGTCGCAGGTTCAACTCCTGTCATCCCGACTCTTTTACAATCATGTACATATGAACAGGACGTGAGGTTGTGACAAAACTAAATAAAACACAAACATTCCGAACGATTTCAGCGAAACGTTCGGAATGTTTGTGTTTTGGGGAGGTGTTTAATGACCGCTCCGTCAAAACACTCCGCTCATGAACATCGTTGAACTTATATCCATTTTCAATGTTCGCTTGTTTAAACCTCTCATTTTACTTATGTCCCAGTATGTTTCTTGTTGTGAGACAATCCTCCTTATGCATATAGTTTAAAAATGGTATCAAAAGGGGGAAGCAGATGGACATTATAACAGCAACCGGAGCAATGATTGTCTTCGGCTCTATGACATACAGTCTTTATCTGCATACGCGTAGACATGAGAAATCTGCAGCCGTTGATTATATTTTTTCCAGAACGGATAAATCCCCAAAACAAAAGCTGCTCCACACAATTGATCATTCTAAACACACTTTAGACGTCGCGATCTTTCTATTGACAGAGAAGGAGATCGTCACGCATATGTGCCAAGCCACTAAAAGAGGCGTCAAGGTCAGAGTGTTGACCGATCGAACTCAGGCGACCGAATCCCCACAGCAAATGGCCAATATCCAGCGGTTGATCGATTCCGGAGCCCAGGTGATGGTCAACCGCCACGACGGCACCATGCACTTGAAAGTGGTCATTTCAGATCAACACACTATTACAGCAGGCTCATATAATTTCACTTACTCGGCGGAACAAAAGAATAACGAGGTTATGCTCATCATTAAAGATAAGCAAATGGCTGCAGCCTGGACGAAGCAATTCAATCAAATGTGGCACGATCAGGACGATTACGCCTCATACCCTCTTGATACGAACTCTAAATATGCATAGAAAATGCTCTATTCCGTTCTCGGTATAAGGAGTAGGTGCTCGGGGAAACAGCTCGCTTTCCGTGGGGTACGGTGAGCCTCTTCAGGCTTCGCCTTCAGGGGTCTCACCCTGTACTCTCCTCCCACAGGAGTCTCGCCATTTCCCCGAGCACCTTTCCAAATGAAGCCTGAACGGCCTACCGGAGACGCGAAGTTCATCCAATTGATCCGAGATGACACGGTGAATTTAGATGACGTTTTAAAAATCCTTAATAAAATGCGCAGCAGATTCGCAAATGTTGAAGAGCATCCTCCCATTAGATCTAGTGATAGAAACTAATGCTGCCTCAAAAGTAAAATCCAACTGGAATAATTGAAGATGATAGTAACACTGGGGGTTTGTGTCGAAGGTTAGAATAGTATCGAACTATTCTAGTAAACTTATACCCCTTATTGAAAAGGGCATAGCGAATAGTAATAACAATACAAAAGCTCCTTAAATTGAGCTTTTTTTGTGCCTTGAAATAAATGAGCAGCCCGATTCATGATAATCGGACTGCTGAAATGATTGATTGTACTTTTAAATTCGAATGTAGTTTTTTGATTCAATTAGCCTATCAAATCGGTTGGAGGTCCCTCTTCCCTTCCATCACTCATTAATAATAATACGGATAGTAAGGGGGGTAATAAGGAGTGAAATATGGGAATAAGGCAAGTGCCGTCAATGCAGCCAGCGGGAACGTGCGTCGACCAAATCGTCTCGCTCTTCTCCGGCCGTAACCCCCATAAAATTGACGTTCTTCTTCATGTTCCACATCTTCTCCTACAAGCACAGTGATGCTGTGATCATCCACGTCAATGATTATACCGTCCACCGAGTTACCATCGGACATGGATATAATGACATGATAATACGTGTACCGTTTACACTGGTCGTGGATAGGGTTCATTTGCCCCTGAGATCCATGATGTTTATTTCTATCTTCATTCATATCGCCCATCTCCCTTCACCTACAGGATACTCAACAAAAGCCTAAACGTTACAATATTCAGTCATTTCTAGTAAAATGGAAATATCAAAGTTGAAGAGGTGAGGAAATGGCAACACATGCTCCGATACATCATGTAGGCGATCGCATGCGCTTAATTGACGGATTTGATCTGGGTTATCCGGGAAGAACGGGTACATACGTGTTAATGGAAGAAGCCTTAACATTAATTGAAACAGGACCAAGTCCGTCTATTCCATACGTATTAGATGGTTTACATTCCCTTGGGATTGACCCCGCTGACATTCAATATATTATTGTGACCCACATCCATCTTGATCACGCAGGGGGAGCAGGCTTACTTCTGCAAGAATGCCCGAATGCCACCGTGGTCGTCCACCCTCGCGGCAAACGGCATTTGGCCGACCCTTCTCGGTTAATTGCCGGCGCACGAGCTGTTTACGGGGACACATTCGGTGAATTGTTTGACCCTATTTTACCAATTCCAGAAAAAAGATTGCTCACGAAAGAAGACGGAGACACCCTTGAGCTCAGTTCAGCCTGCACGCTCCGTTTTCTGGATACGCCTGGTCACGCAAATCATCATTACAGTATTTACGATCCAGTCAGCAACGGAATTTTTTCTGGCGATACTGCCGGCATTCGTTATCATCAGACTCAAGATTACGGGCTAACCTTCTATTTGCCGAGCACGTCTCCCAATCAATTCAATCCGGATGAGATGATCGCGTCAATCGAACGATTACGTAATCTGAACCTTGATCGAATCTATTTCGGACATTTCGGCGAGTCTCAGGATCCCGAAATCGTCTACACGCAAGTCACGCAATGGTTACCGCATTTTATTGAAGCAGGCAAACAAGCCTTAGCCAATAATGAAGGCACAGCAGGCATTCAGAGGCGACTTCTCGATCACATAACGGGTTATTTGGAACAGTACAATATACCGGATAACCATTCCGTTTATGACATTCTGAAGCTCGACTGTGACGTTTGTGCAATGGGGATTGCAGATTATTTAGCAAAAAAATAAGCCAGGCAAAACAAGGCTATGGCAAAGATTCGACAATCAATAACAAAGATTAGGAAAAAATGTAGCCCTTCTTGCCCTTGAAAATTTCAAGACATTAATCGATAATGAAAGAGAAATGACTTTCCCACTTGACCGCGTTGAAGCGCGGTCTTTTTTTTGTCTAAAGCCAGGTTAGCTTAATACGAACATACAACCAAATTGACGACTCTTTCCAGACTAAGTACTTATTAGCCTTGCTTTTGGCCAGAAATTTGGTCACTTGGCGGTATTAAATAGGTCATTGCAGGCCTTCCTAAAACAAAAAAGGCACAGGACTCTGCCAGCATGATCGAATCATACATGAGCAGAGCCTGCAGCCTAGACTTTAATAATTGACGGCTTCAAATGAATTGATGCGGCCATGTTCAAAATATGTGCCTGTCCCATTGATTTCATCCGCTGTTTGTTCAATGGCCTGACGAATTTCGCCGTTTGTGCGGCCTTGCCCCGCAAGAAGACCCGCCAATCCGGCTACATGAGGTGATGCCATGGACGTGCCAGACATGTAGGCATATCCATTGCCGGGTACAGTGGAAGCGATGCTTACGCCAGGTGCTGTCACATCAACCCAGCTTCCGTAATTCGAGAAGTTGGCAGGTTGATCGTTCGAATCCACGGCTCCAACCGCAATGACATTATCATAAGAAGCAGGTTCAAACGTAGTGGAGACACCATCATTCCCTGCTGCTGCGATCACAACAGATCCTTGGTTCCACGCGTAATCCACTGCATTTTCAAGTGTCTGAGTATCACAATCACAACCGAGAGATAAATTGATAACCTCAGCGCCTTGATCAGCAGAGTACGTAATCGCATCAGCAATATTAGCCAATGAACCGTTGCCGCTCGCGTCAAGAGCGCGCACAGCCAAAATGTTAGTCTCAGGGGCCATCCCTGCAACACCTTGAGCATTATTGGTTTCTGCTGCTATCGTTCCCGCAACGTGAGTCCCGTGGTTATTCAAATCCATTGGGTCATTATCATTATCTACAAAATCATACCCTTTGATGGTTTTACCGTCCAAATCAGGATGGTTGTAATCCACACCCGAGTCAATGACCGCTACTTCCTGACTGCTGCTCCCACGGGTGATGTCCCAAGCGTCATCCGTGTATGTATTCTGAGGTCCGTATTGGTAACCGCTGTAATACGTGTCATTCGGTGTCCAATTACCTTCAAATTTGTAATTCGGTTCTGCATATTCAACATTGGGATTCTTATTCAAAGCCTTCACGACAGCTTCAACATTTCCAACTTCCAATACTTTGAAATTCGAATCTACCTTGTCAGAATCTTCTTGGACAGTCGCCTTCACACTACCAAGCTTGTTCCCTTTTTTCGCTATAGAAGCCTGATCTTTAAACTTTACAACCACTTCTCCTTTAACATAATCCGATTGCTCAGTCTTTTCAATATCCTGTGGCTCGTTTACTGTCTCCAATTGATCAACAGATGCTTCAGCCGCTGTAGGGAAAACAGCCAATGATAGCGCAAGTAATGATGCCGTCCACAATTGTTTAAAGTTCAAATCGTCCCTCTCCTTTATAAATTGAAATTAAGTGTCCAGACCATTCAAATAAAAATGCGCCCCTCCTTGATTCATACTTTTCTGAACACTCAAAATCTTATCATGGATGGCTTTAATTGAAAAAAGCACGCATCATGCCTAAATTGCAATTTCACTTCCATCTTTTTCATTTTTTGTATAAAGCATAAGAACTTTTTAGCCATTCATAAGCATTGGAACAATTTAACCTGATTCGTTTTCCATATTATTGTAAAAGAATAGTTTATTTAGCTTGTTTTTTGTCATCTTTTTGATAATTTTTCTGAACCTTTCGTTTTTGATTGAATTCCGATGTAAGTGAATAAGCCCATTCCCAATCAAATTGTGCTTATTGAGCGCCTCCTAACTTGCATAACCAAAGCCGATATAGAAACACTAAATATATATAAATCATTTAGTCATAAGAAAGAAGGGTCTATTTTGAGCAGCTTCTTGATGAAGATCGTGATTTTACCTGTGTTACTGGTCACAGCTATGTACGTGCTTGAGAATGTCACCTACGGAGCAATTTGGCAGCCGATCGTACTGGCCATCCTTTTAACTGGGATTGGTGTTGCCATGGAATACATGTTCTTAGAAAGAGGTAATTTAAATTCGAGTGTCTTTCTTGATTTTGTAACATCGTTGTTGATTATCTGGGGCGCATCGAACTTCTTTACAGGGGCCGAAGTGACATTTGCCGGAGCATTAATTTTATCGTTGCTCATCACCGGGTGCGAGTATTTCATCCATCGTTATTTAATCGCTTCGAAGAAAGCCGAAAAATCCCCTGCCTAATTATCCACTTCCTATAAATCGTAGTGCAACGGTTATAACAACAACCACAAAAAAGCAGATGGCCCTCCTTGGGAAACATCTGCTTTCCATTGTTAGTCCTCATTTTAGACTGATTTACAGGTGATCAGGCTCCGTTTGATTCAAGCGTTTTTCAACAGCATAATAATCCATCTCATGGTTCGTGTAGAGGGCAAGCTCATACACTTTGCTTAACAAATAACGTTTATCCAATTTAAAGATGAAGTGTTGGGAAATGTGATCAATGGAGTTCGAGCCGAATTCCCATATACTGTCCAATTTATCAGAGGAAATCGTTTGGGCCATTTTCCCGAGAGCGACTATGATTTCGGTGATGATCACATAGTTATGACCTGCGTAATGGCGAATATAACCAAACCCGACATACATAAAGTATTCAAAATCTTCTGCGCTCATGATTACACGTGTCTGACGATCTTCATCTTGCAAATAAGATGTAAACGTCATATCCCCTTCAATTGAGACGACTAAGTCGGCCATTTGGTGGATTGCACTTACAGCTGTCTTAGGGTCACTATTTCCAATCGCTTTAACTGCAACTTCACTGAGTTTTGTTATCCCCATTTTAACTTCTTGCACTTCAGTTTCTTTATATCCAATTTCAATCATGTGATTATATTTATCTAAATCGGCTGTTTCTTTTCCTGGCCCCCACACTGCAAATAACCGATTATGTTTGAGCGTGAAATCACCTATTTTGGCATAGAGGCGAATGATCACATCGTCTTTACGGGCTTCATTAATCATATCTTTAAAATTAATCATTTGCAGATACCCTGGTTCCGGACTGGTTACCACTTCCGTTTTACCCTGATAGGCTTCCATTAAATTGCCGGGTTTTTCAGTTCCGTGTTTTTCAAGATAATCACGCATCGTATCTTGCACAGCAGCTTTGGAAATATTTTTCATGGAATAGGTAAAATTGTGCACCTGCATCCAGCTCGAAGCATGGTTGATGAAGAAAATAAATACGACGATGGTAATAAAAGCAAGGGACACTGTGGTAAAGGGGACGGCGACATACATTTCATCCCCTTGATTTGTAATAAATAGAAAAACAAATAACACATAGATGAAACTCCCATGGAAAATCCCTAATATATGCTGCGTCCCTCGATTTGATATAAAATCGAACAACATGCGCGGCGAAAATTGACCACTGAGCATCGTCAATACGACTAATAATGAATTCAATGTGAAGGCGCTTAAGGTCAAAATACCGCCAATCAACGTACTCACTAACGTACGAGTCGCCTGGCCTTCCGCCTGAAAGAATTCCGGGACATATGCTGAGATATTGAGCTGGAGGTCCAAGTAAAGCGTCAGGACCACCAGTAAAGAACTTGCTAAGATGTAAATCAAGGGTATAAACCACAAGGTCATTTGGAGCTCATACTTCATTTGATATTTGGACATTTGAATGTATTTCAGTACAGGTTTTGGCAGCAGTGCGGCTAACAACTTAAAGCCTCCTAACACGATAAGTACGGTTTTTTTAATCTCAGTGTTGATACTTCTTATAAGCCCCAAGCATATTGAAGAGCGAGCTTAAATGGTTCAGCTCGCCCACGTTCTTACGTTTGAGGGGTAATTTGCTTCATCACAAAGCCGCTTTCAGGAAGTGTTGGCATCTTCGCCATACTATAGCTCAGATTTTGTTTAGGAACAACATAGTCGATGTCGTTTATCAGGAAGTCCAAACTCGTTTTCATCACCTCAATCGTGACCCATTCGCCTGGGCAGCGGTGCCCCTCGTAATGATCGCCGCCACCCTGGGGGATCAAATCAAACAGGCTTCCTTCCCAATGTTCAAACCGTTCGGGTCGGAACGTGTCCGGCTCCTCCCACAACCTGGGATCATGATTGGTGCCGTAAACATCTAACAAGACGAGCGAACCTTCATCAAAACGCACGTCGTTCCAAATAAAACCTTTTCGCACGCGCGCTCCCAAAAAAGGGGCAAACGGATAATACCGGCGCACTTCCTGGACAAACCATTGCACATCCTTGTCTTGAGCTGACTGAATCCGGTCTCTGTAGCCTGGATGTTGATGCAAAGCTAGCGCCCCGAAAGTCACATACGCCGCAATAGCGACAGTAGGTCTGATAACATTAATTAACTCTACGGCGGCCATGTGCGTATCGAGATGTTCATCATTTTCATCTTTATGCCAAGCCATGGCAAAAACGGCAGAGTCCTCAGGTACTTTCAACTTTCCAGCTCTCACTTGCTTAATAACCTTTTCTATCCATTTTTCTGTCCGAGCACGGGCCTTTCTTCCTCGCCAGTGCCTCGGACCCACAGCTCCGAACGCATCCACCATATCCCATAAATCCTGTGCTCTTTCTTGAACTTCTGCTTCTTTCAAAGGGACACCAGCCCACTCACAAGCTGCTCGACACAGAACGTCTAGTGCTTCATCAAACAAAACGACACTATCCATGTTCTTCCATCGTTGGATCCTGGACTGCCACTGCTCTTTCGTAAGGTCAGCTAAATAGTGCAAACGTGATTCCGTCATTAACGACATGAACAACATTTTCCGGTGTTCATGAGCGGACCCGTCCATGGCTTGTACTGCGTCTTCGCCAAACAACGTTTTTTGTACGCGCTTTGGAGCAGCACCTTTCCGTTGAAATAACGCGTTATTATAAAAAACTTCCGCTGCTTCCTTACCGCTTGTACAAATGACTTGCTCTCCCAACAAACGAACTGTAAAGATGTCTGATTGATAGAAGCGTGTTCGATTCGGGATAAACTGATAGCCTTCCTTTATCAGCGATAAACTCTTGTCTAACCCTTTATCATGTGGCGTCGGGGCTAATTTTTCCATAAACGATTATCTCCTTTGCTTATTACTCGTGACATTATCGTGTAGAGTTCTATTCCCGGACGGCTGGGCAAGCAAACAACTGTTTACGCGTTACTATGTAATCATATGTCTTTCTGGTTAAGGGGATAAAGTCTTTCCTATCATGTTTAATTAACCAAAAGTAGGCAGTCCAATTAGAATAGCTAATCAGACTGCCTTTAGATGATTGTCTCGTATGCAATGTGCCGTTACTCCCTAAATTTCAAGGATTCTTTAAATTATTTGCCATCCGCTGACTGCACGCGGGAAGTCCAAATCCATTCCTTTCCTCTTTTACCGATCGAAACGATAAGCGTGCGTACCGACAGCGAGGTTCGTCCCGATAAACGCACCAATGTAGGAGACAAGAGACATGCCGCCATTATCATAGCCTGTAGGAAAATCAATACTAAACGCGGCTATGAAACATACAACAGCAAGGAGAGGGAGCAGGACTCTACCCACCTTCTTTTGTTTTTTCCACCGCTTTTCTCCAATCAGTTTTATTTCATATTCCTTCAGTCGATTCGAATTTTTCGTTCCGATAAACGTACCAGTCTTCCATTGATACACGCTTCGCGCAAACTCGCCGAGAAATATAAAGGCCATTCCAAACACGAAACCCTTTATCGGGAGACCATGTGACAAGTAAATATCCATAAAGACAATTGTGCTCATCATCATAGCATTCATTTTAATGATATATCGCACTCGAAATCGATTAACTTCCCTTACGTTTAGCATCTCGTTCACCTCTACTAAGCATAGGGTGTTTCCTTCTCTACTCATTGCACAATTTCAGTTATAAATTTCCAATCGAAAGTTAGAATGTCGCTAGCATCCACATACAGAAAGACTGGGACATTAGTAAATGAGTTAAAAAAAACGAACCTTGAATAGCGTAGTTTAAACACGAAAAACCTCGTAGAAAATAGCGCAACATGAAGATGTTGCAGAATTACGAGGTAGCTCTGTCCATGTCTGTGGAAGGAGTGGAACCCTTTTCTTAACAAAAAAATCCGAACTGATTTCAGAGAAATCGTTCGGAATTTCATTCAAAGGTATGGAGCATATCGGGCTCGAACCGATGACCTCCACGCTGCCAGCGTGGCGCTCTCCCAACTGAGCTAATGCCCCGTATCGGTCATGTTTATGAACCAACACTATGCATTATATAATAGAGCGCTCCTAGAATTCAATAGTTTTGTTTAAGCCTTGGCGAACTTTTTTTACCGGCTGGCTATCGCGCTTAATTTTTGTTCGAGAAGATTTTGCAATAATTTTTTTCCTTCCAGAGTTCCAATGGATTCGGGATGGAATTGTACCCCTTCGATTGGAAGATGTTTATGCTTGATGCCCATCAACTCGCCTTCGTCTGTAGAGGCAGTAACGTAAAATTCCTCAGGTAGCGATTCCTTCTCCACGATTAAAGAATGATAACGCATGACTTCCAGAGGGTTAGGCAGCTGCTCATAAATGCCTGTGCCGTTATGACGAATCAAAGACGATTTGCCGTGCATCAATTTATCAGAACGAATCACCTTGCCGTTGAAACTTTGAGCAATCGCCTGATGGCCAAGACATACGCCAAATATCGGAATTTTTCGCTTATAATGTTGAATCACATCCATCGTGACTCCGGTTTCATCTGGTGAACACGGTCCAGGCGAAAGAAGAAGCAAGTCTGGTGACAATTCATCAATCTCTTTGAACGTTACATGATCATTTCGCCTGACAACAATCTCTTGACCAAGCTCCCCTAAATATTGAACCAGGTTATACGTGAAGGAATCATAATGGTCAATCATATAAATCACTCGGCTCAGCTCCTCTCATCTATTGGCTCACTATTTTACAAGATCGGACACTTGAACATAAAACCGCTCGAGTGCTTGTTCACGTGCTTCGGCAGTCAAGAGGGAATCGAGTTCTTCTTCGATCAACCGAATAATTTTACTGCCGATAATGACGCCGTCTGCATGCTGTTGAATTAAACGTACGTGCTCGTTCGTCGATATGCCAAAGCCGACAGCAACAGGGGCTTGACTATATGCTTTTACTTTATCAATAAAGTAAAGAACCTCAGGGGCAATCTCATGGCGTTCGCCTGTTACACCCAGGGTAGATACGCAGTAAAGAAAACCACGGGCTTGCTCAGCAATTTGCTGAATACGCGCTTCTGAGGTAGGAGCGACAAATGAAATGTACTCAATATCATAGTTCAAAGCAAGTTCCCGGACTTCGCTGCTCTCTTCATACGGTAAATCAGGAATCAACACACCTTCTACTCCATTCTTCTCAAGCAATTCAAAAAAATAGTCGTGCCCGAGCTGAAGCACAGGGTTATAATACGTAAAAATCACAATCGGTATATCTACTCCGTTTTCCCGGAGTTTTGGCACCAGTTCAATGGCCTTGGTCAATGACATTCCGCTTTCCAGGGCACGTTTAGCAGCACGCTGGATTGTCGGCCCGTCAGCAATCGGATCAGAATAAGGTACACCTAACTCCAATACATCTGCCCCTGCAGTTTGTAGTTTTTGAGCAAGCTGCACGGTAATATCAGGAGTCGGATCACCTGCAACCAGAAAAGGGATGAACAAGTTTTGCGTCTTCGTTAACTTTCCTTGAAACGACGTTTGGGTCAACATTCTAAACCTCCTCCTGAAAATGGTTCATCAGTGTGGCCATATCCTTATCTCCACGTCCTGATAAATTGATCAGAATTGTGTCATCTGAAGTAAGGTGTTTAGCTTCTTTAAACGCCTGCGCTAAAGCATGGGCCGTTTCTATGGCAGGGATGATCCCTTCAGTTTCTGTCAATAGCTTCAACGATTCCAGCGCTTCTTCGTCCGTGACGGCTTCATAACGCACGCGTTTAGAATCGAACAAATAAGCGTGTTCCGGCCCGATGCCCGGGTAATCAAGACCAGCTGAAATCGAGTAAGGCTCAGTTATTTGGCCATTTTCATCCTGCATCAAATACGTTAGGGATCCATGGATAACACCTCGCGAACCTCTAGACAGCGTGGCTGCATGTTCGGACGTATCGATGCCTTTACCGGCAGCTTCAACGCCGATCAGCTCTACATCGTCTTCCAAGTAAGGGTAGAACATACCGATCGCATTGCTTCCACCACCCACGCATGCGTATATTCTCGTAGGCAGGGAAGGTTCTGCTGCTGCGAATTGAACCTTCGACTCATCTCCGACCACGCGTTGAAAGTTACGGACCATTCTCGGGTACGGATGCGGTCCTACGACCGAGCCGATCAAGTAGAAATGGTCTTCACAATTTGCCACCCAGTAGCGAATCGCCTCGTTCGTCGCATCTTTCAGCGTGCCATTACCGCTGGATACTGGCACGACTTCTGCGCCTAACAATTTCATCCGAAATACATTCAATTCCTGCCGCTTTATATCTTCTTCTCCCATGAAGACTTTACAGGAAAGACCAAACTTAGCTGCCACTGTAGCAGAAGCCACGCCGTGCTGGCCTGCCCCAGTCTCTGCGATGATATTTTTTTTGCCCATTCGCTTGGCAAGAAGGGCCTGGCCAATGGCGTTATTAAGTTTATGAGCGCCAGTATGGTTCAAATCCTCTCGCTTTAAATAAACTTTGGCCCCGCCTAGCTGCTCGGTCACTTTATCAGCAAAGGTGAGCGCAGTCGGACGACCTGCGTATTCGGTTAATACCTGGTGTAATTCGTCGATAAAATGCTGATCGTCCATGGCGTCATCCAAAGCCCGCTCTAATTCCTGAAGAGGCGCCATCAACGTCTCTGGCACATACTTTCCGCCGAAATCGCCGTAGCGGCCTTTAGCGTCTGGATAAACTTGTGTCATACTGCTCCACCTCTTCCATAATTGCCTTAATTTTTTTTGGATCCTTGCGTTCTTCCGTTTCCGTACCGCTTGATATATCAATCCCTCGTGGGTGATAGCTGAGTAATTCATGCACATTTTCCGGTGTGATTCCGCCAGCAGTCAAACACGGGACTCCCTGCTTCTTTGCCTCTATCTGATAGTCTTGGATCGCTTCCCAGTCAAAACTTACGCCCGTACCGCCATAAGCTCCTTTAACCTTGGAATCAATCACGTAGCCATCTACAGCACCGTGAAATAGATTCATATAATCCAGGCCGTGCTTGCTATGATGAACCACTTTCCATACAGGTAAATTGAAGTTTTCCTTGATTTTCAAAACCTCTGAAACTGTCTCATTGCCATGAAGCTGGATAATATCAAGCGGAACGAATTCAAGCACAACCTCCAGTTGTTCGATGGTCGGCTCAATGAACACACCAACTAATTGCTGGCGTGGCTCAGTGGCGTTGATCCATCTTTTTACCTGCTCAGGATAGACATAACGTTTCGTGCCTTGAACAAAAATAAATCCAAGGTGGGTCGCGTTCGAAGCTGCACTTTCGATTACGTCTTGTTCAGAGCGATTCCCACATAGTTTGAGCAGCGGCTGATTCATGGACGCACACCCCCCATAAGTAACGAAACGCCATCCTTGACGCTCTCTTGTTTCATTAATGATTCACCAACCAGCACAGCATCGGCACCAAATTCGCGGACTTGTTTAATATCTTCATAATAGGAAATGCCACTCTCTGAAACGATCAGGCTATCCTTCGGTACGCGTCCGCTTATTTTGTCCGTTTGATCCAGGCTGGTCTCAAATGTGGTTAAATCCCGATTATTGATGCCGACAATCCGCGGAGTGAACTCGTTTAAAATCGCCTGCAACGTAGATCCGGCATGTACTTCTACCAATGCTTCCATCCCAAATCCTTCCGCCATCTGATAGAATTCATGAAGCTGTTTGGCTTCCAACGCTTCACCAATCAACAGGATGGCGTCTGCACCCAGTCTGGCACTCTCCTCGATTTGCATTGGATCAATGATGAAGTCCTTTCGTAGCACTGGGATTTGAACGGTTTGTTTGATATCACGCAAGAAATCGCGGTGTCCCTGAAAGAAATGCTGGTCTGTGAGAACAGAAATCGCCTGAGCACCAGCTTTTTCATACTCTTTTGCAATGATAACCGGGTTAAAGTCGTCCCGGATGATTCCCTTCGATGGCGAAGCTTTCTTGACTTCCGCAATCAAACCGGTTAAAAAAGGTGATGACTCTGCAGATTTTAACGCATCATATAATGAATAATGGTGGACTTCCTGCGCTTCAGGTAATCCGAGAAGTTTAATTTCCTGTCTTTTTGTAGCTAGAATCGTCTCAAGCATATCGGCGGTTCCCCTTTACTTCAGTGATCGCTTCAAAATAATCGCGGACTCGGCCGCTCTCAACAGCCTCTGTCAACTGCTGAACACCGCTTCTTAAGTCCGGCGTTTTGCCCGCAATATACAGGCCGGCAGCAGCATTCATCAGCACGATGTTTTTGGCGCTTTCATTGGCCTCATCATATATGATATCACGAATAATGTCTGCACTCTCTTCAGGACGGTTGATTTGAATATCTTCAAGTTTGCCGGTGTTTAAACCGACATCTTCTGGCTTGATGGAAAACCGATTAACAGCACCGTGCCGCAATTCCACAATATCGCTTTCACCCGTTATGGTGATCTCATCCAGTCCATCTTTTCCGGTTACGAGCAACACATGCTTGGAACCAAGGGCATGAAGGGCTTCAGCCATTTTTTCCCCGAGTGTTGTGTCATAAATACCAATGAGCTGCCGCTTAGCGTTGGCAGGGTTGGCCATTGGCCCGAGCAGATTGAAAACCGTTCGGAATCCCAGTTCTTTTCGCGCCGGTACCGCATGCCTCATAGCCTGATGGTAATTCGGGGCAAATAAGAAGGTCATTCCCTTGTGCTGCAATGCTTGCCTTCCTTCTTCAGGTGTCGTTTCAATTGGCAAACCTAACGATTCAAGCACATCAGCACTCCCACTTTTAGAGGAGACTTTGCGATTGCCATGTTTCGCCACCTTGACGTCCATCGCGGCTAAAACGAGCGAGACAGCTGTGGACACATTGAAGGTCGAACTGCCATCTCCTCCTGTTCCGCATGTATCGATCAGGGCCTCGTCGTCTTCAACCGACAATTTCGTCATATTCTCCCGCATCGCCCTGGCAAATCCAGTCAACTCCTCGACTGTTTCACCTCGAAAACTGAGGACGCTTAACATGCTCATCAACTGCCCTGTTGAAACGGCCCCTTTCATGATTTGATCCATCGTTTGAAAAGCATCCTGTTCGTTTAATGTTTTACCTGCTACGATCTGTTCTAATAGTGTTTTCACTCGTCTCCACTCCTTCTCTGCTCGGCTCAAAAATCTCCTCAGCTAACTCAATCGTACGTTTTAGTGCGCTTGCTTTATTTAACGTTTCCTGATACTCACTCTCAGGGTCAGAGTCGGCCACAACGCCCGCCCCTGCCTGAATATATATTTTATCCTTGATACGTGTCATCGTCCGGATCGTAATGCACGAGTCAATATTGCCATCAAACCCTAAATATAAGATTCCTCCTCCGTACAAATGACGCGGCGTCGGTTCAAGTTCCCGCAATATCTGCATTGCCCTTACTTTAGGCGCGCCTGATAACGTACCGGCTGGAAATGCTGCATATAACGCGTCAATCGGATGAACATCGCTCCGAAGAGTTCCCGTCACTTTGCTGATAATGTGCATGACACTGGTAAAACGTCCGATTACCATGTATTCCGGCACAGCCACAGAGCCGAATTCGGCCACTCTTCCGACATCATTGCGTGCTAGGTCGACCAACATCCGGTGTTCGGCCTGTTCTTTTTCATCGTCTAACAAGTCCTTGGCTAACGCTTCATCTTCTTCAACTGTAGCGCCTCGTTTACGGGTTCCCGCTATGGGATGAATCTCAAGCTTCTGATTTTGAACTTCCAACAATCGTTCAGGCGAGCTGCCGATAACTTCTACATCATCAAAATTCAAGTAAAACATATAAGGAGAAGGATTCACCTTCCGCAAAACACGGTACAGTTGAAAACCCGACAATTGACTCGTCACTTCAAAACGCTGAGATAAGACCGCCTGGAATATATCCCCCGCTTTGATATATTCTTTAATGCGCTCAACATCACTCAGGAATTTCTGATGCTCGTAATTGCTTGACAGCTGCAAAGTATCGCCTGTCTCGTGTTGTTGATTGATCATGAGATCGTGGCCGGTGAAATTATTCATCAATTTATCACGTAATTGCTGAATACGTGAACTGGCCTGGTGATAATGCCATGCCTTTTCCTCGTCATCAGAAGAAGACGGCAAGTGGGCAAAATGAATAAATGTTGTTTCTTTTGATTTATGATTATACGCAATCAAGCTTTGGCAAAATACCAAATGATAGTTCGACACATTCACATGATCAGGAACTGCTTTTGGAATCGGCTCGAAATCGGAAATCGCATCGTAACCCATATACCCGACAGCTCCGCCTCGAAAGGGTAAAGGAATATCAGGCTGTTCAACATTCAGATCATGCAGCGTCAGGTCAAATGCGCGCTTAAGAGAAGGCGCGTACTGAACGTGACCGTTTTGGGTATCCCGAATCACAAACTGTTCTGAGGCTTGTTTGATTTCAACCATAGGATCAAGACCGATAAAGGAATAGTTTGCCCATGGGGATTCCGGATCCTGGCTTTCAAGCATGTAAACAGCCTCATCCTGAACAGCCTGAAACATTTGAATCGGTGTCAGTGTATCCGCATAAAAAGTATCGCTTATTGGAAGTGTGTGGTAGGTTTCTGCCTGGTGCAGAAAAGAATTTAAGGTACGCAAAAAAGACTCACCTCTCCATAGTAGTTATGGAGAATGAGAGGTTGAGGAAAACGCATAAAAGTGGATGAATTTAATGTGGGAATTGGCTTAGGCGATAATACAAGGCTCTCCCTTGTTAACCCCAGGCTCACTCGGCTCCGCTCATCCTGCCTCAACTCTGGCTCTTCTCATTCTCTAAATCTCTGCTAATCTCTGAAACTAATCTTGCCCATTAGTTTATAGAACCAGCTCCCCCATGTCAACCAAAGGTATCTGACAATTTTTTCGTTTTATTGAATCTTTTCACCCTGATAAACGTAATCATACTACAACTTTTATTGAAGGAGTGTCTGCCATGTTTGAAACGATCGAGTGGGGAATCATTGCCCCATTAATTGTCATCGAGCTCATTCTAAAGATTGTTGCACTCATCAGTCTTTCCCGTACCAATACCACTTATGGACCAAAGTGGCTTTGGATCCTGATTATTTTAATCATCAATACAATTGGGCCTGTCGCTTATTTTATCGTAGGAAGGAGAGGTGATGGATGACGATCTTAACCGTTCACGATTTAACGAAAACATACGAGAAGTCGCCCGTGGTGGATCGCCTTCATTTCGATATTCAAAAAGGAAGCTGTGTTGCGCTGTTAGGACCGAATGGGGCGGGCAAAACGACCACACTCCGCATGCTCGCAGGCCTGATCACGCCTACTTCGGGCCGTATCGCTTTTGAAGATTTTCCTGATCATGATATTCGAGCACAAATCGGCTATTTGCCTCAGCATCCTCAATTTCATAACTGGATGAATGGCAAGGAATTTCTTGTATACGTCGGGCAGCTGGCTCATCTGAGTAAAAAAGAAGCGAGTGAGCAGGCCGAAGCACTCATGAAACGGGTCGGCATACTTGAGGTGAAAAATCAGCGAATCGGTAAATATTCGGGCGGCATGAAGCAACGGCTTGGCATCGCCCAGGCGATGATTCATAAACCCAAACTGTTGATGCTTGATGAGCCTGTGTCCTCGCTCGATCCTATCGGGCGAAGAGAGGTATTGAATTTGATGAAAGAACTGAAACAGGAAACGACGCTATTATTTTCCACCCATATTCTTAAGGATGCTGAAGATGTGAGTGATGAGCTTTTATTAATGCATCGTGGCAAAATCATTGAATCCGGTACGCTTCAATCCGTACGGGATAAACACCGTATAGATAAAATTTCGCTGCACTTTCAAACTGAACCCGATGCTTATGTGGCTGATTTAGAAGGCCTGGAAGTTGTGGAATCAGTATTACGTGAAAAAGATGGACTGACTTTATGGGTTAAAGATTTAGAACAAGCTAGAGAAGCGATTTTGGAACGGGCATTTTTGAATAAATGGCCTGTTACCCAGTTCGAAGTCGGACGAACATCGCTTGAAGACTTATTTATGAAGGTGGTGAATGACGATGCAATGGCTGACCATTTTCAAGCGTGAGAATCTGGAAGCAGCGCGGAATTTTAAATGGGTGTGGGTACCGCTGGTTTTTATTATCCTCGGTGTCACTGATCCGTTGTCCACGTATTATCTGCCCGAAATCCTCGACTCCATGGGCGGACTCCCAGAAGGAGCGACAGTTGACATCCCCACCCCTCCACCCGGAGAAGTACTGATTATGAGTCTATCCCAATTCAACATGCTTGGTGTGTTGATTGTTGTCTTAATGTCTATGGGAACAATCTCCGGCGAACGAAAAAGTGGCGTGGCTGAACTAGTGCTCGTTAAGCCTGTCCATTATCATACTTATATTTCAGCAAAGTGGGCCGGCACGTTGGGGATCGTGGCCGTTTCTTTATTCCTCGGATTATTGTCTAGCTGGTATTATACCAATCTATTAATCGGAGATGTAGCGTTCGGTCAATTTATGCAATTGTTTCTGTTTTATGGTGTTTGGCTGGCATTAGTCGTCACATTCAGTTTATTTTTCAACACCTTGTTCAGGTCTCCCGGCATGGTCAGTTTTCTGACTTTAGCTGTGGTAATTTTAATTTCAATGGTAAGTAACGTTCTATCGCACATTCTAACGTGGAGCCCAGGGCTGATGATCCCTCACCTCAGTACCATGCTGGCCGAGGGCAGCGTACCAGGCGAGCTCTGGGCCGCAACCAGCATATCACTCGCCACCATCGTGATCCTGCTCATTGCCTCAACCCTCGTCTTCCGCACCAAAGAAATGGCCTGATCCTAGTTAGCGTACCGTTAACGTACCTGGTACCAAAACGATATTTCCAAAAGAGCCGGGTGTTCCATGTACGAACATGGAACACCCGGCTCTTTTCATTATTGCGTTTTGGTACCAGGTACGCTTAATCCTCATTCATTTCGGGTATGGGGGTTAAATGAGTCTACAATAGTTATATTTGAGAGGTGTATAAGATGAGACCAACTGCTTTAATTACTGGGGCGTCAGGAGGAATTGGGTATGAATTTGCCCACCTGTTTGCTAAAGCTGGCTACCACCTCATCATTGTAGCGCGTTCAGAAGATAAATTGCGCGAGCTGCAAGATGAATTAGGTGACCACCCCGTCACGGTGATTGTTGAAGATTTATCAAAACAAGGGGCTGCTAAACGCATTTATGATGTGGTGCACCGCCATGAGCTAACCGTCGAAGTACTCGTCAATAACGCAGGTTTCGGCCTGAACGGGGATTTTGATTCAATTAATCTTAAAGAGCAACAGGATATGCTTCAGGTAAATATTAATGCATTGACCGAACTGACTTACTATTTCTTACCTGACATGAAGAAAGCCCCTTTGTTTGATATTCCTAAAGGGATTCTGAATATCTCGAGCACTGCTGCTTTCCAACCAGGCCCGAAAATGGCCGTTTATTATGCATCTAAAGCCTACGTCCTCTCCTTCTCTGAAGCATTAGTAGAAGAGCTGCAAGGCACGGGCATAACGGTAACCACATTATGTCCTGGCGCAACCGAAACGAATTTCTTTAAACGAGCTAATGCAGAAAATACGAAGCTAACCAAAAGTCAGATGACCGCCGATGATGTAGCCAAAGCCGGCTTCCTCGGTTTCGTCAAAGGAAAGCGTGTGGTCGTTCCCGGAGCACTTAACACGAGTGCGGCCGTCATGAGCAAGTTCCTCCCACGCTCAACAACCGCCAAAATCGCACACTATATTGATAAAGAATAATTAGCGTACCTGGTACAAATCAGGGAAAATGAAAAGAGCCGGGTGTTTCATGTACGAACATGAAACACCCGGCTCTTTTGAAATATCGTCTTTTGTACCAGGTACGCCTAGCTTGAGGTGAAGAGGCCGCCGTTGATGTGGATGAATTGACCGGTCATATAGGAGGAGTCGTCAGATGCTAACAGGACGTAGCTTCCGATGTGCTCCACGGGTTGACCAGGCCTTCCCATAGGCGTGTTGGTACCGAACTTTTCCACCTTTTCCTCTGAAAACGTTGCTGGTATAAGTGGTGTCCAAATTGGGCCAGGAGCTACACCATTCACGCGAATGCCGCGGTCCACCAACTGCTGTGCCATTGAGCGTGTAAAGGCGACCACTGCTCCTTTTGTGGCAGTGTAATCAACTAACTCCGGATTTCCCGTGTACGGATTAATCGATGCGGTATTGATGATGGCACTGCCCCGATCCAAATGCGGAATCGCGGCTTGAGTCATATAAAACATGGAATAAATATTCGTGCGGAACGTACTTTCCAGTTGGTCTGGTGATATATTCATAATATCGTCAGTGGGATGCTGTTCTGCTGCGTTGTTAACCAAAATATCCAGCTTACCAAATGCTTGGATGGTTTTCTCAACAACATCCTTACACACATCTGGATATCCCACATCTCCACTAATTAACACTGCTCTTCGCCCTTCAGCTTCAACCTGTTCTTTGGTCAGGGCTGCATCTTCGTGTTCTTCCAAATAAGAAATCACTACGTCCGCGCCTTCTTTTGCATAACCAATAGCAACAGAGCGACCAATGCCACTGTCACCGCCGGTAATTAAAGCAACTTTCCCCTTCAGTTTATTGCCGCTCCGATAATCATCATCTGCCTGCAAAGGCTGTGGGTCCATGGGACGCTCGTACCCAGGCTGGCCCGCCTGATGTTGACCTGGCTGCCCTTCTGTTTGACGATAATCGCGATCCATACTATCTCCTCCTTAGTCCCTAATCGTTATTCTGAAATATTTCCTAAGGAAGGTGTTCCACTATACACATTAATTAAACTAGGTTTATCTGAATAATTAATATTCCAGCAAAATAAATAGGTAACCAAACTGCTAGTTCCATTCTTCTGCTGATTTTCTAAATCCATAAAACGGTCGAAATTGCTGTTGTGTATAATACGTTTGAGACTGACTAGTGGCTAGCATGTCGATACGCGTATCTGGATATAATCGGTGAGCCTCCTTTAATAATAGCTTCCCGATTCCATGGCCGCGCCAGTCTTCTCTGACTAATACTTCGGACACATACAACGTGACTATTTGATCGGTCAATGCCCGTAAATATGCTATAACTTCACCCTCATACTCAACCACTAACACAGGAGATGACTGTTCAAATGCCTGACGTGTCGCCTCATAGCGGGACACAAGGCCAGACCATCCTTCCTGTGAATTTAAAGACTGGATTGTATCAAAATCGTCTGATTGATAAGAACGGATGTTAATGGTCACGTCATTTCCCTCTCTTTCTACTTAATCATCATGGATGGAATGCTTAAGTTCCAGATCACGATGATGACGTTCAAGTGCCAATTCAATCAATCTATCAATTAATTGATCATACGGTAAACCGCTCACTTCCCATAGCTTCGGATACATGCTGATTCTAGTAAAACCAGGTAATGTGTTAATTTCATTGATAATAATTCGCCCGTCGTCTGTGAAGAAGAAATCAACCCGCGCCAGACCTTCACAATTCAATGCTTGAAAAGCTTGAATAGACGCTTCTTTTATCGCTTTGACTTGCTCATCATTGAGGTCGGCTGGGGCTTCCAGTATAGCTCCCTTCTCATCGACATACTTTGCTTCATATGAATAAAATCCGTCCTGAGGCAAGATTTCGCCTGGTAAGGAAGCTTCGGGGTCTTCGTTTCCTAGAACGGAACATTCAATCTCCCGCCCATTTATACTTTCTTCAATGATGACTTTATGATCAAATTGAAATGCCTCTGTCAGGCCGCGATTAAAGTCATCTTCATGCTCAACTCGACTTACACCGACCGATGAACCCTGGTTGGCTGGTTTAATGAACAGAGGCGTCCCGAGTTCTGCTTTTACCTGCTCAAATTGTACCGTGGACCTATTGTTTCGTGACACAGTTATGGATCGGGCGACCTCTAATCCCGCTCCGTGAAGTAAGCGTTTCGCGATATCTTTATCCATGCTCACGGCAGAACCCAGTACACCACTCCCGACAAAAGGCAGGTTAGCCAGCCTGAGCATTCCTTGCATACTCCCATCTTCCCCAAGCGTCCCATGCACGATAGGAAAAATAACGTCAAGTTGGTCGAGCTGCTGATCACCAAGCGCCACAACTTGGTTAGTTGCTTTCCCAGGAACTACTGCTATACCTTCATTTGATTTGTTAAGGGCAATTAACTTGGGGTTCTCCTCATTCAGCAAAAATTGCGAAGCCTTACTAAGGTGCCATTTCCCTTCTTTATCGATTCCGATTAACACGACGTCATATTTATTTTCATCAATCGCTTCTATAATGTTTTTGGCCGACTGCAGCGATACTTCATGCTCTGCAGATTTACCCCCGAATAATATGCCGACTTTTCGTTTCACTGGTACCACTCCTTTTCTCTTCTAACCGTTCTTACTCCAATTGTATGTAGTTTCTACGGCATTTGCTTTCATACATACTTTCGCGTTCCCCCTACAATTATCCTGCAAACAGATGGGTGATCGTTGTCAGAGCACCTTTTCATTTGTTGCTACGATTGAGCAAGACTTTTCAAATTTAACGTCTATGAATACATAACGATGCCCATAAAAAAAGAGCCTGGATTAAACCCAAGCTTATCTCTCAGCTATTTTATCGTTCGTTTTTTTGGCTTTAAAATAGTCGCCGCCTTTATATTTATCTTGATCCGTTCCCCAGTGTACACGTTTATCCTGTTTTTCCATCAAAGGGATGTGTTTTGAGCAATGGATATAAGCTTCTTCTACAGATACCACGACCCACCTTAGCGCCCGTCCCTTTTCACTTGCTTCAATCTCCTGCATCTGATCTGAGCTCAAGTCTAAGACGTCTGCTAAACAATCATGTTCGATGATGTCTGCGGTACCATTAATATGCAAACCAATGGCATCCTGTTCAAAGTCAATCAGCATCAAACCAATATGCGGGTTCTCAACTATGTTGCCGAGACTGGCCATCACACCATTCCCCTTATATTCAGGGTAAAATACCGTCTGTTCATCATACACGCGCACAAACCCTTGCGGCCCCGCACGAAATGAACTATCACAATTCCCTTGGGCGTCTGAGGTTGCAATAAACATCATATCGCGATCACGTATAAAATCAATCATCAGCTCATTTAAATGTGCCAGCATTTGCTTATCGTAAAAGGCAATGGCCTGTTGCTTCGTCTGATATTTTTCCTGCAGACGTCTCTCCCCTTCCGATCCTGACATACCGTCACCTCCATCGCTTCAAGGTCATTTTTAGCTCCTTCTTCATATTACCGTACTCCACTTCGGCCAACAAGCCTGACTCCATCTATCAGCCTTTGTTAAAATGAGATATAATGATGGCAAGGGAGGAATAAAATTGAAAATGCTGCATTATAGTCCAGAGGTAACGGATGCTTTACTACATAACAAACCGATTGTCGCTTTAGAATCGACCATTATTTCGCATGGCATGCCTTACCCTGAGAATGTTGAAATGGCACGAAAAGCTGAACGCATCATTCGTGAAGAAGGAGCAGTGCCAGCAACAATCGCCCTCATGGATGGCAAAATAAAGATAGGTTTGACGGAAGAAGAGATCGAACGCCTGGCTCAAGAGGAGGGCGTCGTCAAAACGAGCACGCGGGATTTAGCAGGTGTTTTAGCGAAGAAGCAAACGGGAGCGACCACGGTGGCGACGACCGCTTATGCTGCCGATCAAGCAGGTATTCGTTTTTTTGCCACAGGCGGGCTGGGCGGTATTCACAGAAACGTAGCAGAGCATCTTGATATTTCAGCTGACCTGACAACGTTAGCCCATTGTAATATCTGTGTTGTGTCGGCCGGCATCAAATCCATCCTTGATGTACCGAAAACGTTGGAATTCATGGAAACCCTTGGGATTGCAGTATATGGATTCGAAACAGAACGATACCCTGGCTTTTACTTTCAAGAAACAACGTTGCCCGTTGAATCGATTTCCGCTCAAGAGGCAGCCGATATCATGAAAGTGAAGCAGCACCTAAATCTCAGCCAAGCTATCCATGTAGCGGCCCCTATCCCCCCTCAGGATGCCATGGATAAAGGGGAGATAGAAACCATCATAAACCAGGCCTTACGTGAAGCAGACGAACAGCACATAACAGGCAAGGAGATCACTCCATTTTTACTTTCGCACATTAAACAAGAAACGGGCGGCGCCAGTTTAACTGCTAATTTATCGCTTATGTACAATAACGCCCGTATTGGAGCAAAAATCGCGGTGGCCCATCACCAATGATTACAGTAATCGGAGATATGGTAGTCGATGTGATTGTACACAAATCCGGAGCACATTACGGAACAGATACGGTATCGAATATTACGACAAGTCCAGGCGGCCAAGCGAATAATGTGGCAGCCAGTATTCAGGCATGCGGGGGGCAAAGCACCTTACTCGCTAAAGTCGGTTCCGATGTTTACGGCCGATACTTAATCGAAAAGGTCCAGGAACAAGGCATCTCCCCCGCCATTGAACGTGATCAAGAGTTGGAGACAGGGAAGATCGTCATTCTTGTCGATAAACAAAACGGAGAACGAACAATGTTCACGGATCGCGGGGCGAATCAGACGTTGGCGTGCGAAGAAGTTTGGCGGCAAGCCGAGACCATCCGCAACAGCCAATGTTTATACCTCTCAGGTTACAGTTTCTTTGATGCTAAAACGGTAGACGCCGTTATGGCAGCAAAAGAAATTGCGATAAAAGCTGGCATTCCTACAGCAGTCGATCCAAGTTCCAGCTATTTTTTACACACGCACAAACAAGATTTGCTCCATTTTATTCAAGGCGCGGATTATTTTTTCCCTAATTATGAGGAAGGCGAATTGTTAACTGGTCAATCGGAGCCAGAAGTGATTTTAACCAGGCTGTCTGCCTTCGCCAAGCATCCTGTGTTGAAATTAGGTAAAGAGGGCTGTATGGTCTATCACGGTGGTGAAACTCAACGTATTCCGGTTGCACCGACTAACGCCATCGATACGACCGGTGCGGGAGATGCGTTTATTGGGGCTTATCTCACGGAACTTTTTCGAAACGGCCATAACCATAAAGAAGCGGGAGTGTTCGCAAACAATTTCGGGGCCAAAATCACTCAATTTCCAGGCCCCCAGCCCTTTTAACAATCGTTAGGACGAGGAGGAAAATCAGATTGAAATCTATCATCGGTGTTGGTCTGAGTCTGCTTCTAATTACAGGGTGCGGCAAAAATGTCACGCTCGAAGACTTAACCGGATCCTATCCAGATGACGTTGGCCAACCTATGGAAGAGCTTACGTCGGAGCAACAAGAGCTTGTCGGCGTCCCTGACAAACTACCATTCGAGGAAAAATCTGTCGAAGCGCACGTGTCCAAAGAAAATGAGCAGCTTTCTGAAATTGAGCTCATCTACCACGGGGAAAAAACAACCCTTTCGACTATAACTGTACTGCGCGACATGGAAATCCACGTTAACCCGGACCGGCAAATCAATATGGATTCAGGCGCTGTCGCCAGTGTCATGACAGAGGGAGAAACCACACGAATTGAATGGTACAACAGCACGAGAGATGTCATCTATCAGCTGGTCTATGAAGGGAAAGATCCCGACCTTGCCCAGGTTATGGAGACGGTGAATTCTATATAATTCCTAATAACCATCGGAGCCGTTCGCATACATAGACGAACGGCTCCTTTTTATGATCATCGATCAGCCAGATGCAGGTTCGAGTTTTTTGAAGTTCCGGCTAATCGGTCGAGGCGCTTTTAAGCCATCAAAAAAGATTTGATACGTATTGGTTTTCTCATCGATCGCTTCTACCGTGCCTTCCCCGAAAACGGGGTGAATCACTCTGGCTCCTACCGAGAATTGGCGGGCTGATTGCTCGGAAGAAGGATCATGATAAGCTGACCGGATGAATGCTTTGGCTTCTTGCTCCAGCTCTTCATCCAATTCTCCCACCCTCTGGTACAGGGTCTCGTCGACTTCAAAAATGAAGCGTGACGGATATTTTCGCTGACCCCCATTTTGGAAACCTTCCGATTCCGTGATAAACAACTCCTGCTCAGCTCGTGTCATGGCTACGTAAGCAAGCCGCCGCTCTTCCTCAAGCGCTCGTTCTTTTCTGTCCCGTAAAGCCCGTTCATTCGGCAGTACCCGTTCACTCAGCCCTACCAAAAATACATAAGGAAACTCTAATCCCTTAGCGGTATGAATGGTCATAAGCTTAACCGTATTACGGCGGTCATCACGATCGTGATCCGTATATAATGTGAGCATTTGCAAGTAAGCTTCGAGTTCTAAATCTTCTCCTAACGTTTGCTCATATTGCACAATCGAATTAAGCAGTTCAGCTATATTATCCAACCGTTCTTGATCGCCGTCTTCTCTCAAGTAAGCTTCGTATCCTGTGCGTTGCATGGCTTCCTGCAGCAACTCAGATACATGAAGGCTTTCCCTTCTCTCCCTCAGTGACTCGATCGCTTGAATGAAAGGCGCTGCACCCGTACCATTCAATCTCGCATGGTCTTGATAGCGTTTCAATGTTTCATAAAGACTCAAACCGTCTGACTGAGCCCGCTCCCGCAGGAACTGCATCCTCTTTTTACCTATCTGACGCTTTGGTTTATTTACAATACGTGAAAACGCCAAATCATCAGCCTGAGCTACCATTCTAAGGTGGGCAATGGCATCTTTTATTTCCATCCGTTCAAAAAATTTAAAACCACCAAAAATGGTATAGTCGATCCCCTCATTCATCAATTCCTGTTCAATAAATCGGGATAAATAATTCGCCCGATACAACACCGCCATTTCATTATAAGCAGCCTGGTTCTCTGTCACTAATCGCTTGATTGTATGGATCACCCACTTAGCTTCTTCCTGCTCGTGTTTACCATGAAAATGCGTGACTTTCACACCAAAGGGATTTTCCGTCACCATTTGTTTATCGACGCGAAAGGCGTTCTGTCTAATCAGATCATTACTGACGGATAAAATTTCAGGTGTCGACCGATAATTTCGCTTTAAGATGATTGTCTCTGCCGCAGGAAAGTATGCTTCGAATTCTACAAGGAATTTAGGATCAGCCCCTCGCCATTCATAAATCGTCTGATCCGGATCCCCGACGACGAATAAATTGCCATGTTTGTTAGAAAGCATCTGCAGTAATTCAAATTGCTTGCCACTGCTATCCTGGAATTCATCGACCTGCACATAAAATAACCGCTCTTGCCACTTTTCCAACACCTCCTGATACTGCGCAAACAGCACAAAGGTGAAGTTGAGTAAGTCATCGAAATCGAGGCCATAAACCCGCTTTTGCTTCGTTAAATAACGCTGAATAATTTGGCCATCGAGATCCCCAGCTTCGTCTGCTGATGGCATCTCCCCGCGGGTAATCATCTGTTGCACGTAATGAGTACTCCCTTTCAACACCCCAATCTTATCCAAAATGCGTTTGAACGTTTTGTCGTTCAATTTTAAATCCATTTCTTCAAAAATTTCTCGAAGTATAGTCTTTTGATCATCCACATCCAAAATGACGAAGTTTTTCGGATAAAACAGGCGGTGAATGTCTTCGCGTAACACACGGACACAAAAACCATGGTAAGTTGTGATGAAACCAGTATCCTGCTCGCCACCAATCAGTTTTTTAACCCGTTTTCGCATTTCATGAGCCGCTTTGTTCGTAAAAGTTACGCAAAGGATATGAGCAGGGTCGATCCCCAATTCATTTACGATGAAGGCGTAACGATGGGTCAAGGTCCGCGTTTTTCCAGACCCGGCTCCTGCTATGACTCTATAATACCCCTCCGTCGCCATGACAGCCGCTGCCTGATTGTCATTCAGGTTCCCGAGCAATTCTCCCATAAATCTACCTTCCTTTTACAAGAACATTTGTTTGCATTATACCATAACTTCCTTTATTTCCTAAGAGGCTTTTGTTTAAACTCAGCAAAAAAATGGAATTAGATTAAAGAAAGTCAGGAATCTACAACCAGATTTAAAGGAGAGAAACAATGACCTATTCCAATAACCTATTATTCAACAACGTATCTTTGGGGCCATTGCCGCTTAAAAACCGTTTCATCGTAGCACCTATGACACGCATCAGTGCATCAGAAGACGGCGTCATCAATGACCGAATCATAGATTATTATCAACGTTACGCAAAAGGTGGCTTTGCCGCAATTATTTCCGAAGGCATTTATATTGATGAAAAGTATTCCCAAGGTTATGCCAATCAACCTGGCTTAGCTAACGCTAAACAAACTGAAACATGGCAGGAAGCTGTGGAAGCTGTCCATGAACATGGCGCAAAATTCATCGCCCAGCTCATGCACGCGGGAGCACAATCCCAATACAACGCTTTCGTCCATTCCAACATCAGCCCCTCCGGTGTCAAACCAAAAGGAGAGCAATTATCCTTTTATGGAGGCGAAGGGAGTTATGCAGACCCTGAAGCCATGAGTTTAATCGACGTTCAAGATGTTAAACAATCATTTGTCCAGGCAGCAAAAAATGCTAAGCGGGCTGGATTCGACGGCGTGGAATTGCATGGCGCGAATGGATATCTGCTAGACGAGTTTCTGACTGATTACTCCAACCAACGCAGAGACCATTATGGCGGTTCTACGAGCGATCGCATGCAATTCATCCTTGAAACGATTGCCGATGTCCGCGATGCAATCGGTCCGGATTACCCTGTTGGCATCAGACTCTCGCAAGGAAAGGTTTCTGACTCAGAACACCGCTGGGCCAATGGTGAAGATGATGCCAGCATTATATTCGGCAGCCTGGGAAAATCAGAAGTCGATTTTATCCACGTGACCGATGAAGATGGCGCTCAACCTGGTTTTGGAGAAGATAGCCGAAGTATGGCTCAAGCCGCGAGAGATTACAGTGGACTTCCGATCATTGCAAACGGAAAGCTATCGGATCCCGAAAAAGCCGCTTCAATGATTGCAAATGAAGAAACAGATATGATCAGTCTTGGAACAGGCGCATTAGCCAATCCAGACGCCCCGAACAAAATTTACGAAGGAAAACAGCTAAACGAATTTAATGCGAAAAATATCATGATGCCGCTTGCAAACATTAAAGATGAAGAATTGAACATGTCCTTAGTCACTCATTCTTAGTTGAGTTAAAAGACCTCCGTTTGTTCGGGGGTCTTTTATTATGCGCCTCTGGCCGCTATGGCGCGGAGCGACGATATTTTGTGGCGATGCGATGATAAATGCCGGCGGAGCGACGATAAGGGAATCAGGTCCGACGACATTGTGCGGAACGACGATATTTCCAGCGGGTCCGATGATAAGTGCCGGCAGAGCGACGATAAGGGAATCAGGTCCGACGACATTGTGCGGAGCGACGATATTTCCAGCGGGTCCGATGATAAGTGCCGGCGGAGCGACGATAAGGGTATCAGGTCCGACGACATAGTGCGGAACGACGATATTTCCAGCGGGTCTGATGATAAGTGCAGACGGAGCGACGATAATGGGATCAGGCCCGACGATATAACGCGTAAGCACTGGAGTTCAAAAAAATAAGCCTCATCAGGCTAACTAGATGACCTGATGAGGCTTAATCCTATTAAACTTTCTCCTTCTCTATCACCATCGTGTCTTTACCATCTTCCTTCGCCTTTATGACCTGAACCTGCTTAAGATTTCCGATGTTATCAAACTGAATGGATAACCGATCACCTAAATTTGCGAATGCAATCACGCGTTCCTTTAAAATCGAAAGTTCGTTATCTTCATGGCCGTACTCCATCAAAATAGCGTATTCTCCCTCGTATCGTCCCAAGGTGTACTGATTTTTGCTCACAAATGAGCTCTCCCTTTCTGAACAGATTTTAAATATCTTATCAAGACGTTATTAATTAACGTATTCCCGGTATTCACACTGTCGAAACATTGAAAATTCTGTCATCTCAACGTGTAGACCGAGAGGGGTGGACACAGTAGGATTTTCTGTGGTACAGTTAGACTAACAAACGTTAGTTAGTGAAGGTGGCGATAGGATGACCCAACAAAAAATTTTGGATGTTGCGATCGATTGTTTCGGGCAATACGGTTACCAAAATACAAGCCTTTCTGATATTGCCTCGGAAATCGGCATCAAGAAACCGTCCCTTTATAATCATTTTGCCAGCAAGGAAGACATCTTTTTCGAAGTTTTAAATGAAGTGACACGACGGGAAAAGGATTTTTTCTGTAACCAGATTCATTTTGCTCAAGATGCCACGATTAAGCAGCGCTTGGAGAATGTTTATCAAATGTATATCGAGCAGATGGCCACATCTAAAGAAGGTCAGTTTTGGAAGCGGGTCACTTTTTTTCCACCGGAAGAATTTTCAGATGCTATACGACAGAAATTCATCGAGGTTGAAACGATTGTCACTGAGCTTCTTCGCCCCATTTTTCAACAAGGTATCCAGGATGGCATCATTCGTGATTTAGACATTGAAACGTTAACCTCGGCATTTTACACACTAATTGATGGTTTGTTTTTAGAAGAAAATTTCTACGATGTAGATTTATTTGCCAAGCGGCAAAAAGCGAGTTGGACCATATTCTGGTTGGGGATTAAACATCCCGGACATAAGGAGGATTAACGATGGCATGGATCTATTTATTAATCGGGTCGCTATTTGAAATCGGATGGGCTATTGGACTGAAAATGTCAGATGGGTTCAGTAAACCACTCATTACCAGCATTACGGTCGTGCTCATCTTACTCAGTTTCTATTGTTTTACGAAGGCTTTAAAAGAAATCGATATTGGCACAGGGTACGCCATTTTCACTGGTATTGGAGCGGCAGGCACGGCTATAGTCGGCATGACATTCCTGGGAGATTCAGCAAATCTTGGGAAGGTCTTTTTTATTGCTCTTTTGATTACTGGAATCATTGGCTTGAAGCTCTCTGCTTCTAAAGGGATCTTGCAGGAAGAAGAAAACAAGGGAACATCGTCAGAACAAGAGTCGGAAGAGGTCATGACGCCTCAAGAGGTTGAAATTGGATAGGAGGTGTCTGTGATGGCATGGGTATTTTTAGTGTTAGCAGGCATAGGTGAAATGACAGGCATGCTGTTTCTAAAACTTTCTGATGGTTTTTCTAAGGTCAAACCAACGATTGGAGCAATAACCGCTGCTTGTTTCAGCTTTTATTTTCTGTCACTTTCCTTAATACACTTACCGGTTGGAACGGCGTACGGCATTTGGACCGGAATCGGATCCGCTGGTACTGTCCTGATCGGCATGTTGTTTTTTAAAGAAAGTGCGCACCTGAAGCGGGTATTTTTTATCGGCTGCATTGTCGCCGGTGTCGTCGGCTTAAAATTCGTATCTTAATGAAGGAGGCAGATAACATTATTAACAGTCCAAAACAGAAACAAAAACCTCGCCCCCAACCACACAAATAGAGACAACGCGACGTAATCAAACACAAACGCGTTGTCTCTATTTTTTTGTACCTGGTACAAAACGCTGATTTTGAAAAGAGCCGGGTGTTCCATTTTTATTCTTTGGTTGGGAAGTCGAGTTCTCGGTCGTTCCCCCAGGTTTCGTTCAGGTAGTCATCTCGCCCTGAACCATTGCGATAGAATTTGTAACGCAGTTCATTCTTTTTATAGTAGTCCTGATGATACTCTTCTGCTTTATAGAAAGCCTCTGTTTCCCGTATGGGTGTCACAATCTCACCTTCAAAACGTCCTGACTCGGCCATTGCTTGTTTCGAGGTCTCGGCTAGCTGCTTTTGATTTTCATTGTGATAGAAAATCGCTGACGTATATTGATGACCTCGGTCAACAAATTGCCCCTCATCATCTGTTGGATTAATTTGCCGCCAAAACACATCAAGCAGTTCCTTGTATGAGATAACGTCGGGGTCAAAGTAAACTTGTATAGATTCTATATGACCCGTCCCTCCAGCTGAAACTTCTTCATAAGTTGGATTTGTTGTTTCGCCCCCGGTATAACCTGAGACGACCTCCTCTACTCCTTTCAGTTTTTCAAATGGAGGCTCCATACACCAGAAACAACCGCCGGCAAACGTGGCGACGGTATACCCTGCAGGGATATCCTCCTGACTGACAGCTTCGCTTTCATAATTACGCTTCGTAAAGTACGCGTAAGCTTCAGGAATCAGGAGCGCACCTAATACAATTAAAACGCCGCCAACCAGCCACCATTTCAGTCGCCGCTTCTTCATATAAGCCTCCTCCTTCCGTCTCGTACCCGTACCTGGTACAAAATGTTGATTTTGAAAAGAGCCGGGTGTGTCATCACGGCATGTTTGTCTATTTTAATTCTTCCCAGTTTAACTGATGGGATTCTCGAAGGTCGGCAAATAAGGAGCGTTTCATAATTTGTAGGGCGTTTTCGTTATCACTATGATGTTCAGAAGCGACACAATCTTTCGGGACGTAGATGTTATATTCCCGCATGTAGGCATCGTTCGCTGTAAATAATACGCATATATCGCCAGCTATGCCGGTCATAACTAAATTCTCAGCTCCTATTTGGTTTAGGAGAATGGTCAGCTGAGTGCCATAAAAACCTGAATGTTTAGGCTTGATAATAAAGAAATCATCATCTTCCGGAATAATCTCCTGGATCACTTCTTTCCCCGGCCCCTGTTGACACTCTTCAATCAGCTCCGCGACGTTGTCTTGCCATAAACCGAAGTTGTCATTAACATAGATGACCGGAACGTCTCTTTTCTTGGCTTCTTGTTTCAAGTCCTGAAGGTTGCCCATAATGGACCGTGTGTTTTCCAGGAGATTGTGTCCACCCTCGAAATCCATTTTGTTAATCATATCGATCATAATGAGTGCTGTTCGCGAACGCTTCACCTCTGACATTGATCATTCTCCTTTAAACGGGGATGGTTCGGCTGGCATTTGACGCTTATGTTCAGTATTTTCATGCATGGTGTGAAGCGAAGAACGATCCGAGTCGCTCACCGGTTGTCCCTGTAGGTAAGCATCGATTACATCATATGAAACGCCCATTTCACTCTCATCAGACTGGCCTTCCCAAAGTCCAGCACTCGGGGCCTTAGAGATAACGGAGTCCGGAACCTCTAAATACCGGGCCATCTCTCTTACCTCCGACTTGTTCATATGAACGAGCGGGACCAAGTCGACGCCTCCATCGCCATACTTTGTAAAGTAGCCTGTGTAGTGTTCTGCAGCATTATCCGTTCCTACTACGAGATAACCGTAGTTAGCTGCCACAGCATATAACGTACTCATGCGGAGCCTGGCTTGCAGATTCGCCCCGCCTAACTGGGAATGCTGTTCATTCCAGTCCCCTTTATCCGTCAGTTTTTGTTCGATCGTACCGTATAACTGCTGATACGTCTCGGTTAATTCAATTCCCACATAATCGAGTCCGGCATTTTTAACGACATCCAGTGCATCTCCTTGATCTTCTACATGTTGATCGATAGGTAATATAACCCCCAGGGACTGATCGGGAGCCGCCCGCTTAATCAGTTGGGAAACGACGGCCGAATCTATGCCGCCACTTACACCTACGAGCAAACCGTTCAACCCTGACTCTTCGACCTTATATTGCAACCAATCTACTAAATGATTGACCCTTTCTTCCATTCGTGTAACACTCCTTAATTAAAATGTGATGTCACGAAGCATGTTCCTTATTTTGCAAGGCAATAAACAATAATTTATGATGCTCGCCCTCGTCTATACCATTCGCAAACAGATAGCTTTAAAATGCTCGTCGTCTGCGGGATAATGATGAGTGGAATATCACATCCAAATAAAGGAGTGACATTGTATATGGAACAGGAAAAACACGTGCTTGTCATCTTTCCTCATCCTGATGACGAAGCGTTCGGTGTATCAGGAACCATCTCCTCATTTATCAAACAAGGCACACCGCTCACTTATGCATGTCTGACCTTAGGTGAGATGGGGCGCAATCTTGGTACGCCGACATTTGCCACGAGAGAGAGTTTGCCAGGCATTCGAAAACAAGAGCTTCTCAAAGCTGCAAATGCCATGGGAATTACGGATATGCGAATGATGGGTTTAAGAGATAAAACGCTTGAATTTGAAGATGACGAGGCGATGACTCAAATGATTAGCGACCTCATCGAAGAGTTGGATCCCTCTCTCGTGATCAGCTTTTACCCGGGATATTCAGTCCATCCCGATCATGAAGCGACCGCACGGGCAGTCGTCCGGGCCGTTAGAAAAATCGCACCGTCAGAGCGCCCGAAATTGCACTGTCTAGCCTTTGCCAATAATACGTACGACGATTTAGGCCATCCTGATATCGAACGTAATATTGCCGATGCTAAAGATGAAAAGTTAAATGCTATGCATGCACATATATCACAAACAGCACGTTGGCTGGAGATGATAGAAGAAGGAATCAAAGTGAATGATCCGGAAGCTTTAAAATGGGTGACCACTGAACAATTTTATAGTTATGATTGGGAAAATGACCTCGTGGAATAAATCTCCTCCCATTAAAAAAACCTGCTCCGTTAAATCGGAACAGGTTTTTTTGTTACTCTGCATTTTGCATTTTTTTCTTTTTCGCTAAACGTTCGCGTTCCCCTTTATTGAGGATTTTCTTACGAAGTCTGACAGCTTCAGGTGTAACTTCACAATACTCATCGTCATCCAAGTACTCGATTGCTTCTTCGAGTGTCAATGAACGGGTTTTCTTGATAGTAACCGTCGTGTCCTTATTCGCAGAGCGCACGTTAGTGAGATGCTTTTCTTTCGTAATATTAACCGTCAGATCATTATCGCGACTGTGTTCGCCCACAATCATACCTTCATACACATCGGTACCAGGTTCAACAAAGATTGTTCCGCGATCCTCAAGGTTCATGATGCCGTAAGTTGAACTTTTTCCTTTATCTAAGGAAACAAGTACACCTTTACTGCGGCCGCCCACTTGACCTTCCGCTACCGGCGCATAGCCGTGGAACGTATGGTTCAAGATGCCATAACCGCGCGTCATGGACATGAATTCAGTTGCGTAACCGATTAATCCACGGGAAGGTACGATGAATTCCAGACGCACTTGGCCGTTGCCGTCATTCACCATATCCTGCATTTCACCTTTTCTGGCACCAATTGATTCCATCACGGGACCCTGAAACTCATCAGGTGTATCAATTTGCACGTACTCGACAGGTTCACATGTTACGCCATCTATCTCTTTAAGGATGACTTTAGGCTTCGATAATTGCAGTTCGAAACCTTCGCGGCGCATGTTTTCGACGAGGATGGATAAGTGAAGTTCTCCGCGTCCTGAAACAGTCCAAGCATCCGGCACTTCTGTCGGATCAACACGCAGGCTGACGTCCGTTTCCAACTGAGTCAGCAACCGTTCCTCAATTTGGCGTGCCGTCACGTATTTTCCTTCCCGTCCTGCAAATGGGCTGTTATTCACAAGGAAAGTCATTTGCAGCGTAGGTTCGTCAATACGTGGTATTTCCATCGCTTCTTTTTTATTAGCAGAACAAACTGTCTCGCCGATATTAATATCTTCGAGCCCGGCAATCGCAATAATGTCACCAGCTTTAGCTTCTTCAATTTCACGACGCTTTAAGCCGATGAAGCCGAATAATTTCGAAATCCGGAAATTCTTCGTACTTCCGTCCTTTTTCATCAGGGCAACTTGCTGCCCGACTTTAATCCTCCCGCGGAAGACACGACCAATCCCGATCCTCCCGAGATAGTCGTTGTAATCCAGCAGCGTAACTTGAAATTGCAGGGGATCTTCTGAATTGTCTACCGGCGCAGGAATGTTATCCATGATCAGATTGAAAATCGGATCCATGGTTTCTTGCAAGTTATCCGGCTCATCACCAGATGTACCGTTCAGCGCGGAAGCGTAGACTACCGGGAATTCCAACTGATCCTCGTCAGCACCCAGTTCAATGAATAGATCCAGCACTTCATCAACGACTTCATTCGGACGGGCATTAGGGCGATCAATTTTATTTAAAACCAGTACTGGTGTCAGCTTTTGTTCCAAAGCTTTCTTTAAAACAAAACGCGTTTGCGGCATGCACCCTTCATAGGCATCAACCACAAGTAAAACACCATCTACCATTTTCAAGATTCTCTCAACTTCACCGCCAAAGTCAGCGTGACCCGGGGTATCAAGAATATTGACACGCGTGTCATTGTAATTAATCGCAGTATTCTTCGCCAAAATGGTGATACCGCGTTCTTTTTCTAAATCATTAGAGTCCATCGCACGTTCTGCCACATGTTCATTTTCACGGAAAGTCCCTGAATAATGAAGCATCTGGTCAACCAACGTTGTTTTCCCATGGTCCACGTGCGCAATAATAGCGATATTTCGAATATCTGTTCTGTGTTGCATAAAAGCACACACCTCTTTCAACTCACAAAATTATTCAACTTTTCTATTATAACACAAACCCAAAGAGAATCATACAACCGATTCTCCTTCAGGTACGCACATGGAGCGTACCTGGTACAAAAATCGGTTTTTGAAAGAGCCGGGTGTGTCGTGTAATTTTAATGTGTCATGTATTTGCCACATTTATGCGGGGGATAATGGGTACAAAGTGGTTGCATCCATGTTATTCTTAACGTGATTATATAAAGAAGGAGTTGAAGCAGTTGAAAAAGCTATTATGTATGTCTTTTATTTTCTTGCTGTTCACAAGTGCCTGCGGCTCCCAGGCCAAAGATGATAGTGGTTCTAGTAACGCCGAAAGCAATGGCGGCGATAGTGAAGCACTAGCGATGGTCGAAACTGAGATTACGCTGGCACCTGATCAACCCGAACCGAATAAGCAAACGTCCATTGAAGCAACAGTTACCCAAGACGGGGAAGCTGTAAATGATGCGGATGAAGTAGAGTTTGAAATCTGGAAAAAGAACGCGTCTAAAGACAACAGCAAAATGCTGAGTGCTGAGTCAACCGGAAATGGGGTTTACCAAGCTGAGTTCACTTTCCCAAGTAAAGGTACTTATAACATCACGGCCCATACAACAGCGCGCGATATGCATGTGATGCCAACCAAAACCGTAACAATCGGATCTCCAAATAAGGAAACAGCCGAGGATGACTCGGAAGAAGACTCGGAGTCTCACGCCCACGGAGACGATAACTTCGCGATTCATGTGATGACAGATAAAACGTTCACGGCGAAGACAGAGTCAGAACTTATAGCCCATATCCAAAAAGATGAGGAGCCGTTCCAGCAAGCGGATGTGCGTTTTGAAGTATCTTCTGATCAGTCGAAAAATGAGAAGTTCATCGATGCAGCTGAATCCGACGATGGAAAATATTCAGCAGGTTACACATTCCCCGCCTCTGGTAACTATACCGTAAAGGTTCATATTGAAAAAGGTGACATTCATACACACAAAAAAGAATCCATCACGGTTGAATAAGAAAAAATCCGTCTCATAGTTGCTTTGAGACGGATTTATCTATTTTAATGCTCTAATAAGCTTAGCCTAGTGGTGTAATGTCAACTGTAAATTGATATGGAATTGGAAATTATTTTG
>NZ_JABLSJ010000013.1 GCF_013618635.1 Thalassobacillus sp. CUG 92003 | reverse complement strand
CCTTCGCCGTTCGGGACTTGAACCCTATAGTTTATGCCCATGCCGGGCACACATAGATAACGCTCTGAGCAAATGGACTCAGAGCGTTACTTTTTTTATACTTATAGCTACGACTCGGCTTCGAGATCGTTTGTGGGTTTGACGGTATAAGGAGTTGGTTTTACGTTTTACCTAATGGGGGTCTTAACCCGTTTTATACAAACTGAAATGGTTCTGTTGGTGCCTCAGAAATCATAATGTGAACCTGCTTTGCTTCATGATTGAACGTGTCATTAAAAAACGACTGCACAGATCGTTTCATGAGCTTTTCCACGTGGTGACCAGGGTCAACAACATTCAACCCCATCGCCCAGGCATCCTGAGCAGGATGAAGGGTCATGTCCCCTGTGACATATACATCAGCATCTTTTGACTGGGCGGCATCGATAAATTTTTCGCCACTTCCGCCCAATACAGCCACGCGTTTAACCATGTCATCGAGGGAACCGGTTACGCGCAGAGCCGGTACATCAAATGCTGTCTTGACCTGAGAGCAGAATGTTTCCAACGTGACCGGTTCTTCCAGTACGCCCACACGCCCGATTCCGTGTAGTTTCCCCTGATTTTTGAGCGGGTACACGTCATAGGCTGCTTCTTCATAAGGGTGGGAGGCTTCCATAGCCTGTAATACGTCAGAAAGCTTATGTTTAGGGACAATGGTCTCCACGCGTTTTTCAGCAGCTTTCTCAATCTCTCCCTGGTTTCCAATAAACGGGTTCGTTCCTTCCAATGGTTTGAACGTACCTTCACCACCAGATTGAAATGTACAATGGCTATAATCTCCGATATGACCGGCACCAGCCTGGCTGATGGCATCGCGTACGGTGTCTGCATAATCTTCAGGAACAAATACGACCAGTTTGATGAGTTCCTCACGGTGGGTCTCGACTAATGATTCGAGTTGCTCCAGTTGCAAAGCGTGAGCCATTGCATCGTTGACTCCCCCCTCAACGATGTCTAAATTTGTATGGGCCGTATACACAGAAATATCGTGTTTTAATAACTTTGTGATCACTCTGCCTTTGGGATCATTTGAATGAATCTGAGACAGCGGTTTAAAAATGACGGGGTGATGCGCTACGATTAAGTCAACTTGATTTTCAATGGCTTCATCGACTACGTTTTCCATCACATCTAACGTAATCATGACGTTTCGTACCGGTTTGTTCAGTGTGCCAACATTCAAGCCAACATTATCCCATTCATAGGCCAGATGCGGAGGACACCATTTCTCAAAAGCATGAATCAATTCTGTACCTTGAACGGACGGGTTCATTGGTCCAATGCCTCCTTTATCCAGTTTATCTCTGTATTTAATTGGTTCACTTTGAGTGAATCTGGTTGTTTCGCCAGTTTCATTTGTTCTAATACGAATTGTTTCTTCATTAATTCCTTGCGCCATTTTTTCTTGAACACTTCCGTACATTCTTCAAGTAAATACGGCCCCATCATTAACTGCACATCACGTCTCCCTATTTGATATTCTGATGCCGTGCCCGCTTCTCTTTTGTCTGCCGTGAGCACTTCATAGATGTGCCCCGATTCTTCAATAATTTCCTCGTGCACTAACGTGTAGTCATGGTGAAGAAACCATCTTCTTACAGCTCTGGCTTCAATATTAGGCTGGACGATAATACGCTGTACACCGGTTAATTTGTTTTGGCCCTCTCTGAGAATCTCAGTCATTAACGGACCTCCCATTCCAGCCAAAACAATCTGCCCCACTTCGCCCGGTCTTAACACTTCAAGCCCATTTCCCTTTCTCACATCGATGCGATCTGTTAACGCTTGTCGTTCAACTTCTTCAATTGCACTTTCATACGGGCCCTGGTTTATTTCGCCAGCTATGGCATTAGCGTCGACGTCCCGTAAACACACATAACACGGTAAATACGCGTGATCCGAACCGATATCTGCAAAGTTAGCACCTTCCGGCAATTGAGCAGCAACAGTTCTCAAGCGATTCGATAATTGATTGACGTTCATGGTCGACTCCTCTTTCACAATGATATATAAAAGTGTGTTAAACGTTGCTGGTGGCTGATGAAGGTTATTCAATAGAATCGCCGTTTTCAGGGATTGGTTATCCGCGCTGATAATCAAAAAGCCTTCTGAGAACTCAGAAAGCTTTTTGGTTGTTGCCCTTATTCTCCTGTCTTTTTGGATAACCATTCAGCAACTAGATCTGCTTCTTCCCCTTGCACAGCATTAGCCGGCATGGCTCCAGGACCTTCCTGAATGACGCCTAGAATATCATCTTTAGATAAACTGCTGCCGACATCCTGAAGCGCAGGACCGTTACCGCCCGACAAATCTGAGCCATGACATTGAGCACAGTTATTTTGGAAAATTTCTTCTGGATCTGAGCTCGCCTGTTCTTCAGACTGCTCGCCTGAATCTCCCTCTTCTATCGCTTCTTGTTGATTGGTTCCGACTGCAGAAATAACAATCATCACTAATATGCCCAGTACGGCTATCAACCCAAAAGGAATCACAGGGTTTCTTTTCATCTCTATTTCCTCCTTATGTATCCCCATTGCTTCTAATCAGACTATGTATATTTTACTTCAAATCGCAGCCTTAGAAAAGGGATATAGTGAAATAAACGTAAGACAACATCAGATGCCTACTTATGCTTCCGAGTTTGGATCACAACATTATTCGACAAAAGCCCTGTTTGCAAAATCACATGCAATTCAGTAAAATTAAAAACAAGATTAAACAGGGCACTTCAAAATCAGCTGAACGCCAAATCGTATAGTAAAAAACTCAGGAGAATAACAACATCTGACTATGCTATTCAACCTGAGCCAATCACTAGGGTCAGCTATTCGGTTATTCCATAAAATCCTTCAGGCGTTTGCTCCTGCTAGGATGCCGCAGCTTTCTTAACGCTTTGGCTTCAATTTGACGTATTCTTTCGCGTGTAACGCCGAACACCCGGCCGACTTCTTCAAGAGTACGTGTACGCCCATCATCTAAACCAAACCGTAACCGGAGAACATTTTCTTCTCGATCAGTCAGCGTATCAAGAACATCCTCTAACTGTTCTTTTAACAGTTCATAAGCTGCATGGTCCGAAGGAGAGGTTGCTTCTTGATCTTCAATGAAATCGCCCAAATGCGAGTCATCTTCTTCACCAATTGGCGTTTCCAGGGATACAGGCTCTTGAGCAATCTTCAAAATCTCACGAACTTTATCAGGGGTGAGCTCCATATCTTCTGCAATTTCTTCCGGTGTTGGTTCTCTGCCAAGGTCCTGGAGCAGCTGACGTTGAACACGAATCAGTTTGTTAATGGTTTCCACCATATGCACCGGGATTCTTATCGTACGAGCCTGGTCTGCAATAGCTCGCGTTATAGCCTGACGAATCCACCACGTTGCATAGGTACTGAATTTATAACCTTTTCGATAATCAAATTTTTCTACAGCTTTGATCAGTCCCATATTACCTTCCTGAATCAAGTCGAGGAATAACATCCCTCTGCCTACATAACGTTTTGCGATACTGACCACGAGGCGTAAGTTTGCCTCAGCTAAGTCCCGTTTAGCTTCTTCGTCTCCATTTTCTATCCGTTGAGCTAAATCAATCTCATCGTTTGCAGAAAGAAGATTGACACGACCGATTTCTTTCAAATACATCCTTACAGGGTCATTTATCTTCACCCCGGGAGGAACGCTTAGATCATTCAGGTCAAACTCCTCTTCTTTATCCAGTTGCTGCATGCTCGGATCTTCCTCAGAATCCCCGATCACTTCAACCCCTTGTTCATTCAGGTGCTCATAGAATTCATCCATCTGCTCTGATTCCAACTCAAAATTCGACAATCGTTCCGCGACTTCTTCATATGCTAAAACGCCGCGCTTTTTCCCAATTTCGAGCAGTTGCTCCTTCGCTTGGTCAAGCGTCAGTTCGTTTTCATTTTCTTTAGAACGTGATGGCTTATCTGCCATAAGTCCCCCTCCTTCCAACGTGTCCTTACCAGTCATTCAATTCATTTTTTTATGATTGCTTCATCTGTTGTTTTAACTGAAGAATCTCCATTGCAATTTCTGCTGCCCTGATCGGTTCATTTTGTTGCTCAGCCTTTTTCTGTTCAGCTTTAAGCGATTGTATATCATGCTTATTGCTTTGTTCAGCTTGAATGGTATAAATATAATCATTGATTTCCTGATCCGAAATTTCGTCGAGTACTGGCATCATCGCAAGCTGGACCACAAGATTTTTCAAATCCGGATCCGACAACCGTTCAACAAATTGAGCAGTATCAGAAAAGTTACCCTCTTCATAATAAGCATATAAATAGGTAACTATGACTTGATGTTGATCAATATTGAAATTTCCTCCTATTTCGTCTTGGACTTTGTCCGCGATATGAGGATCTCTCAACATATGAGCAATCAGTTTGCGCTCTGCATTTTGAAATGCAGGCAAAAGTTTGTCCTGCAAATGAATAGCCGTTTTCGTATTAGTATGCCTAACCGCTCTAGAGTTATCCTTGGCGGGGGCTTTACTTCTTCTGAGCTCTTGGACTTCTTGTCTTAGTGTTTCCAAAGACATGTCAAACTCATTTGCAACTTCTGTCAAGTAATGTTCGCGTTCGATACCTCTATCTAAATCAGCTAACTCCTGAAGTACCTTTTCGATATAATCTATCCGATCTCCTTCTAATTGAAGATTATAATCCCGTTTCAGGTAATTCATGACAAATGTCATGTACGGTGTATGAGCTTCAATAACCTCTTGCCGAAAACGCTCAGCACCATAAGATTGAATATAATCATCAGGATCCATTCCATCAGGTAAGCGGGCAACTTTAACCTGACAACCTGTTCTTTTCAGAAGTCGGGCTGCTTTTATCGTAGCTTCCAGGCCAGCTTCATCTCCGTCATAACATATTATCACGTGTTCTACATAGCGGTGAAGTAATTTGGCTTGTACGTCTGAAATGGCTGTGCCAAGCGTGCCCACCCCATTTTCCACCCCTGCCTGATAAGCGGAAATAACATCCACATATCCTTCAAAAAGGACGGCAGATTGGTTCCTGCGAATAGCAGCACGTGCAAGGTCAAAATTATATAACAGCTTCCCTTTATGGAACAATTCCGTTTCCGGGCTGTTCAAATATTTGGGGTCATGATCATATAAAGCTCTGCCACCGAATGCCACTGTTTTACCATGGTGATTGTGAATCGGGAAAATGATGCGCCCTCTAAATCGATCGGCATATTCTCCTTCATCATTCACATTTAACAAACCAGCTTTGACCATCGTTTGTGGGTGGAAACCTTTTTTTTCTAAAAATTTCACCACAAAATCCTTAGACTGGGGAGCGTACCCTAACTGAAACCGCTCAATGGTTTCCTCAGTGAACCCTCTTTCCAATAAATATTGATAGCCGGCTTTTCCTTCTTTGGAATGACGCAGCAAATGGTGGTAAAGTTTCTCTAACCATTGATGAGCTTCAAGAATTGACTGGGCTTCGCTTGATTGTTGAGGAGTCTTGTCGGTTGCGGATTCAGGGAGGCTGTACCCTGCTGCTTCAGCTAATTGTTGAACAGCCTGAGAGAATGCATAACCTTCAACTTCCATAAGAAACGTGAAAACATTTCCGCCTTTTCCGCAGCCAAAACAGTGAAATATCTGTTTATCTGAAGAAACAGAAAATGACGGTGTGTTTTCCCCGTGAAAGGGGCATAGCCCAAAATAATTTCTACCTTGCTTTTTCAACTGGACATATTCACCTACGATATCCACTATATTAGTGGCTTTGCGGATATCCTCCACTGTTTCCTCAGGTATTCGTCCGTTCATTTTCATCACCATACTCGCCTTATTCGGTATGAATTGCTAAATCCCCTTCATATTTGACAAAATCTTTTTCAAAGATTGCTCTAAACGAAAACGATCTTCTTCTGTTAACGCTTTGGGCCCTTTCAGTTTGTCCTCAGGAGAGCTTGTTTGACGGACATACTTTCGCCACATAATTTCATCAACTTGCTCCTCTGTAATCTGTTTACCTCTTGGGGTAAGCACGTAAACACGACGTGGCGTCAGTAAAGCCGCCAAAGACAAATCTTGCGTAATGGTCACATCAAAAGCTTTAACATGGTTGATGATATACATATCAACCATTTGCGAACCATCATCTACCATTACAGGTTCTCCGTAAGACAACTCATCATTATAATGGTTAACATTCATTACAAAATATAAAGGAACTTCAAAATCTTTACAGATCTTTTCGATCACGTCTTTAAACGGACAACTGTCAGCATCCACAAAAACAACTGGCTTGTTATTCTGCATATTCAATATTTCTACAACATCCTTAGGATTCCTGCCCGATAATTAATGTTTTATTATTCTGAAAAGAAGAGCAACTCTTCTAGATAGAATTTTTCACAAAATATAATTATAATACATTGTCTAACTCAATGCGAGTATTTTATACATTTTTTTTGCAATTACCATGGAAAAGTCGCGCTTAGACCAGCGCGACTTATATTATTGACCATTTTTACGTGAAGAATCAGCTTTCATTTTGTTGGTAATGATGTTGGCCGTTTCTTCTACCGCTTTATCAGAGACATCAACCACATAGCATCCAATCTCATCAACAATCTTATTAAAATGTTCTAATTCCTGGATAATGCGACTTTGATTCGCATAACTTGCCTGATCTCCAAGCCCTAAGGCTTTCAAACGTTCTTTTCGGATATTATTCAGTTTTTCAGCGTTAATCTTCAGACCGATACATTTAGACGGATCCACCTTGAATAATTCTTCAGGGGGTTCGACTTCCGGGACTATGGGAACATTTGCAACCTTTAACCGTTTATGGGCTAAATATTGAGATAAGGGCGTTTTGGATGTTCTTGAAACACCGATTAAAATAATGTCCGCTTTAGTTATACCGCGCGGATCACGTCCATCATCATACCGAACGGCAAACTCAATGGCCTCCACGCGTTTGAAATAATCTTCATCCAACTTATGAACGAGTCCGGGCTCAAGACGGGGGTCTTTATTAAAAAACCTGCGCATGGCATCGATGGAGGGTCCCATAATATCCACGCATTCAATCTGTGCTTCTTCAGCTTGTTCAATCAGGTGACGGCGGTGCTCAGGGTCAACAAGGGTGAAGCCGATAAATGCTTGTTTCTCTTTAGCTTGTGCGACAGCTTCATTTAAGGTTGCTTTATCTTCTATATAGGGAATGCGACGTATCTCATAAGGACCGTCATCAAATTGGCTCAAGGATGCTTTTACTACGAGTTCAGCCGTCTCACCGACCGAATCTGACAACACGTAAATTAGTGGTTTGTTCATCTGAAATCCTCCTCATGCATATGGAAGCCGCTCATACATGCTGGTCGCGTGCGAGTTCAACAAGTGCTTTAGTTATATTCGTTTTTGTTAATCTTCCTGTCACTTCAAGGCCTTGTGAAGAATCTTTTACGACGGGAAGACCATCTATCTGCTTTTCAATCAATTGCTGAGCTGCATCTAATAATAAATCATCTTTTCTGCAGATCGTAATATTGGGCATCCGTGTCATAATAATATGGACGGGTACGGTGGTTAAATCCTGATTTCCAATACTTGCTCGGAGCAGGTCTTTACGTGATAGTACGCCGACCAACAAAGACTTTCCGTTCACGACAAAAAGCGTTCCCACGTCTTCTAGAAACATCGAACAAATAGCATCATAAACGGATACATCTTCCTCAACGACAATTGGAATTGACTGATATTCCTGCACCTTAAACTTCTTCAGTTTTTCAGTAAGCAATTCAGAACCGGTTTTGCCCGTATAGAAATAACCGACACGAGGACGCGCATCTAAAAAGCCTGCCATGGTCAAAATAGCTAAATCCGGTCGTAATGTTGCTCGCGTCAAGCTTAATTGATCCGCGATATTCTCCCCTGTAATCGGACCATTTTCTTTCACGATCTGAATAATCTGTTCTTGTCTATTGGACAGTTCCACCCTTTCACCACCCTGATCACATAACTGTGACATACTATTTATTAATTATAGCTAAGTTGAAGACTGGATAAAAGAAGGATGCTTATACGTGCTGCTTCCATTGCACAGCATTAAAATCAGCAAACGTGTAAATATCTTGAGCGATTTTTTTCAACAGCCCTAAACGGTTTCGTTGCTTGGATTCATCGCCCACCATGACCATTGTATGATCAAAATAAGCGTGAATAGGATCGGCCAGTGCTTCGAGCTGAGCCAGCGCTGCATCAGCCTGCTGATTATTGATGGCCTCCGTAAATGGCGCTTGGATTTCCTGGTGGACCTGATATAGCTTTTCTTCTGACTGGTTCTCAAACAATTCAGGATCCACTGCAGGCTCTGATGCTTTTTCGGCTAGATTCAACACTCTACCTAACGCTTCATGAACAGAACGAAACTGGTCATCATTTCGTTTCGCAGCTAGCAATCCAGCTTTTTGAAGCGTAAACGGATAATGCCCGATGCCTTCGACTAACACGGCATCAATAATATCTGATTCCACTTGTTCAGCACGAAGCAAGTAAGAAGCACGCATCCGGAAAAAGCTGGCCAAATCTTCTTCCACCTCGGTTCTTGGTCTTGTTGGGAGATTCAGCTCCTCGTGTCGATTGAGTGCATTCTGGATTAATGCCTCCACCGTAATATTCCATTTCCAAACGTTCATAATCTGCAGGACACCTAACGCCTGACGTCTCAATCCATATGGATCCTGGGAACCAGAGGGCACGATGCCTGTCGCAATGCTTCCGATAATGGTGTCCAGTTTATCAGCTACGCTAAGGACTGCGCCTGCTTCAGTTGAGGGAAGTGCACCTTGAGCATGCCGAGGGAGGTAATGCTCTGATATAGCTTTGGCAACTTGCTCTTCCTCTCCAAATAAGCGGGCGTACTTTTCTCCCATCACCCCTTGTAGATCAGGAAATTCATCAACCATATGGGTGACGAGGTCGAATTTGCAAATCGCTGATGCTCTAGACACATGTTGTTTCTCTTCCTCTGTCATGCCGAGTCGATCGGCTATGCGACCTGCAATATCGTTAACACGATCTGTTTTATCCTGTAATGTTCCAAGCTCTTCCTGGAAAACAATCCGGGAAAGTTTCGCCATTTTCTGATCAATGCTTCCTTTTTGGTCTTCTTCAAAAAAGAATTGTGCGTCAGCCAGTCTCGCTCTCAGCACTTTCTCATTCCCTTTGACAACTTGGCCAAGGAAGTTATCATCACCATTTCTTACACCTACAAAGTGAGGCAGCAGCGTACCCTCTTTTGAACGTACAGGGAAATAACGCTGATGTTCTTTCATCGATTTGATCAACGCTTCTTCCGGTACAACAAGGAATTCTTCGTTGAAGTCGCCATTGAATAATGTGGGGTACTCTACTAAATGGTTCACTTCTCTTAATAAATTTTGATCGACTAATATTTCCCATTGCTTCTCAGATTCGAGGTCATGAATCTGGTTCATGATCATTCTTTCGCGCTCATCAGGGTCAACAATGACATAGTCTTGTTTCAATTGTTCAACGTAATCATCAGCAGTCTCGAAAGCAATCCGGCTGCCAAGGAAACGATGACCGTATGAGATACGATCGCTCGATACGCCAACGATATCGAAAGGGATTACCTCAGATCCAAATAAGCCGACCAACCAACGGATAGGGCGTACATAGCGAAGGTCTTGGCTCCCCCATCTCATGTTTTTAGGAAAGGTTAATGCTAACACGATATCTTTGAATTGGTGGAGCAGGTCAATCGTAGCAGCTCCCTCAATGAATTTGGTTACAAAAGCGTACGCTGTGCCTTTTACTTCTTTGAAATAGATATCTTCGACCGACACCCCTTGGCCTTTTGAAAAACCAATCGCAGCCTTCGACCAATTTCCTTCCTCATCCAAAGCTATGGTCTTAGCAGGTCCTTTAGCTTCTTCTTCACGATCCGGTTGTTTTTCTTCCACTCCCGTAACGTGAATGGCCAAGCGGCGGGGGGTGGCGAATACGTTTATGGCTTCATAAGGGACGCCAGCGGTTTCAAACCAAGCTGCTGTCTTTGTTCGTAATTGCTCCAGCGCATCATCAATGAAGCGCGCAGGCATTTCTTCAAGACCAATTTCAAATAATACGGATCTAGTCATGAGTTGTCCCCTCCTTTTTCAGCATCGGGAATCCAAGCCGTTCCCTTTCCTCCACGTATGTTTTAGCAATCTGCCGTGCTAAGTTCCGGACCCGGCCAATGTAGCCTGTCCTCTCCGTCACTGATATAACCCCCTTGGCATCGAGGAGATTAAATGTATGAGAACATTTTAAAACGTAGTCATAGGCTGGAAATACTAAACCGTCCTGCATGATTCGCTTGGCTTCTTGTTCGTAGATGTTAAATAACTGGAACAACATGTCCTCATCTGATGCTTCAAAGGTATAGGTAGAATGTTCGATTTCCTGTTGCATGAATATGTCACCAACGGTTACGCCATCTGTCCATTCAAGTTCAAACACATTTTCTTTATCCTGGATGTAAGAGGCAAGGCGTTCCAGTCCGTACGTAATTTCAGCCGAAACAGGCTTCGCCTCCAGACCGCCTATTTGCTGGAAGTATGTAAACTGCGTAATCTCCATACCATCTAGCCACACTTCCCATCCCAGGCCTGCGGCACCAAGCGTAGGGTTTTCCCAGTTATCTTCAACAAACCGGATATCATGCTGAAGTGGATCAATCCCAAGTTTTTTCAATGAATCCAAATATATGTCCTGGATGTTGTCAGGTGAGGGCTTCATGATCACTTGAAATTGATGGTGTTGATAAAGACGATTCGGGTTTTGTCCATACCGTCCATCGGAAGGGCGGCGTGATGGTTCAACATACGCCACATTCCATGGTTCTGGTCCCAAGCTCCTCAATAAAGTCATAGGTGACATTGTGCCAGCACCTTTTTCCACGTCATATGCTTGCATCAGCAAACAGCCTTGCTCAGACCAGTGTTTTTGCAGGGTTAGAATCATATCCTGTATATTCACCGATATCCCTCCACGTTCATTATAGTCATCCTAGTGCGAATCAAAAAAACTCCCGTCCCTATGCCCGTTACGCATAGGGACGGGAGTTTTCCCGCGGTTCCACCCTAATTGCTTCAAAATCGAAGCCACTTCAAAAATAATTGCTCCAGAACGCCTTCACTGAATCCCAGCCACCTGTCTCTCACCGTCACAGGCTCGCTAACACTACGACACTCAGCTACTACTCTCCTTCACCGCACGTTTATCTTCAGTAATAGCATCATACTGAATCAGTAATCGTTTGTCAACAATGCTACTTAAAGAGATCAAGTTGGTCTAAAAACTTTCGGGATTTCAGAAAAAAACCACCGTATTGGTCGTAATAACGATCCATCAATTGCCGTAAACGCTGCTTATTTTCTTCTTTAATCGATATATTCCCCACACGGCTGATATCAATCAAGGTAAATAAGCGAAGCAGTTTGGCCAGCTCTTCTGGAAGACCTATAGCCTCAGAATCTTTATACCTGCATTGCGTACATAAAAACCCGCCTTCAGCAATAGAGAAAGCAAACGGCCCTTGCGATTCACCACAATGCACACATGCGCTGACATGAGGGGCAAAACCACCCTTTTGATACAGTTTAATCTCATACATCAGCACAAGCGTTTCCGGATCCTTGCCCTCTGAGAACCAGATCAAAGTCTGGAGAAACTGCTGGAATAAATAAGGATCCGGTGCCTTTTCTTCCACAAGTTTATCGGTCAACTCAGCTATATAGGCGGCATAAGCAGTGAGCACAATATCTTCCCGAACTGCTCTTAGGGAAGTCAACATTTCACCTTGACTCAACTGCCCGAGGCCTGAACCTATCTGAATTAAAAACTGGCCATGTATAAAAGGTTGGGTTATTGAAGACATTCGGCTCTTTGGCTTCTTTGCTCCGCGAGCCATGACCCCTATTTTACCTTTTTCCCTGGTCAATAACGTCACAATTTTATGTGTTTCTCCATAATCCCTCGTGCGAAGCACAATACCTTCTATTTTCTCTAACAAACGATTCACCTATTCCCATCATTTAAATCTGACGGTCATTTTCTAACAGGGACGCAGTGTCTATACCTTCTTCACTATCATCTTGCTGAATCAATTGAAGTTCTTTCATCAATAAATAACTTTCTATGTTTCCTGTTTGACTGAAAACCTTCCATGAGAAATCAATCACAAGAAACACCGCCTTTCGTGGATTTGAAAGCAAGATACTTAACCATAGCATGTTCTTAATTGACTGAAAGCATGACACTTAAAATTTTCCAAACGTCAGTACTCATCCTTGTTGTAACCAAAATCGCTTAATTGTCTCTGATGATTCCGCCAGTCTTTCTGCACTTTAGCCCACAATTCTAGATAGACTTTACTTCCAAGCAGTATTTCAATATCTTTACGTGCCCGTTTGCCTATTTCTTTCAGCATGCTGCCTTGCTTACCTATAATAATCCCTTTTTGAGACGGACGTTCTACGATGACCGTCGCTTGAATATAGACGGTATCCGAATCTTCTCTGGATTCAATGCTATCCATGACGACCGCTATGGAGTGCGGCACTTCTTCTTTCGTGAGATGTAGTGCTTTTTCTCTAATCATTTCAGTTATAATAAAACGCTCAGGATGATCGGTGATCTGATCTTCCGGATAATATTGAGGCCCTTCAGGTAAATGCTCTTTTAAAACATGGACCAGGTGCTCAACATTATTCCCCTGGATAGCAGATATGGGGATAATTTCAGCAAAATCATATCGTTCCCGATAACCGTCAATCAAAGGAAGCAGTTGCTCAGGGTGGACACGGTCAATCTTATTGACGATGAGAAAAACAGGGCGATCAACGTTCTGAAGGCGGTCGATGATAAATTGGTCTCCGCGCCCATAACCTTCTTCTGCATCAATCATAAACATGATAGCGTCAACCTCATTCAGAGCTCTTTGCGCCACATTGACCATGAAGTCTCCTAACTTATGCTTAGGTTTATGGATGCCAGGTGTGTCAATGAACACGATTTGAGCATCGTCTTCAGTCATCACCCCTTGTATCTTATTGCGCGTTGTTTGGGGTTTATCACTCATAATGGCGATTTTCTGACCAATGACATGATTCATAAATGTTGATTTACCAACATTCGGTCGACCTATAATTGCGACAAACCCTGATTTATATGCTTGCTCCATGTTGTGTCCTCCATTTTGTAAACGTCGCTTCCTGTCTTTATTTTACTATAGTTCCATCATCTTTTCATGTCCATCCTTAGGCTAACGACCAAAAGATTCTAAAGATATGGAATAAACACGATCAATCCTATGATCACGGCCGCTATAGCAGCCGTTAGCACAGCCCCGGCCGCTATGTCTTTTATCGTTCTTATTTTGGGATCATAGTCTGTGGTGGCATAGTTCATGATGCGTTCTATACACGTATTGACCATTTCTAACGTCATAACTGACGTGATCGTCACCGTTATAATCAGCCATTCGACTTGTCGGATACCAAACATGGCCCCGCAGGCTATTGCCAGCATAGCGAAAAACACGTGTACTTTCATATTTCTTTCTTCTTTGAATACCATTAGCACCCCTCGGAACGCATATCGGAACCCAGCACCCCGTTTGCGCTTACCGTCTTTCCAATCCGAATTCACTTAACAATACCTCTTGTCGTTTAAACATTTTGGTTTCTTCTTCGGTATTACCATGGTCATAACCGAGCAGGTGTAATAGGCCGTGAAGTGCTAGGAAGCTTATTTCCCTTTCAAGCGAATGGTTGTATTCCTCTGCCTGCTCGTTTGCTTTATCTATCGAGATCACAATATCTCCGAGCACAACCGGAAACTCTTCTCCTACTATTTTAAGCTCCCCTTCTCCCTCTTCTTGCATGGCAAAGGACAGGACATCCGTCGGGGCGTCTTTTTGTCGGTATATCCGATTTAAGGTCTGAATTTCGTCATTATCAACAAAATTGATGGACACTTCACTCTCTTTTGTCAGGTTTTCTTGCTCAGCTGTGAAATTGAGCAGACGTTGAATCAAATCTGTAAACGCCTCATCCACAGAATTCGTCTTATCGTGAAAATCAATATGCATGTTATTTGGCCTCCTTAATGTTCTGAACCTCTTGAGGGTATTGGATTCTTGTGTGGAATATCCCTTGCAACGTCTCACAAATGGCTGTCTGAACTATTTTCAACTCGACAAATGTCAATTGACACTCATCAAATTGCCCATCTAAAAGCCTGTCTTGGATGATTGAACTGACGATGCGCTCGATTTTTTCTGGAGTTGGCTCTTCTAATGAGCGGACCGCCGCTTCAGTCGAATCGCATATACAAACTATTGCTGCTTCTTTCGTCTGAGGTTTTGGTCCAGGATAGCGGAATTCTGATTCACGCGTTTCTTCATTGTGTTCTTTGGCCTGATGGTAAAAATATTTTAATAATGTCGTGCCATGATGCTGTTGTGCGATATCAACAATTTCTTTAGGAAGTTTGTTAGCGATCAAATCGTTAGCTCCATCATACGGGTGGCTGATGATAATCTCGGCGCTTTGTTCAGGTTCAAGATAATCATGGGGATTTTTTTGCCCCATTTGATTTTCAATGAAGTAATGAGGCCGTTTCGTTTTACCTAAGTCATGATAGTACGAAGCGACTCTGGCTAAGAGTCCGTTCGCTCCGACAGATTCACAAGCTGTTTCGCTCAAATTAGCCACCATAACACTATGATGATAAGTGCCGGGCGCTTCAGTTAAAATTTTCTTCAGCAATGGATGATTAGGGTTGGACATGGTTAGTAATTTACTATCAGAAATAAGCCTGAAGGCTGTTTCGATAAAGGGCATCAACCCTAATGTCAGAACGGCCGATAAAAATGCCGAAACAACCCCGAAGCCAGCATGCATAATCATGTCGTTCCACGCATACTTTTCAAATGATAAAAGTAAAAAGAAGGATATGATTAACACATTGACTGCCGCAACAGCGCAGCCTGCTTTCACAATAGCTAAGCGATCCTTTAAATTACGAAGAAACAGCAAAGCAGCTACCTGTGTAAAAACAAAATAAACACCGGCTTCTGCATTTAGTGTACCCGCAATTTCGCCATTGAAAATGAAACAAGCTAAAATGGCATGAATGATAGACATGGCCACAGCGATCCGTTCGTTAAATAATATTTTTAATAACATCGTGCCGGTAGCAAGCGGCACAAGATAATACAAGGATTCATCAGGTTCCATGAACAAACTTGCTACTTTCATAACAGTAACCATGAAAGCCGAGATCAAAACAACTAATAAAATCTGTTGATTGTTCACAGACAATCGGTTACTCAGGTTAGCAAGTTCAGTATAAATCAAGAGAACGATCATGATGATAAATAAAGCGAGTCCCAGTAAAGGGAGTATGTTGCGTTCATTATTCAATAATCCAGTTAAAGCCAGTTCTTCATATACTTCGTTGGTGATGGTTGCACCTTCCGACACGATAACTTCACCGGCACGAATCATGACAGGTTCAACATTGCTGACAGCTAACTTTCTTGCTTCTGAAGTTGCTTCTGCATCAAAAAAAGCATTTTCAACCAGCGCAAATTGTCCTAATTGAACCAACGACTGTTTTAACTCTGAAGGAAGACTTGAGTATTTAATTTTCGTTTCAACGTTTTGTTCGGCATCCATCAACGAGGATGTTTTAATGCCATTATTAAATTCACTATACAACGTGGTAAGCAGCAGTTCTTCCCCGATATTGCGTGCTTCTGATGCACTATTAAGTAAAGGGCGTATCGTTTCATCTTCAAGCCCTGAGGTCACTTCCTCTGAAAGGATGGTCTGAAGGCGTTGCAATCGCTCCTGACCGCTTGCCCCTCCGCCGTCTTCACCCTGATTTTGCTTCCCCTCTTCGACACTTTCTACAGCTTCAAACACTTCTTTCACATAACTGATCCGTTCTTCCGTTATTTCTGTGGAAGTCGTGTATTGATCTTCCACTGCCTGTGTGGCTTCTAGTGTTTCATGCTGGGTTTCCTTCTCGTTTTCTATCGTAATAGGAGAACGAATGGTTTCGTCGGCAGCACTGAATTTTTCTATGTCATATACAGGGGTATGTACATTGGAATGGAGGATGATAAAAAAGAGCACACCAAGCAAGAGAGGTGGCAGACCGAATTTAAGCCACTTTCTCTGATTCTGCCTCTTCACTAAATAGGCTAATCCCGAACGTTTCGTCCCCATTCCCTCCACCCCCTGCTCATATCATGGATAATACAGAAATAAGACCCTGTTTGTGAGGGTCTTATGTTGCATCACTTTCCTGGCCTTCGTAAGCATCTATAATACGCTGAACGAGTGGATGGCGTATGACATCCAATTGATCAAGATGAATGAAAGAGGCGCCTTTAACCGCCGAAAGTTGTTGTTCAGCTACTCTTAATCCTGATTTAACACCCTTGGGAAGGTCAATTTGAGTAATATCCCCCGTTACAACCATTTTAGAGCCGAACCCTAACCGCGTTAAGAACATTTTGATTTGTGCAGGTGTCGTATTCTGAGCTTCATCTAAAATGACAAACGCATCATCCAGCGTACGCCCCCTCATGTAAGCAAGAGGCGCAATTTCAATCGTGCCTCGTTCAATAAGACGTGTCGTGTGTTCTGTACCCAACACATCATGCAAAGAATCATAAAGCGGCCGGAGATACGGGTCAACTTTTTCTTTTAAATCTCCTGGCAGAAACCCCAGGCTTTCCCCTGCCTCTACCGCCGGACGTGTTAAAATAATCCGCTTGACGAGACCGTTTTTCAAAGCATTAACAGCCATCACCACAGCTAAGTAGGTTTTCCCTGTGCCTGCAGGCCCGATTCCGAATACAAGATCATTGTTCTTGATGGCAGAGACATAACTACGTTGACCCAACGTTTTGACCCGGATCGGTTTGCCTTTTGAATTCTTCGTAATTTCATCTTCAAAAAGTGCTTCAAATTGATTGATTTTACCTTTTTTGGCAAGTTCGATGGAATATACGATATCCCTTTCGGTAACGGTTAACCCTTTACGGATAATCGCAAGCACCGACATTAATATTTCTTCGACTAACTTCACCCGGTCAGGCGACCCAGATACACTGACGTGTTCACCACGCGAAATAATCGTCACCTGCAGTTGTTCTTCAATCTGCTTCAGGTTACGGTCCTCAGTACCAAATAAGGATAGAGCTTCTGTAGGGTTATCTAATTGTATATCAATGGTATGCAAGTCTTCTGTCATTCTCAAACTCCTTAAGATACATTCTTAATGCTCGCTATGTTTTCATTTACTTTTAATAAAAGGATTAATTTTACTTTACCACTCTCCTCACGCTGGTGCAAAATATTTTCACCTACTATTTTCGACTCTGCGGGAAGTTGGTCCATCAAATCGTGTTTCGCTTGTTCGACACCGGCTTGAACAGCTTCTTCTTTGCTCCTTGATTCTTCTTTCTTTTCTATATGATAATGCTTGGTTGCCTTCCATTTGATTGGGACCTCCCAGGAGAATATTTTAAATGTCTTTTCATTGGTCTCCACGCGTTTGTAACGTGGCTCCACTTTCCCGAACCCCCACACCGGTAGCTCAACATCATTCCATTTAAGAAAATATTTCCGTTTAGTATCCCCCGTCGTAATGTGAACATCTTTTGTAAGGGGCACTGATATTTCCGCCCGGTACCACGTTTCTGCGATAACATCTCCTTCGGCTCTAATGAACGTATCACTGTCTTCGGTTAATTTACCTGAAGCGAGAATATCCCCTTTTCTCACAAAGTCATTGACACCTACCAGTGGCCGCCCTTCACTAATGAACATTTTTACAATAACGCCTTGTTTCTTTGCGACAACGTTGGAAGGATGATTGTCTATATCTTTCTCAGCTAGCGTCTTTTCTACGCCATGCAAATTAAAACTTGTCCCTTTTTTCTCCACGCCTATCCATAGCAGATCGGGAATCTCTTCTAATAAGTGACGCTGGATGTCATTCGGATTGCTTCCCGAAAACACGAAGCGACCCGTGCTAATCCCTGCTTTGTTTAATTCTTTTTCTACCTGAGCTTCAAGTTCGGGAGTCAATCCCTGGATTTGGATGGACCATATCATATTTGAGAGTAAGTAAATGCATGTACAAAAGATCAACACAGCAAACCATAATGGCTTACGGTTCATAAATTGCTGCCACACAAACGGAAATCCATCTTTGTTCTTCACATACAACTTACACCGCGTTGTTTTCCTGAAGGCACGGCAATGTCGCAAATCCTTTGAATAGATCGTGAGTGTTATCTCATGTTCGTTCTTCCATCTCACCCCCCACACTCTGACACCATGCTTGCTGCATGCGTTCAAAAACGATTCCGGATAAGCCCCTTTAACCTTGAGCACAATAGTCCCTTGCAAAAATCTCCCTTGCAACAGATTCATGAGTTCCTCCTTACTGTTCGATTTCTATGAACTCGATGGATTTGACGACACCTTCCACAAGCAGTTCTTCTGAGAGCATGAGCTTCAAAACAAATTGAGCGCCTTTAATACAAATTTGGCCGTTTCGATATTTTAAACGGATCTCTTCCTGAGAAAACTTCAACAGTCCGTTATGGTTCTCTATGTAAACATGAAGGGAGCCGATCGTTGTAATTCTCGGTAAATCAAGCAGAACGTCAGCCGGCAAATCAAAATAACTGCTTAAAAATTGACGTAATTTCTTTTGCCATCTGTTCATTCAGCCATCCCCCCTATCTTATATATACGAAAAACGCGCGAATTGTATCACAACAATTCGCGCGTTTATTCAAGAAGCTTATCTTTTTTGTTGTTCGTACGTTCTATGACGGCGATAAGCACGTGGAGGGCCTAATATTTCTGCCATAATCATACCCTCAGCGAGTTTCTTTTTGGAGAAATACCCTTTATTAATTGAAATATTGGGAAGATCATCGGTATTCTCTTCGGACACGTATACTTGCAAATCCTGATTTTCTGGTAAAGCATCATGTTTTCCTTGATAAGAGGCTTCTCTTGTTGAGCCCGCTTCTTTGGATAAATCGTTCAGACGCTCTTGCTTATGATCATAATATTGTTTCACCCGATCATCTTCTCTGGCACCCTCTTCCTTATATTCATGAGCAGGAGGCTGGGGAGAAACCGGGCGCGTTTGCTCACCCGATTTTCTTTTGGTCTCGTCATCTTGAGCTTGTTTTCCTCCCATCCCCTTCATCCAACTCAGAATACCACCGATGATCGCGGCTACGATTAAAAAATTTCCGAAAAGAAGCTCTAAAATGTCACTCATCTGTTCGGCTCCTTTCATTCAATCAAAGAAACAAATTACTTTTCTTCTTCTCCTTGATCGTCACCGCTCATTTTGCCTAGCGTATCACGCATATCGGTATCAGCATTGATGTTTTTATAGTTCATATAATCCATGACACCCATTTTTCCTGAACGCAATGCTTCAGCAAGAGCTTGTGGTACTTCGGCTTCAGCTTCAACAACTTTAGCCTGCATCTCTTGTACTCTTGCGCGCATTTCTTGCTCTTGAGCGATGGCCATAGCTCTACGTTCTTCAGCTTTAGCCTGGGCAATGTTTTTATCTGCTTCAGCTTGATCGGTTTGCAGGATGGCCCCAATGTTTTTACCGATGTCGATATCAGCAATATCTATGGATAAGATTTCAAAAGCCGTTCCGGCATCAAGACCTTTAGATAACACATTCTGGGAAATCCGATCAGGGTTTTCCAACACTTTATTGTGGTTCTCGCTAGAGCCGATCGTCGAAACAATGCCTTCCCCGACACGAGCGATGACAGTGTCTTCACCTGCCCCTCCAACGAGACGGTCAATGTTAGCTCGAACCGTTATCCTTGCTTTAGCCTTCACTTCAATTCCATCCATCGCAACACCTGCGATAAATGGTGTTTCAATAACTTTCGGATTCACACTCATTTGTACAGCTTCTAACACGTCACGACCGGCTAAATCGATGGCTGCACAACGTTCAAAGCTTAATTCAATATTTGCACGCTGAGCCGCAATCAAAGCGTTTACGACTCTATCCACATTACCTCCAGCAAGGTAATGGCTCTCAAGTTGATTCGTGTCTACATCCACCCCTGCTTTATGCGCTTTAATCAGCGGGTTGATGACTCTTGATGGGATAACGCGTCTCAAACGCATCCCGATGAGTGTCAGAATACTGATTCTAACGCCTGCGGCGAGCGCGCTGATCCATAACATTACGGGTATAAATGTAAATAGAACGGCAATGACGATAATGATGAGCCCCACTATAATGAGCGGGGTAAGTTCTTGAATGGTCATAGATTTTCCTCCTACTTTTAATCTTGTGAAATTTCTCTCACTACAATGCGTGACCCTTCCGATTTAATGATTCTGACCGGCTTACCAGTACTTACAAAACCACCTTCTGTCACCACGTCCAGCCTCTCTTCTCCAAACACTGCTGTACCTGCCGGACGAAGCGGTGTAACTGTCGTCCCTTCTCTTCCTATAAGCTCCAAGCGATTGACTGAAGATACATATCCTTTATCGGAAGAAGTCGAGTCATTTAAAATGACATGACGGAAGAAACCGCGTTCGAACCCTAATGTTTTAAATAATATGACTGAGGCGATAATCGACACGAGTAACGCGATACCAATACTCATCGCCATATGCCCCATATCTGCTGATGAAAGCATAAGTGACGTGACAATAGCGACAACACCTGCGATGCCTGTGATCCCGCCAGGCAGGAAAAACTCTGCGACTACCAAACCTATCCCTAACACCAGGAGTACGATGGCTTCATACCCAGCTAAACCAGCTACAATATGTCCATAGAAAAAGAGGATAAGGGATAGGACTCCCATAATTCCGGGAATGCCAAAACCAGGTGAGTATAATTCCACAATGATGCCTAAGCTGGCTACTGAGAGCAGGATAGGAACAACGACAGGATCCGTCAATAAACGAGCGATATTTTCAGCAGGGGTCGGCTCGATTTCGACTATTTCCGCATCAGATAACGACAGTTCATGTAACAATTCGGTACGATCGTCGACAATTCCTTCCGTGTAGCCTACTTCTTCTGCATCATTTGGTCCTAAAGTGAGAAAGCTGCCCTCAGGAGCCCCAACTTCCGGCAGATCGACACTCTTATCAGCCATCGCCCTTGCATAGAGCGGATCGCGATCAGCTGTTTCAGCTGCGGCTTCCATTGCAGCAATCCAAGCAGATTGAGCTTTCTGATCAGCAGCAGTGCCGTCAGAATTAATGACACCGGAGGCACCCATTGTCGCTTGCGGCTTCATATAAATTTGATCAGCATTAAGCGCTATGTACGAGCCTGCCGAATAAGCCTGGCTTGTTACAAACGCGGTATTCGGAATCTCAAGGTCTTGAAACAATTCACCGATAGATCCAGCAGCATCTACTCTGCCGCCGGGTGTATCAATTTCAAAAATGATATGGTCTACTCCGTTTTCTTGAGCCTCGCTCACAGACCGCTTTAAAAACGCTTCCATACCCCGTTCTACGTTATTCTGTACAGGTACAACATAAACCAGCTTGCCTTCTCCTTCTGCCTTTACTTGGGGAGATTGAGCAAATAAAGGGACGAGGAAGCCAACTAAAATAACCAAAGCAAACAAGCGGTAAATTCCTTTCATGACGACACCTCCTCTCTAGGATGACTTAGGGTGATAGTATTTATACGATATGTATGATACAAACGTTTCAAAAAGTTTAAATGAATTTTCTCCCGTTCTCTCACAAATTAATGCAACCCTTCATTTCTCTAAACAGAAGTGAGATTAAAAAAGTCTCCCTTTCGTTACATGAAGGGAGACTCTTGATTTTAAGATAAGTTCTTAAGGACGAGCTTGTTCACTTGGGAGCCATCTGCTTTGCCTTTAACTTTAGGCATAATCGCACTCATGACTTTTCCCATATCCTGTTTTGAGGTAGCTCCGACCTCTGAAATGGTTTCTTGTACAATTTGTTCCAGCTTATCTTCAGATAGCTGTTCCGGCATATAAGCTTGTAATATATCAATTTCTCGATATAGTTGTTCTACAAGATCGTCGCGTCCAGCTTCTTTAAATTCATGGAGGGAATCTTTTCTCTGCTTAACCTCACGGGCTAATACAGTCAATTCTTCTTCTTCTGATAAACTGTCCTGACCAAGCTTGATGGCTTCATTTTGCAAAGAAGCCTTTGCCATGCGGATGACCCAAAGTTTTTCCTTTTCTTTGTTTTTCATCGCGGCTTTCATATCTTGGTTTAGACGTTCTGCCATTGACATGTTTGCTACACCCTCTTTAAATTATCGACGCTTTCTAGCGGCCTCAGATTTTTTCTTGCGGCGAACGCTAGGCTTTTCATAAAATTCACGCTTACGATATTCAGATAGTGTACCGCTTTTAGAAACGCCTTTCTTGAAGCGACGAAGAGCATCTTCAAGAGACTCATTTTTACGAACGCGAGTAGTATTTGAATTTGCCAATTTATTTCCCTCCCTCCGAAGCATAAACCTAATCTTTAATGCATGTAAAGGTTTCATACACGCCTCTGCTAATTATATTATAACCGTTATTTTCGGTCAACTTTTTTTATGAGTTCGATAAAGCGTTCAGCAAACAAAGGGATCAGTAATCAGAGTGCCCTTGTTCCCCTTTTAAGATAGCGACACCAGCACTAGCCCCAATCCGTGTGGCTCCGGCATCAACTACCGCTTGTGCTCCTTCGAAATCCCGCACGCCGCCTGATGCTTTAACACCTATGTTCGGCCCGACGGTTTTCCGCATCAAGCTGATATCCTCTACTGTTGCACCGCCTCCGGAAAAACCGGTCGATGTCTTTACGAAGCCAGCTCCGGCAAGCTTGGCCAATTCGCATGCTTTCACTTTCTCCTCTTCCTCAAGTAGAGATGTTTCAATAATCACTTTAACGAGAGCCTTATTCTCAGCTTCTCTTACGACGGCTTCGATATCTGCCTTAACGTAATCGTGGTTGCCGCTTTTCAATTCTCCCACATTGATGACCATATCAATTTCATCAGCACCATTTTCAATCGCCTGACGCGTTTCGAATGCTTTAGTTTCCGTTGTTGTCGCTCCTAACGGAAAGCCAATGACGGTGCATACTTTGACATCCGAATCCTTGAGCAATTCTTGACAATAGGTCACCCAGTGGGGGTTGATACAAACAGATGCGAAATGATGATCTTTCGCTTCCTGACAAATCTGTTCGATCTTTTCCTTACTTGTCTCCGGTTTAAGTTGTGTGTGGTCGATCATCTTAGCTAATGATTGAGACATGTTTGGCAACTTCCTTTCAAGTGTTAGTTGTACGTACATCTATTGTATCATAGCACGCGTTAAAGAATAAGGCGATAGAAAAGTCACGAGCGAAACAATGTACGAGGACCATTGGGATACATGTGCAAACTTTACATAGCCGTGGATCGCGAACTTAACTCCGGATGATCCATTACACGCACAAATTCCCCTTCGTTATACGGGTAACCTGCCTCAGTTATTTTCACGCGTACGATTTGTCCAATCAAATCTTCCGAACCTTTAATCCTCACCTTCAGGTAGTTATCGGTATACCCGACGAGGACATTGTCCTTTTCCTGTGCACTTTCTTCCGGAATAATCTCGAGCACTTCTCCTTCATAACGGGAAGCATAATGTTTCGCCTGTTGATCAGACAACTCAATTAAACGATGAACCCGGTCATGTTTAACCTCTGGATCGACTTGGTCATCCATGCGAGCAGCGGGCGTTCCTGTCCGCTTGGAAAATGGAAAGACATGCAACTCCGAATAACCAACTTCGCAGACAAACTCGTACGTTTCCATAAATTCTGCTTCCGTTTCACCCGGGAAGCCGACAATAACATCAGATGTGATCGCAAGCCCTGGCAAGGCTTCTTTGATGCGGTCAATCCGTTCCTTATAAAAGGCTGTCGTATATTTACGGCGCATCCGTTTCAACACCGTGTCCGAACCAGACTGTAGTGGAATATGAAGGTGACGGACGATTTTATCAGAGTCATGAAGCACCTGAATAACCTCGTCGGTGATTTGACTCGCTTCAATCGAAGAAATTCGAACCCGTTTCAGGCCCTTCACCCGATTATCCAACTCGCGGAGAAGCATAGCCAGATTATAATCTTTCATGTCTTCCCCATAACCACCTGTGTGGATTCCGGTCAAGACGATTTCTTTATAGCCTGCATCGACCAATTGCTGCGCTTGATCAATCACGTCTTCCGGATCTCTTGATCTCATCAATCCGCGCGCCCACGGAATGATGCAGAAGGTACAAAAATTATTGCACCCTTCTTGTATTTTCAAAGAAGCGCGGGTGCGGTCAGTAAACGAAGGCACGTCCATCTCTTCGAACACACGATTTTTCATAATATTCGTTACGCCATTGATGGGTTTGCGTTCTGTTTTGTACTGCTCGATATAATCCAACATTTTGATTCTATCCTGGGTTCCAACTACGATGTCGACACCCGGAATCTCCATAATCTCCCCAGGAGATGTTTGGGCGTAACATCCGGTCACACAAATAACGGCATCAGGATTACGACGGATAGCCCGGCGGATGACCTGTCTGCTTTTTTTATCTCCTGTATTGGTTACCGTGCACGTATTCACCACATAAACGTCTGATGGTCTTTCGAATTCCACGCGTTCATAACCGTTTTGGCTGAACATGTTCCAAATTGCTTCCGTTTCGTAATGATTCACTTTACATCCTAATGTATGAAATGCCACTGTTGGCATTGACGTCACCTCAATTCTTCGTAATGGTAAGAAACACAAGAAAGGAAATATAAAGGAGCTGTTTCCGTCCTAAGGATTCTCCGACCCAGTCTCACCGATTGAAACCCGTGCTGAGTCATCTTTTCAACTTCGCGTTCTGAAAAACCGCCTTCCGGTCCGATTACCACCATCATACTTTCCCCTGCTTGGGTCTCTTTAAAGACCGCTGATAAAGCATGATGTTGCTTAGCTCTGACCTCATCCTCGTAGGCAAACACTTTTTTATCAAAATGCTCTGCGCTAGCCAAGACGTTCTGTAAGGTATACAAGCCTTCAACTTCTGGCATTTTCGTACGCCCTGATTGTTCGCCTGCTTCTTTTGCAATCTTTCGTAAACGCTCCACTTTTTTTGCCGCTTTTTTTTCATCCCATTTTGCAATGGAACGATCAGCTTGGAAAGGGATAAATCCATCGGCACCTAATTCCGTTCCTTTTTGTACAACCATGTCCAGTTTATCATGTTTCCCCAGCGCTTGAACAACCGTAACCTGAATAGGTAACTCACTCTGCCATTCCTGCCATTCAACGATCTGACAATCCACTCTGTCCTGTTGAATCTCGGTTATTTTGCATAAAGCAGCTTTTCCGTCGGGATGAATGCACGTCACAACATCGCCTGGCGACATGCGCATCACGCGGGAAATATGATGTGTATCTTCTCCTGTAATATGCACAGACTCACTATTCCATTGGTCAGAAGCTACAAAATATGTTTGCACAGAAACACCCTCTTATGGCTTTCTCGCAATAATGGAGATCCAATCCTCCATTTTATTTGTTTCAATTATTTCGAACCCGACAGATATAAGGTTTTGTTTCACCAATTCTTTCTTTCCTTCAATAATCCCAGCTGTGACAAACAACCCACCCTGATTAAGCAGTTTAAACGCTTGATCGGTGAATTTCACAATCACCTCAGCGAGAATGTTAGAGACGATTAAATCTGCCTGGACATCCACCCCATCTAATAAATCATTTTGACGGGATAGGACTTGCTGCTCAACTTGATTCAATTCAGCATTTATTGAGGTACTTTTAACCGCGACATCATCTAAATCATAGGCATAAACATAATCTGCCCCCAAAAGGACTGAGGCGACACTGAGAACGCCTGATCCAGCCCCCACATCTATGACCGTGGAATGCGGCTGAATAAATCGTTCAAGGGCCTGAATGCTCAAAACCGTGGTCGGGTGAGTGCCCGTACCAAAAGCCATCCCTGGATCCATTTCAATGATCAGTTCATCACTAGAAACCGGGGTATACGATTCCCATGTCGGAATAATTGTAATTCTGTCAGAAATCTTCACTGGTTTATAATATTGTTTCCAAGCTGTGGCCCAATCTTCTTCCTCTATTTCATTGATGGTTACCTCATTTTGCCCAATATCAATATTGAATGCAGTCAAATTAGTGACAGATTGCTTAATTTCCTGAACCGTTTCATTCAAGAAACTGTTCATCGGTATATAGGCTTTAACATAGACACCTTCATCAGGATAATCGTCCGGGTTTAGTTCGTAGACTTCCCCAAAAAACGATTCGCGTTCTTTAAGCATATCCTGAGGATCCTCAATGACAACGCCGCTTGCTCCTGATTCATGCAAAATATTGGATATAGGTTCTACTGCCTCATTCGTGGTATGTATACAAACCTCTGACCATTTCATATCAGCTGACCACTCACTTTGTATAAAATTTTTACTGCTTGTTTCTCGCTCACTTTAGATCAACACGTTGATCGTGCATACATGTTATAAAAAGACGGCCCTTCATCATACAAAACGCAACATACACGGTCTTCGTATAACAGGGCCGTCCTCAACTCCAGTTCACTATTCGCCTTTAAAAGCACGTTTCATTTTTTTAAAGAAAGTACCATGCTGCTCTTCGGTAGGCTGATTACCACTTATTTCATTAAACTCCCGTAATAGTTCTCGCTGACGGTCAGTCAGTTTTTGAGGCGTCACCACGCGAATTTTCACATGCTGATCGCCTTGGCCGCGACCATGAACATTCGGCGCGCCTTTATCTTTCAACCTGAATGTCTTGCCATTTTGCGTACCTTCAGGGATTTTAAGTTTTACGGTGCCATGAACAGTAGGAACTTCAATTTCATCGCCCAAAGCTGCTTGCGTAAAAGTCAGAGGCATTTCACAAAAGATATGGTCCCCTTCACGCTGGTAAAATTCATGTGGTTTCACCTGAATTACAACATAAAGGTCGCCTGCTGGGCCGCCATTCACTCCGGCCTCACCCTGACCTGGAATCCGAATTTGCTGGCCTTCATCAATGCCTGCTGGAATACTGACATGAATTTCTTTGCGTGTTGTGACTCGACCATCACCGCCACACGTATTACATTTGTCTTTAACGATCTGGCCGGAGCCTTGACAATGGTGACACACGCGACGGTTGACAACGCGGCCAAATGGGGTATTTTGTTCCTGATTGATTTGACCCGCGCCCTCACAATGTGGACATGTTTCAGGTGATGTTCCAGGTTTTGCACCAGAACCATCACATGTATCACATTCTTCTTCTTTCGGAATTTCAACATCGGTTTCTTTACCAAAAATTGAATCCTCGAAATTCAATGTCATTTTATATTGCAGGTCTGCCCCTCTGCGTGGAGCATTCGGGTCACGGCTACGTCCACCGCCACCAAAAAACATATCGAATATATCGCCAAAGCCACCGAAATCCTGGCCGCCACCAAAACCGCCGAATCCTTGCCCCATATTAGGGCCTTCATGACCAAATTGGTCATATTGGCTACGTTTTTGTTGGTCGCTCAATGTCTCGTAGGCTTCCTTGGCTTCCTTAAATTTTTCAGCTGCATCTTCTTCTTCACTTACATCAGGGTGATATTGACGAGCCAATTTTCGATAGGCTTTTTTGATCTCATCTTTGGAAGCGTCTTTTGAAACTCCGAGCACTTCATAGTAGTCTCGCTTACTCACTTGTCGATCACTCTCCCGGCACTATTACATAAAATTAATCTTAACATTCCCATGCTTCCACGGGCAACTTTCGTAAGCCCATGACGTTAAAAAGTCAAAGCCAAGAGGCCCTGACTTTGACTTTTCAACTTAAACATAGGAGTTATTTCTTTTCATCATCGTTAACTTCTTCATAATCGGCGTCAACGACATCTTCTTCAGAGCCTTGTTGGCCTTCAGCACCTTGAGCTTCTTCAGCTTGTTGCTGTGCTTGCTCATAGAGCTTGACAGACAATTGCTGAACTTGTTCTTGTAGCGCATCTTTTTTCTCTCTGATTTGCTCTTGGTCTTCGCCTTCGAGTGCAGTTTGGAGTTCCTCTTTTGCAGTTTCAGCCTGCTGCTTTTCTTCTTCACTTACTTGTTCGCCTAGATCTTTGATGGTTTTGTCGGTTGTGAAGATGATTTGATCGGCTTCATTGCGAAGTTCGATTTCTTCACGGCGCTGCTTATCAGCTTCCGCATTTTCTTCTGCATCTTTAACCATTTGTTCTACTTCATCATCAGAAAGACCGGAAGAAGATTTAATTGTAATGGACTGTTCTTTATTAGTTCCCATATCTTTTGCACGCACGTTTACGATACCGTTCGCATCAATATCAAAGCTTACTTCGATTTGTGGAACACCACGCGGAGCTGGTGGGATATCAGTCAACTGGAAGCGTCCTAATGTTTTATTGTCTTGAGCCATCTCACGTTCACCTTGCAACACATGGATATCCACGGCTGTTTGGTTGTCCGCTGCTGTTGAGAAGACTTGAGAATGACTTGTAGGAATTGTCGTATTACGTTCAATAAGCTTTGTTGTCACGCCGCCCATGGTTTCGATACCTAGGGATAGCGGCGTTACGTCAAGCAATACAACATCTTTGACGTCACCTTGCAGAACGCCACCCTGGATGGAAGCACCTAGCGCTACAACCTCATCAGGGTTGACGCCTTTAGAAGGATCTTTTCCGATAACTTTTTGAATCGCATCTTGAACAGCAGGAATCCGTGTAGAACCACCTACTAATAGAACGCGATCAATGTCACCTGAACTAAAGCCGGCATCTTTTAATGCTTGACGAGTCGGCTTCATGCTGCGCTCAACCAAGTCAGAAGCAAGTTCTTCAAACTTAGCACGTGTAAGGTTCATTTCTAAGTGAAGCGGACCTGCTTCGCCTGCTGTGATAAACGGCAGGGAAATTTGTGTTTGAGCTACACCTGATAGATCTTTCTTCGCTTTTTCTGCTGCATCTTTAAGACGTTGCAAAGCCATTTTATCTTGTGATAAATCAATGCCGTGTTCTTTTCTGAATTCAGCAACCATATGATCGATAATCACTTGGTCGAAGTCGTCCCCGCCTAGACGGTTGTCACCGGCTGTAGCCACAACTTCAAAAGTGCCTTCGCCGATATCCAGGATCGATACGTCAAACGTACCTCCACCCAAGTCATATACAAGAATCGTTTGATCTTGATCTTCTTTATCAATACCATAAGCAAGTGCCGCTGCTGTCGGTTCGTTAATAATACGTTCTACTTCCAGACCAGCGATTTTGCCTGCATCTTTTGTTGCTTGACGTTCAGCATCATTAAAGTAAGCTGGAACAGTGATGACAGCTTTATCCACTGTTTCACCAAGATAATCTTCTGCATAGCCTTTGATATATTGAAGGATGATCGCAGAAATCTCCTGTGGCGTATATTCTTTTCCTTCAACATCTACTTTATGGTCCGTACCCATATAACGTTTAATTGAAAGAATGGTATTAGGGTTAGTGATGGCTTGTCGCTTAGCTACTTCCCCTACCTGGCGTTCGCCATTTTTAAATGCAACAGCAGATGGTGTTGTCCGGTTACCTTCAGGGTTCGGGATAACCTTTGATTCGCCACCTTCCATTACTGCTACACAAGAGTTTGTTGTTCCTAAGTCAATACCTATGATTTTACCCATGATTGGGAGCCTCCTTTACTTCGCTATAATTATTATTGATTTACTTTTACCATAGCCGGGCGAATGACCCGGTCATGTAATTGATACCCTTTTTGCATCGTTTCCACAACTACATTGGAACCGTAGTTTTCATCTTCCACCTGCATGACTGCCTGATGTTTATGGGGATCAAATTCCTCTCCGTCAGCAGGAATTTCTTCAACGCCTTCTTTTTCAAGGGCAGATTTGAATTGTTGATAAACCATTTCCACACCATCAGCAAATCCTTTTGCGCTGTCTCCTTCGACTTGAAGTGCACGCTCGAAGTTATCTAAGACAGGAATAAGTTCACTTATAAGATCCTTGGACTTATATTTTCTATCTTCTTCCTTTTCTTTTTGCGTGCGACGTTTGAAATTATCGTAATCCGCCTGAATACGCATCAAGCGATTATAAATTTCGTTCTTTTCTTCTTCCAACCGCTCATATTCAGATTTTTCTTCAGTTTCTTCTGACGTGTCAGCCACTTCATCCTGAATATCATCCTGTTCATCGATGATCTCCTGGTTGGTTTCTTTCTTCTCTTCCACGTCTTCCACCTCCTCAAATCCATTCACCGTTACTGACTATAACACGAAACCTTACCCTACAAAAGTATTTGAAAAACATGGCATGCAATCGGGATATTTTCTAAGTTTACAGCTTGTTTTCACTCACTTTGATACCACGATTGGAACGTCTCTGTCATTTCCTGAGAGAGTACATTCATGAGTGAAATCACACGATTGTATTCCATCCGGGTAGGCCCCAGTAAGGCAATGGTACCCATCTGATCTTCTCCGAGTCTGTAAGTAGCCGTAATCAATGTGCAATTCTGCATGGCATCAAACTGATTTTCATGGCCAATTTTCACATTCAAACCGCTTTGATCCGAACGGAGTAAGTGGGCAATTTCATTTTCTTTTTCAATCATTCCGTAAAGCGATCGCACCTTATCCAAATCTTTGAATTCGGGCTGCATTAAAATGTTGGTTTTACCACCTACATATAACTTGGCAGGCTGTTCATCCAATAAAGCCGCTCTCAAATACTCAAATGCATTCTCATAATCACGCGTGTGTTTCCGCAATAACTCAGAAACCTCGAGATAAAGTTTCTCGTGCAACTGCACCAAGGGGACACCTGACAATTTTTCATTCAAAATATTTACCATTTTCCCTAAATCCGAAGCATCTATTTCAGCTGGCACATTAAAAGCACGATGTTCAACATGCCCTGTATTGGTGACGAGGATCGCAACCGCCGATTGATCATTCAACGGTACGATTTGAAGTTGTTTCAGCTTCGTCTCAAATATTTCCGGACCCAGGATAATGGACGTATAATTTGTTAAATCAGAAAGGATCCCTGCGGATTTTTGTACAACACGTTCATATTCGAGCATACGATCCTTAAAGGCTTCATGGATGATATTCATCTCTTGGTTAGATAGTTTTAAAGGAGAAAGTAAGTGATCGACGTAAAACCGATACCCTTTCTCTGAAGGGACTCTTCCGGAAGATGAATGTGTTTTTTCAATAAAGCCCATTTCTTCAAGATCTGCCATTTCATTTCGGATTGTTGCTGAACTGAAGGTTACTTTCTGCATTTTGGAAATGGCACGCGAGCCTACAGGCTGCGCTGAATGGATGAAATCATCAATAATAACTTGAAGAATCAGCAATTGTCTATCTGTCAACATGATGATCACCTCTGTTAGCACTCATTTAAAGCGAGTGCTAAATCTATTAATAAATTATCAAATGGGCTCATGGATGTCAACGCGTTCAATTTATTTTTTTTAGAATGTTCACGATTCGTTGATGAATGTTATATGCCACGTTCTCTCACGACAAGTAAGGCTTACCACTTCTACAGTGGAAAGCTGTTAGAACACAGGACAGTTCAATCATCGATTAAGAATGCTTGAAAAACTTCATTGCCAAGCATTTTTCCTTTTGACGTCAATCGAACAGCAACTTCATCTTCTTGTAATAAACCCCGATTCTGTAAAGATGTTATGGCCTCCTGATAGACGTTATGCATCGAACGATTGTATCGCTCCTGAAATACGGCCTTCTGAACCCCTTCTGCTTTTCTTAAACCCAGGAACATTTCTTCTTCCATCATCTCTTTACGGCCGATAGGTTCTTCGTGCAATACAGGCCTGCCATTTTCACAGGCTTGTTTTACATAGGCAGGTAATGGTCGGATATTGATCAATCGTTTCCCTGGCAGATACCCATGGGCACCGGCACCGAAGCCATAATAAAAATGGTTGTTCCAATAGGTCAAGTTGTGTTGACTTTCATACCCTTCTGCCGCAAAATTACTGATTTCATAATGGTTTAATCCGGCGTCGTTCATTTTTCGCTGCAGCATTTCGTACATCACAGCTTCGTCCTCTTCGGGCGGTTTACTTAATTCGCCTCGTTTGTACCGTTGATAAAATACAGTTTTCGGTTCTATTTGCAAAGAATAAGAAGAGTAATGAGGAAGGTTGAAGGCTAATGCTTCATCGATTGTTTCTTCAAAATCATGTACGGACTGACCAGGCAACGCATACATAAGATCAATACTAATGTTCGAAATGTCTTTATTTAACAAAGCTTCAATATTAGTGTAAACATCTTTTTTGCGATGCAGACGTCCGATTTTTTCTAACATGGCATCATCAAAAACCTGGACCCCCATGGAGACGCGATTCACACCATAAGCTGCCAACAATTGAATTTTCTCCGAATTGAGATCACCAGGGTTGGCCTCAAATGTGTACTCCATGTCCCCAGATATATGAAAGTGCTCGTCCACCATCTGCAAGAAACGTCGCAATTGCGCTTCAGATAATATCGTTGGAGTGCCTCCCCCCACAAATATCGTCTCAACTTGAACAGGCTCAGGGAGATAATGGTTCATTTCGTTCTCGAGCGCATCTAAATAATCGTCCGCTTGTTTTTCCGTATAAAAGAACTTTGTAAAATCGCAATAATGGCATATCTGCTGACAAAAAGGAATGTGTATATATGCTGAGGGTATGCGCATGCTGTTTCCACCTTTCAAAACAAAACCGCAAGAGCTGTCTCCTGCGGTTTCATCCTGCTATCATTTAGTCATCATTAATTTCTAATACAGACATGAATGCTTCCTGGGGCACTTCAACTGATCCGACCATCTTCATCCGTTTTTTTCCTTCTTTTTGTTTTTCCAGCAGTTTACGCTTACGCGTAATGTCGCCGCCATAACATTTTGAAAGGACATTTTTACGGATGGCTTTGATTGTCGAACGGGCTATGATTTTATTTCCAATTGCCGCCTGGACAGGCACTTCAAACTGTTGTCTCGGAATTAAATCTTTCAATTTTTCTACGATTTGTTTTCCACGCTCATAAGCAAAATCCCTATGCACGATAAACGACAGCGCATCAATGGTATCACCGTTCAATAAGATATCCATTTTTACTAAATTCGAGTCACGATAGCCGATCATTTCATAATCGAATGATGCATAACCTTTTGTTTGTGATTTCAAGGAATCGAAGAAATCGTACACAATTTCAGATAAAGGTATTTCATAAACGATATTGACACGATTGTCATCAAGGTATTGCATATCCATGAAATTGCCGCGTTTTCTTTCACATATTTTCATTACGGGTCCGACATAGTCCTCTGGAACCATGACCGTTGCTTTGACGAAAGGTTCTTGAACTTCATTCACGCGTTGATTATCAGGCATCATGGATGGGTTATCGATCATGATGTCCTCATCGTCGGTCGTTTTTACTTGGTAAATAACACTTGGAGCAGTCGTAATTAAATCAATGCCGTATTCCCGTTCAATCCGTTCTTGAATGATTTCCATATGCAGCATGCCGAGGAACCCGCAACGGAATCCGAAACCGAGTGCTTGAGAAGTTTCTGCTTCATACTGTAATGACGAATCATTTAATTCCAGACGCTCCAAAGCGTCTCTCAGGTCGTTATAATTGCTTGCATCGACCGGATACATGCCACAGAAAACCATCGGATTCAAACGTTTATAACCCGGAAGCGGTTCTTCTGCAGGGTTTTTGACCTGAGTAATCGTATCACCGACGCGGCTGTCACCAATATTCTTGATAGAGGCCGTCATATAACCGACATCCCCGACATTAAGTTCCTCGAGCGGAGTCGGTTTCGGGCGGAATACGCCCACTTCATTCACTTCAAACTCCTTGCCTGTCTGCATCATCTTTATCTTGTCGCCTACCTTAATAGAACCTTCACGGACACATATGTACGCAATAACTCCGCGGTAGGAATCATAAAGTGAATCAAATATGAGAGCTTTTAAAGGATCATCTGGACTACCGGCTGGAGCAGGGATATCCGTCACAATACGTTCGAGAATTTCATCGACGCCCACGCCATCTTTTGCCGACGCTAATATGGCATCAGATGCATCAATTCCGATTACATCTTCTATTTCCTGTTTGATTCTTTCCGGCTCTGCACTGGGCAGATCGATTTTGTTGATAACGGGAATGATTTCCAAATCATTCTCAAGCGCTAAATAAACATTTGCTAACGTTTGGGCTTCGATCCCTTGTGCCGCATCAACAACGAGAACGGCACCTTCACAGGCAGCCAAACTTCTGGAAACTTCATACGTGAAATCGACGTGACCGGGAGTATCAATCAAATGAAACGTATAATCATCGCCGTTTTCATGAAGGTAATTCAACTGAACGGCATTCAGTTTGATGGTGATGCCGCGTTCACGTTCCAAATCCATGGCATCTAAAAATTGTTCTTTCATTTCTCGCTGCGTTAACGCCTTCGTTTTCTCCAATATGCGATCAGCCAATGTGGATTTCCCATGATCAATATGAGCAATAATCGAGAAATTTCGCACACGCTGTTGTTTACTTTGACTAGACACCTAACATCACTCCTACTATTTTCCGCACATAACTAGTCTAGATTATAGCAATAGTATCACCATTATTCAATCATCATCCCCCGTACCTGGTACAAAATCATATTATTGAACGCACTGTTTATTCACAGCGTTAACGGTGGTAAAGCGGCCTCCCGCGCAATGAATTGAGCTATGAGGAGTGAATAAACGAGCTAAAGGTTACGATGACTCCATTAAACACGCCTGATACACCTGACCCAAGGGACTGTGCCGTTTTGACGCTCCACGGAGCAGCTGATGCCCTGGCAGGTTCGGCACATTCCTCTTTAGTTTGATCGGACTGTTCTTTTTTCGATGATGGCTTCTCCCGTTCTGCTGCTTGTTCAGTAAGATGAGGGGGGTGTGGATCATTGACCGCTTCACGTTCGTTCCCTTTTTGGGCACCAAACAGTGCACCTGAGACAAATACCATTAAAATGATGCCGATCACAAGCAACGTTCTCATATTGGCTCCCCCTCGCTCAATCTGTGGTCACTTTTTCTGCATCCCAGTAATAATCACTGAACACATCAGCCATCGCATCGGCTGAACGATACAATTCGTCAAGGTTATTCCCGACTCCTCCGAATTCTATGAGCATTGCGTTTTGGGAAATGTCCTGATTATATTTTCCATCAACTCCCGCGCCTTTTTTTGTTATAACACCGCGGCTTAACCCTGGGTACGATTGTTCAAGCCGTTTGTGCAGGTCTGAGGCGAGTTTTAAGTTCTTTTCGTACTGGGGATGTTCAGCACCGACTACAAAAATTAAGCGAGCATAGGGTTTATCCTTTATGGTAGTAGTCGTTAAATTTTTCGGCAGACTGTCTCTGTGAAGGTCCATAAAATATTTAAAGTTATTATCATTCGTTGCCGCAGCCTCTACAATCGGTCTCGAAGCGTCATAAGACTGATAGTACGGCATGCCTTTTTGATTCAACACTTGAGTAACATCGGTTTTATCTACTTTTGTTCCGATGCCATTATCTTTAAGCGTTTCGGATAAGCGGTCGCCCACTTTCGTAATATTAACTTCCCCGTGATAAGCTTCAGAAGAAGGAGTTCCCTCCGGCAAATGAGGAAGAAAAGATTCACGGTTGTGCGTGTGATAGATGAACACCACTTCTTTTCCATTCGTACTCTCCCGATCATTAGGTTCTGGGCGTTCCGGTGCTTGTTCCTCGGTATCAACCGCTTCTCTGTCCTTTTGCACCACGTCGATGGGAGCCTGAGATTCAATAGGCAAGTTTGTATAATCGGTTCCTTCCCCGGCAATGATGATATCACCATTGTAAGATGCCAGTCCCGGTATTTCCCTCCCTAATAAACTGCGTGGGTCATTGGGCGTCAAACTAGTCAATAAATTGAACGAAATGGATGACAAATTCGGCGGCGTGTGGCCGGAAGGATAAGCGCTTTTAAAGACCCGATTCTCCATTTGAAACAGATAGAGAAATGAGGCTGCCGGAAGTTGGCTCGTCCATTCTTGCACAGTGTCAGAATACACACGGTATGTCGTTTTAGCTCCAGTCAGAACCCCTATACCAATCATGAGCAGCATCATGAACGCGACTAAAATTCCCGTCCATTGGGATATACGTTTCCATTTATGTGATCCTTGCGGCTTCAGCAATCGCTTAGGCATATATATCAACTCCCATCACAGTTCTGAATCGTTACTAGAGTCTATGAAGGGAGAAAAAATAATAGAACCGGAATCTATCAGAGAAGATTCCGGTTGAGGTTATCGTGTGAATGACGGTGAATCACCATAATCGATGCGTTCATGCAGCGCATTATTAATGCCATTTGCAATGACGTGAGCCATATCTGCTATAAACTCATCGACTTCTTTTGGTGTAACCATTAAATTATGGCCAAGAGGGGTCAAAACTTCTTCAATCAGTTGCCGCTTCTCGGCTTTCCCTAACTGGCCCAATATCCCTAACACCGCTTGCCGCTGCTCAGAGTCAGGCATATCTTCTTCCGTGAGTTTTTTATCACTGAATGGGTTAGAAGCAAACGACAAATCGTTCGAAGGTTCATCTTTTTCATTCCACTCACGTCCAAAATGCTTTAGAATATATTCGATTGTATCATTCGTTATGGTGACAGCATCGACTACAGTGGGAACTCCAATGGAAAGCACAGGAATATGATACGTTTTCTCACTGATTTCATCCCGTTTATTACCGACGCCTGAACCGGGATGGATGCCAGTGTCTGATAATTGAATGGTGGCGTTGATACGGTCAATTGAACGTGAAGCAAGCGCATCTACCACAATAACAAAATCAGGGTGAGCTTCCTTAATCACGCCGTGAATGATCTCACTCGTTTCTATGCCCGTCACTCCCATAACGCCGGGAGTAAGTGCGGAAACGGGCCTGTAACCTTCTGAAACAGTCTCAGGATGTAAGTTGAATAGGTGGTTGGTAACGAGTACTTTTTCCATGACTGACGGACCTAACGCATCCGGTGTGACACTTCGATTCCCAAGTCCCACCACCAGACAATGAGCATCTTTGCTTAAACCTGCCCTATCGAGCAACCGCACAATTTCTTCTGAGAGAACATTGGCTAATGTCGCCTGCATCTCCGTATCTTGTTTTCTTATAGCAAGGGATTCTAATGTAATGTATTCCCCAGCTTTTTTACCGATACGCTCGACTGCTGATTTTTCAATCGTCACGTATGTAAGCTTGATGTCTTCTCGACTCTCTTCCTTGACAATCACACCTTGTTCGTTAGATTGTTTCGCTTGATCACGATCGACTGTATCCTTAGCTTCAACAGCCAAATCTGTCCGAATTTGCATAAATGGATCACCTTTCATTTGAGCACCTCCTGCCTTTATGTTCTGCCAGCGACAAAAAATTTATGCCCAGGCCATCTCACATTTTACAAATATGTTGAAAACACCATAACGCTTTGGTAAAATGACTCTTGTTCGATATGAATATTACTTTTATGTTTTTACCTGGGAGGTGAAACAATGCCTAACATTAAATCTGCAGTTAAGCGTGTGAAAACAAGCGATGAATCTTATGTTCTCAACCAAGCATTCAAATCTGACATGCGTACGGCTATCAAACGAGTCGAAAAACTTGTAGCGAGCAAAGACGTTGAGAATGCAAAATCAATGCTCCCAATTGCTGTCAAGAAAATTGATAAAGCAATCCAGCGTGGCGCTCTTCACAAAAATAACGGCGCTCGTCAGAAATCCCGCCTAACTCAAAAAGTAAACGCTTTGTAATACACTTTTATCTGATGACCGTCAAGCGATCCTACCCTTATGGATCGTTTTTTCGTTTTCATCTTTGATGTGAAAAAAATGCTTTCCAGCCAATAAGCGGCCGGAAAGCATTTTTTACCCTGACTGTGATCCTTGCTTACGTATATCCATTAACTGATAGAGCATCATTTCAAATGCTAACGATTGTTCCATTAACCCCTGCTTCATTTTGTGATCGGTTTCCGCTATAGAATCGATAATACTTTCCAATTCTGTTAACGAAAATTTCCTTTCCCGTTTCAGAGCCATTTTTATCACATAAGGGTGGGCTTTAATATAAGGGCGCATGTGGTTTTCTGTATAACCTTTTTGCTTTAAAATTTTGGCTAATACGATCGTACGGAACTGAGAAGCTAATAATGCTGTTAAAGCGATGGGTTCTTCGTTCGCTTTTTGCAAATCCTTATACAATTCAATGGCCCTCGTTAAATCCTGATCCATAACGGCATCAACCAGCTTCAAGCCAGAAGTCTCTGCACTATGGGATAATAGGTTTTCAGCCATTTCCTTTGTTATGGTTCCTCCTGCTTCTACATTCAACGCTAATTTTTCCATCTCACTGCGAAGAGCCATCAGATTGGTTCCGACTTCTCGCACAAAAAGTTCATGAACATGTGAAGGGATCGTTATGTTATGTTCCTTTGCTAACGCATCAATCCACTCATCTACATCCCACTCCCTTACCGGGTGACACTGAACCACCTCACCATTATTTTTGATCTGCTTGAATATTTTCTTACGTTCATCCAGCTTTTCATAAGGCGCGACAATGACCAACGTCGAGTAATCCACCGGGTTTTCAGCGTATCGCAAGAGAACATCGGTGTGGTGCTCAAATGGAAGCTTGTCCGGTTTACCTTTCATAAAAGTCGGATTATGGGCAAAAATGACCTTGTGTTCACCCAAAAAAGGGTATGTTTCGGCATCCGTAATGACATCTTCTATCGGTGTTTCCTCTAGATCATAGTGAGAGACATTCATTTCCATATCATCTTCTGTAAGCCCTGTCTCCAGGATTTTTCGCCTTATCTCTTGAATTAAATACATTTCTGTTCCATATAATAAATATAAGCGTGACAATTTTTTTTGCTTCAGCTTTTTTATGGTTTCCAAATAACTCATCATTTTCCTCCAATATATGTAGCAAAAAATGGGTACTTTGATCGCATGACATGTTTGATTCTTCATTGGTATCATTATTTTATGGGTGTTAGGCGCCCATGTCAAAATCCAACTGGAACCAAAACGCAATTCAAAGTACCCAGGCAATCTATATAAACGCCGCTTTCCTAGGCCCGGGCTTAAGAAAGCAGACGATGTTGTTCCCTTCACTCTTTAGCATAGCCTGAACATCGTGTTATTATCTGTGACAAGTCTTGCTAGCTTAGGGAAACACTTGAATTGCCCCGAAAAATTTTTTCATTTAATATGAAATGTAGATTTTTACCTTGGATTGGATTATACTTAGTAATTGATATAGGAGGGGTTACCATGAATGAATTTAAGAAAGAAATCCAGTCGAAAAATAATGATGTCGTAGATTCAGGAATGGGATTCATATTCTCATTCGTGTTCTTTTTTGTCATCTTTTTCATTGGCGTCATATTTAATGCTCTATCCTAGTCAAATTACGTAAAGGCTGCTGAAATAGCAGTCTTTTTTACTTTGTACTGTCATTATACGGTAGAAAGGTCTGAAACGTTCCTGAATCTGTCGTAAATCGATATTGCACGGCCCCGTGCCGGTCTGTCCTGAAAAGGAAAACTTTTTTCTCCTCCAATAAGGACGTCACCATGCGATGCGGGTGACCATACCTATTGTTTTTACCGACTGAAATAAGCCCTGCTTGAGGGTTGAGATGATCCACCCACCGTTCATGCGTGGAGGTTTGGCTGCCATGATGACTCACTTTTAGCACATCTGCTTTTAAACGCGGGTGTGTTTTTAATATATGCTGTTCTATTTCAGTCGAAATATCTCCTGTAAACAGCCAATTCAGTTTCCCTAATTCTGCTGATAAGACTAAAGAGTTATCGTTCGCATTTCCATACGAGCCAGCAGGGTGGAGAACGTGAAAATCATATCCAGCAATCGTGAGCGTCTGCCCAGCTGATAAGAAAGTATGCGCACTCCTCTCGAGTTGCTCCGGCTTTTTTAAGGTATGGTGGCGGCCGAAATGAGGCGAAGTATAAACTCTGGAAACGTCAAAAGCCTCTATAAGCTGACGCGCACTCCCGCTATGATCCTGATCATTGTGGCTGAGAATGAGCCCGTCAATGGTCGTAATTCCTCTAGAACGCAAAAAAGGTTCAATTATACGTGTAAAGACATAATTTTCCCCCAATTGATCTGAATAAACAGGAGATCCTGCTGCATCTATCATGATTACGCCTTTGCGAAAAGGTAATTCAATAACAAACGCATCACCTTGCCCAATATCGAGCATCGTTACTTGACCGTATTTGGATAAATAAGGTTTGAGGCTGAAAGCTATGAGAACACATACGCTCAGAAGCCCAAATAGAAATGTTTGACGTAATTTTTGTGTGATCCATGAACGCATGAACTGAAAAAATCCTACATAATAAAGCACGATAAAAGGAAGAGAAATTTCACCTACGTTCCATAAAAACTGAAAAGTGGCATCCCATCTGGTAAACAGTTCAATCACCACTTGATGAACCGTCACGAATAAACGTGAAAGGAAATAACCAGCAGGTGAATAAAGGAGGGTTACTGTGAAGATCACAAACATGAAGGGGATGACAATCAAAGAAAAATAAGGAACAAATAGAATATTTGCGAACAGTGAGAGAGGATTAAACTGATAAAATTCCTTAATCTGAATAGGCAATATGGCCATTTGGCAGATCAAACTCAAGGAAACGAGTTGCCAAACCCCCGAGGGGAGCGTCGTAAATAGAGGACGCGAAAGTACAATACTGAATGTGACCAGAAAAGAAAATTGGAAGCCAAGATGATGAATGATAGAGGGGGAAATGATCAGCATCGTCAGCGCAGCGAGGGCCAATAAATCTGTGGGAGCTATTTTGAGTTTGAATTTTACAATCACTAAAGCAATTGTGCCCATTATGGAAGCCCGTATGACGGAAGGAGCGCCACCAGCAACCAGACCGTATATGGGGATCAGGAGGATCAACACCCACTGGGCATGTTCACGCGTGAGCCATCCACTACGATAGCACAGGAAGTAAACGGCTCCCATAAACAGTCCAATGTGCAGCCCTGAAATCGCCAAGATATGGGATAAGTTCCAACGTCTGAATAATGACACAGTCTCTTCATCAAGCGCTTTATCATCTCCGAGAACAAGCGCGGCAAGCCACGGATACCCTTCCGGGTGGAGCGATTGTTTCATAAACGTGTTGACGTCATGACGCCAATCGATTAATGGCGCCAACAGTGAACTCCCCTTGCACGTCATAGCTGATCGGGAATCCAGGATAACTTGATAAGCAATCCCCTGTTTTTGTAAATAACGCCGATAATCGAATTCACCTGGATTTCGTGCTTGATCCGGCATCGTTCTGCTCCCGGTTAAGGAGCAATAAGCGCCATGTTTCCAACTGTCCGGCACGTCCAGATCCTGATCATTCAGATAAACCACTTGAACAAGTTGTTCATCCTGTTCCTCACGAAATAACATGTTTACAGCTGAAGGCGTTTTGTCTCGATCACTTATGATCCGGCCATTTATGTGTATGCTTTCCTCTTTTACTTCAACATCGGGGAAAAGTGGAAAAAACAAGCTCCCTACTCCAAAAGCACTCCCTAACAACAGCAAGCCTGCCGGGTGACGATGAAATTGCCATAACCACCAAATTAATAATCCTGCGCCTGCATACGTTAAGGTGTAAAGGGAGCAGATTCCACCTAATAAAAAGGCCAAAACCAAATGATACAGCCTTACACTCAACTTTCCTGATTATCGGTGTCAGCGTATAAGTGTTCGATATCCTGCTTTAGCTTAGGAATGTCTAAATCCTTTCGGTTAGATTGTTCTAATTCACGGATTAAATAATGCATATAGGCTTTCTTTTCGGTTCTATGCTGTTCAAAAGGAGGATCTTCTAGCGGCACTTTTTCCACTGTAACCTCTGCTTGTTGAAACAGCTCAATCGCGTAAGGATGATTCTTATAATCTTCACTATAATAAACCGCCTTGATACCTGCCTGGATAAGAGCCTTCGTGCAATGGATGCAAGGAAAGTGTGTGACGTATAACTCGGCACCTTCAGTAGGTACACCGAATTTGGAGCATTGGAGTAATGCATTCATCTCGGCATGGATGGTTCTGACGCAATGCCCATCAATGACATAACATCCCTGATCGATGCAGTGCACGCCTCCTGAGACGCTCCCATTGTATCCACCTGCAATCATTCTTTTCTCACGTACGATTGTTGCACCGACAGAAAGCCGTTCACACGTACTTCTTAATTTAAGTAAATGGCTCTGTGCCATGAAATATTGATCCCAAGAGAGTCGTTTCATACATAAGCTCCTTTGTAACATATGATTTAAAAACAGTTTATCTGTGTATCAAAACCGCGTCAATTGCTTATGGAAGTTGAATATCTTCTTTGATATTAGCCAATGTGCTTTCCCCTACTCCTGAAACATCAAGTAAATCTTCTGGCTTTTTAAATAGGCCATTTTCATCCCGATGCTGAATAATGGCTTCAGCTTTAGCGGTCCCAATACCGTTTAATTGCGTCAGTTCCTCGACAGACGCGTCATTGATGCGAATTTTCCCTCCTTTATTCCACGCCTTTTCACCTCCTTCTATTGTCGCCATGACCAGCACGACCATCTCATCTTCGAGCTTTTGAGCACGGTTGACACTCACTGGATCTGCCGAATCAGTCAGGCCCCCGGCCAGCTCTATTGCATCATTGACACGCATGCCCGGCTTCACCTCGTATATCCCCGGGGCGCGAACCTCCCCTTTTACATCCACCGTTAATACTTCAGGTTGCGCTATGGTGTCAGCAGCATCAGTTTGATGTTCAGGTGAGAGCGAGATGTTTTCATTTATTTCCTGCCCCGGCTCTTTATCAAGTAGAAATGCGACGTATAAAAAGACGCACAAAACAGGAGCAACCCATAGATATTTTTTTATTTTCTCCAAGCTTCAGGCACTTCCTTTCATATTTTCAGGCCATTTGCATACATTGGTAAAGCTATGACTTCAGGGAGGGATCATCATGAAGTGGGGAATTATAGGGATCGGAAACATGGGGGGCATTCTGGCAAAAACGTTGATTTCCAGCGGTGCCATCGAAGCGGATAAATTATCGATCACAAATCGTACACGCAGTAAAGCAGAAGCCTTTCAGCAGGAATATCCAGACGTAAACATTGAGGAAACAGCTGCAGATGTCGCCAAGAAATCTGACATAATCGTAATTAGTGTAAAACCAGCTGATTATAAACATGTCATCCGTGTAATTAAACCCGTTGTCACTCAAGACAGTTGTATCGTATCCATTACGAGTCCAGTATCGGTGTCGCAGTTGGAAACCGCCTTGTCATGCCAAGTGGCCAGGATCGTCCCTTCCATTACCAACCAAGCCTTTGCAGGTGTCAGTCTCGTTACAGCCGGTAGACATTTAAGCAGAGCGTATGAAGAAATTCTGCTCCAGACTTTCAAACATTTTTCGAAACCAGTTCATATTCAAGAAGAACATATTCGTGTGTCCTCCGATATTGTTTCATGCGGCCCAGCTTTCATCAGTTCTCTAATGGAGCATTGGATAAAAGCTGCGAGCGACGTCGCGGGTATTCCAAAGGCGACAGCCACTACGCTGACCGGAGAAATGTTGATTGGATACGGAAAACTTTTGTCAACAGGTGTATACGATCTCTCTGAATTAACAGCAAAAGTTAGGGTAAAAGGCGGCGTAACAGGGGAAGGACTCGATGCATTGGAAAAACATAGAGGGGAATTATTTCAGCACATGTTTGAAGCCACTCAAGCAAAGCATAGAAGGGATAAAGCTGAAATTACATTGGATTAATGTAATAATACGACATCGATTTCGCTTTTCCTGCAAAAAAAATCAAATGGAAACAAGATTCGTTTCCATTTGATTTCAACTTTGTTTATGACACACAAAGAATAATCGCTCGCATGCGTCAGATTCCTGTTCGATAGGATGATGAGAGAAATCACAGGAAACACGGACGTTCACAAACCCAGAATCCTCAAGCCAACGCTTAAGGTCTGCCATCGTGTAAGCACGTTGCACATGCGTTTCATCAAAGCGGCGATAGGTATCGTCTTCTAACAGAAAAAACGTCAAATCATGAACAATCTCACCTGGTTGATCACCAGGGTCACAGAACCAGATATATGAGAGCTCATCATAGACTTCAGCGAAAGTCGCCCCTGCCAACGACCTTGATACATAAGAAAGCGCATGAACGTCAAATAGAAACAAGCCGGAATCTTCGAGAGCGTGATAGACATTCCTGAACACCATCTTCAGCTCTTCTGATGTTGTTATGTAATTCAATACATCACAGAAGCTGATGACCGCATTAAATTTCCAATCGCTCTCCAGTTGAAGCATGTCCATGTGCAGCCAGGAAATCTGTTGATCTGGTCGCGCTTTTTGCCGCGCCAGCGCAAGCATATCTTCAGATAAATCCACACCCGTCATGCGGTAATGCAACTCATTCATACGAAGTGTAATCTCACCGGTTCCACACCCCAAATCCAATACGTCCATGGGGGAGGAAGCAGCGTATGAAGAGAGGGCGGAGTGTGCCCACTCCACCCATTTATCGTAAGGCACATCCGCCATTAATTGATCATACACATAGGCCATTTCTCCATAGGACATCGTTAGCTGCCCAGACTTTCCACGGCAACCGTTGGAGCATCGCCCCAAAGACGTTCCAAATTGTAATAATGCCTTTCATCTTTATGGAAAATATGGCAAACAACGTCATTCAAATCAAGCAAGATCCAACGAGCTTGGTCAAAGCCTTCCATCCGCTTCACTTCAATCCCGTTTTCTTCCGCCTCATCTTTAACGCCTCTGGCAATTGCTTGAACTTGCCGTTCATTTGAGCCCTCGCAAATTAGAAAATAATCGCTGATCAACGATACATCTGACATATTCAATACGATAATATCTTCCGCCCGTTTATCATCACAGGCATTTGCGATTTTTTTTACAAGCTCTTTACTATCCATTTATTCCCCTCCAAGGTTATGAATTCAAAATGATATTTTGTAAATTATTATATGCATGAAACGTGTCAGGGTAAACAGGCTGATGTTTATTCATTAAAAAAGTAATGGTATTAGAAGCAGCAGCCAAACACGCTTTATTTAGATCAGATTCAGCTGTTTTCCTCACTTCCTCCACACCTGGAAACGTTCTGCCCGGTTCAATATAATCCGCCAGAAAAATAATTTTATCGAGATGACTCATATTTTTCTTTCCAGTGGTGTGACAAGCGATAGCTTGCGAAACTTCTCGGTCCTCTAAACCGTACTCGAACTCCAGCATCACCGCGCCTACAGGCCCATGCCAGAGACCATGGTGATGACTCAACAAATCCTTAGGCAAACGATGATCTTGGAGAATCCATCTACGCATTTCTTCACGATCACGATATTTGGCATAATCATGAAGAATACCAGCTAACTCCGCTTGTTCCACATCACCGCCAAACCGCTCTGTCAACTGAATAGCTGTATCCGTCACACGGATAGTATGCTCAAAACGTTCCGTATTCAAATGTGGTTTGACAAAATGTAAGGCTTGCTCACGATTTACCCGCATAAACGCCATGCTCCTTTATATAGTGTGCAACGGAATCCGGGACAAAATAACGGAAGGTCTGACCGGAAATTGCTCGTTTTCGTATATCTGTAGATGAAATGTCTACGAAAGGAATATTCACCTTCTTAACAGGCAGCTCGGAGCTCAATTCATGCCCAAGACGTTTAACCCCTACAAACTGGACAAGTTCAAGCAATTCATGGATCCCATACCAATTCGGTAAATCTTCCACCATGTCGCCTCCAATAATGAAGTAGAACATAGCGTCCGTCTCGTTTTGCTTAAGCGCTTTAATCGTGTCGAATGTATAAGAGGTCCCTTCCCGTCTAAGTTCAATATCGCTTACACGAAAATGTGGGTTGCCCTCTACTGCTCGTTTTGTCATTTCAAGGCGATCGGCTCCAGAAACAGTAGAAGCTTGTTTATGTGGGGGAGTATGAGAAGGGATAAACCAAATCTCATCCAGGTCTATCGCACAGCGAACTTCTTCCGCAATGATTAAATGCCCCATATGTGGTGGATCAAACGTACCGCCTAGAATTCCGATTCGTTTCATACAAGCGACTCCCTTTAAGGTAATTCAATCTCTTGGTTCGTCATCGATTCTTTATATAATATAATAGTATTACCGATGATCTGAACCACATGTGCTCCTGTTCCATCCTCTAAGGCTTCAGCTACTTGAAACTTGTCCTCCATGCAATTTTGCAGGATACTTACTTTGATCAATTCCCTTTTTTCCAAGGCTTCAGATATTTGAGTGGTCATGTTTTCATTGACCCCCGTTTTCCCCACTTGAAAAATCGGTTTTAATTGATGCGCTTCTGAACGCAAAAATCGCTTTTGTCTTCCTGTCAACATGATGTTTCTCCTTTCAGGTATTGCTCCAATTCTTGGCTTAATGTGCGGCCGTCCAGTTTATGCCCAGTCCATGTATAAAATGAATAAATGGCTTGATGTAACAACATCTCGTGACCGTAATGGATGCGTGCTCCTTTTTGTTTTGCTTCCTGCAAAAATCTAGTTTCAAGCGGACGGTACACAATATCACTGACGACTGTATTGCTAGCCAAACGTGTCGGGGCAAAAATTTGATTTTCATGATGAGGATTCATGCCTACCACGGTAGTGTGAACCACTAGCTGATACGAGTTGATATGCTCCTCCGCTTCTGTCAGAGACAATATACGAGACCTGACGTGACTGGGCCCGATATCAACTATCCCCTCTGCCTTATCACGTGAACGGTTGGCGATATCGATTTCAGTGATGCCACCGTTGGCTAGTGCGAAATAGATGCCTTTTGCCGCTCCTCCTGCCCCGATCAATAACACGCTGCAATCGCTTTGAAAGATATCGGGGTAGGCGATTTGCAGCGACTGCACAAACCCTGTTCCATCTGTATTGGACCCGATCCATTGCCCGTTCTCATTTCTTACGGTATTGACGGCTCCGATTGCAGCTGCTTCCGAATCCATTCCATCTAAAAAAGGGATGATTTTTTCCTTATATGGGACGGTAACATTAAATCCCGTTAATCCCTCTTGTTTCAACTCTGCTAATTGATCGGAGAATGTATCCGGATGAATTTCATATAGGTTGTACGAGCCATTTATGTCAGCATGTGCCATTAAACGTCGATGGATCCAAGGCGACAGCGAATGCCCGATGGGATAACCAATTAAACCTAATTTCATTTATTCGTTCCTCCTATATCAAAGATTCGCGCAGGGCCACTTTGACCCCTGATGGTGCATGGATCGTTACCGTCACCCCGGCATGAGGTATTGTAATCCATCCAAGCCCGGAGATAACGATATCCGTTTTATCATGTTCTATTGAAAATGTGTGCGGTTTTAACCTGGGCAGCATGTCAATCGACTTCTCATCTGGCGGTGAGAGTAGTTCTCCAAGGTGCTGCGTATATAAATGCTCGGCATTCTCTGTTTTAGTTCGATGAATCACCAGCTCATTTGCGAAATAACAGACAAAAGAAGATGGATCCCCTTTTTCAAAATCCATCCGTGCCAGTCCTCCAAAGTAGAGGGTTTGTCCGGCCTGCAATTGATAATTCCGCGGTTTTATTTCTTTATGAGGCGTGATGATTTTTAAATCGCGTTCTGAGACATAATGAGCCATTTGATGGCGTTGAATGATGCCCGGGGTATCAAACAAGGCGCTTTCATCATCAAGGGAGATATCTATAAACCCGAGTGTGGTCCCGGGGAAATACGATGTTGTAATCGCATCCTTCATGCCTGAGGAATACTCGATCAAACGGTTAATAAAAGTAGACTTGCCCACATTCGTTGTACCGACTACGTAAACATCACGATGGTCGCGAAGTCGATCGATTACCCCCATCAACTGCTCCATACCGTGGCCTTTTTCAGCCGAGACAAGTTCCACATCTTTTACGAGCAAACCTTGCTCTTTAGCTTCCTGCCTCAGCCATTGTTTTACCCGGTTGTGATTAACAGCTTTAGGTAGAATGTCCATTTTATTACCCACCAGCAAGACAGGGTTATGACCGGTCAATCGGCTCAACCCCGGGAGAAAACTCCCATTAAAATCAAAGATATCAACGATGTTCACCACAAGGGCATCCCGATCGCCAATTTGATGCAGCATCGTTAAGAAGGCATCATCCTGATAAGGGATATCCTGCACTTCATTATAATGCTTCAATCTGAAGCAACGTTTGCAAATGACATCTTCCCTTTGAAGTGCTGAAGGAGGCGCATAGCCTGGTTGTGCAGGATCTTCCGATTGAATTTCTGCTCCGCACCCTTGGCATATCGTGACACTCATTGGCGATCATTCCTTTCCCACGTTATTTTACCTTGTTTTCTCATCCAACTTAATATTCGCCGCTCAATTTTCCGGTTGAATTTCGTGACCAACCCGTCCGATTCAACAACCGGAACCACTAAAATCGTATGAAATCCAGCCATATTTCCTCCGATTACATCAGTCATGATTTGATCACCTATGACCACAATTTCTTCTTTATCGACATTCATCTGCTTTTGAGCTTTTTTAAAAGCTTTTGACAATGGTTTCCGCGCACTATAAATAAAGCTCGTATCAAGTGGCTCTGAAAACACTTTGACTCGCTTTTGTTTATTATTTGAAGCAATGGTCACTTTAATGCCATGCTCGTCCATCGATTGAAACCACTTAACGATCGCCGGGGTGGCATCGACAACATTCCAAGCGACCAACGTATTATCCAAGTCTGTAATGATCCCCTTGACCCCCTTATCTTTCAATTGCTTGGGGTCAATATCAAATACGCTGCTTACATGTTCATTAGGCAAAAGAAACTTTAGCAAACCGTTTCACCTCATTCAGTTGTATTACCGTTAATTTCTCCTTACTCATCATAAACAAATTCCCTGCTGTGTTCAAAGCAAACTGATCTCTTTTTACAAAAAGAACAAAAATCGTTCGACAATATCCTACAATACTTTGCTTGTGGATAAGTTTATACACAAAATTAACATGCTTTTCGTATTACATTGACAAGGTTTAGCAATTGTTACTCACAACTTATCTACAACTGCCTGTAGATAAGTGAATAGTTGTTCAGTCTATAGATTCATGATAAGGTTATTTTGCACATTTAGAAAAACGTTTATATGAATCATGAAACAGGGAGGTGTGGGTCACAAAGGTGACATGAACATGGATCATATTCCCGACCCTTTACTTATAGAGTCTTATCAAAAAGCTCGTGAATTGAACTTAAGTCCAGAGTTTATCGAATTGATGGAACAGGAAATTATTCGCCGCTCACTGCTGCACCTCAAGCATTCTACTGCAAAAGAAGCAGGTTAAACCAAATCCCTATAACTTTAGCTGTGACGTACATGGTGAACCCATGTACGTTTTTTATACCCCATAAGCTTCCATTCCTGTCATATATTCTGTACTTTCCCTGATTATTTGTCATAAAATCGTAAAATCCTAGAATGGGTTGGGGGAATTCAGTTGATTAAACCCCTGTTTATTGATTACAATTGAGAGAATCGACTAATTAATGACCGTTTGATCAAGGGAGGACCACCCAGATGCTTACATCTGTTTTATTACCTTTTATTGCAGCACTTTTTATTCCATTGATTAGTAAATGGAAAGAAAAGGTCCACACAGGTATTTTCGTTACGCTCATCCCGCTTGCCGTGTTTATTTATTTCATACAGTTCATTGGCGCGGGATTTGAACCCGTTACACGGGAATACAGCTGGATTCCCTCAATGAATATGAATATCTTGTTTCACCTCGATGGGCTAAGTTTACTGTTTTTATTATTAATCAGCGGAATTGGAACGTTGGTTGCGTTCTACTCTATCTATTATTTACATACCTCGGAACAGCTCGGACAATTTTACGTCTTTTTCCTATTGTTTATGGGATCTATGCTTGGCGTTGTGCTTTCTGATAACGTTTATGTTTTATATACGTTCTGGGAGTTCACGTCTCTCTCATCCTTTCTGTTGATCGGATTCTGGAATCATCGGGAACGCTCAAGATATGGCGCATTGAAATCCATGCTCATTACCGTCTTTGGGGGGCTGAGCTTGCTGGGTGGATTGATCTTCATGCAAGTGATTACGGGCACAGCCAGCATTCAAGGCATGATCGAGCAACAGGAATTGATTTTAAACCATGAGTATTTTCCAATGATACTCACCTTTTTATTGTTAGGGGCCTTTACAAAATCGGCTCAATTCCCTTTTCACATCTGGCTGCCTGATGCTATGGAAGCGCCAACTCCCGTCAGTGCCTACTTGCACTCAGCAACAATGGTTAAAGCCGGTTTATTTCTAATTGCCCGCTTTTCTCCAATGCTGACAGGTTCAGAATGGTTTTTTCTCTTCGTTAGCGGGTTTGGAATCATAACACTGTGCTGGGGGTCATATATGGCCGTAAGGCAGACCGATTTGAAAGCCATCCTTGCCTTCTCCACGATCAGCCAATTAGGCATGATTATGGCTATGTTAGGGTTTGGTACGGATATGGCCATATTTGCTGCCGTATTTCACATCTTGAATCACGCAACATTCAAAGGAAGTTTATTTATGGTGGCCGGTATAGTGGATCACGAAACAGGTACGCGGGATATACGTAATCTCGGCGGATTGATGACGTTCCTGCCTATCACAGCCACACTGGCTGTAATCGCATCATTTTCGATGGCAGGTGTACCCCTTCCCTTCTTGAATGGGTTCTACAGTAAAGAATTGTTTTTCGATGCTTCCATTCACTTTAATGAAGGGGCGCAAGGTGCTGTGGCCATCATGCAATCCATTTTGCCTTACTTGGCAGTTATCGGAAGTATTTTCACTTTTGTCTATTCCATGTATTTTTTCTTTGGGACTTTCAGAGGGGAATCCAATATGGACAAACTCCCGAAAAAACCGCACGAAGCTCCGATAGGCATGCTCGTAGCACCTGCAGTCCTCGTACTAGGTGTCATTGTCATCGGCTTATTTCCTGAACTTATCAACCAACCGTTTATCTCTCATGCAGCGGATAGTATTAAAGCAGGAGATATAGATAAATCGATCAGTTTTTGGCACGGCATCAAACTCCCATTGATTATGTCTTTGGCTGTCCTGGCGTTTGGAACCATTCTGGCGCTGTCACGTCCTAAATGGCAGGGCGTTTACCGCATATTGCCGGGCAAATTAAGTCTCAATTCCTTCTATGATGGGACAGTAAAACGTACTGAAACTTATTCAACTGCGATTACAAACGGCTATATGAATGGTTCATTAGCACGCTACGTCCGATTAATCATCGGAGCTATCATTATTGTCACCTTTTCAATTATGGCGATAACCGGCTCATTCACGATATCAAACGAGGACTTATCAGCCTTGACGGCTCCTGAAATCTTCATCGCTCTTACGATGGTGATTGCAGCAGTTGGAACGATCATCACCAATAACCGGATCGCTGCTATTTTGATTCTTGGTGTCGTTGGGTATGGCCTCGCTATTTTATTTGTGCTCTACCGGGCTCCAGACCTGGCCTTGACACAGTTGATCATTGAAACCGTTACGGTCGCTTTATTCTTGTTGGCGTTTTATCACATGCCTCAGCTTGAAAAGAAAACGGAAACGAAACGGAAGAAATCCTTGAATCTGACGATAGCCATCGGGTTCGGTGCTCTGATGAGTATGATCGGGATTTCTGCACATAGCAGTAAAGCGTTCGATTCCATCTCTGACTACTTTTTGAAAACGTCACACTCATTAGGCGGCGGAGATAATGTGGTCAACGTCATTTTAGTTGACATGCGTGGACTTGATACCGTGCTGGAAATTACAGTCTTAGGCATAGCAGCTTTCGCCATTTATGGATTAGTTCGTTTAAGACGTCATAAGGATGAGGAGGGATAGTCATGGAAATTATCATGTCTGTGTTAGCAGGTATTCTATTTGCAACTGGCATCTATAATATACTTCAAAAGCAGATGCTCCGCATTATCATCGGTACCGCATTAGTCTCCCATGGCGCCCATCTCTTCATCTTAACGATGGCTGGTTTAAAACGTGGCGCTCCTCCGATTTTAACGGAAGGGATTGAAGACTATGCTGATCCACTGCCTCAAGCATTAATATTGACATCCATCGTCATTAGCTTCGGGGTTACCAGCTTGCTGCTCGTCTTGGCTTACCGTGCATCCCGTATCACAGGGACAGATAATATGGAAGAATTAAGGGGTAACGAACATGAGTAACTTAGCGATTTTGCCAATTCTAATACCGTTTATCGCAGGCATTTTGCTCGCATTTTTAAACAAACACATTCCGCTTGTCCGTTCGCTCGCAAAGATTATTACAGTAGCTCAATTGCTGTTCGTTTCATGGTTGTGTTACCTGGTGTACCAATCTGGCTCAATCATTCTTGAAACTGGAGCCTGGAAAGCGCCCTACGGTATTATCATAGTAGCTGATTCACTTGCTATGACGCTGGTCCTTACGACCAATATCGTGGCAGTTGCCTGTGTCTTTTTTGCTCCAGTTTCTTTAACAGAAAAACAGGAACGTTTTTATTTCTATCCCTTCTTTTTCTTACTGATCACCGGTGTCAGCGGGGCATTTCTAACGGGGGATTTATTCAACTTATTCGTATTTTTTGAAGTCTTACTGATGGCTTCTTACGGTTTAATTGTCTTAGGCAATGGAAAAGTCCAATTAAGAGAATCTTTGAAATATGTACTGATCAACGTCTTTTCTTCGATGTTATTCGTAACAACGATCGCTTTCTTATACGCGATTGTGGGGACAGTGAATATGGCTCAAATCGCCCAGCGTGTTCAGGAAGTGGACCAGGCCGGTATCCTAACAGTAATTGGCATTCTGTTCTTCTTTGTATTTGCCACAAAAGCGGCGATCTTTCCGCTTTATTACTGGCTCCCCAATCCCTATATCGTGCCAAACCCGGTCGTCTCCGCTTTATTCGGTGCATTATTGACGAAGGTGGGCATTTATGCGATTCTTCGGACATTCACGTTAATATTTGTGCATGATCCAAACCTAACCCATACATTGTTCATTTATCTGGCTGCTCTCACGATGATATTCGGTGTCATCGGCGCCCTCTCCACCCACAATATTAAATTGATTGTGGCTTACAACATTATACCGGCGGTTGGATTTATGCTGATGGGGATCGGCTTATTTACGGAAACTTCAATTAGCGGAACCCTCTATTACCTTGTTCATGATATGATTATTAAAGGAAGTTTGTTTCTCATTGTCGGGGCAATCGCCTATGTAGCAGGCACCTCAGACTTGCGTAAAATGGGCGGACTGATTCATCACTATCCCGTACTAGGCTGGATGTTATTTATTGCCTCCCTCGTACTCGCAGGTATTCCACCTTTCAGCGGATTTATAGGCAAATTGCTGCTTCTCCAAGGCGGTGTCGCTCAAGAAGAACTGCTTATTGTCATTACAGGGTTGATTACAAGTTTATTGATCCTATTCTCCATGATTCGTATCTTCGTCAAAGGATTCTGGGGAGAAAAATCCGATGTTCTGCCTACCAAACCTGTGAAAACTGCACCATTCACTTGGCCGATTGCATTTTTGCTTACATTTTCAGTCCTGTTAGGCTTGGGAGCTGAATGGGTTTACCCTAGTGTCCAATCCATGGCTGAATACTTGATGAACCCTGACCTCTATATAGAGTCGATTTTAAAGGAGTAAACCATTATGCCATTCCAAATTGTCTTAAATATCATCATAGCTATCATGTGGATGTTCTTGAGTGAAACCTATGATTTCTCAACGTTTTTCGTTGGGTACTTACTTGGTGTGGGCTTGCTCTTTATGTTTCGCCGCTTTATCCCGGACGCCTTTTATATGAGACGTGCCATCAACGTACTCAAGCTTATTCTGTTGTTCATTCGCGAGCTTATTTTATCCAACTTTGAAATTCTTAAATTCGCCTACAAACCAAAACTCGATATGGAGCCTGGCATATTCGCCCTGCCGATTGAATTGAAGAGTAATTGGGAAATTACACTGCTTGCCAACCTGATATCATTGACTCCAGGCACGCTTTCCCTAGCAGTCAGTGACGACCATAGCACAATTTATGTCCATGCGATGGATCTTCCGGATGTTGAGGAATCGATCAATGATATTAAAGAGAAATTCGAAAATGCAATCATGGAGGTGACGAGATAATGGCTGATATTTTAGACGTTACCCAATCGCTCATACAAATCGTAACAACCATTTGTATTGTCGTTATTTCCATCTCGATTGTCATGTTGCTATATCGTACAATCAAAGGCCCGACTAACCCAGATCGTGCCGTATCACTCGACAGTATTGGTGTTAATTTGATGGGCATTGCCGGTCTGCTTGCCATTCTGTTAGTGACCACCAAATTCAATGATGTCATTCTACTGATCGGCATTTTATTATTCATTGGTACTGTTGCGTTAGCTAAATTCTTAGAAAAGGGTGTTATCATTGAGCGGGACATGGATTAACTTACTCATCGATCTCTTAATATGCTTTTTCCTACTGAGTGGCACCTTTTTTATTTTCTCAGCATCCCTCGGCATTATCCGTTTTCCCGATGTGTATAACAGGCTTCATGCGGCTACTAAAAGTGCAACACTCGGTGTAGCCGGTATTATGATCGGAGCCTTCTTATATTTGTTTATCGAATACGACCTGGTAAGCGGAAAGCTGTTATTAAGTATCGTATTTGTCCTTCTTACCGCGCCCGTTTCCGGCCATGTCATCGGTAGAGCTGCCTACCATAATGGCGTGCAGTTATGGGAGCATAGTGTCAAAGATGACTTAAAGAAAACGAAGCGATCCACTGAACATTCCAATGAATAAACCCTCCCCCCTTTATCAGATAAATTATGATAAAGGGTTTTTTTATAATACAGGCACACAAACCTCAATCAGCTCATAAGTATGTAAAAAGGCGTAGGCAGACGCCCAAAAGCTGATAAAGGAGGTTTGTATGGATGACCGGTTTATTCGCCTCACTACTTTATCTATTTAAAGAATCGCTGTTCTTTGTATCCTACGTCAAAAATCAGGCATTTCCCAATCCACTCCCTCCCGAGGAAGAAGCAAAACAATTAAAAAAAATGCAGGAGGGAGACCCTGAAGCAAGGAATTTGTTAATTGAACATAACCTCCGCCTCGTCGCACATATCGTTAAAAAATTCGAAAATACGAAAGAAGATGCCGAGGATTTGATTTCAATCGGCACTATTGGTTTGATTAAAGGCATCGAAAGCTATTCCCTTGGAAAAGGTACGAAACTTGCCACATACGCCGCGCGTTGTATTGAAAATGAAATTTTAATGCATTTAAGAGCGATGAAAAAGACGAATAAAGATGTGTCTCTCCAAGACCCGATCGGCCAGGATAAAGAGGGGAATGAGATCAGTTTAATCGATATTCTGAAAGCGGATTTGGATGATATCGTAGATACGATCCAACTTCATATGGAGCTAGAGAAAATTAAAGATTTTATTAAAATTCTTGATGAAAGAGAAAAGGAAGTTATTATCTTCCGCTATGGACTAGGTGAATCCGAAGAAAAGACGCAAAGAGAAATTGCTCGGCATTTAGGGATTTCCAGGAGCTATGTGTCTAGAATAGAAAAACGGGCGTTAATGAAGATCTTCCATGAATTTTACCGGCAAAATCAAAGAAAAATGTCTGGCAATGGATAATGCCAAACGTGCAGACGCGGCTATCGGTGGAAAACGGCTCCAATCTCATACGTTGCAAAACCTCACAGGTCATGAACGACTAGCGAGTCAGCTTGTTTGAACATGATGCACAACATCTACATGGCTACTTTCACATTTAAAAAGCCCTCAATATAACCACTCTTATCATGGTTATATTGAGGGCTTTATGATGCCCATATTATTCGGTGTCTCTCATTCTTTTAAGGTTTACGATTCTGCCTATCAACAGGAAGGCGAGAGCCAGTAGACCACATGTAATCAACAATAGAATTTCATACGTGCTTGTGTGATAAATATAAAGGCTGATCAAACTTCCTGTATATAAATAACAACATAGGATGATTAAGGTACCGACAAATCGCAGATAATCCTTTAATGTCGCTTCAATAGTAGCATTATCCATCTCTCCACCTCCCGCAGCCTTCATTCTAACATAGAAGACTCCGTTCTCTAGGTGGTAATTAAAGGAATTATCGTTTCGACAACATCGTCATAATGATTTCAGTTGCATGGGCAGCTGCTTTACCCAAGAACTGGTCAAAAGATATAGAAGAGGTCTTTCCTGCAATATCCGATAATGCTCGAATTACGACAAAAGGCGTACCATATTTGTAACACACTTGAGTGATTGCTGCTGCTTCCATTTCCGCAGCAATCATCTCAGGAAACTTTTCCCGGACAAAGTCCACGCGTGCTTGATCCTGCATAAATGCATCGCCCGTCGCGATAATCCCCTTGGCAGCATTGGCATGTGTCGCTTCCCCAACTGCCTCCATAGCCTCATCCACTAGATTTTGATCGGCCGTGTACATCGTTGGCATACCGGGAATTTGTCCGTACTCATAATTAAAAGCTGTTACATCGACATCATGATAGGCCACCTTGGTGGAGACGACGATATCGCCTACTTCCAATTGCGACGCGAATCCGCCAGCTGAACCGGTATTGATGACATATTCAGGCTGGTATCTTTCATGAAGTATGGTCGCCGCCATAGCTGCATTTACTTTTCCTATGCCAGATTTAAGCAAAATGACCGACTGGTTTTGCAGAGTGCCTTTAATAAACAATGTGCCGGCTATTGTTTCTTCATCTTCAACCATCATATTACGTTTTAACTGTTCAATTTCCTCTTCCATAGCTCCGATAATTCCAACCGTCACTCCGACACCCCCGAATTCTTAATCCGATTAATAATCATCCTTATATGGGTTTTTATTCAGCAGTTCCATTTTTGTAGGTTGGTATCCCTGATTTTCGACCCATCGCACATGCACGCGGTAGGTTTCCGTTTGGTCTTGATTCGTTACGGTACCAACCGCTTTTTGTTGGCCTGCTCCGTTGACGCGCCATGTAATCATGTTACCTTCGCTCAGCCCGCTCGCTTTTCGAATCGCAGCAAGCAACTCTTGCCAATCTTGTGAGTTGGCATCATCATAGTTGATACGATGGGTGCCTGATGTGTCTTGCTCGGTAGCAACAGGCTTCCAATCTTTTGTGATGACTTTTTCCACATTTTCTTTATCACTCTCTTCTACTTGCGTGTTATTTTCTTCCTTATTTTCATTTTCGTCTTTGTTTTCGTCACTTTCTTGATTATCGCTCTGCTCATTGGAGTCTGACTCATCAGAACTGTCAGATGCGCTATCTTTTTTCTCTTCCGCGTTATTTTCATTGTCGTTGTTTTCATTACTATTGTTATCAGACGCATCTTCTTCCTCATTAGAACTGTTCTCTTCTGAGTCAGAAGAGTCCTCCCCTGTAGAGTCAGTTGCTTCTTCACTTTTTTCAATCGTATCAGAGTCTTCAACTGAATCCTCTGAACCTGCATTGTCATTGCCGCCAAAAATTGACGCTAAGATTAAGAACAGGATGACTACCCCTCCTGCTGCAACCAATGCGGTCAACCATTTCGTTCCTCGGCGTCTTTTCTCAAAACGATTTTTTCTGGAAAATTTATTAGCATCTGCCACGTATGCTACCTCCTTTGCTCCCCCTATTATACATGGGCGCTTACACTATACCAATATTCTAAATGTCGTAGTCAGAAGGGTTGACGAAAGAAAAGACAGCGCTTACCGCTGCCTCCCATCAATCCTATCCTATTCGACGTTTACGATTTTCACTTCAATCTCTCCGCCAGGTGTTGCCACTACTAGACGTTCCCCTACTTCATGGCCTAACAGACTTTGAGCCATGGGAGAATCATTAGATATTTTCCCTTCAAATGGGTCTGCTTCAGCACTCCCAACAATGACATAAGATTCCTCATCGCCGTCAGGCAATTCTTGAAACGTGACCGTTTTTCCGAGAGATACCATATCTGGGTTCTCGTTATCATTTTCGATAATGACAGCGTTGCGAATCATATTTTCGACGTGTTGAATGCGCGACTCAACAAACGCCTGTTCATCTTTAGCTGCATCATATTCAGAGTTCTCTGAGAGGTCGCCGAATCCACGCGCAACTTTAATGCGTTCAACGACTTCTTTACGACGTTCTGTTTTCAAATGGTGAAGCTCTTCTTCTAATTTTTTCTGACCTTCTTCAGTCATATAATAGCTTTTTTCTTCTGCCATAAACCTTACACTCCTTTAATAACACCCAATATCGAGATCCCTTCCTATAGAAAATGAGTCGCACCTCGTGCGCTCACTCATTTATCTTACTCTATTTTATCTGGGATCATGGCTTTCTAGAACTACTAAAACTATGCCAGATTTGGTTGGACATTTCAACCATTTTTTCTCACAGCATCTGGTGCTTTTTCAGATAGTACTGTTTGAATCTTACTGGCCATTAAATCAATGGCGACGTGGTTTTGGCCACCTTCAGGAATAATAATATCTGCATAACGCTTCGTGGGCTCAACAAATTGAAGATGCATCGGTCTTACAACATTAATGTATTGTTCGATAACGGATTCCAAGGTGCGCCCCCGCTCATTAATATCCCGCATCATCCGGCGGATAATACGAACGTCAGCATCTGTATCAACAAATACTTTAATGTCCATAAGATCGCGGAGTAATTCATCCTCCAGGACGAGTATGCCTTCAACAATGATCACTTCTTTAGGCTCAACATGAATCGTATCATCCGAACGTGTATGCATTTTATAGTCATAAACCGGTTTTTCGATAGGTGATTGACTAATCAACTGTTTCAAATGCTCAATCAAAAGGTCATTGTCAAACGCTAAGGGATGATCATAATTGGTTTTTAACCGTTCCTCCATTGGGAGGTCGTCTTGATTTTTATAGTAATAATCCTGTTCAAGCATTAAAATCGTTTTATCTGCAAATCTCTGAGTAATCGAGCGGGTCACACTCGTTTTACCGGAACCTGTCCCTCCAGCGACTCCGATAACAACCGGCTTGTTATGCATCGTCAAGTAAACTCCTTCCCCTTGCCTTGCTTTCTATCTAATTTCGTGCTGATGGTCACGCCGTCTCCCACGGGAACAATGTAAGAATGAAAATCAGGATGATTCATCAGCCAATCATTAAAACGTCTGATTTCGCGAGCAGTTTTTGCCATTCGTTCATTTGCCTGAGTCGGATCGGCAACCCAACCTTTGAAAAGTACATTATCCGTCACGATGATACCATCAGCTTTAACCGCTGGAGCATATTGTTCAAAAAACGTACGGTATTTTCCTTTAGCCGCATCTATAAATAAGAGATCATACGGCCCTTTTGCGTATATTTCATCCCTAAGCTTTAAGGCGTCTCCGAATAATAGCTCAATTCGTCCAGAAAGATCGAACTGATCCAAATAGTATGCAGCCTCCTGATAACGCCGCTCATCCCGCTCCACAGTAATGATCTTAGTTTCTGGATAAGCCTCAGCCATTCGAATAGCAGAATATCCAATCGCTGCTCCGATTTCAAGAATGCGGCTAGGCCGTTTCATTCGGATCAACTGCATAAGAAACTGTATACCCGCTTCTTCCATTATTGGAACGCCGTTGTCTCTCGCGTATTTCTCCATGTCACGAACCCCCGCCTGCGGTGAGGGAAAAAATGAAGACACGTACTTATCATGTGTGTCCATGAACTGCTCCTTTCTAAATGAACAATCAGACATATGATTCTAGCATAAACACCGTATAGATGTCGCAATTTTAACATGAAAAAATGAGGGGAAGCGAGTCTCCCCTCAGCTACTCATCATTAGGTTTGGCTTCTTCAGGCTGTTTATCTTCACTGTTTTGTGATATATGTTCAGCTTTTTTCTTATTGTGTTCCTCAAGCGTTTTGGAGTAATATATGTTCCCTTCCTGGTCAGCAAGGAAGTACAGATTTTCTGAATCAATGGGCTGCACAGCAGCATCTAAAGCATTTTCATTAAAATTGGAAATAGGCCCAATTGGTAATCCATTGATATGGTACGTATTAAAAGGCGATTCTACTTCAGTATCTTCATATAATACACGATCTTTATGTTCACCGATCGCATAAAGAACAGTCGGATCCGTCTGCAACGGCATGTCCTGAGCTAGTCTATTATAAAATACGCCTGCAATCCGCTTTCGACTTTCCGCTTTAGGTGCTTCTTTTTCTAATAGGGAAGCCATTGTAATCACTTCATGAACACTCGAGAGTCTGTTTCCTTCCAGTGAATCCATATAGGGAAGCACCACTTCTTTCGTTTGTGCCAACATTTTTTGGACGATTTGATCAATCGGAGGATTCTCTTCAAAGAAAGGATAGGTGGTTGCAAACAAATAGCCTTCTAGCGGATGTTTGATCTCAGGGTCTAATATAACCTCATCTAACAAGGCTGGATGTTCTTCGATCAATTTATTGACATAAGCCTCATCATCTATTTTCTTCAAAAATTCCTCTTTTGTAAAATTGAAATGTTCAGCATATCTAGCAGCTATTTGCTCTACCGTACTCCCTTCCGGTATGGTCACCCTCAATAACGGGTCGAGCATGACTTTTCCAGTCTTTAAAGACTGGAGAATTTCGTCAATCGTCATCGCTTTCGTAAAGTCATATTCTCCTGCTTGAAACCCAGTGACGTTCTTGAATTTCGTGTAAAACCGAAAGATGAGTTCATTATTGATGATGCCATTCTCTTTAAGGATACTGGCGATCTCAGAAGTAGAAGAACCTAACGGAATTTCTACCGTGGTTTCTGACTCGTCTGATGGGTCGACTGGTTCGAGTGCAGATTTTACATAAAAATAACCTGACACTCCGCCAACTATCAGAAGAATAATCAGCGACGTCAGAACTAAGGCAACAATCTTCCGCACTTTGCCTGCTTCTTCCGTTCGCTTATGGAGTCGTTCTTTATATTCACTGTCAAACTTGGAATCCGACAACTCGTCTCCCCCCTTCCATCCGGTACATTATACTACAAAATAAGTCGTGTTATCCATCGTTTTGACAAATTTCCATGGTATCTCTGTAGAACTTAGGAAGCTCCTTGGAGACTCGACTTGATCATATCTCCCATTATTTCCAGTGAAACAAAGAATAATCCGTCTTTCCATATAGAAAGGGCTATTCTTCAAAATAACGTGTGATTGGGAAATAACGAGACGCTCTATTGAAAAGGTCCACAGGCGTGCCAAAAGCACCTAAGAAGCTTACATCAACTCAAGTAGGGTCGGCTCAGTTAACATCGAAAAGAAAATATCTGTCAAGAATAAAGCAGATGTGTCACTCATCTTCCTGCCACCCGGCCCTGCGCACAAAAAAAGCTTGTAAGAGAAACCGGAGTTCTCTACAAGCTGAAAGCTCAGAATTTAATCTGAGCTTCTTGGTTTGCTATATTAACGAGACTATTTCATTTTTCCATTGCTGGCTATAATTCTTCATCCTGCAGGGTATTAAGCATCTCTTCAACCATTTGCCATTCTTCTTCTGATTCAATTTGGAAAAGAGAAAGATCGTCCTCTTCGTTTTCTTTTTCTTCATAACGAAAAGCGAACACTTCCACTTCATCCTTTTCTTTTTGATCGGCCGGAATTACGGCTATATAAGAATGGCCAGTTTTATCTACATCAAATGTAAACAAAACTTCGAATAAATGCTCTTCGCCATTTTCGTCAGGTATTACAATCCGCTCTTCTTCTTCAAGTGCCATACTTGTCCACTCCTCCTTATTGCTTCGCATCTAAATAGCTTTGCAAAATCATGACTGCTGCCATTTTGTCGATCACTTTTTTTCTTTTTTTACGACTGACATCAGCACTCAACAGAACGCGTTCAGCTGCCATGGTCGTCAACCTCTCATCCCATAAGATGACAGGCAGGTTAAACTCTTGCTCAATCCAATTGGCGAAATGTTGACTGGCTTCCCCTCTTGGGCCAATCGTGGCGTTCATATTTTTAGGGAGTCCCACAACGACTTCGGAGATTTCGTGCTCATGAATAACCTCTTCCAATGCCTCCCTCGAAGTCTCAAAACGACCCTCATCCCATTGCAATGTGGTCAAACCCTGTGCGGTCCATCCTAAAGCATCTGAAACGGCCACACCAATCGTCTTTTCGCCAACATCCAAACCTAGTTTCTTCATCATTCATCCTCTTTATGCTTTTCTAAATAGAACTTTACAAGTTCTTCAATCAATTCGTCCCGTTCCATTTTCCTAATAACATTCCGTGCATCTTTGTGGCGAGGAATATAAGCTGGATCCCCCGATAATAAGTAACCTACAATTTGATTGATCGGGTTATATCCTTTCTCCTCCAAAGCCCCATGCACAGATAATAACACTGACCGTACATCTTGCTCATAGGGTTCTTCAGAAAAATTGAATCGCATCGTCTTATCCATCGAACTCATCATGAACACCTCGCACTTTCTCGTGGTTTACTCCATTATATACCTAATTTTCGCGAAAGAAAAACTAAGCGTTTTGTTTGACGTATTCGTAGGCATATTGTAAAGCCTCACCGATTTTAGTCGTATCCTTTCCACCTGCCTGGGCCATATCAGGGCGTCCACCGCCCCCTCCGCCGCATATCGAAGCAGCTTCCTTAATCAAATTTCCTGCATGGTAACCTTTTTCAACGAGATCCTTCGAAATTCCTGCTATCAGTTGAACTTTTTCCCCATTAGGGGCTGCCAATAAAATGATGCCAGAATCCAGTTTTTGTTTAAGTTCGTCGACCATGCTGCGAAGGCTGTTCATATCTTTAACGTCAACTTGCTTAGCTAACACATTCACGCCGGCCACCTGCTCGATCTCATCAAGAATGCTGGTAGCTTCTGCATTCGATAGTTTGGCGTGCAGCGATTCAATTTCGCGTTGGGCGTCCTTCAATTCCTGGTTGATGGTTTCGACTTTCTCAGGTAACTGTTCAGGTTTTGCTTTAGCTAAACTAGCTGCTTGTTTCAACAAAGCGTGCTTGTCGTTCATATATTCATAAGCTTCTTTTGCTGTAACTGCCTCTATTCGTCGCGTGCCGGCTCCTATGCCTGACTCAGAGACAATTTTGAACAGACCAACTTCGGCTGTGTTATGGACGTGACACCCGCCGCACAACTCAAGACTGTAGTCACCGACTTCAACCAAACGGACAGTTTCGCCGTATTTTTCACCGAATAAAGCCATCGCACCTTTTGCCTTGGCAGCTTCAAGCGATTGATATGCCACGGTCACGGGCAGAGATGCCCACACTTTTTCGTTGACAATAGTCTCGATACGATCCATTTCCTCATCGGTTACAGAGCCGAAATGGGAAAAATCAAACCTGAGACGGTTCGGTGCTACTAACGAACCTGCCTGATTAACGTGGTCGCCGAGGACATCCTTGAGTGCCTGATGAAGCAAATGCGTGGCCGTATGGTTTTTTATGACGAAAGAACGCGAACCATGGTCTACCTCTGCTTTCACGTTCTCCCCTTTACTAATGAGTCCTTGCTTTACGACTGCCTCATGCATATGTTGACCGTTAGGAGCAGTCTGCACATCGGTAACTTCTAGTACGGCTTGCTCACTTGTAATAAACCCTTTATCGGCTACTTGTCCACCGCTTTCCGCATAGAATGGTGTGCGATCAAGGAAGAAATAAACCGTCGCCTGCTCTGGAGCTGATTCAACAAACTCTTTTCCCTGAATCAATTCCACCACCGTAGCATCAGCACTTAATTGGTCGTAACCAACAAATTCACTCTCAACTGTTACCTCTCCGAGAACACCTTCTTGTATCTGCATCGAACCTGACTTTTGCTGAGCTTTACGAGCACGTTCGCGTTGTTTTTCCATTTCCGTTTGAAAACCTTGCTCGTCAATCGTGAACCCTGCTTCAGCTACATATTCTTCCGTAAGTTCTTTTGGAAATCCATACGTGTCATACAAACGGAACACTTCTTGGCCAGGAAACACTTTACTGCCTTTTTCAGTTTCCTGCTCCATGATTGTTGTCAAAATAGCCAAACCGTCATTCAATGTTTCATGGAACCGTTCTTCTTCTGTTTGAATGACACTTTGAATGAACGCTTGCTTTTGCTGCACTTCAGGATAATAGTCTTTCATGATGTGACCCACTTCAGGGACGAGTCGGTACATAAACGGCTTGTCGATGCCTAACTGTTTCGCAAATCGAATTGCCCGGCGCAATAACCTTCTGAGTACGTATCCTCTGCCTTCATTTGAAGGTAAAGCTCCGTCCCCTACTGCAAAAGTGACCGTACGGATATGATCCGCGATGACTTTAAACGCGACATCTTGTTCTGTTTGAGTGCCGTAAGCAACACCGGCAATATCCTCGGTTAATTTAATCATAGGCATAAACAGATCGGTTTCAAAGTTGGTTGGCTTATCCTGGATGACCGATACAATACGTTCAAGTCCCATGCCGGTATCAATGTTCTTCTTAGGGAGCGGTGTATAAGTATCATCCGGGTTATGATTAAACTGGGAAAAGACGAGGTTCCAAATCTCAAGATAACGGTCATTCTCTCCTCCAGGGTACATTTCCGGATCGCTCTCATCATCGCCGTAAGCTGGACCGCGATCATAGAAAATCTCTGTGTTCGGGCCGCTCGGTCCTTGGCCAATATCCCAAAAGTTCTCCTCAAGCCGAATGATGCGTTCGACGGGCACTCCGACGACATCCTTCCATATATTAAACGCTTCATCATCTTCAGGGTGTACCGTCACGGATAATCGCTCAGGGTCAAATCCAATCCACTCTTCACTCGTTAAAAATTCCCATCCCCATTCAATAGCTTCCAGCTTAAAATAATCTCCAATTGAAAAGTTTCCCAGCATTTCAAAGAATGTGTGGTGCCTTGCTGTAAACCCAACGTTTTCAATGTCGTTTGTCCGTATTGATTTTTGTGCGTTGACAATCCGGGGGTTGTCGGGGATGACCCGGCCATCAAAATATTTTTTTAGCGTTGCAACCCCACTGTTAATCCATAACAATGTCGGATCTTCATGAGGAACGAGTGAAGCACTCGGCTCCACTTGGTGCCCTTTTGCTTTAAAAAAGTCTATAAACATTTGCCTGACTTGTGAAGAATGCAAATCTTTCATTCATAAGTACCTCCCTATTTTCGTTTTTATCGTGTCAAAAAAACTCCCGTCCCTGCCTTGTCGGCAGGGACGGGAGTTATAATCCGCGGTACCACCCTGATTAATGGCTGATAAACAACCACTCACCTTGCTGCTGATAACGGGGCGACCGACGGAGATTAACCGTACTCTGGAGTAGCTTTCTGCAACTCGGGACATCAATTCCTTTCAGCCTCGGGGAATTGTCTCTGACGATGTGAGGATTGCATACTCAGTTCCTTCATTGTTTTGACGCATATAACGTGATATGCGTTATTATAGAAAACTAAAGCCGGTCTGTCAATGCTCAGTTCGGTGCTGCCAGATCTCCTCCGCAATCACTTTCAGGCATGTGAGGACTGGAACAGCCAGAATCATCCCGGCAATACCCCCAAGTTCTCCCCCAGCCAATAACGCAAAGATAATGAAAAGGGGGTGGATATGGATGCTTTTCCCCATAATATATGGGGACAATAAATTCCCTTCAATGACTTGGATAACTACAACTATAATCAAAACATATATCAATTTTGTCGTAGAAATTGTCAATGCAAACACGATGGCAGGGACCGCTCCGAGAATCGGGCCAAAATAAGGGATAATATTGGTGATACCGGCGATGAGTCCGAGTAATAACGAATAATCCAAATCGATCAGCCAAAACCCAAGAAAGGCCAGCACCCCGACAAATAAGCTGATGAGCAGTTGTCCGCGAATATATCCTCCTAGTGAATGGTTCAACTTTTTAGTGAGCTTTAGCGCTTCGTGATGAAAACGTTTTGGCAGTAGGCGTAATGCCACTCCTCCCAAATGTTTATAATCCTTAAGTAAATAAAAGGTGACGACTGGGACGACCGCAGCCAAAATCACTAATTCCATAATATTGGACATACTTGAAACCACAGCCATAATCATGTCACTCAGCCACGTTTCAAAACTCTGGAACATGCCATCTAATTGTTCCTTAAACCCATCTGGAAACCGTTCCGTCTGATGATATAATTCGCGCGTCCAATGCTGATAAGCTTCAACTAATTGAGGAAGGTGTTCATTCAGTTCTTTCAACTGCTCTACGATTCGAGGATATCCTCGATAGATGCCCATCCCTACAAGAAAGAAAAACAAAACAAATACCAGGACAATCGCAAGCGGTCTTGGAATATTTAAGTCTTCAAATCCTTTTATTAGAGGGTGAAGCAAAAATGATAGAAAGCCAGCTACCACGAAGGGAATCAACACAGTGCCTATTATTACGATGAAAGGCTCAACATAAGGGTACAATAAAGCTAATAAAAATAAGGCAAGCAGGAAGAGGATAACGAACGCCAGCTGGCGTAGACGTTTTTTTGTCTGACTATCCATCTTAACCTTCTTGATAGAATAAGTCGTTTAGTGAACTTAGACTGCCATCTTCTTCTATTTGGTTGATATTGATTTTATCCTCTTCTACTGAGAGTTCCAGGCAGCAGTTCCAACAGTAATACTGCTTGCTTCCGATTCGACCAAGTTGTGAACTTTGACAGTTCGGGCACTTCATAGAAAGTCATCCTTTTTTTACCATCTATCATGCCCACTCGTCACACAATTATACGTTTGCAGCTATGGCTGCGATCATAGGATCACTTATCTAGCTTCCCTATTCTCCTTTTATGACGTCTTTCACCCACCTTACGCCTTCCTTCACAAAACCATCCGAAGGGTTTGTATGAGGCGTATGTTCAAAAATGAAGTACACGTCCTCCAGCTTGCCTAAATAGGCGATAATATTCTTTAAAGGCTGCATGCCTTCCCCCTCGCCTGAAGGATGGAGGGGGACCCAGTAGTAATTGCCGTTATGCCATTCAACATGATGTAGATGGACAACTTTAATAAACCCGCGCCATTTTTGGATATAAGCCAGCATGTTATCTTGAGCAGCAAGCTGATAATCACCGAGATCAATACAGAGGTATAGCCCATATTTCTCCCATATATGTCGAGGGAACTGATGGAGATAATCAATGCCAGCCGGGGAGCGGTTCGCCCCCAATTTCGGTTCACAAACAATTGGGATTTGATAGGTATGCTGCAGCTCACATAATCGTTTCAATCCATTCTCTATCTCCGCCAACGGGACCTGCTCGCGTTTTGCTTTAAAATATGGAAAGTGGACAAGAATATAGTCCGCATTAAGAGAGGCCATGCGTTCGACTTCCTTTTCGAATTGCTGCCATGCACTTTCTGGTTCGTGCTGTACGTTTTCAAGCAAATCATACTTGCTGTCATGGCGATATAGAGGTGAGTGCAAACCAAATGTTCGAGGTGACTGTTTCAACAGCTTTAAGAACTGATAAAACGCCTGTTCATCAGGAAACTCACCCATTTCAATATGACTCGTTTCATCAGTGAAAAGCTGGTCAAACAAATCAGGGTTAGATAAAATCGTACTTCCTGACATACCAAAACGATGTACCATACGTTTCAGTCCTCCGTTTCCTTACATGAAGTCATAAGGGGATAAGGCTGTATCTTCTTCATTCTGTGCTTGCTCAGGGGTATGTTCAATCAATTTTTCAGTCAAGAACGTGTAACGCAGGTTCGTATCTTCGGTTTCAATCCCGTCTAAAAATGCGGTTTGATCACCACAGATAATAAGGGATTGTTTGCTGCGGGTAATCGCCGTATAGAGGAGGTTTTTCCTGAGCATCCGTTTGTAGCTTCTCACGACTGGCAAAATGACAATTGAAAACTCACTGCCCTGGGATTTATGAATCGAGGTGCAGTAGGCATGCATAATAATATGCAAATCCTTACGTGGATAGGTTACTTCCTTACCATCAAAGGAAATCACCACTTGTTCTACTTGATCGACATTTTCTTCTTCTCGAAATATCGCCACAATTTCCCCAATATCCCCATTGTAGACACCCTCTTCCGGTTGATTGACCAGTTGGATGACTTTATCCCCCGTTCGGTACGTCACCTCTTTAAATTGCAGATCCCGTTTCTGATTGCTTTTTGGGTTCACCAGGCTTTGAATCTCAGTATTCAACACATGAATGCCGACCTTCGTTTTATACATGGGAGCAAGCACTTGTATATCCCGGAATTCCAATCCTTTGCTCACAGCACGCTCATAGATTCGCGTAATGATGTCTATCAGATTGCCTTCATGCGCTGGGATAAAATTAAAATCAGAATCCTTTTGTAATGATTGGGCGGTACATTGGTTTTGCTTGATTTCATGGGCTAACTGAATGATGCGCGATCCCTCTTTTTGGCGGTAGATCTCAGTCAGTTGCACGGAAGGAATTTGGCCAGAGGCTAAAATATCCGCCAGCACTTGGCCAGGGCCGACTGAAGGCAACTGGTCTTCGTCGCCAACTAAGAGGATTTGCATGTCGGAGGGAACAGCTCGTAAAAGCTGATTGGCAAGCCAGATATCCACCATTGAAAATTCATCAATCACCAGGAGTTTCCCTTCTAACTGATTGTTTTGGTTCTTTTGAAACGAATCTTTTCCATCCCAGCCTAACAATCTGTGAATCGTACTAGCAGGCAGCCCGGTCGATTCATTCATGCGTTTTGCTGCTCTGCCAGTAGGGGCTGCAAGTATAAAAGGGTAAGGTTCATCCTGATCATAGTCTCCAATGTTCATAGACAGATCATTAAGTTCAGAATACGCGCGGATAAACCCTTTGATTACGGTCGTTTTTCCGGTCCCTGGCCCACCGGTTAATACCATCGCCTTAGAATGAAGCGATTTTTCTATAGCGGCATATTGATGTTCACCGTAGCTTAATGCCTCTTCCTCTTCTGCCCCGCCAATGATTTTCATGAGTTCAGCCTGAGTGAACTCTGAGTCTAATGGAGTCGCCATAATCCGCTCCAATTGATGGCTCACACCGTTTTCAGCGTAAAATAACGTCGGGAGGTAAACGCGATCATCCTCGATTATGAGAATGTTCTCTTCACCTAAATGAATCAGTTGTTCAGATAAACGATCATAATCGATCTTTATTGCACTATCATGATTGAGTAAGCGAAAAACAGATTCTAAACATTCCTGAGTTGGCAGATAAACATGACCGGCATTTAAGCTTTGCTGCATGACATATAAACAAGCCGCCCTTAACCGAGTGGGATGATCATCAGACAGGTTGACAGCCCTTGCCATTTCATCAGCCCGATGGAAGCCAAACCCCTCAACTTGAAAGACAAGTTGATAAGGATCTTCTTCAATGATAGCAAGTGTTTCGTCATGAAAGACGTCGTATATTTTCTGGGCCATTTTCAGACCGAACCCGTATGTGGAAAGGGTGATCATGACATGTTCAAACCCTTGATGTTCCTGAAGCGCTTGAAACAAACGGTCAGCTTTCTCCTTCTTTAAGTAGGGCACATCGTACAGAACGGTTTTATCACGCAAAATCAAGTTGATCGCATCTTCTCCCAAGTAACCAACAATCCGTTCTGCTGTTTTCTTCCCTATGCCATGAAAAAGATCACTCGAAAGATAATGGACAATGCCATCCTTCGTTTCTGGAAGAAGTCGCTTGTAAAATTGAACGTCATATTGACGGCCGAATTTTTTATGGTCGACCCATTCTCCTTCAAAAAGGTACGTTTCCCCTTCTTCCAGCGGTGAAAAATGTCCCTTAATAACCACTTGATTATCTTCAATTGACTCATTTGTTTCAGTGATCGTGATTAAGGCAATCGAAAAATGTTCTTCCGCTTTATGGAAGATCATTCGTACCAACTCACCTTTAAGGTAACCCGTTTCCTTCGCCTGCCCATTGGTTTGAACACCTGCATCATCCGCCATCTATGTCGTGCTCCTTTATTACGAATTTCCTCCCAGCGCTTGTTCAACTTGTTCTTTAGCATGCGCAGCCAGCATATGATCCGGTTGTATATCAAGTGCTTTCTCGAGATGGCTTAATGCTTTCTCAGGATCCTCTTTGTGCAAAGCAGCCACAGCTAAATTATAGTGAGCATCACTATGGTCTGAATCTAATTGTAGCACAATGCGCATAACATCTTCAGCCGCGTCTATCTGGTCATTCTGCGCTAAGCACAGGCCATACTGGAATTGGATATCCACATCTTCAGGTGCAAGCTCAGAAGCCCTTAATAAATAAGGCATAGCCAGTTTCACATGCTCCTGGTGAACCATACTCATCCCTAACAGAAAGTAGACATCAGCCTCCTCAAGACCGGCTTCCAATGCCGCTTGAAAAGACTGCTGAGCTTTAAGGTAGGCTTCCTGATCATAGTACACATTACCGAGTCCATAGTGGGCTGTAGCCGCTTGCCCATCCAATTCAAGGGCCCGGTGGAAAAATTGTTCAGCACGCTCATAATCATTCATATGCAATAACAAATTCCCGAAATTGATATACCCGACGGGGTCCTGGGGGCTTTCCTCGATCGCTTCCGTAAAAGACTTAGCAGCCTCTTCAAAATCCTGTTGTTTCATTTGTTCAATGCCTTGACTCAGTTTATCCATCCTTCAACCTCCTCATAAAAAATGGGCCATGCCAGATATCAGTCACGGCATGGCTTGATGTTAAGTGTTCATTTAACCAACATACGATACGACTTTCTCTTCTTTGATGATGGCGTCAATTGTGGCACCGCCGAGACAAACATCCCCATCATAAAATACGACAGCTTGCCCGGGGGTCACCGCACGTTCAGCTTCATGAAAGTCGACTTTTAATTTATCGTCTCCCACCGGATGCACGGTTACAGGGCTATCTGCCTGACGATAGCGGAACTTCGCCGTACACGCCATACTCTCCGTAAGCTTGTCACCTGACATCCAATTGATCTCGGTGGCATACAAGCCATCGGAATAAAGGGCATCATGGTCGTATCCCTGACCAACATACAGCACATTATCCTTAATATTCTTTCCCACGACGAACCATGGTTCACCGGGACCGCCGATACCAAGACCTTGTCGCTGCCCAAGCGTGTAATACATGAGGCCGTCATGTTCACCTTTACGTTCACCATCAAGGGTTTGCATGTACCCGGGCTGGGCGGGCAAATATTCACTTAGAAAATCTTTGAAATTCCGTTCGCCGATGAAGCAAATTCCTGTGGAGTCCTTTTTCTTCGCTGTTGCCAGATCATGCTTCTCTGCAATTTGCCGGACTTCCCCTTTCTCTAAATGCCCAAGCGGGAACATGACACGTGATAACACGCTTTGAGAAAGCTGGTTTAAGAAGTACGTTTGATCCTTGTTTTCATCCTTGCCTCTCAGCATCTCATAGACACCGTCGTTCTCCCTGACTTGCGCGTAATGGCCAGTAGCAAGATAATCAGCTCCTAATGATAGGGCATGATCCATAAAGGCTTTGAATTTAATTTCTTTATTGCACATAACATCAGGGTTCGGCGTCCGACCGGATTTATATTCATCTAAGAAATACGTAAACACCTTATCCCAATACTGTTTTTCAAAGTTAACTGCATAGTAAGGAATATCGATTTGATTGCATACGCGTATGACATCCTCGAAATCTTCTGTGGCCGTGCAAACCCCGTTCTCATCGGTATCGTCCCAATTTTTCATAAAGATCCCGACAACGTCATAGCCTTGTTCTTTTAAAAGTAAGGCAGCGACAGAGGAATCCACCCCTCCGCTCATTCCAATGACAACGCGGGTATCTTTTCGCTCTTTCATTTTGATTCACCTTCCTTATTGCGTTCTTAGTCGAGCAACGACTTGGCTGATCCGATGGGCCGCTTCAACAACATCATCCTCAGTGTTAGCCTGTCCGAAACTGAAACGAATGGAGTTGACCGGCCGTTCGTCTTCACTCGCGTACATAGCTGACAATACGTGTGAGGGTTCGACTGAACCGGCCGTACATGCGCTCCCGCTCGACGCAGCTACGCCTGATAGATCCAAATTGGTCAGCAGCGTTTCCACGTTAATGTTGGGAAAGCTGATGTTCACAATGGTGTCTACGGTTTTATCAGGATCCCCATTAATGGAAAACGCGATCCCATTCTCTTGCAACACTGCTAAAAAAGAACGTTTATATTGAGCATAGTTGAAAGGATACTCTGCTTCGTCTTGCATGAGAGCGATGGCCGTGGCGAACCCTTTGATGCCTGGGATGTTTTCAGTCCCCGGCCGCCGCTTCCGTTCCTGTTCTCCTCCGTGTTGTCTTGCATCTATTTTTGTACCTTCTCGGACAAATAATAGGCCGACACCCTTTGGGCCGTTGATTTTATGGCTGGAAATGGTAAGCATATCCACCGGCAAGGTTTGCAAATCAATGGAAAGGGTGCCAAAAGCTTGAACAGCATCGGTATGAAAATAAGCTTGATGGCTGGAGACAAGATCTGCAATCTCTTGAATAGGCTGCATCACTCCGGTTTCATTGTTGACCATCATAATCGACACTACAATGGTATCGTCCCTCAGGTGCTCCTGAACATCTTCGACTGCTATAACCCCTTGATCGTTAACGGGGAGGTACGTGACTTCAAACCCCCGTCGCTCAAGGTGCTCGGCTGCATGTAATGTAGCATGATGTTCAATCCTGCTGGTAATGATATGCTTGCCTTTGTGGCGATTAGCCTCTGCGGTCCCAATCAAAGCTAAATTGTCCGCTTCTGTGCCCCCGCTGGTAAATATCAATTCTTTCTCCTGAACATTAAGGCTCCTGGCAGCTATCCGCCTGGCTTCGTCTAAAACCCTGCGAGCCTGTCTCCCAAATTGATGGACGCTCGAAGGATTTCCAAACACATCTTGATAGACGGGCAGCATCGCTTCGACAACCTTCGGGTGGACCGGCGTCGTCGCCGCATGATCCAAATAGATTGCTTTCATCTTGTCACCTCCTACCGTTTAAATATAGAACATATAAGCATCCTGTGTCTGATCATCAACATGGTCTTTCAGATCTTCTAACGTCGTCGTGTCCAGTACGTCTTTTACCGCGTCCCGAACGCGTTTCCAGAGCGCTTGTTTAGCTGGTTCTTCATCTTCTATGCCTTCGACAGGGGTTATCGGTCCCTCAAGCACACGAATCACATCACCCGCAGTAATGTCATGTGGCGGTTTCGTTAACATATATCCGCCGTAGGCTCCTCTTACGCTTTTAACCATGCTTGCATTACGCAACGGCGCAATCAATTGCTCTAAATAATGTTCGGATAGATCGTTTTCCCGGGCGATTTGTTTTAACGAAATGGGGCCCTCCCCGAACCTTCTAGCTAATTCGATCATGATGGTCAGGCCGTAGCGTCCCTTGGTAGATATCTTCATATGTGTCACCTTTCCTTATAATAAAATGCAGCAATTGTTTAGTATATGGTAATGCATACCCTAAAAACGAGCCAAAAAAGAATGCGATAAAGATCGTGCCGAAACCTATCGGACCACCTAAAAGCCAACCGATCAGGGCTACGCTGATCTCTATGCCGTTTCGGACAGCGGAGACCTTCCATCCCGTTTTTTCAGTGATCACTAACATGAGACCATCCCTTGGCCCAGCTCCGATTCCTGGTGCGACATAGATGCCGATCCCAAGCGCAATAACCGCCACACCGCCAACAAACACAATCACCTCTAGCCATAACATGTTAGGCTCGGGGAGTAGCCAGTTGAACAAATCAATGAAGATGCCAATCAGAACCATGTTTAAAACCGTGCCGATTTGAGGCCTTTTCTTCAATATAAGAGCAGTCGCTGTAACGACAATTATCCCTGCGATGATCGACCACGTTCCAACACTCAGGCCGAATTGTAAAAACAACCCGTAATGAAGGACATCCCAAGGCCCAATGCCGAGATCTTTAGCTTGCATTGTCAACGATATTCCGAAACCTAATATCATAAGGCCGACAAAAAAGAAGGTCCATCTAATAATAAGCGTGTATCTTGTTTGATTTATTCGGTTCATGGGCGACCTTCCTTTCATTATACCAAACGCTATTATAGCATGAATGGCAAGTCTCTTGCATTTTATGGGAAACCGTCATACGCTTTAAATGACACTAGGTATATAAAGGAGCTTTCGGCCATGACTCAAAAACCTCTCGCATTCAGAATGCGACCGAAACGAATAGAAGACATTATCGGACAACAGCACCTGGTGACGGAGGGCAAAACCATCCACCGCATGGTGACAGCCAATCGACTGGCTTCCATGATTTTGTTTGGCCCCCCTGGGACAGGGAAAACCTCCGTTGCAATTGCGTTAGTCAAACATTTAGGTCTCCCGTTCAAAATGTTAAATGCCGTAACAGACCGGAAAAAAGACATGGAAGCTGCGGTCGAAGAAGCTAAAATGCACGGCCAGCTCGTTTTAATCCTTGATGAAGTGCACAGACTCGATAAGAGCAAACAAGACTTCCTGCTTCCCCATTTGGAAAGCAATTTACTAACGATGATCGGGTGCACCACGAGCAATCCCTACCACTCCATCAACCCAGCGATACGCAGCCGCTGTCATTTGTTTGAACTCTATCGCCTTTCCGAATCCGACATCGAAGAAGCTGTCTTGCGGGCAGTCAATGATACAGATGAAGGACTCGGTGACATGAACATCAGCATTACACCCGAGGCCCTTGAACATTTTGCCCTGGCGTCAAATGGGGATTTGCGTGCTGCCTTAAACGGATTGGAACTTGCTGCCTTTTCGACACCTGAAGCGCGTGATGGAACCATATCGATTGATTTGGCCACAGCCGAAGAATGCATGCAGAAAAAAAGTTTTTCCCATGATAAAGATGGCGACGCTCATTACGATGTCTTGTCAGCTTTCCAAAAATCGATACGAGGCAGTGACGTGGACGCTGCGTTGCACTATCTCGCCCGTCTAATTGAGGCAGGAGATCTTGACAGTATCGGTAGAAGATTGGTTGTTATCGCCTATGAGGATATTGGGCTGGCAAACCCTCAAGCCGGTCCTAGAGCTCTGGCAGCTATTGAAGCAGCAGAACGTCTGGGATTTCCTGAAGGCCGTATCCCCCTTGCAACTGCCGTCACCGAGCTTGCCCTTTCACCTAAATCAAACAGTGCTTACAAAGCACTTGATGAAGCTTTATCAGACGTGCGTAAAGGCATGAGCGGTGATGTTCCGATCCATTTGAAAGACTCCCATTATGAAGGCGCCAAAAAGATGGGACGCGGCGTCGCTTATAAGTATCCCCATAATTACGACAACGCATGGGTCAGGCAACAGTATCTCCCCGATAAAATCAAACATCGGCGTTATTACCAGCCAAAAGCAACCGGAAAGTTTGAACAATCCTTAAAGCACGTTTACGATAAAATACAAAATCAATCCTAATCCTCGTATAATTTCTGTGTCTGGTGGCTACAATACTGACAAAACTGTCAAACTATCATTCACAAATGGTAGACCTAAACCAGAAACAGGAGTGAAAATGATGACGAAAGTAAGACAAGATGCTTGGTCTCATGAGGATGATTTATTACTAGCCGAAACAATTCTTAGACACATTCGTGAAGGTAGCACGCAATTGAATGCTTTTGAGGAAGTGGGAGATCTCCTTAACCGCACGTCTGCCGCATGTGGATTCAGATGGAATGCAGAAGTCAGACAAAAATATGAACAAGCTGTGCAGATTGCCAAAAAGCAACGAAAAGAAAAAAAGCGGGCAGAAGCAAAACGTATTCCAGAAGTCACACAAACGGCCTTACCTGCAGTGGAACCCGACCAATCTGACAGACAGATGCCAGCATACACAAAGCAAGCTGCGACCCCTGTTGTTCAATCAGAAGCGTCTCTTTCTTTAAAACAGGTTATCGCCTTTTTACAGGATTTATCAAAAGAACAGCGGTCTTATGCAAATGTTCAACTTTTAGAACAGGAAAACAATCAATTAAAACAGGAAATTGAGCAATTGAAGCAAGAAAAACATGTACAAGGCCAACAAATCCAGACCATTCAAGAAGACTATCAAGTGTTGATCCAAATTATGGACCGTGCAAGAAAAATGGTTATCTTTGATGATCAAGATTCGCATGAAAAACCACAGTTTCGCATGGAGAAGAATGGTAACTTAGAACATGTTGCCCGATAACGTATCCAATAAAAAAACCTTAAGGGAAGCCCTTAAGGTTTTTTTTTATGTATGGAAACAATCCCAATCGTGCCGTTGTTTCATGAGTTTTGAACCCGCTCTCGGCAGGTGGGTGCCTTGTTCCACGCTTTGTGCTTCCTCTCATTGTAGGTAAATGAGGCTTGCACGCCACGCGAAAACGGCAGGCTCCCTATTCATAACTGTTCGGTCAAAACGTACATTCGAACAACGTACACATCAGGATTGCTTCCTCTTAATTTGTAACTAAATCATAGCATATGGGGATGTGCATTTCAAGCTTTCTCAAGGCTATAATGGTTACAAATGGCAATTTCGATCTTTGTTCCTAGTCCTGTTTGCCTTTACTCCTCCGCTGAAGTTGGAGATTCAATTCGTGCAATTGGGCAGGGTTCACCGTTGATGGAGCTTCCGTCATCAAATCCGATGCTGAAGCTGTTTTAGGGAACAAAATCGTGTCACGCAAGTTGTTCCTTTCAGCTAAAATCATAATGAGCCGATCAAACCCAAGCGCAATTCCTCCGTGAGGCGGAGCCCCATACTCCAGAGATTCCAATAGAAAACCAAATTGCTCTTCCGCTTCCTCTTGATCAAATCCGAGAACCTCAAACATGCGATCCTGAAGCTCTTTGCGGTGGATACGTAGCGATCCGCCTCCCAGTTCATACCCGTTTAAGACGAGATCATATGCCTCAGCGTGAACATTCTCCGGTTCTGTGTCAAGTTTTTCCACATCTTCCGCAACTGGCATTGTAAATGGGTGATGAGCGGCAAAATACCGGCCTTCATCTTCGTCATATTCTAGCAGCGGCCAATCCGTTACCCAAAGGAAGTTGAACTTGGATGTGTTGATAAGGTCGAGTTCTTTTCCAAGTTTTGTACGCAGCGCTCCAAGACTCTCTTGCACAACAGAGGTTTGGTCAGCCACAAAAAGCAGGAGATCGTTTTCTTCCGCTGAAAGCTGATTCATGAGCGTATCTTTCTCTTCTTGCGAGAAGAATTTTGCTATGGGACCGCTCATTCCACTTTCCTCAACCTTCATCCAGGCTAACCCTTTGGCGCCATAGACTTTAACAAAGTCGGTCAACTGATCGATTTGTTTACGTGAAAACGCGTCTGCTTTCCCTTTAACGGTGATAGCACTGACCTTTCCTCCTGAGGAGACCGTATCATTGAACACTTTAAACCCGGAATCCTTCACCACGTCTGAGATATTGACAAGCTCCATACCGAAACGCGTATCAGGTTTATCTGACCCATAGCGCTCCATCGCTTCCTGATAAGTGAGCCTCGGGAACGGCGTGTTCACCTCAATGGATTTTACATCTTTCATCACTTTTTTCATCATGCGCTCTGTCATAGCCATAATGTCTTCTATTGACATGAAGCTCATCTCGATATCGATCTGAGTGAATTCAGGCTGGCGATCAGCCCGCAAATCTTCATCACGAAAACAACGAGCAAACTGATAATATTTTTCAAAGCCTGACATCATCAAGAGCTGCTTGAACAATTGTGGCGATTGAGGCAAGGCGTAAAATTCGCCCGGATGGACCCGGCTTGGAACCAGATAATCCCGTGCGCCCTCCGGGGTGCTTTTCGTTAGCATCGGTGTTTCCATTTCCATAAAATCTTCTTGATTCAAGAAGTTCCGAATGGCTTGAGTAGTTTGATGCCTCATTTTGAACGTCTGCTGCATGTCGTCACGACGCAAGTCTAAATAGCGATATTTCAAGCGAAGGTCTTCCGCCACGTCAGCCCCTTCCTGGATGACAAAAGGCGGGTTTTTCGATTTATTTAAAATAGCGACCTGCCTGGCTTGGACTTCAATCCTTCCTGTTTCGAGATTCGGATTGACCGTCTGTTCATCACGTTCGAGTACTTCCCCCTCAATATCTAAAACATACTCACTTCTCACATTTTCGGCAATGTGGAGGGCTTCACTTGAAACTTCCGGATTGAATACGACTTGGACTTGCCCAGACCGGTCGCGCAAATCAATAAAAATCAACCCGCCAAGATCCCTGCGTTTTTCTACCCAGCCTTTTAACTTGATTGTTGAACCAATATGTTCGACGCGTAAGCTGCCACAATGAACTCTTTCCATCTTTACTCTCCTCCTGCTAACTCGTGCTTCAAATACGGAACCAGCTCATCTAACTTCATCTCCTGCTGGTCTCCAGATGTCATATTTTTCACATTGACGTTGCCTGCTTGTAATTCGTCATCTCCAAGCATGATGACCTGCTTAGCTTTCAAACGGTCTGCAGACTTGAATTGAGCTTTGACCTTCCGTCCTAAATAATCTTTATCCACCTGAATACCTGCTTTGCGGAGCTCATAAATTAAGCGAACGGCTGCTTCGTCAGCTTTACTGCCCATCGTGACAAAGTAGCAGTCAAGCTCATCATCAACAGGGAGCGCCACACCTTCGGCTTCCAAAGCCATTAACAGGCGTTCTATACTTAAGGCAAAGCCGATTCCCGGGGTTTCGGGTCCTCCTACTTCTTCAACCAGCCCATTGTAACGTCCGCCTCCATTTAAAGTCGTGATAGCACCGAAACCCTCTGCATTACTCATGATTTCAAACGCTGTATGATTGTAATAATCTAACCCGCGAACCAAATTCGGATCGATGACATAGTCAATGCCCATATCATCCAAGTAAGTCTGTACTTGAGCAAAATAGTGTTGAGATTCTTCGTTCAAATGCTCAAGAATGGACGGAGCGCTCTCCATGGCAGGATGATTGCGATCTTTCTTGCAATCCAGTACACGGAGCGGATTCTGATCCAGTCTGTGTTGACAATCTTCACACAGTTCATCACGGTAAGGATCAAAGTGGTTGATCAACGCGTTTCGATGATTGTCACGACTCTCTTGATCACCCAAGCTGTTGATCACGAGGGTCAGCGACTGCAGCCCCAGTTCTTGATAAGCATTCATAGCTAAGGCTAATACTTCCGCGTCAATGGCGGGATCGGCACTTCCCAAAGCTTCGATTCCGAATTGCACAAACTGTCTGGTTCTTCCTTGCTGAGGACGTTCATACCGGAACATCGGGCCGAAATAATACAATTTTGTCGGTTGATTGGGGGAACCATGGACTTTATTCTCCACAAATGAACGAACAACCGAGGCGGTACCCTCCGGACGCAAGGTGATGCTTCTGCCGCCTTTGTCCTCAAATGTGTACATTTCCTTTTGAACAATATCAGTCGTTTCCCCTACCCCGCGCTGAAAAAGTTCAGTATGCTCAAAAACAGGGGTACGGATTTCTTTATAATTGTAACGACGACACAGATCGCCTAAGGTACGCTCAACATATTGCCATTTCTCAGAATCACCTGGCAAAATATCCTGCGTTCCGCGTGGTGCTTTTATGTTCATGATTAAGCCTCCTTTAATCGATTTTTGAGACAACAAAAAATTCCCGTCCCTTTTTCCTTAGAAAAAGGGACGGGAATTGACCCGCGTTGCCACCCTGATTGAAGTGCTTCTAATGTATACACTTCCGCTCAAACAGTTAACGCCTGTATACGTCCATACCTACTCATTTTTCGATATGAAACCTCAGGAATGTCTTTCACTGAGTCATTGTGCAGAAAAACTTCCAGCCAGTGGTTTTTCCTCTCTGAACACGCGTCTCTCAGTTACTTTTTCCATCTCTGGTTCTAAACGAATTATAGAATTGATTTTAATCATAAGCGTCGTCATCCTTATTGTCAAGTCTTCCTGTTGAATATCACAAAGTTTCATGTAATTTGGTCTGTTAACTTGAGACCCATCACTCTGAAATCTTGAATCGAACGCTCTTATGAAACTACTCTTTCAAGGAGACTCAAAAATTGGAGTTTATTCAGTTAGTGGGAAGGAAATAACCGGGTACTATAGAATATGTTTTTATATGACAATCATGAGAAAGGGTGGTAAGTTGGCAAAAATATGGTATTCAATTACATTTATTGCAGTCTTCTTAATATTGCTTGGCTCTTCCGCTTCATCCATTCAAGCAAATGAAGTCCTTGTTGAGGTGGATACATTAAATGTGCGCAGCGGTCCAGGCCTCGATTACAACCAAACGGGTACGGTCCATCAAGATGATACGTTCAGCGTACAGGAGACCAAGGAAGATTGGGTGAAAATAAATTGGAACGACACGACCGGCTGGATAGCAAAGCAGCATGTGCAATTTCAGGAGGAGCACGTCACCACTTGTAACGTAGACCATTTAAGGATACGGTCAGAAGCCACTACACAGTCGGCTATCAAAGGGTATCTCATGGAAGGTGACGAGGTCGAACTGCTTGAGCAAAGAGACAATTGGTTACATATTTCATATGAGGGCGTAAACGGGTGGATCCATCGCGATTACACCGCGTTAGCGACCAAACCCTCTGACAATCGTGATACGTCCAATTCGTCCGATACCTCTGTCAATGCTGAGCAAAGCATAGCGACCCTGCAATATAATGCTACGAACTTAAGAGCGGGGCCGTCCACAAATCATAAAGTTATCGGCCAACGGGATGCAGGCGAACGCTTTGACGTCATAGAAAAGCAAAATGATTGGTATCACATTCAAACCGAAAATGGAACAGCTTACGTAGCGGGTTGGCTCGTTTCCATAAAAGGCTCGAGTCAATCTGAAACCACTAATCAGGATGGCTTAAAAAATAAGACCGTCATGATCGATCCGGGTCACGGTGGAAGAGACTCAGGCACCATTGGTATAAACGGCACCTATGAGAAAACGCTCAATCTGGATACAGCCTTGACTTTGATGAAAAAACTCGAACAATCCGGAGCTAACGTGCTTTTGACCAGAGATGATGATCAGTATTTATCCTTAGCAGCGAGGTCCTCGTTCGCAAACACGTCCAAGCCTGATGCCTTTATCAGCCTTCATTATAATAGCGCGCCTCATGTGCAAAACGCTTCTGGTATCAGTACATTTTATAATGGAAACGAAAACGAGCATCTGGCTAACATGGTTCATATTGCTATGATCGATGCCACGGGTATGACCGACAGAGGGTATTCAGCTTCAAATTATCACATGATCAGAGAACCACAGGTCCCTTCCCTTTTATTAGAACTGGGCTTTCTGTCTACCTCCTATGAGGAGCAATATGTACAAACCTCCGCTTATCAAGAGAATGTCACGGATGGCATTCATGATGGATTAAAAGCTTACTTTACAGACTAAATAAAACACAAAAAATCCGAACGATTTCAGCGAAATGTTCGGATTTTTTGTGTTTTAGGGTGGTGTTCCATGAACGCTCCGTCAAACCACGCCGCTTCCTATTCTATTCCTTGCTATCAATGATTAACGTTACGGGCCCTTGATTGGTGAGATTCACATTCATCATTTCTCCGAATCTCCCCGTCTCCACTTCAATTCCTTCTGATTCAACCAAATCGTTAAAAATTTCATATAACTGCGTAGCTTGTTCGGGGGGCGCAGCCTTCATAAAGCTGGGACGACGTCCTTTACGCGTATCACCGAAGAGAGTGAATTGCGAAACTGACAGAACCTTTCCACCTACGTCTTTCAGGGAAAGATTCATTTTATTATGCTCGTCTTCAAAAATTCGCAAATTAACAATTTTATTAACAAGATACGTCGCATCTTCTTCTGTATCCTCATGGCTTACACCTAATAACACCACAAGTCCGAAGTCGATATGTCCCACCGTTTCTTCATTTACCGAGACAGAAGCGTTTTCAGCTCTTTGAATAACAGCTTTCATTTATATACCCCTCGTTTACTGCATGACCCGTCGGACGGTGTACACGTCTTGAATTTGTTTGATACGTTCCACGACTTTCTTAAGATGACTGATATTCTGAATCAGAATGGTGATATGAATCGTTGCCATTTTATTGCGATCCGATTTTCCCGAGACCGCCGTAATGTTCGTCTTTGTTTCATTCACAGACTGCAATACTTCATTCAATAAACCTCGTCTATCATATCCGGAGATTTCCAAATCTACATGGTACTGCTTTGAAGCTGTTACAGAACTCTCCCATTCTACGGGGAGGAGACGGGACTGAGCCTCTTCTGTCTGCACATTTGGGCAATCCGTCCGGTGAACCGACACACCTCGACCTTTTGTAATATAGCCTACAATATCATCACCCGGCACAGGGCTGCAACACTTCGATAGCCGTACTAACAGGTTATCGACACCTTCCACACGAACGCCGGAATCCTTTTTCGGTGAAGGCTTCGGTTTACTTTCACTCGTATTGACGTCCGCCAAGGTCTCCTCAAGATCTTGCGTTTTCAACTGACGTTGGCGAAGTCGTTCCGTTAACCTTGTCGCAATCTGAGCAGCTGTAATCCCTTGATAGCCGACCGCAGCATACATGTCATCATCACTTGTAAAGTTGAACTTCTCAGCAACACGTTCAAGGTTCTCCGAGGTCATGACGTCTTTCGGGTTAATGTCCAAATTCCGGATTTCTTTTTCCACAAGATCTTTACCTCTTGTGATATTTTCATCTTTGCGCTGCTTTTTAAAGAACTGTTTTATTTTATTTTTAGCTTGCGAGGTTTGGGCAAGCTTCACCCAGTCCTTTGAAGGGCCATAAGAATGTTTGGATGTCATGACTTCCACGATGTCACCTGTGTTCAATTGATAATCAAGGGGCTCCATTTTTCCATTGATTTTTGAGCCTATGGTTTGATTGCCCACCTCCGTGTGAATCCGGTAAGCAAAATCGATCGGTACCGAGCCCGAAGGCAACTCGATGACATCCCCTTTAGGCGTGAAGACATACACCATATCGGAAAACAAATCCACTTTCAATGACTCCATGAATTCCTCAGCATCATGCGTTTCGCTCTGCCACTCCAGAATTTCCCGGAACCACGTCAATTTATCTTCAAACGATTTCTTATTCGAATCTACATCGGCACCTTCTTTATAAGCCCAGTGTGCTGCAATTCCGAACTCTGCAATTTCATGCATATCGTGTGTCCGGATCTGCACTTCAAGTGGGTCTCCTTTAGGACCTATTACCGTTGTATGCAACGATTGGTAAAGGTTCGGTTTAGGCATGGCGATATAGTCTTTGAAACGCCCCGGCATCGGTTTCCAGCACGTATGAATGATACCGAGAACAGCATAGCAATCTTTTATACTATTAACCAGGATGCGCACGGCAAGTAAATCGTATATTTCATTAAACTGCTTATTTTGTAATACCATTTTGCGATAAATGCTGTAAAGATGTTTCGGGCGTCCGGACAAGTCAGCCTCGATATTGACTTCTTCCAGTTGTTGTTCAATTTCCTTCATGACATCTTCTAAATAATATTCCCGCTCATTACGCTTTTGCTTCATCAAATGAACAATGCGATAATACTGCTGAGGGTTGAGATAACGTAAAGCAGTATCCTCTAATTCCCATTTAATAGTGGAAATCCCAAGCCTATGAGCCAAAGGAGCAAAAATTTCCAACGTCTCGTTTGAAATACGGCGTTGTTTATCAGAAGGAAGATGTTTCAATGTCCTCATGTTATGCAGTCGATCCGCAAGTTTAATCAGGATGACACGCATGTCTTTAGCCATAGCCACAAACATTTTGCGATGATTTTCTGCCTGCTGAGCTTCTTTTGATTTATATTTAATTTTTCCCAGCTTTGTCACACCATCCACAAGCATGCCTACTTCATGGCTGAACTGTTCTTCCAGTGTCTCTACGGAAACGTCTGTATCCTCAACGACGTCATGTAAAAAACCCCCGGCGATTGTTTCCGGATCCATTTCAAGATTCACAAGGATGCCTGCAACTTGAATGGGATGCAGAATATACGGTTCGCCGGACTTACGGTATTGATCTTTATGAGCCTGCTCGGCAAACTCATAAGCGCGGCGAATAAACGTGAGGTTATCCTCATTCAAATAGCTGCTTGCTGATTGTATGACATCTTCAGCTGTCAAAATATTATCTTTCGACATCTAATCACCCTGGTTCCTTAGACTTTCAAAACAAACATCATTTTTCTTATTATCAAAAAAAGATCGAAAAATGTAAAGAAATACACTTCTTATCTATATATACGTTCCCATTAGCTTTATCGACTCCATACAGGTGATAAACAAGGAGCACCCCTAAGCGGGCACTCCTTCGTTAATTAATATTGCATTAAAGTGAGGACGTTATAGCCATCTAATTTACTTCGTCCCTCTAAGTACGTAAGCTCGATTAGGAAGGCACATCCGGCTACAATTCCGCCCAATTCTTCAACCAGATTGATCGTCGCCTCAATCGTTCCCCCGGTCGCTAGGAGGTCATCTATGATTAAAACGCGCTGGCCTGGTTTTATGGCATCTTTATGAATCGTTAAAACATCTTTTCCGTATTCCAAACCGTAATCTGTCTGGATCGTCTCGCGAGGAAGCTTACCTTCTTTACGAACCGGGGCGAAACCGATTTCGAGAGCATAAGAAACGGGACATCCGACAATGAACCCTCGTGCTTCAGGGCCCACAACGAGATCGATTTCCTGCGTTTTAGCATATTCCACAATATCATCTACTGCTGATTTGAAAGCTTTCCCATTATCCATCAATGGCGTGATATCTTTAAACTTTATACCTTCTTTTGGCCAATCCTCGACAATAGCAATGTGTTCCTTATAATCCATTTGCGACTTCCTCCTTCACGGCATCCCGTTGCTCTAATATATATTGATCCAGCCACTGTTTTAACTCCGGAAAACTTGAATAATAGAGGGTTTGCTCAATTTGTAGTTGCTCAAATTTCTCTTGATAAAGCAGCGATTCACTTAATTCTTTTTTTGATGGAGAAGTATTCAGTGATACTAATCCATTCTCTATTCTAACAAACTCCAGTTCAAAAAACACCTGGGTAACGAATTCAACTAAATCATGGTTCCAGCCGCTCCGAGCAGCTAATATCTCTCCATCGGTCTTCATATCGAACGTTTCCTTTTTTTTCAACATTGCATAGAACCACTTAAAATGCTCTCGCTTTGGGATCGTGTTTAAAAATGCCCCATCTTCTACTCTGTAGCACGCCATAAGCTTATCTGGCTGAACCTGACGGACAACTTGAGCAAACGCGTCGAGGTTGTAGGGAAGGTCCACCACCCATAAGCCGTCCACATGCTGAAGGCCATACAGCTCCTCGGGTTGAAATACCTGAAGAGGCAATGCGCTGGAATTGTTGCGAAAACTCACCGCAATATGGTTTTCCTTATCTGGAATATCGATTTGCTTGTGAATATGTTTCGAACCACGGTAATCAAATAGCTGCCATTCATCGATTTTGAGATCCTTGATCATAATTTGTACATTACGTCGTCCGTTCCACTCGTTTACATTGAGTTCGCCGACGGCTTGCAAATTGGCATGCGGGGAGATGGCTGGATACACATCTCCGAAGCCGAACGCAATCCCATCAAGTTTACGTCCTTCTTTCTGAAATTGAAACTTGAGATGATTTTGCTTGCTGCCAATGCGTCTTATTTCTTTCGGTGCTTGTTCAAGATGAAAGATCGGCTTCGGGTTTCCCATCCCAAACGGTCGAAGTTGATTGATCTCCTCTAATTGGGATAAATCTACGCTTGCAATGTCCAAGCTCATATCAACTTGAAGCGACTGTTTGAAATCTTCTGGTTCCAGTAATGCATCAGCTAACTCATTCAACTGCTTCCTGACTTCTGCAATGTTACCTACCGGAAGCGTCATCCCAGCTGCCTGAGCGTGGCCGCCAAATTGGGTGAACAAATGTTTAAGTTTCATACAATTGCTGAATAAATCAAACGCCTCGATACTTCTGGCAGAACCTTTTGCCACCCCTGTCTCAGCATCGATACCGAGCACAATGGCTGGACGATCAAACCGGTTAACCAATTTTGAAGCGACAATGCCAAGCACACCGGGATTCCAGCCTTCTTTTGCTACGACAATGGCGTACTGATTATCCTCAATACCTTCTGACATCAGCATTTGTTCAGCTTCTTGTGCAATCGATTGGACCATATTCTTTCTTTCGTTGTTCAACTCATCAATCATTTGAGCCACGTTCAACGATTCTTCAGCATTCTTAGACAGCAGCAGATCGACAGCAGGATCAGCCGACTGGAGTCTGCCCACTGCATTCAACCGCGGCGCAAGCATGAATCCAATGGCTTCCTCGTCAATCGCATCTTCCACCCCAGCAACCCGTTTCAGTGCTTGGATACCAGGACGTGTCGACAGGTTAATTTTTTTTAAGCCATGCCATACAAGGTTTCTGTTCTCCTCTTGTAAGGGGACAAGGTCAGCGATCGTCCCAACCGCCACAAATTCAAGCAGCTCTTCGGGCAACCGCCCATGAAGGGCATGCGCGAATTTGAAAGCTACTCCTACACCGGCAAGCTCTTTAAAAGGGTACTGAGGTGACGTTTTAGGATGAACAATTGCAAATGCATCAGGAAGCTCCTCTTGGACCTCGTGGTGGTCAGTGATGATCAGATCAATCCCCATCTCACGTGCAGCATTAGCTTCATCGATTGCAGCAATTCCTGTATCTACTGTAATGATAACGGAAACTCCCGCATCTTTCGCTGATTGAAATGCCGGTTCATTCGGTCCATATCCCTCAGTGAATCGATTCGGTATATAAAAATCACAATCTGCACCTGCATCCATTAATGCTTCCATCATAACTGCCGTCGAACAAACCCCATCCGCATCATAATCACCAAAAACCAGCAGTTTTTCATCATTCTCAATGGCTTTATGTATCCGATTGACCGCTTTCTCCATATCACTAATCAAAAAGGGATCATGGAGATCGTCTAAAGATGGCTTAATGAAACGGTTTACAGCTGATTGATCCTTAACATTACGCATATGTAGCAAACGGTCTGCAATCTGGCCCATTTGCTGCTTATCTGATTCGTCTTTTGACGCTTGATTATATGTAAAGTTCCATTTCATTTTACTCGCAAGCATAATTTCACCCCTGACTCAACCATTATACAAGAGCGAGTCAGGGGGAGCAAATTCGGTATCATGATGAACGATCATCCTGCTTGGTCTCACGATCTATCTTAGATGGGGATTCTTCGTATGTTGGCTCTTCATTAGACAGAGAACTTTCTTTGCTTCGCTCCGAAGACGTGGTCGCGTGTTGGCGCAGCCCTTTATTTTCTCTCTGCAATTTAAAGTATTTGACCGCTCCGACAGACGCCGTTATCAGCCCACCCATTAAAACAGAAATAATGATAACCAGAATCAACGGGGCTTCTCCAGTTCCAAAAAGATAATTAACTTCAACCGGCTCTACATTAATGACTGCAAAAATCGCAATTAACAACGCAAATATCAGAGCCAAAATGATATAAGATTGACCTCTCATCTCGCATGCCTCCTTTTTCCTAACTACTGTATGAATAGTAGTGGTTACAGTATATCATTACCCTGCATGTCGAATCAGCAATCCTTGAATCACCGAATAAAAGAGTCGTAATCATCTCAGATTACGACTCTTTAACAAACGTTTTGTTGAACGGCTCAACCCAAACACTAAGATTTAATAGAGTCTGCCCCTTAGACTTGTGGGCCACCGGTATTTTTCTTCTTAATATACTGGATTGGTTTGTCCTTGATATTACGTCCTCTTGTAACCAGCCATAATTGAGCTGCGATGAACAAGGAGGAATAGGTACCTGCTACAAGACCTACAACGAGAGCAAATGCAAAGTTCGTAATGGAGGTAGCACCGAAAAACAACAGCATAACAGCAGCAAATACCACTGTGAGGACCGTGTTAATACTGCGCGCCATTGTTTGCATTAGACTTTTATTCACAATGGCAGCGAGTTCTTTAAATGTTTTCACACGCTTTTCCAATTTCAAGTTTTCCCTAATCCGATCGAACGTGACAATCGTATCGTTGACCGAATAACCGACAATCGTCAGAATTGCTGCGATGATGGTAATATCAAACTCCAGACGAGTGAGACTGAACAGCGCGAGAATAAAGAATGCATCATGCAGCAAAGCAATAATCGCTGTTATGGCGAAGAATATTTCAAATCGGATCGTAACATAAATGATGATGCCGATTGAAGCATACAGTACGGCAAGGGCCGCATTTTTAGCCAGTTCCTTTGCAACTACAGGCGACACGGTACTCACGTTGGGTTCGTTGCCGAATTGTTCATTGTAATAGGATTTGACTTCTGCAATTTTGTCTTCACTTAAAACCGTATCAAAACGCGCCACGGCAATTTCGTTGTTGTCGCCTGACATGATCACTTTTTCGGGTTCTATATTGAATTCTTCTTGCATCGTATTATTTATTTCTTCCGTATCGACTTGTTGATCAGCAAGGAGTTCAACTCGAGAGCCGTGTGAAAAGTCAATTCCCAGATTTAAGCGGAAGACCGCCAATGCAATTATGCCGGCTGTAACGAGCGCCATCGAGAGGGTGAAAAAGAGCTTCCGGTATTTAACAAAATCGAAACGTCGTCCAAAAAAGGTCGGTTCCACTTCTTCCCCTTCTTCAATATCATGGATCTCGTCACGTTTCACGCCAAACCAACCTGGCCGTTTATTCAAGAAACGGCTTTTCACCCAAAGGGCCATGAATAATCGCGTGCCGTACACCGCTGTAATAAAGCTGACGAGGATGCTGACAATGAGCATCGTCGCAAATCCTTTGACTGAACTTGTTCCGAAGATAAAGAGTACAGCCGCTGCAATCAAGGTCGTAATGTTCGCATCCAAAATGGTCGAAAGCGAGCGCTGATTACCTGCTTTAAACGCTGATTGCAATGTTTTACCTGATTTCAGTTCTTCTTTAATGCGTTCATACGTAATGATATTAGCATCGACTGCCATACCAACACCGAGGATTAACGCGGCAATGCCCGGCAAAGTCAGGACCCCGTTCATCCATTCGAACACGACTAGAATCAAATAAATGTAAGCGGACAGGGTTACACTCGCGATCACCCCAGGAAAACGGTAGTAACCCATCATGTACAAGAAGATAATACCGATTCCAAGAAATCCGGCGAATATCGTCTTATTCATGGCCTGTTCACCGAATTGAGCTCCTACTGAGGTGGAGTACATTTCTTCTAAATCGACGGGGAGCGAGCCGGAATTGATAATATCAGCAAGCTGCTTGGCCGATTCAACCGTGAAATCCGGTCCTTCAATCATGACTTGGTTACTGCGTATTGGCCCATTATTAATAGCCGGGGCGGATATGTAGGCAGGATCTTCTTTGCCGTATTCCTCAGCAAACGAGCTCTCTTCATCGTAATCCAGCCAAATCACTAATAAATTGGGCGGATATGGGGCATCAGGTATCGGATCTTTGTTATAAATTTCATTCGTCACATCATAGAAATCAGAAGCACTCTTCACATCCAGGGTGACGATCGGCTGGTTCATATCATTGTAGGATTGAGAGGCGCTCCCTTCCACGATGTCAGAACCATCCATATACTCCTTCCCTTCAACACCACGGAAAGAAAGCTCAGCTGTTGTCGAGAGAAGTTCTCGGGCTTCCGATTGGTTTTCGACTCCCGCAAGCTGAACGCGGATACGGTTTTCGCCTTCAATGGCAATATTCGTTTCACTGATACCTAACACGTCAACACGTTCGCGTAACGATTCAACCGTTGCTTCCATGACTGTTTCGTTAACTTCCTGACCTTCGTTTAAAGGCTCAACCTCGTATAATACTTCAAACCCGCCTTGCAGGTCCAAACCAAGTTTAATATCCTTGGTCACCCCTGTCACGGTCGTGCCAATTAGTGCGCCAATTATCATCACAATAAGAAAAAAGGCAGCAATACGACCTTTTTTAACCATGGCTATTCGTTCCTCCTTTTGTCTCCATACAACCAGCCAATCTAAAGAACGGACAAGCCTGAATAAGTAGTATGGTGCTTTACATATGTAGGGACATCAGGTGTCCTGTTTTATCTGAGCAGACGCCCTTGTATCCGATTTGCTAATATGCTTCATCAGTCAGTCACAACAGACTCATTATAGAGAGTCTTGGAAGCTTATGTCAACAAATGATCATTTGGACTCATGCTGGTCTTCAGCACTTTCTGTCAGAGCATTGATGGATGCCATCAGATCATCATCCTGATAAGCCGAAACAGTCAAATAACTCATATATAAATTAGAACTTAAATGCATAATATCCTGCACGACCTGATGCAACCGTTTTTCCGGATCTCCTTTCCACACTTTTTTCTTAAGACAATTCCAGACATCCTCCTGTGTGGCTCTGGCATACCCCATCGTCATCAATTCCTCAGCCTTGCTTTGTAGGGCAGGACCAAGTACGCTTTTCCATTCACTCACATATTTGTATTCCTCCACGGCTAATCCCCTTTCCTTTGAATATCATCCCACGATTTATAGTCATTGCCTGTCCAATTGATTGCATATACATTATTGTAGCTGAATTTCATTTCTTTGAGAAGGCGGATAATAAATATGACGAAGCAAACTTTTCTCCAAGGAACGTTAATATTAATAGCCGCAGGGATGGTTACCCGACTGCTTGGTTTTATCAATCGCATCGTCGTAGCCCGAGTAATGGGAGAAGAAGGTGTAGGGCTTTATATGATGGCACTCCCTACCTTGATTTTAGCCATTACATTAACCCAATTCGGGCTGCCTGTAGCAATTTCAAAACGCGTCGCCGAAGCTGAGGCATCCGGGAACACCGCAAAGATCAAACAAATTCTGATTGTATCGTTAACGTTAACGGGAGCCTTGAGTATTCTTTTTACCACATTAATGATCGCCGGTGCCCCGATCATCGCCAAATGGTTTCTCACTGATGTCCGAGCACTTTATCCGTTAATGGCTATCAGTCCCATCGTGCCCATCACAGCGATTTCAGCCGTTATTCGCGGCTATTTTCAAGGACGCCAAAATATGAAACCACAAGCTGTATCACAAGTGTTGGAACAAATCGTCCGCATCTCGTGCGTTTATTTCCTCACCCATCTTATGCTGCCATACGGCATAGAATATGCAGCCGCAGGCGCGATGTTCTCAGTCATTATTGGTGAACTCGTTTCCCTATTATATATGATGAGAATGTTCACCATAAAGAAATCTTTTCAACTACGCCATAAATGGAAAAATTACTTAGGGAAAGGGAAAGAAACGTTAAATGAACTACTATCAATCGCACTGCCTACAACAGGCAGCCGTCTCGTCGGCTCCATCACCTATTTTTTCGAGCCGATCTTGGTTGCCCAAAGTTTAGCCATAGCAGGTTTGACAACCGCAGAAACAACGCGGCAATACGGAGAATTAACAGGCTACCTTCTCCCCTTACTATTCTTACCTACTTTTATAACACACTCCCTTTCTGTAGCGCTCATACCGTCTATCAGCGAGGCAGCTGCCAAGGGAGAAAAAGGCTTAATCCAATATCGTATGACGCAATCCATCCGGTTGTCACTCGCCTCAGGGGGCTTAGCTACCGTTGTGCTCATGGTATTTCCGATCATCCTGTTGAATTTAATGTATGGAACAGCGAACGCCGCTTCTTTACTCACCTTCATGGCTCCATTCTTTTTGCTGCTCTATATCCAGGCTCCGCTGCAAGCAAGTTTGCAAGCTATGGATATGGCCAAGCCGGCAATGTGGAATAGTGTGATCGGGTCTATCGTTAAATTTGTCGTCTTGATCGGTTTAGCCTCACAACCTCAGTTCGGCATCCAGGGAGTGGCCATCGCCATGATTACAGGCGTATTAGTCGTGACATTTCTTCATATCGTCTCCCTCATGAGGCACGCAGACTTCCAGGTCCCCTGGATGGTCTTGTTCAAGACTGGTTTGCTCATGGTAATCCTCAGCTTCACAGCTACCAGAATGAAACATCTCACATTTTTAGATGCTTCGACACTCTCTCAATTCCTGCCGATCTTGTTTATTTTAGCGATTCTCTATATCATGCTTTTGTTTATATTGAAGCTCATCACGTTTGAAGAATTAAAGCAGCTTCCTTTCAAAAAGAAACCGCGTCCATAATTTTAAATAACGCTCAAGTAAGTAACGGAGACCATGGACAAATAGAAACTGAAAAAAGACCATCATTCGGGCGTTTGAATGATGGTCTTTTTATGAGTTCCTGGGACCCGGCCACTCATTTGGGCGGTTCGGGGCCTCGCTTGGGCGGTTCTTGCCTGCTTGGGCGATTCGCGGCCTCGTTTGGGCGATTCCACCTCTTACTTGGGCGATTCACCCCGAATTTGGGCGGTTCGGGGCCTCATTTGGGCGATTCCTCACTGCTTGGGCGATTCGCAGCCTCGTTTGGGCGATTTTACCTCTCACTTGGGCGATTATTCCCGGATTTGGGCGGTTCGGGGCCTCACTTGGGCGATTCCTCACTGCTTGGGCGATTCTACTTCTCACTTGGGCGATTTTCCCCGGATTTGGGCGGCCCCGGCTTAATGCTCAGTCATCGGAATTCATTTTTCACGTCTATAAATAATTCACCTTGCTCATCAATCGAGCAGAATGAGATATTTTCTAGAGTGTTATAGCCTCGTTTAGCCAGTTCATTTGTCAGCCACTGCTGGTTCTTTCGCACTTTTCGTAATGAGCTATATTGAATTTCACCATCTGAAACCAGGGGGATGGATAGCCCCGAAGGATCATCTTCTTTTTTCTCAAAGACGGAAAGTTTGCCTGACGGCTCGAGGATAGCAAAGTCGACCTCCTGGATGCTTTCAATCCCTTTTTCTCTTAATTGCATAAGCAGATCATTAAAATTATAGCGTTGTTTTCGCATTTCGTGTTCATCAACCTTACCGTGCCTGATGATCATGGCGGGTTTACCATCAAACCAATCTCGAAATTTTCGACTCCGCAAAGCGATCAGGGCGCTTAGTTTTTGAATAAGAAATAAGACACTCATTGGTACGATGGCATTCCAAATGTTCGACTCTGGATCTTCGATTATAAAAATGGCGATTTCAGCGAGCATGATAAACACGACAAGGTCCATCACACTCAACTCGCCGATTTCTCGTTTTCCCATCATTCTAAAGACCATCAATATTAAGAAATACGTAAAAAATGTTCGAATAGCAATAAAGACAAGTTCATTCTCCACACACGTTCATCCTCCGGAAGGTCCATTTATATGTAGTTTGACCTATCCTGAGATTTCTATGATAAAAAAGGGAGTAAATAGCGGAAAAAAATGTAAATTGTAGAAATGATTAATGAACCGATCAACACCGGAATGCCATATAAAGAAAAACGAATAAATGAAATGGGTTCTTTATAACTAGCTGCGAGCCCGGCAACCACAACGTTAGCCGAAGCTCCGATCAATGTCCCATTACCTCCCAGGCATGCGCCAAGCGCGAGCGCCCACCATATCGGATCTACATCCATCATGCCGTAGCCTTGAAATTCCTGCACCACCGGAATAAGAGCTGCTACAAATGGGATGTTATCAACAATACCGGAAAGTATGCCGGCACTCCAGAGCATTAAGATAGCCGTGACAGGGAGATCGCCCCCTGATACCCACATAATCCCTCTAGCCAATTCATCGATCAGCCCGACCATTTCAAGTCCACCGACTAGCATGAATAACCCCATAAAGAAAAATAACGTGCCCCACTCGACTTGTTCGAATACTTTCTCGCACGACACTTCCTTGTCCGTCAATAAAAGTAAAAATAGCGCAGCGCTGACGGCAACCGTCGTTAATTCAACATGGAGGATTGGGTGTAGAATAAATCCTACGATGGTGAGAATCAGAACGCTTGTGGATTGATAAAGTAAAGGCGTGTGTTTTAAATGAGCCTTGGCATCCATCTTCATTAAGTGAGCAGCTTTTTCAGGGTTGTAGACCAACTGCTTCCGAAAAAGCAAACATAACAAGCCTGTCGTGAGCAAGAAAATCACAACCACCACCGGTCCTAAGTGGTAGACAAACGACATAAAACTGAAATGTTCCACCGCTTGGCCAATCATAATATTGGGGGGGTCGCCGATTAAAGTAGCCGTTCCCCCGATATTCGAACTGAAAATGGTCATTAATAAATAAGGGAAGGCGGGCAAGTCCAACTTTTTAACAAGTGTCAGCAAAATAGGCACAAAGAGCAAGACCGTCGTAACGTTATCAAGAAATGCAGACCCTACTGCCGTGAACACGGAAGCAACCATTAATAACGGAACAGGGCGTCCCTGTACGGATTGAGCTAAGCGGATCGCGATGAATTCAAAAATTCCAGTCCGCTTCGTGATCGATACGAGGACCATCATGGAGAATAATAAAGCTACCGTCTTCCAATCAACATAACCGATTGCATCCGGCCATTCATATACATTAGTACAAAGTAAAAGCACTCCGCCAGCTAAGGCCACGAGCGCACGATTGAATCGTTCAGTCATAATCAGAGCGTAACTTATGACGAAAATCAGAAGGGCGATCCAAGTCATTAAACCTTCCCCTTTGCAAGCTTTTTACCATTGTATTCAAGAGGTGGACAAAATATCTGCTTCTATTTTTCAGTCCAGCTTGCATATAGTGTAAAGACAAGCAGTAAGGGGAGGTGCGTGCTTTGAACAAGCTGATAAAATCTGTCACCGGATATGGAATCGGATTGATCGCAGTATTTATGCTGCTCACGAGTTTTATCTTAGCGATACTGCTTCGCTTCACCACGATTGATACGAGCATCTTACAAACGATCGCAATGATCGCCGGGCTGATGATCATAGCTCTAGGCGGAGGGTTTGCTGCTTACAAAACCGGAGAAAAAGGGTGGCTTTCCGGTACGATGACCGGCGTGGTTTTTATCGTATTAATTTTACTCATCCAATTAGTTGTCGAAAACCAATGGGTTTCTAAATCACAGCTTCTGTATTTCCTCGCTGTATTGGCTGTTTCATGGCTGGGGGGCATGGTCGGTGTGAATTGGCCCAGGCGGCATACAAGCCACAAAAAATGACTCCCTTTCTCATAAAGGGAGTCATTTTCATTTTATTAATCTTGATTCAGTACTTCCCGTACTGAAGACCGATCAAATTTCATTTTTGTTTCATCTTCAATGTTAAGTATAACCGTGCCTTCGTCAATCGCATGGATCGTACCATGTAGTCCACCGATGGTAATAACGCGGTCACCCTTTTGCAAATCCGCCTGCATTTGTTGTACTTTCTTCTGTTTCTTTTGCTGTGGACGAATCAACAGGAAATAGAAGATGACAAACATTAGAATAATGGGTAGTAAAGCTCCTAATGTATCCATTCCCTTCCCCCTCTCTAAAAGTTCTTTGCGTTTGTTTGATTGAAACCATATTGTTCAAAGAAGTCTTGTTTAAAATCACCTAAACGGTCTTCTTTTATGGCTTCGCGAACTCGCTTCATCAATTTTAACAGAAAATAAAGGTTATGATAAGTCGTTAATCTAAACCCGAATGTTTCATTGGCTTTGATAAGGTGCCGAATATACGCACGGCTGTAAGAACGGCATACCCGGCAGTCACAGTTTTCGTCGATCGGTGTGAAGTCACGGGCGTACTTTGCATTTCTTACAACCAGCCTCCCGTTAGAGGTCATGCATGTGCCGTTTCGCGCAATCCGAGTCGGTAGAACACAATCAAACATATCCATCCCGCGCATCGACCCTTCGATCAATGAATCCGGCGAGCCGACCCCCATCAAATAACGAGGTTTATGTTGAGGAAGCAGAGGTGATGTAAATTCCAGCACACGGTTCATTACCTCTTTCGGTTCCCCGACGGATAAGCCTCCGATCGCGTAACCTGGGAAATCCATTGAGGTGAGATCAGCCGCACTCTGTTGTCTTAACGCTTCGTGTTCGCCACCTTGAATAATGCCAAATAACCCTTGCGTTTTCTCGTTCTGATGAGCGTTCAGACACCTTTCTGCCCAGCGGCTCGTCCTTTCCACAGATGCTTTCATATACTCAAACTCCGCTGGGTAAGGGGGGCATTCGTCAAAGGCCATCATAATATCCGCGCCCAAATCATTTTGAATATTCATGGCCCCTTCAGGTGATAAAAATAATTTTTCTCCGTTAATATGATTGCGGAAGTGAACACCGGCTTCTTCAATCTGCCGGAGGTTGCTCAAACTGAAAACTTGGAACCCTCCCGAGTCGGTCAAGATAGACCCGTCCCAGTTCATGAATTGATGAAGTCCGCCTGCTTCCTTTACAATATCTTCTCCTGGACGCAGCCATAAGTGATACGTGTTGGATAATATAATAGGAGCCCCCATCTCCTCTAATTCTTCAGGACTCATCGTTTTAACGGTAGCAAGGGTTCCCACTGGCATAAACATTGGCGTTTCAAAAGAACCATGAGGCGTGTGGACCTTCCCGAGCCTTGCACCGGTTTGTTTGCACGTTTTAATCAATTCGTAGGTGATTGCCATGACGTATTCCCTTTCCTCATAAAATCAACATCGCATCCCCGAAACTGAAAAACCGGTAACGATGCTCGATTGCTCGTTGATAAGCATCTAGAATAAAATCTTTCCCTGCAAATGCGCTGACCAGCATAATTAACGTCGACTTAGGCAAATGAAAATTCGTAATTAGACCATCGATCGCTTGCAAGGGATGAGGGGGATAAATAAATATATCTGTCCAGCCTCGTGCCTCGACAAACCGCTCATGATCTCTCATAATCGTCTCTAACGTTCGCGTTGAAGTCGTGCCCACCGATATGATACGGCCTCCTGCTGCTTTCACCTTATTCAGCTGATCTGCTGTCGGTTGATCAATTTGATAAAATTCAGCATGCATCTCGTGTTGCTCAACGTCTTCAACTGCAACCGGCCGAAACGTACCGAGGCCGACATGAAGCGTAATGTAAGCCAGCTCTATCCCTTGATGTTGCAATTCAGCTAACAGATCCTGGCTAAAATGAAGACCAGCCGTAGGAGCAGCAGCCGAGCCTTCCTCTTTCGCATAGACGGTCTGATACCGTTCTCGGTCTGACAATTGCTCTTTAATATAAGGCGGCAAAGGCATTTCTCCTAAAGCTTCTAACACTTCTAAAAAAATGCCTTCATAAGAAAATGCCAGGAGCCGGCCACCGTGATCTTTTACGCCTGTACACTCAGCCGTTAACAGCCCATCACCGAATGAAAGGACCGTTCCTTCCTTAACTTTTTTGCCAGGTTTAACCAGTACTTCCCATTCATTCTCAGTTTGCTGATGAAGGAGCAGCACTTCAACCTTACCACCTGTTTCTGCTTTAACTCCGTATAAGCGGGCAGGTAAAACGCGGGTATCATTTAATACAAGACAATCTCCAGGCTTAAGAAACGATGTAATATCAGTGAAATGATGATGTTCCACCGTTCGTTTGTTCCGATCAAGCACCATTAACCGTGATGACGTACGATCTTCTAATGGAACTTGAGCGATCAACTCATCGGGTAAATCAAAATCGTATTGGTCTATATTGTGTGCCATTTCTATTCTCCCGTCACCTTATTCTTCCGATTAGATAAAAAATAAGGCTTAAAATAATACTGACTACAATTGAAGTTACGATCGGAAAATAAAACGTAACGTTTCCTTTTTTAAAACTGATATCTCCCGGTAATTTTCCAATGAAACTCCAAATCAGCCCGATTACTACAAATGCAATCCCTATAACAATAAATATCTTTCCAAACCCCGTCAAGCCTCAGGCACCTCCCTGTCAAAATGTGCATAGGCCATAGGCGTGACCACGCGTCCTCTCGGGGTCCTTTGTATGAATCCGAGCTGCAGTAAATAAGGTTCATATACATCTTCAATCGTCTGGGATTCTTCGCCAATTGTGGCGGAAATCGTATCAAGTCCTACAGGCCCACCTTTGAAGCCGTCCATCATACCAAGCAAAAGTTTATGGTCAATGTGGTCAAGGCCCCTCGCATCAACTTGAAGCATCCGTAACGCTTGTTGAGCTGTTTCCAATCCGATACTATTTTCCCGCTTCACTTGCGCAATATCGCGCACACGCCTCAACAGGCGATTGGCAATCCTCGGGGTTCCCCGGGAACGGCGTGCGACTTCAGCTGCCGCACTCTTTTCAATGACCACATCAAAAATGTCAGCCGTACGTTCGATAATGGAACACAATGCTGTGTTGTCATAGAAATCCAAACGGGAATGAACGCCAAAACGGTCGCGCAGCGGGGCAGATAATAACCCTGCCCGGGTTGTCGCTCCGACAAGTGTAAACGGCGGCAAGTCGAGACGGACTGATCGGGCACTCGGTCCTGTCCCCACCACGATATCCAAACAAAAGTCTTCCATGGCAGGATAGAGCACTTCCTCTACGGAACGAGGAAGCCGATGGATTTCGTCAATAAACAAAACATCTCCAGCCTCCAGTGACGATAAAATCGCTGCTAGATCTCCAGCCCGTTCAATAGCAGGACCAGATGTCATGCGAAATTGCACACCCATTTCATTGGCAATAATTGAAGCCAGTGTTGTTTTCCCTAAGCCAGGAGGGCCGAACAACAGGGTATGGTCCAGTGGTTCTTCACGCATTCGAGCAGCTTCAATAAATATGCTTAGGTTCTTTTTCGTTTTATCCTGCCCAATATATTGATCTAACTTTTCTGGGCGGAGACTTAATTCTTCGTTCGCCTCGGCACCTTGAAGTTCTCCTGATAACATGCGTTCCTCCATGGCTGCTTACCTCTTTCTACTTAGTTTTTCATTAACAGTTGTAACCCTTGACGGATGAAATCGTCAGAATTAGCATGTGTCGCTTTCACGAGCTCAGGTCTTATACGCTTCAGTTCTTTATCCGTATATCCAAGCGCCTTTAACGCTTCTAAGGCTTCATCAACGGCTTCTCGCTGTTCACCGGATGGAGCACCTTGTGTATAAACCGAGGGGGTGTCATGCTCCTGATCCGGGAGCCAGACGACCAATTTCCCTTTCAGATCGAGTATCATCTGTCTGGCGGTTTTTTTGCCGACTCCAGGAAATTTGGTGAGGTACGCTTCATCTTCTTGTTCAATCCCTGTTACAAATTCACGGACAGTGACCGATCCCAAAATCGCTAAAGCACCTTTAGGTCCGATTCCGGACACATTCAACAACTGGGCGAACAACTGTTTATCTTCCTTCTTTTTAAATCCAAATAAAGTTTGCGCATCTTCTCGTATATAGTGGTATGTAAATACTCGGATTTCGTTGTTTAATTGATCCTGGAACATATAGGGATCAGCACATAAAATGTCATATCCCACTCCGCCTGTCTCCACTACAATAGATTCTTCAGCAATCATCGTCAATACACCACGTACATAAGCAATCATAGTCAGGGTCCTCTCTTACGCTAAATCTTTTATTAATTGTAACACACAAGCACACGTTCGCATAAGCATCTCGTGCCTTAGTTTATTAATGGCTCAGTTAAAGTTTGTTGCTGATATGTGAAATAGATATTTACCTCGAAACGGAGTCTTTCGCTAAAAGACAGAATTCTGTAAGACTCCGTTTCGAGATAACTGGTGTTCGTTGCCGTATTAAGCGTCAGGGGTGGTTGGGAAGCTACTCGCTTTCCTGTGGGGATGGCGGCAAGCCTCCTCGGACTTCTTCGTGAGGCCACTGAAATACTGTCCTGTTTTTTGGTCTGAATAAAAAAAGAGCGATTTT
>NZ_JABLSJ010000012.1 GCF_013618635.1 Thalassobacillus sp. CUG 92003 | reverse complement strand
CTGTTCCCATGCCGAACACAGAAGTTAAGCTCTCCAGCGCCGATGGTAGTCGGGTTGATCCCCGTGAGAGTAGGACGCCGCTAGGTCAGTATCTATTTAGTAAAATATGGGTACACTACACAATGTGACCAATTTTCGTAGGGATTCCCTACAATACCGCGGGGTAGAGCAGTCTGGTAGCTCGTCGGGCTCATAACCCGGAGGTCGCAGGTTCAAATCCTGCCCCCGCAACCAAATTATTTCAGCTTACAACGTCGAATAGACATCCTTGCTAGCTGAAGATAGTAATTTTGAAAACAAGTTAAACTTTTAAAATTGGTCCGGTAGTTCAGTTGGTTAGAATGCCTGCCTGTCACGCAGGAGGTCGCGGGTTCGAGTCCCGTCCGGACCGCCATTATAATAATTTGAAATGTTGCCTTAGGATGCGCCTAAGGCTTTTGTTATGTCTTTTTTTATTTTTGGGATGGAATTGGTATAATAAGAATACTATGCCTGAAGAGGAGGTGCTCGCCATGCAAGAATTTTCATTTATTGATTCCATTAAACAATCTACATATCGACAATCGTCGCTCGTCAAAGGAGTAGGGGATGACGCAGCTGTCTTCCGTCCCGTTTACCAGGACGTGGTGACGGCCGTGGACACCATGGTCGAAGGCGTCCATTTTTCAAAAGCCACTATGCGTCCTTATCACGTCGGGTATCGAGCGCTTGCTGTTAATATTAGCGATTTAGCTGCGATGGGGAGTGAACCCGTGTTTTATATGGTGTCGATCGTGGCTCCGGATGACTGGACGGAGGCAGAGTTGGCGGAAATCTATTCCGGCCTTCATGACATTGCCGCGTCTTACCGTATGGATTTGATCGGTGGTGACACGGTGTCAGGAAGTGAACTTGTGGTCTCCGTAACAGTTATGGGGTATGTGCCGAAGGATAAGGCACGTTATCGTTCCACGGCCCAGCCTGGTGATATCGTATTTGTAACGGGAACGCTGGGAGACGCACAGGCTGGATTTGAGCTGCTGAGCGGGCGTAAGCAAGTGGAGGATAAAGAGGCTTCGGCTTATTTCATTAAAAGGCACAGGCAGCCTTCCCCGCGTCCTGAGTTTGCATTAGCATTACAAAGTCTTTCCCGTCTCACTTTGAATGATATCAGCGATGGGTTAGCTAGTGAGGCTAATGAAATTGTTGAGTCTTCTCAGGTGGCGCTGCACATCGATTATGATAAGCTGCCTCATCATCACTGGTTAGCCTCCTATTTTCCGGATGAAACAGCAGAGTGGTCCTTAACCGGCGGTGAGGATTTTGAATTGGTCGGATGTGTGAGGGGACAGGACTGGCCACATGTCCTTCAGGCAGGGGAAGAGTCCGGTCTCAGCGTAACGGCTATCGGGCATGTTGAGGCAGCGGCTTCAGACGGTCCCCGTGCCTATTTACATGAACAAGGAAAACAAAAGGTGTTAGCCAAATCGGGCTATACACACTTAAAATGAGATTGGTGATCAGCATGGAAGCATATGAAATCAAAACGGATTCACCTGAGGCAACCATGGCGTTGGCTGAAAAACTCGGAACGAAACTGATGGCTGGCGATGTTCTCACGATGGAAGGGGACCTGGGAGCAGGGAAAACCACGTTTACAAAAGGCCTCGGAAAAGGACTAGGTGTAAGCCGCACCATCAACAGCCCTACCTTTACGATTGTTAAAGAATATATGGGACGCCTCCCCCTCTTCCACATTGATGCATACAGGCTGGAAGACAGTGAAGAAGATATTGGCTTTGATGACTATTTCGAAGGAGGAGGGGTCACGGTAGTGGAATGGGCTCAGTATATTACTGCCTTTTTACCTGCGGCTCGACTGGATATTCATTTGCGCATAGTCGATAATCAGGTACGCTCGATTGAACTGCGGCCGGGCACCCCTCATTTTGAAAAAATCTGTAAGGAGATTGTGGCATGAATGTACTAGCGATTGATACATCGAACCATTCGTTGGGCGTTGCGATCATAAAAAACAGCCACGTCGCAGGGGAACTGGTTACAACAATTAAAAAAAACCACTCGGTGCGCTTAATGCCGGCTATTCAGCAGCTAATGGCCTCGACTGAAACGACACCTGAGGAGCTTGATCGAATTGCGGTCGCAGTTGGCCCGGGTTCATTCACGGGGGTTCGCATCGGTCTTTCCACCGCTAAAACCATGGCGTGGTCACTGGATATTCCGGTCGTTGGGATATCCAGCTTGGAAGCTGTCGCTTTTCAAGGGCAATACTTTTCTGGACAGGTGTGTCCCTTTTTTGATGCGCGTCGCGGTTTAGTGTATACGAGTCTTTATGATGGTTCAGGAAACCGGATCAAAGACGAGGCGAACGTGTTGATGAACGATTGGCTCCTCGAATTGAAAGCGACGGAAACACGTACGTTATTTTTGAGTCAGGATCTTCAGGTGCATGAAGAGCAGATCACCTCAATCATGGGGGATCTGGCTGTTATTCCAGAAGCTTCCTATCATCAGCCGCGTCCAGCTTCGATGGGACTTGCTGCGATCCGGCGCGAACCGACGCCAGTTCACCGACTTGTACCGAATTATTTGCGTATGGCTGAAGCGGAAGCTAAGTGGCTTGAGCGTCAGGAGAAGTCATGATGGCTGACGCTTATGAGATTCGCCCGATGGCCATGGAGGATATCGATCAAATCATGGCGATTGAACATGCCTCGTTTCCTGTACCCTGGACGCGCGAAACATTTATGAGTGAAATCGACCAAAATCCTTATGCCCATTATTTTGTCATCGAAAAAGATGATGTCGTGTTCGGCTATTGCGGTGTGTGGCTGATTATTGATGAAGCGCACATCACGAATGTCGCGATATTACCGGAATACCGCGGCAGTGCTTACGGTGAGAAACTGTTTGGACATGTTTTTGATTACGCAATCAGCCATGGAGCGGTGCAAATGTCGCTTGAAGTCAGAGTCTCAAATGTTGCAGCTCAGCGTCTGTATCGAAAATTCGGACTGGTCCCAGGTGGAATCCGAAAAAATTATTATACCGATGATGGAGAAGATGCCGTTGTCATGTGGGTGGGTTTATCATGAAGAGAGATGAATATATTCTGGCGATCGAAACGAGTTGTGATGAAACAGCTGCTGCCATTGTGAAAAATGAAACCGAACTGATCGCAAACGTGATCGCTTCCCAAATCGAGAGTCATAAACGATTTGGCGGTGTGGTCCCGGAAATTGCATCCCGGCACCATATCGAACAGATTACGGTGGTACTGGAAGAAGTGCTCCAAGAAGCGCAGTTATCCGTTGAGGATATCGATGCTGTTGCTGTGACAGAAGGACCGGGACTTGTCGGTGCACTGCTCGTCGGGGTCAATGCCGCCAAATCCCTGGCATTTTCAAAGCAAAAACCGCTGGTGGGTGTCCACCATATTGCGGGCCACATTTATGCGAATAGGCTCGAACAGGAATTTGAATTCCCGCTCTTGTCGCTGGTGGTATCGGGCGGACATACCGAACTGATTCTCATGCATGAACACGGCTCGTTCGAAACGATTGGTGAAACGCGTGATGACGCGGCGGGTGAAGCCTATGATAAAGTGGCCAGGACGCTCGGGCTTCCTTATCCCGGCGGACCTGAAATCGACAAGCTTGCCGCCACCGGAGCGGAAACCATTGACTTCCCCCGCGCCTGGTTGGAAGCAGGTTCGTACGATTTCAGCTTCAGCGGATTGAAATCAGCGGTGTTGAATAAGCTTCACAATGCCAAGCAAAAACAAGAGGAATTAAGAGCTGAAGATGTGGCTGCTAGCTTTCAAGCGAATGTCGTGGATGTGTTATCCACAAAGACGCTGGAGGCGGCGCGCGAACATAACGTAAAGCAAGTGATTGTGGCTGGCGGCGTAGCGGCTAACAGCGGCTTGAGATCTGCTTTGGAAGCAAAATTCAGCGATGAAGCCTGCAGCTTGTTGATTCCGCCGTTATCATTATGTACTGACAATGCTGCGATGATTGCAGCGGCTGGAGCCGTTGCTTATCGTCAGGGGCACCGGGCGGAGTGGGATTTGAATGCCAATCCGGCGCTTAGTTTGGAACGTTATGCAGCGAGTGGACTAACTAAAGAGCAGGAATAGCAGCTAATGAAAAGACCAACTCGAAGTGGAGTTGGTCTTTGCTTATTTCTGGTCCGTCACTTCGGGAGAGGGTGGGGGACATGTCGAATCTAGTCTTTAGTGGTTATCCACACCCGGGGCTTTGAAATAGACACCATAATCGCTCTGCTAGTTCAGATATTTTCTCCTGATTCAGCCATGCCACTTTGTGGATAAGTTTTTTAGAAAAAAGAAAAATTCTGAATTCTGCCAGGAGAAGACGAGGGTTTCAGATCAGTGATGCCAAGGCAGAACACGTGTTTCGCTTTGCAGTCTGAGGGCTTGATAGGTTATCAACAACTGTATATATATACAGTGGATAACCTTCTAATTTAAGTTGCAATCATAATCATGTACGTGTGTACAAACTTTGTGGATAAACATTTTATAACCTGTGGATAATGTGCATAAACCTGTAGATAACCTAAAATACACGTTCTTTTCTGTGTATAACACTGTGGATGTATGTGTATAGGATTATTCACGTTCATACAAAAAAAGAGCTGTCAGCAACAGCTCTTTTTTATTATTCCTGCAAGGTTTCCCATTCTTCCATCAATTGTTCGACGCGTTTGTGGTTGGCGTCGTTCTGTTCTGTGAGTTCAAGCGATTTCTCGTGATCCTGAAACACTTCGGGCTTACAGAGCAGGGCATCATTTTCTTCAATGGTGCCTTCTAATGTTTCTATTTCCTGTTCGATCTCTGAAATGCGCCGCTGTTTTTTGCGTTCTTCACGTTTGGCGGCTTTATCCTGAACGAATGCATCTTTAGCAGATGATTCCGAGGGAGACTCGGCTTCCTTTTCCTGAGCTTCAAGCAGCATGAGTTCATGCTCTTCTTGTTTCTTCTCGATGTAATAGTCATAGTCTCCCAGGAATAAGCGTGTTTCCTCGGGCTGCATTTCAACAACGTGGGTGGCGATCTTGTTGATAAAGTACCGGTCGTGGGAAACAAACAGCAGCGTGCCGGGATAATCGATCAGGGCAGCTTCGAGGATTTCCTTACTATCCAGGTCCAAATGGTTGGTCGGCTCGTCCAAAATCAACAGATTGGCTTCTTCCATCATCAATTTGGCTAAGGAGAGGCGAGCTTTTTCGCCGCCGCTCAACGAATGGACGGGTTTCAGCACATCTTCGCCCGAGAATAAAAAGTTGCCTAAAATCGTGCGGATGTCTTTTTCATTTTTTAACGGATACTCGTCCCACAGTTCATCTAGTACTGATTTCTTCGAGTTAAGGCGGGTTTGTTCCTGGTCGTAATATCCCATTTGGACATTGGCGCCGACCGTGATATCGCCTTTTTCCGCCTGTACCTGGCCGATGATGGATTTCAGCAGCGTCGTTTTGCCGACACCATTCGGGCCGACGAGCGCGATGCTGTCACCACGGCTTAAGTCAAAGTTGACGCCGTCGAAGGTATACTGTTCCTGATCAGGGTAACGGAAGCCAAGATCGCGGAGTTTGAGCACATCGTTGCCGCTTTTTCGGTTGATTTGGAAGGAGAATTTAGCCGATTTATCGTCATCTTTCGGTTTGTCGACCTTTTCCATTTTTTCCAGCTGCTTGCGCCGGCTTTGGGCGCGCTTGCTGGTCGTGGCCCGGACGATGTTTTTCTGGATAAAGTCTTCCATGCGTTTGATTTCCGCTTGTTGTTTCTCGTATTGTTTCATTTCGAGTTCGAAATCTTCTTCTTTCTTTTGTAAATAATACGAGTAATTGCCGTTGAACTTCTTCGACGATTGGAAGGCGAGTTCGTACACGGTATCGACGATTTTATCCAGGAAATAACGGTCGTGCGAGACGATGACCACCGCGCCGTCATACCCTTGCAAGTAGTTTTCCAGCCAGCTTAACGTTTGAATATCAAGGTGGTTGGTCGGCTCGTCTAAAATCAGGACATCCGGAGCGGACAAGAGCATTTTGGCTAAAGCGAGACGCGTTTTTTGGCCGCCGCTCAAGGAGAGAATCGGCGTGTCCCAGTTCATATCCTTGAAATTAAGCCCGTTTAAAACGGCTTTAATGTCGGCTTCGTAGTGATACCCGCCGTCCATTTTAAAGGCTTGCTGTTTTTGATCGTAATCTTGCAGCAGCTGCTGGTATTTTTCCGGATCGTTGAGCAGGTCCGGATCAGCCATTTGCGCTTCCATTTCCCGGAGGCGCTTTTCCATATGACGGAGCTCATCAAACACATGAAGCATTTCTTCCCAGATGGTCTTGTCGGAGGAGAGGCCGGTGTTTTGTGCCAAATACCCGACGGAGACTTCCTTGGGTTTGAAGACATCGCCTGAATCATAGGACATCTCCCCGGCCAAGATTTTCAGCAGGGTCGATTTGCCTGTGCCATTGCGCCCAACAATAGCGATGCGGTCGTGCGTTTGGATTTCTATTTTAATATTCGATAAGATCAGTTCAGCACCGAATCGTTTAGTGACTTGATTGGCTTGCAACAGAATCATGGTTATTCACCTCAATGAAACAAGTGTATCTTACTCGCACAAAGGCAAGCAAGGAACATGACGCGAGATTGTGAAAAACGTAACGACTATTGTTTGATTTTTTGATAAAATAGAGATAATGTTTGAAGTAATCGATGCGAAAGATGCTAGAGGAGGTTCTATTTTGTCAGATTTCACACATTTTAATGAACAAGGACGAGCTAAAATGGTGGACATTGCGGAAAAAGGGGAAACAAATAGAACGGCGTCAGCACGCTCTAGCGTGGAAGTCAATGAAGCGATTTACCATAAAATTACCCGAAACGAAATGGAGAAAGGCGACGTGCTCTCGGTAGCGCAAGTGGCGGGCATCATGGCTGCGAAACGTACGCCGGACATTGTGCCGATGTGTCACCCGCTGCAGTTAAAAGGTGTCGACATTTCGTTCGAGTGGGAAGTTGAAGCGGCGTCATACAAGCTTCACATCGAGGCTTCTGTCAAAACAAAAGGAAGCACCGGCGTGGAAATGGAAGCACTCACTGCCGCCTCGGCTGCCGGGTTGACCGTTTACGATATGTGTAAGGCCGTGGACAAAGGCATGGTCATCGGACCGACGTATCTTGCCGAGAAAACCGGCGGAAAAAGCGGGGATTTCACCCGGGAAACGTGAGCGGCGAAGGAGGATGTGACGGATGGAAATGGAACAGAATAAGATCCCGCAAGCGACAGCGAAACGCCTGCCGCTTTACTATAGATTCATTAACAATCTACATACGCAAGGGAAATCCCGCGTATCTTCCAAGGAATTAAGTGAAGCCGTCAAAGTAGATTCGGCCACAATCCGACGTGATTTTTCCTATTTTGGCGCGCTTGGGAAAAAGGGATACGGCTATAATGTCGAATACTTGCTGTCTTTTTTCCGACAGACACTCGACCAGGACGAAACGACCGAAGTCGCTCTTATCGGTGTGGGGAATCTTGGCACAGCTTTTCTTCATTATAACTTCACCAAAAACAACAACACCAAAATTCAAATCGCCTTTGATACCCAGTCAGAGAAAATCGGCTCGGTCATCGGCAACGTCCCGATTGAACACATCGATCAACTGGAGGCGAAAATGAGCAATATATCGGTAGCGATCCTCACCGTTCCTTCGAGCGCGGCTCAGGGCATCGCTGATCGATTAGTAGCAGCCGGCATTTCAGGTATCTTGAATTTCACCCCGGCGCGCATCACCGTTCCTGAACACGTGCGGGTGCACCACATCGACCTAGCTGTCGAACTGCAAGCGCTCGTCTATTTTCTCAAACATTATCCGCTGGAAGAAGAGTAGGCAGGATGACTGCATCACGTCATTCTGCTTTTTTCGTTCATGAAAGGTTGACAGCGGGCGGTGCTGAAAATTGCCGGAATATGATATAGTGGTTAATAGTTTCGTGTTACGAAGAATCAAAGATGGGAGGGGACACCATGGGAAAACTGCCGAATAAGTGGCTGGTCGTCGTGTCGGTTTTGTTTGGCACCTTCACCGTCATTTTAAATAACAGCATGCTCAATCCGACATTGCCGCGATTTATGGAGCTTTTCAGCGCAGACGCTGTAGCCGTCGGCTGGATTTTGACGATTTTCATGGTATCGATGGGGATGACCATGCCGTTGACCGGCTATTTCGGTGATCGGTTTGGCAAAAAGAAAGTCTACGTGGCAGGCTTGGCCATCTTCATTGTCGGTTCGATTTCCGGTGCCCTTTCCCAGTCTCTGGCCATGATTATCATGTCGCGTGCGGTGCAAGGGATGGCCGGCGGCTTGATGATGCCGATTGCCATGGCGCTTATTTTCAACGCGTTCCCGAGAAATGAACGGGGCCTGGCTGTCGGTATCTACGGGGTCGCTGCCATGGTCGCCCCGGCGATCGGCCCGACAGTCGGCGGTGTCATCATCGAATTCTTCAATTGGCCCTGGCTGTTCGTCTTTAATATCCCCTTCGGTTTAACAGGACTGTTATTGTCGTGGAAATTCCTCCAGCCGACTGAAACCGATCCGGACATCAAATTCGATTTGGTCGGCTTTCTGATCGTGACCTCGGGAATTGGGGCTATCCTGTTTGCGCTCGGACGCGGGAAAACGCTGGAGGCATTGACGGACCCATTAAATATGGGGCTGATTAGTGCAGGGCTGGTGGCCTTGCTCGTCTTCGTGTTCTATGAACTCCGGCAAGAGCAGCCCCTCCTCAATTTAACCGTCTTCAAGGTGCCGACGTATTCGGTGTCGATCCTGGTGACGTCAGCTGCATCCATCGGTTTGTTTTCGGGGATCTTCCTGCTGCCGCTGTTGATCCAGAATGTGTATGAGCTCGGAGAAATCAAAACAGGGCTGCTCTTTCTGCCAGCAGCTGCAGCCAGCGGCATCTTCATGTCGATCGGTGGCCGGCTCCTAGATAAAAAAGGACCGAAGTTCGTCGTGCCGCCCGGACTTGCAATCATGGCCGCAGCGACCTTAGGACTCAGCACACTGAAACTCCAGACGCCGTATTGGTGGATCATGGTGTTGAACACCGTCCGCGGTCTCGGTATGGGGATGGGCAACATGCCAGCGACGACTTCCGGCATGAATGCGATTCCGGAACATCTTGTCGCGCAAGGCTCAGCGATGAATAACATCATCAGACAAATCTCATCGTCGCTCGGCATCGTCTTCTTCTCCATCTATTACGAAGTCCGGCGTGCCCAGATTGCGGCTGTAACCGACATGGACATGCAGGCCGCCACCCTGCAAACCCTGAACGAAGCCTTTCTCGTCTCAGCCATCGTCCTCATCATCGCCATCCCATTCTCCTTCATCCTCAAAGGAGCGGAAGGATAAGCGAGGAGGGATGCGGAGAAAGAAGAAGCGCGTACCTGGTACCAAATAGGCAAAATGAAAAGAGCCGGGTGTGTCGTAAAGGAACTTTACGACACACCCGGCTCTTTCAGGATGTCGGATTTGGTACCAGGTACGCCTTCCGATTAGTTCTGTTCGCGCCATTCGTGTTGGAGGAGGCCGTAGATGTACATGTCGTAGGCGTGGCCGTCGCGGAGGATGAATTCGCGCTGGGCGCCTTCGTATGTGAACCCGAGCCGTTCGTACATCGCGATGGCTGGTGTGTTGTACTCGAACACGGTCAGCTGCAAGCGGTGCAAGTTGAGTTCATCAAACGCAAAACCCATCAGCAGCTCCATCGCTTCTGTGCCGTAACCCTTACCCTGCATCGCATCATCCCCGATGGCAATGCTCACCCAGCCATTCCGCTGGTTCCATAGGATTCCCTCAAGCTCAATATACCCGATCAGCTTGTCAGTCCCAGGTTCGCGAATGCCAAATAAGAAATGGTTGTTGCTTTCCTCCGCTTGTTCCTTCCACTTTTTCAGCTGGCCGAGCGGCTTTGGCTGCGAAGGCTGTGCATCGAAGCGGCGCGCAAACGCAACGTTTTGATACCAGCCTGAGATTGTTTTCAGGTCGTCCTCGTTAAGCGCCGTAAACGCCAGGCGCTCTCCCGTCAATAAAGCTGTCATGACCCTTACCTCCTAAAAGGGCGCTTCGCTGTGCAATCAGGAAGCGCCCGCCCATCATTTTTTCTCGTTTGAGTTTTTAATTTTGAAATGCAGGGAAATGAGTCGTATAGCCACCGCAAAATCAATGGTCGCCATGACGACCAGCAGCATCGTGGTGAAATTATAAATCGATCCCTCTACCACCTGAATGGCAATGTACGTGAATCCTATCCCTAATAGGAAGTAGAGGAAAGCCCTGAACAATAACGCATTTTTCATAGAATCAAAATCCTCCAATTAGAATCATTTGCAGCTGTTCCATAATATCTTCATATTCTTCCTCTGATATGCCGTACTGAGCGACGACGACCAACGAATTCATTGCCATGTGCGCCACAATCGGAGTGATGATGGACTTCGTTTTAACGTAAAGGAAAGCGAAGACCATCCCCATCGCGGTATAAATCAAAATATGGCTGAAATCAAAGTGGAACGCGCCAAAAATGATTGACGAAATCAGCACAGCGACGATGAAGTTCGTCCGTTTATAAATCGATCCGAATATGATTTTGCGGAAAATGATCTCTTCGGTAATCGGGGCAAACACAACCGGCAGTAATATGAAGAGCGGCGATTGCTGGGCCACTTCAATGATATCGCGCGTGTTTTCAGAGCCTTGCGAAATCCCGAACAGCGATTCGATCTGCACGGCGATCCCTTGAGAAAACAGCGCCATAAACACGCCTAAAATCGACCAGAGGATGATGCCGCCTTTACCGGAACGTTCGTGTGATAAATTCGTCATATCCGGCTTCAGTAAACGTAGAATGATTAGTGTTGCAATTGAGAAGCTGATGATCGACCAGATGGCAATTGAATTGTTTCGGGACAACCCTACCAGGTAATACAAAATCGGTACGCCGGCAAGCGTCGATATCTGGCAAAGGGCGTAAGTCAAAATGATATACCAATATCTTTTCGGCACGATATGACGACTCCTTTATGGGTGAAAATATTATTATTGTGATTCGACAGATATTTTATCACAGTTTGAAAGAGACACGTAACAATAACAATTATAGCAGAAAGTTCAGCGCGAAATTTTATGGTAAAAATTTATATTTTCTACTTGCAAAATAAAAGTGAATTGCTTATTATATAAATTGTGTTAGCACTCTTACAACCCGAGTGCTAATAACCGAAAATGGAAAATGAAGAATCACATTGAGGAGGGTGTCCTAATTGTTAAAGCCACTTGGTGATCGTATTGTGATTGAAATCGTAGAGCAGGAAGAAAAAACCGCGAGCGGTATCGTACTTCCCGATTCTGCGAAAGAAAAGCCTCAAGAAGGTAAAGTTGTTGCTGTAGGTTCCGGACGTGTCACAGACAATGGAGAGAAGGTCGCTTTGGAAGTTTCTGAAGGTAACCATGTCGTATTCTCGAAATTCGCTGGCACAGAAGTCAAATATGAAGGTTCCGATTACTTAATTGTTCGCGAAAGCGACATTTTGGCCGTTATTCAGTAACACGAAAAGGAATAAAAAATCATTGAACTCATGCGATTATGATAAGGAGGGCATTTTTCATGGCTAAAGAAATAAAATTTAGCGAAGACGCTCGCCGCGCTATGTTACGCGGTGTTGATTCATTAGCAGATGCTGTTAAAGTAACCCTAGGACCTAAGGGACGCAACGTGGTATTGGAGAAGAAATTCGGTTCTCCGCTCATCACGAACGACGGTGTCACCATTGCGAAAGAAATTGAACTCGAAGATCACTTTGAAAATATGGGCGCTCAGCTCGTTTCTGAAGTCGCTTCCAAAACAAACGATATTGCAGGGGACGGTACAACGACAGCGACCGTACTTGCCCAGTCCATGATCACAGAAGGACTGAAAAACGTAACATCCGGCGCTAACCCTGTCGGCATCCGCCGCGGCATTGAGCGCGCGACCGAAGTTGCCACAGAAGAACTGCGTAAAATCTCCAAGCCGATCGAAGGCAAGGAATCCATCACGCAAGTCGCTTCCATTTCAGCGACAGACAATGAAGTCGGTCACTTGATCGCAGAAGCCATGGAGCGCGTCGGCAACGATGGCGTTATCACCATCGAAGAATCCAAAGGCTTCAACACCGAACTAGAAGTCGTAGAAGGTATGCAGTTCGACCGCGGCTATGCTTCCCCTTACATGGTCACCGACCAGGACAAAATGGAAGCAACCCTGGAAGATCCGTATATTTTGGTGACAGACAAGAAAATCAACAACATTCAAGAAGTACTGCCTGTCCTTGAACAAGTTGTACAGCAAAGCAAACCATTGCTTCTGATCTCTGAAGACATTGAAGGCGAAGCGCTGGCAACACTCGTTGTCAACAAACTGCGCGGCACATTCAACGCAGTTGCCGTAAAAGCACCTGGCTTCGGCGATCGCCGTAAAGCCATGCTTGAAGACATCGCCGTCCTAACAGGCGCAGAGGTCGTCACAGAAGACCTTGGCTTTGACTTGAAGAACACAACAATCGATCAGCTCGGCCGTGCATCCAAAGCGGTGATCACTAAAGACAACACCACAATCGTGGAAGGTAAAGGCGATCCTGAACAAATCGCATCCCGCGTCACGCAAGTACGCGCCCAGGCTGAAGAAAGCTCATCTGAATTCGATAAAGAAAAACTACAAGAGCGCCTTGCAAAACTCTCCGGCGGCGTAGCTGTCATCAAAGTTGGTGCAGCAACCGAAACCGAATTGAAAGAACGCAAGCTCCGCATCGAAGACGCCTTGAACTCAACCCGAGCAGCGGTTGAAGAAGGCATCGTAGCAGGTGGCGGAACAGCTTTTGTCAACATCTATAAATCTATCGCCGGCCTTGGCCTAGAAGGCGACGAAGCAACAGGCGCCAGCATCCTGCTCCGCGCACTCGAAGAACCCGTCCGCCAGATCGCCCACAACGCAGGCCTAGAAGGCTCCATCGTTGTCGAGCGTCTGAAAGGCGAAAAAGTAGGCGTAGGCTTCAACGCAGCAACAGGCGAATGGGTCAACATGGTCGAATCCGGAATCGTCGACCCAACCAAAGTAACCCGTTCAGCCCTGCAAAACGCAGCGTCCGTAGCCGCCATGTTCCTCACAACTGAAGCAGTCGTAGCCGATCATCCAGAAGAAGATAACTCTGGCGGTGGCGGCATGCCAGACATGGGTGGCATGGGCGGAATGGGAGGAATGATGTAATAACTTTCTAAAAACCCTTGATTTCAAGGGCTTTAGAGAGTATCAGCCTACCCATAATCCCAAAAATGTAACGAAAAAGTAACAATTTAATTTAAATTGATTTTTTCGAGGGCGTTTCCGTACAAATTTCTAACTTTGTCGGAAGCGTCCTCTTTCATTTTGTTAGTGACATGAGTGTATATTTTCATTGTTGTATTGATATCCTCATGACCTACTCGTTCCATAATGGTGGCCACATCAATTTTTGCTTCAGCCATCATACTGATCATCGTGTGACGGAAAATGTGAGGAGTAGCATGTTTATCTATGGACGTTTTTGTTAGCAAGCGGTCCATTCGTTTTAGGATATTTGAAGGGGCGAAAGGATACCCGTTTTCTCTACAAAAAACAAAGTCCGCATCGTGATAATCCTCAAGTAAATGTCCGACCTTCAATTTGATTTTCATTTGTCTTTTCTTATGCAGATGTAAGAGGTTCATAATCTCAGGTTCCATATGAATTGTACGGATGGATCCTTTGGTTTTAGGGGGAGTAATTTCATACTTTTTCATATTGTTGTTTTCGTTATAGAGTGTCTTCGTAATCCGTATCGTGTTATCTTCAAAGCTTATATCTGACCACTTTAGAGCGCAGGCTTCACCCGAGCGCATACCTGAGTAAGCCAGTAGGTAGAACCGTTCGATATCTAAATCCAAGCCATACTGCCTGACCGCATTCAGAAACTCTTCTAATTCGTTATGTTCCAAATATTTTTCCATCACTTCTTCAATTTCAATATCTTCAACTGTTTGGCGCTTTTTCGGTACAACCACATGTTCTGTAGGGTTTTCTTTAATGATCTTATCTTTCATAGCCTGCCTAAAAATCATGCCGGCTGACGTGTTAACACCTTGCACGGTTGTTCTTGCATAAGAAGGGGAGAGGTCGTTCAATATTTTTTGATACATAGCTGGTGTTACATTTCCGATTGGTGTTTTAGCAATGTAACGGTTGAGAATAGCAATCTCTTTTTCTCGGATTCTGACCGTATTTCGTTTTACGCCAGTCATACTGTACACCGATAACCAGTGTTTGGCTGCATCTTCAAACAACATTCTGGCACCTAATCGTTCATCAATGCCATCATCTTGTAGTGATTGAATGGCTTTCTGAACACGTTGCTTGGCTTCTCTCTGCGTTTTAGCTCTTCGTTTTATCTGTTTTCTCTTACCTGTAGCTGGGTTAGGTGGACCGTCCTCCATACACTCCCAGCGGACCTGTCCTGATTTCAACTTTTTTTTTTCACAGTACATAGATACACCTCCTTGGTTGTATCATAGCTTATGGAGTGGGCCTTGCTTGGTACACTTTCATAGATATAGATAGTTTAAGCCATTTATTTTAGTTTGTAATCGTCTACAGATTTGAGTAAATCTCTCTTTACATAGTTCTTCGGTGACCTTAAAGTCTTGAGACCATCGCTCGAGGAGGTCAGGATCATCGAGATTGTAGCTTTTAACCATGTGATAGGGGAGAGCAGCGTAAAGAGTAAAATGTCTTGCATCACGTTCTTGAAGCTCTCTAAAAGCGTCAGGCATCATGGTTTGTTTGCCTACATGACGAACAGCATGGCATAGCTCATGGAAGAATTGCTCTCGTTGGATAGTCTTGTTCAGAGTAGAATTTAAGACTATCTCTCTATAGCGGCCAAATCGGGTATAACGGCTCTCCATAGGTTTATAGTGAATAAATATTTCATACTGCATCGCTATCTTTCTTAGCTTTAAATCCAATGGATATTGAAATTTGCGCTTTATGTACCAATTAGATACCCAGTCTTCTAGTGCGGTAGTAGTGTATTGTGGGAAATTCATACTAATCACCATCCTTAAAATCATTATACGAACAAATGTTCTTTTATTGCAATAAAAAAACTGCTCTATTTATATAAGAACAGTTTATGACTTTATTAAGTTGTCTGTGAAAAAGATATTATCAGATTTTGGTAATAATACATTGTTACTATGAATAAGCAACTCAGTCGCTTTTCTAACTTCATTAGCTGAATAGTTCAATGAGTACTGACGTATTGAATAATCGCTATAAATCTCCCTTATAGGTCGTGCATTGTCATAGGTTGTAATCCACTTGAATTTATTAAGGTTTCGAATTTTTTTACCAAGGGAAACATGGTCATCATGTAAGTAATAATTAGTATAAAGGTTTTTTCCTTGTGTATAATACGGTGGGTCAAAGAAGATGAAGGTGTTCGACGTGTTCATTCCCAGAATGTCATTTTGAATAAAATCTTCTGCATCTCTATTTGATAGATTGATACTTTCTTTATAAGATGCGATTTTTAGTACTTTCTTGATAAGATTCTTTTTTGTAAACCTACAATCAATTTTATTCTTACTTTGTTGCTTTTTACCACCTATTGGACCACCTGTGATAATGCCTGACACATTTGCTCGGTTTAAGAAAAATGCTGCGAAACCCACCTCCAATAAGCTGTGCTTTCTTTGGCTGAAAATAATTTTCCTTTGTTCTTTCCAAGTATCTAAGTCAATTGGAGTATCTTCAATTAAATTAATAAACTCATTTGGATGATTTAAAATTGAATACCAAACAGAATAAATATTATAGTCATAATCATTTATATAGATATCCCTTACTTTACCATTATATAATAGAGATAGGGCCAAACCTGCTCCTCCTGCAAATGGTTCAATGTAAGTTGGAGGGGAGGGGAACTCATTGCATTCAAGAAGATCTATTATGAATTTTTTTAACTGTGTCTTTCCACCTGGGTACCTAAGTGGAGAATCCGTTACTGGCAATTGTCGCACCTCCTAATCAAAACATTAACATATTCAGAACCAAAATGGCCATTTCTAATTATCCGTCTTCCTTGAGTATCTTTTCTTTTAAATAGTCGAGGGATATCTTCATCTGAAATTCAAATTCCGTTACCTCATCAGGATTATCATTCATCCAATAACTAATAATTTCAGTTTTTTCAAATAAATCTTTGTACTCGTTAAACCATTCTTTAAAATATTCTCTGCTTTTTTTATCACTTCTACTTTGGATTTTATCTTCTATATCTTTAATAATTCTATCCCTAACAATTTGTCCGTGTAAATGGTCTAGGTTATTTTTCCAAAAACTATGACTCATATCTTCTAATAAGTATTTCAAGTAATTGTATACTAATACCTCGGGGGCAACATCTGATGGGAGAGGGCAAATATTGTCATGTCTTTCAATATATGGTTCGTATCTCCCTGTTTTTACATCGCCGTCCGGCATGATAAGTACATTCCTAAAATAAGAATCTTTGTCAGGAAGTTTTAATAAGGTATCACAGTTGATATGTGCTATTACCTCTTCTAAATTAATGTCTGTCAGCCTATCTATTGTTAAATGACGCATTAATGTTTTGTATAGAAAGTAAGCTTCTTCATCTTCAAAATAAACCTTCACAACTTGTGAATGGTCTTGATATCTATTAAATCTTAAGAACATATCATTTTTTATTTTCAAATAAGTAGGATCTTTCATTATGTGAGGATCCATTGTGTTTTGTAAATAAATTACATTGTAATATGTTTTTTCGTCTGCTGGATTTTGCATTGTTTGTAATTGCTTAGCTAATACTTCTTTAATTATGGTTAAGGAATGTGAAGTAACAACAATTTGAAGATTAAGATCTTTCGCTGCTCTATCCAGGATATTGAGTAATTTCTCTTGAGCAGAAGGGTGAAGGCATGCGTCTATTTCATCAATAACTAATAAACCACCGTTATAATTAATTCCATCTCCTTCATCTAATTCCCTTTTTAGCTTCCTAAATGATAATATAGCTGTTAGGATTGAACTCAAACTATCTTGTCCAAGAGAAACAGTTTGGAAAGGGTAATCAACAAAACTTGGGCCTATAGATCGCTTTGTAGTATGTTTTAGGCTTTGCTTAGATATTTTTTCATTTTCCATTGGTTCATTCCCTATGATTTCTATATAAGCCTCATTCATAAAACGGATATCTTCTTCACTAGGAGAATTACTTGATTGTAACGTGTATAGGGCTTCATCGGTTTCACCAATAGGAATTACCCTACTCATGCCAATGTAAATTGTAGGTATAGTTACTTTCGCATTTGCTCCTACATCTAAAAAGCTTTCATTAGTTAATTTACCAACTTCATTTGAGTTTCTTGGTACAACTTTTAATCTACCATCATGATTAGAGATTGTACCTTTTTTATATAACGTTTCTCCTTCGTATGTATATTTCATAATAAAAGAATATTTTTCATTTTGTTCTGAGTGATAGTCGTTATTACTATCTAGATGGAAAATTTCCTGAAATTTACTTTGGAAAGTTTTGTCGAAGTAGCTTCTATATTTTTTTAATTCAGATCCGTTTGCAATTAATCCTAGTATAGTCGATTTACCAATTCCATTATGTCCAGCAATCACAGTGATTCTCTCAGCGACATTGATTGAAATATCCTTTAATTTCCGGAATTTATCAATTTGTAAGTAATCTAATTTGTTTTTTTCCATTTATATTTCCTCCAATAAATTCAAATATGTAACAGCCGCTAATAATCTAATTTCATCACATTTTATTTTTTAATAAATTTGAATGATGAAAATCTATTAAAACATAAAATTAGCACGTCCAAAGGACATGCTCTAAATTAACTACTCACTATAAATATTTCTATCCATTACTTAGAAATTCCTTCATAAATTGACAAAATAATACCTTTTTTAATAATTAGATACTATTGAGTAAGCAAAGGTAAAACATTTAACATTATAAGAGTTGTAGAAATTGTGACATCTATTTTTTAAGTTCTTTTAGTAAACTCATGATATCCTTTAATTTGAGTGTAGGATTTTGTTCGGCTTTAGATTCTCGTTTGTTTGTTTCTTGAGTTATTGCTATTTCCTGAGTGAAAATATGGTCAGCCAATTGCTTTTTGATTTCTTTAATTTCTTCAGATTCATCATCATAATTTTCCAAGAAAGGGTTTATGGACTGAATTTTCATTTGGATACTTCTATTTTCCCTAGCTTCCCTTTTATGATCAGAGGCTTGTTTTGCGGCATATGCCGCAAAGGCAAAAATACCGAAGGTGATGGAAATTCTTTTTCCGATATCAATCCAACTAGTAATTTCGCTTGTTAAGAATGCAAGCAAAGAGTAAATAATAGCTATAATAAATAAACTCAAGGTTATTATAGACCAACTTTTCCAAGAACCCTTTTCTTCTTCGGCAGCCTTATGAAATTCACCTGAGATACTATTGTCTGTGACAAAGCTGAACAATTCTTCTAGCTTAGTTTGCTTTCGCTCCAGTCTAATTCTAGTTGCGTTGTAGTAATCTAAAAATTCGTCCATGTAACTTTTCATTTTATTCTTCACGATTTCCTGTTCTTGCTCAATCATTTCACTAAATCCATCATGAAAATCGGTACTGAGTTCTTCTAGAGTCTCTTCGTGATTTCTAATGAATTCTTCTTTCTCTGTTTCCACCTCTGACTCAATTTCAGAGATGGTCTCTGCTAACCCTACTACCTCATCTTTTTTTTCAGTAATATTACCGCTTTCCTCAAGCGCATAGCGCTTATGTTGACTGATCGACATCCTTGTGGATCTAATGTTTTCGCTGAGAGCCTCGAGTTCTTCTGTAGAACGGGGAACAGCTAATAAGCGTATTTGGCTCAGCAATTTGTCACATTGATCAACAGCAGTGTTTTTATTATTGTTATTTCCAGAATTGTGGTAGTTGCTTATTTGTGAGCTAATTGATGTTATATAACTGTTAATGTTGGTATACACGTTAAAAGGAGTCAAGAAAATGTCGGATCCCTTAAAGTTTGACTCTGCAAGATTTAAAGTGGCTTTAAACCGTTCTAAGTGTTCGAATAATTCATAGTCGGTTTCTAAATCACTTTCATTTTCGATTTTTTGAATACTTTCGCGACAATCTTGAATTTTAGATTCGATATTTAAATTATCTACTCGATCATCATAAAACCCCACGTTTGTATTCACCTCTTCAATACCTGCTTTACATAAGTTGTGCCAGTAAGTTTATGTTGAAGCAGATTAGACTATTTTTTCTGACTGTATAATACAACTCAGTTATTAACTTTATCTTCTTCGATTTCTGAAGCTTATCATTGCCCTTCAGCTGTCTAATTTTTTCTCTGGAATTTCACTTCAGCAAAAGATTAAATATTTTATTGAAGGCTATCACAAGCAATTCCGTCAGAATCTCTGTTCAAATCATGAGGGTCATTTTCTGGCCCGCCAGCTGCTTCAAAAAATGCTTGAGCTGCAGCATGATCACCGTTGAAATCTCCACAGTTACGGTCAGGACCAAATGGGTCAAACATCAGATTACTGTTCGAGGACTCTTTCTTCTTAGGTTCAGGTTCGGGCTCCGGCTCTTCTTTTTCTTCCTCATAATGATACCCATGGTCATGGTCCTTGTGTGCATATCCCTCAATAGACCAAACTCCTTTCCCAGCATTAATTGCTGATTGCTGGACCTTATGAAATTGATCAAGCATTGTTAGATCATTGTATAAGTAAGCCGTTCTGGCCAATCCTTTTCTAAGTAGTTTTTCTTGAATTGTCTCTCCATTAATAAATACATAAGCGAGCAGGCGATCATATTTATCTCTTTTTTCTTTACCAATTTTAACTCTTACGTCCTTACCAGAAAGAGTATCTTTTACAAATTTGGTTGCTTCGGGTCCAAAAGGTTGAACAGGTTCATTAGGATGGACGGTTTCTGGTGTATCTACAAGTAATAATCTTACGTCTTCAGTTTTTCCGTTCATTCTTACTTCAAGCGTATCTCCGTCAATTACGCGAGTAACGGTGGCATTGGTTTTCTTTTTCTGTTGTTTTTCTTCGGCTTCCTTTTCCTTCTTTGCTTTTTCTTCAGCTTCCTTCTTGGCTTCTTTCTCTTCTTCTTTGGAACTTGTTTGTTCTATATCCTTGGCTTCTTCCTCAGACTTGTCATTCTCTTCTTCTTTCTGTTCAGATGTATCTGCAGAAGTTTCTTCATTTTCAACTTGTTCAATTGTCTCCTCAGAGGTCTGCTGAGAGGAATCTACTTCTTCATTATTAGAAGCTGAATCTGAACTCCCTGTAGGTATAACGCCAACGATAAACAGAGCCAATCCAATTGAAATAATAATGCCAGGTACTTTGGATTTGGCTTTTAATTCTAGGTTTTTATTGAGTTCATATATGCCCCAACAAAAAAGACTTATCCCGAGCATAACCAAAGGAAAGCTAATTATTAGGCTTAAAGCTATTATTATAACGACAATCCCCAAGAAAACGCTCATTTATTTAACCTCCTCGACAAATTTAAAGCCTTTGGTTTTAAGAAACTTCATATTGTGTTCAAAAGTTTCAATCGTGTCTGAACAATCAATGTTAGTAAAGTGAGTCTTCTCTATCTCTTCTCTATTGATCCTGACAGAGAGAATACAACCATATTCGGCTGCCTCATCTGCTGGTGCATCATCGTATACATGGATAACTGTTTCATTAAGGGGAAGGAGGGTGAAAAACTCACGTGCGATTCGAAGAGTGCAGCTACATACATAATCCTGATATAACTGAAAATACTTCCCTTTGGCCATATTTCGTTGTGATAGCTTTCCGGTTTTAGTTAGTGACAATGTTTTTTCAGGTACAACCTCTTTGTTTCTAATATTTAACTCTACTTTTACAGAAGGGTCAGTAGGGGAGAAGGAGTATTTTATATGGCTACCTAATTCCTCAATATCCTCAAATGGGTTAGATGTATCGACTACTTTGTTCCAAATAGTACGATCTCCATCTAAAACTGAGTTTGATTGAGCGACATCATTTTCCCATTCACGGTACAAATCATCATCATCATTTTTAGCATGTTGGATGTTTTCTGAGAGTATCTCTTTACGAGCTTCTGTTCTATTAAATAACTTGTCTCGCCAAGTAGGTTGATAGTTTTTAAGTTTATCTCTGGCTTCAAGAACATTAGGACCTTCATTATCAATTTCAAAAGGTGGCGAGGAATCGCGAATGTCTTCCCAGTATATAGGATCATTCACTTCTTCATGGACACTGGTTAGCATATCAATGTGAGCTTCGTACTTTTCTACGTCTTGTTTTGCTTGTTCCAATTTTTCTTCTTTAGCTTTTTGTTGCTGTAGTCGTTCGTAATTTGTTCGTTGAGGACGCTTGGTGCGAGAGGATATTTGTTTATTATATGAAACGCCTGTACCAGGCACGCTTGAACCTACTGACACTCCTCTAGAACTAGTGTTTACTCTCAGCCCTTTTCCGCCAATTGTAGTACCTACTCCTTTCTTTCCTACGTTCATACGCACACCTGGAGCAACTTTAAAACTTTTTCTAAACCGCATCCCCATTAGCATTACCTCCATAAAAAATTATTTGTAACCTAAGGTATATCTGGACTAAGCTTTTATATTCCAATTAGAGTTTTATGCTCTAAATCATCTACCAGTAATTTAATTCAGTTTTCACCACCTTAAAAAAATGATTAGTGAGTAAGTCATAAGTGATTAAATTATTATGCTTCATATTACTTGTAAAACAGGCAAATTTCTACAGTTATGGGGTAAAAAGAGAGCGCGTCATGCGACGCGCTTACTTATCTTTTTTCTCAATATCATTAGATTTCTGTACCAAGTATTGAAAGTAACTCTCCAACTCTCTAATTTGCTCCGGACTCATCGATTTCCACTTCTCATAATCAAAAAATGACATTTCTTCTATCTCGTATTTATCCAAAAGTCTGTTGATTTCTTTTATGGAATCAAATTCTCCCTTTTCATCTTCGGGATTATCTGAATTACCTGCTCTGCCAAGTAGGTAATCGGTAGAGACTCCATAAAAATCAGCAATTTTATTTAAAGTTTCATAATCAGGCTGTCTAGTGCCGTGTTCATAATTTGCATATTTTCCTCTAGAGAAATTCAATCTTTTAGCTATTTCATATTGACTAATTCCTTTGTCATTCCTTAATTTGATAAGCCTATCTTTAAGCACTAGAACACCTCCTTATAATTATATTATAAGAAACAGAAAGTTTCTATTCTACAAAGGACACAAAAAGTTTCTAAATATCATTGACAGAAACGTAACGTTTCTATAAGATTGTAAATAACAAAGAAACGAAATGTTTCTGGATATGAGAGGTGATAAATAAATGAAGCGAACTACCCTTATAAAGTGCAGAGGCCAACTTTCAAGGGCAGAAATAGCTGAAAGACTAGATATAACACCGCAAATGTTAGGTGCTATAGAAAGAGGGGATCGAACTCCATCTTTAGATTTAGCTAAAAAAATATCTGATTTATTTGGACTTTCAGTTGATGAGATTTTTTTTAATCAAAAAAGAAACGAAACGTTTCTAGATAACGAACCTAAGGAGGTGATTTGAGTGTTACAAATGCAATTTGACGAAGCACAGCTGCAGAAACTAATAAACGACGCAGTTGATAAAGCAGTTGAGCGTCATGCTCTTAAAGACCAACTTCCCCCATTACTTACAAGAAAAGAGTTTATGGAACTGATGCAGATCGGCGAGACGAAATGCGCAGAATTGTTTCACCGAGAAGACTTTCCCGTGAATCGTGAACTTGGTCACCCCAGAGTTCCTACATCTTTATTAATGGAATGGATCTACAGTAATACCGATTGGGTGCGTGAAAATGCAGAACCCAATTCTAAACTAGCGATTGTTTAACAACTTAAGTCTAGCACCATGACAACTAAATAATGGTACCTCTTTAGGTACAAAAGGAGTAAAAAAATGAAAGAGAGTAAAGCAGCTCGCATGATGAAAGAGTCCAGAATCCAGAGTGGGAAAACCCAGCAACAACTATCAATGGACATGTATCAGTCTCGAGAGTATGTAACAAAGCAAGAAAATGGTGAGCGAAAATTAACACCATCAACACTTCAACATTTCACTGAAACGTATAACGATCCATGGCTGGCATTGGAAGCTTCAAGAGAATACACAGGGTGGGGCGTTACTAAATTGGATGGTCCGGCAGTTGATTTACACCGCTCTGCCGTAAGAGAAAAGACTATCGAAGAATTGAAAGAAGCTATTAATGCTATGGAAAAAGTAACACTGACGAAACAGCCATCATTCACTCAATCATTTGAGTTGCAAGACATTGAACAATCAGCCAGAGAGCATATAGACGCAATTGGAGCCTCAATTACTTACGTTGCAACGCTTTGCGATGAATACGGTCTCAGCTGGAATAAGCTCTGGGAAGATCATGAACGAAAACTTCAATCGAGAGGATACGTGATGTCATGACTTACTTACGTCAAGACTTGCCAAGAGCGTCGGAAGAAGAGCAATGCTTTCAGGACTTACTCAATCAGCTTGGACGGGCTTATGAAAAACGAGATTTTGACGGTTGTTTATTGGCAGCAAGAGACATCATTAACACGGCAAATGAATTGAAAGAAATGAAAGCTAAGAAACAAAGACAAGATCGCTTAATAAGAGTTTGTGAGGACCTCAACCAGAAAGGGTTGGCTTGTACGGTTGTCAGGAGGTACAGGAATGAAGAAGCTTAGTCATCTGGATAAAGCTTATCTCATACTGTTTGCTTTAAGTCAGCTGTTTATCTATATCGCATTGATTAATGCTTAGGAGGGATTGCATGGAGAAGAATCAGGAAGTCGATTTTATGATAGACGAAGCCATGAAACATGATAATCGATTAATCTTTTATCTTGCTTGTATAAGTTATCTAGCTGAAGAACAGAACAAAGAGTCTATCAATATTGATGAGTTGATCGAAACAGTTAGACAAGCATCAATCGAACAGCAAATAAAAAACCGCTAAGGGCTGCAACCCATAACGGCGGTGATTAGATACTCCAAGGTTACCATACTCCGTTAGTCAAAATCAATTGGAAGTGAGGTGTTGGAAACATGAAATAATGAGCAGGATTTAGAACCAAAACGAAATACCTTCACGGCAGGCATAGCCTGTCGTCATGGACAGCAGGGATCTTACCTTCCTCCTGTAACGGTTTCCAACCTCCTTTCATCCTGCTGTCTGTGACGATGCGCTATGCATCAGAAAGGGAGGTGAAGACTATGAACCATCCGTCAGTTGACTACATTGAACGTACAGGTTACCCAGCTGGATTTCCTGAGCAAGCACAATATGGATTTGACGGATTAGGAAATGAAGTCTTTGCAGGGGATGAAATCCTTGTATTTAATGACGAGTTCTTCCTAAAAGAAACGCTCTTTCAAGAATCGATTGAATTATTGGGAGTCTTAGGAGCAGAGGAAAGAAGAGCATAAAAAAGACCGCACGGCAATGCGGTCCCTTAAGAAAATTACTTTAACAACATTATATCAGAATTGAGGAGGAGGTCCAATATGGGCGTTAAATCACTAGTGTTAGAAAGCACAGCTGACATGGAGCACAAAGAATGGCTAGAAACTCGTAAAAAGGGGATTGGCGGTTCAGATGCAGCTGCTATTGCAGGATTCAATAAGTGGAAATCACCAGTCGTCGTGTATATGGAAAAAATCGGTGAAGTGAAATCAGAGGCCTCTAATGAAGAAGCAGCTTATTGGGGCAATGTGATGGAGGAAACAGTCGCTCGAGAATTTACCCGAAGGACGGAAATGAAGGTTCGGAAGCGTAACGCAATATTGCAACATCCAGAATACGAATGGATGCTTGCAAACGTTGATCGGCTAATTGTCGGCAAGAACGAAGGACTTGAATGTAAAACGGCTAGTGAATACCTCAAGGATGAATGGGAGGGCGACGAGCTTCCGATGGCGTATCTACTGCAGTGCCAGCATTACATGGCCGTCACAGGTGCAGATGCCTGGTGGATTGCCGTCCTCATTGGTGGAAATAAATTCGTTTACAAGAAGATAGAACGGGATGAAGAACTCATTGAAAATCTGATTGAGCTAGAGAAACGGTTCTGGGAAGAACACGTTCTTAATCAGGTACCACCTGAAATTGACGGTTCAGATGCTTCTTCTGATTTGATTAAGGCTATGTATCCAAATGCTGAGCCTGAGAGTGAAACTGAACTTGATTCAGATGCAGATAAGCTTCTTGGAGCGCTTGATCAAATTAAGAAGGACGAAAAAGACCTAAAAGAACGTAAGAAGAAATATGAGAATCAATTGAAAGAAAAGCTAGGAACCTATGAAAAAGGGTTTACGCATCAATACATCGTCACGTTTAAAGATCAAGATCGACGCACAGTGGACTCTAAACGTTTGAAGGCTGAAAAACCTGAACTCTACGACGAATACTCAAAAGTGAGCAAAAGTCGTCCATTACGATTTAAGGAGGCTAAATGATGGCAACAAACAGCACAGCAAAAAATCAGCTGGCCAGTAAAAAGCAAGGTAATAGTGCACCTCAACAATCTAATAATCAAGTTAATACGATCCAAGCTTATTTGAAGAAGATGGGCCCGGAGTTTGAACGGGCCTTACCCAAGCACATGGATGCAGACCGGTTAGGGCGAATCGCTATGACGACCATTCGCCAGAATCCTAAATTACTAGAGTGTTCCATTCCATCTTTAATGGGAGCAGTCATGCAGGCTGCCCAGCTTGGACTGGAACCTGGGCTGATTGGCCATTGTTATTTGGTTCCGTTCTGGAATAACAAGATGAAAGAGACTGATGTTCAATTCATTATCGGATACAAAGGCATGATTGACCTTGCAAGGCGTTCAGGTCATATCGAGAGTATTTACGCCCACACAGTCCATGAAAACGATGAATTTGAATACGAGTTAGGGCTTCATCCAAAGCTTGTTCACAAACCTTCTACAGGCGAAAGAGGCGCAATGGAATTTGTATACGCCGTTGCTCATTTCAAAGATGGGGGCTACCAATTTGAAGTCTTTAGCACTAATGATGTAGAGAAAGTAAAAGCTCGATCCAAAGCTGGAAGTAACGGTCCTTGGAGTACGGATTATGAAGAAATGGCCAAAAAAACAGTCATCCGCCGTATGTTCAAATACTTGCCGATCAGTGTTGAAATTCAAGAACAAGCTTCTCGGGATAATACGGTGCGAAAAGATATTACAGAAGAATCACAGTCTGTCTATGATCAGGAATATATCGACATGAACGCTCAAGCAATAGATGAACCCGAGGAGCCAGAACAAAGCCAAAATGAAAACACGTCTAAAGAAGATCAGGATATAGAACAAGCTGCTATGGAACTGGATAAGCAGTGAGCGAATGAAGCGAGAGATTACCATACCGCATTTCTATTTATGGATGACAGAGGATTATGAGAACAGGAGCAAGCTCTTCAAACAGTATGTCAGGGGATATGTTCAAAACATGTACCCTGGCTGGGAGCTTGTTGATATCAAAGGTATGAAGGCAGTTTGTGAAAGGAGGGCATAGCCATGAAGAATACCTATTATTTTTCACACGATGGCAACGCTAGAAACGATCCGAAAATCTTGTCTATGCGAAGTGTTTACGGCTCGGAAGGTTATGGCTGGTATTGGATCATTGTGGAGATGTTACGTGAGCAAGATAACTACAAGATTAAGATCAATAAATACACGTGGAATGCGTTAGCAATGCAAATGCAATGCGACGCTAATGCGGTGCATCAGTTCGTATCAGACTGCATAAATGAGTTTGAATTATTCGATTCAGACGGTGATTTTTTCTGGTCATCTTCTTTAATAAAACGCATGGAAGTTAAAGATAATAAGTCCGAAAAAGCTCGAAAAGCTGCGCAAAAACGTTGGCAAAAACCCGATGATGACAAGGGTTCACAACGAACGCAAAGCACTAGCAATGCGAGTTCAAAGCAACCGCATAGCGAACGCAATGCACACCCAATGCCTAAAAAAGAAAAGGAAAGTAAAGAAAAGAAAAGTAAAGAAAATACTACTACTACTAGTAGCACCGATGAATCGGAAAATCCTTTCACGTTTTACGAAAACAATTTTGGCGTTCTGAATGACACGGTTATCGATTCACTTAATCACTGGATCAATGATTTAGGTCAGGAGCTCCTGATCGAAGCCATGAAAAAGGCAGCCTTATCTAGTAAAAGCTACAGCTATGCTAATGGCATATTGAAAGATTGGTATCGAAACAACATTCGGACTTTGGGCGATATTCATGCCTCAGAGGAACAATACGCACGAGAACAGCAACGTCCGAAACTAGCACCGGTAAAAGAAGGACGCTACAAACATGCATTTTAGCGAGGTGAAGACGCTTGAATAGTGCTGTTGAGGGATTAAGAGCGAATATGGAGCGCTTAGGTGTCGGGGGCATTGTTCAGACTGGATCCCGCGAATGTGAACGATGTGGCAACCAAGTGCCGATCATGGAGCGAAGAGACCGAGAGGGCAACACGCATGAAGAATCTATGTGCTTGAATTGCCAAACAGATCAAACGCGGTCACGATTTCCTAAGCGCGAAGACTTGAAGAAGGAGAAGGCGAAAGGGTTTTCGCTCAAATACGAGCAAGTGCCAGAGAAACTCATTGGCAAGACGGTCTCCGAATACAAGGCTGAGACGGAATCTGAAAAAGACATGTGTATGGCGGTAGCTGAATTAATTCGTGATTTTGGTGAAACGGTGCACCATTCCCTTGTTTTAAAGGGGCCAATGGGGCTCGGCAAAAGCCACCTAGCTTATGCAGCTGGAGCTGAATTACGCAGACAGGGATACAGCACGATGTTTATTTCCAGCGACGATTTTCTCAACCTCATCAAAAGTACATACAACAAAGAAACAGACCTCTCGGAACGTACAATTTTTGACATGATCGAGGAAATTGATTTGCTGATCTTTGATGAAATCGGGGCTGAATATATCAACAAAAAAGACAACTTCGAAACCTGGGCCTCTGAAAAAATATACAAAGTCACGGACTTACGGGAAAACAAGCCCACGATTTTCACAACGAACTACGCAGCTGAGGACATGGAGGCGAAATATGGTCCTGTTCAGGGTGGCCGCATCATATCACGGATGATGGCCGGAGCGAAGCGCATGGTCGTTGAGGGTCGTGATCGACGGACACAGGACTTCTAGGAGGGATACGATGTGCAATTTATGCCATGGCAAGGGTACGGTCCATTTAGCTAACCAAGGAAGTATAGGTTTTATGCCTTGTCCAAATAAAAAGTGTCGCGAGGACGCAGCAAGCAAAACAGATCGAGTGATCGATCGAATGAAAAAGCATTTGAACAAGGGGGCTTCAGCATGAACACCACCAGTATTAGCACCTCGTTGTTAAAACCGGGTGAGAAGAATGTCATCATCCTGGACAACATCGAATTTGGGTTTCCGGAATGGCAGTTAAAAGCTATACAAGATGATTGGGAAGAAGGGTTGGATGTTGAGTCCATAGCCAAAAAGCAGAAGAGGAAGTGGGAAGAGGTGTTTCTAGCCCTATTCCATCTTGCTCGAAAAGGTAAAATCAAGCGTCCGTTTGCTTATCGTTTCTAAGGGGGCAACTTAAAATGGTGAATAAAATTCTACAAGGTGACAGTCTAACGGTATTAAATACTCTATCTGATAAATCAATCCAAACGTGTGTAACAAGCCCTCCTTATTTTGGTCTAAGAGATTATGGCGTAGAAGGTCAAATAGGGTTAGAGAGTTCGGTAGAAGACTATGTTGAAAAACTCGTACAAGTTTTCCGAGAAGTGAAACGCGTTTTAAAAGATGATGGGGTACTATGGCTCAATCTGGGAGATTCATATGCCGGGAGTGGCAAGGGAAGAAACGCTGACGGCTCTCCCAATCCTGGAGGTTACCATCAACAAAGCCATGGACAAATAACGGGGAACATAAAAAGCACATTACACTCACCCTATTTAAAATCAAAGGACTTAATTGGCGTGCCTTGGAAGGTAGCATTTGCTCTTCAAAAAGATGGTTGGTATTTAAGATCCGATATTATCTGGCATAAACCAAACCCAATGCCTGAGAGTGTAAAAGATAGGCCTACCAAAGCCCATGAGTATATTTTTCTCTTAAGTAAATCTCCCCATTATTATTACGATATTGATTCAATTAAAGAACCTGCTGTTTATGGAACTCAGGATATAAGAGGTTCAATAGCGTCCCCTGGTCCTCTCCAAAGTATGAGAAGAACGAGTAAAGAGAGGGGAGGCTTTAAAGGGAAACATGGACATGAATCTTTCAGAGCAATCAGAGATACAAGAAATAAACGATCAGTATGGACTGTATCAACTAGACCGTTTAAAGAAGCACACTTTGCTACGTTCCCGAAAGAATTAATTGAACCGTGTATATTAGCCGGTTCCCGAAGAGATGACATGATTTTAGATCCATTCTTTGGTTCAGGGACTGTTGGTTATGTAGCCATGGAACACGATAGAAATTTTATAGGTATTGAATTAAACCCTTCTTACGTACAAATCGCCAAGGAGAGATTAGCAGCCGTACAAACAAGTTTTATTTAGGAGGCGAGTCTATGAATCTACAACCGACACGGTTAAGGACATCAGTTCATGAACGCAAGCAGTACTTGGTTCATCAGCTTTGGAAACTAGGTTACACACAAGATCGCATTGGTAAGAAAACTGAAGACATGACCCTGACTGAGCTGGAACAGGTGCATATTAATGTGAAGTGTCAAAAGGCAAGGGAGAAGGACAAACGATGATCCAATTTACTGTACTTGGTGAAGCTGTCGCACAAGGTCGACCTAGGGCAGGAAAAACAAAGCGTGGCAGAACGGTTCTTTATGATCCTCAAAAATCGAAGGACTTTAAGCATTATGTAGGGCTGGTTGCTTCTCAACATGCACCACAGAATCTCCTGGAAGGACCGCTAGTGGTAAAAGTGAAAGTTTATAAGCCATTGCTCAAGAGCTTCTCCAAAAAGCGCACACAAGAAGCTGAGGCAGGATTATATAGACCGACCACCAAGCCCGATGTTGATAATTATGCTAAAGGCATTAAAGACGCATTGAACAAGGTTGTCTGGCATGATGACAGTCAAGTGGTGGAGTTTTCGATTAGTAAGTACTACAGTGCAACACCTCGAATGGAGATTGAAGTTGATCAAGTTATGTACGGGGAACCATCAGCATAAAAAGGGAGGGGGACAAGACTGAGTACTAAGCTTGTCCCTGAGAAAAAATAACCGCCTAAGGCTTTAGATTTTATAAAGGCGGTCCTAAATCATTGTTTCCGAGCTGATTGCTAGATATTCAAGCAAATTATTTTGAAGTAAATATATGTAAAAAAGCCAGCACACAGGCCGGCAAGATTTGAATGATTGTACTTGAATCATCGGTATTCTACAGTCATCCTTTTAGGCATTGAGGTGAGTGAAGCTAAAAGATACGGAGGTTTTGGGGGCGGCTAATTATCTAAATACGATTAATAATCTTTTTTATCATTCACAAATGCTGCTCCTACAATAATTAGGAGAATAAACAATACAACGATAAGCGCAAACTCTTTACCACCTTTAAAGCCACCGTATCCTCCGCCGTATCCTCCGTCGAAGCCACCAAGACCATAACTCATAATATCACCACCTTTTTTGTTGTTACCATAGGTTATGGCTCTTAAAGGTGATGTGGAAAGGTATATATCACAAAAAAATATAAAAAATAAAGCCAGAGCAGATGCCCTGACTTCTATCCCTATCAATATTATATCACAGGGGGTCTGCTCGATGCGATTGAATCAATTACCGCTAGAAATAGAAAATGGAAAATTGAATATTGAATTGGATATACCGGAAGGAAATCCCCCGTTTTGTGTCGTATATTGCGAAGGACAGGCAAAATTAACCACTTTACCTGATCATGGGGAGACGAAAGTCATTACTCACCAGGGGAAGGTGAAGAGGGTTAAGTTTGATGAGGGGGAGGAATTTTAATGTTTTTTGGATTGAAAATCACAGAATTGATTCAAATTATTGGAATGCTAGGTACTTTGTTTGCAAGCGGCTTGGAGGTCATATAGGGCTTCAATTAAAATTGCTAATAATGGAGCAGGACTGTTAGATGAGGTGAGGCAGCAAAGAGAATTTTCACAAACTCCAGAAGCCCTTGCCTTCCAATGAGTTGAGTCAAGCATCTGCTGCTTAGCATTTACTTTTGCTGTTCCTTATATAACATCCAAGTCCTTCCCATAGTCTTTACATTAAAAGGATAAGAGCAATACCGTATACACTAGCATTGCCCCTGACTTTTATCGTTAAGACAGGGGCATTGTGATCTTTATAAGATAACACTTGTTAATTGTCTTATTCACGGTTACACACACTTGTCACTTGATAGTATGTCATTCCTAAATGAATACCAGCCAAAGTGAAAAGTGTGTAGTGTCTTATAAAACTCAATCCGGATTGTGCCCAAAAGTGGGCTTTCGTTTTGACTTTTGCAGCACTTTTTGTTTCAACTGGTCTTTATCAACATTAAGATCTTTAAAAGTTGTATTGGTCATGGCTCGCCGTAAATGGCGCAGTTTGTCATCAATGTTCAACTTATCCCTCCTTATAAAAATCTCTTCTACAATTCAACTTTGATTTAATAATATTTTCTTTAAGACGTAGCACCTTACCGATTTTTTCCATGGCTCCAAAGTAGTCACGTCATTTTACTTTTGCGGTAAAGAAATGGCGAGATCGGCAACTGTTAATCCTCAAATTTCTGAACGCTTAATGATGCAGGGTGTCGATATGTTGCCTGATAACCAGACTTCACTCATTTCTCATTAAGAATCTCTTGCTGGTTTTTATCCATAAATGATCTTTCCGAAACATTGTTATCTTGTTATAACAGGTAAATAGTTTCCTCCGCAAATTCTCCCCCCTTCCTAATTATTAGACGAAAATGACATCACATGGTTCCCTATTGTTAAAAATTGAAGGGTTAAGGGAACCCATTGGATTTAGAATTAAAAAAGTGGAAGTGGTCTTAACAGCGGTGAACATTGGAAAACAGAGGAGCATATCTATGAATACTTCTCTTGTTTTAATCTATTTTCTCAACACCAATCATTAACAAAATTGATTGGCCATTACTTGCTTGGAGGAATTTTTCATAAAATTTTACAAAAACGGCGGAGCACAGATTAAGGAAGAACGAGCATTGTAAATGGAGTGACAAGCATAACACTTTGATAATGCCAGCGCCTTTAATTCTATGACAATATGTTCAAGGAATAATTTGAATCCAATATGTATCACAATTATGAAAAGGTTTGTCTAACTTTTACAAAATTGTAATTATTGAAATAACTTGTAATTTATGAGAACATTATGTCAAATTATTTGGAAAGGGTGGAAGATTATGAGAAAAATTGGTTTCCTTTTAATAATGTGTCTTGCTTTAATAGTTATTGTCACGCCATCGGCATCTGTTAAGGCTTATACAAGCTCGTGGCAAGACGTAGAGGGTTATTCAAATTGTGAAGTAAGAGTTTGGACAGATGCACAAAATTATTATGAAGGTGCAACTTCTATTAATGCTTATGCTGAATCAAATAATTGCCCAAAATTATACTATGACATGTATGTAATGGATGGCACTACTGATGCTATTAGTGATATCAAGCCAGGTTACTTTTCATATAGAACTCCAACTAAATATTTTAATATTACATCAAATTATCCTTATGACGTTTATATAGGAGTCAATTTATATGATAGTCCATCTCATAATAATTTAGTTGATGTTTATAGAAGTGAGCCTTTATTTGTCCATTAATTTGAGTAGGAGAATTAAATAGTGAAATCCAACATAGTTTTGGCAAGAAAGCTGCGGACATTAGAAATTTTGATGCTCAAGAAATAATTAACTTGTGTAATAAAACGATTGCTATTCAAACTTCTCTCAATGATTCAGATAACAATCTAATATTGCTAATGGCTTTAAAGTCACCATGCGTATTTCTTCTAGTAGATTTTCTGATAATTTATTATTTACTACTCAAGTAATAAATACAATGATTTTCTCCAATAATACTCAATCACCTTATTGTTGGAGTTATATATATTACTAGAGATGTTTTAGTTAATGCAGCTCATATTAGAAGGTTGCAGGAAGCCATTAATAATATTAATTGTCAGGGGATTGCCTTGTGTATTGACAATCTTGACGAATCTTCAGCTAACTATGTAAGATGAGGAATTTTATACGGACGACCTAGAAACATATATTGACTCAATATTTGATTTGTAGAAAGTTCTACCAGCCAACTGGAGGACACAGATTGAGCGTTAACACGCTTAGTTTGTGTCCTTTTTTATTGGAGAGAAGGGACAATAATCATGAAATATACAATTAAATTTGTCATTAGTAAATACCGACGTGATTTAAAAAAGTCACCACCGAAACAAGTTGAGAAGAGCCAATACGCAAAGCTACTTTTTGATGAAGGAGCTGGATGGCATGGACAAAAAGCAGATTGAAGCAGCATTGCGCGATTATAATTGGATGATTAATGAAATCAAACGACAGCGTGAATTGTTAGAAGATGCCGGGACTAATCTTGTGGCTCAATCAGGCGTTGAAGCTACACTTCCTAAGCCCCAGGGAGAAACGAGTGATCCAGTAGCACGCGAGGTTGTCAGGCGGGATAAAAAACATGGTTGGGTAAGTCGGCTAGAAAAGAAAGTGTCCTACATTCAGCAACGTATGCCTATTATCCAAAATGAGCGTGAGGTGGCTGTGCTGGAATGTTTGCTTGATGGAATGAGTATGACTGCTGTCAGCAATCATATGGGGCTTTCACGTCGTCACGTTTACACGCTGAAAGATTCAATCGTAGAAAAAATATCAACAGAACAGCAACAAAGAAATTGAGTACGTATGTTCTCTCTGTAATCATACTAATTAACTGGTATAATATTCCTGTGAAAGATTTGGGAGATATTAGGGGGAGGGCATGTTGCGTTTTAAAACGTTATTAATAGAATCACAATATATAAATGTCCTGGGGCAATATTCGTCCTATGTTGATGGAACGGTCATAGTAGAGCCAGATGAGCAAATAGCAAGGTCTATGTTGGATGACTATAAGACAAAGGGGATTAATCAAATCACCATATATAAACATTCTTCAGGTAAAAAGCAACTGGAATTTTTCAAAGGTCCGTTTGTAATGAAAGAACAGTTTGGGTTGCTTGTTTTTCAGAAAATCAGATAGTGACTCACAGAATTCACATTTTGCACACTTTGCTCAAATAATGACAGTCGGTTGAGGGTGCAGATAAAATGGATGGCAGGACGGGCAGGCAGAGATTCCTGGTCATTAAATTTATTTGGTAGGCACCCTTGCGGGTGTCTTTTTAAGCAGGAAATAACTTCCTTTTGTCGAAATAGACAGGGGAGGGGGTGAAGATATGTCAGATGATAAAAAGAAACGTACGGCAGCAGTGCGAGCAGAAGGTAATAGTCGAATAGAAGCAGTTGATTCTTACTTTGAAGGTTATGATGATGCGGCAAGTGCTGATGATGAGTCCACGATTTCCTTAGGTCGAAATACGTTTATTGGTAAAAGAGATCGAGAGGAACTTGAAGGACTAGAAGAACGATTAATTGAAGAGATAAGAAAGATTTCACAAGAAGCTAAAGATGGTAAAGACGAAAAAAGAATGTCTGTGTTAATACAGACTCTTTCTCAAATTGGCTCAGGAACTTTTTTAGGTTATTTAAAGTCTCAAGGTTTTATAGAGTAATTTTCTAGCATCCCATTACGGGGTGCTTTTTTATTGATTTAAGCTATTAGCACAAGGGGGAAGGTGTTATGTGATGGGGAAAATGACAGAGAAACAGAAGCGCTTTTGCGAAGAGTATTTAATAGATTTAAACGCTACTCAAGCTGCTATAAGAGCCAGATATAGTAAAAAGACGGCTAGGCAGACGGCGAACGAAAACCTAACAAAACCTTACATCAAGGAATACATCGACCAGCGCCTCGAAGAAATCCAAAATGAAAAGATTGCTGACCAACAGGAAGTGCTTCAATATTATACGAGTGTCTTACGTAGCGAGGAATTAGAAGAGCATGCCTTCACGGTCACAGATAAAGAATTTGATGAAGATGGTGGCATGTCGATGAGCGAACGCATTGAAACGATCAAGCTTGAGCCAAAGATTCGAGATCGTAACAAAGCAGCTGAAATGATTGGAAAACGATATGCCATGTGGACCGATAAACAGCAAGTGGAAAATATAACACCGACATTCGTTGAGGATGTCCCCGATGAAGACTGAACAACCGAGAATCTCCATCAAGAACGTCATCGGTAGGGGATATAATCGATTCTGGAATAATAAACAGTTTTACCGAGTCGTAAAAGGCTCTCGTGGTAGTAAGAAGTCGAAGAATACCGCGCTTAATTTTATCCACCGCATCATGAAGTATCCTTGGGCGAATCTATTAGTTGTCAGGCGTTATTCCAATACCAACAAACAATCCACATATACTGATCTGAAATGGGCGGCCTCCCAATTGGGGGTCGCTCATTTATTTAAGTTTAACGAGTCACTGCCGGAGATCACTTACAAACCTACAGGTCAGAAAATATTGTTCAGAGGTTTGGATGATGAGCTGAAAATCACATCAATAACTGTGGATGTTGGTATTTTATGTTGGGCATGGTTTGAGGAAGCTTACCAGATTGAAACAGAAGACAAGTTTCGAACGGTCGTGGAATCGATTCGTGGTTCGTACGATGATCCTGAATTCTTCAAACAGATTACTGTTACCTTCAACCCATGGTCTGAGCGCCATTGGCTAAAGAAGGTCTTCTTTGATGAAGAGACACGAGAGCAAGACACTTTTGCGATTACGACGACATTCAGAGTCAATGAATGGCTGGATGATGTTGATAGGCAGCGATATTTGGATTTGTATCGTACGAATCCGAGGCGTGCTCGTATCGTTGCAGATGGTGAGTGGGGGGTTGCAGAGGGACTGGTCTTTGAGAACTTCGAAGTGAAACATTTTAACATTCACCAGAAGATCAAAGAGATTCAGGAAATGGCTCACGGCATGGACTTTGGTTTCACCAATGATCCGACCACAGAAGTGAGTTCGGTTGTAGATTTAGAGAATAAAGAGTTATGGATCTACGATGAGCATTATGAAAAAGCCATGCTGACGAAAGATATTTATGACATGTTAGTCGAAAAAGGATTGAAAGAAACGCCAATCACTGCTGATTCAGCTGAAAGACGGTTGATTCAGGAGTTAATCAATAAAGGGGTTAGACGCATGAGGGCATCAGTCAAAGGGTCTGGCAGCATCAATCAGGGGATCTTGTTCATACAAGGATTTAAGATTTACATTCATCCTCGGTGTGAGCATACGATTGAGGAATTTAACACGTACACTTTTGACCAGGACAAAGAGGGTAAGTGGCTGAACACACCCGTTGATGCAAATAACCACATCATTGATGCACTTCGGTACAGTCTTGAGCAATATCATCTGGGAGTTGAGAAGAAAAAAGATACGTACAAAGCAATTAAAAGTATTGGACTATAGGAGGTGGTTCTTTGTCTGCTACAAGCGATTTTGAAAGAGCAATCAACGGTACTACAAATATTAAGCGCAGGTTCAGTACGGAAGCGAATATTCAATACACATACGAATCATTAGATGAGCTATTGAACAACACTTCAGACCTGTCGGCCATGATTAAGCATCATATTGAACACCAGCAACCAAGACTGAAAGAGTTAGATGATTATTACCAGGGCAACAACACAACGGTGTCGGTTATGAAGCGTCGTAAAGAAGATGATAAAGCAGACCATAGGGCGAGGCACAATTACGCCAAATATGTATCGAATTTCATGCAGGGCTTTCTGGTCGGTGTGCCAATCGTCATGAGCCATCCAGATGATGCGGCTCAGAAGCGAATCGATGAAGTGAATAAAACAATTGAGAGTGATGCTCTAAACGCTGATTTGATTTTAGACTTATCAATTTACGGGCGAGCGTATGAGCTTGTACATCGAAATCAAGCGGACCAAACGATGGTTTACTTATCTTCGCCGTTAGAAACGTTTTTGATTTATGATAATACAATTGAAAAGAATATCGTCGCAGGTGTGAGGTACATTACTGTCGGCTATGGGAACGACAAAAAAGTGAAGGTTATGCTGTATACGCCGAATAAAATCCACACGTACTACACATCCAATTTTGGTGACTATAATCTCACGTTTGATCATACATCGGATCATCCGTTTGGTGGTGTTCCTCTTAACGAACATTCCAATAACAGATTCAGGCAAGGGGATTTTGAGAACGTCCTGGATCTCATTGATTTATATGATGCTGCTCAATCCGATACGGCCAATTACATGACCGATTTAAACGATGCGATGCTGAAAATTATCGGGAACGTTGAGTTGTCTTCCGAAGAAGCTAAGGAAATGAAAAAAAGTAATATTATTTTATTAAAACCGGAACAAAATGCTGAAGGCAAAGAGGGTAATGTAGAAGCAGAATATATTTACAAGCAATATGATGTGTCTGGTGTAGAGTCTTATAAAACGAGATTACAAACGGACATCCACAAATTCACGAATACGCCTGATATGACAGACGAAAATTTCAGTGGCCAGCAAACAGGTGAAGCCATGAAGTATAAACTTTTTGGGCTGGAGCAGATACGCATTAATAAAGAACGCCTGTTTAAGCGATCGTTAAATCGCAGATACCAGCTGATCGGAGAGGTCATGAGTCTGGCTAGTGAAGCTAAAAGGGAAGAGTTTGCTGGTATTACCTATAAATTCACACCTAACCTTCCCCGCTCGACGAAGGATGCCATTGAAATGTTCAACAATCTGGGTGGAGAGCTTTCTCAGAAGACCAAACTTAAAATCATACCAATGGTGGTTGAAGATCCTGAAGAAGAAGACAAGCTCATTGAAGAAGAACGTAATAAACAGCGCCAGGCCTCAAATTACATGGAGAATTGAGGTGGTTAGATGGCTGAGGGCAAAAACTATTGGGTTGAACGTGAAAAAGACAATATGAAACGTGAAGAAATGAAGGACCAGGAAGTTACTGAACGATTGAAGCGCATTATAAACCAATCTCTAAAAGAAGCAGAAAAAGAAATTTACGCGTTCTATGCGAAATACGCTGATAAGAATGAAATAAGCCCTGCCGAAGCTAAAAAGCGCGTATCCGAAATGGATATTCAGGCATTTGAAGAGACAGCTGCAAGGTACGTAGAGGAAAAGAATTTTAGCGAAAAAGCCAATCGTGAGCTGATGACCTATAACACAAAAATGAAGGTCAGCAGGCAAGAGCTCCTCATGATGAATTTGAATATGATACTCGTTGTTATGGCTGATAAACAGATTAATACGTTCCAAGGTTATTTAGAGCAGGCAGGAATAGGTGAAGTGAAAAGACAAGCAGGTATTCTTGGAGCGAATCTAAGTATATCGCAGGAATCGCTCCTCTCCATTGTGGGAGCTTCTTTTTATGGTGCAACATGGTCCAGCAGGATTTGGAACGACATGGAGGCTCTAAGAAATGAACTCGAGGGCGTGATTAATCGTTCTATTACGCGTGGTGTGCATCCCGACAGATCCGTAAGTAAAGTGAGAGAGCGTTTTGGTGTGACAACGTTTGAAGCCAGGCGATTACTCATTACCGAGACGGCTCGTGTTCAAGCTGAAGCACAAAAATTATCTTATAATGCTCTGGTAGAGGATGATGACGATGATAAAGAATATGAGTTTGTAGCAAAGATGGATCATAAAACATCTGAAACCTGTGAAACGCTGGATGGTAAACGGTTCAGGGTTATAAACATGGTGCCGGGTGTCAATGCGCCACCCATGCATGCTTTCTGCCGGTCCTCTACTATGTTGGTTTTGGGAGAATGGCGAGAGCAATTTTTCGCTGATCGGGAAAAAGAATATATCTTGTGAGGAGAGCTAAAATGGACGAACAAGGTAAGTACTTAGAGTCAATTGACCGTTCTTTGCGTGGCATCTGGTTAGAACTGAGACGAATGAATGGTGAGAAACATACTCAAACGAAGGAAGGCTCTCCTGTGATAGGGAAACCGCCAGATAATAAGACATTCAAGTGAATTTGTCTTTGAGCACCAGACGTTAAACAGGCTTAATACAACTATACTGGACGGGCTTTAAACAATAACTAAATCGTTGGATAAGCGTAAGCACTATACGGGCCGTAATGGACTGGATGGGGCTTATTTTTTATGCAACGAAACGTTATTCGATAAAGACTGGCCGGGATAAGGAGAATGGACATGAATGATGAAAACATTGACCTAAACCTCGATTTTTTCAGCAAAGATAAACCAGAAAAAAAGGTATTACCTTTAAACCTGCAATTCTTTGCTGAAGAAGATGACAAGGACGATAAAGACATCGACAAAGATGATGACAAGGATACTGATCAGGATTCAGACAAAGACACTGATAAGGACCCTGATGAAGATTCCACTTTCACGAAGTCAGATGTCGATTCCGCTATCAGTAAAGCAGTGGATAAAGCGCTAAAAAATCAAGCTGCAAAATTGGAGAAGGAAAAACAGCAAGCAGTAGAAGATGCCAAAAAGGATGCCAAAGCTTATGCCAAGATGACGAAGGCTGAGCAGGAAGAGGCTGATTACCAGAAACGCCTGAAGGACCTGGATGATCGCGAGAGACAGTTAAATCTCAAGCAACTCCGGACAGAAGTGGAAGGGGACTTGAGAGATGAGGGACTACCCACGGAATTCGCTGAGTCTCTTATCTCACTTGAAGACAACGAGAAAATCAAAGAGTCCATCACCAGCATTAAGAAGACATTTGATGAAGCCGTGAATAATGCAGTGAAAGAAAAGTTGAGACAAGACCCGCCTGAAGGAAGCCAATCCTTTAAAGATAAAAAAGGGGCAGGCCATAAATCACGTGCTGAGATGGCCAAAAAAGCACGGATTATTTAACGAGGAGGAATTTTGAATGAAAGCACAAGTAAAACCATTGGAATTAAATCTACAATTCTTTGCTGAACAAACATACGACCCAGACAACGTCATGGTGAGTGATTCTAAAACGGGAACGATTCCGAAGTCTCAAGGGACCCTTATCATGGATGACGTCATGCAAAACTCTAAGATTATGCAGCTTGGTGTTTACGAGGAAATGGATAAACAGGAGAAAGAATTCGACTACTTTGCTGAAGGACCTGGCGCTTATTGGGTAAACGAGTCTGAGAGAATCCAGACGTCCAAGGCCAAATGGTTGAAAGTAACCATGACAGCCAAAAAGCTTGGTGTCATTCTTCCTGTGTCTCGTGAGTTTCTTCAATACAGTGTCTCGGATTTCTTTGAGCAAATGCGTCCTAAAGTGAGCGAAGCCTTCTATAAGAAGTTTGATGAAGCTGGAATCTTAAACGTAAGTAACCCATTCTCTCAATCTATTGAACAATCAACTGTAGCTGCAGGACATGTGGTTGAAGGAGATATTACAGGCGACAACATTCTAACCCTTGAAGATCAATTGCTTGAGGATGACTTTGAAGCTAATGCGTTTATCTCTAAGAATCAAAATGCTACAGCCCTTCGTCAGGCAACCATCGGAGAAGGAGAATTGAAACAGCCCATCTATGATCGGGCCAACAATCGAATCGACGGGCTTCCTGCCGTAAATCTTAAGTCTTCTAACCTGCCGAAAGGTACGCTTTATACGGGCGACTTTGACCATCTCCATTACGGTATTCCGTTCGATATCTCATATAAGATTGCAGAAGAAGGGACCATTTCCACTATTACGGATCAGGATGGCAACCCTATTAATCTATTCGAACGTGAAATGGTCGCGCTGCGTGCCACGATGGATGTAGCGGTGATGATCGTTAAGGATGACGCTTTCGCTAAGCTAATGCCAGCTCCAGAAGCTTAAAACGGAAAGGATGAATCAACATGACATATCGAGTCGTCAGAGCATTTAGAGATAAAGAGAACGGCAATTACACGTATAACAAAGGTGATATTTTCCCAGTAAGTGGGGAAGTGCCTGCAGAACGCGTTGAGTATCTTCTGAGCCCTGAAAATAACCTGGGGGAGCCGGTGATTGAAAAAATAAACAAGGCGACTGACTTCGGAGGAACAGAACCTCAAGTGCCGGAAAAGGAAGAGGTTCCAGAAGCTTCTGATGAAAAAGAAGGACTATTCCCTAAACATACTGGCGGACCATGGTATGAACTTTCCAATGGAGAGAAGATTCAAGGGAAAGACGAAGCCATTCAAGCAGAAAAAGAATTGGCGTGATGAGATGGCAGCAAGGATAAAAGACAACGTCAAAACAATGGTAGGCGTTCAAGATGATCTGCAAGATGCAGTCATTGACATTATCATCAAGAATATTGAATCACGAGTGAAAATATGGCTGAAACAACACGCCAGTTTAGATTCAATCCCAGAGGATTTAAACTTCATTATTGAAGAAATGGCCATTAACAGGTTCAACCGTATTGGCAGTGAGGGGATGACGTCAGAGGCTGTAGAGGGCCATTCGGTATCGTTCTCTGAAGATGATTTAACACCTTATCTATCGATTTTAAAAACGTATATCCCCACGACCGAAACATCGGGGAAGGTGATGTTCTTTTGATGCGATATTCAGACCGCGTCACCTTATACCAAACAGGCCCGAGGCAATATAACCCCGAGAGAGGTCAAACAGAATTTACTGTTCATGAGGAGGTCACTCTCCCATGTAATCAGTCACCGATGAGCTTAGAAAGAGTGCAAACGATGTTTGGGTCAACAGAAAGGAAAGTAACCACCATTAGACTGCAGCGTCCATTCCAAGGGAAAGCGGACAAGGCTGCTATTAATGGGAATAAATTTAACGTTCTCCGACATGTACCACACAGGTCCGAGAGTGTTTTTTATTTGGAAGGTGTAAGCGAATGGAGTTAGACGGACTAGATGCTCTATTAGCACAGCTGGAACGCATGGATGAAGACATTGAGGAGGACGTTGGTAAAGTAGTCAAAAACAATACGATTGAAATGACGGGGGAAACGCTTGAAAATGAACGATCTCGTTTTATAAAGGGATACTGGACCGGTCACACGGCTCGAAATACCAAAACACAAAAGCTTGATAACCTCCATTACCGAACACTGGTAGATTCGGAGTATGGGGGTTACTTAAACTTTGGAACACGCTATATGGAGGCGACCTGGTTTTTACGTGATGCCTTCTACAAGCAGCGTGACCAAATGCTTGCGGACCTTGACCGGTTAGTAAAGTAGGTGAAATGAATGGAGTCGCCGGAAATCCAATTATTCAATGCCGTATTTGCTGTTTCAACCAACCTTAGTTATACAACAATTGACTATTCACCGGTTGATGATGAGAGTTTGGCCTATCCCTTTGTACATGTCGGAGAGACCAATAGTGTAGATGTTATAAACAATAAAGATGTCATCACAGGCAGACTCAGGCAAACGGTGCATGTGTGGGGGCAAGCGCATGATCGCGCGTTATTTTCTGATATGCTCTTCCAGTTGAAAACGGGGTTGAGACGGTTAAGGCGCCTGGAAAATTATCGATTGGAACTCATAGATCTCAATTCAAACCAAATGTTTGATAACACGACACATGAGACTTCGATCCATGGAACTATAGAAGTCGAATACAAACTATCATAGGAGGGAAATCCATGCCTGAAATTGCAAAAGGGGTACAAAAGGTTTTGTACTTTCGTAAGTTGGGCGAAGCATCTGAAGGGGCGAAGCTCGTCTTTCAAACAGAACACTCTAAATCGTATTCCCGGGAACGGGAGAAGACGGAAACGAAAGATGGAGCAGTCTCTGGCCAATCAACATTAGAAAATGAAGTGAGTATATCAGCACTTCAGTCAGTGGAAGATCCGACCTTCAAGTTATTGGAGGATTCAATCGTTGATGACTTTCCCATGGAGATGTGGGAAGTCGATTTGGCTACCAAGACTGAGGATGACAGTGGATCGGAGACCGTATTCAAATTTGACGCAGAATATCGTCAGGGTTACATCACAGAATGGGAGCCTACAAGTCCTGCCGAAGGAGATGCAGCAGTTGAAGGGACTTTCATAACAGAAGGCAAGCGTCAAAAAGGACAAGTCACACTCCCTGATGGGGACCTGCAAACATTATCTTATGTATTCCATGATCTTCTATCAGAGGATCCAGCAGACGATGGACTAGCACCAGAGGAACCGTCTGTGTAAGAGAGGGCAAATTGCTCTCTCTTTTTTTAATCAAATGACTAAAAAGGTGGATTAATTTATGCATATCAACTTTAACGGAAGAGAAATTGAGCTTGTTTTCGGGCTGCGTACCTTAACAGAGATTGATCGCGAACTAGGATTTGAGATAGAAGGGGCCAGCCTGGGAGAAGGGCTAGAAATGCTTATTCCTAAACTTCGTTCGGGAAACATTGTCGGCATTTCTAAAATTGTTAAGGCGGCCACCTCCCACGATAAAAAATCACCAAAAACCTTTGAAGAACTTGAAACTGTACTGGATGACATTGCAGAGAATGACGGATTTGAAGCCTTTGGCGAACAAGTCATTGATGAACTGGGGAAGCGACCTATGACCCGAAGTCTACTGCCCGAAAACGAGGAAGAGAAGAAGGGTCAAACGGAAGCCAAGACCGAGATCGGGACGGTTTAACGTACAACGAAATCGTGATTTATGCCCTTAGGAAGCTGGGCATGGAACGTTTGCTAGATGTGGAAATGATGACGCTGACAGAATTTCATTACAAACGCTATGCCCAAGCTTATAAAGAAATCGATGAAGAGTATCGGATTCACAAAAACGCATTTTTAATCCGAAATGCAAAAGCGACGAAAAACACCGGTACTGATAAGAATCCGAAAGAAGAATTTGTCTTCAAAGAGTTTAAGGATTTCTTTAACTACGAGGAAGCACTTGAATCAATTGATCAAGACTTCACCGAGAAGAAAGAAGAGGTGGCCGCCTCCAAGTTGTCACCTGCTGAATTAGCATTACGTCATAACAGAAGGTGAAAGGGGTGAGAGGATGGCGGAGTATTCAATTGAAGCGGAGTTAAAGGCTAACGTCGGGAAATATAGAAAAGCGATTCAATCAGCTAAACGCGTAACAGAGAACTTTAAAAAGGAATCAGATAGTGTCAGAGATACGGAGTTGGATGCTGATACAAAGCCTTTAAAGCGAAATCTAAAGAAAGCAAGGCAGATGATGAATCTGTTTGCCCGGAAAAAAGTCAAAGCTGAAATGGAAGCTGATGCCGACACCTCCGAAGCCAAACGTAAACTCGGCCTCTTACAAGCTGTTAAGACAGCACTGAATAAGAAAATCGTGATCCCGGTAGAAGCCAGGATTAACAAGTTTCAAAAAACGATGGGACGAATCGCTAACTCGATTCAGTCCTTTAATACAATAGCCGGTAATACGTTTCGCGGACTTGGAATTATGGTGTCATCTAGTTTGGTCCCGATTATTGCTTCGTTGGTTCCGGCTATTATGGCGGTTGGTAATGCGCTAGCTGTTGTTGGTTCAGGTGCGGTCGCCATGGCTGCAGCGTTCGGAATCGCCGGTAGTGCAGCTATTGCGTATGGTGCAGCTGCCGCGCCAACGATTAAATCTATTATTGATGGCACAGCTGAGTCTACTAAAGAGAATGTAAAAGCTGCCAAACAGCTTAATTCATTAAAAGATGCATGGAAGAAAGTCCAAGAAGCGATTGCTCCTCAAGTGGCTGTAGCCTTTGGCAATGCCATGGCTGGTCTGGAATCTGTCATTGAATCGTTGACCCCGATGTTCCAGAACACTGCCGATACGGTGGCTAAGCTTTCTAAGAGATTCAAGACATTTTTTGAATCCTCCTCAGCCCAAAGCTTCTTCGATTATTTGAATGGAAACGCATCTCCAATTCTCGAAAAAATCGTAAATGGTATCACGGGTTTTATAGAGGGACTGATGAATCTTACGGTCGCCTTTGCTCCTTTGACTGACTTTATGGCCAAGGGCTTTGCAGAGATGGGAGATGCTTTTGCCTCCTTTACCGAGAAGGTAGCCGGTTCAACAGAGCTTCAGCAGTTCATCAAATACATTAAAGATAACCTGCCCATCATAAGACAAATATTTGGTGATGTATTCAAAGGAATTATAAATCTATTTGCAGCTTTCAGCGATAATAGTGCCTTAATCTTTTCGTCATTATCCAGTATGGCTGCCAAGTTCAGAGAATGGTCATCTACCATAGCGAAATCGGATGGCTTCCAGCAGTTCATTCAATACGTACAAGAGAACGGACCGAAAGTCATTTCTCTAATCGGAAACGTTATTACGTTCATCGTCAATCTGGGAATTGCTTTAGCTCCACTAGGGTCAAAGGTCTTGGAGATTGCCAATAGCATAATCAGCTGGATGAATGCCATGTTAGAAAGCCACCCGGTTATCGGTAAAATTGTTGCGATTGCGACTGTTTTGGGCGGAGCCTTGATCGCTTTGATACCTAATATTGTAGCTATAGCCAGTTTGTTTAGTGGTTTGGGAACCAAATTGGTTGCCTTATTCACAAGAGTCAATGGCGTTCTGCCCATCATGACGAAATTGCGAACAGCGTTTCTGGCTATTACAGGTCCTGTTGGCATTGCTATTGCAGTAATCACTGGTTTGGTTGCGCTATTTGTGACCATGTACAATCGATTCGATTGGTTCCGTGAAATGGTCCATACCGTTTGGCAAGCTATCAAAACTGCTTTCCAGGTCGCGTTAGAATTTATCTCTAATTTAGTGAAAACAATCGTCAGCAATGTTGTAGCATTTGCAGGTAAACAGCTTGATAAGTTCAGAGCATTCTGGGACGAGAACGGTGCTCAGATTCAACGGTTAGTTAAGAAATACTTTACGGCAGCATGGACAACAATCAAATCTGTCATGCAGTTCATCAAAGGGCTGTTTCAAGCTGTTTGGCCTGTCATTTCGGGTGCGGTGAAACTCGCTTGGGGCATTATCAAGACCGTTATCGGAAGTGGCATAGACATTATCCTGGGATTGATAAAAGCTGGTATGTCTATCCTCGAAGGCGATTGGTCTGGCGCGTGGGAAGCTATCAAAGGCATAGCAGAAGACATCTGGCATAACATTGAAAATTTCTTCTCAGGCATCGACCTATTCCAAATCGGTCAGGACATCATTCAGGGGCTGATCGATGGTATTGGAAACATGTTCGGTTCCATTAGAGATATGGTGAGTAAGGCTGCCGATTTAGTACCTGATTGGCTAAAGAAGAAACTAGGGATCGCATCACCTTCTAAAGTAACTGCTAAACTAGGGGAGTTTACGGGTGAAGGGATGATAGTCGGTGTTAAGAAAACACTGCCGAAACTAGCTAAGCAAGCCAAGGCGATGGTTGACAATATCGTTCCAAAATCAAGAGATTTAGCATTTGAACCAGACTTCAAAGTTAAAACCTCTCAGATTACGTCAAGCCTGAGAAACTTAAAGCGGAATAGCGGTACAGAAGTGAAAAGTGCCGTAGATGCCGATGTTAAATTCAACGAACGGCAACCAGCGAATATTAACGTCAATCTAGGTTCTCGAGCATATAGAACGTTTGTAAGAGATATCACGGAGGAGCAAGAACGCGAACATGATTTAGAAGAAGAATTTGCTTAAGGAGGTACGCTAGTGTACGAATTCGTAGACTTTTCGGAAGTAGGTACTAGACGTACCTCTTCTTCCATTCAAACCATTTTCAACACTATGAATCTAGACGAATTGTTGACGGATCAATCTGGACGTTTTATTACATTAACGGTCGAAGGTCGAAGCAATATGACCAATCGTATCAACACCGTTGAGATTCCAGGACGAGACGGTTTATTAGAAGTAGAAGATAATACGTTAAGTGAGCGCGAGATTACCGTTAAATATCAGATCTCTGACGAAACGAATGAAGGATTTAGAGACCGTTGCAATCGTTTGAATGCCCTTCTTGAAGGGTCAGGAAAACGTTTGGAATTTTTGGATGAAGAAGCCCATTTTTATGGTACTTTATCGAGCAATAAGCTTCCGGATGAAAGCAGCAATATATTGATAGGGTCATTAACATTTTTGTGCTCTGACCCTACGAAGTATGGGCCAGAGAAAGAAGCTACATTCAGTCATGATGCCCTAATTTTGAACAACTCCGGGACTTCTTCTTCCCAACCAAGATTCGAAATAGACGTTCTGCAGGACATCACGCATTTTGATTTGGTGAAATCACTCGATCAGGATTTACAATTTATTCGTGTGGGACGTCCACCCTTAGAATCAGAAACTGAGTACGAACGAGAAACGCTTATTATGCATGATAACTGTTCTACGACCAATGGTTGGACAGAGGCTGGCGAAGTTGATAATGGCTATGTCGAGGGGGAGATCATTTCAGAAGGTGGACGATTTCAACCTGAAACAGTTGGAGAAGCGATTCAACCGTATGAATGGCAGGGTCCTTCAATTAAACGGTCAATTGGGAAACCATTAGACAGCTACAAGGCTGATTTTGAGGTCGAAATACAAAATGTAGACAAAGGAACCGGCATGATTGAAGCATACTTGTTAGATGCAGATAACAATACGGTTGCTAAAGTAGGAATTGAAGATATCTGGCGAACAGTGAATAAGAACCAAGCAAAATTTCAACTAGGCAATGTTGGAGAAGACCGGTTTCAGCATTATGTCGAAGCTGAGCATCCGTGGGGTTGGAATAATTTTAAAGGGTTATTACGAATTTGGAGCCATGATCACTATGAAAGTGGTAAACGACGAATCAGACCTTACTTTGCGCTTATCGAACCAGACGGGACTCACAATTGGGTTTCATCTGAATTTATTTATATCGGGCCTCAAGGGCTACATGACAACCCAATTACTCAAGTGCAGATTGCTTTTCGTGTGTGGGCTCCCACAAATCAGAAGGCAGACATGTTTATTGATGATATTAAAGTTTATGAAATAAACCCTCCTCCAAATGAAGGCATTGAGTATATCGCGCACGCTGGAGATAAAATATTAATCGATACGGCTAGGGAAGACATATTATTAAACGGCGAATCAATCCGAAAAGAAAGATCGTTCTGGTCTGAGTACTTTGAATTGGATCCAGGTCTTAATGAACTATACCAGTACCCTCAAAATGCTTTGGAAACAAAGGTTATTTATTCACCGTCATACAAGTAACGTGCAAATCTAATTTGATAAGGAAATATTCAGAGTCCATTAAGGGGCTCTTTTTATTTGAGGTGACATTGTGGCAAAGAAGAACCAAGAAAAGAGAATAGACCATGCTGCTCAAATTCACATATTAGAAATGAAGTCAGGAGAGGTTTTGGATGTCCTCTCCAATAAAAAAGAAAATTCATTTTGGGGAGATAGTCATGAGAGAGCTCTTAAAAACAACTCAGAAATCTTTCGTTTCAATACGCTGCCAAATGCGAGAGCAACAGCACACCTTCATAAGCGAAACCGTCTTTTGATTCCAGATGAGGACAATCGACTGAGGGAGTTTATTATTCGCAACGTTAAACAAAATCGTAAGGAAAGACAGGTGTACTCTGTAGCTTCTTTCACTGAATTGAAACGGGGCAAGCCTATCATGCGTGGTACTTATTCTGGTGCAACATTAAACTCAATGATGGATGAAGCCTTGCACGGCTCAAGATGGGAAAGAGGCTATACGGAATTTGCGGGAACTCAAGCGTTTGTAATAGATGAAGTTATCACTCCCTATGACTTGTTAAGGAAAATCGCATCGGAGTTTGATCGTGAACTCAAATTCTATATTGAAGTGGATGAAGCAAATAACATCACGGCCCGCAAAGTAGATGCCATCGAGAAAATGGAGGAATGGAGAGGCCGCGAAATATCATCCTGCAAAGACCTTATTAATGCAGAGTGGGAAGAAACTACGGTTGATGTCGCTACTGCTTTGTATGGTGTAGGTCCTGAGAAAGAAGATGGTACGCGCATCATTGTTGAGGTCGTAGATGAAGCAGCTCGACAAGTATGGGGCGTGGATGGAGAGCACCTCTGGGATATCCATGTCATTGAAACAGAGGATCAAGAGATGAGTGAAGAAGATGTAAGGCTCTATACCAAGCAGGAACTAAACAAACGAATTGCTGCAAAAGTACAATATAGAATCAGTGGCGCTGATCTTGAATATGTATTAGGGCGATCTCATCAGAAAATTCGCATTGGGGACAGGCTTTGGATTAAAGCGACTGAATATAACCCTGCTCTTTACCTGGATGCGAGAGTCATAAAAGTCGAAAGTCCAATTACCGATAGAAGTAAAAAGATTTATACGTTAGGCGAGTTTATCGAGTATTCTGAAGAAAGTATCGCTAAATTGCGAAAAGAGTTACGTAAACGTATTAATCAAAAATCGTCTTACTTTATCGACGACACGCCTCCCTTAGACAAGTCGCGTGTTTGGGTAGATATATCCGACCCCGACAATCCGAAATGGAAAGTTTGGTCACCCGAACAACTCGATTGGATTGAAGGACCGAACGGACCACAAGGACCGCAGGGGGTTCAAGGTCCACCAGGTGAAGATGGGGAAACGTATTACACATGGATTAAATACGCAGATGATGTAGATGGAAATGGCATGTCAGATGTCCCTACTGGCAAAGCGTATTTAGGTATCTCATATGAAAATACGTCACCTACTGAATCATCGGACCCTGCCGATTACGAATGGTCCAAAATTAAAGGTGATCAAGGCGTTGAAGGACCACCGGGCGAGGATGGCACAACGCATTATACGTGGATTAAATATGCGGATGCTGAAGATGGTACAGGTATTTCAGACGACCCCACGAATAAGCCTTATCTTGGTGTCTCTTATGACAACCTATCACAAACGGAATCGAGCGACCCTGCCGATTACACTTGGAGCAAGATTTTAGGACCAGAAGGACCACAAGGACCGCAAGGGTTGCAAGGCGAACAAGGTCCGAAAGGTAATCAAGGTATTCAGGGGGAACCGGGTAAGGATGGTGTATCAAGTTACACGCACATTGCCTATGCCAATAGTTCTGATGGCTCCGAAGGGTTTTCTGTAAGTGATTCGACAGGTAAAACACACATCGGTATGTATGTCGATTCTAATGCTACGGATTCATCCGACCCTGCCGATTATGCTTGGTCGAAAATCAAGGGTGCAAAAGGTGACCAAGGCATTCAAGGGCCAGAGGGTGAAGATGGTCAAACACCGTATTTTCACACTGCATGGGCTGATAGTGCCGATGGATATACAAACTTCTCGACAACGACTGCTGCAAATCGTGACTACATTGGCACGTACACCGATTTTACGCAGTCAGATTCCAATAATCCAGATGATTATAAATGGTCTAAAATTAAAGGCGAGAAGGGCGACACAGGAGACCAAGGCCCTGAAGGTCCTACTGGTCCTGAAGGCGACCAAGGGCCGCAGGGTCCGAAAGGTGAGTCAGCTCGTTTCGCTATCATGTTTGAAGATTCTTCGGAAATTAACAATTGGGATGCGGATTCAGGTAATTCAATTTCGGCTTCAAGTGATGCCTATTCATTCGGACGGGCAGCTCTAATCACCTCAAACAGTTCTACTGCTGCTTCGTCAGGGGATGGAAGCACAGTGCACCGTGTAATTCCTGAAGAATTAGCGTTACTTTTTGCGGAGAACAAAATAAAAATTAGCGCGTATATCAAGCAACCTTCGTCTAACGCGGCAGGCGAGGTGGGCTTTGCTTATTCAACGTATGACGTAGGCAATAGCGGTTGGAGTAAATTCACCCCGCCTGCTTCATGGGAAAAAGTATCCTTCGAATACGACGTTCCATCACCTGATGATGGTGAAACGGACTTTCTAATTGTTTGGGGTGACACGTCAGGCGGGGGCGGAAGTACCCTCGTTGATAATATTTCAATAGAAATCGTCGGACCTAAAGGTGATGAAGGTCCACAAGGTCCAGAGGGTCCTGAAGGTCCGCAAGGTATTCGTGGACCATCTGGTGAAGATGGAGAGCCACGTTATATTTGGATTAAATATGCTGACGATTCAAGCGGTAACGGTATGTCTGATACACCGACAGGCAAGAATTATATCGGTATCGCACACAATCGAACGTCATCTTCAGAATCAAGTGATCCTAATGATTATGAGTGGTCCAAATATGAAGGGCCAACTGGACCACAGGGGCCAGAAGGCGACAGAGGACCTCAAGGGGAACAAGGACCACAGGGGCCAAACATCGTAGATAGTACAACGGAAATCGAAGCTAACGTCATTACGTCAAATCACCTTAGTGTATCAAATTTATCGGCTATTTCATCTTCACTCGGTACAGTAACCGCAGGAAGCATCACCTCCAATACGTCAATTGATGTGAACACCGATGTTTATGTAGGTAGAAACATTTATATGGAAAAATCCGATGACGTTACAGGTATCGAGTTTGAAGATGGACAAGGTTCATTCGCAGGTAGAGTGATGAAGTCTCAAAATAAGTATGGATTAACATTACAGGCTTCCACGTCAGGACTAACTTTGGATGCTGATGTTATTTTCTTCGGTAGGAGTGGCGAAATACAATTCGAGGATGGCCATACATTTGCAAATGATATCACCGCAGAAGATGCAATCTTTAATAAGGTAACTACTGATACTTTTTATGCTCAATTTGTTAGGGTTACACAAGATGAAACAGGTCTGTGTGGCTTGGGCGCAACCAATCCGTTCGATAGCAGAGACAATAATATCGGAGGGTATTCAGTCCAGTTTCAGAACAAAAAGGACTATACACCTTCATCAATATCATTAAGCGAGAGAAGTGCTTATGCGGCAGACCCTTATGTCGCGGATATTACAAAAGCTGGTTTTTGGTTTTATATCAAAAATAGCCTTACCAGTAAAAATTATAAGTATTGGCGTGGTAATTATACCGCCTGAAAATGAGGTGATATTCTATGCTGAAATCGTTAGATGGATATGTAATCACGGTTGAGTGTCAAGAATGTGGAAATGATTATACAAGTGATTTATCAGGTAGAACGCTTGAATTTTTGGATGAATTTAAGGAATACGAAAACCTGATAACAAAATGTGAATGTGGAGAAAGAGAAGCGTTCAACATGAATTTTCCTATGGATGCTTTTAAAGATAAGCCCGATATAACGGAACGAGAGAGAACGCAACGAAAAAATATTCGTGCCTTGATTAAGAAAATTCGTGCTGACTATAAGTAGGATAACCGAACAAAAGAAGGGAGGTGTTACATTATGAGCAACGGAAGTGTTAAAGCGCAAAGTGTAATTGATGTTTATAAGCAGGAAGCATATAGACTTCAAGATGAAAACATCGTGCTTCAAGCGCAAAATAATGAATTGCAAAAAACTGTTGAAGAATTAGAAGGTAAGCTTATGAAGATGGAAAAAAACAAACCGCGAAAAGAAGTCACCAAGGAAGAGAAGAATCTGCCTTCAAAGTAGGTTCTTTTTTTTATGATCAATTTTAGGGAGGCTAATGATGGAAATGATTTTTAACTATGGAAAAGTAACGACAGCTGGAGGATCGTTTATATTCTCGTATTTGTTTGGAGGATGGACAGCAATGCTGGTAGCGCTTATAGCGTTTGTAACCTTTGATTATGTATCTGGTGTAGCTGCAGCTGCTTACCAGGATAAATTAAATGCTCGCGTTGGGTTCTGGGGCATCCCCAAAAAGGTAATGATCTTTGGTCTTGTGGCAATAGCGCATATCATTGATATGGTTTATTTGGATGTAGTAGGGGAGCCAATGGCGATTGGTGAATTTCAATTATCGATTATGGCAGCAACGATTCTATACTACATTGTAAACGAATCGATTAGCATCTTTGAAAATTTAGGGAAGTTAGGTGTACCTATCCCTAAGTCATTGAAAAAGGCTATTGCTATATTTGACGAAGACTATGATTCCAATAAAAACAAGGGGGCGTAATGATGGCAAAGTTATTAAAGCCAGCAGGTGAATGGAACGGAAAGCTTGTTGCCCTGGATGATGGCCATGGTATGAAGACGTCAGGAAAGCGCACGCCTTATGTTCCAGGGCTCGAAAGGCAAATCAAGGAGAATGAATTTAATCGAGCTGTAGTTAGTTTCTTGGCAGACATGCTGCTTGAACGAGGATTCAGGGTATTGTTCACAGCTCCAACCGATTATGACACGTCACTTAATGCACGTACTGATGCTGCAAATGAGCATGGGGCCGATATCTTTGTATCAGTCCATTTTAATGCCATGAGTTATGACTTTGATTACTCAAGTGCCAGTGGTATATCGGTTCACATCTACCCTGGTCATCGTAATAAAGCAGCTGGGAAACTGGCTGAGCTTGTCGGTGAAGAGTTACGAAAAGGGACTGATCAGGTATGGCGCGGTATCAAAGAAGATAATTTCCACGTGCTACGCGAATCCGGAATGCCTGCTATCTTAACCGAGAATGGGTTTATGGATGATAGGGAAGAAGCTTTGTTAATGCTTAAAGAGTCGTACCAAAAAGAGGTTGCGACCGAAACGTATGCTGGTATTTGTAAGTACTTTGGCATGAAATATGAGCAAGCCTCTAGCTCGAAGAAGCTTAAAGGCGCAACTCATTATAAAGACAAGGTGCTGTTGGTGCGCGGTGAATACGCCGATGAAGATAAAGGTTTATCTGTCTATAAAGGAAAAGTAGATCTGGATAACGATGAACAAAAGGACAAGCTATATGTTCGCAATGAGCATTCAGGATTTACAACGGTTAAAGGGTTGTGGCGTGTTGGTGACTATAAACTTTATGAAGTCGAGAATAGTCATGGCACGACCCGGTTTGTAACCGGCCATGATGAGTACACTTACTTTCAATCTAAGGAGGAGTACAATATGAGTAAAACAGGATTTAAAGATGTTCAGCTGGGTGACGATCTTCAGAAGGAGATTACTAAGGCGAAAGAATTGGGTATTACACGGGGAGTAGGTAACAATCGATTCAAACCTGAAGAGCCTATCACAAGAGCGGAAGCTGCTGCCTTTGCAGTGAGAGCTTATGAAGCTGTAAACAAATAAAAAAAGCGCCCCTCATAATCGGGGGGCTACAATATCGGAGGGTGATCACTCGTATTTGTTAAAGAATCGCGTTAATCTGAAATAACTTCTAAATGCCTACTAAGAATTTCCTGCAACGAGAAACACGAATTAAGAAGATTTCATGCCCTGATTGTAAGTGCTTTTTATGAAGCAAAACAGCAATGAATTTACATATTTTTGTATATTTTGCAGATAATTTTAAAAATGAAACAGGGAATATAATTTCATTTAAAATATCTAGGGTAAAAAAATTGAAGAAAATTTGGACTGAAATTGTACAATATGTAGTATCAAAAAGTTTATAGCACTCCACATATGCTAAAGAGTCAATAATAACAGACTATTGCCTAATGACAATCTTTATGTTATGTTGTAGAATTATCTTAGAAGGAAATTATAGGGAGGGGATTTTATGGAACAACAATTAGCTGGTCAAAATTTGTTAAACCCTAGTGAGGTGGCTAGTTACTTTTTGTCAAAAAGCGAACCTGGTTCCCCAACTGAAATCACTCCTTTAAAATTACAAAAATTAGTATATTATGCTCAAGCTTGGCATTTAGCCCTTACAGATGGGGAAATTGTAGATTGCGATTTTGAAGCTTGGATTCATGGTCCGGTATGTCGCGAATTATACAGTGAGTATAGACATCATGGTTTTGATGTAATTCCTAAACCTTTATTTTCAGACAATACAAGAGTTAATGGGAAATCAAAGCAATTATTAGATAAAGTTTGGAACCTTTATGGAGACAAATCACCCAAACATTTAGAGCAATTAACCCATAGAGAAAAACCTTGGAAAGAAGCCAGAAAAGGAAAAGAACCACATGAACGTGCCAGTAATAATATTAGTAATGATACCATGAGAGAATACTACAGGAAATTATTACAGAAAGTTGCTAAATAGTTAACTAAAAGGGCGGTTTTTTACCGTCCTTTTATTACGGAGTGGTTTATGATGAGTTTTATTATTATATTGGTTATAACTCTGGGTGTAGTTATCAATCTATTTAGAGTTATACATAGAAACTGGTCTAATCCTAAAGAAAAATTCAGTTCAAGTAAAAGTAGCAGCATACTTAAAAATTTTTTTAGCAGTGTAAGATCATATTACTCAATAAAAGCAGATGGCAGTACCCTATGGAAGAGGAAATACTCTAATTTTTCTATATTTTCTAACTTGACAGTTAGAAACATCTTAAGAAAATTTTCGTTAACCATATTTTCAGTCATTATATTTTATGGAGTGGTATTTTATGTAATACCTAGAATGGATTTTTTTCTATCATTATCGTTATCCATACCATTTAAAATGGGATTTACAGTGATAACACCTGAGTTAGTTTTAAGAGTAATAGATGTTTTAACAAGAATTCTTTTCGTTTTATTATCTTTATCTTTAACATTTTATTACTTTATTTATAGAGTGCAAAAGAGCTCATATGAATCGGCAGTAAACAACATGCAAAGTAATATGGCCATGCTAAAATTTGTTCTTATAGCAATAATAACCCTAGTTTTAGGCTTTCACTTTAAAATCCTTTATGAAAGTGACGTCGGGTTCTATCAAGATAGAATTAAAGCCTATACCGATATATGGCTAGCCTTTATTTTACTGACCTTGTATTACTTTTATAAAATGGTTCGCGATTTATACCTCACAACCCATATTGATTCGTTTTTAAGGGAAAACATAGATGTTTTTAATATAACTTATAGAAAGATATATTTCTCAGAATCCAGAAAGAAAGCTATAATATATGATTCCTGGAGGAATAATATAGAGATTATTTATCAAGTACTGCATCTTACTGTTTCTAAGGATATATTGGGTGTGTATTTTGATCGATATTATCAATGGATAAATGGCTCGCTTTCGGCTTTGTTTCAAGAAGAATTGGACGAAAACCATGGCACACCATATGAACATTTTTTAAAAAGGGATCAAAGGTTATTTATTGATTTATATGGATCCATACTAAAGAAGCAACTCTCTCTAATAGCTACTTTAAATGAAAATCATCGAATAGAAGAGCAAAACGATGCAATAGAACATTTATTTAATCTTTTTCCTAGAAATATAAAACATAGTGGAGAGAAATGGGGCACTATAGAGCAAACTGTTACCGAGAAGTACATTACAGTTATAGAAGAGCTCGGGATAGTTATGTATGGCTACCATCAAAACCATACGAACTCAATTGGGATTAAAAAGTATTTATATATGATTGAAAAAACAATCAAAGACGAGAATAATAAAATTGCCAAGGAATTTTTATCAATTTATAAGACTTTATTTATAAAGGCGTTAGAGATTGATGATGAAAAAATGGTTTCTACATTATGTCACTCGTTAGTAAGGTGTGGAAACTTTGACAGTCAAGAATCTATGCAAGATAGTTCAGAATTTGAGCAGCAAGTTGAAGATACCGCTGAATACTTGCCAGAGGTGAAAGCTATACATCCTGACGATTTAAAAGAACTTTTCAATTATTTTGTTTCAGGTGATGAAGCAACACAAATTGTGAGTGTGCAGCCTGGTAAAAATCACGAAAATTTTAACAGGTCTGTAGTAAGACTGTTTATGTTAACTGCACTAAAGACGGTTGAGCTGTCCTCTTACGCAATAACAAGTATCTTTGTTAAGTTTATTGTAACTAATTTCCCTTCGAAGCAGACACATCTAGTTTTTAATGATCTTAATAGCAAGTATGAAAATAACGAGCTTGAAGACTTACACCATTCACGTAATGAAGTGAATTTTAACTTTCACTCTCATTCATTGAAGTATTGTTTTCTAAAATTTTCAACTTTGCTATTGGGGCAGCAATTATATGTTCACCATTACCCGACAACATTTAATAAAATTATAAATGAAGACCATATAATAAGGTTTTATGTAGAAAGAAACGATTTTTTATATATTTTTAATAAGATATCAAATAGCGATGGTTATTCATTGATCTGGATGGAGGGTGAGCTCATAAAAGAATTAAAGCATTCTATGGAATATAAACTTTTCCAAGAAGTCGGTGCTCAGAAAAAATAAATACATGCACATATAAACACATTTGAAAATTTTTGTTGAAGCACGGCTAACTCATATTTAACATGGTACTTAATCTGTTTCTTTTAACTGTGGGGTGTTACATTTCAAAATGTAACTAAAAATGTAACGAGGAAAAACATTTTTGCAAGACTAGACGAAGATTTTTTAATGCAGAAGTAAGCGAAGCGTTTGTTTATCAGTCTGAACAAAGTTACACAGAAGAGGGAGAAATAAAACGAATTATGGGCGGCATGATGTAAGCTGTCCTCAAACCCTTTGATATGCAAGGATTTGAAATCCTATAAATGAATATTGACTGGATTTTGACTGGATTTTGTAAAAATGAGTCAATCTATAAAGCCTCCCTGGAGTTCTTAACTCTTGGGAGGCTTTTTGTATTATGTGTGTGTTTGTAATTTAAATCAGTTTAATTCTAAGTTTAAGAGTTTAGTACAAAAGATTTTAAGCACTTAACTAGATGGTGTACAATGAGAACTATATTGTTGGATAATTATGGGGGTCGATTATGAGTAATTTAGAAGATACGTTAAAAATATGGGCTAAACCTGCTAGTAATTCTGAAGAAGAAAAATGTGAAAATGCTATTAAGATGATTAGAAAAGCAATAAATAAATCTAAAGAACTGGAAGATTACACAATAAAATTAATCCCAAAAGGATCATATCATATCATAACAATACTAATGTAAGGCTGAACAGTGATGTAGATATTGCAGTGGTGCTAACAGATGTGTTTTTTGCAAATTATCCTGATGGGAAAAAACATACGGACTTTGGTAATTCAGAAGCGTCATATACATTTACTCAGTATCGTAGAGATATTGACCAAGCTATCTCTAGTTTATATGGCTTAGAAAACGTTGAGTATGGTGATAAGTCTATAAAAGTGTCTTCTAATTCATATAGAGTAGATGCAGATGCAGTTCCTTGTTTTGAACATCGACGATACTCAAGTGATGGAACTTACATAACAGGAAAAGAATTTATTGGAAGATATAGCGGAGATAGGGTCAATAATTTTCCGGAACAACATTACACAAATGGAGTAAATAAGAATAATATTACATCAAAACGTTACAAAAAAGTAGTTCGTATTTTGAAACGACTAAAATATAAGATGGTAGATGAAGGGTATAATTTTGATAATATTTCATCTTTTTTAATTGAGAGTTTGGTTTGGAATGTTCCTAACTCTAATTTCAATAATAGCACTCTCACTGATGATGTAAGGAACAGTTTGACATATCTTATTGATGATACCTCAACTCAACAGAAGTGCTCAGAGTGGGGAGAAGTTTCAGAATTGCTATATTTATTTAGGGCTTTTAGAAAGTTTTCTAGAGAAGAAGTAAATGAATTCTTAAAGGACAGCTACAATTACCTTTTCTAATAACAAAAACTCCCTAAACATGGGAGTTTTTGCTGGTTTTCCTTATGAAAGTCATTCTACCGGTAGTAGAACGACCTGTCCAATAATGTCCTTCTAACTTTAATTCACCATCATGTTTTATTCTAAGTTTGACTGCTCCGTCATGCTTAGGGTTAATTTCTCTATCTTTGTCAGCATCATTTCCATATAAGTAACATAAGTATTTCTGTTTCCCTTCGTCTATTACCACCCCGCTAATGTAGCTGCTGCTGTAAGATTTATCAGTTTCCATTTTTATGTGAAGACTATCGAAATCGTGGGTGATTTCTAGTTTTGACTGAATAGGTGGGACTTCTTCATTTGTATGAGGATCTTTATAGTTTGAATAAAGTGTCCCTTTCCAACAACCACCTAAATAAGGGACATTAGTTAACCATTTATAAAATAAATTAGGGAATTTTTTCCAAACAAACATTTTAAAAAGTACAATCCCACTGAAGTTAAAAGTGTGTAATTAACAGAAAATTGACAAATTTATAAAGTAGTGGTAACATTATCAGAACATAAAGTTAATCACATTAACGATAAGTTAATAAAATGAAATGGTAAAAAGGAGGCGCATTATAAAAATATGTATATGAATCATACATTGGAGTCAGTAAATGGAGTATTTATCCAGGGGAAAGAGGCTCAAGATACTGAAATTAAAAATTTGTATAATCCTGCAAGAACGAATGAAAAAGTTGGTGAGGTTAAGACTGGCACTGTTTCGCATGTTCAACAAGCTGTGGAAGCCGCAGACAAAACTTGGGCGATTTGGAGAGAGACATCGATAGAAGAGCGAGCACAGTATCTAGTAGAAGCTGCTAATTACATTGAATCAAACTTAGACACATTCAGTCGCTTATTAGTAATGGAACACGGGAAAATATTGAAAGAAGCTCAGATGGATTTAAAAGCTGCAGCAGGGGTTTTAAGATACTATGGTGGGTTAACAGACGTACTGGATGAGAAGACGGTGGAAAATCAACAAGGTACAATGGTGTTAACTCGTCAACCTGTGGGAGTAGTATCTGTTATTGTTCCTTGGAATTATCCTATTATCTTGTCTTTTTTAATGCTTGCCCCCTCTCTATTGGCAGGGAACACGGTAGTCATTAAGCCACCGACATTTGTCCCAATGACACTGACTAAGTTTTTAAAACATGTTTCTGCTCAATTGCCTGATGGAGTACTGAATGTGGTACTTGGTTCAGGGTCGACGGTTGGAAAAGAGATGGTAGAGCATCCTCGAGTCCGAAAGGTTGCCTTTACCGGAAGCACAGATACAGGGCGCACTATTATGCGAGGAGCTGCTGAGACAATTAAAAAGGTTAGTATGGAGTTAGGAGGTAATGATGCTGCAATTATATTGAAAGATATGCCAATTACAAATGAATTGATTCAAGAGTGTATTCAATCCACATTCGCTTCTTGTGGCCAAATTTGTTATTCTATAAAACGAATTTATATTCACCGTGATAACTATCAGGATTTTGTCGATAAATTCACTGATGAAGCAAGTAAATTTGTGGTGGGTTTCGGATTAGACCCCGATATAGATATGGGACCAATCAATAATAAACCTCAGTATGATAGTATAATGGAATTGCTTGAAAGAACAAAGCGAACAGGGGCTTCCGTCAAAGAAGTCGGTGTTATGAGTGATCATGTTTCAAAATCTGATGGATACTTTATTCTTCCAACGATCGTTACTAATGTGAGAACCACTGATCCGATTGTACAGGAAGAACAGTTTGGTCCAGTGATCCCCATTATTCCTTTTGATACGGAAGAAGAAGTTATAGACTTGGTCAATGATTCCGAGTTCGGTTTGACAAATTCTGTGTGGACAAAGGATGTTGACTATGGGTTTAAATTAGGCCGTCAATTACAATCTGGAAGTGTGTTTGTAAACACGCATCGTATTGGAGCTTCGGCTGCAAATATGCCCTTTGGTGGTTTTAAACAAAGTGGGATAGGCAGAGGTCATGGAGTAGAGGCAGTTCATGAGCATACAGAATTGCAAGCTTTAATTCGACGAACCGATATGTAAATGAATATTACATTTATACTTCCCCCCAACGCAACGTCCCTAACGACTTAGCCAGCAGTTGTTAAGAAGCAATTTAACTTGAACTGTTTTAGTAGCGAATGAGGATAGAGTAGTTATTTAACCTCTTGATTTAAGAGATTATACTATGATTGAACGAGAGTCCAAAAATAATATAGCAGCTATCAGAAATTAGATTAAATAATTACTAATTACTTTTTTACACTAAATTGCACCCCTTAAAACTCACGTTAAACCTCCCAGGTTCCAACGTGAGTTTTAAGGGGTGCTTTTAATGTCTGAGAAATAAAATAAACTTAGCCAGTACTCAATATATTTCGAATTGACAGAGTATAAATTAAACAGGCAAAGTTATTTTAGTGGAGGGATTGACCGGCCAAGTGGGCATCACAACTATTAACATAGATTATATTCATCTGACGGAGGTCAATTGCTTCGTAATCAGTTTTAATAGAAAATTAATTACGAATTTTAGTATTTCGTTGCATTTTAAACTGAGTGAAACTTATAAAAAAGTTTTCGAATTATGGATGAGATGAATTTATAAGCTGAGGCCGTTGCAAACAGACAATGAAGGAGATTTTGAGACTGTTTGTTGCCGATAACGTTTTAGAACGGAACTTTCAAGTTTGGCATCCGAATGAAAAATGATTACAAGTACAAACGATCTCAACCAAAACTAAGCAGCCTGAATCCTGTTGACTACAGGATTCAGGCTGCGATGAATATGGCTACTGATTATTTAATTTTGTGTTTTTTCAGCCGTCTCTGGAATTTTTCCTATGCCCTGCTCTCGAACACTTGCAATCATAGCCGAGCGTAGCAACCATTTTTTCGCTTTTTCTGGATTATTTGCTTCTTCAGTCACTTCTTGTTGTAATTCCAAGCGACGTATCTCATCTTTTTCTTTCATGACTTTTGTGTTTCTTTCACTAATTTGACGAATGTAGTCAATGGCTACCTTCTTTCTTACATTGTTGTACGTTTTAAGCTCTTCTTCACGGTCATTGGAACCTTCTTTTAATAATCTCACTAAACGTTTGCTTAAGTCTACAGCGTCATGTATACCGTTATTGAGCCCTAAACCACCCATTGGGCTGTTAACATGAGCTGCATCACCTAAAAGTACAGTCCGGTGGTTATAGAAAGATTCGGCTACTCTTTGGTGTACTCTATAGATCATTTTTTCTACAATAGGAAATGTATCATCGGTTTTTAATGCTTTCTGCAAGGATTTCTGAATATTTTCCTCTTTAAGAGCCTCTTCCTCTGAGGTATCAGAACTTATAGGATATAATAGTCTCCAAGCTTCAGGCACTTTGAGAATAAAAAGAAATTCCTCTGGATCAGCAATGTAATTAACATAGGAAATATCTGAAAGATAATGATCAAAAGGAACAGGGGTTCCCACAAGTAAAAATCTTTCCTCTAAAGTGTACCCTTCGAACTTCATATTAAGGGCCTTTCGTACTTTGCTGCTAGCCCCATCCGCACCAAGAAGATAAGAACTTCTGAATTTTTTAGTCCCTTTTGGGGTTTCCAGAGTAACGATTACTTCATTCTCTGTTTGTTCCATTCCTTTGAATTCTGATTGGAAATGTATGTCTACATTTGGTTTATCTTTCAGCCGGTTGTAGAGCGTCTGAACATAGGTGGACTGAGGACACTGGAGACGAAAAGGATACTTTGTTTCATCTTTTAATAAATTAAAGTCAAATTCAGCATATAAGCCATTTTGTCTATCTCTATACTGTACTTTATCTGCCTGAATTCCCTTAGGAAGAAGTTCTTCGGTCACACCCGTTTCTTCAAGCAACTCCAGGGTTCCAGCGTGAAATGTCGAGGCTCTCCATTCTTTACTTGGAGCGTCATTCTTTTCAAATACTTGAACGGATATATCGTTATGAGAAAGAATTTCTGCGACGGTTAGTCCGACAGGACCTCCACCTATAATAGTTACAGATTCATTCACCATATTATAGCACACCTTTCCTTGTTATAATCCGATGCGATTATTTATATTTTCTGTATAACCAAGTTTTTCAGACACTTGCTGTGCGGATGAAAAGAGAGATTTTACTACATTGGACTCGATATCAATTCTTTCCTCAGCAGAAACCCCTACAATACTTATAGCTCCAGCAAGTTTTTTCCCTGAATAAAAAATTGGAGTGCTGATAGCGACGACTCCCGGGATGAATCTACTCCTAGAAACAGAAAACATATTGTTCCTAACTCTTTCAATATCTTTGTCATAGGAAACGGAGTTGATGTTTTGTTTATCCACTTCCTCTTCATACAAATCTTGCGTTTTATCTTTCGGTAAAAATGCTCGAAAGATGTTACCTGTGGCGGTGTAGAGTGGAACATATGAACCAGTTTTTAAACCAACATTCATTAATTTATTGCTACTTTCCACTCGTACGAAGAAAGGGCCATCTTCACGCCAGATACTAAGTGCCACGGTTTCGTTCACTTGATTTCTAAGTTTAATTAATTCAGGTGCTGCCTCTCTAGCTATGTCGATTCCATCAAATGCAGCGCTACCAAGCGATATTAGTTCTGGACCTAGAGACCACCGAGGTGTATCTTCACTAGTGCGAGTTAGTACTCCCATGTGTACAAATGAATTTAAATACCGATACAACTGACTCTTATAAAGTCCGGTTTCATTAGCAAGTGCCTGTAATGTAATAGGGTCTTGATATTTTGCTATCATCTTTAAAATAGCAAAACCGCTTTCGAGTGATTGGACTCTTTTCCCTTTTTCATTTGTCATACTTTTTCTCCTTACATGTTAACTTATGGTTAATTAAATTAACGTTGGGTTATCAAATACAGAATATCAATCAAATGATGAAATGTCAAAATATATTTTGAATTGTTTTTTTATTATCATAACCATCGAATCATAGACCTGCTCATAGATTTTTATAGTGAAATATTTTTAAAGAAGGGCATTTTGTATATATACAACTGCCCCTACAATTTAGAGAATTTACACTGAATCATTATAAGACGATAAATGATCTAATTTCTACTAACTATCGGCTTGTATAAAAGTATACTACCCCTATGGTGAAGCTGTTTGTGATTCAATAAAACAATAAATTCTATAAAAATAGCTAATAATTGCCTAATTGACAAAATATTTAAACAGTGATAATATTCGAAACAACATGTTATTATGGTTAACATTAGGTTAATGGTTGGGTTTAATAAAGGGGGCGATGTACATACTTTTACTATAGATAATACCCTTAAAACCATTATCTAGAGGTAGTTTTGGTTGGACATGCACCTCTTACGGATCACTGTTCAAGTACATTATTAACCCTTATGAAAACGTTGGAATTTGAATTCCAAAATTTGAGGGTTTTAATTTGGCCAATGGTGTAAGCGCTTTATTTTATGAGTGATCAGATATTATCAATATCAAAATAGATTTACAAAAGTTGATTATACTTTGCTTCACCACTTTTATTTGCTTCAAGTACCTATAGTGTTCTTCACATCCCTTCATACCTTCTTACCGACGGAAAATAGTATCGAGTACAACTTAAAATAGGTAATCTTATAAACCGAAAATGTTAGATTTGGGAGCCCTCACGAAGGATTGAATAAAGAATATTGGGAAACTGGAGAAAAAATATTTAAAGGGGCGAAATAAATGATTTTACATTCAACAAAAAGAGTAATTAGGTTAGTTCCTATTTTATTAATTTTGGGGCTTATCACTGCATGCAGTGGCGGAAGTTCAACATCAAACGAAGATAATAATTCTAATTCCTCTGACTCTAGTGATGAAACACTCAGTATCGGGACTACACCTGTGGGGGTCTCCTACAATTCAGTTGGTAACGGTCTGGCTAAAGTAATTAGCAACAATTCATCTCTTAAGCTCTCCGTTAAACCGTCTAATGGACTGAGTGCTTGGGGGCCACAGCTAGATAAGGGAACAATCCAGCTAGGTGTTGGGTCAGCACCGGATTTGGCTTGGGGATTCCATGGACAGAATGGTTATTCGGAGATGAAAAATATGCGCGCGTTAGTAAGAGGTAATTATCTTTCAGTTACTGGAATCGCTGTGCGGGAAGATTCTGATATAGAATCGGTTGCCGATTTAAAAGGAAAGAAAATTGCTGGCGATTACCCTGGTTCGGCTATTGCAAAGTTAATTACAGAGGCTGTATTAGAGGCTAATGGTATGGATTGGGATGACGTTACAGAGGTGCCCGTTGCAAGTACAAAAGCGGGAATAGATGCTCTTCGCGATAATAAAGTTGACGGAGCATTTGCACTTACCCCGACGACACCTGTTATGGAGGATGCTCACAATAGCGTTGGTCTTAAAGCAATCGACTTTATCGACAATACATCACCTGAAGATATCGATGAAATTCCACAAGAGGTTATTGATCAAGTTACTGAAGTTGTACCAGGCGTACGTTTTAACGTCTCTGAACCAAAGGGGTATATTGGGGAAAAAACAGTAAGTGTCGAATACCCTTCTCAAATGGTTGCTTCTTCTCATCTTTCAGATGATGCTGTCTATGAGATTGTGGAAACTTTATGGTCTAATTATGAAGAACTTCAACCGATCCATGCTTGGTTTCAGACCTGGTCTACAGATCAATTTTTCGATCCGAATCCAACAGTACCCTACCATTCCGGTGCGGTGAAATTTTTCAAAGATAAAGATCTTTGGAACGACGAAGTAGATGAGATTCAACAGGAATTGTTGGCTGATCAATAAAGCATTTCCTTTTTGTTAAGAGGGCTATAATTAAGGATGTAATTAGATGCTGTCCTGCCAACTGCCTTTGCAGTTGGCGGTGACTAGCTTAGAGAGTGTATATAATACTGATGATGACTTTAATTAATGGAGGGGGGCGTTATTGTATGAATGGTAGTAATCAATATAAGTTTAGAGGTACACAAAAAGAGAATAGCGATTCGGTAAAACAAAAGCATAGAACGTTTGAAAACCGTTTCACTAGAATTTTATGGCTTACCATCTTAGGTTTAATTCCTACCTTTGGTATCTTGTATATGTTAGGGGTTCACCAAAGCCTGGGAATAAGTTTGTATGGTGAACAATATGTAGGGCTGTTTTTAGCGCTAATACTTTCTGCTATCTACATGAGTGTGCCGAGGGGCAAACATTCTCCAAAAGACAGGGTGCCTTGGTATGATTGGATATTGTCAGTACTAGGTTTATTTGCCGGATTATATATTACCTTTTTTTATCCTAACCTTGTAATGACAATAGGAACTGTGACGACGGAGCGTTTCATCATAAGTGTAGTTGCGATCCTTTTAATACTTGAAGCTATTAGGAGAGTTCTTGGAAAAGGATTACTTATAGTTGTCCTGGTATTTATGGTTTATGGATATTTTGCTCCTCATCTTCCTGGGATTTTTAGAGGAAGTGGATCGTCCGTTCGGCAGCTGTTTAACTTTATGTATTTAGACTCTAGTAGTTTGATGGATTTGTTAAATATCGCTGCTTCCATAGCTTTAAGTTTTATAATTTTTGGTCAAATTTTACTGTTTTTTGGTGGATCTGATATTTTGAATAAATTTGCAATTTCTACTTTCGGCCGATTTCGAGGAGGACCTGCAAAGGGATCCATTTTGGGATCCAGTTTAGTAGGTTCAATTACCGGTGGTCCGGTGGCTAACGTTGTTCTTACCGGTAGCGTTACCATTCCATTAATGAAAAAAGGTGGATATAGTTCGGCGCAAGCTGGAGGTATCGAGTCAGTAGCTTCTACTGGGGGGTCCGTTATGCCTCCGGTCATGGGGGTTGCTGCATTTATCATTGCAGAAACATTGGGTATTCCTTATTCGGAAGTTGCCTTAGCTGCACTTGTGCCGGCTTTATTGTATTATGCTTGTCTCTTTTTTCAAGTTGATTTTATTGCCGGACGTAAAGGATTAGGACGGGTGAAAAAAGAGGATATTCCTAACATTAGGGATGTTTTGAAAAAGGGATGGCTTATTCTGGCACCTCTTGGAGCGTTAGTTTACTTTTTGTTTTTTGAAGGTTATTCACCAGCAATTGCAGGGGTCTACGCTTCTGTTATAGCTGTTATTTCCCTATCTATTCAAAAAACTATACGAGGAAGAATATTAAAATTATTATTATATGCTTTTGTTGAAAGTGGAAGAGTAATGTTGGATATTGGGATTGTTCTTGCAGCAGCAGGACTAGTTGTTGGGATTACCGGGGTAACAGGTCTTGGATTTAACTTGGGATTTATGCTATCAAATTTAGCTGATCATGGTCTGCTTCTTCTACTTGTTGTAAGTGCGATTGTTTCCATTATTTTGGGGATGGGGATGCCGGCTGTCGCAGCGTACGCTCTAGTCGCTGTATTGGTAGCGCCTGCTATTGTAGATTTAGGTGTAAATCCACTTTCTGCACATTTGTTTGTATACTACTTTGCGATTCTTTCTAGCTTCACTCCTCCAGTGGCGATGGCTTGTTTCACAGCTGCCCCTCTTGCTAAAGAGAGTCCAAATAAGATTGCGTTTCAGTCGATTCGGTTGGGGATAGTTGGCTACTTGGTACCGTTTTTATTTGTCTATGCACCGGGACTATTACTAGGGCCGGGGAGTCAAGTTCCGTGGTTACAAAGCACTTTCATTATTGTAACAGCAGTGATTGGATGTTTCTTGTTAGCGATGGCTTTGGAGGGATTTTTGTTCCAGCATTTAAATGGGTATAAGCGACTAATTGCTTCTGTATTGGCGGTGTGTCTGTTTCTTCCACACTCTACCTGGGAATATAGTTGGATCGTGAATTGTATTGCTTTTATTGTTACTGTGTTCTTTATATTAATAGAGTGGAAGAGTCATCGAAAGGTAAGAGAATCACCAGTTATAGCCCATGCAAACGAAGCTTAGAAAAGTAGGGAGATCTAGACGGATATGTAGTAGAGAGGATGAAGGTAATGGCCGTGGCCAAGAGGATCAATTTATTCATAAAGAATAAGAATGTAGAAACAAAGGAATATACGGAAGTCAAAGATCCTGGGAATTTCTCAGAAGTTGTGGGGCTTGTGGCCAAAGGAAATGTTCAGCACGTTGATCAAGCTGTCCAATCTGCTCATAAGGCGTTCCTTTTATGGCGCAAAGTTGATCTAGATCAACGTATTTCTCTTTTATTGAAATCTGCAGATCGAATAGAAGAAGAAGCTTCTTTGCTCGCAGAACTGGTTTCAAAAGAAAATGGAATGTTACTAAATACGACCAAAGCTGAAATTACCATGGCCGTGTCTGGGATCAGAAATATAGCGGAGATTGCAGAATCCTCCTTACAATCCAAACAGTTTGAGGACGAATCGAGTTGGGTCAGCGTGGAAAAAAATCCAATGGGAGTTATTGCAGGAATTGTGCCGTGGAATGCACCGATGGTCTTAACAATGCAAAAATTGGCTCCTGCAGTGGTTACAGGAAATACGATCGTTTTTAAACCTTCTCCATTTGCTCCTATGGGAGTGACAGAGGCACTAAAAAAAATGGCCGAGTTTTTCCCGCCGGGTGTGATCAATATCGTTCACGGCGACGGGGATGTAGGAGCAGCTTTAACAACACACCCTCATGTACGTAAAATATCATTTACGGGTGGAGGAAAAACTGCGAGACACGTAATGAGGAATGCAGCTGACTATTTGAAGGATATTCATTTTGAACTGGGAGGAAACGATCCGGCAATTATACTGGATGATGCGAATCTTGATGAAATTATGCCAAAAATCGTAAACAGCGTTTTCAAACGATCTGGCCAATATTGCTATGCAATCAAAAGAATCTATGTCCCAGACAACCTATATGACTCTTTTTATGAAAAGATGGTGGCTTTAACGAACGAATTCAAAATTGGACATCAACTTAATGAAAATTCGACATTTGGACCAATGAACAACCTTCAACAATATCACAATGTCAAAAATTTAATTGAAAGAATCAAAGAGAGTAAAGCAATGATGGTGGAATTGGGTGAACAACTAGAACCTGACAATTGGGATAACGGATATTACCTTCGTCCAGTTATAGTTAGGGATGTTGAACCAGATCAGGAACTCGTTACTTGCGAACAGTTTGGTCCAGTGATTCCGTTAATTCCTTACCAAACAGATGAACAAGTCATTGGGCTGGCTAATAATACCGAATACGGGTTAGGTTCTTCTATTTGGTCATCTGATTTTGACAGGTCCTTACAGATGGCAAGGAAAATTGAAGCGGGTATGACTTTTATTAATGGAAACGGTCAAACCTCATTAGGGTATAAAAATATACCGTTTGGTGGGATCAAGCAAAGCGGGATCGGTAACGAAAATTCTGAAGTCGTGTTTGACGAATTTACCGACTACCATTCAATTAACTACCACAAATCAGAGTGAATATTCTTTTATGGACAGGAGGAAAGTTACATTGGATAAGAAACTGCCCGATCTCAATACGGCTGATGCAATGTTGGAAGCGCTCGAAGAATTAGGGGTATCATACCTCTTCAGTAATTTAGGAAGTGATCATCCGGCTATTATTGAAGCTTTGGCGAAAGCGAAGTCGTTGAATCGAGAACTTCCAGAAGTAATTATAAGTCCACATGAATATGTCGCGTTGAGTGCTGCACATGGCTATTACCTTTTAAGTGGTCAGACCCAGGGTGTCTTTATTCATACAGATGTTGGAACTCAAAATTTGGGGGGGAGTTTGCATAATGCGGCAAGATCTAGGGTTCCTGTATTTATATTCTCCGGAGAAACTCCCTCCACAATGAATGGGGAACTTCCAGGAAGCCGTAATTCTCACATTAACTACTTGCAAAATGTGTATGACCAACGTGGGATTGTGCGGTCCTATGTGAAGTGGGAATATGACGTCAGGACAGGAGCTAATGTAAAGGACGTCGTCTATCGAGGAATGCAGCTGGCTGAAAGTGAACCGACTGGCCCCGTCTACTTAACAGCGGCTCGGGAAGTACTGGAAGAGAGTGTTTCTCCTTCCGAAAATAAAGTTCCAGAATGGTCAAAAGTGAACGAGGGTACGCTTTCTGACAAAGGGACTAAAGAAATTGTTGAAAACCTATCCATATCAGAATATCCGTTAGTCATAACTTCCTATAGTGGGAGAAAAAAGGAAAGCGTAGATGAACTTATCCGGCTCTGTGAGCAATTGGCTTTACCTGTTATAGAATCTAATGGCACTCACATGAATTTCCCCTCTAATCACGACCTTCATCAAGGCTTTCAAGTGGGAGAATACTTGGAAAAAGCAGATGTTGTGCTTGTTATTGATTCCGATGTTCCATGGGTACCGACAGAACATAAGCCAAATGAGCAATGTTCTGTGTTTCATATTGATATCGACCCGATTAAAAAGGACATGCCATTGTGGCATATTCCAACTGTTGCTTCTTATCAGGCCGATTCTTATCAGGCTCTGAAGCAATTGAATGACTATCTATCCAATTTAAAGGTGAATGAATCACTTGTGCAGAAGAGACGAAAGCGTTTGAGTATATTGCATGAGGAGCATAGAAAAGAATGGAACGGAAAAGTAGAATCTTTGGGGGATGTGATTACCCCCGAATTTTTAAGCTCTTGTATTCGTGATGTAATCGATGAAGATGCCATAATTTTTAATGAAACTATTACAAATGCTATGGCTGTTAATAAACATTTGGATCGAAACAAACCCGGGACATTGTATGGGAACGGAGGTTCTTCGCTGGGATGGAGTGGCGGAGCCAGTCTTGGAGCAAAATTAGCAGCTCCAAAGAAAACGATAGTCAATGTTGTTGGAGATGGATCCTACCTATTCAGTCAACCATCTTCTGTGCAATGGATATCCAGAAGATACCAGGCACCGTTTTTAACTGTGATTTATAACAATCAGGGTTGGAATGCAACGAAAAATAATGTTTTAAAACTTTACCCGGATGGGGTAGCAAAACGAGATGACCGATATTGGGTTAATTTTGACCAGCCTGCAAATTTCTCGAAAATTGCTGAAGCAGCTGGTGGAGCGTATGCTGCCAAAGTCACGGACCCTGCTGAATTGGTGAAAGAGTTAAAACAGGGGTTACATGAAGTGCGAAATGGGCGTTCTGCCGTAATTGATGTGGTACTTCCCGTGATTTCTCAGCAAATAGATTAAATATTGTTTGGCGGATTGTTTATAAGATGAGGCTGAATAATATGGATGCGATATTGTATGAATAAAATAACATAGCCAAAAAGGAACTGAAATATATTTTTCTATTTAATGGGAGCATGGTTTCCAGGTTTAGAATGATTAAAATTTTCAACATATTAGAAAAAAATTGCTTTTGTGGAATAAGTACCAATCATAAATGAAGTTATAGGAGTGTTAAGAAGTGAGACTAACATTATTTAACGATTTCAGTTTAGGAATAGTCAAAGACGAAGTGGTTTATGACATTACAGGTGTCACGGATTGGGATAAAAACAATGTGCAAAGTTCTCTTGTGACATTCATGCAAATTTATCCTGAAATTAAAGATAAGATTAATAATTTTCTAACAACAGCTTACACATATACTTTATCTGAGGTGACTTTACGTCCTCCGGTACCGAACCCAACAAAGATTATTGCTGCACCGGTTAATTATTCTTTGCATCAGGATGAAATGAACGAACAATTTCAAAATGCAGAATATACAATTGAAAATCTAGGATTTTTCTTGAAAGCGCCTTCTTCTATTATTGGTCCAGAAGAAACAATTAAACTGCCATTTCCAGAGAGACGCACTGATCATGAAGCGGAATTAGCATTTGTAGTGAGTAAAAGAGCAAAAGATGTTCTTGCCTCTGAAGCTCATAATTACATCTTTGGTTACTTCGGCTTGATGGATATTGTAGTTAGAGGGAAAGAAGACCGACCGTGGAGAAAGTCTTTCGACACCTTTACTCCAATTGGTCCATGGATTGTTACATCTGATGAAGTCGAAAACCCAAATGAACTAGGAGTGGACTTATGGGTCAATGAAGAAAAAAGACAGTCTGCGAATACGAAGGACTTAATTTATGATTGTTACAAGTTTTTCGAAGAAGCTTCTTCCGTAATGACCCTTGAGCCAGGAGATATTGTAACCACAGGGACTCCGGACGGTGTTGGTCCTATTACAAAAGGGGACCAAGTATGTTTGAAAATTGAAAGAGTCGGTGAATTCAAGGTTTACGTTGATTATAAAGGAAAGGAGAAATAAGAGTATGAATAACAAAGAACACCTTAAATCGCTTCATAAACAAATGGAAAAAGAAAATTTGGGACCTCTTTGGGCTTCCATTCACGATTTGAACACCATAGAACCCAAGTCAAAACCAATTCCCTATTTGTGGAAAAAAGATTTGATTAGAAAGTATCTTGATAAATCGGAACGACTCTTAACAGTGGGGGACGGTGCAGATCGAAGAGCTGTTTTTCTTATTAACCCTGGAATGAAAGATCTGGAGCCTGTTGGTTGGGGGGGAGCTACGCAAACGCTTTTTGCTGCGGTTCAGGCGGTGAAGCCTGGGGAAATTGCTCCAGCTCACCGTCATACAACAACAGCACTCAGGTATATTATAAATGGGGAAGGCGCACGTGGCCGTGTGAATGGGGAGCAAATCACATTTGAGCCAGGTGACTTCCTTACTACTCCGACTTGGACTTGGCATGACCACACTAATGTGGGAGACGAAGAAGTTTGGTGGATGGACTGTCTCGATGTCCCTTTCACGAAGTTTTTAGGTACTTGCTTTACTGAATTTTATGATGAAATGCAACAAGAACTGTATGTGCCTGATGATTACAGCTCTACCCGGTACCAAGGGGGGATGATTCGTCCTGTGAATGACCGGGACCCCAAAATTGCTCCTCTTGGCCGGTATAAATGGGAACTGACGAAAACTGGGTTGGACGGTTTAAGCATGCATGACCCTGATCCTATAGATGGTCATGCAGTTGAATATATTAACCCTTCTACAGGAAAAGATGCTAACGATCGTATTGGAGCTAGAATGCAAAAATTACCCACAAACTTTAAAGGAATAGCACACCGACACGTTCACAGTACAATTTATCACGTGGTAAGCGGCAGGGGGTACACCGTGATGAATGGTGTCCGATTTGATTGGAAGAAAGGTGATTTCTTTGTAGCCCCTTCGTGGACTTGGCATGAGCATGTGAACACTTCGGATGAGGAAGAATCATTCCTTTTCTCTACTAACGATTTGCCGATTATGGAATCTTTTAACTTTGAAGTTAAGGAAGATTATGGAGAAAATGGTGGTCATCAAAAGATAGAAAGTGTTTTTAATCCATCTCCCATTAAGTGAGCTGGTAAATAATATAAATACTTGCTACATCAATTCACCCCCCTTCAATCCAATCAAGAAGGGGGTACTTATAGGAAATGAGGAGGGGAAAGATGTGAAAATTGGTTCAATGCAGACGAAACTAATTGAAGTTCCTTTGGGAAAAGGAAGGGGTGGATCTGGAGCAACATCTGTAGAAATGATTATGGTTGAGTGCAGAACAAAGGATGGAATTACAGGGACCGGTTTCAGTTATGCCTTAACAGGAGGAGGTTCTGCTATTAAAGCTCTAATAGACGATACCCTTCAAGGGCTTGTACTGGATACAGATATTTTACAATGGGACAGGGTCTGGCACCAGTTATATCAGAGGACTCATCGTTTAGGGCGCGGAGTATCTCTTCCTGCGATTTCTGCCATTGACATTGCGATGTGGGACATAAAAGGAAAGGTGGCAGGTCTTCCTTTATATCAATTGTTAGGTCAACAACAGGAAAAAGTGTTGGTATACGGGAGTGGTCGAGCCAACCATCAAATGACAACAGAAGAATTAATAGAGGGAGCACTTGTTTATAAGGAAGAAGGCTATTCCTCTATTAAACTACGAGCAGGAGCGCTGGGGTTGGAGGAGGATGTAAGACGGATAAAAGCCGTTAAACAAGAAATAGGTGAAATGCGAATTATGGTTGATTGCAATGAACGTCTAAATTATGAGGAGGCACTCTGGTTAGGGCAACAACTGCAAGATTTGGATGTCTTCTGGATGGAAGAACCATTGATATCTGAAAATGTCACAGGTCATAAAAAGCTTGCAGAAAAACTTAATATGCCTATTGCTGTCGGTGAGCACTTACATGGTCGATTTGAATTTGTAAACTACATTGAAAATAATTCTGCTTCTATTTTTCAACCAGATTGCCCTCTTGTGGGAGGCATTTCCGAATGGAAAAGAATTGCAACGATTGCAGAAGGGTTTGGATTGTCTATCAGTCCTCATTTTCTTCCAGAGTTGCACATTCACCTAGCTGCTTCTACCACCAATTGCATATCCATTGAACATTTCCCATTAATAGATGACGTGCTGGAAGAGACGTTAACAATAAAGAATGGCTATGGTGTATTACCTGAAGCAGCGGGACACTCGATAAAGTGGGACGCAGAAAAAATTGATTATTACCAGAAATTATGATCGATAACAATACACAAAAAACATGTGGAAGGAACGCTCCCCATGTTACTACAGATAACGGTATTGTTCATATCATTGGTCCTGAACTTGGACTAACAACACCTGGAAAAACCATCGTATGTGGGAATAGTCATACATCGACTCACGGAGCTTTCGGACATTTTTATACCATTTAGTATTAATCAACATCTCATTTAGAAACAATTTAAATAGCCGTTACATCAATTCATTAACAAATAAACTTCAAATGTTCTGTTTGAAGTTTATTTGTATTAATTGAACCGTTTATACATCTATATTACTGTGAATTTATTCATTTATTTCAATTATAATTTCACTGTTTGGTCGCCAAATATTCTTCTGGAATGAAGAGAGGGATTGTCAATATTGAATAATTTAAGGGCGTTTTCCCCTAATATTTTTTTCTTAGCCTTATTATCTAAAAATGGTAAATCATATAAACTACTAGGTGTATCAAAATCTTGGTGAGGATAATCGGAAGCATATAATAACTGATTTTCCGCATCAATCATGTCGAAGACCATTGCCATGTGTTCCGGTTTTTCAAGATATTCAAGGGGTTGGCTAGTAAAATAAAAGTTCTTAATATATTCACTTGGTTTTTTCGTAAGGCTGGGAGCCTCTGACGAACGCATCATATAGTCACTATCTAAGCGACTCATAATAAAAGGAAGCCATGTTACACCAGCTTCAATAAAAACAAATTTTAAGTCAGGGAAACGTTCAGGTATCCCATTAATAACAATATTAGTTAGCTGAATCATATTGAAAAAAGGAAAACCTAAAGCATGTGCAGACATGAAATTATTGAATTGCTTAAAAGGAGTTTCCAACCAATAAGATACGGTATGAAAACCTAGGGGTTTTCCTGATTCCTCAATTTCTTTATACAAAGGCATGTAGCTATTATGGTAAACTGGTTGGTTTCGAACACTTGTTACCATAAAACCTACAACACCTTTTTTATTTCCAAATTCCTTAACAATACGAACACATGCTTCAGGATCGGAGAATGGTAAGTATAACATGGTTACTAAGGAATCATCCTGTGGTAAGATTTTTTCTGTCATCCATCGCGCGTATCCGTATGCTAATGCTACCTCGAACAGGGGATCGGGATGAAGACCAAGCGTTAGCAAATCTGTAGGAAATACAATGCTATAATCAATCCCCATTTTTTGTGAGCTTTCTAATAATGGATAAATATCTTTATGGAGTCTTTCACTATTTGGCTTATGACCTCCGTGAAAATGTTGCTTCACCTTCGTTCTCCCCCCCAGAGTACGATCACCAAGGTCAGCTGGAAGGGTCGTCATTTTAGCTCCTTGTGTTCCTGCTATCAAGCGTTGGCGCCAAGGTTCTTCAACAAGTTCAGCTATTTCAAGCAAAGGTGTAGAAAAATGGTGACAATCGGCATCAAAAATAGGGAAATCATAAAAACCTTTCTTTTTAGCTTGTTGGTGTGCGTGGTCTAAAAAATTGTCCTGGAAATTTAAACGTTTCACTATTATCCCTCCTGATTAGTAGTTTGAACCTATACTTCTCCAAATTTGCATTTCAAATAACTCAATGTCCATACTTTTTAGTAATTGATCAACAAAAATCGTAGTTTCTGTTTGATCTAATTTTTCTGGAGTGATAGGCAAAAGTGTATTGCCTTTTAATTTAACCTTGATAGCGTATGTTTTTATCAAAACTGTTAACATATCTTGAATTAACTCATCTTCTATTTCATTTGAAAGGCCCTTCTCTTGTAGAAGAAGAGATAAGGACTCTATATTTTTTTTAATCAAATTTTTATCTCTCAAAGTTTCTTCGCTCATATATAAACCTCCTGTATAGCATTATTACTTCACTCGTTTTGCTCACTCTGTAGATAGACATAGTTTTCTTTTAAATAAGCATGAAATTTACGCAGGCTTAAGTTTGGCTCAATGGTGCATTTGCCCGTTTTTAATTCGTACTCAAAGCCGTGCCATGGACATACAAGTCGCAATTCATTCTCATCTGTATATTCATCTACGACCATTTGTTGATCATTAAGTTCTAACTTTATTTGAGAAAATACATCACCAAGACAAACAGGACCACCGAAGTGAGGGCAGTTGTTCTCATAAGCATAAACCTGTCCCTTTGAAAATATAATACCTACTTCAAGCCCTTCTAGATCAAAGGCTATAGGTTTTCTCTCTTCCAATTCAGAAATATGGCACAGTTTATGTTCCATGTTTTTCTCCTCCTCTTCCATAATTAATTTTGTTAATGTATTATTATCTTATAATATATCTGTCCTCTATAAAAGTGTGTTGTCCTCCATGTAGGGACAATGAGAACTTTTTTCTGAAAATTTAATTTATAAATAAGGGAGGATGTCATATGACAAAAAATTCAGTCAGTAATAACTATCTACTTTCGTCCGTTGGAAACGCACTTCACATTCTTAAATCTTTTTCTACCGCGGAACCGGAAAAGGGAATTCGTGAGTTAGCGAAGGAACTAGATCTTAGTAAGAGTGCCATTCATCGATTGATGGCCACATTAGCGAGTGAAGGATTTGTAGTCAAAGACCCTATTTCACAGAAGTACCGTCTTGGTGTATCTATCTTAGCTCTTAGCCATATAATTACAAACCATTTAGAGCTTCATAAAGAAGCATCACCTATTCTAGAAGAATTAGCTGATAGGACCGGACACACAGTCCATATAGGAGTTCTTGAGGATGTCAAACTTGTGTATTTGCGAATTGTGGAAGCCAAACGTCCAGTCCGCATATACGCAGAAATTGGTAAACGTATTCCTTCCTATTGTACGGGAGGGGGAAAGGTTATTTTGGCTTATCAAAACGAAGAAAAAATTGAACGTGTTATTGAAGAGGGGTTGATACCTTATACTGAAAAAACGATTACGGAGGCAAATGTTTTTCGTTCCCACTTAGAAAAAATAAAACAACAAGGGTACGCTTTGAGCGTAGGAGAGTTTATCGAAGATGATTATGTTTCCGTAGCAGCCCCCATCTATGATTATACAGGGAAAGTATTTGCCAGCCTGTCCTTAGTAGGACCTTCTAATAGCATAGGGGAAGGGAAATTATCTGAATATACTCAAACGATTAAAAGGGCTGCTATGGAGGTTTCAGAAAAACTTGGCTATATTCATCGTTAACTGTTAAAAAATAGCCAGCCCATTTTCTTTCACATTCTACAATTAGAAGAAATCATATTGTTAAACTTTTTCCTATAAAAAATTCCATCATTGACCTCCGCTATGCCATACTAGGATGCCTTGGATGGAGGGTTGAATAAGCAAAGAACACTCTCACAACTTGATTGATGGTGATTAGATTTTAATTGTAATTCATTTCAAACTAAAGGTAAGGTTTTCTGATTCTAAAAATGGCCTTGATTTTTAAAATGACCTGCGATAATGTATGCTCAACCTAGGGAAGAGAATCTTTCCTTGCAATAAATGAGCAGATTATAAAAGGAGAAGAAAATGCGTGAAATTAATGTAACCCCCTTACAGACGGTCGAAAGAGCAATAAAGATTTTAGATTGCTTTAATTTTGATACGTATTTACTAACCATAGATGAACTTGTACAAAAAACAGGCTTAGCAAAAGCAACAACTTACCGTTTGCTGTGGACACTTGAAAAGAATGGATTGATTACTTACGAGCCCAAAGAAAGTGCTTACAAACTGGGCTATAAAATGTTGGGATATGGCGGTATCGTATTAGAGAAACTTGACATAAGACAAGAATCAGAGCCGTATTTAAAAGAGTTACATAAAGAAACTGGATTTCAGGTATTGTTAGCAGAGAAGCACGGTGGTCAAATTCAATATATATTGAAGTTTGATAGTGAAGATGATTTTGAACCTGGGTCTTATGTTGGAAAGCAAAGATTATTACACTTTGGAGCTCTTGGTATCCTTTTCATGGCTTATTCTTCTCAAAGTGAAGTTACCGAATTCTTAAGTAATCATCCGATAAAAAAACATACGCCCTATACAGTAACTGATGAAAAAGTTTTCTTGGAACGATTAAAAAAAATTCATGAACAAGGCTATCATGTAGATCATGAAGAGACATACTTTGGCATAACGTCGATCTCAGTTCCTGTTTATGATTCTAATGGGGATATAGTGGCAGCAATGGCCATTGCTGCACCAAGCTTTAAATTATCCGAAGAAGTTTTAGAATCTTCTATTAAAAGATCAAAAAACATTGCACTCAAAATATCAGAAAGATTGGGCTATCGTTTATAATTTGTAACTACGGAATAACTCTATCATGTTAATCCGTAGTTTTTAAATACGTTTGCCGTTGTGCTACTCTCTTCTTTCCATTTTGTTGTTTTATTCATTTGTAATATGAAATGGAATCACTTCTCATAATCAAAAAATAAGAAAATAAAGTTGAGTAATCATATAAAGCCTCGATAAGCTCAGCATATGTACTGACTGGTTGACAAAAACAACTAAATCGATTTTTAAAAACTTACCTCTTATTTTGTCAATTACTCCGGATGAGTGCAATTTTTTGTCCCTTATATCCCGTTTGAAATATGCGGTCCCCCTCCTTATATTTTATATTTTTCAAGTATCATAAGATGAAAAAACAAGTATATTATTTGACAATTCAGAAATATGGTTATATTATGTGCTTTAACAAACTGTTCATTTAGTGAATTAATTATTCACTATGTGAATCAAGGAGTGGTGAATGTGAAAATAGTTAACTATCTAGTAGGTCAACAGGAAAAACGTACAGGTGTTTATGAAAGGGGTTTCATTGTAGATTTAAATCGTGCTTATGTCAGTTATTTAAGGAGTCAGGGAAATCAGATCGCTCAAAAAGTCGCTAACGTCATCGTTCCATCTGATATGTCATCCCTATTAGAAGGTGGCGAGGAATCATTGAAAGAAGCAAAAAAAGCGGTGGACTTCATACTAAATAAGAAAAAAGAAGCGGATAGCGTAGTTATAATTAATGAAAAAGATATAAAGCTAGAAGCTCCAGTAGGTAAACCAGGCAAGATTATTTGTGTCGGTCATAATTACAAGGAGCACATTTTGGAAATGAAGAGAGAATTGCCAGAAACTCCGGTTGTATTTGCTAAGTTCAACAATACAATATCCGGACCGGAAGAACCTATTCACTTAAAAGATGTTTCTAAACAGTTTGATTTTGAAGCAGAGTTTGCATTTGTTATTGGAAAAGAAGCTCAGAATGTAAAGAAAGAGGACGCGCTAGATTATGTGGCGGGTTATACGATTGCTAATGACGTTAGTGCAAGAGATCTTCAGAAAAGGACACTGCAGTGGCTTCAAGGAAAAAGCATCGATGGAACTTTACCTTTAGGTCCGTGGCTCGTCACTAAAGAAGACGTTTCAGATCCACATTCATTAAACATCGAATTGAAACTGAATGGTGAAACTAAACAAAAATCAAATACTGGTAATCTAGTGTTCAATGTAAACTTTTTAGTACAATTTTTGTCCGAACTAATCACGCTGGAACCAGGCGACGTCATTCTTACAGGAACTCCTGGAGGTGTAGGCGCTGCACGTGAACCTCAAGAATACCTTGGGGAAGGGGATACAGTTACCATCAGCATTGATGAAATCGGAGTGTTAGAAAATGTTGTGAAAGAAGAAGCTCTACAAAAAGCGGGGGTTAAATAATGAGCCGTTTACAAAAATATCAACAACTTGTAGAAGAAAAAGTTACCCAATACCTAAAGGTTTCGGATGTATCTGAGGAGGTTGTGAAATGGAAACCCTCTGAGAACGAATGGTCCATTTTACAAGTACACTGTCACGTAGATGAATGGATGAATTTTTGGATTGAAGATCTTCTGCTCGCCATCAACAGTAACGAAAAGTGGGGGCGAACACTTAAGGATGATGATAGGTTAGCTGCTGTAAGAGATGTTGAAAATCAGGATATTGAAGAGATTCGCAGCAAGATTGTAGTGGCAAAAGATCGAGTGATCTTAGAACTAGGTAACTTGGATCCTGACGTGTTGGATATTGAAAAAGAGCATGTTGTTCCCAGAATTGGTGTTAAGCCATTATCTTTTTTAATTGACCACTTTATCGTGGAACACATTGATAAGCATATCAATCAAGTTGAAAGAAACCTGAAGAATTATAAGCAAGAAGTGAAAAATTAAAAGGAGGTAAAGACAAATGGAACAAAATAACTTTATGAACAGTAAACAGGTTCAGGATTTTGATAATGACATTCAACAGCATCATCTAGGACCTCTTTGGCAGGCGATTCCAAAACTTGCTTCAAAAGAGCCGAACCAAAATGTTAAGCCCTATTTGTGGAAATGGGACTTAATTAAGAAGAAGTTGGAGGAAGCAACCGAAATCTTTACTCCTGAAAGAGGAGGAGAGAGAAGAGCAATCTATTTGCAGAATCCTGGTCTAGAAGACCGCGAACCCTATGGATGGGGCTCAACAACATCCACTATGTATGTCGCCGTACAGCTTATTCTCCCAGGTGAAACAGCGCCTTCCCACAAGCATACACAAAGTGCGCTACGATTTATTAAAGAGGGAGATGGAGCGTACTCCATTGTGGATGGTGAACGCTTGTTTATGGAAGAAGGGGATTTTCTATCCACTCCTAAAGGGCGCTGGCACGGGCACTCTCAACCAGGCGATAAACCAATGTTCTGGATCGACGTTTTAGATATCCCAACAATTTATTTTTTGAACGGATCATTTTTCGAAGGACATCCAGATGGTATTGAACAACCCTCTTTACCAGATAACTACTCTATTAGGAAATATGCGGGAGGGCATGTAAGACCACTTGAAGACCGAAATAGTGAACACACACCTCTTGGGGCTTATAAATGGGGACAAACAGAAAAAGCATTAAATAGTTTATCTGATTTGGAACCTGATCCTTATGATGGTTATATTGTTGAGTATCTGAGCCCTTCTAATGGAGAAACAGCGCACCCAAATATTTCATCATGTGTTCAAAAGTTGACACCAGGATTCCAATCAAAAGCCCACCGTCATACAAGCTCAACAGTCGTTCATGTATATAAGGGTGAGGGATATACAGTCATTGATAATGTGCGTTATGATTGGTCAGAAGGAGACATTTTGGTGATTCCGAATTGGGCATGGCATGAACATGTTTCAACATCAACGGATGATGTTTACTTATTCTCAGTAAGTGACTTACCGATTATGGATAAGTTCGGCCTACAAAGAGAAGAAGTTTATACAGATAATAATGGTCATCAGAATATTAAAAGTGAATTCTCTCCAAGCTTACAAAAAAGCTAAATGAATTGGTGCTTTCAACATCAATTTCACAATGCATCGTAGAAGTATGTGCTATTTAAAGGGGGATTCCTTCCGTTCGGGTCACTATTGTATTAGTTCTACCATCGTTTGCTTTGGTTGCAGATTTTTAAAGATAAGGAAAACTAATAACAAAGGTAGTGGTGTATCCTCACGTTCTATATTTGTGACTGGATTTTGACTGGATCTTCTTCATACACAATGATATCTTATTTAACCTCAAGATAATAATGGAAAGTTAAAACGTCGATCGTATAGGCGTGATTAACTTATGTTAGTAGTGATTATACCCGCTGGTGTTTGCAGGTGTAATTTTTACTGTATTGGATTTAGTAGTTAGAGCATTTTTTGAGTGAAAATATACTCAAAATCCAAAACAATCTATTTTAACTATTAGTGAAATAGTTCTATTGATAATCGCCATGATAACAGTTTTTCAATTTGGCTTACTTAGCCCAATATTATAAAGAAGGATAATCCTTCCTACTTTCCGAATCTCTATCCATAAAAAAGCCCCTGCATTGAGAGCAAGGGGCAGGCATTAAGAGAGAGCCAGGAAGCAAAACAGCAAATTTGTAGCCAACCAGGAGGATCATAAGCTAGAGAAGAAAAAGGATGGATCAGCCGCCTTTTTAGCAAATGATTCACTTTAGAGAAGTGGAAAACCAAAAGCGGTATTTATTCCATTAAAGGGCCATTTTGTTGAATATGAGTTAAGAACTTTTTTATCATAAATTTTACGTGCAATAAACTTATCTCCTATTCTTGATTTATTTAATGGAGAAATTATCACCTATACCATCCATTCCAGGCCGACTTACTCGCTAGTCTCAGCCATGTTAGAAACGTCATTTGAACGATTAATAGGAGATAACAACTTAATTATCCACTCTGATCAGGGATGGCATTACCAGATGAAACAATATCGCCATGCCTTAAAGAAACGTGGAATAACACAAAGTATGTCACGTAAAAGGAAACTGTTATGACAACGCCGTCATTGAAAACTTCTTTGGAATTATGAAGTCCGAATTTCTCTGAATGAATTTGAAAGTATAGATCACTTTAAGCAAGAATTAGATAAGTATATGGATTATTACAATAACAAACGAATTAAAGCAAAATTAAAAGGCATGAGTCCCATACAATTCCGAACTCATGCCCAACAAGCTGCTTAATAAATAATTGTCTAACTTTATGGGGTCACTTCAAATAGGAATCTGTGCCCTTTTTTATTTTTATCGTCCCTGATAGTTTGGGGTTCGAGGGTTTTGTTGTCTTCTCATTTTTCTTTGCCGTAAAATGTTTTTCATTTCTTTAAAGCTTACAAATTTCTTGTTGGCTTCGTCATACACCCGGAAACGAAACGATTCCAGACTGGAAGCCAGTGTGATGGTTGTCGCCTGTTGAAGTGGCGTTACATTATTATGGGTTTTTTCTAGGTTGTAATTAGGGACCCTTGGACTGAGATGATGCACGTGATGGAAACCAATGTTGCCGGTAATCCACTGCATGACCGTAGGAAGCTTGTAATAGGAACTTCCGTCGACGGCGGCCTTGACAAAATCCCATTCCTCTTCATTTTCAAAGTATGAATCTTCAAACTGGTGCTGGACATAGAACAACCAAATGCCGATGGCTCCTGATAGGAACAGAATGGGAAGCTGTACAATCAGAAAGGCCTGCCAACCGATGATCCATATTAACAGCGCGTAGATAACTGCAATGGAAGTGTTGATGAAATACGTGTTCATTCTCTCTTTTCGTTTAGCCCCTTTTTTATTAAACCGATTGTCTACAAGGAAAAGGAAAAATGGACCTAATCCGAACATTACAATGGGGTTACGATACAGCCTATACGTTAATCGGGTCCAAAAAGAAGCGTGAATATATTCATCCACCGTCATCATCCATATATCTCCGGTGCCTCGTTTATCTAAATTGCCGCTTGTCGCATGGTGCATCATGTGGCTGCGTTTCCATTTTGCAAAAGCAAAATGGGAGATAATGCCGGTAAACGTACCAACTACTCGATTCGCTTGACTGCTTTTGAAAAATGACCCGTGGGCGCAGTCATGGAAAATGATAAAGATGCGAACGACAAAACAGGCGGCAATCACTGTTACTGCAAGGGTCAACCAAATGGATACCGATAAACTTTGGTATGCGAGGAACCAAAACAAGAAAAACGGTATAACACTATTGATTAACTGTGCGACCCCTACTTTTGTATCTGATTTTGCAAACGGTGCCACCCTTTTCTTCAGCTCTGCCTGTTGTTGTTTGCTCATAACCTTCTCCCTTCTAAACATACATCTGACTCGGCGTAACGGCCAATTGATAACAATGTTTGAATTTTTGTATAACTTGTTTCTTTCACTAATCGATTGACATAATTTTCATCTTGAGAACTTTCTCGTTGCGTAAGTGGAGTTGTGTGAAAATCGCAAACGTCCCCGACATAAGAGGATCGATGAACCACTTGTGTTGTGGTATCTATCAGATATTCCATTACCCTTTACCCTCTGAGGCCATAAAGAAAAACGTTAAAAAGCCGAAAAGGGTCTTTTGAAAGTTACTTCGAGACTATTTTGGCAAACGGCCGACCTCGTTATATGTTACCTTAAAACCGCCGTTTATGATGATTCATTTACGAGATTTTTTAGTCCCCATGGAAAGGATTCTGGTCCGGAAAAAAGAAGAGAGTCGAATAATATAAACAAGAGTCGTGTTAATGACGGAACTTCGTCTTGAGATTCAAAGCGGGCTACGGGAGATGGCAAATATCATGAGAGGTTGGCAAGTGACTTTTTTAATTTACGCAGGCCCCCGCGGGGGCACATTATTAGAATGCCATAAACAGAACATATCTCTGTAATTATTGAAATATGCTTAGCCAATCAATTAAAAGTTGTCAATATACATTAACTTAGTCACTATTTTCCTAAATTTATCTGAGTAAATCCATGGGCGGCTTGATGTAATAGCGCCAAAAACCCTTTCAACATAGGGTTTGAGAACAATTTGACTGGATATTGACAGGTTTTTAGGTCGTATACTAAATTTATTAGGCCTCTTAAGAGATTATAAGCTCTTAAGAGGCCTTTCTTTTAATAGGTGATCGTTCATCTCCTTTGGAAGATAATTAAGGTAAGCTAGCAGTGAAACAAAACAAATTATTCAGATATTCAGCAAGATGAAACGAAACAATGAAATCATTAAACAATGTACCGATAGTAGCTACTAACGTCTGGGGCTCTAGCTTTTAATGGCTATTCCATCACTTTACCATTCATCCGTTCAACCCATTGATGGAGAAGGTTATTATACCGGCTCAAATTTTTGTGGATTTTAATGGCGACTTGGTTTTCAATCGCGATTGCGGCAGCCTTTTATTATCGATCGCTTCTAGTTTGTGAACCGAAATATTTTAAAAATGCATTAGTACAAACGGTAAAAAAGCCATTTTTTTGAAATCTAGGTAATGTTTTTGGTGACTGGATTATGACTGGATACTGTTCATAAAGTATTAAAACTTATTGTGGTTTATAAATTAACTTTGCGATGGAAACCTTGGTATAACATGGTTCTGTTGGTCTTATTATTGTTGAATGGGCGGCATGATGTGATAGCCTCCAAACCCCTTTCATCATAGGGTTTAAGAATAATTTGACTAGATTTTGACTGGTTTTTAAAACTAAATTTACAAGCCTTTCAAGAGTTTATAAATTTTTGGGAGGCTTTTCTTTTATTCTTAAATTTGTAAAGGATGCAAGTGGCAAAGGGTTGATCTTGAAATAATGGTTATTAAGTGACAAGACAATTAATCTCAAAACTGAGTCTTCAAGTATAGGGCAGGATAGTTGAAGACTTGATATCGAGATAATAAACTATTTGAAACTTTGGATAACTAAGGTCTTGGTAAGTTAAGAAACCGTGTTTTAAATTTATTTTATTTGCATTTAGCAAATATATGATGTATAAATAAATTAGAGGTGAACAAAAATGAAAAACGAAGATCTTCGTGCACAATTTCAAATAATGACTCGGCACTTTGGTTTTCTCAATAAAAGCTGCTGTTCGGCCGGTGGGTTCGATATTTCATTAATACAAAGTCATATACTTTATGAGATTGATCACCAGCATAAAGCTTCCGTCCAAAAAGTTGCAGATGTATTGGGTACAGATATCACAACCTTTAGCCGACAAATCCAATCGTTAATCAAGATGAATTTAGTGAAAAAGACGCCCGATCCAGATGACCGAAGAGTCTACATTCTTTCTTTAACAACAGAAGGAACTTATGTTGCAACATCAATTGATCAGCAAATAAATGCATACTTAAACGAAGTTTTCTCTCACATGAATGAATTTGAACAAGAGACTGTTATTCGTTCCATCAAGCTATTGAACAATGCAATGACAAAATCCAGCGTATGCTGCACCCCTCCATTGGGGTGATTTCTTTCGTTTTATAATTGCAAAATGCAAATAAATAAAAGGAGGTAGGTTTTGATGACAAAAGTATGGGATTCCGTTGTGATTGGAGGAGGGCAAGCCGGACTTGCATCGGGACATCATTTGCAAAAAAAGGGGTTGCAATTTTTGATTTTAGAAGCAGGTGAGCAGCCAACCGGCTCGTGGTCACTCTATTATGATAGTTTGAAATTATTTTCTCCAACACGATTTTCGTCACTACCTGATATGAAATTCCCCGGAATTCCCGATCAGTATCCATCACGGGATGAGGTAATTCATTACTTGCATGATTACATGAAACAATTTCAGTTGCCGGTTATGACAAACCAGAAAGTTGAGCTTGTTGATATATGTAACGGATTGTTTAGAATTCATACAGATTCTGAAGATATCCTTCACAGCAAAACCATCATTAATGCAACCGGTTCCTTTCATATTCCATTTACCCCTGACATAAAGGGGCAAGAAACCTTCCGAGGTCATGTTCTGCATTCTTCTGAGTATCGAAGCCCAGAACGTTTTGCCAATCAAAGAGTAGTGGTGGTTGGACGCCGAAATTCAGCCGTCCAAATTGGCATTGAACTCTCCGAGCACAGTCGAACGTCTTTAGCAGTACGGCAGCCCGTTAAACTCGTGAAACAAAGGATTTGGGGGCAAGATTTACATTTTTGGATACGAGTGGTCGGCCTAGATACCTTTCCATTTTGGCGATTTGGAAAAGAGGTTCCAATTCCCGATGGAGCTGCTGATTTGGGTGATTACAAGGAGCGACTAGCTGCGGGGAAACCGGATCAACTACCTATGTTTACATCCTTTTATTCTAATGGTGTGATCTGGCCAGACGAAAAGAGAGAGCCAGTGGATACGGTCATCTTTGCGACTGGATATCGTCATGATCTTTCACACCTTGCCCCTACCGGTGCAGTGGACGCAGAGGGGAAACCTTTGCAGGTAGCCGGTATCAGTACATCTGTTCCTGGTATTTACTATGTCGGTTTGGAAGGTCAGCGTTCATTTTCTTCTGCCACATTAAGGGGGGTGGGGCCAGACGCTGAATTCGTTGTGAAAAAGCTATTGCGCTTTCTGAGAAATTGATTGTTCCGGAACATCATCACGATTCTGTAGTGAAGGAAGTGAAGTAGATCTCATGAAAATACTCGCCTTGATTGCTCACCCTAACTTGCAAAGATCACGCGTTAATGCAAGGTGGATGCAGGAGCTTGAACGCATGCAGGAAGTTACCGTTCATAATCTTTATGGGAAGTATCCAGACGAGCGAATCGACGTAAAACGGGAACAAGAGTTATTGCTTCCACATGAACGAATCGTCTTTCAGTTCCCATTTTACTGGTATAGTACGCCACCCTTACTGAAAAAGTGGATGGATGAAGTATTGTTATACGGCTGGGCATATGGACCAGGAGACAAAGCATTAAAAGGGAAAGAATTGGTGTTGGCTATATCGATTGGAGGGGCTGAGGATTCTTATCGAGCCGGTGGAAAAAATCAGTTCACAATCAGCGAGTTAACTCGGCCAATACAAGCGACGGCGAATTTGACAGGCATGCATTTTCTGCCTCATTTTGTACAACACAGTACAGTCGTTATCAAAGAAGAAGAAATCAACCAAAGTGCAGAAGCTTATGTAAAGCATATTACCAACGAAGGGCTAAACTAACTTCTCCGCATCAGTAACAGAGCATAAGTTCTTGCTGCGTTAAATTTTAAATATTAAGGGGATTTTAATGTTAAACGTACATGTTGGATTAAACGTAAGAAATATGGAGAATAGCATTGAGTTCTATAAAAAAGTTTTCGATGTTGCCCTGTAAAAGTAAAAAAAGACTAAGCAAAGTTTTTACTCGAACAATCAGGATTAAACTTTACCTTAAATCAAAGGGATAAAGTAGAGGGAAACCAAGTTGGGCATTTTGGGTTTCAATTAGATACAGTAGAAGAAGTGTTATTGCATAAAGAAAGACTTGAAAAAGAAGGTTTCTTTGCAAGAGATGAAATGGATACGACCTGTTGTTATGCAGTTCAAGATAAATTCTGGGTAACTGATCCTGATGGCAATGAGTGGGAGTTCTTTTTATAAAGGCAGAGGCCGATGTTCACTCTGGCAAAGCATCTACAACAATTACCACATCAAACCCTTGCTGTAATGATTAGTGAAAGATGAGTTTCATTAAAGAACTCTTCAAGGAAGCTGCTCTTATATCCAAGAGGCACACATTTTTTTGACCCTTAAAGTAAAGGATGCCGTTTTTTCTATGGTAAAAAATGTATTATCGTGGGTTTTAGGTCAAAATGTTGGTGTTACCCCAGGAACTACTATTTACACAATGTCTTACATAAAACAAAAGAATTGATAACCAGTACCAAAAGATAAACAGATGGAAGTATAAATATAGAAGAGTTGTTAAGATATCTTGATTTCAAGTCTTCCGGAATAGGGGGCGCGCGACAAGTTCTGCTATAAACTCTTTTCAGCGTGAAAGGCAGGAAATTTATTTAATTAAATTTCAACTGTACAACGGAGGATGGGAATGAAGGATCCATGTTTCCTGAAACCATCCCGTCAACACTCCTGCATGCGTTAAGACGGGCAGATCTTAGAGTGTGAAGCACAGGTAGATTGGGCAGAACGAAGGCCGAAGCCTTAAAGGTATGCCGACGGATATGCCTCACGGCTGAAAAACTAGATAAGGTGAGAATCGTTCTTTGAAATAGGAACTGACGAAATTCCGAAGGTAAGGGTCTAAAGATTAAAATGTAGGGAAACTTACAGGTCATCTTACGATGACGTGAGTGGTGTGGAGTAAAACTGCCCCCTCTGAAAGACGCTATACCGAACAATGGCGGTATCGAGCTCACAGGCTTATAGGAAGCATCTACGTCTAGTATGGATAGCTACGTTGTATGGTACTTGGAAAGCAAGGAACGTTGAATCAAGGGCTGTCACCCGAAACGGTTGCTATAAAGCTATGCTGAAAAGCATTTATCCTTGTGAGGGTAGGGGAATGACTGATGAGAATTCTGTAATGGAAGTGGAGGAATAGCCCCAAGTCTAGAGTATGAAACGATTATTTTCCTAACGTGAATGGCGCCGATCGGGTAGGAACGTGGGAACATCGCTCCAAAGGAGGGATGCCACAGTGTCAACGCTGCGAAACTGGGATTATTATAATATGACGGAGACCTTTACGGATCTTCATGAAAAAGCGAGTCAGGGAAATGCGTTCTCTCATTTATATGAAATCATCATATCGAGAGAAAACATTCTGCTCGCTTTTCGCATGATTAAAACCAATAAGGGATCAAAAACACCAGGAACCGATGGGAAGACCATCGATGACATGAAAGAGCTATCCGAAAAGAATCTGGTAAACGAAGTCCGAACCAAACTTAGAAACTATCACCCGAAGAAAGTTCGAAGAGAATGGGTTGAAAAAGAGAACGGAAAATGGAGACCTCTTGGGATTCCATGCATCTTAGATCGAGTGATCCAACAATGCTTCAAACAAGTTCTCGAACCGATTGTAGAATCTCAATTCTTCAAACATAGCTACGGTTTCAGACCTCTCCGGTCTGCTCATCACGCTATGGCAAGGATACAGTTTTTGATTAACCATAGTCAACTTCATTACGTGGTTGATGTAGATATTAAAAGCTTCTTTGATAACGTGAATCACCGTCTATTGAAGAAGCAACTATGGAATATCGGTATTCAAGACCGTAAGGTACTGGCTTGTATTTCTAAAATGATAAAATCAGAAATTGATGGGGAAGGAGTGCCTGAGAAGGGTTCACCACAAGGTGGAATCTTATCTCCCCTTCTTTCGAATGTCGTCTTAAATGATTTAGATCAATGGGTTGCGGACCAATGGGAAGTATTCCCCCTGTCGAAATTTTACAGTTCAGATGACGCAAGAAGACGGGCGAGAAAACAAACGAACCTGAAAAAGGGATACCTGGTCCGATATGCTGATGATTTTAAAATTCTATGCAGGGATGGAAAGACAGCGCAAAGGTGGTACCACGCGGTACGTCTGTACCTTAAAGAGCGCTTAAAGCTGGACATCTCTCCAGAAAAATCTCAAATTGTAAACTTAAGAAAACGAGAATCAGAGTTCTTAGGGTTCACCATTCGTGCGAATAAAAAGGGTAAGAAACGAGTGGCCCATACTGGGGTCATTTCTTCAAAAAGCGAGAAAATCAAACAGGAAGCGAAGAAACTCATTCGAAGAATGAAAGCTTCGCCTTCTGCTGAGAACATTCATCGTTACAATAGTTTTGTTCTAGGACTTCACCAATACTTTAAGCGAGCGACTCATGTAAATCTTGTGTTTTCACGTCTTGCTTACGATCTTAAACCATTTTTAGTGAACCGCCTTCGACCGGTTGGAACGTTAAAACATCCTTTTCAGCCACCGCCTTTTTATAAGAGAACCTTTAGTTTAGGAACGAAAACGATCTATATCAATGGTACGTATCTATTTCCCATCGGAAATGTGAAAACATTTCATGCGATGAGCTTCAGTTCAAAGCTTTCGCTTTACACGAAGAAAGGCAGAGAACAGATACACAGAAGTCTTCGCCCAGATATCCATAAAGAAATTAGACACTTAATGAAGTCTTCTTTACCCAATCGAAGTGTCGAATACCTGGATAATCGTATTAGTCGGTATAGTATGAAGATAGGGAAATGCGAAATTACAGGTGAGTATCTCCATGCACAAGACGTTCACTGTCATCACTATGTGCCAAAGAATCTTGGAGGAAGCGATCAATTTCAAAACCTGCGTATTCTTCATAAGGATATTCATCGACTGATTCATGTAAAAGATAAAGGTTTATCTTAAACAATTACCACAGAATCGATTGATCTTAGATAAAATCAATCAATACCGAAAGGTATGTGGAGTGGAAGGGATCGTCGCATCCAGGCTCGAAGAGTAACATAGGAACTTATAATGTAGTACATACCTTTAGATGGAGCGCCGAATGCTGGGAAACTAGCACGTTCGGTGTGGAGCAGGGGAAAAGCTGAAGATAACTTCAAACGCTTACCTATTGCTAACGATTATGTAATTAAGAGCACCTGTCGTATTATTTCAAAACAAAACACAGACCAAAGAAAAATTTTTGGTCTGTGTTTTCGCGTTAAGTCTCATCTTGAGAAGTGATGTAAGTTTTTACATTTGGCGGCTCATAGGAATAAAATTGGTCTAATAAACGAGATGGGTTCGGGACCTTATGAATATAAGGTTTAAAGGCACTTAAGCCCCTTACAGAAAAGGGCAATTTTGCGGCATAAGAAATTTGTTTAACAGCACTAGATGTATTTATAGATTTCTTGAATCAAATGGGATATGTTAGTTAAGGCCACAACAAACGATATCCCCAACGTTCACCATGACGCTGATATTGTACCCTGATGTGTTTTCGTTCTGGATCCCCTTGCCAAAATTCAACTTCGTTTGCATGAACTGCGTACAACTTCCAGTTAGGGTTTACAGTATCGGGTGCTTGTTTTACCAATTCCTTCGTTTTCAATAATGCTTCATCTAAATCTTCGCGTACTTTCAATTCCTTACTCTGGTTTCCTATTAAAGCTAGTGCCCTGGCTCCACTCGATCTTTCCAAGAAATCTTTTGAACTTGTCTCTGCTTCCATTTCAGAAGCTACTCCACGGATCCGAACCTGTCTGCCAATCTCTGACCAATAAAACGTTAAAGCCACATTAGGGTAAGATTTCAGTTGTCTTCCTTTTCGAGTTGTGGTTGATGTTGCAAAATACCATCTATTACGAGTTACATCTTTTAGAATTAATACTCTCGCGTCAGCTGCACCTACCTCGTCAACGGTGGATAATGTCATCGTATGAGGTTCATGAACTCCTTCCTCAATCGAAGCTTTCAACCATTCCATGAACAAATCTGAAGGGTTGTGAGGTAAATCTTTTGTATAAAAATCCGGAAAAGGACCGGCTAAAGATTTTAAGTTCCTTAATATATCCTTTATTGGCTTCATGATCCTGCACCTTCTTTACGAATAGTAGTGTCTTATTTTAAAATAAAGGAAATCATTTAATAAATCCAATATATATTTATAAGCTAATCATCAATTTTACTTATGATTGGAGGGGTCATGATGAATCTTCATGCGTTGCGTATATTCACACGAGTGGCTAGATCAGGGAGTGTGACACGCACAGCAGAAAGTCTCTTAATCAGTCAGCCTGCAGTGACAGCACAACTTCGTAAATTGGAACAAGAAATAGGAATGAAGTTGATCACCTCTAAAGGACGATCCATTCAATTAACAGAGGCCGGTGAATTACTTGCAGGTTATTCAAAACGTCTATTCGCTCTCGAAGCAGAAATAGAGACAAAGATGGATGATTTTTCAACAGGAAAGCGGGGAAGTTTGCGTATTTGCTCAACCCAATTACCTGCCAGTACAGTATTACCGCGTTGGATTGTCAAGTTTAAACAAAAATACCCTCTGGTAGATGTTCAACTGTATAAAGGAAACTCTGATTGGACCTACCAACGTTTACTGGACTATTCTGTACATGCGGCTTTCGTTTGCCGTGAACAGCAGGAGGAAGGGGTTGAATCCTACACACTGGTTGATGATGAGCTTATTTTTATTGTGCCGAGAGATCATCGATTTGCCAGAAAAGAAGTTTCACTCGAGGAGCTTATGAGAGAACCGTTTATTTTGCGAGAAAAGGGGAGTGCGACACGAGGAAAAGTTATCAATTTATGTGAAGCAGCTAACCTCAATGAGCCGAAATCTGTCATCCAAATCGAAGGGATGAGCGAGTCCATTGAAGCTGTAAAAGCTGGCTACGGTGCTGCCCTGGTTTCTGCACTAGCAGTGAAGAAAGATCTACATAACGGAATGCTTGGCAGGGTTTTTGTCGAAGATGTTTTTATAAAGCATCCGATAAAACTTTGTACCAGGAGTAATGAAGAACTTTCATCGGCAACAGCCAACTTTATTTCTCTGATAAAAGATGAGTTAGCAAACACCTGATCTGCTATTTTATAGTTGAAACAGGTGTTTTCTTAATATCATCAATATTATTTATTAATCACTTAAAAATATATATTATTTTTATGATAAAACTGCCTTTATACTATTCATAACACATATTAGCGAGGAGAATATTTGTTGAAGGCTCTAATTATGTCTGATTTACATTTAGATATTAATGAAGAATTATTAGGCAGAAGTGTAACTTCGGAATTCATCAACTGGTTAAGCAGAAAGTCGTGCGATGTGTTTATCATTGCAGGAGATTTGGCAGGCGAAGCGTTAGATGCAATAGAACTTGTTGAAAGAATTCAAGCTGAAACCAACAAGGACGTGTACTTTATCGCTGGGAACCACGATGTCTGGGTACCTGAAGATAATAAAGAGAACTCGTGGAACAGCTATGACTTGATGTATAATCACCCAAGTTATATCAATAAACCTATTAAACTCGGGGGGCATACAGTAATTGGCGATATGGGATGGTATGATTATTCACTTGGATTACAACATGTGCCACAAATCAAATTTAAAGAAGAGAAAAAACACATTTGGAAGGATGCGTTCTATGCTCGGTGGGAAATGGACGATGAAGATGTTTTAAACAAAATGTTGAAAAATTGGCGTGTTGATCTGGAAAAATATAAAGACAATCCAGTAATGTTTATCAACCATTTCATTCCATACAAAGAGTTTCTTACATGGCTCCCAGATGACGACAAAATGAATTTTTGTCAAGCTTATATGGGCAGCAATCGGATTGGCCAGTTAGTGGATCGGTATCAAAATGTTGACTATGTTGTATTTGGGCATACACATAAACGCCACGGTGTTGTTGAGCATCATGGAAAGAAAGTTATATGTCAACCATTTGGCTATGTACATAACTGGGTGGGAAATAATTTTGTGGAAGAATTGGATAAATCATCAGTAATGATCGATCTATAATGAGAAGAGAAGCGGAAAAGCCAGTCGTAGTCATTGCCTTGATTACTGCTGTTTGCTTGCTCGGTGATACCATGCTTTATGTTGTTCTTCCAATTTACTGGAAAAGTTTCGGGTTAACTGCTCTCTGGCAAGTTGGCGTCTTGTTGTCTATTAATCGCTTGGTAAGATTACCGCTTAATCCCTTCGTCGGCTGGCTTTACCACCGCATCAGCAAACGAACTGGCGTACTTATTGCAGTTGGTCTGTCCGTGATCACAACATGTTCTTACGGTTTTTTTAGTGGTTTTTGGCTATTGTTTTTTATGCGTTGCTTATGGGGCGTATCATGGGCGTTCTTGCGCCTGGGCGGGTTTCTTACCATACTGGAAGTTGCAAATCAACAGAACCACGGATTTCTAATTGGAAAGTACAATGGACTATGGGGATTGGGTGGATTAGCTGGTATGCTTATCGGCGGATTTCTGGTCGATTTAATCGGAATCGAAGCGGTGACATTTATTTTTGCTGCTGCTGCCCTTCTTAACATACCGTTTGTTATTCGTTATGTTCCTGATAATGTCAGTGATTATGAAAAGAGAGATGAATCCGGCCGTAGCACTTTTAAGCAAGTTTGGAAACCAAAAATGTGGTTCCGGTAATGATCACCGGATTGTTTATGGCTATGGCATTTTTCGGAATTTATATGTCGACATTGAGTCGGATGATTGAACTTAATTTTTCTGATTCCCTCAGTCTTTTCGGAATCGTTATCGGTTCTGCAACGCTTGCAGGGGTGATCCAAGCTATGCGTTGGAGTTGGGATCCTTTCCTTGCACCACGCTTTGGTCAACTATCAGATCGAACAGGAAGAACGCCATTTCTGATTACGGCACTTTTTCTCGGAGCGGGATGCTTTACCATCCTTCCATTCAGGTTACCGCTGTTCGTTTGGTTTGTCGTACTACTTTTACTGCAGCTTACCTGGACGATGATTGTAACATTAACAGATTCACTTGCTACTGACGTTGCGTCTAATTCCTACAAAGTTCCTATAATGACCACCTACACTGTAGTGGTTGATGTGGGTGCGGCCATGGGGCCTACTCTTGGCTATATATTAAGTGACGTCTTCAATATATCTGTACTGTATTGGATAACAGGTGGTTCGTTATTTAGTCTTGGTGTGTTTTTGAGCTTCAATATGTCTATGAAAGAAGCAGAAAAATATAAATTACTTTGAATGAGATTGACCATTTTTTAAAAAACGGGTGCTATAGTAAATAATCGAGCAGCCTTTTCTCGAGAAACCTTAATGTGGAACGTCCATTTCATAAAGAATCATTTAAAACCATACGAAACTTCGTATGGTTTTTTATATAGCAACCAATTTTGCCTAGGGATTAGCTCCTTACGACATATAGCTCGGTTGACCTTCGTAAATTATTGATTCTGTAAGTTAGGTTACTGTATATCCAAAAACTTTCGGATGGGAACGAACGCGACGGCTTTTACAATAAAGTTGGATACTAATTGTCATCAGTGTGCAACAGTTAATTTTAAATTACAAATAAAGTCGGTAACTAATCGGAAAGGTGGGGGAAAAACAAAAGTAATTGTATCTCACATCTCAGCCTGTCGAGAAAGCCCAACAGACTGAAATCATCTTGAGGGGCTAATGCCCTAAAATTGTCGGATCTACCTTTATAGCTTTTCAAAGGTTAAAAAGTCAATCATTATCTGTTGGTAGCAAGTTACGAGAAAGAATCGGTGATGAAAGAATCACAGATGTGTTTACTTGACCATAAGGGATAAGCCGGTCAACAAGTTCTTCTAAATCTTTCATCGAGGCTACCGCGGCTTTCATAAAATAACTATTTGACCCTGTCACCCTGTGACACTCTAATACATTTGTCTCTCCTTGAATTATTTCTTCAAATTTTTGGCACTGGATTTTAAGGTTGCCTATTTGAATGAACACAAGTATACCTTTTCCCACCCTCTCCGGGGCAACACGTGCTGTAAAACCTTGAATAACCTCGTTATCTTGTAAACGGCGCAACCGCTCATTCACGCTTGGGCGACTAAGATGTAATGCTTTTGCAAGTCGAATGATGGTTATTCGCCCATCTTCCTGAAGAAGTTCTAAAATCTTTCGATCAATATCATCCATAGTTGAGTCATTCCTTTCTTTTTGCAATACGTAACTAATGAGATATTAATGCATTCAAATGGAAGGCAATTATGGTTAAATGCCTTCATTTCTATATACAAAAGTATCTTATAGTATTCTATAATGCAAATATTGGTGGGGATTTTAAAGAAAGAAAGGGTGAACAAGATGAAAAGAATACACTATGGATGGTTTATACTTCTTTTATCCTTTTTGGCTTTGCTCACGGTACAAGGCTTCAGATCATCTATCGGTGCGTTTATCATTCCATGGGAACATGCTTTCAAAACAGATCGAAGCACAATCTCACTGCTGGTGACGTTTAGTTTAATCATTTATGGTATTTCTCAACCCTTGATTGGCAAAATGATTGATCAATGGGGCATACGCAACATCCTTTCGTTCAGTACACTCATGGTTGGATTAAGTGCTGTTCTCATATTCTTTGTTACCCAACCCTGGCAGTTATTTATGTTATATGGCATCGTGGCTTCAATTGGTTTTGGGGGTGCATCCGGAGTAGCTGCAACAGTAGCCGTAGCAAATTGGTTTCAAAAAAAGAAAGGACTCGCGCTTGGTATCATCACTTCCGGAATGAGTGCCGGGCAATTGGTGTTTGTGCCGTTATCTTTATTCTTGATTAACCGAATAGCGTGGGAATGGACGGTATTAGCTCTGGGTACATTCCTGAGTGTCATTGCTTTTCCACTCCTGTTTGTTTTTCTAAGAACGTTCCCTTACGAAAAAGGAATACAACCCTATGGAGGCTACGGGCTACAACAAAATAACCAAAAAGACCATGGAACAAACGCTAATGCAACCAATAAGTCTAAACGATGGTTCAACACGCGTAAGTTTTGGTATCTGGCATTGCCTTATTTTATATGTGGTTATACCACGATGGGGTTGATGGATACGCATCTGATCCCTTTTTCGCATGGACACGGTTTTACAGATAGTGCAACCGGAATAGCCGTGAGCTTACTAGCTGCTTTTAATATCATTGGCACGTTGTTGTCAGGACAAATTTCCGATCAATGGAGCCCTAAGCATTTCTTAGCCCTATTGTATAGTTTGAGGGCAATCTCTATCATACTTCTTCTTGTAATGGACCATACATTTTTACTGTTTACCTTTGCAATTTTATTTGGATTAGTTGATTTTGCGACGATTACCCCTACATCGGTATTAGCCACAGAATACTTTAAACAGCATTCAGTCGGTTTCACCCTAGGACTGCTGTCCTTAAGTCATCAAGTAGGGGCTGCTCTTGGCGCTTATATCCCCGGTGTTTTATATAATCTTACAGGGGGTTACAACACAGCGTTTGTATCAGCTATTGTATTATTATTGATGGCTACATTACTTAGTTTGGTATTGCCCGAAACAAAACAACAGTCCGTCAGTCAATATTCAGGAATAAAATCAATAACATCCAATAGTAAAAATGAGTGTTAATTCACGGGCCTTGGATTTGCCCAATATTCTTTACCGAAGTGTGTGATTAAAATAAAGTTTAAATAAATACCTTTAAAACATTGGAAAAAACATTACCACTTGTTCAATACCAATAAAACAAGTGGTAATGTTTTATACTTTTGAGGCCGCGATGACCTATGTTGGATACTTCCTTTGTTAGAGGGCGAGGGTCTTGTAAACTAACAAGCAACTCCTGAATTCGAACTTCCTTCGAGTAATGAATACACTAACGATGATCAAACAAGCAAAAAGTGTAAAAATCGACTTGACGTCTACAACCCTAAGGGGGTACTCCGAGATACGCGTGGAAATAGGATATAGAATGCGGATGGAAAATAAAACCATCACCCTTATTAATTAATCCTTTGATCAACAGCTTACCGTGTTGGTTTAAAATAAAGTTTAATTTAAACATGGTAACACTAAAATTTTGATCATCTTCTGTCTGTGTTGTTAAAAACGCCCCCTGATCATATTTTGAAAAAATTAGCTGATTAACTGCGATTACCCTGTCACATCAATCCTGATCAGGGTAATACCGTGTCACTACCCTTTATAATCCTTGCGCTTTGATCAACTCAGTAAAAGCTTTGTATGCATAGCTAGTGTACTTTTCTTTCTTTCTGACAAGCCCAGTCTGAATGAACTGGTAAGGCTCAGGTATAGGATGTACATGTAAATTTTCATAAGAGCAGCCCTTTAATACGGACCTAGGCAGTAATGTAGATGTTATTCCTGCATTCACACTGCTTAAAATTGTTTCAAGTGAACTAATTTCAATGAAATTTCTCAAAATTATTCCTTCGTCTTTGAGCCACTGTTCCAGCTTCCTTCTAAACGTACATCCCTTTGGAGACACTGCCCACTTCTGCTCTAATAAAGAAGATACACTCAATTCTTTTCCGGACAACAGAACAATTTCATCCGTTTGTATATAATCGATGGTGAAGTTTGTTGAGGTCAGCTCACCCGTCACAAATGCTGCATCAAGATCATAATTCTTCACTTTCTCCATCAACTCATAAGCATTTCCCGTTTCTAAACTAAGCGATACCTTTTCATACTGTGATTGGTAGGCAGATATAATATTCATAAAATTTCCACACGTGACTGATTCAACTATTCCTAGTCGTAGCGCTCCAGTTGGCGTGCCGTGATCTTGCAGTACTTTAATCGATTCATCTGCCATTTGCAAAATTGAATCTGCATACTGCCGAAAAAGCATACCTTTCTCTGATATCTGTACTCCCTTTGGTCTTCTATAAAAAAGAAGGATACCTAATTCATCCTCTAATCGACGTAAGCGCGTTGTCACGTTTGACTGTACATAGCCTAACTTTTCTGCCGCAAGTGAAATGCTTCCTTCTTCAGCTATTGCTTGAAACAATTTCAAATCACTTAGCTCCATCATAATCCCTCCATCACTATTAGTGATATCTATATCTATAATAATCATTATACATGATGTCGATATCCATTTATACTCGATGTATAAACCAAAAGGAGGAAACAACAATGGCATACCTTTTTCTTGCACTAGCAATTATTTCTGAAGTTATCGGTGCAGTCGCCAGCAGATATTCTGATGGTTTTAGAAAAATTATTCAAAGCGTGATTGTTACTGCTGCAATTATAGCTTCCTATTATTTTTTCGCCATAAGTCTTCAGTATGGAATGAACATAGGTGTTGGATATGCCATATGGGCGGGAGTTAGTGTCATTCTGGTAGTGGTTATTATCGGCAAGATATTTTTTGAAGAGTATCTTACAAAGATTCAAGCGATAGGTGTTGTTTTAATTATAGGAGGGGGCGCAGCCCTGGAACTCGGTGCACAGATTTGAGGAGCTTCAAAAATTATGGTTGCGCTTTATCGGATACTTATAGGGTGAAGCGCAAATGTTACCAATCTTATCGAAAAGAAGGGATTAGCCATGGCATATTTGTACCTTTTCATTGCTGTTTTTTTAGAAACTGCAGCTGCTATTACCACTCGCTTTACGGATGGCTTTACAGTGCTATTACCGACAGCAATAACTGTTGTCTTTTCTGTGTCTTCTTATATTATTTTTTCACTAAGCCTCAAACGAGGAATGAACATAGGAATAGGATATGCGATTTGGGCAGGAATCGGGGTTTTATCGGTGGTACTCATAGGATCGGTGTTTCTTAACGATGTATTGACACTCATTCAGATTGGAGGGGTTATCTTGGTAATCAGTGGTCTTGCTGCAATTCAACTTGGAGGAGATACGGAAGAAGCATAAATGGATAAGATCAATTTATCGAGGGTCGTACATTTGGATTTCCTTAAGGACTTAAATTGATAACCATTCAAAAACTTCAATGGGTGATCAACTGTTATACCGGACTATAGCTTACAAGACTTTTCATTTAAGTTGACATTTGAGATGTTGATTATTATCGGAAAGTGTGTATTCTTTAGGAATATACTCTTACTTATTGTCTATAGTGATTTCTCCATACTTGTTAGCCGTCACTTTCGTTTCCTTAAATATCGGATAATTTTCCTCTGGCAGAGCTAAGGTATGATTCTTTCCTTCATCAAGCAACTCTTGAATATGAACTTCCTTTGAGTAGTGAATGCGCGGACGATCCTGTACTATGAGAGAAATGATAAAATTTATCTATTCAAGAAGGAGTGAAAAATGATGAATCACTTTACGAAAGATTTTTATAAACGAATACAGTATCAAGGCAATCAAAATGTTCAATTTGATGATTTACCCGAGTTAATGTTCGAATTCGCAAAGAATGTCCCTTTTGAAAACTTAGATATTATACAGAGGCAAGACTTTGAAATTAATGTTGACAATTTAAAAAGAAAAATCATCAATCAGTATCGTGGTGGACTGTGTTATGAGCTGAATCCGGTGTTTTATTATTTCTTACAAGAACTTGGTTTTGAGGTTCAAATGATTTCTGCGACTGTATCTGGCAATGATCCAGGCCTCAACGGAACACACCTGGCGATCGTGTTAACGAAAAGTCGTGAACAATTTTTGATAGATGTGGGCTTTGGCTCACACCTTGCCTTACAGCCTGTTCCTTTTACCGGAGCTTTTGTAACATCCTTGACGGGTAAATATCGAATAAAAAGTGAAAAAACAGAAATGGGCGAATACGTTCTTGAAAAGTATCATTATGGGAATTTGGAAACAAGTTATTCCTTTTTTCTAAAGCCGGTCGATGAATCATATTTAAATTATATGAAAGATGTCGTGACGACTCATCCAGCATCACCTTTTAATAAATCTTTATTGTTAACAAAAGTAACAGATAATGGGCATATAACGTTAACAGATCAAACATATACGATTATGAAAAAAGGCTCGAAAAGTAAGGAAAGTATTGATTCAGAAAGGCTTAAACAACTAAGTGCTAGTCAATTTGGGATTGAAATGGAGAATATTTGATGATCTATATAAGCTATAGAACTTGATAAGTGAAATCCTTCTATGCCGAAATATAAGTGGAATGGAAGGGGTCGACTCCTTCAGTCTCGAAGAGTAACAAGAAGCTTATAATTTAGTGCTCGCTTTAGATGGAACGCCGAATGCTGGGAAACTCAATAAAATCCTCCACTTTGTTTCGGATGACGGCTTTCCATTATCTTCTTTTCCAATAATGAATAAATACACATTCGAAAGTTTGAAAAATATTGAGGAGGAAAAAATGAAAAAATTGAACATCGGAATTATCTTAGGAAGTACACGTCAGGGACGTGTCAGCCCACAAGTTGGAAAATGGGTAAAAGCAATTGCTGATAAACGAGGAGATTCAAACTATGAAATCGTAGATATAGCAGATTTTAAATTGCCTTTTTTGGGAGAAGGTACTGGAAAAGAACCAGGTTTAATCGCATGGTCAGAAAAAATATCTAGCTTAGATGGTTTCGTGTTTATTGTCCAAGAATACAATCACAGCATTACAGGAGCGTTAAAAAATGCACTTGATTCAGCACACGAAGAATGGAAAAATAAGGCAGCAGGAATCGTAAGCTATGGTTCAACAGGTGGGGCTCGTGCAGCTGAACATTTACGTGGGATTTTGGGGGAATTACAAGTTGCGGACGTTCGTAAACATCCAACATTATCCTTGTTTACGGATTTTGAGGATACCAGTATATTTAAACCGGCTGATTTTCACATTAACAATGTAAATGACATGTTAGATGAAACAATCGCATGGAATGGTGCATTAAAAAAAATACGATAAGAGACACATTTGCAGTAAAATCACAATTGGAAGATAATGTATCTTCTGTGGGTTTGAAATAAAGTTTGATACGATTACGTTGATAAGCTGGATTGTGAAATTCAACAAACGGGCCAGATTGTTGAAGATCTCTTAGTAGGAATTAATAAATTAATAACAAAACTTGCCCTTGAACTCCCTAAGTTTTAGGGGGAGGTAAAATTCGACCACAGATCATTTTCATAAATGGTCTATTCAGAGTTCAAGGAACAATAAGGCAGGGATGATAAAATACAAGGAGGACTTCTCCATGACAAATTTAGACAAAACTATTTTAGTGTTGGGGGCCACGGGAAAACAGGGAGGCGCAGTTGCCAGGAAGTTGTTAGCTGATGGATGGTCCGTGCGCGCGGTTTCGCGGCGCACGGATCAACCGGCTGCACAAGAACTGCAAAAAAAGGGCGCCACAGTCGTTCAAGCGAATATGGATAATCAGCAATCTCTCTTGGAAGCTATGCGGGGAGTTTACGGTGTTTATAGCGTTCAACCTTTGTATTTAAAGGATTCTGAAAAAGAGATCCAACAAGGGAAAACAGTAGCGGATGTTGCCAAACAGGTCGGCGTCTCACATTTTGTATATGGCTCGGCCGGCGGCGCTGAAAGAGATAGTGAGGTTCCCCATTTTGAAACAAAGTGGCAAGTTGAGAAATATGTACGTGCTATTGGTTTACCTTTTACGGTTCTCCGTCCAGCTGGTTTCATGGAAAACTTTATAGGATTTAGTCAAGCTCATGAACAAAAATTGATGATACAGGGATTTATGGATGTGAATACGAAATTACAAATCATCTCGGTGCAAGATATTGGGGCGTTTGCTGCAATTGCCTTTAACAACCCGGAAAAATACAAGGGGATGGCCATTGAAATTGCCGGGGACGAAGTGACGCTTTCAGAAGTGGCAAAAGTGTTTAGTCAAGTATTTGATACGCCATGTGAAGTTTTGGAGTCTGCCAGGGATCAATTTCAGAAAAATAAAATGTTTGAATGGTTAGAAACTGATGGGTATCAAGCTGACATTCCTTCACTACGTAAAGTTCATCCCGAATTGCTTGATTTATCAACCTGGGTTAAAAATTCGGGATGGGATCCATTTGTTTAAGAAGAAAAAAGGTGCTAATGTATAATCAATGAATCGATAGTTGTGTGATTTTATTAAGCAACAGAAAAGGTAAGGGTATCTTATGAAACAGAGAAGAAATGCATCAGATAACAAAGAAAATAAGGAATTGAGTGCAGCAGATCAGTATCCGGTTAGTTTTGCCATTGACCAGGTATAATAACCTTCTCCATCAATGGGGTGAACGGATGAATGGTAAAGTGATGGAATAGCCCCACCGATTGTAGAATCTCAATTCTTTAAACATATGGATTCACACCTCTCTTAATCCTTTTACTGTATTTTGGTGGATGGGCTTGCTTACCCCTATCGAAATGGTGGAAATAGCATCTCTATGGTTTACCCATTAGCTATTCTACAGCGTTAATTCCTTCATTCAGTTTGTGAACCACATATTTTAAAAATTTATTAGCCCAAACGGTTAAAAATCCATTTCTTTTAATGAAATCTAGGAGATGTTTTGGTGACTGGATTATGACTGGATACTGTTCATAAAGTATTAATACTTATTGTGTTTAATCATTTTAGTTGTTAAGGAAAACCTTGGTATAACAAGGTTATACAGGTTCTGTTATAGTCTTTTTAACTAAGCGAATGAATGGGCGGCATGATGTAATAACGCCCAAAACCCTATTATAAAGGCGCTCATAGCCTAATGTAATCCTTGGATGACATACTTTTTGTCATTCAAAAAGCAAAATATTAGCCTCTCATTAGTTCACAGAACTTTGAGAGGTTTTTTTGTGTAAATAATTTTAATCATAAAAGTGTATGCTAAGAGATTCACAGTAAATAAGAAGTCTACCAGCACAAGAAAGAATCTTTAAAGAATTAACTTAATAGCGGAGAGAATGCAAAGACTAACTACTAACCATCCAAGATAATAGCCTCACATTATATAAATGGTTTGGGACAATATTCGTCTTATATTGATGGTACTGTCCTTACAGAGCCAGATGAGCAAATAAGAAGTAATCTGTTGGATGCTTATAAGGCGGCGTTTGAATTAAAAGAAAAGTTTGGAGTGCTTGTTTTTTAGAGAGTATATTCAGAGATATAAATACGGCTCCGAATGGTTAGAGGTGGTTCTACATAAAATTTATGATGAGAAAATATCTAATTCTACACATTTTAATCATTTATGCTACCTGTCTAAAGCAAATCAATCTTCTTTGCATATATTATAGTAAT
>NZ_JABLSJ010000011.1 GCF_013618635.1 Thalassobacillus sp. CUG 92003 | reverse complement strand
GTACGTACGGTGGTGTGAGAGGGATGGAGGTTAGCCACCTCCCCCTATCTCTATTCAACGTTGGCTGTTGAAAAATTAGTTTACCAAACCATTAACCACTTGTATTTTAAAATTTGAGTGGTTTTTTTGTTCGTGAAAATCTGATGCTATTTAAACTGCTTATTGTACCTAGCTAGTATTGTAAATTACTACTGATTCTGTTGATTTCAAAGCAACTTTGGCAGATTTTCAGTCACGACAACGGAGTTTTATTTGCAACAGACATTAATTTTACAACCCTGTATAAAAAACACCGCTTTAGAAGGAATTATCACGGAGAATATGGAAATATAAAGCATCTGAACGTGGAGGTGCCATTGTGAACAACCCATATGACCTGACATTTTCTCAAATTATAGAGCGGTTTGTTACGTATGCAAAAGAGAACGGAAATATTCGAGCTGCGTTTATCGTAGGGTCAAGAGGGGGAGAGGTGAAGCCTGCCGATCGTTGGTCCGATTTAGATATTGTGATTGTGGCTCAAACCCCTTCCTCTTTATTGAACCAAGAGGAATGGCTTTGCAGGATGGGCATGCCTTATATTACTTTCTTGGAAAAAACGGCAGTTGGAGGCGGGACAGAGCGCAGGGTCTTGTATGAAGGCGGTTTGGATGTAGATTTTGCGGTATTTTCTGAACCTGACTTTCACGAGAAGAAACAATTAAATGACGTTCAGCAGGTTCTCGCTAAAGGTTTTCACGTCATTATCGATAAAGATAAGCTCACGGATGATTTTGATCATTTGCAGCAGCAAGCGGGGTCGTTGGACCAGCCCTCCCCCTCCGGGGAAGAGGTCATCAATGACATGCATGACTTCTGGTATCACGCTGTGTGGGCAGCTAAGAAGATCAGGCGCGGCGAATTATTGGTTGCCAAATCTGCTTGCGACGAGCATATGAAACCCCTGCTTATGAATGCGATAAAACTCGAGCGTCAAACTAGAAATGGAGCCGACATAGAGTTATGGCATGGCTATAGATTTTTTGAAGAGTGGGCGGGTCCGGATTTAGTAGAGCGGTTTACACATTTGTTTCCCAGGTATGAAGCGAACGACATCTGGTCATCGTTAACAGAAACCATGAAGCTGTATCGAGAAATGGCAAAAGAAGTCTGTGCCCGCATGGACCTCCAATACCCTTCCCAAGCCGATGCTTTTGCTACAGAATGGGTTACCACACTAAAAAATGAAAGATGCGTACCTGGTACAAAATGGTGATTTTGAAAAGAGCCGGGTGTTTCTTTTTTGTTCTGGGTCAAAAATTAAACAGGCAGGCGCGATTGGCGCCTGCCTGTTTAGTGGCTTTGGATGTTCCAGAGGAATTTAGCTAGTGTGGCATCAACACCGGTATGTTCATGGAGCCCTGAATGGGTGGCTCTCGTGTCATAGAATATCTTTTGGGCATAGTGTTCTTTGGGGGCGATGGTCTTGATGCCGAGTGCGCTTGGCAAACTTACAAGACCGTCCCATGCCACCTCGGTTTGTTTGGCCTCTCTATTATTATACCTCTGGTTAGAAGTCGCTAAGATTTCGGCTTCCTCTGTTTTTTCACCTTTTTCTTTATTAATAACGCCCGCTACAGCCAATACGTGGGTATTTTCGTCAAATTGGTGTTTGCGATCGACCATGCTTTTAAGGGCCTGGGATTTAGACTGCAAATCGACAGCTGCTCGCCCTGTATTCACATCGAAATACCCGTCACGTTCGATGCCTTCGAAGGGGCTCGCGATAACCGCAAGCTTGTCTACGTTGGGGTAGTGATCGTTCTGGTTGTGCAATACAAAATTAGTCGAGCTCAGCCCTCCCATTGAATGGCCGACGAGGTTAACGTTCTCTATATTGTAATCGTCATGCAAATGGCGCAAAATCTGCTGGAGCCAAGCAGTTTGGCTTTTGATGCTTGCTCTATTATTTTCAAAAATAACTTGGATGAATGGATTCGTCTGATTAGAGATATCGCCACTGATTAATAGTTTATTGTTACGTGTGACCCGGGCGATCATGCTTTTTTGGCCGATGTTTTGGCTTTCCAGCCGCGAGAGCATCGTGCCGAACGATCCTGGCCCGCCTTTGTACCCGTGGACGAATAGCGTGGGTGTGATTTCCTTTGTTTTCTCGGAACTTGTGGGTGTTGTGTTTGTAAACAGCAGCGCCCCACCCACGAGTAATGAGACGAGGATAAAGGGGAGATATTTTTTTCTGTTAGCAACAATATTCCTAAACATGCGTGTTCCTCCTGCAATCTGTTGCTATCAGTATAATACAAATCGTCCTTTATATAAACCGCTCCAACGTTCTCACACTGCCTCATCCATGACATAGCTCCCATTTTCATGCGTACATATAGCTTACGGATCATTTTCGTATTGGGGGAGAAGGGATGGGATTTTTTATACCGGTGGAACAAAATGTGAGAGTTTATGTCGAGGATCTTAACCCCGGGGACGGCCTGCCAATTGTTTTTATACATGGGTGGCCAGTCAATCACAACATGTTTGAGTATCAATTCAATCAGCTTCCGAAGTTGGGATATCGCTGCATCGGGATAGACTTGCGTGGGTGCGGCCAATCGGATCGTCCGTGGTATGGCTATTCGTATGACCGGATTTCAGATGATATTAGTATGGTGATGGAGTCGTTAGGGGTTGAGAATGTAATCTTAGTTGGCCATTCAATGGGCGGTGCTGTTGCAATTCGGTACATGGCAAGGCATCACGGGAATCGGGTGAAAAAACTGGTGTTAATAGGGGCAGCTGCCCCGGTGTTTACGAGGAGACCGGGATTTAAATATGGGATGACGAGAGAGGATATTGATACAATCATTGAAAACACGTATACGAACCGACCGAAAATGCTGGAGGGGTTCGGTGATATCTTTTTTTCGCGCTATGTAACGGAAGGAGTCCGGAACTGGTTCAACACTCTAGGATTAGCAGCATCCGGCCACGCTACGGCAATGTATGCGCAGTCGCTCCGAGATGAAGATCTGCGCTCAGATTTACCTGCCATCAACGTGCCGACTGGCATCTTTCATGGGGTGTTGGACAAAGTGTGTCCCTTTCCTTTAGCCGAAGTAATGCATGCAGGTATTCAAGGCTCGGAATTAATCCCGTTCTTGAGCGGAGGGCATGGCCTGTTTTATACAGAACTGGAACAGTTTAATCACGAGCTGGTTCGATTTCTTGCTCAATAAAAGCTATTCAGCTGACCTTGTTTTCAATTGTGGCAATCGCGTTTTCGGTGAGCGGGATAAGCGGCAAGGAGAAAAACTTTTCGTTCTCTTCATTTTTGCATTGTTCGAGCATAAGCATATGGCCGCTCAGCGACGGGCTTTTTGAACAGGTATAGGTGCCCTTTGGGATGGGGGACAACCCTTTATTCACTTCATAAATGTATGTATGGTCACTTTCCGACATTTTTACTCTAGACAGAACAGGGTCTTGTTCTTTTAAATGATGGATAATGGTGAGGGCGTCAGACTCCTTCTCTATAAATGCGAGTAGTTTATCCTGGTTACTCAAATCTACTTCTCGATCGGATACCACCGAGCTTTGAAAATTACTTGTGCTGTAATGAACTTCGAGACTGTTTTCTTTTGTGGCATCTGAAATGGCGGGATCTTCACTGCCACAAGCAGGAATGATAAACATCAACACCATAAGCGTAATTAATTTTTTCACAAAAATGTCTCCTTATAAAGGCGTTACCCCAATTTACATAAATGTAAAATAATGCATCTATCTATTATACGAGTGAGGAAACAATTAGTTTCATAATAAAGTAAAAGATATGATAGAAAACTCCAAAATTTTGTATGGAAATTTTAATTATTGTGAGTGAAATAGGAAAAAAGTTAAGCAAAAATGTCAATTTAATAGAAAACAAGATCCATTTTTTGTGGTAAAATGATACCGAAAAAGAGGAGGGTTTAAGTGCCACATTATCGTCAGGACCGTCCAATCAATGATGCTATGGATCATAAAAGTAAAATAGAGGGATATCCAACCGGTAAAGGTGCATCGATGAGCCAGCTTCCGAAAGGTATACGCTGGATAGGCTATGTTCTGTTCGGGGGAATAGGTTTGATGCTGCTCGTTTCACTTATCTCGTCCTTTTTATAACATCCAGCTAATTTTGCAGCATTATCAAGTAAAAGACCGTCCGTATAACAGGACGGTCCTCATACATAGCTTAAGCTTTGTTCCAATTGGCATTCAGTTCAACATCCGCTGCTTTTAGCGTCGTAAACACGGGACAGCGCTGATCCGTCAACTGCTGAAGTTTCTCCACGCGTTCTTGCGTTTCAGATGTTTTTACCGTCGCTTCAATATTCACGGTCTGGAAGTACGGACGTACATTAGGATCGCCCATCAGGCCTTTTGGATCGAGCTTTCCATTGATCTTGAAATGGATGCTTTGCAAATCAAAGTCGAGTTCTTTAGCCACGATATTGGCAACGGCCGTTTCACATCCTGCTAATGAGCCGAGCAGCGTAGTCAGCGGGTCTGCTGCTGTGTTTGTGCCGCCCATACTTTCCGGTTCGTCGATAGTGATATGGTGACCATCAGATTCGATCTCAGATTTCATGCCGGATGAATTGCTTGTAATTTCGAACGTTTGTGTCATGCTAATCGCCTCCTTATGGACCTGTTATAATCATATGTTTACGTTTAAGTTGTTTAGCAAACTCATTTCGTTGTAATTGAGCAGAAAGAGGGATAAAATGCTGACTTATGAAATCGAGCAATCAAACTTACATCAAGTCAAACCACTTGATCATGAGCTGATTTGTGAGGAGATCGAGCAACTAACGACCGAAGCTGGTTTAACGATGAGTCAAAGAACCACGTTAAGCAGTAAGAAAGGGTCGTATCATTGGCATTTCAAAAAAGGGAAGGAAAAAGGTGTGCTTGAAATTACATATTGGCCGAAGCACCATCGGTTATGGCTTGATATTCATGACAACCGAAGAGCCCCGTGGAACATAGAAGCAATCAAGGAATTAGCCGTTGTTTTCACCCATCATTTTGGTGGAACCGTTGTAACGAATGATGAAGGAGGGGAGCAAGATGTTTGAAACCGAGCGCATGTATTTGAGGAAAATGACGGAAGAGGATATCACGCTGTATCATAAATGGCGTAACGATATGGATGTCATGCAATCGACCAACCCGAATTTAGACATTTATCATCTGGAAGAAACCAAGCGTTTTGTCAAACATGTCATGTTAGGAGCCGATACTTCCAAAAGCTATATCATCCACGAGAAAGAATCCTACGCGCCTATCGGAATAACCTCTTTGATTAATATCGACCACAAGAACCGGAACGCCGAGTGTATCATAGACATCGGCGAGAAGGATTACTGGGGGCAAGGGTATGGATCCGAAGCGATGACCCTCCTCCTCGATTACGCCTTTTATGAAATGAACCTGCACCGTGTTGCCTTACGTGTGTTTTCATTCAATGATAAAGCGATCAACCTCTATGAGAAGCTTGGGTTCAAACATGAAGGCAGAGCAAGACAAAGTCTGTTTCGCTCCGGGCAATGGTATGATGTCGTGCACATGGGCGTGCTGCAAGATGAGTACCTCAACGCTCATTAGGGTCTAGGGCAGCTTAAACAAACGTTTGATCAAGGGAAGAAACGGCGTACAGCCGCTTCATATTCATGGAAAAACGCTGGGATATCAGAAGACGGGAGTCCATTATACATCACATCAACGATCGCTTGATTATACCAGCGTTGTTGCTCATAACCACTGGAAAAATGGACCCACATGGACTCGCCTGTCAGATGCAATTCAGCCTCCATCGATAAGAGATTATCGAGTTTGTCAGCTACAATGAGATATTTAACATCGCGTGAGCCCGTTTGTACGGTTGCAATCGTATGCTGTTTGCGTGCCTTCCACGACTTCGATTTATCCTCCGTATGAGCAGCAACGAGCTGCTTCACATCATTGCCAAATTCCCGCTCAATATCATTCAGCGTGATAGACGTATCCTCAACAACATCGTGTAAGTACCCAGCGCACACCACGGACTCGGCGCATCCCGCAGCTGATAATGTATGCGCAACGCGAATCGGGTGCACGATATAATCATCCTCTGAACTTTTCCGTTTTTGTCCATGATGAGCTTTTGTCGCAAACTGCTTTGCTTTCTCAATCATGTCGTTCCCTCCCTTTCCATTCTCTTCACATTGTGGTAAAATAGTACGTTGAGCAAGTTATGCAAGCTAGTTGAATTAAGCGTTAATATAAATGATCTCACACCGAAGAAAGGAGCGTTCATCTTGGGGTAGTTGTAGTAGAAATTTGTGACGGTAATTTGATTAATGAAATCGACGTAGAATCCATTATTGAATCAGAGTACCCTGACGTAGCTGTCCTGCAAAACGAATGCTTATCATTTTGCGGATTGTGCGCCATTAAACCGTACGCTCTCGTAAATAATACACGTGTTTTTGCACATACACCAGAGGAAGCTCTGGATAAAATACGTACTAAAATCGAAGAAGAATTAGCCGTTTATGCGGATTAATAGACGCTAAGGTGGGAACCAGGTTGGGTTTTGTTGATTCATTTATCAATAGCTTACGTTTACCAAAAAAAGAAGCCATGTTTCATCTTAATCGTAAAGGGATCATCCACACAATACTTTACGTGTTTTTGCTGCTCGTTGTACTATTTTTACCTGACCTGATTCGTATGCTGCTCAACCTGGAAGCCAGCGCAGATGAAGGTACCTCGCGCGGTCTGTTAATCATTCAAGTGCTCGTCTTTTATCCAGGCTTTGTCATTTTCATGATCTTGGTATCGGTTTCCATTTTTGCAGGGTGCGGATTGCTCATGCGTACATGGTTAAACCGTAAGCTGACGTATCAACAATTATGGAAGCTTACGGTCTACGCAGCTACCACGCCCTTAATTATCGTGACCGTGTTGAACATGACGCCGCTGAATGAGTGGATGGTCGCCCTATTATTTATAAGCACACTCTTGTTTTTGCTGCTTCGCATGATCCAAATTTATCCGAAACGAACATCGTAGCTCATACTGCGATGTTTTTTTGTATAATAAAGGAGAAGTGAAAAAAAGATGAAGGCAGGTTATGCAATGATCCTTAAACCCCGCACTAAACCCCTGGAACTCGAGAGGTTAGAAGCTGTCCAAAGGCGCCTCCACCCCACACATCCTCGCATTGAAGACATTGAATCAGAATTAAACAGACAACAGGCAGGTTATAACGGCGAATCCGCCATCGATTATTACCTTACGTTTCTCCCCTCAGAACACTACACACTTTATCACAACCTTCGCTTACACGATGGCCGCCATTTCTTTCAAATTGACACACTCCTGATCACCCCTCATGTATTAATCATTTTAGAAATCAAGAATATTTCCGGCAGACTGATATTCAACTCCTTTTCCCAGTTGGAAAGGGAAACAAGTGAGGAAGCACGCGCGTTTGATAACCCCATTGATCAGCTGAGAAGACAGCAGACCCAGCTTACCCAGTTTCTAAAAGAGCACACCGGGGAAAGTTTTCCGGTAGATGGCCTTGTCGTGATGGCTAATAAAAACGCGCCAATGAAAGTAGTGGACAATCCCAATTTTGATAAAAGCAAAATATGTACGCGGACAGCACTCGTCGATCGTATTCAAAAACTTGAAAAATCCTACGCCCATCATCAGATTCCTGCTAAATGGTTGGCCTCACTATCACCGCTACTACTCAAGCGGCATCAGGAGCTGGACCGTGATATATTAAACCGCCACCACCTCACCTATGATGAGATTATCAAAGGCGTACAATGCCTAAAATGTCTAAACTTTGATATGCAGCGCTTGAAACAGCGTTGGCAATGTCCACGTTGTGCACACGTATCACGCGATGCCCATCATCAGGCTTTAGCCGACTACAACCTGCTCATATCGCCTCGAATCACAAACCAGGAGGGGAGAGCGTTTTTGAAAGTATCTTCCCGCTACGTCACAAAGCGCTTGTTACAGGGGTATGCTGTGGCGCAAAAAGGAAAACAAAGCGGTCTGAAATATATACTGCGATAATTTTAGTTTGTGCGAGGCGGCCGAGCGCTCAAACGAGGTGGAAAACCGCCCAAGTGGAGGGAATCGCCCAAACGAGAGTGAGAATCGCCCAAGCGAGGCCTGAAATCGCCCAAGCCGGAGTAAGAATCGCCCAAGCGAGATGGAAAACCGCCCAAGTGTGGTGGAATCGCCCAAATGAGTGAGAGAATCGCCCAAGTGAAGCAAGAAACCGCCCAAATATGGTTCATTCCGCTGTTAGCTCATTGATTTTTTTAAAGAAATTTTGTATGATAACACTAATTTAATTGTCGTCATCGGCGATGAAGAGAGACAGTAGGGTTAATCGCTTTTCACAGAGAGCCCCGGTTAGCTGAAACGGGGTAAAGCGTCAATCTGAACAATGGACTCTGAGCCCTGTGCTGAACGCATTGTAATGATGTGAGTAGGTGGCAGCGAGGATTGGTTCTCGTTATCCAGACCAAAGTATAAGGCGGAGTGTGCCTGTACTTTAAAGCGCACTGTCGTATGAGAGGGCAGTGAAGTAAGGTGGTACCGCGAAGATAAACCTCGTCCTTATCTTAGATAGGGCGAGGTTTTTGACATCTATAGACTTGAATGGAGGTTGGAGTAAAGATGAGTCGAGCTTTGGTTTTACAATCTGATTTTGGTTTGAGCGATGGAGCAGTGAGTGCGATGCATGGGGTGGCGCATTCTGTGGAGCACAGCCTTTCGATTTTTGATTTGACCCATGATATTCCACCTTACAATATATGGGAAGCATCTTATCGTTTGTGGCAGACGATTTCTTACTGGACGTCTGATACGGTGTTTGTATCGGTGGTGGACCCTGGTGTGGGGACAACCCGGAGAAGTGTTGCGGTGAAAACGGGATCGGGCCATTTTATTGTTACGCCGGACAATGGTTCGCTTACGCATGTACAGCGGACGGAGGACATTGTGGAGGCTCGTGAAATTGATGAATCGGTTAACCGCCTGCCAAAGTCTGGTGAATCTTATACGTTCCATGGGCGTGATATTTATGCTTATACAGGAGCAAGGTTGGCCTCAGGGGTAATTTCGTTTGAGGGGGTGGGACCTGAACTTGCGGTGGAATCATTGATTTCTTTACCTGTAAAAGAAGCGCATATTGCGGGGAACACGGTTAAAGGTATGATTGATATACTGGATATCCGTTTCGGCAATGTATGGACTAATATTAGTCTTGAGCAGTTCAGGAAGATGGATGTACGCTACGGTGATGCGCTGGAAGTCACAATCGAACATGATGGGCGCAAAGTGTATAACAATATCATGACGTTTGGGCGATCGTTTGCGGATACGCATAAAGGTGAGCCGCTTGTTTACGTCAATTCGTTAGATAATCTCGGTATTGCGATCAACCAGGGGTCTTTTGCCAAAGCTTATAACATTGGTACAGGGAGCAGCTGGGGCATTGCCATTTCAAAAGTAGATTAATCATATTCGTGCAGCCTTTCCATTTATTTGGAAAGGTTTTTTTGTCTGCTTGAAGGAATTTGGTGTTTGGTATCGTAAAGGTTTAAAGGAGGCTTTAAAAAAGAAAGGAGACAATCACATGAGCAGCCCGATTAAGAACAAAATTAATGCTGTGTTTATCCCGGTAAGTGATATCGATTCAGCCAAATCGTGGTATTCCCGAATGTTGAATCTTGAAGAAGGCGAGGTGCATTTCGAGCATTTATTTGCGGCTAAAATGGACGGGGCTGGCATGCTGCTCGATACGATGCCGAAGTGGCGTGAGGATACTGGCGTACTGGCTACATACAATGTACCGGCCATTCAGTTCGCAACCGATGATATTAAAGCATCTTACCAATTCATGAAAGATGAGGGTGTGGAATTAGTAACCGAGATTGAGCATGACCATTTCTTTGTGTTTAAGGATCCAGATGGGAATATGCTGATGGTCTGCGAAGAGTAAGGGAAGATGGAATTGTGGCTGATTTCTTGTTAGAAGACTTACTTGCTAGTATATTGAGGGACAAACAGGTAAGGGGAGGATATGCATGACGCAACCAACAATCGGTTTTATCGGAACAGGTGTTATGGGTAAAAGTATGGCGGAGCGACTGCTTGATTCAGGTTATGCGTTGAACGTGTACACGCGAACGTTTCAAAAAGCTGAAGGGTTAATAGAACGCGGAGCGGTTTGGAAGAACAGTGTCCAGAAGTTAGCTGAAGATTCTCAAGTCATTATTACAATGGTCGGTTATCCCGATGATGTCGAGGAGGTTTATTTTGGCGAAGACGGTCTATTGCAAAATAGCAAGGAGGGCTCTTACCTTGTTGATATGACGACGTCTTCACCAGAGCTCGCGGTTCAGATCGAAACGGAAGCTCGGAAAAGAGGAATTGCGACGTTAGATGCGCCCGTTTCAGGTGGCGATATCGGCGCCAAGAAAGGTAATTTGTCCATTATGGTTGGCGCTGAAGAAGAGGCATTTGAAAAAATCCGGCCCATTTTTTATGTGATGGGAAGTAATACGGTCTACCAGGGGACTGCAGGCTCGGGTCAATATACCAAGATGTGTAATCAAATTGCGATTGCGTCCAATATGATGGGGGTATCAGAAGCGTTAGCCTATGCCGAAGCGGCTGGCCTTGATCCGGACACAGTATTGGAAAGCATCAGTGGAGGAGCCGCTGGAAGCTGGTCTCTGAACAATTTGACACCCCGGGTGATTGCCGGTGATTATTCGCCAGGTTTTTATGTAAAACATTTTATCAAGGATATGAAGATTGCGATCGATTCTGCTGAAAAAATGAACCTCGATCTGCCAGGGCTTCAGCTTGCTAAGCAGTTATACGATAAAATCGCTGCTGAAGGTGAAGAAGACAGCGGAACTCAAGCACTTTATAAGTATTACACAGGCTGACGCACTGATCGAGCACACTGTTAAAACCACGAGCTAAAATGGTGCATTAGCCCGTGGTTAAAATGTGCTCAAGTTATCGAGGTTGTTTGCTTCGTTTCCATCAGCGTTGCCTCGGATAACGGGACGTCCGTTTCTAGCCTTACCGATATTAACACCTGTAATATGGCCTGATTCAATTTCTCTGAGCGCCTCTTCGTATGACAGTTCTCGTCCAGAGTTGGTTTTGAAGGCCGTAATATCCCCGTCTTGATTTTTTCGAACATTTGTAAAAGTCTCCATGCTGCATGCCTCCTTTCCCCCTTATTTTCATCCTTGCCAGGTCTTATTATTCCTGTAAGATTATGAAAAAAGGGAAAAGGAGACTCAGCTTCCTCCGTTAGAAGACGAGGCAGCTGCTGCGCCTCCTGCCATGACCGCAATCATCGCTGCTTGTTGGGCTTGGATAACCGTTTCCATCGTGGTGTACAAGCTCGTTTCTAACAAGTCGGCATCCTCCATTTGATCACTTATGACAAAGTTGACCGCCATGCGTACGTTTTCATCCTTGTACCATTTAAATGGTTTCGACGCATTTAGGGTCTCAGTCACTTCATGAATGATGGCGAGCTCCTTTGTCGCGTCTCCCAACAGAGCTAGCATTCCAATCTCAGGATAGTGCATCGATTTTGGTTTTTTCCCTGAAGTCTTGAACCTGTCGAATATGGAGATTGACCGGCTGACGAGTGTTTCAGCTTCGTTGCGCTCATCCAGAGCAAGAATATGACTGAGGAACTGGAGATCGTTCCCTTTACTAAAGTGATTCGCATCTAGTTTCTCGTAAAACGTTTCAATTTTGTTCATCAATTCGTCCGGGCTCCCTGGCAGGTTCGCTAGCATGACAGCAAGCGGATAGTCCCCTTTTGAGGTGATGAACGGGTGCTCTTTTTGCATGCCTTTATAGATCGTCAAGGCACGTTGGATGCTTTCTTGGTGATCACTTCCGTCTTGGTCCTCTGTTAATAATACAAGTGCTGCAATATACGTAAAGGCGCCACGCTTAAATTTACCTTCGACCAATTTATCGTACACGCTGAGCAATTCGTGAAATTTCTCTTTTGGCTGCTCAAACCTGACATCAAGCATCGCGGCAGTTGTGAAACGCTGCGCGGATTTTAAACTCGAAAACATACCTGCTTTTCGTTTAATATAGTCGCTCAAATCGATGAATTGATTGAGATTAAACGTTTTCCCATTCAAAACATACATGGATGCAACGACCATCAACGATCTTTTATCCTGCCATTTCAACTTTTTCTTCAACTGCTCGAATATGTCTTCATAGCGGTCAACTTTTTCTGTGACAGATTCCGGGACCATTCCAATCGCTCCTTATAGGGTTGTTACTTCCTATTACGAGCTTACCCCCTGGAAGGTTTCGTAAAGCCGGTCAATTTAAAGGGTGAATTTCATCAAAATAGACATCGATTAATTGATTGGTTTTCTGGTTAACTAAAACGTAGGTTCGGATTTCACTCTTTTGACCCTGATTGTCTTCTAACTGGAATTCAAAATCAAATTGAGCCCGTTCATCAGAAATGAACACTTTACCATCATATTCGTATTCCACAAGCTTTAAGTCCGGATATTGTTTGGCTGTTTCCTCAACGGCAATTTTGCCCCATTTCGCATACTCAGGCTGAGCTAATCCGTTGTTAGCGGGAAGTACCAGGAACAATAAACTCCATAATAACGTTACACGTACCATGAGGTGTAAGGATCTCATCTTTTTTTGCCCCCTTTCCATTTCTTATAGAATTCGTCTGCCAGCGAATTTTATTCGACATGCATGTGAATAGTAAAAAATAAAAAAACTGAGCCTGCCTTGTAGGGCAAACTCAGTTAAGCGTTTCCTGCCTGACTGTATTCCTCGTCTGTTTCGTTGTCTTGCTTTTCTAATTCGGCATCGGTAGGCGGAGCGGTTCTTTTCACGAAAATGGATAAAATGATCCCGATAAAGGATAGGACCGTGACCACAATGAATGCGGTGTTGACCCCGTGAATGCTAGGATTCGCTATGTCTTGTTGTTCGGCACGAAGTGCAGTAGTCGTCATCACAGTAACGAGAATCGCTGTTCCGACTGACGCTGCTATTTGCCGCATCGTGTTATTCATCGCAGCACCGTGGGGGATGATATCCCTCGGCAATTCATTCAATCCGGCAGTGGTGACCGGCATCATTACCATAGAAAAACCGAACATGCGAATCGCATATACCACCATGAGAAAAATTAGTGTCGTTGATGTATCCAGAAACGCAAAGACCAACGACGAGCCTGTAATGATCGTGAGACCGACAATAGCCAGTAAACGTGCACCGATCCGGTCAAATATCCTGCCCGTAATCGGGGACATAATCCCTGTAATGACAGCTCCGGGTAAAAGCACCAATCCGGATTCAAAGGCTGTGAAATCACGCATGTTCTGCATATAAAGCGGGATGAGCGTTTCAGCACCAATCAGACCCATAAAACAGATCATGCCGATAATGGTCGTAATCGTAAACGTTTTTAATTTGAATACTCTAAATTCCAGCATCGGATGCTTCATACGAAGCTGGCGTAATATGAAGACGACTAAGATGATGCTGCCGATGGTCAGCACAGAAAGGGTCATCGCACTGTCCCATCCGTTATTCCCGGCGCTCGTAAATCCGTATAAAAGTCCGCCGAACCCAATCGACGATAAGATGATGGAAGGAATATCGACCTTAGGATATTTCAGCTCCGTCACATTTTTTAAGACATAATGAGCTACAAACAGCATGATAATGGCCAAAGGCAAAATCATTAAAAACAATAAGCGCCACGTATAATTGGCGGTCACCCAGCCTGATAAGGATGGCCCGATCGCAGGCGCGAACGAGATGACCAATCCGATATACCCCATGGCGGCCCCGCGTTTATTAACAGGGAAAATCAACAAAAATACGGTTTGCATCAAGGGCAGCATAACCCCCGCGCCACTCGATTGAATCATTCTCCCGAGTAAAAGTATTTCAAAATTCGGCGCTATGCCAGCAACAATCGTACCGAACGCAAAAACGCTCATGGCCGTCATAAAGAGCTGGCGTGTCGTAAAGCGTTCAATTAAAAAGGCGCTGATCGGAATCATAATACCATTAATCAGCATAAATACAGTCGTGAGCCACTGGGCTGTATTAGCTGTAATGTTCATCTCCTCCATAATAGGGGGGATGGCCGTAATCATTAGCGTTTGATTTAATATCGTAATGAAAGAGCCTGCAAGCAACAATCCTGCGATTATAACTTTATTGTAAGGTTGGGACGTCAAAAGGGACACCTCCTATCCTGTATGTACGTCAGAATACCAATTACAAGATTATACCGCTGAAAGAGGCAAATAAGCAACTGAACTGTTTCATAGATAATAAGATTCAGAGTTTATTAAATGTAATGGGCCACTCAGATTTAACGACATTAGCATAAACGCCCAATTGTGTTAGAAAATCGCCCAAACGATGCTCAATCGCCCAAGTGAGAAGGGAAACCGTCCAAGTATGGCGATAATCGCCCAAGTAAGATTCAGAATCGCCCAAGCGGGGTAGAAAATCGCCCAAACGAGGTCCAATCGCCCAAGAGCGCCTTATATTTTCAAAAGCCGTGCATGAGTATAGATTCATAAAAAAGCTCAGAGCCACGAGAGCTCTGAGCTTGGGTACTAGTTTTGGTTGTTATCGGCGTAAATCGCCATCGCATCACGCATGAAAGCGGCTAGCCCGGTCCCGAATTGGTCGATGTTTTGGGTGAAACGTTCATCATCCACGTACATTTGGCCTAACCCTTTGAAAGCGTCAAGGGAATACGTGCCGATCTGGTTCAGCATGTCATACCATTCCCCGATAGCTGCTTGAGCTTCTGATGAGCCAGGTGAGCGATGCCTTAAATCCGCTAATTGTTGATAGATGGCGTTCATGTCAGCTTGCAAGGCCTCTTGTTGGGCTCGCGACATGTTATTGATGGAGGTGTTGGCCTCATCAACTGCTTTATCGCCCCAACGTTCCCGCGCTTCTTTCTCGTAAGGGTTTTGACTGAAGTTAAAGCCTTCAAATTTCTCTCTATTGGTCATTTCAATCTCTCCTTTCGCATGTAGAATGGTTTTATCAAGAGACGCAATCATGTTATCGAGTCGGGAGCGTTTCTCGAGCAGCATTTTGCGGTGCAGCTCGAGTGCTTCCTGACGATCGAATGAAGGGTTGGTGATAATCTCTTTGATTTTCTTTAAAGGGAAGCCCAATTCTTTATAAAACAGGATTTGCTGCAGGGTTTCCAGATCATGATCGGAATACTGGCGATAGCCGGATGACGTCGTGTCCGGACTCAGCAAACCAATCTCGTCATAATGATGCAGTGTGCGCACACTGATGCCGACTAAGTCGGCAACTTCCTTTACTTTCATTGGTGTGGCCTCCCTTCATGTATTAATCTAAGCTATCACGTAACGTGAGAGTCAAGGGTTATTTGTTTGTTTTAGCGATAAAAATATGGGGTTTTATGTTAATTTATAAAAGGATCATTCGATTAAAGGCAGGCTAACGGAAAGGTTTAAAAGAAGAGGAGGCGTAACTCATATAAAATTTAAGAAGAGTACCACTATTACCACGAGAAAACCAGGAAGAGCGGCCGTTTGCTATTAGTGGAAAACAGTGGTGTTATAGCTTTTATGATAAGCGGTTCTATTTCAGCGCAGATTGAATGGCTTCATGAATGTCAAACAGGTCAATGGAGACGTGTCGATATTTTTCGTAAGCTACGCTGAATTCATACATATTATCGACGTACCCCGATTTGACAGCTGAGTTCTGCTCTTTTAAATATTCCAACTGGTTTTCTAGATTCTCATTATCCACAAGCTCTTCAGCATCGCTCAGTAGAACCGAATTTTTGACAACATCTTGCTGGAGTTGCCTCTAATGATCGGTTATTGTACATCAGATCTTTTAGTTGTTCGTCGTTTGGCGTGAAAAATTCATCAATCGAATCGGCGTCGGGGATGGCCATCTCCCCCTGCACATTTAAGGATTTAGCTGCCTTTAGAATGCGCGTTGCTGCTACCCCTTTCCGGTCGTCTTCAGGTACCTCGTCGGTATTGATGCTGGTGCTGGTTTGTTCAACTTCAATGGGTTCCACGTCTGAAAAATAGGCTTTGAAAGCTTCTGGATCTATTTGAGGGGGCTCATTTGCAGCGTTTACTGTACCAGACGGCTGTTCCTGTTCAGAATTTTCCTCTTCTGTAGGATCAGTTTGCTTTTCATCCATCATTAAAGTACCCGCTAACACAAGTACCAGTACCCCTATTACTGCGATTAAGAATTTTTGGTTCATTCGCTCACCTCATTTTCTTACTATTATGATAGACTAGATGTTAATTATTTGAAAGACGCGTGCTAAAAGAAGGAGTGAAGCTGCCATGAAAATCGAGTTTCTCGGCACAGGAGGAGCCATGCGGATCCCTCGTCCATTATGTACCTGCCGGAAATGTAGAGAAGCCAGGCAAAAAGGTGTACCTTACAGCCGCTCCGGTCCAAGCCTGTTTATCCATGGACCAGATATTTTAATTGACACCCCGGAAGATACTTATATGCAGCTCAATCGTTCCGAAATAGAACGGATTGCAGGTGTGTTTTATTCCCATTGGCACCCGGACCATGTGATGGGAAGAAGGGTATTGGAGTCCTTAAATGCCGACTGGGTGAATCACCCTCCCCGGCCTACGCAAACGGAGGTTTATCTGCCTGAGCAGGTCGGCATTGACTTTAACCATTGGCTGGGAAGCGGGGAACATTTTCAGTTCTTCTTGGACCAGGGTTATATTAACGAGCACAAACTCCAAGACGGTGACCATGTCATGTTTGGTGATACACGCATCACCCCGTTTCGACTGGCGGAATCATTTGTATATGCTTTTTTGTTGGAAACGGACGAAAGCCGTGTGTTGATTGCGCCAGACGAGTTGAATAACTGGCAGCCAGATGAAAGTTTGAGGGGAGTTGATTTGGCGATATTGCCCATGGGCATTGCTGAACATCACCCCTTAACCGGTGAAAGGCAGATATCAGAGGACCACCCGTTATTAGAAGCTGAAGCAACGTTCGCTGAAACGTTGGACATCATCTGGATGCTTCAGCCTAAAAAGGCCATGCTGACGCATATAGAAGAGCCTGATGGCTTGAGCTATGATGAGCTGAAACGCGTTGAAGCTTCGTTGCAGGAACAAGGGTGGCACATCGAATTTGCGTACGACACTCAAGTGATCGACGTTTGATGAGGAGGGGATACGAATGCGGAAAATTATGATTATCGGTTCGGGCGGTGCTGGGAAGTCGACGTTTGCCAGGCAATTAGGTGCCAGGCTTGATATTGATGTCTACCATTTGGATGCTTTGTTTTTGAAACCGGGATGGGTGGGCTCGCCCAGGACGGAGCAAAAAGATGTCCAGCATGAGCTGGTGCGGAAACAGAGTTGGATTATCGATGGCAATTATGGAGGGACGATGGATATCAGACTGCAGGAAGCCGATACCATTATTTTTCTTGATATGCCGAGGCTGCTTTGTCTGTTTCGTGTGCTGAAAAGGCGTTGGATGTATCACAATAAGTCACGTCCAGATATGGGGGAAGGGTGTAAAGAGAAAGTAGGTTGGGCGTTCATTAAATGGGTACAATACCGGGAGACGAGGCGGCCGAAAATTCTGAGCAGCCTTATGGCATCCTCGCAGGAACAACAGGTCATCGTCATCCAATCCCCGCGAGGCGCCAGGCACTTACTTGCAACGATTGAAGCGAACGGAAACACCCCGCGCCTCGCTGAGGGTTGATGGATTGCACGTCTTCCCGGTTCCCTTATTGCCTCATTATTTTTCTTTTATTTCCACTTGGCAACAGTCTTTTTTTGCTGTGCGTTTTTGGTTGCCGAACAGTTTTTGAAGCAGCTTAAGCATGTTTTCACCTCCTTTAAATCAAAATAATTTGATTAATGGATCAAACTAAATAGAAGACAAACCCGGACACTGTCGACATGGTGATCACGGAAGCTACAAAGATGACGACAAGCTCGGTTTTGAATATGGATTTCAATAAGACGACTTCGGGTAAACTGGCTCCTGCAGAGCTGATCATCATCGCCATGATCGGACCTAATGCCACGCCTTTCGAAATGAGGACGTGCGAAATAGGAACCATGCTGGATAAGCGAATATACAGCGGGATGCCTACAATAGCTGCAATGGGCACCAGCCACCATTTTTCATGGCCTAACAGGCTGCCTACGAGTTCGGTCGGAATTAAACCATGTATAACAGCACCAATCAATGCGCCAAGTATTAAATAAGGGAAAACGGTCTTCATCAGAACCATTGTTTCGTGCCAGGCTTTTTTCAAAGAAGGTGTATCGGATTGGTGTTCATAACCTGACATGACGACGTTTTTGACTAATTTCTCCATCCCGAAAGCTTCCAAGGTAAAGCCGATCACGATAGCGAACAGCGCTGTAACGACCGTGTAAATCATCGTGACTTTCCATCCGAGGATAACGCCCATCACTGTCAGAATCGTTGGATCTAAAAGAGGGGAGGCAAACAGGAAGATCATGACGATTCCGAAATTCAAATGTTTTTGCAGCATGTTGACCACAATGGGTATGGTGGAACAGGAACAAAACGGCGTTATAAAGGCGAATAGGACCGCTGCCAACGCCCCGATCAGTTTATTTCGACCTGTCAGGATTCGTTCAATCTTCTCGTAAGGGATATAGCCCTGGATCCAACTAATGACAAAGGATACGACCACAAATAATAAGGTTAGCTCCGCAGCAATTTTCCCGAAGCTGATTAAAGTGTCTATCAGCATCTAAATTCACTTCCTTTCAATCTTTGCTCTTTAAATTTTCAAAGCTCCCATGTTTGGGCCCTTTTAGATATATGAGCTTTGGTTGGCTGGGAAATAACTCGCTTTCCTGCGGGGGACCGCCAAGTCTCCTCGTTCGCTTCGCTCCCTGCGGGGTCTCGCCGAGCCCCTTCTCCCGCGGGAGTCTCGCCATTTCCCAGCCAACCCATGTTTATTTGGCGTGCAGGCCCCTCTATGGGTGGGGAAAGGTATGCACCCTGCCCCAAATTATTTCCGAAGCCCTTTGAAGTAAGTTACTAGGAGGATTACTTGCCTGCATAGAGCAGACATTTCCCTCTTACTTCAAAGACGTTAGCTTAAGAGGCTCACCACCTTCCGAGTAAAGAGACACACCCCGAATTTCGCAACCACGTATAGAACCAGCAACTCTTAACGAATAATAAATCAAAAATATTTGATTTATTGAGCGCAGTAATCCAAAGAAGGATGTTACTGCGGAGGACGGAACATACAGCACAGCTCTTCAGAAAGGATTGCATTTACTTCTTCGTCATTAATCCAATAGTAGCTCCACGTGCCCCTGGTTTCTTTTTCAATGAAGCCAGCTTGTAAAAGAATCTTCAAGTGGTAGGAAATTTTAGACTGGGATAAATCAATGTCCTCCACGAGATCACACACACACGTTTTTCCGTTGCGGGTCAAAATATTCATGATGTGGAGGCGATTTTCATCGGCTAACGCCTTGAATTTTTGCACGTATAGGGGATAATCAATGGCTTCGCTGTGGGTTACTGTTTCTTTGTTCATAAACTTCCCTCCTTTTAAATAAATCAATTATATTTGATTAATTAATATGTTACACCAGAGAAACAAAATGTCAAGACATTAATCAAAAAAAGTTGATTTATTAATTTTGTCTGAGAGGTAGCAGGGGAATGACCATTACAAGCAGAATGATAAGAGAGTGGAATACTTAATGGAGGTATGTATGGGTTACGTAGAGGATTTGCGAAAAATAGTTGGGACGCGACCGTTAATTTTAGTGGGAGCGGTAGTTGTAATGGTTGACGGTATCGGGAGCATACTCTTACAGGAACGGACCTATCCAAAAGGGAAGTGGGGTCTGCCTGGTGGTTTAATGGAACTTGGCGAATCGGCGGAAGCCACGGCCAAGCGTGAGGTGTGGGAAGAAACGGGATTAAAAATATCCGATCTGACATTGATCAACGTCTATTCTGGTCCCAATCATTATACCGTCGCTGAAAACGGTGATGAATTCTATTCGGTAACAGTGGCCTATATGACTACGCAGATAACGGGTAAGATGGCCGTTGATCCATCAGAATCGATCAGATGTGCTTACGTTCACCCTAATAACCTGCCTGCCAATCTTGTCCAAAGTCACCGGACTGTGATCGATGATTACCTTGCGTTATAATGGATTCATTTACATCAAAAGCCTGAGTCAATGGTACCTGCATTGACTTAGGCTTTTTTTATTGCTTAGGAAACGATAAAATTTGGGCCCAGTGGACAACACATACCTCATAAGCCACGTCCGGCTTCAGCGCCCAGCTCCTCGCGACATAAGCAACCCACCCTGCGGAAGGAAAGACCACCTTCCTCCTGGTGTTTTGCTTATGCGTGTCGGAGCTCCCGAGGCGCTTACGCCTTTGTTCCCATTTATAGAAAAGATTGGAATTATTCTGACATCATCACAACGTGAGACAATAAAAGCACCCAGAAAGTGGGATGAAAACGCATACAATAGGCATTTTAACGATGATACAATAAAAACGCGAAAGGGGGGAAGACCGTGCAGCTTGACAATCGGGGCAGCGAATTACTGAAAGAAGTTATTACCAATCCCAGTGTAACAAGCAAGGATCTTGAGAAGAAATACGGGTTAAATCGCCGTCAGCTCAAATACAGTTTTGAAAAAATCAACGGGTGGCTGGCGTCGAAAAACTTACCTACCATCGAACGCACGCGCCAGGGGTTGTTTGTCGTCGATCCGATGCTGTTTTCTACGTTGTTAAAAGAGGATGAACAGCCATCTGATGCGAACATTCCCTCGGAAAGCGAACGTGTGGATATGATTCTCGTGATGTTATTAAGCCATGAGGAGGAGTTGTCCCTCGTTCATTTCACCAGCGAATTGGATGTAAGTAAAAATACTGTGCTCAGCGATTTGAAGAAAGCCCAGCATTATGTGGAGCAATTCGAATTAGCGATCCATTATTCGCGTAAGCAGGGTTATGAGATTGAGGGGAAAGAATTCTCTGTTCGCAAATTATTGATTGCCACGACCTCGCGCATGCTGGATATGCATCGAGGGAGTCAACGACTTGAAGAACTGGCCGGGCTCACAGAGGATGCCATCGCGACACTGAAAGAGCGGGTCGAAAGGGTAGAGGAGAAGCTGAATTTGCAATTTACCGATGAGAAAATCCAAGCCATGCCTTATGTTCTCTCATTAGTACTGCGTCGAGTGAAGCAAGGCCAGCTGATCGAACCCTTCTATATTCAATACGAGGAACTGTTTGACACGAAAGAGTGTAAAGCGACCGAAGAAATTCTTTACGATTATGAGCAGATTCCCATGCCGGAAAGATTGTTCATCACCCTTCATTTACTGACGTCAAACGTCTATTGGTCTCAGGATTTAACAGAAGAATCGATTCCCGAACTGTTACAGGCGTTAGACGAGATGCTGACTTTATTTGAAAGGCGTTCCTGTATTGTTTTACAGGACAAAGAACAGTTGTTAAATAGACTGCTGCTTCATGTGAAACCCGCCTATTATCGCATCAAATATAAGTTGACAGGTATTTATGGTCTAGAAGATCGGGTCAGTCAGGAATTTCAGGAGCTGCACCACATTGTCAGAAAATCAACAGCCCCCTTAGCTCGTTTGATTGGCGAAGATATTCCTGAAAGTGAAGTAGCGTATTTAACAATGTTGATCGGAGGCTGGCTGACGAAACAAGGCGATAGTCTGCAAGAAAAGGTTAAAGCTTTAGTCGTTTGTCCAAAAGGCATATCCGTTTCCCGCCTCTTGCTTAGCGACTTACGCGAATTGTTTCCGGAATTTGTATTCCTTGATGCTTTGTCTATTCGCGATTTTCAAGAGTATGGTCTGGATTACGATATCATTTTTTCACCTGTGTATTTGGAGACAGATAAGAAGCTATTTTTCGTCAATGCCGTGTTGGAGCAAGAAGAGAAGTACCGTCTTCGAAAACAAGTCATGTCAGAGCTGCACGGCTCCATTCCCCCAGATATGGATGTTGAACATTTAGTGGAAATTATCGAAAAATACGCCTCCATTGAAAAGAAGCATTCTTTACTGCAAGAGCTGCAACATTACATGCATCCTGGTCAGGGATCAAACGCACATGTGCAAAATGGATGGACACCCCATTTAAAGGACTTTCTCTCAGAGCCTTTTATCACATTGGGAAGTCAAGTAGAGACTTGGGAAGCTGCCGTGAGAGAAGGGGCGCAGCTTTTGGTGGCCGAAGGGAAAATTTCCGAAACATATGTTGAGGCCATGCTGAACCAGGACCAGGAAGATCCTTATATTATCCTAGGCAACAATATCGCTATTCCGCATGCGAGCCCGGAGGACGGTGTGAACGAGGTGGCGATGAGCCTGCTGACACTGGACCAAAGCGTCACCTTTGCGGAACATGAGGTCAATCTTATTGTAATCATCGCCGCGGTAGATAAATATCACCATTTGAAAGCATTACGGCAGCTGATGAAGTTATCGGGGGAAGCGGACGATGTAGACGCTCTCGTATCATCTGAAACAACAGAAGGCGTGCAAACCATTTTGAACAAGTACGCTGAAGAATAACAATTTTTCTCAATATTTAATGGAAAAAGAGGTGCTGAACCTTTGAGTGCAATTTATATCGCTGAATCATTAATTATGCAAAATATGAAAGCAGAATCCAAAGAAGATGTATTGAACCAAATGGCGCAAAATTTATATGACCAGGGATTCGTCAAGAAAAGTTATATTCAAGCGGTAATTGACCGAGAGCACATTCATGCTACCGGGCTGCCGACAAAAGGGCCGTCAGTCGCCATTCCCCATACTGACAAAGAGCATGTGCATCGCAAAACGCTTAGCCTCGGTATTCTTGAGCAACCAGTAGATTTTGGTGTGATGGGGGAAGCCGAGGCCACTACCCCTGTAGAGGTGGTGTTCATGCTGGCGATGGATTCCGAGGATTCCCAGTTGTCGTTGTTACAAGAGCTGATGGCGATTTTTCAGGATGAAGAAAAGTTGAATTTTTTCAATAGTGAACCGTCAAAAGTAAAACTAGTCGAAGCACTTAACACTTATTTACAAGGAGATGATTCATAATGGCAAAGCAAGTATTAGTCGCGTGTGGGACAGGTATTGCGACATCAACGGTGGTCAACGATGCAATTGAAACGATGTGCAAGGAAAATAATATCGATGCCAATGTCATCCAGTGCAAAGTATCTGATATCCCGTCTTATGAAGAGACAGCTGATTTACTGGTGACGACTACCATTGTCAAGAAAGATTACCCTTTTCCTGTCATAACCGCACGTTCGTTTTTGACTGGGATGGGATTAGATGAAACGAAACAAGAGATTCTGGACGCATTAAAAAAATAAAAACGCTGGAACTCTCTATCATTCTATTAAACGGAGAGTTCCTTTATAAACACTACCTCTCAACTTACTACCACTTCCATCATTCATTTTTGAACAATTTTAAGGAGGAGTACATCACATGCAAGGGTTTATAGATGGTTTGCAGGCGTTTTTAGATTTAGGTCCGACGGTCATTTTACCGGTTGCGATATTTTTACTTGGTCTGCTGTTTCGGCAGAAGGTCGGGAAGGCTTTGCGTTCCGGTATTACGATCGGGGTAGCCTTTGTCGGTATCTTTTTAGTCGTTGATTTACTGGTGAACAATTTGGGGCCAGCCGCTCAGGCGATGGTCGAGCGACTTGGCGTTGAATTGAATGTGGTCGATGTCGGGTGGCCCGCTGCCGCTACGATATCTTGGGCTACACCGATTGCAGCATTTGTGATTCCAGTCGGCTTAGTTGTTAATATTATCATGCTGTTAACGAAAACCACGAAAACAATGAACGTTGATATATGGAACTTCTGGCACTTCTCCTTTATGGGAGCGATCGTTTACGCCCTGTCAGACAGTATTGTCCAGGGGCTGATTGCGGCGATCATTTTTCAGATTATCTGTTTGAAGATTGCCGATTGGACGGCGCCGATGCTTGAAGATTATTTCGAGCTGCCGGGTGTATCAGTCGCGACAGGAAGTACAGCGTCTTATGCACCGCTCGGCATTCCGTTGGTTTGGCTCGTGCAACGAATTCCGGGGCTGAAAAACTTGAATGCGGATCCTGAAACGATTCAGAAGCGTTTTGGCGTATTCGGTGAATCGATATTTATCGGCCTTGTGCTAGGCCTTGTGCTTGGTGTATTAGCAGGCTATTCAGCCGGAGAGACCATCAATATCGGTATGTCGATGGCTGCTGTCATGGTGCTTATGCCGCGTATGGTCAAAATATTGATGGAAGGCCTCATGCCGGTTTCAGAGTCAGCGCGGGAATTTTTACAGAAACGGTTCGGCAACAAAGATATTTATATCGGACTTGATGCTGCTGTTGCTATTGGGCATCCTTCCGTCATCGCTACAGCGCTTATTCTTGTTCCGATCACCGTTGTCTTAGCCATTATCCTGCCCGGCAATAGCTTGCTGCCATTTGGCGACTTGGCGACGATACCGTTTATTGTGGCGTTCATCGTCGGGGCGGCACGTGGAAACATTATTCACTCGGTCATTGTTGGATCCGTGCTCATTGCCTTGTCTCTTTACATGGCGACTGATATCGCTGTGTTGCATACCGAAATGGCAAAAGACGCCCAATTCGATATGCCTGAGGATGCGAGCTTGATCTCGAGTATCGACCAGGGCGGGAATATGATCAACTATGTCATCTATAAATTCTTTTCGCTATTCAATTGACTGAACTGATTACCTTTTATATGGAGGCTAGATGAAATGAAGGCACTAGTTAAAGAAGCATCCGGTTTTGGGCATTTGAATGTGTTGGATGTCGAAGAGCCAGAAGTTGGCGCCGATGAAGTGAAGATTTTAGTCAAATATGCAGGCGTGTGCGGTTCAGACCTGCACACGTATGAAGGGCATTACAACGTAAACGTTCCCGTTACATTAGGGCATGAATTTTCCGGAGAAATTGTTGCTCTTGGAGCGAATGTTCAAGATTTTGAGGTAGGGGAACGGGTGACGTCTGAAACGACCTTTTACATTTGCGGTGAATGTCACTATTGCAAGCAAGGGGATTATAATCTATGCCAATATCGTAAAGGGCTGGGCACGCAGAAGAACGGAGGCTACGCTAAGTACGTGATCGCCAGAAAAGACAGCGTCCATCGCCTGCCTGACAATCTCGACTATTTATCAGCATCGTTAACTGAGCCGCTCGCTTGTGCCCATCATGCTGTGTCAAAAGCGACGATCAACAAAGGGGATGTCGTCGTTGTATTAGGGCCGGGGCCGATCGGGCTTTTAACGGCCCAATTGGCGAAAACCTACGGCGCTCGCGTTGTCATAACAGGTCTCGGGCAAGACCATGTTCGATTGGAAAAAGCTAAGGAGCTCGGCATCGATGCTGTTGTGAACATTGAGGAACAGGATGTAGAAACCGTCGTTTCAGACATGACGGAGGGCTATGGAGCAGACGTCATGTTTGAGTGTTCCGGAGCGGTGCCAGCTGCCAACTTAGGCTTAAAGTTGTTGGCCAAGAAAACGCACTATGTGCAAGTCGGAATTTTTCCTAGTGAAAAAGTCGAGATTGATTTCAAACAGATTATTCAAAAGGAAATCACCGTTACAGGCAGCAGAAGTCAAAAACCGGCCGATTGGGAGCCGTCCTTACACTTGATGGACACGGGACGCATTAATGCCAAGGCGCTTGTCACCCATCAGTTCACCATCCACGAATGGGATGCTGCCTATGAAGCGATTAAGAGCGGTGCTGCGATTAAAGTAGCGCTGACGCCGCAAGACTAAAGATGATTCATTAAAGGAGGCCGAATGTCATGGTCGAAGCAATGGTAGATTACATGCTAGGTCCGTTTGGAAATATGTTAAGCGAACTGTATTTGGAAAATCAATTTATTGTGAATACCATCGTCGTCATCATCGCTGTTATCAGTCTATTCAAAAACCGCTCGCAACAGGTGAATAACTAGAGGAGGCCGGCTATGAAATCGTTAAAGCTCTATGATATTAAGGTTCTCAGGCACGAGCAGGCCGATCCTCCTCACCTTACAGATGAAGATGACGTCATAATCAAAGTCAAGGCAGCGGGAATTTGTGGATCTGATTTATCGCGTTATGCCAAACTCGGTCCGTATGTCGAAGGAATGATCTTTGGACATGAATTTGCCGGAGAAGTCGAAAGTACAGGCGGGGGCGTGTCACACGTTAAGCCGGGTGATCGGGTCGTTGGTTGCCCCGCCCTTTACTGCGGGATGTGTGAAAGTTGTCGTAAAGGAAAACCGGCACAATGTGAAGCCTTAACGGTAATCGGAGCCAAACAACCTGGCTCTTATGCTGAATACGTCAAACTCCCGGCTGAAAATGTCGTCTTGGTTCCAGACGAAGTCGATGACGACCACGCCGCTCTCGTCGAGCCGTCGTCTGTGGCGCTTCATGGCTTGTACCGCACGCGACTCGAGCCGGGTTCTCGTGTAGCGGTTCTGGGCTGCGGCAATATTGGGCTATTAACTGTACAATGGGCTAAAATCTTTGGGGCGGAGACGGTCTATGCGATTGATATAGACGATCAAAAATTAGCGATCGCTCAAACGATGGGGGCTGATGTCATGGTGAATCCTCAGACTTCCTCGTTATATGAGGCCTTTATGGATGCTTCTTCAGGGGAGGGGGTGGATGTAGCCGTTGAATCTGCCGGTTCACCTGTGACATCGGCAGAGGTCTTCTCGTTAGCGAAAAAAGGCGGCCAGGTGGTGTTTATGGGCATTCCTTACGGCGATATTGCCATTGAGCGGTTTTACTTCGAGCGGATTGTCCGCAATGAGTTGGAGGTCCTCGGGGCTTGGAACGCTGTTTCCGCACCTTTCCCGGGTAAGGAATGGCATACCACGCTTCAGATGATGAAATGCGGTAAGTTGAACGTCGAACCCATGATCACCCATCGCCGTCCCCTCGAAGAAGGCCCGGATCTATTCGACGCCATCCTCGCCAAACAAGAAACCTACGGCAAAGTCCTGCTCCACCCGTAGAATCAGTGATTGTGTGTACCAGGTACGCCGGTGGTACCGGCGTACCTGGTACACATCGAGGAATTTGAAAAGAGCCGGGTGTTTCATGTGTGGCGTTAAAAAAACCGTTCCGCGTCTTGACTCAAATCAAGACGCGGAACGGTTTTTTAGCGGAGAAGGTGAGATTCGAACTCACGCAACGGTTGACCCGTCCTAGCGCATTTCGAGTGCGCCCCCTTATGACCTCTTGGGTACTCCTCCATATTGAATCCATTGGTTAGACTATCATATATTTATAGATTTTTCACTAGGTATGCTTATATTTTAATCAATTTCCTTTGCAAGATTAATAAGTCGTTAAAAAGGAAATAGGAAAATATAGTATGGTAAACTACACGTAATCTTTTATTATGAAAAGGAGCGATGAAGATGCACGTTGTAACACTTAATAATGGTGTTAGCATGCCTCAGCTTGGATTTGGAGTTTGGCAGGTCGAGGAAGAGGAAGCTGTCCCTGCTGTCAAAAAAGCACTTGAGGTTGGGTATCGTTCCATCGATACGGCCGCGATTTATGGAAATGAGCGCGGTGTTGGCGAAGCGATAAAACAAAGTGAAGTTCCGCGAGAGGATCTGTTCATTACAACCAAGGTTTGGAACGCAGACCAAGGTTATGAGAATACGTTGAAAGCATTTGATGAAAGTCTAGAAAAATTAGGCCTGGATTATGTTGATTTATATTTAATTCACTGGCCGACACCTGATTACGATGACTATGTCGACACATATAAGGCTATGGAGAAGCTCTATCATGACGGACGCGTCAAAGCGATCGGGGTTTGTAATTTTGATCAGGACCATCTCCAACGTTTATTGGATGAATGTGAGGTTAAACCCGTCTTGAACCAGGTAGAATGCCATCCGTATTTGGCACAAAATGATTTGAAGACATTTGCCCGTGAACATGGTATTTATGTAGAAGCCTGGAGTCCGTTGATGCAAGGTGGGGAGGTTTTGGAAAATGATGTGATCCGCTCATTTGCTAACAAGCATAGTAAAACGCCCGCCCAGATCATCATCCGTTGGCATTTGCAAAGTGACGCCATCGTGATTCCGAAATCTGTGACACCGCAGCGTATTGAAGAAAACTTTGATGTGTTTGATTTCGAATTAAGTCCAGAAGAAATGAACGAAATTGATCTGCTCGATCGCAACGAACGTAAAGGGCCTAAGCCTAGTGAAATGAATAAAAGATAACCTGAAAAAGGACGCCTGACAGCGTCCTTTTTCAGTACTAAAGGAGGGGCTGTCCATGGCGCCGCAATCATTCACAGCAGCTGCCATTCAATTCAACCCTAAATTGAACAGACGCAATATCAACATTCGAGAATTAAAAAAAGTGGTCAGCCAGGCTGCAGAAGGGGGAGCGAAACTGATTGTGACCCCGGAAATGGCGACAACAGGCTATCATTATTTAGACCGGATGGCTGTTTCTCCGTATGTGGATACCATTCCAGGCTTAACGACAGCTCAGTTTGCGCCGATTGCAAAAGAGTATGGCGTTTACATTGTCATCGGTATGGCCGAGGTTGATTTGGAAAGTGGCCTTTACTATAATTCTGCCGCTTTAGTGGGACCGGATGGGTATATTGGAAAGTATCGCAAAATCCATCAATGGGTCGTCGAGAATTATTGGTCCGTTTGGGGAGACCTCGGTTGCCCTGCTTTTGACACGGCGCTTGGCAAGATCTCCATGATCATCTGCCAGGATGCGACCTATTTTGAATCGGCCAGACTGGCGGCGGTAAATGGCGCCGATATTTTATGCTTTCCGACCAATTCTTCAGGAACATCAATCTCCATGTTGCAGCAGTGGGCGGAATTGAATGGTTTGTATGTGGTGAGCGCCAACCGCTCGAATAAGGAAGAAGATTTTGAAATGGTCGGGTTGAGTGCCGTGTGGTCGCCTTACGGGGAAAAAATTGCCGAGGCACCTTATAGTGGAGTGGAAGAAGGGGATGAGTCCTTTATTCTCTACGGCCAGATTGACCCGCGTACTTATGAAAACCCGGCTAAAGATCGCATGCTGGAGCGACGGATGGACTCCTATAAAGAATTGATGCTATTTCTTGGTCCGTGGGATTATGTAAAAAATACAGAGCCGCGTTTCATCAAAGCAACCGCGGTTCAATATCAGCCTGATATCGGAAATAAAGATGCGAATATAGAGAACGTTAAAACGCTGATTCGGAACCAGGTGGAACATGATGTTAACCTCATCGTGCTGCCTGAATTATCTTTTGTGGGACCTGTCTCGACGCAAAAGAAGAATGATATCGATCCCTATGCCGAAACGGATGATGGCGCGAGTGTACAGGCGATGAAGCAGCTTGCCCAAGAAGTCGAAGCTCATATCGTATTTGGGTTTGTGGAGAAGGAAGCGCCTCATTATTATAATGCGTCCATTTTGATCAGTCCTAAAGGAGAAGTGCTCGGAAAACATCGCAAAATGCACTTAAGTGATTGGGACGAGAAATGGGCCACACCAGGCAGCACCATAACGGTAACCCCGGTAGATGGATTTGGCCGGGTGGGCATGATGATTGGATATGATGCAGCGTTTCCTGAGGTGGCCGGCGTGCTAGCAGTGAAGCGAGCCGACATGATTTGTGTCCCTTCAAGCTGGAGTGGGGAGTACGGTGTCGAGTTGACGATGAATCAAGCTATTTTCCCTCAGCCTTATCCGCCAGGTTCTGTTTCAACGTGGGATGCGATTGCGAAGGGTGCGCAGGCATTTACGATTGTAGCCAACTTTACCGGGACCGATCATCGCTTTAAAGGCCGTAGTGCAATCTACAATTTAGATCAAAATTATGTCCATGATCGGACGGTTATTGCGGATGATACGGAAAAGGTTCTCATGAACGATTTTCAAACGATGAAAACCGACTGGTGGCTCGATCAGGAAAAACTGATTTTAACGCGCAGAACGAATCATTACAAACCACTGGTCATGCGAACGCCCTCTATATTATAAGATCGTATTAATGTCAGTAAAGGAAGTGGTGCAATGGTAATGGACGGATTTCCCATTTTGGAAACAGATCGCTTAAGACTGATAGAAGTGACGCAGGAGCACCAAAGTGCTGTATTTAATGTGATGTCCCGGCCTGAGGTCACACAATACTATGGAATGGACAAATTGACGTCCATTGATCAAGCATCCGAGATCATTGACTCGTTCAGTCGAAATTTTTCCCAATCGACGGCTGTGCATTGGGGTATGGTCAAAAAATCAGACGAAACGTTTATCGGAACAGTGGGACTGAACAACCTTAAATTGTGGAGCAAAAAAGCGGAAATAGGATTTGAACTTCATCCCAGGGAATGGCGGAAGGGATATACATCGGAGGCGGTAACAGCGGTGTTGCGCTTTGCGTTTGACGAACTTCAGTTATATCGAATCGGAGCGGTCACGTTTCCTGAGAATATAGCATCCAAAGCGCTGCTTTCTGGACTGGGCTTTCAGGAGGAAGGGTTGTTGCGCGGTTATATCTATCAAGGGAACGCCTGCCATGATGCAGCTGTTTTCTCGGTGTTAAGCCCGGAATTTAATACGTGATCGTTTTGGAAAAAGGTGAAGCGTCAGTAAAACGACTTCATCTTTTTTTGTGACTTTCTATTCATTCCACAGATTAATAGATTCGGTGTTCAGATGGCGTGGTACATATACCTGTGTACGTATATTCAATAGGAGGTAGTGAAAATGGAAGAAGAAAAGAAAACCACCATGCCTCGCATAGGGGATGAGGCGCCAGACTTTGAAGCAGCTACGAGCCAAGGAAATATCAGCTTGCATGATTATGAAGGGAAATGGGTCGTCTTATTTTCACATCCATCAGATTTCACACCCGTTTGTACCACTGAGTTCGTCGGGTTTCAGGAAATTTATCCTGAATTGAAAAGCCTGAACACAGAACTTCTCGGCTTAAGTGTTGATAGCGTACCTTCTCACATCGCTTGGATCCGCAGCATTGAAGAGAATTTTAATACGAATATTGAATTCCCTGTCATTGCAGACCTGGATAAATCTGTGGCTACGAAATTCGGCATGATTATGCCGGGCGAAAGTCAGGTAGAAACGAGCAGGGCGGTCTTCGTAATCGATGATAAGAAAATAATCCGCTCGATCATCTATTATCCTCTCACAACCGGAAGGAATATGGATGAAATTCTAAGACTGGTAAAAGCCTTGCAAACAACAGATGAACACGGCGTCGCCACCCCTGCGAACTGGCAGGAGGGTGATAAGGCTGTTCTATCCCCGCCTAAATCACAGGAAGAAGCCGCTCAAAGAGCCCAGGAAGAGGGCATTGAATATATTGACTGGTATATATCGAAAAAGGATGTCTAAAACAAATCTGAATGAAACACAAAAAGCCGAACAAAGATTTCGATGAAATCTGTTCGGCTTATTTGTGTGAAGCATTTCAGGAGTAATCAAATAGGCTGCCGAGTTATTCCCGACAGCCCGAAGAGCTTACCGATGGAGGCATGCTCTTGCTTATAATTAATCTCGTTTGTCTTGTTTCATTTCTCCGGTTTTCTCCTGAATGTCACCTTTGTGTTTATCTTGTTTCCCTTTTTGTTCTAAATCTGGGCGGTCCGCGGCATTGCCAGCTTGTTCTTTGGCTTCGCCTTTCACTTTAGAAACGGCGCCTTTCACTTTTTCACTTAGCCCTTTTTTGTTGAGATCTTTACTCATCGTTGATCACCCTTTCGTGGACTTTGGTGTAAATGTTCCCGTCGGCAAGCCGTGTTAAACTGATAGAAGGGTTTCAATCCCGGTCGAGTGTGTTACAATAAAGAAGTCTATAAATGAATAATAAATCTGTGTTTCAACACAGGAGAGGTTCTAGCTACACCCTCTATAAAAAACTAAGGATTGAGACTGTACGTTACCTTAGGTATGGTTTTTTTAATAGTTTTGGGTGGATAGAATTCTCTTTTTCTTAATTGAAAGGGGAATTTTTTTATGGAAAATAATAAAGCGATTGTCGTTTTTAGTGGCGGTCAGGATAGTACGACGTGTTTATTTTGGGCATTGCAAACATTCGATGACGTTGAAACGGTGACATTTGATTATAATCAGCGTCATGATCAGGAAATTGCTGTTGCAGAGAAGATTGCCGCTGAGTTAAACGTGCGACACCACGTTTTGGATATGTCATTGCTCAGCCAGTTGGCACCCAATGCTTTAACCCGTGATGACATCGAAGTGAAAGAAAGCGAGGATGGGGATCTGCCGTCCACCTTTGTACCAGGCCGTAATCTGCTTTTTTTATCGTTTGCAACGATTTTGGCCAATCAGGTAGGGGCGAAACACGTTGTCACAGGCGTGTGTGAAACGGATTTCAGCGGCTATCCGGACTGCCGGGATGTATTTGTTAAATCGCTCAATGTGACGTTGAACTTGTCGATGGATGATCAATTTGTGCTGCATACACCGTTGATGTGGCAAAATAAAGCTGAAACCTGGGCCTTTGCTGACCAGCTTGGCGCGTTCAATTTTATCCGAGAAAAAACGCTCACCTGTTACCACGGCGTAAAGGGAGATGGCTGCGGCGAGTGTCCGGCCTGTGTCCTGCGCCAAAATGGTCTCGCCTCCTATTTAGCGACGCGGGAAGGAGCGGTTGAGTGATGGAACAGTACGGGTTTACGATTGTTGAGAATTTGCAAAAGATTAACGAAGATATTCAAAAGCACGAATTGAAATATCATCATAAACGTGTGCTGGTAAGCAAGGAGTTTTCCTTTGATGCCGCACATCACCTGCATTGTTATGAAGGAAAATGTAAAAATCTTCACGGCCACACGTACACGGTTGTGTTTGGGATTAGTGGTTATGTAAATGAGATCGGGATCGTGATGGATTTTGGAGATATCAAAACGATATGGAAAGAGCAGATTGAGGTCCACCTCGATCATCGTTACCTGAACGATACGCTGCCGGCCATGAATACGACTGCTGAAAATATGGTTGTGTGGTTGTTTGAGAAAATGCGTGATGCATTAGTCGCGTATGAAAATCAGGGGCTGCGTGTTGAGTTTGTCAGGTTGTTTGAAACCCCGACGAGTTTTGCTGAGATGAGACGGGAGTGGATGGCCGATGCATAAATTCCCGGTTCTCGAAATATTCGGTCCAACCATCCAAGGCGAGGGGATGGTCGTGGGGCGCAAAACGATGTTCGTGCGCACCGCCGGCTGTGATTACAGCTGTGCCTGGTGTGACTCTGCTTTTACGTGGGACGGAAGTGCAAAGGACGAGATCCAGCGCCTGACTGCTGCGGAAGTTGTGGATCAGCTGCATGAGACAGGCGGGCGTCATTTCGACCACGTCACCATCTCGGGTGGCAACCCAGCCCTGCTCGGAAACTTAAATGAACTGATTGACCAGCTGCATCAGCGGGGGCATGAAGTGGCTTTAGAAACCCAAGGGAGTAAATGGCAGGATTGGTTTATGTCCATTGATGATTTAACGATTTCTCCTAAACCGCCCAGTTCGGGTATGGCAACCGACTGGGAAAAGCTTGATGACATTATAGCCCGGTTGGTTGACGGGGGGCGAGCGCTGCACACGAGTCTGAAAGTGGTCGTCTTTGATCACACGGATTTGCGTTATGCCGAAACTGTACATGAGCGTTATCCTGGGATCGCTTTCTATCTTCAAGTCGGTAATGACGATTTAGAGGAAGATGACTCAAGTCGTTTAGCTGACCTGCTGCTGCAAAAATACGAGTGGCTCGTCGACCAAGTCATGGACTCCCCCGCCCTGAACCACGTCCGCGTCCTCCCCCAAGTCCACGCCCTCCTCTGGGGAAACAAACGCGGCGTCTGATTAGCGTACCATTATTAGCGTACCTGGTACCAAAAGAGTAATTCCGAAAGAGCCGGGTGTTTCATGTTCGGACATGAAACACCCGGCTCTTTTCAAGATTCCCATTTGGTACCAGGTACACAAACATTTCAATTACGAGCAGACTGCTTGTCGTCTAGGGGGACGGAGGGATATGATGATTACATTGATTTTTTAATTGGAAATGTCAGCAAGAGGGGTGTCGTGATTGAAAGGTCTACATACGATCCATGCTTTGGTCATAAGTGAGGGGACGCTGTTATGAGTGTTTTCTTTCAAGTTGTTTTACCTGTATTGCTTGTATTTGGAGCGGGGTACGTCATTCAAAAGATTGCGCATCTTGATATTAAATCAATATCGACTGTTGCTCTGTACGTGATGCTCCCTAATCTTGTGTTCAAAACATTTTATGAAGCTGATTTAAACGAAGAATATATTATGATGGTCATATTTGCTGCCTTACTTTTGGCGGCGATTTTAATTATTAATAAAGTGACAGCCACCATTAAACAATTTAATCAATCTTTGGAAAGCGGAATGATTCTCTCGACGGCCTTCATGAATTCAGGAAACTACGGGGCACCGATTATCTTATTTGCTTTTGGTCAGGAAGGGTTTACCTACGCGGTTTCATTTCTTGTCCTTCAGGCGATCATCATGAATTTCTTCGGTGTTTATTATGCAGCCCGCGGTGGGGCTGGGATTAAGCTTGCGTTGAAAACAGTCATGAAAATGCCTCCAACTTACGCGGTGTTGCTTGCGTTAGTTATGAATTTGGGGTCCTTCCCCGTTTCGGAAAATCTTATGTCTGTCATTACTCTGGTAGGAGACGCGACGATCCCGACAGTGATGCTTATTTTGGGTATGCAGTTGGCTGAAATAACGGTGAAGCAGATGGAATGGGGGAAAGTCAGCTACGCCTCAGTCGTCCGTTTGTTTGTTTCACCACTGATTGCCTATTTGTTAACACTCGTTTTGCCGATGAATTCAATGTTAGCGAACGTGTTGATTGTAGCTGCAGCTTGTCCGTCAGCCGCTACAACGACCATGTATGCCGTACAGTTTGACGCCAAACCGGATCTCGTCTCAAGCATCACCCTGGTGACCACACTGATCAGCGTCGTCACCATCCCCATCCTCCTAATTGTCTTAGGCTGAATAAAGTGCGTACCTGGTACAAAATCATCAATTCCAAAAGAGCCGGGTGTTCCATGTTCGTACATGGAACACCCGGCTCTTTTCATTCAGGCGTTTTTGTACCAGGTACGTGGAGAGCAGGAGTAAAATCATTAAGCATTTGGTGGAATGTGTCGGATTCTTCGAGGAAGGGGTAGTGATTGCTGTTTTCAAAGATGTATAGCTTTGAATGCGGGATGTGTTGGTGCATCTCATATGAATACGCTACCGGACATTGCACATCATGCCTGCCGCAAGCGATCAACGTGGGTACCGTAATGTTCTCTAGTTGGTTTGTCACATCATAGGTGAATAATTCTCGTACGAAAAAATCCATCCGAATGCGTGACATTGTTTTATGGACGGTGGGGGAAAAGTAATCATCGTATTTTTCTGGACTATGTAAAGAAAGCTGGGTCCTCGCCTTTGTGAGTGTATATCGTTGTTCACTGGTTAGGGAAGGGGACTTCAATTGTTCAATCAGTTCTTGCATGTATCCAAAATTCGGATGATCCTCGTGATAGATACAGGATGGACTGGAATTATATTTCCGCGCTGCGGTGCCTACGAGAATGACGCTGTGCAAAGAACGAGAATAATGGATGCCGTATAGCAGGCCGATCATGCCTCCTGTTGAATGGCCGGCGAAGGACCATTTCGGGATATGTAATGCTGATCTGATCGCTTCTAAATCAAAAACGGCTTCAATCATACTTAATTGATAGGGTTCTGAAGCTTTATCCGAATAGCCTGCTTCTCGTAAATTCACAAGAAAAACGCTATGATTCTCTAACAATGCTTGGGCGAATAAATCTCCCGTTTCATTAAATGCAGAATAGTGGTGTGTCACACAGATTGAAGGGCCGCTTCCGGCACAAAACACTTCGAAATCTCCTCGGTTTGTTGCAATCATTTTCCTTTCCCAATTGCTCATTAAGCATTCTCCTTCATTAAGGCACATGTATGATTCCATCATCCTTACCAAATTTTAATAGGGCCTCATAAGGATCTCCACGCAATCCAAGTACTTCACAAAATGCCGCTTCTGTTGTATGCCCTTGTTGCTTCAGATGTATGATGGTTTCTTTTATATGAGGGTACCGTGTCAACAATTCTTCTTCGACGATCATATGTAAAAAGGCATACTGGTGAGAGACCGCTTTATTTTGGCCAAATAGTTCAACCATCCATCCTTCCACCGTGAAATTCACTTTAATGACACGTTCATTTCGTATCCATTTCTCTTTCAAATTGAATTGCTGAAGATGCTGATATAAATGACGGACTTTATTCGTAAATGCAGGGAAATCATGAACCTCTAAGATGATGTCAAGGTCAGAATGCTCCGTGTAAATACCAAGGGGAATCGTCCCACACAGTACAGGCGAGTGTTCAGCCAAATCATTCATGATGTTAAGACGTTGAATAGTATGCCATGCATCTACTTGCTTTACATCACCCGCTCTTAATGAACCGAGTCTACTAATCACTCAATCCCTCCTTGTAAACTAGTCATCATAAGTATAGCAGACGTCACGTCATTACACCCTATATCGTACCTCCTATATCGTACCTGGTACAAAATCCTCAATTCCAAAAGAGCCGGGTGTTCCATGTTCGTATATGGAACACCCGGCTCTTTTCATTGTGGTCATTTGGTACCAGGTACGCTTCTTTCCTTGTTTGTTTAATGATGTCAACAGTCTTTGTGCCAAACATGGGTTTAGATTGTATTGAGTCTAAGGTTGGAAACGCTTTATTATTAAGGTACAAGAAAAATTTCAAACGAAGGAGATGTTAACAGTGGCTGAACAAAGTCAAAAATCAGGCGTTAGAGCCAAGGTTCAAAAGTTTGGCAGCTTCTTAAGCGGAATGATCATGCCGAATATCGCAGCCTTCATTGCCTGGGGTATTATCACTGCTTTATTCATTGAAACAGGCTGGACGCCGAATGCAGATCTTGCTGAACTCGTTGGTCCGATGATCAACTACTTGCTGCCGTTACTAATCGGTTTTACAGGCGGCCGACTTGTACATGGATTAAGAGGAGGAGTTGTCGGTGCGACGGCCACAATGGGTGTGATTGTGGGGGCTGCCGGCACGCCGATGTTCCTTGGTGCGATGGTCATGGGTCCTATTGGTGGTTATCTTACCAAGCAAGTCGATAAGCTATTCGAAAATCGAATCCGTCAAGGGTTTGAAATGCTGGTTAACAACTTTTCAGCAGGGATTCTAGGATTTATTTTAACTGTTTTTGCCTATTACATTATTGGTCCGATCATTAATGCCATAACTGTTGCACTTTCGACAGGGGTAGAATTCTTAATCAACGCTGGGCTGCTTCCGCTCGTTAATATATTCATTGAGCCTGCGAAAATTTTATTCCTTAATAATGCCATTAACCACGGTATTCTCAGTCCGATTGGGGCGAGCCAGACGGAAGAAGCCGGCAAATCAATTCTCTTCCTGCTCGAGCCGAACCCGGGTCCGGGACTGGGCATTTTGATTGCCTTCATGGTGTTTGGTAAAGGTGTCTCACGCTCAACTGCGCCAGGCGCTGCCATCATTCAGTTCCTGGGCGGTATTCACGAGATTTATTTCCCATATATCTTATCAAAACCAGCCCTGATTCTTGCAGCTATTGCAGGTGGGGTCAGTGGTACGGCTACATTTGCAGCATTTGATGTCGGCCTTACATCAACGCCTTCACCCGGCAGTATATTTGCGGTAATGGGCTTGACCGCTAGAGGTGATTTTGTAGGTGTTGCTTTAGGGGTGCTCATAGCGACAGCCGTTTCGTTCTTTGTTGCATCGATCATTCTTAAAGCAAGCAATCAAGAAGAAGAGGCTGATTTGTCTCAAGCTACGGCTCAGATGGAATCCATGAAAGGTAAGAAGAGCAGTGTTTCTGATCAACTTTCAGGCGAACAGAAAGAGGAGCAGACAACGACTGCCTCACCTGAACAGACAACCCAGGATCCTGACAGCGTTCCGGCGCTCAACCGTGAACATGTCGATAAAATCATCTTTGCCTGCGATGCTGGGATGGGCTCAAGCGCGATGGGGTCCTCTCTATTGAAAAACAAGTTTAAAAAAGCGTCACTCGATATAGATGTAACCAATATGGCGATTAACGACCTCCCTTCTGATGTGGATGTCGTAATCACCCATAAGGATTTGACTGATCGTGCTATGCAAAAAGTTCCGAACGCTTATCATATCTCGGTTGATAATTTCTTGAATAGTCCGAAGTATGATGAACTTGTGGAAGAACTAAAATCTGATCAATCATAAGCTTGAAAGGGTCTGACTTCGGTCAGGCTCTTTTTTGAAAGTTATTAAATTTTGTCAACAATCCCAGAGACTGAAATTCCTTTTCTTTTAGTTGGAATAATAGGCTTTCAGGCTTTATGATGAAAGGGTAAGGAATAGGTATAACTAAAATGTTGTCGAACGTGGAAGGGAGGTGGAAGCCGGATGTACATGACAGCAAGAGAACGGAAGATCCTCGAAATATTGCTTGCTTCTCACCAAGAGGTCACGGTTAAGGAGATCGCGCAGGAATTGGACGTCAGCACGCGAACGATTCACCGGGATTTGAAAAGTGTGGAAGACACCCTGGAGACGTATCAATTAGAGCTGGAGAAAAAAGCGGGAAGCGGTTTGGTTGTTCGCGGAAATGAGCAGGATCGTTCTCGCCTGGCGGTTGAGGTGAATCAGCAAACGGGCTTGGATTATACACCTGAAGAACGGCATGTGCTCGTTTTATCACGACTGCTGGAAGCACGTGATCCCATCAAGCTGGTCTCGCTCGCACATGAGTTAGGCGTGACTGTGGCCACTATCAGCAATGATTTGGATAAAATCGAGCATGAATTGGCCGGCTTTCACCTGACCCTGGTAAGGAGACGCGGCTATGGGGTCGAAATTCAAGGTGACGAAGCTCGAATCAGAGAAGCTGCGGGGTATTTGGTCTTGCGCCATATGGATGAACTTGATTTTCTCAACATTTTGCGCGACAACATAAATCAATCCGCTTCTCCTACTGTTAACACAGTGTCTGATCAACTCTTAGGCTTGGTAAATAAAGATAAACTGATGCTGATCGAACGAAATGTTGAAGCGATCCGCTCCCAGCTAACCTATCATTTAGCGGATAGTGCTTACATTGGTCTCGTTGTTCACTTAGCGCTTGCGATTGAACGGATCCAACAAGGGGAATTGATTGAAATAAAAGATGAGTATTTAGATGAACTGCGTGGTACAAATGAATTTGAGATGGCCACCCAATTAATCACGCAGCTTGAGAGTGCGTTCGACCTGACGATTCCTGTAGCTGAAACCGGGTACATTACCATGCACCTGATGGGAGCTAAAGTGCGATATAACCAAGACTCGCTATTAGAATCGACGAGCTTGAGCATTGCGTATAAAGCGAAGCAGCTGATCGATTTTGTCTCCACTCAATTAGGTGTTAATCTTCATGCTTCGGCTCATTTATTAAATGACTTAGTTGTTCACTTGAAGCCGAGTGTGTATCGTATCCAACAAAATATGGATATTCAAAATCCGTTGATGGAACAAATTGAAGCGGATTACCATGACCTTTTCTCTGTAGTGGAGGAAGCGGCGCAAGCAGTGTTTCCGCATTTTCATTTTCCAAAAGAAGAAACGGCGTTCATCGTGATGCATTTTGCTTCAGCTTTGTTGAATCTGGAGCACGTTCAAGGCTTGAAAGTGTTGGTCGTGTGCTCGAGTGGAATCGGAACGGCCAAGATATTAGCAGCTAAATTGGGCAGACAATTCAATGAAATCGAGGAAGTTGAGCACCAATCTTTGTTTGAACTGCAAGCGCTCGATCGGGATGACTATGATCTGGTCGTGTCCACTGTCGGTTTAGTGGATATCAAAGATTATGTTCATGTGAGCCCGATGTTGCCATCACGCGATGTGCAGAAAATCGAGCATGCTTTAAGAAGAGTGAAAGTGACGAAGCAAACGAAAAAAGAGCCTAAGAAACAGGAATCTTTAACGCGTCAGGATGAAACGCTGGAAACGATCCAGGATTCTGTTCGTACGATTGAACGCTACGCGTCAGTCGTTCATCAACTCTTACATGCCTTGCAAGTTGCTCATATTCCTGACGCGACCAGTCGTGATGTGTTGAGGGTGGCCAGTAAAAGCTTAGCCGAAACAGGGAGTCTTGAAAATGAAGAGCGTATCTTTCAGGCTTTGGTGGAACGGGAAGAGTTAGGCGGTCTTGGCATTCCCGGAACACAATTGGCGCTGTATCACGCCAGAACCGAGGATGTGCATGCACCTTCGTTTACGGTCTATACACTGGATAAGCAAGTTGCAGTACCGGGAATGGATCAAACAGAGGTTGAGGTGTCGACCATTCTGCTGATGCTTGCCCCGCTTGATATGCACAAAGAAGGGCTTGAGGTCCTCAGCTTTCTAAGTTCACTGCTTGTGGAAGATCCGAATGGCGCAAAGACGCTTGAATCTCAGGATGAGGCGCTCATCACCCGTTATGTATCAAACCAGCTACATCAATTTTTACGAAAACAAATAACATGATAAAGGAGAATGATGATGTCCGATAACATTCTGACAGCCAAAAATATTGAGTTGAACGTAGACCTTCAAGGAAAAGAGGAAGCCGTGCGTTATGTGGGGGCTATTCTTAGAGACCAGGGCTATGTAAATGAAGCGTACATTGACGAGATGCTCAAGCGTGAGGAGATAACGTCCACGTATATGGGAAATTATGTAGCGATTCCGCACGGGACTGAAGACGCTAAGAAGTCTGTTTTAGAAACCGGCATTTCTGTTGTGACTGTGCCTGAAGGTGTCGACTTTGGTGATGGTAACATCGTGAAACTGCTCATCGGCATTGCCGGTAAAGGGAATGAGCATCTTGAAGTGCTGTCGCAAATTGCCCTCGTCTGTTCAGAAGAAGAAAACATCGATACCATTTTAGCTGCCAAATCGAAGGAAGATGTCCTGTCCATTTTTAGCGAGGTGAACTAAATGAAAGCTGTTCATTTTGGTGCTGGCAATATCGGGCGGGGATTCATCGGTGCACTGCTCGATCAATCCGGCTATGAAACGGTGTTCGTCGATGTGAATGATGACTTGATTGAAACATTGAATCAACGCCAAGCCTATAATGTCCTCCTGGCTGGTAGCGGAGAGACCTTGACGGTACAACATGTGTCAGGGTTGAATAGCAAGCAGCAACAATTTAAGGTCATTCAAGCCATAGCGGAGGCAGATCTCGTTACGACTGCTGTCGGCCCCCAGATCCTGCCGGTCATTGCTCCTCTTTTGTTAGAGGGATTAAAGCAGCGTATCGAAGTCAATGGCGGCCCGTTGAATATCATTGCCTGTGAAAATATGATCGGTGGCAGTTCGAAGTTGAAAGCCTATATAACTGAAAAATTGGACGATGCGTCGAAGCAGTCGTTTGACCAACAGTTCGGCTTTCCTGATGCTGCGGTTGATCGCATTGTGCCGGACCAAACCCATCAAGATCCTTTAACGGTTGAAGTGGAACCTTTCTATGAATGGGTCGTGGAAACAACAGACCTAAAAGGACCGCGTCCTGAGGTCACAGGCATTACATTTGTCGAGGATCTGACCCCATATATAGAACGGAAGCTGTTTACGGTAAACACCGGCCATGCTGCAGCTGCCTACCTCGGTGATGTCCACGGGCATACGACGATTAAACAAGCGATGGACGATGACCATGTCCGTGGTAAAGTTAAGGGAGCACTGCAGGAATCAGGGGATGTGCTGATTGAAAAGTATGGTTTTAAAGCCGACGATCATCAAGCTTATATTGAGAAAATTATTGAAAGGTTCCTGAATCCCAGCTTGTCTGACGAGATCACCCGAGTGGCTCGAGCGCCTAAACGGAAACTGGGACCGCAAGACCGATTGATTCGTCCGGCAACGGAATACATGGAATGGATCGGTAAACAACCAGAACACTTGGCAGAAGTGATTGCGGCAGCTCTCGTTTATCGTGATGCCAATGATAGTGAAGCTGTTGAATTGGCTGAGTCTGTCAGCGCGTCAGGTGCAATTGCGACGTTAAAGCAGGTTGCCGAACTGGCAGATGATCATCCTCTATTACCTTTAGTCGAACAAAAGCTTGCAACCATCAAATAGTTAAATCCAAACGAGGCAGGCACGCAGTGTTTGCCTCGTTTTTTTAATGGGAGTGAGCATAATTCTTTGAGAAACAGGGTACATAAAGGTTAGATTGGACCGAAGAGGAGGTCTGTACATGACACAATCGCTACTTTCTATTATCATTCCAGCATTTAACGAAGCAGATAATATTGCTCTCATTTATAACGCCCTAAGCGAGCAATTAAATGACACGGGATATAAGTATGAACTTTTATATATAGATGATGGCAGTGCAGACGAAACGTTGAAAAATATTCAACACTTAGCAGCCCAGCATGAGCAAGTTAAATACGTCTCGTTTACGCGGAATTTCGGAAAAGAATCCGCCATTCTTGCCGGCCTTCAGCATGCAAAAGGAGAAGCAACCATTATCATCGACGCTGATCTCCAGCACCCCAGCATGCTGCTGCCTGAGATGATTAAAGGATATGAGGAAGGGTACGATCAAGTGCTCGCTCAACGCGATCGTAAAGGGGAATCTCGGATGCGAGCGGCTTTTTCGGATCTTTATTATTCCATTATGAACAAACTGGCGGATGTGGATTTGCAAAACGGGGTGGGAGACTTTCGTTTGTTGAGCCGACGCGCCGTGCAGGCCGTCTTGAGTTTGAGCGAAGGAAACCGTTTTTCAAAAGGCATATTCTCATGGATCGGCTTTCAACATAAGGTCGTGTTTTACGAAAATGTCGAACGTCAGGAAGGGGAATCCAAGTGGTCGTTCGCCAAACTCTTGAATTACGGGATTGAAGGCCTGGTTTCCTTCAACCATAAACCGTTGCGTATCTGTTTATATACAGGACTACTTGTATTATTGCTTTCAATTTTTTATATTACCATTACGTTTATTCAAATTTTACAGCATGGCATTGATGTTCCGGGCTATTTCACGACTATATCAGCTGTGTTATTTCTCGGTGGTGTGCAATTGTTGAGTTTAGGTGTAATCGGGGAATACATCGGGCGGATTTATTATGAGTCAAAACAGAGACCACACTATTTAGTGCAAGAATCTAATACATCAAGGAGCCAGGCATGAAACGACTGAATAACGAATTTACACGATTCGTCCTCGTGGGCGGCATGAATACATTAAATTATTATATCGTTTATCTCATCCTTCACAACCTTTTTTCCATGCATTATATGATTGCGCACGTGACGGGCTTTGTCGTCAGTTTGGTTATCTCATTCTTCTTGAATGCTTATTTTACCTACCGAGTTAAGCCGACATTGGGGAAATTCCTGAAGTTTCCGCTCAGTCAACTCGTCAATGTATCGATGTCATCCATGCTCGTCTATATGTTTGTGGAGTGGGTTCATTTAAATAGTAACCTGGCACCGATCGTGGCTGTGTTTTTCACGGTGCCTGTCACCTTTATCGTAACGAGTAAAATACTAAAGAATTAATGGTGGTCCTGATGCGTAAAAAACAAACCATACTCCTTCTCATAGCAGCAAGCTTGCTCGTTTCTGTCTTATCCCATTTGTATTTCATTATCGAAACCTTGCAAAATAATTATATGGTCGATACATACGATGGCATGAACCAGGTGCTGCCTTTCAAGCAGCTCCTGTATGAGCAATATACAAACGGCAATTTCTTTTACTCTTTTCATTTAGGGCTGGGTGGCGATACGTATAGCCAACTCAGCTACTATTACTCGACGAACATCTTATTCTTAGCAACGATTCCGTTCGTTTACCTCCTGGAGTTAGCCGGCATCGTTGATTCTCCAGACGCCTTGTTTTGGGCAGAAAGCATCGTTTGGGTCAGTATCTTCCGACTCGCGTTGCTTATTACGGTTACCACCTGTGTATTTTGGTACATGAATCTGCACAAACTCTCCTCGTTCTTAGGGGCGGTCTTGTTCGGGGCTTCGGCGATTTATTTTCGCCATGTTGCACATTGGGAATTCTTTTCAGACGCCTACGTGTGGCTGCCGCTCCTCGTAGTAGGCGTGGAGAAAATTATCCGCGAGCGAAAACCCGGATGGTTTATCTTTGCGGTGGCTGCGATGTTGTTCAATAACTTTTATTTTGCCTACATCCACTTTATTTTCATCGGTATATATATCCTTTTCCGCTGGTTCATACCATTCGAGAAAAATGAGGCAGGCAAACTGCAACAACTTAAACAGTACAGCATCGGCGGGGGCTTAGGTTTTGGCATTGGCTCGTTAAGCTTTATTCCAGCACTGTTTGCATACTTCAATAACTATCGACCGCCGTACCAGGTACCGATTCCTTTCTTCGATTTGTCGGATAACATTTTATTGGACAGCCATTACTTACTGATCCCGACCATTGCACTCTTATTTTTGTTCATGAGGGGGATGTATAAGCATCGTGCCTTCCGTTTATTTGCTGGGATGGCTTTATTGTTTGTCTTGTTTCACTATAGCCCTAAGATGGCCAGTGTATTTAATGGGTTTTCAGCCCCGCGTTATCGCTTTGAGAATACGATAGCGTTTCTGATTGGCGGGGCGGTAGCTGTCGGTCTCCCCCTCTTAAAGCAAGTCAAGGCAAGACAGCTCTGGGTAGCCGCGCTATGTACAGCTCTTGCCTACACGGTGTATGTGGTAGGTGATCCGACGTATGACCTCACGCATTGGCGAGATATGCTTATTCTGATCCAGGCAGTCGCGATATTTGCCGGTGTTTTGCTCCTTGTTTACTTTCCGGGACGCAACATGCTGGTGGGGCTCGTATTATTGGTGATTGCTGGGAACACTGCTGTGATGAACCATTATCATGAGAAAACGCTGAACCGTGAAGGCTATATTGCAAAAGTTACCAAAGATTATATGGAAGACGAAAATTATATGAACGCCGAACAAACCGAGTTGGTTCGGCGTGTTCAATCGTCGTATGAGTCGCCGCTTCCAAGAATGGAATGGGTCGCCAATGATCGTAATAATACACCGCTTGTGCAAGATTTTCGCGGTATCAGCTTATTTTCGAGTTTGATTAATGAAAACATGCTCTTCTTTTACTATCATGATTTAGAAATTGATATGAAACAAGAAAGTACCAGCCGTTATTCAGGGTTTGGCGACCGGGCCAATTTGTACAGCTTTACGAATACGCGTTACATCATGTATGAAAAAGGTGAGGATCGTAACGTGCCGTATGGGTTTGAGCCAATGATGGAGAGTGACCATTATGAAGTTTACCAAAATACGAATAAACTGCCATTTGTGCGGACCCAGAGTGAGGTGTACAGCGAGCAAGCTCTAGAGGATCACTCGTTTGTCACACGAGAGCATGCGATGCTTGATGGCCTCGTTTTAGAAGACCCTGTCCAATCATCAGCTCAATCAGACCGACAAGAAGATTTAATGGAAGGTGCAAGCATTGAACCTGTCAATGCTGGATATAAAGACGGCCAGCTTAATGTCACAGGGGAAACAGGCGGAATCGATATAAACGTCAATAATCCGCCTGAAGATGTCGTTGATTTCTATGTTTCCTTTCATCTGACTAACAATAATAAGGAGGCTCCCTGGTTTCCCTTACACGTCAATGATTTTGAAACGTCACGTAAATCGTTTCAGTCGCTCTATCGCACGGGAGTGAACGATTTGACCATACGCATACCAAAAGATGAAACGATTTCGATTCGCGTGCCAGAAGGCAGTTATACGCTAGACGAATTAGCGGTATATGGTGAATCCTATCAAACACTGGAACGTGTCTCAGCTGAAGACAAAGAACCGAAGGCTGACGTGGAATGGGGCGGCCACTCTATAACCCTAGATTTTAATAATACAGAAAACGAGGATTTTGTAACCATCCCCGTGCCGTATGAAAAGGGATGGCGTGTTAAAGTGAACGGTGAAGAACAAGAAGTCAAGAAGGCGAATTACGCTTTCGTTGCGACAAAGATAGAAGAGGGGCACAACCGAGTGGAATTCACCTATTTCCCTCCCTATTTGAAATGGAGCGCGCTCCTGGCATTGATTTCAGCAGTGCTGGCCCTGTTCTGGCTATTTAAACTGAAGCCTGATAAACGTTGATGATGATGAATAACAGCTCCTGCATGCACTCTACTAATTAGAGACGATGCAGGAGCTTTTTTGTGATTTATAAGTAAGATTGTGCAATTTATATACGGAGTTGGACACTTTGCGTTCATGTTTGCAGCGTTTCCATGCAACTATCTGCCATTTGCAAGCAACTTTTCGTTCATTATGCGCATTCTCCAAAAAATGATCGGCTGGAGTGACCCAATCCGAATCTTGGTCTGATAGCTTTATGAGAATGATAAGTCGTCTAAAAAATATGAAGGAGAGTGGAAAGAATGACAATCAAACGCATACTCGTTATGATGATGGCGGCCATGCTGTTGGTTCCCTCGCTGACTTCAGCACACAATGGCGAATCACATGCTGCTTCAAAGACCCCGGCTTCGGATTTAAGAGCAGATCTTGATCAGTTGTTATCCGAGCATTTTACGTTAGCGGTGATGACGATGATGAAACAGTATGATGAAGTCGAAGATGCTGAAGCGTCGCGAGCTGCCTTGGATCAAAATGCAGCAGATATGACGCCGGCTATCGCCTCTGTATATGGAGAGGAAGCGGCCAAGCAATTTGAAGACATTTTCCGGGAACATAATGATTACACAGACAAGCTTGTTACAGCAGCAAAAGAAGGCGATGAAGCAGCGCGAACAGAAGCTGAACAGGAGATGGAGGCGTTCGTTACGGAGTTCTCCAGTTTTCTTGATCAAGCAACAGAAGGAAATCTTCCGGCAGAAGATGCTGAGGAATTAGTGCGTGCTCACGAAATGGATGTCATCAATACATTTGATCATTATGTAAATGGTGAGTATCAAAAAGCGTATCAAACGTTTCGTGAAGGATTTAAACGCATGTATGATGTGAGTAAGGGCCTTTTTGGCGCAATTGTAACGCAAATGCCAGACGAGTTTAACAACACAAAGGCCGATACGGCTTCAGCAGATTTGCGATCGACCCTTAATCGTTTTGCATCCGAGCACTTTGCCTTGGCTGTGCAAAAAGGGTTTAATAACGCTGAGGATTTCGATTTTACCACATGGGCTGAAGGCCAGCATACTGAGGACTTTACTGCGGCCATTCAATCCGTTTATGGAAAAGATAGCGCATCACAATTTGAAAAAGTATGGCAGCAGGATCACCTTGATGCCCAGGGTGATGTGGTAAGCGCCGCTCTTGAGGAAGATGAAGAGGCTAGAATGAAGGCAGAAGAGCGTCTACACATGTTTGCTGATGAATTTGGCAACTTCCTAGGTAAGGCAACTGAAGGGAATCTTCCAGCTGATGCAGCTACAGATGCTGTTTGGAAGCAAGAAGAGAGTGTCCTGAAAACGTTCGACCAATACGTGGCTGGAGATTATGAGGCAAGCTACGAGTCGTTCCGTGGCGGATTCGGTTACATGTTCGGCGTCGGTGAGACGTTAAGTGAGGCTATTGTAAAACAAATGCCAGACACTTACGGCCAAGATGATATGCCGGAAGCGATGCCAGATACGGGCATGGGTAGGCACCAGTCAGGCGGCTGATTCAAGCACCACGGCCTGGTTGTGGGTATCATTAGGCTTGTTAGCTACAGCTTCAGGTGCGGTCTTGTTCCGTAAGAAAGTATTTCAGTAATCATGTGAAAAAGTAGAGGACGCTTTTTAGATTTGAGTATAAGAGAAGGTGATGGATGATGAAATGGCTCATTTCAATATTATTCAGTGCTGCGGTGACCTTGCTGGCTGTCAGCTTTAGCACGCATGTGTTTTCAAATGGGGCACTTCCTGGACTAGGCGATCAATCAACACAGCAAGAAGACATGCAAAATACCTCTTACTACCAGCCTTCTGAAAAACAGAATAGAGAAAAAGAGACACGCAGTGAAGCGAACGAACTTCAGGAGGAATTTACAGTGTTGAATTCAGAATCATTAAAAGAATCCAATGCTGTATCAGAGGATGATGAGGCTGCGACCAACGATCAGGGGATAGAGCCTGTCAAGGTCAATGTACCTGCCATAGGTGTTGATGCAAAGGTGGAAAAGGTAGGATTACTGGATAATGGCGAGATGGGCGTCCCTGATAGCACAGAACGTGTAGGGTGGTTTGAACCGGGCACAAAAGCAGGCAATGTGGGCAATTCTGTATTAGCTGGGCACGTGGACAGTTATGAAGGACCTGCGGTATTTTTTGATCTGAAGGACTTAAAAAAGGGCGATGAAATAAAGGTAACGAATGCCGATGGAAAAGAATTGACGTTCGTGGTCCGAAAGCTGAAAAGCTACCCTTATGATGATGCGCCAATTGAAGATATTTTCGGCGAAACGGACAAACGCATGTTGAACCTTATAACCTGTACCGGAACCTTTGACCAGGAAACGAGCAATCACTTAGAACGTTTAGTTGTTTTCTCGGAATTGAAAGAAGGCCAAATTGAACAGGAAGAACCTGAACCCGACCCTTTACCGGCACCTGAGAACGTGGAAGTGAACGGCTCGTTTGTGGAATGGCATGCTGTTCGCGATGAACGTGTCGTAGGGTAACGGGTGTATCGCAGTAAAGAGGATGGCGAATTTGAGCATGTGGCCAGTATTTCAGCCCATGAACGTAAAAGCTACACCGATGAACAAGCTGACAAGCACACTTATTACGTCACCACCGTGAGCGAAAATGGCCAAGAATCCCAACCATCATCCAAAACCACCACCAACTAACCATGAAAGAGGCACCCTCTAGAAGGGAGTCTCTTTTTTTGCGTACCTGGTACAAAATGTGGTTTTTCAAATGAGCCGGGTGTGTCGCGCGGGGGTCGTGCTTTGGTCTTAGGTTATGGTAGGTTGGGGTCGTCCGTTTTGTGGAGGTGTTTTCCCTTCCTCAAGCTGATGTTTGGTTTCTCTCTCCTCGCTATACTAAAAAACAGTGAAGAGGAGGAGTTTGAGAATGAATATTGTGGTGATTAATGGATCTTTGCGACAGGAGGGGAGAACACGAATTGCATCATGACAATGATTGCCGTCCCCTGGATCTTTGTCACCATGAACAATGGGGAGAGAGTGTTGGGTCATGTCACGTTGGTGACAACGTTTGTGATTCAAATGGTGACGTCTTATATAGGCCTGATCATTGATTGTTTTTCACGCAAAAATCTTCTGATCATTGTACAAGGCTTGAGGGCCGCAATAATGGGCTTTATGGGGAGGAACGTATTCTTTCGTTCATTTGCAACCATGCTTCAGGTATGCTTTTATTTCAATTTCTTTTATCCGGCGATGCTCGCGTTAAGGCAAGAATTGTTTGCTTCTCACTATTATCAAAAGATCAACGGCATTTTAGAAATCCAAGGTCAAATTTCAACTGTACTAGCCGGAGCTGTAGCGCTTTTTTAATCACACGCGTTAATTTAAGTGCGATATTGTGGATTGACGCTGGCTCTTATCTCTTGTCATGCTTCATTTTAAGCTCACTACGGTATGAAAAGTCATTGGATATTGAAAAAGCTAAGGAACCATTTATGGCGAACATGGCTGCAGGGGCCATTTATTTCCGTAAGCATCCGTGGCGATTTTGGTTTCTCCTGGCCACGTTAATGCCGTTCATTATCATCATGGTAACGAATTATGTATTCCCGATCTATGTGAATCAAGTGTTGGAAGCTGCAGGTGATGTTTACGGAATGAGTGAGTTGCTTTTAGCTATGGGGGCAATGACTGCCGGATGGCTCATTCCATTGTTAGTTAAACGTTTTCAGGAAGTGAAATTGATTTGTATCACGATGGGGGTCTTTTTAGCGGGTAGCATCATCATGCTAGGCTTACCGAATACCCCTGTTTTCCTCGGAGTGGCCATTTTATTGGGGTTCGGTAACGCCGGGTCACGCGTACTAAGAAATACGCTCTTAATGAAGTGGGTGCCGAAGAATCGAATCGGCAGGGTCCATGCCGTTCTGCGTGTGATAGGGCTTGGCATCCGGATAATTCTCATCGGATTATTCACTGAAGTGATTCACCGCACTTCCATCTTTCCTGTTTTTATAGTGTTTGTCTCATTAATAGGGGTGAGTTTGCTTGTCGTCATTAACTGTTCCAAATTTAACCATACCTATAATTCCGTTCAAGGACTACAAGAAAGCGTGAAACCTCCGCGGTAAAAGGGAGGGAAAAGCGTGCTCCTTCACGAAGTAGAAATAGTGTCTGCAAAGGAGGCGGTAACATGAGTCATGGAATGAATCTATTCGGGTATCATTGCTGGGCTAACGAGAAAGTGCTGGATCACTTAAAAACGTTACCTGAAGCGGTATTGTTTCAAGAAGTTAAGAGTGTATTTCCTTCGTTATCTGATCTGTTATATCACATGTACCAGGTGGATTATATCTGGCGTCATGTGATCGCAGGATGCGACGTGGCTGCTTTATTGGATGCGTCCTTTGTTCATGATGACCAGAGGCCCGATACGTTGACCCAATTAGAAGAGAAGTTCAAACTGAATAATAGAGAGCTTGAAGCATTCCTTAATAATCAAGAGGATTTGCAAGCTGAGACGACGATCCATCATCCTCAGTTAGGAACGTTACATACCACGTATTTGGAGTTGCTTCACCATGTGGTCAACCATGGCACCTATCATAGGGGTAATGTGACGGCCATGTTAAGACAATTAGGATTTAAAGGGGTATCAACAGACTATATTTTCTATTTGTACGACAGGAGGGATTAATCATGATTTTGAACGAAGACGAATTTCCTGAGCATAATATGGCAAAATTAATCAAAGGAGCTGTTGTGCCGCGTGCAATTGCCTGGGTTTCATCAATAGATAAGGATGGAATGCCGAACCTGGCGCCGTTCAGTTTTTTTACAGTGGCCTCGATGGATCCGATTACTCTCTGTTTTTCTGCAGGTCCGGGAAACAATGAATCAGGATTTAAAGATACCGTTGCTAATATCAAAGAAACAGGCGAATTTGTCGTGAATATTGTTTCGGAGGATATGGCTAATAAAATGTATGAAAGCAGCAAAAATTATGATCCAGAAGAGGATGAGTTTGCACGTGCAGATATCGCCTCAGCACCTAGTGAACTTGTTCGCGCGCCACGTGTATCAGATTCGCCAGTCAACATGGAGTGTACATTGGATCGAATTGTTGAAGTAGGAGCAAGCAGGCTTATACTTGGCCGGGTTATCTGCTACCATCTCAAGGACGAGATTGAGATGGATTCAGACAAAGTTGACCCGCATAAATTGAAGCCAGTCGGTCGAATGGCAGGCGATTATACGTATGTGCGTGATTTTTATAAACTTCCTAACCCAGACCTAAAGGACTAACGTAGGAAAATGGAAGGGCGTGAAAAGGTTTAGTTTCTTCCATTTTGGTGTACAAAGGAAATAGAGCGCATACAAGATTTGCAGAAATCAATAAACGGAGGTTGAATCATGGAAAGCAAACGAGCAAGCATCATTAGAGAGTCATTAGACGCTTTGGCGGAAGACGCAACCTTTTTGCCAGATTTGAAGGACAAAGAAAGAGAAAAAGCTTTCAAATCATTGGTTTCGTTACTCTCCACCCCTAATCATGTACATAAATCTTTTTTAAGGGTCCCCTTAGAAGACCAACAAGTGATCAGGATCCCGGCTTATCGTGTCCAGCATAATGATATTATGGGACCTTACAAAGGGGGGATCCGTTTCCATGAATCGGTGAATGAAGATGAAACCATTAATTTGGCTGCCTTGATGACCCTGAAAAACGCACTTCATGAGGTGCCGTTCGGCGGAGGAAAAGGCGGGGTCGAAATAGATCCCAAAGACTTCAGTCCGAAAGAATTGAACTTGATTTGTAAGAAGTATGTACAAAATTTCAGTTCAACGTTAGGGACGGAAAAAGATATTCCTGCTCCGGATATGGGAACGGGAGAACGAGAAATGGATTGGATGATGGCTGAATATAAAACCATTCACCCAGGCAAAACTTACCGGGGAAGTTTTACAGGGAAGAGTATCATGAATGGCGGCTCACTTGGCCGCAGGGAAGCTACTGGTAAAGGGGTTTATTTTACGTTTCGTTATATGATACATGATTTTATTAAAGAAAATAAGCAATGGTTTAATAAAATTGACAACAGATTTGCCAAAACAGCTTTGAGTTACTATGACCAACAGCTGGAAATTGCTGTGCAAGGGTTTGGTAACGTCGGTTCGGTTGCCAGCTTGGAAGCCTATCACTGTGATCATCTAAGGAACAAAGTGGTGGCAGTCAGTGACCGCAATGTGGTGTTATATAATTCAGAAGGATTGGACATCCCGTCTTTAATAGAATTCAAGAATAAACACGAAGAGGATCTGCCAACCAGCAAGCATGAACTTTCCGAGGCAGGTATAAAAGCGGACGTGCTTAACCGGGATGATATTTTGTCGTTGGATGTCGATGTGCTTATTCTGGCTGCATTGGAAGATCAGATTCACGAGGGAAATATGGCCGACATTAAGGCTGATATTCTTGTGGAAGGGGCCAACGCGCCTATAACGGAAGAAGCTGACGAGTATCTGGCAGACAAGGGCGTTGTGATTGTGCCTGATATTCTTGCTAACGCCGGCGGGGTTATTGTTTCCTATTTAGAATGGATGCAAGGTCGGGAAACTCAGTTTTATGACGAAGACCAAATTTATAAACTGCTATTCGACAAAATGAAATCAACGGTCGAAACGATTTATCCGCAATTCTTCGGCGATCCATTTCCGCTTAGGCAAAACTGCTATATTCACTCGGTCATGAAGTTATCGACGGTTTTATATCGTCAAGGGAAACTGTATTAATAATGCCGGGATCCCCAGAGATTCTACCCATGAGATAGCACTATTTGTTTGATATATAAAATGCCCTTCAGCATCGGTGTCTAACGCACTTTATGCTGAAGGGCTTTTTTGACCGAATTCCATACCAATTCCCCTTAGAAATAGGACCGTTTTCTAAGGGTTTAGCGTTCCGTATGATGCCGCTTATAAACATAAAAGGAACACAAAGAAACGCTTGGATTTTGATTATCCAAGCGTTTCAAAGGTTAGGCGAGTCAACATCCGCCTTATTAATTTTGTTTTTCAGGTTGGCCTGGTTTACTTTTTTCACTAATCGGCTGAACTTCATCCAAGAAACGCAGTAAATCGCCGTATACGACTTTATCTGACATTTCTAATTCAGTCTGTGCTTTTTCTTTAATCGGGTCACACTTAGCTGCTTCGATTTCTTCACCTGAGCTTTTGTCATAGCAAATATTTTCTTTAGCTGAATAGAGTCTATCTTCTGACACCGCACTGCCGTTACGGAAGATAGCTAGTTCTTCGCGGTTTTTGGCTAGTAGGTCGGTACCGAATTGAATATCTTGTTCTGTTCCTACACCTAGTAAATGAAGGATAGTAGGTTTTAAGTCAACTTGACTTCCCACGGTCTCCATGGTTTTACCTTCTAGACCAGGGGAGTGAATGATCAATGGTACTTTTTGGAGTTGAGCGTGCTCAAATGGTCGAATCTCTTTACCAAGGAGTTCACTCATAGCTCTGTTGTGGTTCTCAGAAATACCGTAGTGATCACCATAGAATACGAATACGGTATCTTTATATTCCCCGGCATCCTTCATATCCTGCATGAACTTCTTCAAGGCTTCGTCCATATATCGTGCCGTTTGGAAATAACGGTCAACTGACCCATCGCCTGTGTTGGCAGGTTCTATCATCTTATTTTTCTCATCTTCAAGAATATAAGGATAGTGGTGTGTCAGTGTAATAAATTTAGAATAGTAAGGTTCCTCTAAACTTTTGATTTTTGGAATGGACTGCTTGAAGAAAGGGATATCCTTCAGGCCATAGTTAACGGAATTTTCTTCGGTTACATCATATTGTTCTTCAGAAAAGAACTTATCATAGCCAAGTGATTTGTACATAATATCGCGGTTCCAGAAACTGTCATTGTTGCCGTGGAAGGCCGCTGACGTGTAGCCCTTTTCTTTTTTTAGAATTTCCGGGGTCGCATTGAATTCATTCCCGGAATTCGTGGTGAATACAGCACCTCTTGGCAGACCATACATCGAGTTATCTAATAGAAACTCAGAATCAGAGGTTTTACCTTGTGCTGTATTATGATAGAAATTTTTGAAATACAGGCTGTCCCCGATCAAGTCGTTCAGGAATGGCGTGACTTCCTGGCCATTGACCTTGTAATTTATGACGAAGTTTTGCAAGGATTCCATTGAAACCAAGACAACGTTTTTGCCTTCTGCTTTCCCAAAGTATTCTCCCGGCTTTCCTTTTTGAGCATTGACGTAGTGTTGCACCTCGGATAGTTCACTGCTCTCTGCGAAAGCGCGGTGTGTCGTTGATTTAGCTGTCATAACTCCATCATAAACGTGAAAATTGTAGACACCGAGCAGTTTAACTAACATGGCGCGGTCGAATGTTCGTGTCAGTAGTTCAGGACGTTCTGTTTCAGCCATTGCTAAGTTGACGGCCATTGCCATGACAGCTGTCGAAAAGATAAGGCCGATTGTGCGTTTGCGCAATGCCAAAAAGTATTGGCTGTCCTGCATTTTTACCCACACACATACTGCAATAAAGTCGATCCATAGCATGATGTCTGATAGGTGCATTAATTCTGCTGCGCTTCCACCAAGTTCACCGAAGTTCTGATACTGCATCAAGACCGGTACCGTGATGAAATCGTTAAAGAACCGGAAATAAACGACGTTCGCGAATAAAACAAACGACAGAATAAAGTACAGTGTCAAAAATGCTTTCATTCGGTGTTTTTTTGCAAACATGAAACTCAATCCTAAGAAAACGATGATTGAGCCTAGTGGTGCAATAACCAGGATAATTTCCTGCATTGTATTTTCAATATCAAGTGTAAATGCAAAACGAAAGGTAAAATACGATTTAATCCATAACATTAGCGTGGCAATGGCAAAAAAGAACAAGCCATTGTTCATTAAATCTTTGAGTCTATTATTCATTCTTTTCCTCCTCTGGTTTGTCCTATCCCGAGGTTTGAATCAGGTTATAAATTTAACAAAAAATTTACATTTGGTCAATATAAAAAGGGGGTTGTTCACATTAAGTTCACATTACGGCACGGTGACACGTAATTATTCAGGTAAGATATGGATTTAATCTAAAATTGATGTTAAGTTAAGTTGACAAAATGTTAAGTTGACTATACAATATAGTAAATTTTAGAAAGTGATGATTTCCCCTATGCTGATTAATCGTGTAAAAGAATTAAGAGCTAAACATAATTTATCACAAGCCGATCTAGCCAAAGCTGTAGGTGTAACACGACAGACGATTGCCGCCTTGGAAAAAGGGGACTATGTGCCGTCATTACTGCTGGCGATGAATATTTCAGATGTATTTGAATGTCGTATTGAAAAAATATTTACTCGGGAGGAAAACTATGAAAATCGGGTTTAAAGCGTTTGCTTCCACTACGTTTATTGTGCTCTTCGGCTGGTCTATGATTGCGATGTTCGACGGATTTGTACAGCTTGCCGATGCGTTTCATAATCCTCAGTCATCATTGGGCATTACAATTACAGTAACGCCTATCTTAGCAGCGTTAGTCGTAATTGGAGTGCTCAGCACGATGACCTTCCTGAAAAAACGAAAAACGCATCACTCTTGGACGAAAGCTTTCTTTCTGCCTCCAGAGTTGGAAGAAGCTGATGAACGAGAACGCCACATTACAGGGGAAGCGTGCCGGAACGCTTATATTGCCATGTGGTATGGTTTTCCCCTGGTTACAGTACTAATGTTTGTTTACCCGTTTGTCTCAGAATTAATCCCTTATTATCCGATTATGGTGTTGCTATTGTTGCCGCTTATTCAATCTTTGGTTTTCTTTATCTCCTGGAAAACAGCTTAAGCTGACACTAAAAGACGTTTAATAAGGGGCAGGCTACTATAACATTGAATACCGGATTTCCCTTTTACGTATTATGGTAAAGGGAGGTGGCGTGATGTATGACACACGCGAAACGGAGTATGCCGAACTTTCGTATCCGGATGACAAACTGGCTATAATCCGAAACGGTTTGCCACCCGGAACTGGACCCAAACGCATCGTCATCGCAGGGGCAGGGATGGCAGGTCTGATCGCCGGCTCGCTGCTTAAGGAAGCCGGGCACCACGTCACACTATTAGAAGGGAACCAACGTATAGGCGGGCGCATTTTCACGTTGCGCCAGCCATTCACAGCAGGTAATTATCTTGATATGGGGGCGATGCGTATTCCAGATACGCACAAACTCGTATTTGAATACATTAAAAAGTTCAATCTCCCGACTAACGTATTTCGAAACACGACCCCGGAAGATATGTTGGTCGTTAACGGTATTCAGGCTTATGTATCACAGTATGAAGAGAACCCTGATTTACTTGATTACCCTCTCCCGCCCGAAGAACAAGGCAAGACGGCGAGTGAGCTTTTCCTGGCTGCGGTCCAGCCGTTCATCGATCTTTATAATAACTCCTCAGAAGAACAAAAAGCATTATTAAGGAAGAATTTTGATAGGTATTCGTTTGATAATTTCTTGAGGTTTAACCCCATAGGTCCTTCCCTATCTCCCAATGCGATTCGTATGATCAAAGTTATTCTTGGCATAGAAGGGTTCCCAGAATTTTCATTCGTTGATATTTTATTGGATATCGTCAGCACCATATTTAATGAAGAATTGAAATTTTATGAAATAACAGGCGGCAACGATCAATTGCCGTTATCTTTTTTGCCCCTATTGAAAGAGAATATTTTATGCGGCCAAAAGGTAACGAGGTTGGAACAGGCAAAAGATAGCGTAACCATGTACACTCGCGAAACAGGAACAGGGAAGAATTATGCTTTTGAAGCTGATGCGGCCATTGTTACGCTTCCCTATTCAGTGTTCCAATACGTCGATGTCGTGCCGTTTGATTCTTTTTCATTTAAAAAATGGAAAGCCATCCGCGAGTTGAATTACGTCCCCTCCGTCAAAATAGGGATTGAATTTCGTGATAAATTTTGGGAAAAGGCGGCTATCGGGAACATTACGTCTGACGAGCCGATACGGTTCATATATCCGCCCAGCCACGGTATAGGAGAAAAAGGTCCCGGGGTGCTGCTCGCGAGCTATAGCTGGGGACAGAACGCTTTACTTTGGAACAGTTTACCTGTAGAGGAACAAATTCGTGAGGTGTTAAACAGCCTAGCCAAAATGTATGGCAATCAGGTTTATGCCTCGTTTTTACAGGGCGCATCATTTAATTGGAGCCAAAATCCCTTTTCCGCTGGTTGCTTCACTTTGTATACGCCGAATCAAGAGACTGATTTAGCGGAGGCCGTACACCAGCCTGAAGGACGTGTCCATTTTGCAGGTGAGCACACGTCCGAATTTCACGGCTGGATCGAAGGAGCCGTGGAGTCGGGGATTCGTGCCGCTTATGAAGTCCAGATGAGGTCGAAATAACAGGAAGATTATGAAAAAATGAGAAAAAATTGCACGATTTTTGGGACCTTCCTTCAATGTGATCGTCAAATGGGTACATCACATTTTAAGGAGGTTATAGTATGTTAAAGAAGTTCATGTCAATTACCCTAGGGGTGCTGCTGGCTTTCAGCTTTTCCAGCCAAGTTTTTGCAGACAATCATGGAGAGCCGCCCGTAGATGAGCTCGAACAGAAATTTGAAAATTGGGTCATTCAAGAGACAGATTCTAACCTGCAAGTTAAGAATTTTGATTCCAAAGCAGGCTTGAAAAACAAATTAGCTGAGATCATGACGGATTCTCTAGCCAACTATTACGTGGAAAATTATTATTATGAAGAAGATGGAAATCTTTACATTGAAGAAAAAGACGGACCTCTTATGGTTCAGACCGATCAGGATTATGAATTGGAAGCAAAAAGTGATAACCACTATATGTTGACACAATCCGGCAGCAACCAATTGCGCGATGATTACACGTTAACCGTCGAGTATAAATACGAAGATGGCCAATGGATGATGGAAGACCGTAACGATAAAATTGGCAGTGAGGGCGGCGAAATGCCGGATACCGCAACATCATTGCCGCTTGTCATGAGCCTTGGTGCTTTGATGATCGTGATGGGCTTTGGGTTGACTTTCTTTAGAAAACGCTCAGCAGCCTAATGGAGATGCGTGTATGAAACGTATTGGATTATTCCTTATCCTCCTGGGTGGTATCACACTTGGCTGGAGCGGGTATTCAATAATGGCTCAGAGCGAGTCCGCTGATTACGAGCCCGAGCAAACAAGGCAAGATCACACAGGGTGGGATAATCAAGAGAAGCAGGCATCTATAAACCTTGAAACAAATGGGGATGCCGTCAAAGTACAAAAACCGCAAGAAAAACAGAAACACACTCCAAAGAAGGAGCCCGAAAAGGCGCCTGACGTGGGCGAGAAGGTAGGACAGCTCGCTATCCCCCGGATCGGCTATCAATATGATATCTTCTGGGGGACGGGTGAAGATACGCTGAAGCAGGGCGTGGGTCTTCATGATAGCAAATGGACAGTCACGCCGGATCGTCAAGGACATGTAGTCCTTTCAGGGCATCGGGATACGGTGTTTAATAAACTCCGCGATGTAACTGAAGGCGATTACCTCTATGTCACTTATGATGGAACTGTTTATGAATACCAAATCAGAAAAATTTGGATTACTGACCGCAAAGATCGTTCGGTCATTGTGAGTAAAAATAAACCGACTTTAACGTTGACGACATGTTATCCTTTTGACTTTATCGGTCCTGCCCCGGATCGCTATATTGTGGAATCGGAGTTAGTGTCCAAGAAAGAAAAATGAAAATCCCCCTAATAATAATAAAGTGTTAACCCGCTAAAAGCCCGAGCCGCAGTGAACGGCTCGGGTTTTAAGTGTTTATTGATTGGCGGTAATCTTGGCACCTTCTACGATTTGTTCATAAGGGACATCCTTATTTCCGTTATATCGCTTTTGAACGACACCATTTTGGTCAATAAGGTAGAAAGACGTCCCATGAGTGACTTGATCTTCACCCTCAGGTTTGGATACGGGGGTTTTGAAGCTGTCCTCAGCAAACGTTTTAATGTCTTCCATCTCATAGCCTGTCAAAAATGACCAATTAGATAAATCTGCACCATGCTTTTCAGCGAACGACTGAAGTTTTTCTGGTGTATCGACTTCTGGATCAACGCTGAAGGAGACGATTTTAACATCAAGACCTTCCTCTTCAAGTTGCTTTTGCAGCTTGGCCATATTACGTGTCATAGGCGGACAGACTGTATTGCACGAGGTGAAAATGAAATCGGCAAGCCAAACTTCCCCCTCCATATCCGCTAAGGAAAGCTGTTCATTTGATTGAGTGGTATACTCAAACGCATTCACTTCCCAGCCTAACGGGTCTTCAAGTTCTTGCTGCCCACAGGCGGACAGTATAATAAGTAAACTGAAGATGGGTAAGATAGTAAATAGAAATCGTTTTTTTTTGTGCATAGGAAACCCTCTCTTAATGAATATGTATGCCAATCGTAACATGTCTTCATTAAAGTTGGGCACTTCATAATAGGTTTCATAAAAAATTCAAAATTAAAGGGTAGTCCCCCCCCAATTTATTTTTCTTTTGGCGGGCATGTTTAGCGTTCATTGAAAAAAGGAATTCAATAACTAAAATCAAGTGGAGAAAGGGTGAAGTATTGTGATTCGGACTATTTTAATGATTATAGGAGCGATTGTGGTAATTGGGGCAATCCTTTCAATGTTATAAACGCTGCAAGCCAGCGGTCGTCATATTACCCGCTTATATAAAGACATGACAAAGCAGGCCACCTGAACATCATTCAGGTGGCCTGCTTATTTTAATGTGATTTACTTAGTAGCCACCGTAGCCTCTGCCACCGAACGCTCCAGCACCAACGATGATCAATAATACGAACAATACGACGATTAAGGCGAAGCCGCCACCGTATCCATATCCTCCAGACATTGCATTCATCTCCTTGTTGTATATGATAGAAGGGAAAATACCCTTACACCATGGTATATGTCAGGGAGTCATAATTGATTGGTTATTCGCCCGGTTTTTGGGAATCTTCTCAATTAGGTGGACGTCTGAAGGCGCAAGTAAATTTGGATTGCAGTCTCATGTAGTCATAAACTTTTTTGGCATGACGTCCTTCTTTTGTTTCGGGGGTGATAAGGGGAGCTACAGCACGTAACATCATGCGATCACAATAACAATAATCACCATAAACTCTATAACATTCATCATGGGCTTGGCAGCAGGCGTCTAAGCGGTTTATGGGGGCCCCTGGACCGCTGCAGCCTGGACCGCACCAATTATAACCCGGGAAGACGCACCACCTCTGGTTATAAGGGTTTCTTCTCATGATCAGCTACCTCTCTATTATTCGTCAGACAAAGTCTGTATAGTCATACTATGTGATTTGCCGAAACCCGTGTAGGTCATGAAAATATGGTAGATTTTAGACATGCCCACTTGGTCGTTCTCATAGAGTAGATTAACAGTAAGTTATGAGAGGAGGTCCTCATGGGGCTGCTCAAGGAATTCAGATTGTTTGCTGTCAAAGGAAGCGCAGCAGATATGGGGATAGGGATGGTGTTAGGTGCTGCTTTCAGCGGTTTAATTGATTCTCTTGTCTCTGATATATTGCTGCCTCCGGTAGGGTTATTGCTAGCCAAGATGAATTTTTCTGATTTATACATTATTCTTGGAAGTGAAAAATACGCATCATTAGCTGCAGCTAAAGATGCGGGGGCAGCTACAATCAATTACGGATTGTTTATAACGTCCGCAATTCGCTTTGTCCTCATCTTGTTTGCAGTGTTTATCGTAGTTCGTCAAATGAACCGGTGGAAAAAGCCTGACCAGGACCCGCTTATAGCGATGACCAAAAAAGAGTGTCCCTATTGCTGTACGCCCATTCCTACGCGAGCCGTTATTTGCCCAAACTGTTCATCACGCTTGATCGAAGAGGAAATTGAACCCCAAAAACGGAAAGCCGCTAGCTTAAAAATGCGGACTAATATTAAATGATCAATGCCGAGAAACTGCTGACGCAGGCTCGGCTTTTTTGTGCCCAGGCAGCCGTATCCATTTACTAACGTGAAGCTGCTCCTTATAATTGAGTTACATCATACATCCGATAAGCACAGTCATACAATGGAGGGCTCCATCATGAGAGGATTAGGTTTTATATTGGCTATACTGCTCGTTCTAAGTGGATGCGGCCTGAGCATCCCCTTTGCTGAGGAGCCCAAAGATTCCCCGGCGAATGAACAAGAAACTGAATTAGTGGTTTCAGCCGCAGCCAGTCTCACCGATGTAATGGATGAGCTGGAAACGAACTTCGAAGACCAGCACCCTCATATTGACCTCACATTTAACTTTGGAGGTTCAGGCAATTTATCTAGACAGATCCAGCAGGGTGCACCAGCGGATGTCTTTTTATCTGCGGACCAGAAGTGGATGAATAATTTGGAGGAAAATGACCTTATTTCACCACAAACGCGTATCAATTTCGCTCACAACGGACTTGTTTTAATAGCGCCTGCTGGAGAGGCAACAGGTGCCACATTTGAAAACCTGGAATCAATGAAAGATGTGCAGTTAGCCATCGGAAATCCCGAGAGTGTTCCAGTTGGTCAGTACACGAAGGAAAGCTTGCAAACACTAGAGCAGTGGCAGCATGTTGAAGGAATGTTTGTATCCGGAAAAGATGTGCGTCAAGTCGTGACGTATGTTGAATCAGGCAATGTTCAGTTAGGTTTCGTCTATTCAAGTGATGCCCTCCAATCGGATAAAGTGACGGTTCTTGATAATGCGAACCCCGATTGGCATTCTCCTATTGTATATCCTGGAGCGGTTACGGCAAGTAGTGACGCTCCTGAACACGCTGAAACGTTTATCAATTATCTGCAATCAACCGAAGCTCAACAGATTTTCTCTGATTACGGGTTCACATCAGGGCAAGGATAAGGTGGTCGTACAAGGTCATGAATTTTACTCCGTTTTACTTATCATTGAAAATAGCAGGCATCGCCACCATCTTTGTGTTTACAGTGGGTGTCGTACTCGCGAGGGTACTGGCGCGAAAAAACTTTCGGGGAAAAGGGATTTTAGAGTCTCTGATCATGTTGCCTTTAGTGCTCCCTCCGACAGTTGTCGGCTTCGGTTTACTGTATGTGTTTGGACAAAATGGAATAATCGGAAAGGTCCTGCTGAATTGGTTCGATCTTCAAGTGGTGTTTACGTGGATGGGCGCCGTCCTCGCTGCAACAGTCGTTTCCTTTCCATTAATGTACCAAAGCGCTTCAGCTGCTTTCCAAAATTATGACGGTAATCTTGAGAATGCAGCCCTTACCATGGGGGCTTCAAAATTCAAAGTGTTTTGGACGATTTCCTTTCCGTTAGCTTGGCCAGGCTTGCTGGCGGGTCTTGTGCTAACGTTTGCCCGGGCGCTCGGAGAGTTTGGTGCAACGTTGATGGTAGCCGGCTACATTCCGAACAAAACGGAAACCATTCCACTCGCGATTTACTTTGCCGTGGAATCAGGCAGGCGTGAGACGGCAATCGTCTGGGTCATCATTATTGTCGTGCTCGGGTTCAGCGCTATAATGTGGCTGAATTGGTGGAGCAAACGTACCATTATGAAAGTATAACGGTTGATGCGGGAGGCGTATGTATGCTTCATTTGGATATAAAAAAAAGACTACCTATGATCTCAATAGATGTCCAATTTGTAGTGAATAATGAAATTGTAATATTATTCGGCCCTTCAGGAGCAGGGAAAACCACAATTTTAAACTGTATCGCTGGTTTAACACATCCTGATAGCGGGACGATTATGCTGAATGGCAGCGCATTATACGGCAACGACCAAAAGCCTACCCCTGTCCAAAATAGACACATTGGTTATCTCTTTCAGGATTACGCTTTATTCCCTCACATGACTATTGAAAAAAACATCAACTATGGAAGAAAGGATAGCCGACTTGTTGATCAGCTTGTTAACGTCATGGGCATTGAACCTATTTTAAGCCATTATCCAAAGCAGATTTCAGGAGGTGAAAAACAGCGGGTTGCTTTAGCAAGGGCGCTGGCTACTCAACCTTCTGTGCTCTTATTGGACGAACCTTTCTCCGCATTGGATGAAGCGACTCGCGAACAGTGCCATCAGGAACTTTTGCGACTCTACCAAATCTGGGAGATTCCCATTGTTCTCGTAACCCATGATTATCAGGAAGCCGTTAAGTTAGGGGATCGAATCCTTGAAATAAAGGATGGAAAGATGAATAGCACAGGCTGGTAATGAGGCATAATACAGCGGTTTCTGTTAGTGATACAAACAGATGTACGGTTTTATTTTCACTATTTTTGTCGAAAGTGTGGAAATATACAGATAATTAACTATAATTAATGTAACTTTTAAAATGAAGGGTAGAACGTAAAATGACAAAGAATGAATTTATTCAACCTTCGCAATTAATGACACCTGATGCTCGTTTCTCGGAGGATTATATTCATTCCGTTGATCCATTCTTAGGCAAGGTTAACTTCAGTTCTGTCGAAAACCAAATGGGTTCTGGCAGGTCGCCTCATTTAAACCAGGAACGCCTGCGTATGCGCAAAATGATCCTGACCGATATATATAAACTTTACGAGGACATCAAATCGGACAAAGCCCCTTCGGAAATTAAACAATTGAGTGATGATCTTTCACTTCGCTTACTTGAGCAATCTGACCCTGTCCTCACCCAAACATACAAATTATTCCTCATCCGCTATGACTTAGAATTAGACAAGCTCTCTACCGCCCTTGAAAAAATAAAAGAATTGCGTTCCTCTTTGGCCTCACTTCCAGAGCGCTTGCTCTATTATTTATTTTTGTTTGAAGGGATATATTACTATAAAACATGTGACTACAACAGCGCATCCACTTCATTTCGAGAAGCGGAAGGTATGGATGTTTACTTAAGCATTGAGGAACCTGAATTATGGTATTATCTCGGATTAACGCACCTCAAAAAAGACCGGCTTATGAAGGCCCTTACGTATACGGAACGCGCTCTCCACTCCTATGCCAAGCGGTCGAGTTACAAAAATGTTCTGAATTGTAATCTGTTACTCGGGATGATCAATATCCAGGGGCAGGAATACGAGCAGTCCATGGAACATTTTAACGGCATTCTTCTCATATCAAAAGATAACCACAAGTTACGCCATATCTATCAACAAGCGCTTTATCATATGGGTTACACGTATTTCTTAATGAAAGATTATGACTCTTGCATTGAATGTTTGAATGAATGTTTACAAACGAATGAACGTGCTTTGAAACTCCGTACCTTGAACTTAATGGCAAAAGCGGCATTTCAATTGGGAGACAAATTGAAAGTTGCTGATTTTGTAAAGCAAGGATTGGAGTTAGCGGAGGGAGACCTCTCCCTTTCATATAAATTTACAATTTTGACCTTTTCCATTAGCGAAGGCGGTCAACAGAGCACCCGGGCCATCACTCGCTACCTGGAATCGGCGTTGGATGAAGTGAGGACTCATGGAGAGAAGGAAGATTTTAAGGAGATTTTAGTGCTGTTAGGAAAATATTATTACCGATTAGGCAATTACCAAAAGGCAGCAGTTTATTATCATGGGGTACATGAGGAGGAGATGAAATGAAAAAGTGGTGGGTTTGCTTACTTCTGATTGCATGTTTGGCCGCAACCACCTTTCACCCGGGGCAAATGACAAAGGATGGCGGAGGCAGTTCAACGGTAGATCAGGCTCAAGATGACGGCGATTACCCTGATTCGCATGACCCTGAAGAAGCGGCGTAAATAGTGGTATAACATAAATTTTGTAAGCCTGAAGCGTTTGCCCGGCAGCGTTTTTATGAGCAATCAACCATAGCCTTTACTAGAGCTGTTTTTATAAGGCTCTTTTTTTTGGATAAAGCTTGGGTACTCAAGTAAAATTTGCAGATGAATCGTCAATAAATGGCAGAAAGGATTCATTTGTTGTCGAATTCTATTCTTTTTTCTGTTAAAACATGGTAGAGTATGGGGGTAGGAATGAACTAGAAAAAGTTTGAAACTTTTTTTAACGTTTATCGTACCTATTAGTGGCAAATTTAATTAAATGAAAGGGAGGTTGCGACCTATGACACAGCCAGCCATGCAGTTACAGAACGTGAAAAAAACAATTGGCAGCAAGCCGATCATCAAAGGGTTGGACTTTGATATCTATCCTGGTGAAGTGTTCGGCTTTCTAGGGCCTAACGGCGCTGGTAAAACGACCACGATTCGCATGATGGTCGGATTGATGAAAATGAGTGAAGGCGATGTTTTTATAGAAGGAAAAAGCGTCAGTCAGGACTTTAAATCGGCGATACGCCATGTCGGGGGAATTGTTGAAAACCCGGAGATGTATCCCTTTATGAGCGGATGGAAAAACCTGCTTCATTACTCCAGGATGATGCCGGGGGTGTCTAAAGAACGGATTGAGGAGGTCGTAAAGCTTGTCGGTTTAGAAAATCGAATCAAGCAGAAAGTAGGGAAATATTCGCTTGGCATGCGGCAACGGCTCGGCATCGCCCAGGCTCTTTTGCACAGGCCTTCGGTTCTAATATTAGATGAACCGACAAACGGGCTGGACCCATCTGGAATTCGTGAAATTAGATCATACATAAGAAGGATGGCAGAAGAAGAGCAAGTCGCTGTGATCGTATCCAGTCACATCTTATCGGAAATGGAAATGATGTGTGATCGCATCGGTATTATTAAAAATGGTGAGTTGATTACCATTCAGACCGTTAATGAAGCGTTGCAGGAGTCAAACCTGAAAGAAGTGTTCGTTGACGCTACGCCTCAGGAGCAGGCCAAACCTCTTTTGCAGGAGTTTACCGAATCCGAAGTAAAAAGCGATCAAAATGGGTTATACGTGACGCTTACTCGGGAGAATATCCCCGTCCTTGTGCGTAAGCTGGTTGAAAACGATATTGAAGTCTTCAGTGTGAGTATTCATCGTTCTACACTGGAAGATAAATTCTTAGATTTGATTGGAGAGGGAGCTATTGAGTAATTTTTTGCAATTAATCAGAAACGAGCAAATGAAGAGTTATTCCCAAATCTCCAACTGGATTTTATATGGCATACTCGCTTTGTTAGTTATTGCGATGGCTGTGTTTATTAAAATAGAGGGTCAAATGACTGACGGGTCCGAGACTGGAGAAGGCGGGGATTGGCGACAGGAGCTGCAGGCTGAAAATGAACAATTAGAACAACAGGCAGAAGAGGCGCCTAGCTTTGCTGCGAGTAATGAGGAGCAGATAGCCATGAATCAATACCGCCTTGATAACGACATTGAACCGCGGGGATATGATGTGTGGAGTTTCCTGCAAGAAAATCGTACGAACACAGCAGTCATCAGTTTGTTTACCATTATTGTTGCAGCGGGTATATTAGCAAATGAGTTTAAATGGGGCACGATTAAACTGCTGTTGATCCGCCCGATTTCACGGACGAAGATCTTATTTGCCAAATATGCGTCTGTCCTTGTTTTTGCGTTGACGATGCTCGTATTTTTAATGGTGTTAGCCTTTTTGACCGGTTCGGCATTTTTCGGCATTGAAAGCGCCAGTGAACCGTATTTATATTTTAAAGACGGTTCTGTACATGAAACGTCTATCCTGCAGCATACATTACTACAGTACTTGCTAGGTTCTGTTAATTTAGTTATGATGGCGACGTTTGCATTTATGATTTCGGCGGTTTTCCGAAACAGTGCTTTGGCGATAGGAGTAGCGATTTTCTTAATGTTTGCTGGAAATTCGATCGTTGCGTTCCTTAGCCGATTCGATTGGGCAAAGTACATTCTATTTGCCAATACAGATTTGAATCAGCATCTTAGCGGAAACCCAATGTTTGAGGGCACGTCACTCGGATTTTCACTCGGTGTGTTAGCCGTCTATTTTGTTATATTCTTATGCTTAGCCTGGGCTGTGTTCACCAAACGGGATGTAGCCAGTGCTTAACGATGAAAAGGAGGAAAAGCTATGAAGCGGACAGCTGAAATGATTTTCACTTGGATTGGAATTTTATTATTTGCGGCCATTATCGGTCTTAGCATATTCGTTCTGAACGTTAAAGATAATCCGGAGCTCAGAGAGGAAATTCAACAAGGGATGGAACAAGGTGTGCCTGAAGGAGCTGAAGGCAGTGAGGCGAATATTAATGTAGATCAATTTATCGACATGATCGGAAGCGGGGCTACCTTTTTCCTCGTGGTATCGATCATAGCGGTTGTGCTTGGCATACTGTCGTGGGTATTCTTAAAAGGAAACAAAAAACCGAAAGCGGCAGGAATTATCTTGATCATTACAGCTGTTGTCGGTACGATAGCCACTGCGTTTCTCGGTTTCTTAGCAGGGGCTGCCTATCTTATTGCGGGTATTACAGCGCTCGTAAGAAAATCGAAGACACCACCTGAAGGAACTGTATAAACGAGACGAACTAGAGAAAAGAGCTGACCTGCCCATCGAGGTCAGCTCTTTATTTTGGAGGATTAATGGCAGATGCCTAAATTATAGGCTGCAATCTTTATTTGCAGGAAAATGATCATCACCCAGGCAAGGTTGGTTGCTCCTGACAGAGTGTACCAGACTTTCAATCGCTTTAATGTCACGCGGTTTGTGACCATAAATGTTAGAACGGGCAAGGTTAATAAAGTGAATATTGCGGTCAAACCGAGAAGACCTTGAGTATTACGCATCCAAAGAAATTCACCAAGCAGGGGAATGACTATTGTTGAGGCATCTATTACTGAGAGGGAATAGAGGCCCACAAACCAGGAGATTATCAAAAAGACAGTTATGAGTGTCAACGGGAATTTCTTCACGTGCCCAACCCCTTCACGCGTACTATTCCGATCTATTTTGTCGGGTTAGCATTATTCTATGTTTGACCCTTGTTTGTGTCAATGTAGGAATAGGGGTTATGCCCTACGGAAGCTGCAAAGGATTTCAATAAATGACATAAAAAATTTCATTATTCTGTATATTATAGTATAATTTTTCGTGAAAGCGCTTTATATAAGGAGGCGAGTGAAATGGGATTTGGAAATGATGTGCAGATGAAAGTGTATCAACGTCAGGAAGTCAATATGGTGCCAGTCAATTTTGAACAATTAGAAGCAGAAGCAAAACAGCGTTTAGATGCAAAACCATATGACTATGTAGCAGCATCAGCTGGACGTGAGGTTACAGCTGGGGATAATCAACGCGCATTTGACAAGTGGAAGATCATTCCCCGAATGCTGCGTGACACGTCAGAGCGTGATTTGAGTGTAGAGTTATTTGGCACCAAATTGAACTACCCCATTATGTGCGCACCTGTAGGAGTCCAATCGGTGGTTCACGAAGAAGGTGAGTTAGCTTCAGCCAGAGCAGCTTCCGCGATGGGGGTACCTTTTATATCGAGCACCGCATCGACTTACAGCTTGGAGAAGACAGCCAAGGAGATGGGTCAGGGAGACAAATGGTTTCAATTGTATTGGAGCAACGACCGTGAGATTGCAGGCAGTATGGTGAAACGTGCTGAAAGAGCAGGCTATCAAGCCATTGTGGTTACGCTCGATACCTCTATGATGGGATGGCGTGAGAAAGATATAGAACATGCCTATCTTCCTTTTTTACAAGCCGAGGGAATGGGAAATTACTTAGCAGACCCCGTGTTTTGCGCTAGACTGGGACATGCTCCTGAAGAGGACATGAGAGCGGCGATCATGTTGTGGGTTCAAATATTCGGTGATCCTTCTCTTACTTGGGATGACTTGGCATTCATAAAGTCCCAGACATCCCTTCCGATTTTATTAAAAGGGGTCTTACATCCTGAAGATGCCAAGCTCGCGGTAGAGCATGGCGTGGATGGCATTATAGTCAGCAATCATGGAGGTCGGCAAGTCGATGGCGCTATCGCTTCCATTGAAGCGCTCCCGCACATTGCGGATGTTGTCCAGGACGATGTCCCATTGCTGATGGATAGCGGTATCCGTCGCGGTTCGGATATCATGAAGGCTTTAGCACTTGGGGCTCGGGCAGTTTGCATCGGCCGCCCTTATATGTACGGGTTGGCTTTAGCAGGAGAAGAAGGGGTCCAGCAAGTGCTTCGTAATCTCATCGCCGACTTTGATCTAACGATGGCACTGTCGGGGCAATCCTCCGTTGAAGGGATTCACAGAGGGTTGTTGACGACGAGCTAGGAATGGGGCGTTTAGTAAGCTGAGAGAGTAGTCTATAAATGTATACCAATCAAATGAGCAGACCAGATCGTAGGCGATTTGGTCTGTTTTTATTGTGAGAAGAGTTCAAAAGACCACTGAGCAAGCGTCAGATTCACGTTTTTTAAAGCACATCCTAAATAGTAAGCGCTCTTAGTTGTCTCTGAAGCTTGATTTTAATAGTCTGAGGGATAGTTTGCTGAATATAGAGGTTAGAACGTGAGCACAACGGGAATGCACTAAAGATTGGAGGAACGGATATATGGCAGAAGATCATAACAATAATAATAATCCATCTAATAAAAATAAAGCGGAAAATGCAGCGGATACGAAGATGAGTGCAGGCGATGTAGAACAGCCGGGCAGACAATTTTACATTCCGTCTCAAATTGTCAGTGAATTCGGAGAAAAGGGACGCGATCATTTAAATCAATCCTTCCGTTCCCAATTTCTGCTCGCCCTGACAGCAGGATCCTTTATGACATTTGGGGCGGTATTTTCTATTCTTCTTGCAACAGGCATCGATGCAAAGGGTATTTATTACTTGCTTTCAGGGATAGGGTTCGCAGCTGGCTATGCCATGGTGTTCATTTCAGGAGCTGTCCTGTTTACTGAAATCAATGTGCTTCTCCCGACTTACTTGTTTAATATAACCGGGTTGATGCAACGTAATATCCTGAAGTTCTGGTTGTCAGCCTATATTGGCAATATAATCGGAGCCTTATTTGTCGGGTTGCTTATACAATCTTCATCGTCTTTAACGGAACTCTTCTATTCTGAATTATCGATTTATTTAGAGCATAAGATGAAATTTATGGAGCATGGCGTCAAGGGATGGTTCGAAGTCTTGGTCTCAGGCATATTGGCTAATTGGTTGATCGGGATGGCTGCCTTCTTGACGACTGCTGCCCGGGATATCACAGGAAAAATCCTTGGAACGACATTACCGGTCGTTTTGTTTGTGGCTGGTAACTTCCAGCACAGTGCTGCGAATATGGGGTATTTTTCAATCGGTGTTTTATCAGAAACGCAGTATTCATGGTACGAATACATTTTATTCAACCTGATTCCCGCCAGTATTGGTAATTTAATTGGAGGGGCATTGCTCGTCTCCTTGCTGTTCTCCTATGCTTATAAGGATGACATCCAAACAGCATTGAATAAAAATTAAGTAAACATCGAAAAAACCAGAGGAAGATCCCTCTGGTTTTAACATTCCACCTAAATTTTTTTTAAATGGATATTCGATACGTAGTGGTTTTCGCCTTTTTCCAGCACGATATCGGCCCGGTTTTTCGTGTGGGCGATGTTTTTTCTTAGATTGGCCAGGTTGATGCGCTCCCAAATATCCTCTGCGATTTCATTGGCTTCTTGATCGGAGAGGTTGGCGTATTTATTAAAATAGGAACGAGGGTCCTGAAAGGCGGTGTCGCGCAGTTTCTTGAATCGTTCAATGTACCATGTTTTCAGGTAATCTTCATAGGCATCAATGTAAATGCTGACATCAAAAAAGTCCGACACATAAACACTTGGATCATAATCGTTCGTTTTCGGTATCTGCAAAACGTTGATCCCTTCCACGATGACGACATCCGGTTGTTCAATGACCTGGGTCTCATCTGGCATAATGTCATAGTGCAAGTGAGAATATACGGGAGCGGTAACTTCCGGTTCTCCGGACTTAAGGCGGTAGAGTACGTCAATCAAGTGCTTGGTGTCAAAGCTTTCAGGAAATCCCTTTCTGTTCATGAGCCCTTTTTCTTCTAAAACGGCATTCGGGTATAAAAAACCGTCTGTAGTTAAGATCTCGACTCTGGGATGGTTGAGCCATTGAGATAACAAGGCCTGCAGAATCCGGGAGATGGTGCTTTTTCCAACGGCTACACTTCCCGCTATCCCGATAATAAAAGGAACTTTACGCGTGCTTTTGCCCATAAATGTATCCGTAACATTATGCAGTTGTTGGGTAGCTGAGGTGTATAAGTTCAGCAAGCGACTTAAAGGAAGGTAGACATCCGCCACTTCCTCGATCGTCAAGTTTTCATTAATCCCCTTCAACCTCTCGATCTGTTTTTCAGACAGGGTCATGGGGACGTTGAACTTAAGCTGGGACCACTCACTTTTGTTGAAATTTATGTACGGAACGTATTGGCTCATCTGACATCACATACCTTCGCAGAATTCAATCCCTTTGATTGTAGCACGTATTAAAACGCATTCAAAGAAAGTCGTTTTCGGTCGAAGCAGGAATGGAAAAGCCAAGGACAGAACATTTAGTCTGTCCTTAAAAAATTAGTCCAATAACCGGTTGTTTTCGTCTACTTCTAACACCGTGGAGAATTGTTCTTCTCCCATTATACCGCTCCCCCCACAAATTCTGCACATATAAAACCATTCCTCATCATCCCTTAGCATCCCGAATCCGTCACAGGCTTTACACACTTTCGTCCGATCGACCATAGCTGTCACCATCCTCACTCGTACTGTTTTATCGTTAGTATGGATAGGTGATGATACTTATATGTAAAGAAAAACATGTTGGACTTGAAACTCGTGATATTAGGGAGTGAGAAAAATGTACTCCAGATGTAGGAAAATCGATGTGATTTAGATTGAATTCAGTTATGTTGTTTGAAATCATTATTATATTAAACTAATGTTTATGGTGACGGAAATGTTTTTCTTTCTGTGAAAGAGAGGTGCCACATGAACACGTTTACACGTTTTTTTGATATGTATCAGGATATTTGGCACAATGGCGATGTATTGACCATGAAGGACATCGTATCCACCGATTTAGTTTCTAGAGAAGTTTATAACTCTCACGTGTATGATCACGGATTTGGGCATATGATTGCAAGCTGGGATTATATTTTCAACTTTTTTGCAGATAAAAATGTAGAATGGGAATTCGAGGTTGAGAAGCATATATCCCTTCGTCAAGATGAAGTCATGAGTGTGTTTTGGCTCACAATGTTGATAGAAGGTCAAAAATCCGACTCAACTCAGTTATTCGTTCAGACTTTTCACAAAGACAAGTCAACCGATAAATGGCAACTTATCCGCAACTACACCGAAACCTCCTTGCCAGAAACCCATGAGCCGATTAACGTACCTGATTGACCTACTTCCAATGACGTACCTAATGACGTACCTGGTACAAAAGCATGAAAACAAAAAGAGCCTGGTGTTTCTTGTTCGAACAAGAAACACCAGGCTCTTTTGAAATAGCGTGTTTTGTACCAGGTACGCTTATTTTTTTCGGTAGACGACGGTGCTGTAGACTTGTTTGCTTGCAGTAGGTTCGATGTGCGTTTTTGCGCTATTAACAGCGGTCATAGCCTCCGAGTAACCTGAGGCGATTAGTGTAGTTTTATTGGGATAATTTACGGCATCCCCAGCTGCGAAGACACCTTCCTCACTCGTCTCCATGTTGTTTTTGACGGTAAGTCTATTTTTATCTGTGTCTAATCCCCAGTCTTCAAACGGGGCTTTTTCCATCTTCAGTCCTTCGTAAACAAGGATATGATCGATTTTAAGACTTCTTGAAGTGTCTTCTTGCTGGTGATACACCTCCGCCTGTGTTAGCTGCTGTCCGCTTCCGGTTAAGCTTGTTACAGAGGATTGCGTTGACACTTCAACAGTAGATTGTTGGAGGGCTGTTAGATCTGCATCTGAGACGTGTTGAAACGTATCTCCTTTGTTGATGAGATACACTTTTTCGGCTCGGCTTTCTAACGCTAACGCCCAATCTATGCCTATTCGACCGCTAGAAACGACCATGACGGTTTTGTTAGAAAATTGATCCATGTGATTGATGGTGTAGTGAATGGAGTGGTTTTCATATTCCGTACGTTCTTCAACATTTAACGGTACCATGTCGAAGGTTCCAAAGCCAGTGGCTAGCAGCACAGTCTTGGAGTAGTGAGTCTGATTATCAGAAGTTCGAATTGCAAACGTTCCATCCGCCTGCTTTTGAAGAGATGTGACGTAAACGCCGGTTACAAGTTCAGGGTGGACACTGAGAGCCTGGTCTTTCATTTGTTCAACGAGCTCTTCGCCCATCACGCCTGGGATGCCACCTACGTCATAAATCATTTTCTCCGGATAAAAGAAGGAGACTTTGCCTCCTATGTCTGAATGGTATTCCAATATTTTGGTCTTCATATCTCGCATGCCGGCGTAATAAGCACCGAACAACCCCGTCGTTCCGCCGCCGATAATCGTCAAGTCATATAAATCTTGCTCATTATCCATACCTGAAGCTCCTTTGCATATAAGTACCTGAGAACGTTATCAATATATAGCATTTAATTAAAAATGATAATCATTATCAACAAAGCAATTATATAGGATGAGCCTAAATAATTCAAGTGACTTTTGTGCGTACCTTTTTATGCGTACCTGGTACGAAATGATAAGAATGAAAAGAGCCGGGTGTTCCTTGTTCGTACAAGGAACACCCGGCTCTTTTGAGATGTTGGTTTTTGTACTAGGTACAAAAACCAATAAACTAATCGTTGCTGGTTTGCTTGCCAAAGTATAGGAGTCCTAGGAGAAGTCCTAGTATTACCATGATGAAGGAGAAAATCAGGAATGGGACAGGTCCGAATGTATGAATAAGCGGCACTGATAGGGCGGTTACTAACCCTCCTCCTAAAAATGGCTCGTAAATTAATTGTTTGTACCCGAAGGATTCGAGTGCTGGAGTTTCAGACTCAGGGTCTACAATCCTCATGAGCAACAGTCCTGTTGCGGTAATTCCCATGGATTGGCCAAAATCAGCAATGCCCCGTTCAAACCAATATCTCGGTATCATTTTTTTGGCGAAGAGTTTGAATCCTAACAAGTTCCATAATACGCCGCCTGCTGCAAGCAGGAGAAATGGAACAAAGTATTCGCCGATGACAGCCAGTGAAATGGTTGCTATTGCTGTGACGATTAGTATATCAAGGGAGAGGCCTTGAACGCGCATAATCATTTGCCGGTCGATGGTATTGAACCGATCGAATTTATCCAGTACTAGTTGAAGGAGTATACCCCCCACCATTGCAAGTGGAAACAAAGGGATGTACCTCATGATATAGGTATCAGTCCATGTTCCCCACGTAATGGCTTCGATCCCCATCAGTCCTTGCTGGATGGCGTAACCAATAAGGATGGCGACGCCGATCATGGCAAAATGAAAGGACAGGGGTTCAATGGATTCTTGCCGGAGGGTCATGGTCCCGGCGGTTTCGCGGTTTTCAAATTCACGGATGCCAAGTTTTTGTAAATCAGTAAATTTGCTTTGGCTTTGTTCAATAGCCGTTTCGTTTTTACGAATGGCGATATTTATTAATACGATACCGAAGATAACTCCAGACAATACACCTATTGTGGCAAGGGCAATTGCCAGGTCATATGCCTCTGGAAACCCGAGTTCTTCAAATGTGCCTTGCATCCCTGCAGCTGTTCCATGACCACCTTCAAAGCCAATCTCAATTAACGCACCAGCCATGGGTGGTATGTCATAGATAGGGGTGAGAATTAATAAAGCAATTAAAATACCAATAACATATTGCCCCCAGCCAAGGGTCCACCCGAATGCAAGTTGAGGACCGCCGTTATTCCATATCTTTTTTGGTGATGGAGTGGTTTTTCCTAGGAAAAGCGAAGCGAAAATAACATTGATCATAAGTCCAGGTAGCGTTTCCCATACGGAGGTAATATCATCCGTTACCAGTCCAGTCGCCCAAAAAGAATTTTCGCCCGTTATAGGGGTTAATGCATTACCAAGAACTTGTGGGCCCAAAAGTAATGCCGCAAAGCCGCCAATTATGGAGCTTGGTAAAAATAGTGATTGAAATAGCTTTACTTTGACACGAATCAATTTCCCTATAATCAGGAAGACGCCCATAGCAAGTAAACTAAAACCGATTGCTTCCGCAGACACAGTGCCGAACCTCCTTTAAACTCGTTACTTCGATTTTCCCACCATCCCCAATACGTAAACTCAGAGAGAGCGCCCCTGAGCGTACCTGGTACAAATTGGTTGATTTAAAAAGAGCCGGGTGTTCCATGTACGTATATGAAACACCCGGCTCTTTTAGAAAATTGGATTTTGTACCAGGTACGCTAAGAGGGTGTGTGCGAGCAGAATAGTGGATGTTGGGTGAGGGTGTTTTTATAATGAGGGTTACAACATCTATGGTGAAGGAGAGATAGTGTGTTAAAGGTAGCTGCTTTGGTGGGGAGTATCCGCCAAGATTCGTATAATATGAAATTGACCCAATTTATGCAGGAACGGTACAATAGCCAGTTGAACATCGAAATCATCAATATCCGCGATTTGCCCCATTATGATCAAGATATTGAACACGACCTCCCTGTCCAGGTGCAAACATTCAAACAACAGGTGCATGATGTTGACGCTTTCCTGTTGGTGACGCCGGAATTCAATCATTCCATTCCAGGTGTCTTGAAAAATGCTTTGGATTGGCTTTCTAGAGGAGAGCGTGAAATGGCCGGTAAACCCGTTATGATTGCTGGAGCAACGATGGGGATGCTTGGAACGGTACGCGCTCAAATGCATTTGCGCCAAATTTTGAACGCACCGGGTATGGGTGCTAAAGTGATGCCGGGAAATGAAATCCTTGTCGGGGCTGTCCAAGGGAAAATCAATGAAGAGAATAAATTGACCGATCCAAAAACCATTGAATTCATTGATTCAGTTGTGAACCAATTTGTCGTTTGGGCTGATAAAGAGTTAGAATTTTCTCATCAATAACATAGCCTTTTCAAACGTACAGACTAACAGGTCTGTACGTTTTTTAAAGTATAACGTGGAATATTGGGCATTGTAAGCGCTGGGCCCACCCCCTATAATAAAAAATAACTTATACATAAAAGGAGGGAAACCATGCTTACGTTCGTTGAAGACATCATAGGTGAAAAGCGATATATCGTATTAATGATGTCTATTATTGGAATTTTAGCCGTCCTCGGGACACGTATGTCCTTTTTTAACTAAAATTTCAATGATAATGAACGCAGCGTGGCTATTTCCTGAATAACGAACATGACGTCATGGAGCACAGGGATAACACGTTACCTGTGTCTTTTTTTATGTATAAGGAGGACGGAAACGATGGTTTTGAATAAACGGAATATAACAATGATCTATATCTATGTCTTTTTTGCCCAGCTATTTTTTGACCGGGCCTTGTGGGTTATTTACCTCGGGGATAAGGGGCTGAGCTTTGGGGAAATCGGTCTTCTTGAAGCGGTTCTTCATTTGGCGATTGTCTTATTTGAAGTGCCGACGGGTATGATTGCTGATTTATATGGACGAAAAGTGAGCTTGCTGTTAGGGAATATTTTCAGTATCGCTTATGGCACCTTCATGCTGGTAAGTGATGCTTTCTCCATGTTTACGCTGGCCTTTATGTCGATGGGACTGATTATTACTTTCCAATCCGGGGCTGAACAAGCACTGGCTTACGATACGTTGAAAGAGGAGAAACGAGAGAAGGATTTCACACGTATTTTTGGCAGCATGACCGCGATCGGGCTATTATCCCTTAGCCTGGCCAAGTTTCTCGGGGGAATGATGGCTGAAATCAGCTGGGTGTGGGTTTATGGTTCGATGATCCTTACTCATGTCCTTGCGTTAGTACCGCTTTTCCTTATCAAAGAACCTCACCGTGAGCCTGATCAAACGTTACAAGGGCGCTGGTATCATCAATGGGTGACCCAGTTCAAACAAGGGTTGGCTATTTGGACGTCTAATCCTGTTATTCACATCCCCGTTACGCTGTTTGTGTTAGCGGGCGCCGTTATGGTGATTATTACTTTTTACGGGCAGGAATATTTCGTTCAGTTAGGCTATTCTCAGGTGACGGTCGGGGCTATTTTCACGATCGAAGGCCTGCTGGGGGCTCTCATGGCCAAACTTGCTTATAGACTAGAAGCCAAATTTAAATTCTTTCGAATGCTGTATTACGGGTTTGCGTTATATGTGCTGTTCTTTATATTGTTCATTTTCGCGTTCGATTGGGCGATCTTGCTATCGTTTCTTATTCTGGCGCAACTCTTAAGCATCTTTGAGCCTATCTTTTCTAACTTTGTCCAGAATCTTTTGACGAGTCACGTCCGTTCCACATTCTTTTCCATGGTCAGCCTGACTGAAAGCTTTGCGATCATGATTGGTTTTCCGTTGTTTGGGTTTGCGATTGAAAAGGTTGGCTTTTATCACGGTTTTCTAGGCCTTTTGGTTATTTTTCTAACGCTGTCTGGAAGCCTTTTATGGTTTTACCGAAAATAGAACACTAATGTGCACGATGGCCTTGTGAAAAATAAAGCAGTAACTTTCGCACTTTATAAGAAAGTTACTGCTTTTTATATGGCTCACCGGGGTTGCGCCACTAATCCATTGTGCACTTTAATATACCCGTGACGTAATATGTCAAAGCCGTTATCGTACATATATTTGCCCATCTGTTCCACGGTCATTAACTCACGATACGTATGATTCATGACGTCGGCCATGATGTGGTAATACAGTTTCGACTTCATTTGAGCGCGCGGAGTCGTCATGACCACATAACCGCCTGGCTTCAAAAAACGTCGGTGCCAATCGGCTACTTCATGTTTGTACTCGTCAGGAAAATGCTCGAGCAGCCCGACCGAAAGCACAATATCAAACGTGGGACCGTAATCCAGATTGCGAATGTCATCCACTACGTACTCTATGTCAAAGTCATCTTTATAATAGACTTTGGGCTGACCTGTGCTCGGGTTCTCGCCTAAGAACGGGTAGCTTTCCGGAAACTCCTGGAAACGGGTAGTTTTGCAATAGGCATCATAGTCGACGAGCACGACTTCAGCGCCAGGGTACATGGCAGCCAGTTGCATCGCTTCATAACCTTCCGCTGCCCCAAGAAATAAAATACGCGGCTTGTTGATATCAAGTCCTTCAAAGAGGGCGCGCTTGCCTCTCGGGTCCCAAATGCCGTCTTGAATGCGGTGGACATAATTCCATAGCTGGATTTGTACGACATCATGAAGGGCTTCTTTAATCTGGCCGGGTTTAAAGCGTTTGATGCTGGTTAAAAAGTTCTGCTTGGCAACTTGTTGTTCCAACGGTACGTCTTTTGAAAACCACTCATGAAAGGCTTGATTAAAATATGTCCAGGAGGTATGAGGATCCATTTCAGTTTGATTCTGTTTCTCCCAATTCAAGCGATCTTTTGAATATGTTTTTACTTCATAAGGCTTGCCGATATCCTCCCAACTGAGCTGAGACCAATCACGTACGGTATTCAACGTGACAAATTTGTTGTAATTTTTTTCGGAGAGTTGGCGCAAATCTACACGATAGTGCTTTAATTGATCTGAGGTACCGATGTCCTCTTCGGTGTAAGGTTTTTCGCTGGGCGTGCGCATCGTTTGTTCACGTAACAAGCTTACCACCCCTATTGTCTGAATTTTCCTATAATTATACCGAAACATGCAACCGTTTACAAAAAATAGTTCATCTCTCGCTAAAAAAATTCCTCCGTGTAACCTTCTTAAATCGAGTTTCGACCAATAAATTGTATAAGGTAGTTTAAAACATAATACTAAATTGAAGCCCAATTTATCGAACAAGGAGAGACCACTATGTTGATGAACAAATCGAGATATGGCGGCGTCCTCAGCACAGTCAAAACCAAGGACTATCATGTGACGATGCATACAACACATTCGAGTTATCAACCGTTTATTAACCAAATTGAAATTAAAATAAAAAACTTAGGTTCGCCTTATCTGTATTTTGATCAAAAGTACCGTCTCGAAAAATATGTTTATGGTACCTGGTACAAGATCCCGTTTTATCGAGATGTAGAATTAACGAAACGTGAGGTATCGGTCCCTGAAGGCGAGAGCTGCAGGCAGACAATAGATTTGCATATACTTGATCATCCTTTTGATGAAGGGACTTATCGTGTTATGAAACGGATTAGTACGGAACGTTCCCACTCCTCAAAAGAGGTCATGGTCGCTGCTCGGTTCTATATTACAACCGAACATTAAAAACATGTCCTCCCGTATGGCTTGATGAGGTTTCATGAGCACTAGAGTGTGAAATGAACATCATAAAGCCTGACGCAAAAAAGGAGGACGTAGCATGGCACCTATAAAAGCGGTCATTCTGAATGGTTCATTGAAAACGAGCGATGAAACGTCTAATACAGACGCGTTAACCCGTGAAATTACAAATCTATTTGATCATGAAGGTGTAAAGCATGAAACAATTCGCTTGGCTGATTACCATCTGAAGTTTGGGATTAGCGCTGACCTTGGTGAAGGTGATGAATGGCCAAGCATATTTGAAAAGGTGAAGGAAGCCGATATCGTGATGATCGGCACGCCCGTTTGGCTTGGCGAAAAAAGCAGCGTAACAGCTTTAGCGATTGAACGATTGTATGGAGGCGCGAGCCTGACCAATGATAAAGGGCAGTCTGTTTATTACAATAAAGTAGGCGGGGTTGTTGTGACCGGGAACGAAGATGGGGCCAAAAATGCAGCACGTTCCATTTTATATGCCTTATCCCATCTTGGCTTTGTTATCCCGCCGAATGTGGATACCTACTGGGTTGGAGAAGCTGGCCCTGGGCCGTCCTTTATTGAAGCGAATGGAATAGAAAATGACTTTACCCGTCACCATGTGACGATGCAGGCCTATAACTTGATTCATCTTGCGAAACGATTGAAAGAAAATCCTATTCCAGCAGAAGGTAACTTCATAGAAGATTAAGAGACCGGGGGCTTTGAAAGAGCTCCCGGTTTTATTGTGCAGCCGTAAATAATACGAAAAATTTCGACATTCTTGTTATAATAACAGGAAGAAACCCTTTCAATAGCGAAATAGAATGATATGGTCTATACCAATGTCTGTTGTTTTTCAACTTAGAAAGGAGGCTGACATCTTGGAATGGATAGAAGAATTGAAATCGTTTATCCCGGAAGAGCAAATAAAGACGACGTTAGCTGATCGTCACAGTTACAGCTACGACGGTTCATTTGGGGAATATTTGCCTGATGCTGTCGTCCAAGTCAAACAAAAAGAAGAAGTCGCAGCAGTATTAAAGCTAGCGAATATGTATCATATCCCCGTTAATCCGAGGGGACAGGCTACGTGTTTAAGCGGGGGGCCACTTCCTGTCCATGGCGGGATCTCACTTGATTTATCTCAATGGCCACAACACGTCGAGGTTTTCCCTGATGATTTAATTGCGGTGACATCGCCAAGCACGCGTACCGGAAAAATCAATGAAGCTGCAGAGGCTTATGGTTTAATGTACCCCCCTGATCCGAGCAGTGCTCACGTTGCTACAATTGGAGGGAATCTGGCTGAAAACTCGGGCGGGCCCCGAGGTTTGAAGTATGGCGTGACGAAGGATTTTGTTATCGGTCTTGAGTTGGTTACGCCGGAAGGGGAAATCATTCGGACAGGCGGCAGGACGATTAAAAATGTAACAGGTTTTGATTTAACGAAGCTGGTGGTTGGGTCTGAAGGGACGCTGGGCGTCATTACGGAAGCCACGCTCAAGTTATTACCGAAACCGCCTGCTGTGCAAACGCTGATGGTCGTGTTTGATGACGTTCGAACGGCCGGAGCGGCCATATCCAAGACGTTAACGTCAGGGATCTTACCTTCAAAAATGGAATTTATGGATCAAGCGTGCATCCAGGCGGTGGAAAATTTTCAGCCTGCTGGCTTGCCGGTAGATGCAGATGCGATTGTCATCATTGAATTAGATGGCCATCCCGAAACAATCGCAATCGAAACAGAACGGGTACAGGATATTATGGAAAACATCGGAGCGGTGAAATCTACCATTCCTGAGACCGAAGCTGAAGCGGCTAAGATTTGGCACGCCCGCAAACAAGTATCTCCTGCTATAGCAAAAATCAAACCGACTAAGGTTTCCGAGGATGCGACGGTTCCACGCAGTAAAATCCCTGATCTGATGGACCGCCTCGATGTGATCAAGGAAAAGCACAACGTTGAGATTGTCGTATTCGGACACGCAGGCGATGGCAATTTACACCCCAACGTCCTTTGCGATAAACGTGATCAGGAAGAAATGCGCAGGGTGGAGCTTGCTGTTGAAGACATGTTTGAAGCGGCCATCGAGTTGGGTGGGACGCTGTCTGGTGAACATGGAATCGGGACGATGAAAGCGCCGTTTATGGAAATGGAACTGGGCGAAGTCGGTCTTGATTTGATGAAGCGGATCAAAGACAGCTGGGACCCGAATGGTATTATGAATCCTGGCAAAGTCTTTCCGGAAAAAGGGCAGAAGCTGGTGTTACGTAATGAGTGATTTGCAAGCGCTTCAAAAGAAAGTGAATTATGACAAAACGTTTGACTGTGTGCAATGTGGCTACTGTTTACCGGCTTGTCCCACTTATGAAACGATGGAAACTGAAACCCACTCGCCGCGGGGGCGGATTAATCTCGTCAAAATGGTTGCAGAAGGTAAAGCGGCGATAAGTGATTTGAAGGAGCCGATCGAAAAATGCTTAGGCTGCATGGCATGTGTTACCGTTTGTCCGACCAATGTTCAATACGGCCAAATCCTTGAGGGCGCCAAAGAAGCTATTGAAGATGATGAAGTGAAGACGAAACGTCAGGAGAAAGTGGAACAGTTTTTGTTTGGCTCGTTTTTTCCTTCCTCGCGCTGGATGGATCGCCTCGGGAATGCGACATGGCTCTATCAGGCGTCTGGGCTTCAACGGGCAGCCCGAAAAATGCACCTGACGTCAATGGCACCGCTCAATTTGGATCAGTTTGAACAAGTACTGCCAGCGATGCCGCGTCCCAAGCAGCGTAAGCATCGCAAAACACACATAAAGCCAGCGGAATCACCCAAGGCGACCATCGCCTTTTTTAAAGGCTGTGTGATGGACAGCATGTTTTTTGACACCAATGAGCGTACCTTGGAATTATTACGGCTATCAGGAGCAGAGGTCATGATCGAAGAAGAACAAACATGTTGCGGAGCATTGCACGCTCATGATGGCAAAGCCGATATGGCTCGCGAGTTAGCGAAACAAAACATTCAGGCTTTTGAACGTATCCAGGCCGATTATATTGTGAATAACGCAGGAGGATGCGGTGCGAAACTGGTTGAATACGACCATTTCTTTGAGGAAGGGTCAGAATGGCACAACCGTGCGAAACAATTCGTCGCCAAGGTGAAGGATATATCGGAGGTTTTAGTAGAGCTCGACGGATTAACATTCACTACACCTGTTAACAAAACCGTAACGTATCAACCGTCGTGTCACATGACGAATGTGCAGCGGGTCACGGAGCCGCCTCGCGAGCTCATGAACCGAATTCCGGGCATGACGCTGCAGGAATTGGACCGTCCCAGCTTTTGCTGCGGATCAGCTGGCATCTATAATATCGTGAACTATGAAGATTCCATGGAGGTACTCGATATCAAAATGAGAGATGTCCGCAAGGTGAATCCGCACGTGATCGTCACTACGAATCCCGGTTGTTTACTACAAATGAAGTTGGGCATAGAACGAGACGGCGACAGTGATAGAATGGAAGCGGTCCACCTTGTCGATTTGTTGGCCGAAGCAGGTCCTGCGCCGAAATAACGCTGAAAGCTGCCTTAATTGAGAGGCAGCTTTTTCTTATTTATTAATAAAAATGAAGCCTTACCTTCTATCAATGAATAGCCGAATCCTCTTTTTTAAGGAAGATAACCAATCAAAACTTCCTGCTTATTCATATAGTGAACTATAAACCTTGCTATGGTGCAGAAGGGAAGTGAGCAGGGTGAAGAGGTCAAATGGAATGACCAAGAAGATATTAATTATGGGAGCCTCTATGCCCCTCCCCAGGCCGGCAATAAAGGTCGCATCTACGTACCCTGCTTTGTTACAAAAAACGCTTCCTCATATCAAGGTGACAAATACCGCCAAGTATTCTCAATCAATCAAAAGGATCTATCAAACGCTGCCTTCCCAGTTGTCATCATATCAGCCTGATATCGTCATTATGCACGTAGGTTTAGCAGACTGTTGGCCGCGAGAGAAATTTAATGGAAAATCTAGACTCGACGTGGCAAGTTTCACTGACTACTATGAAAAAATCATCAAATTGATTCAAGCCAGTGATATACCCTTAATTATTGTAGGCATTTCTCCCACTTCTAAAAAAATGAATCGAAAGCATCCAAACGTGCTGAAACAGATCACTCTTTTTAATCGTGTGCTTAAGAAAGACGCCGATCAAAATAAAATTTTCTTTATAGATATGTCAACGTATATCCACAGTAACGCACCAAATAAATATCTTCTGCCTGATGATCAGCATTTTAATAAAGCGGGTCATATACTCATGAGTAAACTGATTAGAGAGCTTCTGAATAATCATCATTTCTTTTCGGAGAGTGGTTCGTAAAGGTGCTATAATCGACAGAAAGGCAATGTTGATAAGCATCTATTTTTGTGCGCGTTTAAGGTCTTCGGTCATTTGTTCTACTAATTCAGGTCTCCCGTGATATTGGGCGGGTGTGTTTTGGAAAAGTTCGATCTCCCAATTGTTGTTTCTTAGCACGGCAACAAGGGTTTGATGGGCATTTAGCTCGGGGTTAATATCTGAAGAACCGGGCGGTACCATCCCTGCTATCGCATGCAAAATCGCTGCGTCATCTCCTAGCTTGCGGACTTTCGTAATTTTAGTCAAAAAGGGAGGGGTAGCATTATTGGAAAAGATAGCCTCCAAATGTGAATGGATTTCGTTTTTTCCTGTCAGTGTACTGCCGTCAAAGCCGATCTGAACGCCTTCATCCGAAAAATGGCTAGCCATGCCAGCAGCGTCTCGCTCATTCCAGGCCTTTATAAGCTGATGATAAAGAGATTGAATCACTTCATCCGTATTTCTACTCATAGTTTTTCTCCTTTCAACATTCGGGTTCTATGATACGCTGACATGCAGCAACGGTAATTTTCGATACTGAAAAACTGTGGAGGGGATCTCGCCAATTCGTCGGGCTCCCATTTTAAGGTAGAAAGATTCAGCATAGGGGTCGCTATCTATCGTGAAGTGCTGTAAACCGTATTTAGCTGCTGTCTCGATTATATGCTGCCATAAAGAGCGACCGATCCCCTCACCTATATGGTCAGGGTTTACGTATAAGAAGTCCAGTTTCTCGTCCTCAAGCAATAAACTATAGAAACCATATACTTCCTCTCCATAATTCATCACATAGACCGGGTTTTGTTTAATATAGGCATGGGTGATCGTCAAATTTTCTTTGCAAGCTGCTAGAAACGCATGATCATAGCCCCAATGACCCTTCGACCGGTGAGCCAATTCACTAAGCCCGTGGGCGTCCTGGGGGCGTGCTTGTTTTATACGTGGTTGGTTCATGTGTTCACTATCCCTCCTAGCGTTTTTATTCTAGGAAATAGGATACATTTCCTTTATTTATAGGCTCTCACAATATAAAATACATAATTAACATACGAGTAACCATTTCTATCAATCAGCCCGCTATTTGAATTACGCTTTTATTCAAGGATGAACTGACTTTTTGTTGATTGGGGGTGAATGAGTTTGCCGAAGCGCCGATTGAAACTGAGCACGATTATTATATTATTTGTCTGTCTTGTCGTCTTAATTTCATTGCTGACAACTGATCTATTAATTACGGATACAACGAGCGAAAACATAGAAAACCAATTAGAAGAAAAGGCCTTGATCGTCTCACGGACTGTTGCGGAATCTCAAACGGTCAAACAAGGTTTGCAGACTGATGGGAAAAATGGCCGTATCCAGGAATACGCCATGACGATTCAAGACTCCGCTGATGTCTTGTTCGTTGTCGTCATGGACATGCAGGGCATTCGGCATTCGCACCCCGATCCCAGCAGGATTGGCCGTCATTTTGTCGGAGGCGATGAAAGCCGGGCCCTTCAGGGGGAAACGTATACATCTCGGTCTACTGGAACATTGGGAAAGTCATTGCGTGCGTTTGCACCGGTATATGATGAAGAGGACAACCAAATTGGTGCTGTGTCCGTCGGGATTTCCTTGCAAGCGGTGGAGTCCTCTATTCAGCAAAATCACCGTCGGATCATCATTGGTTCGCTCATCGGTGTGTTGGTTGGCATTGTGGGTGCATTTTTATTAGCGAACTATATAAAAAGGAGCTTATTCGGTTTGGAACCGCATGCTATCGCTCGTATCCATGAAGAACGGAATCAGATGCTTCATTCCGTGCGTGAAGGGATTATAGCCATTGACAGCAATGGTTTCATTGTCCTCGTAAATAAGTCGGCTCGGGAGATTTTCCGTAAGGCGGGGCTCCATGGCCAGGAACCTATCGGGATGAAAATCAATGATTTTTTACCCGGAACCATGCTTGACCAGGTCTTAAGCAAAAAGGAATCTGACTTAGATGAGGAGCAGACGATTAATGGGGTATCTATTATCACGAACCGTGTGCCCCTCGTTGTGAACGAGGAAGTTGTGGGAGCTATTGCGACATTCAGAGATAAAACCGAAGTGAATCAGCTGGCTGAACAATTGACGGGTGTGCAAATGTATGCCGATACGCTGCGTGCCCAGTCCCATGAATTTATGAACCAATTACATGTCCTTCAGGGCTTGGTCAAAATGGAGGACTATGATCACGTGCATCAGTTTATCAGTAAGCTTGTGAACCACCAGGCTCATGAAGTCGGGACAGTCACAAGGCAGATAAAAGACCCGGCCTTTGCTGGTTTTATTATCGGAAAATTGAGCTTTGCACGGGAAGCGAATGTAGAACTGACGCTTGATTGTGAAACGGAAGTTCCCCAACCAGCCAACCCTGAGGTTACCCATGAACTGATTACGATTTTAGGAAATGTAATTGATAATGCTATTGACAGTGTAGGTGAACGACAACAAAAGCGCGTTCATCTAACGTTTTCCTATATAGATGAATTACTGAGCGTAACCATAAGCGATACAGGAAAAGGAATCCCTGAAGAAATTCAGGAGGACATTTACACCAAAGGCATTTCAACTAAAGAAGGGGAGCATCGCGGGTTCGGGCTGTATTTAGCCAAACGGAGCATCGACCAACTCGATGGTTCGCTCGAAATCAAATCAACATCTGCGCAAGGCACAACGATCGTTATGATTATTCCTTATCAAGCAGGAGGTGAGATGGATGATTAACGTACTAATTGTGGAAGATGACCCGATGGTCGCTCAGTTAAATCAGCGATATGTTGAAAAAATGCATGAGTTTAATATTAGTGGAATAGCCGAAAATACGGATGAAGCACTTGAATGTATCGCTCATACGGCAATTGATTTGATTCTGCTTGATGTTTATATGCCAGGTCTAAATGGGATTGAATTTCTTGGACGGATCCGGGAGCAGAATCAGGATATCGATGTTATCTTAATAACTGCTGCCTCTGATGTGGAGAAAATTCAACAATCGTTGAGACTTGGAGCAGTTGATTATTTAATTAAGCCATTCGAATTTGAACGATTCCAACAAGCCCTGCTCTATTACAAAGATAATTATCATACGTTGGCTCAAAAACAGCAGGTTAATCAACATGAACTTGACCAATTATTCAAAAAAGAGAACGGGAATGAAGCAGCTGGAACGGGAGAACACGCTTTACCTAAAGGCTTGACACGTAATACATTGCATATTATCAACACTGTCATTCTTTCAAATCGCACCGCTTTTTCCACTGAAGACGTTGCAGCTGCAGTTAACATCTCGCGCGTATCGGTAAGGAAGTACCTGAAATTTTTGAGCGAGATTGGGTATCTTGAAGAAACGTTAATCTATGGGGTAGGAAGGCCAATCTATCAATACAGTTTGAAAGAGGCTAATCGAAACAGAATAGATCCTTATTTGTAGGTTAGTTGTACAGGGGACCCGGTTTTTGCGAGCCGTCTGCTTGGGATGTTCATTTCCAGGCAGGGGGCATTTTTTGTTGCTTTTTTTAATTACATTACTATCAATAGTTTCACAATGTGTGAATATTCTGTGAACTTATTTATGATAGAAACCAGCCTAATGAAAGCGGTTACCAAACATAAAAAGGAGTGCTGACAGATGGTTCAACCTGCTCAAGAGCTAACGTATGAAAAGCAACAAAACGCTGAAGTCACGGAGTTGAAAAGTGAAAAGAAGCCGATTACGATTTTTGAAATGCCGATCTTGTGGTTTGGAATATTTGGTATAATCACTGTCATTAGTTTATATACGGGTAATTTACCTGGTGGGATGATTGGAAGCTTACTCTTAATGATTGTATTTGGTGAATTGTTAGGATGGATGGGCGATCACACGCCGGTCGTGAAAACATTCCTTGGGGGCGGAGCTATTGTGGCCATTTTCGGAGCGGCCTTTATGGTGTACGCTGGGTGGCTTCCGGATCAACCCGTGACCTCCATGACTGAATTCATGAAGGGAGGCGGCTTTCTTAATTTTTATATTGCAGCCTTGATTACCGGGAGTATTCTGGGAATGAATAAGCAAATCCTTGTGAAAGTGGGTTTGCGTTACTTTTTACCTATATTCGGCGCGGTTGTGGGTGCCATTGCGTTTGCTAGTTTATTAGGTGCCATTGCTGGGTTCTCTTTGCGAGATGCTGTGCTTGTCATCACGATGCCGATCATGGGTGGCGGTATGGGTGCTGGAGCCGTGCCGATGAGTCAAGTCTACTCTGAAATGATGGGTAATGATCCCAGCTATTATATATCAATGCTCGTTCCTGCTCTCGCCTTGGGTAATGTCTTTGCTATCGTATTAGCCAGCATGCTTAATCTCCTCGGCAAAAAAGTACCATCGCTTACAGGGGAAGGACAGTTGATCCAGGGTTTTCACTACCAAGAAGAGAAGCAAACATATGATATTCAAAAAATGGGCATCGGTTTACTCGCCGCGATCACCTTTTTTGCTGTCGGCGGTCTGCTCGGTGACCTTATCCCGCTTCATCCTTATGCTTTAATGATTATCGTCGTCGCAATGGCCAAAATCGCTGATGTCATTCCTAAATCAATCGTTGAAGGAGCAAGTCAGTGGTACAAATTTGTCGCCAACAATTGGACGCTTGCCTTATTATTTGGAATCGGCGTAGCGTACACCGATTTGAACACGGTGCTGGAAGCATTAACAGTGCCTTATATATTGACCGTGTTCGGTGTCGTGTTAGGAGCCATCATAGGGGCCGGACTGCTTGGGAAACTCGTAGGATTTTATCCCATTGAGTCAGCCATCACAGCAGGCTTATGCATGGCCAATATGGGTGGAACTGGCGACGTTGCTGTACTTTCTGCTTCTAGAAGAATGGAGCTAATGCCGTTTGCTCAAATTTCTTCCCGATTAGGGGGAGCGCTTATCTTGCTGCTAGCGGGCATTATCATTCCTCTGTTAACATGAGTTCAATTCGATGCGTTCTAGTGGACTGCTGCCAAGTCGTCTAGGTATGATGGGATTATCTTTTGTAAAGACTCGTTAAATCCCGGTGTTGACCATTCATATATGTACGTTATTTGAAAGACTTGATTTGAAGCCATGGTCTGTTTGAAAAAAGGGGAAAAGTCGGCTAGGCGAGCGATTCCAATCCCCTTTTTGTTACAGACTCGGTCACGCATTCAAGTCTTTCCGTTATTCCCGGTATTATGAAAAAGGAACACCAACGTATAATCTAACTTTTGCGAATGTGGTGAGTGTTATGGACGTTATTTTGATTGTGTTGCCTGCTTTTATTATCTTTGCAATCGGTTATCTAGGCGAGAAAAAAATTGGGTTTGATCGAAAATCGATCTCCACGGCGAGTTTGTATTTGATGTATCCCTTTCTAGCATTTCGAACATTCTACTCGAATGAGGTAACCCTGGATTATCTCTATATTTTGTTGTTCTGCGCATCTCTCATGCTTATTTTGATTTTACTCGTCAACATTATCGCTTACTTCCAAGCTCAGCCGAGGGCCAAATCCTCGGCTCTTGTGCTGTCGAGTGTGTTCATGAACAGTGGAAATTATGGCGTTCCTATCATATTGTTTGCCTACGGAGAAGCAGGGGTGGATTATGCCATCATCATGATGGTGGTCCAGTCCCTCTTAATGAATACGGTGGGATTATACTATGCCGCAAAAGGAAGCAGTAATGCTGATCACACGTTAAAAGAATCACTGGTTACAATCGCACGCATGCCGATCAATCATGCTGTTGTACTTGGCCTGCTCGTCCAGACGTTCCATGTCAACGTTCCGGCGTTTATCATGGAGGCCGTGAACCTCGTAGCAGAAGCGACAATTCCGACGATCATGCTTGTTTTAGGCATGCAGCTGGCGTCACTGAGTAAAGGAGCGGTGCAATGGAAAGATATTACCACCATTTTCACAGTCCGCATGATCGTCTCGCCAATTATAGCTGTAGGCATTACACTCTTATTAGGGCTAAACCCGATGCTTGCAAGCATTTTAATTTTACTCGCTTCAATGCCGACAGCTGCGAATACTACCATGTATTCGCTCCAATTCAATACCGAGCCTCAGCTCGTCTCTTATAGCACGCTCGTTACAACGTTGGCCAGCATGGTGACCGTTCCTCTCATGCTGTGGCTGGTCGGCGCAGTTTCTTAAGTTCTGGCACCGTGGAGAAAAAATGAGCGCTTGGATATGTTAATATCGCAGCGCTCAATTAAAAATATCCAATTTTATGGAAGTTATTCAAATTTTATATATTGGGCTAATTCAACTAAAGACCCCCCCCTTTACTTGAATGCTCAGTTTCGAGACTTTTGTGTATGCGGATGCTGGCTGGGAAAAGCATGGGGGGGGCTTCCTCAGGCTACGCCTTGCGGGATCTCACCGCTCATGTTATTCCCACAGGAGTCTCACCGTTTTCCCATCCACCATACAATCATAAGGTGCTCGAAACGAGCTTCCGTAACAGGAACCTTTGACTGAAAAAGCTTTCATACGCGTGATTGTAAGTGCTATCGGTTCCCTATAGGCAGATGCGCAACCAAGTGATGTCGAGAAGCCTATAGGGCAAGGGCCGTTGGGTAAGGGTGAGACTCCCGCGGGAGAAGGAGCGAGGCAAGACCCCGGAAGGCGAAGCCTGAGGAGGCTTGGCAGTTCCCCCGCAGGAAAGCGAATCCTTCCCCAACGACCCTACTCTCCCACAAACATCTCGAAATCAAGTCATACGTATTGCTCTACTTGATGTTTTTTCTTGAATTAATGGAAAAATATCACTTAAATACCTTTTTGTAACTTTTTGAAAATTACAACGTCCAACTAAATAAAGGAGGGATACTATACATAAATATGTTCTACTTGCTATTTGCTTTCTGCTATTAGCCATCTCAGCTTGTAATAAAAAGGAGGGGGCTGAGGTGCAAGAACCAAATTTAATTACTTCCGGAAAACGTCTGCCACTTTCGTTCGAACAAATGGCCACAGAGCATGACGGGAAAGACTATCTAGTTGAAAGAGTTAACAATAAAGAAGACTATAAAGAAATGTGGAATAAGTTCCAAATGCAAGTCGATTTAATTGACGTTGATATGAAAAATAAAGATGTTTTATTTGTAGGACTTCACGAATCGAGCTCTTGTCCTTATGAAATAAACGATATTCGTTCTAATTACGAAAAGCAAGAGATACTGGTTGACTTTACCGATATAAATAGTAATTGCACATCCGACGCAAGTCCAAGAACCTTTATAATTGGTATTGACAAAAGTAAGTCTAAGAATGTGTCAACTGTTACACTTGTTCATGGAGACCAAAGTGTGCCAATCCCTATTAATAATAAGTAATTATATGGGTGATTTTAACATCAATAATGTTACGTGATAGGTGATATTAATATGTAATATATTTAAGTACGGCTGTCCTGTGGTCATCATGATGGCCGACCTCGTTTATCACTAAAAGTATAGTTAGTCTTCCAAATATGTTAGAATTATTGGAAAATTGGTGGGAGTTAATTAATGGAAAAACTAACGAAATACTTGAAGCCTTTGATGTTGGTGGGATTTTTGCTAATAGCTGCAGGTTGCTCGGACTCCGAAGAGACAGGAAATAGTTCAGATGGAGAGGAAAACACCACTGAACAGGAGAACGAAGGGGAAAATGGTACTGAGGCTGAGGGCAAAACCGAAGAGAACGTTCGAACTGTTCTAGAACATGTGTTTACTGGTCCAAATGAAAGCCACGAAGAATTGTTTTCAGATGACTTTGAAACCAAAGCGGAAAAAATCACCGAGTACAATAAAGAAAATTTCGAGCCATATATGAGCGAAAATTTCTTTGATAGCTTCATAAACACGAATGGTGCGTTGATTTTCTTACAGTCTGCCCACCCTGATTACATAATGGAAGTGGACGAAATCAACCTTGGAGAAGATGAGGGAGATTACAGCTTTATTGTTACGGTAGCTTACACGAATACCGAAAGCGACGAAACGGAAACTATGGACGTAGAAGGCCATATACAAACAAACGAAGACGGCATGCTAACAAGCATCAATTATAAAAACGCCGAAGACCTTAGAAGTGCCATGGGATAATATATCCAACAATCAAAAAAACAGTAGCTCAGAATTAATCTGTTCTACTGGTTTTTTTGGGCATGAATTCGTCATATTTTTTCAAATAAAGCTTGTCCCCTTAGTTGTTTTCCAGAACTAAGAAAGTAACAGCACGTGGGTGAGAGACACAATTCATGGATGGCAATTCTCTAAATACGTGCAACGTTACTTAATAATCGTTGATCCTTGCAGCAGTTCCGGTTTCATGCCTAAAATCAATAAAAACAACTTTGAATCACTAATATTGCGATGCTTGTGCATGATGGCTTTGACTTCGTTAATATCCTGATGATTTTTCAAGGCTTCGACTTCCTGCTGATAAAGGGTGAGGATGGAGTCTCTCACAAATTGCGGGCGATACCCAGGTAGATCCTCTTCATCCATCACGATAGACGCCATATACCCATACTTGATTTGCAGCTGGCGTGTCAGGCTTACCACATGGAGTAACTGTTCGTACAGGTCCTCATGATGCTTTTTTAAATGCTCGAGGTCTTCTTTAGCCTGATATAACTCTTTTAAACTTGCAATTGCGGCCGCCATTATACCTCTACTCCTTTTTCCCACGGTTTTTCTAAACTGATAAGATCTGTCAGCTCTTTACTGTGTTGTCTGCGAATGCGACGCGTTTCTGCCCGATCTTTTCCTGATTCATAGAGGAAGGTCTCTTCTTCCGTTTCTGGAATGATATCGGGGACGTGCATAGGCTGCTTATTTTCATCTAATGCGACAAAGGTGAGAAACGCGGTCGCTGCCATACGCCGTTCCCCGGTTATCATGTCTTCTGCAATCACTTTACAAAATATCTCCATAGACTTTCTCCCGGTGTAAGACACGAATGACTCCACGCAGACAGAATCGCTCTGCTGGATGGGATGTAAGAAGTCTATAGAGTCCGTGGAGGCCGTCACGCATTCCTTGGCTCTGGCGTGACGACGTGCGGACAAGGTGGCATTGTTGTCGAGCTTTTTCATCAACACGCCGCCAAATAGGGTATTATAATTATTTAAATCATTGATCATCACTTGATCAGTATTGACAATCAGACTTTCTCTCGGATGTTTTGTCTCGCTCATAAGAGGATTCCTTTCTTTAATAGAATGACATCCTTAGTGTAAGCCTGGTAAACGGGAAAAGGGAAATGGTTAATGTTCATCTGAACGATAGACACAGTCCATGTAAATGCTTACATCCATGCGTTTAAGGCATAGTTGGAGCGTTAGTCGCCTCTAAAAAATGCACCTCTATTCAGAGATGCTCGTCATCAATCGCTCTTGCGTGAATGTCAGCCATTCTTTCGTCGCGTAGGACAGATAGTGATGTTTTCGCCAAATGAGGGCAAGATCCCATTCAAGCATCGGCTTCACCACTTTGATGGCGTTTACGTCTTCTTTTAACAGCATCGAGACGCTGTAAGGCAAAATGGAAATACCTAAGTTTGAAGCAATCATTTTTCCGATAAAGTTCCATTGGGAACTCTCTGATACAACCTCCGGCAAGAAGCCAGCTTCCTTACAGGCACCCTTAATCCGGTCGTTTAAGGCAAAATCTTTGTTGAACAAAATAAACTGTTCATCTTTCAGTTCTTCGAGTTTGATTTGCTTCCGAGCAGCGAGAGGATGAGAAGGGGGGACGACCACTCTCAACGCTTCTTTCATAAACGAAAAGTAGTGAAATTCCTCTTCCTCTGTCGGTAAAACGGTCACCCCTACGTCCAAATGGTCAGCCTTGATATCTTCCTCAATCCTTTTCGTCCCATTTTCCAGGAGTTGAAACGTGATGCGAGGGTACAGTTGATGGAACTCGCCTAGTATTCGGATAAATTGATCGGCATCCATGATAGGAGGCAGCCCAATGCGAATATGGCCTGTTTGCAAGCCTAACAGGTCATCAAGCTCTGTCTGCAGATTATTAAAAGCTTTATCGATGCTCTGTGCCTGATTCAAAATCACTCGCCCTGCATCGGTTAGTACGAGTTGTTTTCTAGAGCGATCAAAGAGCTCCACGCCAAGCTCTGATTCTAAATTCTTGATCATTTTGCTAATGGTCGGCTGGGTAACAAATAGATGGTCAGCTGCTCGGGTGAAGCTATTGAAACGCGAAACTTCGATAAAATATTGAAGATGTCTGATATCCATGACACTCACCTGTCCTATCTCATGACAAATAATGCGTAACTTCCTCTAGCATACACCATAACGCCTTAATCCATAAAAATGTCCTCACCTAAAATAATTAAGTGAGGAATCGGCTCAGGCTTGCAACCGTTTATTTGTAATAATCTTCGGTCATACGAACTAACATATGGGAGAGGGCGTGCTGTTCTTGTTCTGTCCCATTTTTCCAGAGCTGCTGCAGTAAATGCTCTTCACGATTTCGTGGCTCCTCATGCTTAGCCAGGTAATTTGCGATTTTTTCAGCACTTTGAGCCAACGCTTCTTCACTCATGCCGATTTTCTCAGCTTTACTCACTTTGCTTCCTAAAAAGTCAGCGAACTTGTCAAAGTTCTGCAAAATGTCTTCTTTTTTCTCTTCACTCATGTCTGCGGCTTTTTGTTCCATTTTATTCATTTCTTGCTTGTCACTCATAGGGTTGTGCCTCCTTCATCATTGGTTCACAATACTATTCCCAGATAATGCTATAGTCCAAACGTTGAGGTGGAACTATTGGAGAAGCATTGATATAAGGGATTTTCTATAGAAGAGACGGAATATCTATACGGAAATTTAATGCATCTGCAGATAAAATTCACGTTAGAAAAAGCGTCTTTTATTCTCTCAGTTTCTCATCCATTTCCCTAGGTGTGGCTTCTGTAACATAGGTGCCGGCGATGAAGTCATGGATTGCGCGGTTATCGTGGCGAAACCCAACCATGAAAGCACTGACGATGATTCCGATTCCTAACGTTGCCATATATGCAAGTGACCCGACGATGAGGCGCATCACCATGGTCAGAAAGGTGACGTTGCTTCCATCCGTTTTAACAATGCGGATGCCGACAATTCGTTTGCCAATCATATACCCCTGCCATAAAACCGGAACAGACAGACCATAAAGCAATGAAATGAGATCAAATGGGCTGTAGATCCGATCATTACCAAAGCCAAACACGAGCCCGGTCAAAATGCTCAACGGCAGCCCTATGATCAGTCCGTCTAAGAGCCCCGCTCCTAAACGCTTTAAGAAGCCTACTGAACGATACATCTAATCTCTCCTTTACATTTGCATCGCCAATTATAGAAGTCTTTCATGATATCTTCAAGATTTCGCCAACGTAGTCCACAAACACATTAGGAATACCGTAATGTACAGCAGAAAGATACAGCACATCTTAAAAACCTCACTCTCCAAAAAAGTGAGGTGAATGTAGAATAATATCTTTATGTCTTACGCATGGATATTTTTCATAAATATATATTACAACACCCGCAAGCAGACCTCCCGCCACACAGTAAATTATGCCTGCCCATACAAAATCGTCTGTAAAATAAATGTTGATAGAATCAATTATCCATCTTTGTAAAATAGCCCAAGATGCAACAACACTGAAGAAAAGAATGACGAAAATTTTTCTATTAATATGAACTTTTCTCAGCTCCTCCTACCATATAGTTATTAATAGGTCATCAATTAATGCCGGAGCTCCAAAAAAACAATGACAATTTTAGGTAATGTGACCTATTACCATACAAAGGAAACCTTTTTTGAGATAACGAATTTTTTAATGGACGAAGTTCACATGAGTGAGGAAAACATACGCACGGTTCACAAATTGGAAAAGTTTTGCTATGATTAAGAAAACGTTAGATGTTTTGACAATTAAATCAATCACGAGCTAGGGGTGCCATCTAGATGGCTGAGAGGAAAGCTAATTTTTCTGACCCTTTGAACCTGATCTTGGTTAGAACCAACGAAGGGAAGCTATCGATGCTTAATGTGACGTGTATGGAATAAGTGAATCGAAGCTCACCCTTTTTGGGTGAGCTTTTTTTAATTAGAAGGAGGAGTTGACTAAATGAACGATCCATTAGTGATTGCCGGTCGTCAGCTTGAAAGCCGATTATTCACGGGAACAGGGAAGTTTGCAGATCATCAGCAAATGAAAGAAGCGATTGAGCGTTCGAATTCTGAGGTGGTAACAGTGGCGCTGCGTCGTGTGGATTTAAGTGGGTCAGGTAAGCATATCCTTAACGATATCCCTGAGCGGGTCACGCTGATGCCCAATACATCCGGCGCTCGCACTGCTGAAGAGGCGGTACGGATTGCACGGCTTTCCCAAGCTAGTGGTATGGGAAATTGGGTGAAAATAGAAGTGATTTCGGATCAGAAATATTTGCTACCAGACAATGAAGAAACCATCAAAGCGACCCGGATGTTAGTCGATGAAGGTTTTGTGGTCCTGCCTTACATGAGTCCTGATTTAATGGCAGCCAAGCGAATGGAAGAGGCCGGAGCAGCCGCTGTCATGCCATTGGGGTCCCCGATCGGCTCGAACCGTGGTATTCGCATGAAGGAGATCATCCGTATTTTGATTGATGAAATCGATGTTCCTATTGTGGTGGATGCCGGGATTGGGAAACCGTCGGAAGCGGCTGAGGCTATGGAGACGGGGGCCGACGCTGTATTAGTAAATACGGCGATTGCCACAGCTGCCAATCCTGTTGCCATGGCTGAAGCGTTTGATAAGGCTGTTCAGGCTGGCCGGACGGCTTATATGAATGGACTTGGCCCAACGTCTCTCCATGCCGAAGCCTCATCGCCGCTTACAGGCTTTTTAACGCCTTCAGGAGGTGACGCATGATGAGTTTTTATCACGTTTATGAACAGGTGAAGAACCAACCTTTAAGCGACATGTTTCATGAGGTATCGGGGGCTGATGTCGAATCTGTTCTGCAGAAAGATGCCCTTACACAGGACGATTATTTCAAATTATTAGCCCCGGCAGCTGAACCTTATCTTGAAGCCATGGCTCAGAAAGCTCACAAGCTTACGCTTCAGCATTTTGGTCATACGATGCAATTGTTCCTGCCGCTCTATGTATCAGACTACTGTGTCAACACATGCAAGTACTGTAGTTTCAGCGTTGATAACGTCTTTCCGAGGAGACGTTTAACTCTTGAGGAAGTTGAAGAAGAAGCCCAGGCAATAGCAGAGATGGGAATCGAACAAATTATTATTCTATCAGGCGAGTCTATGAAACATTCCTCTGTTGAGTATTTAACAGAGATCATGACCGTTCTTAAACGCTATTTTTCCTCGGTGGGCATTGAAATCCAACCGATGGACCAGGCGGATTATGAGGCACTGACAGCGAGTGGGATAGACAACTTAACGGTCTATCAGGAAACGTATGATGAGACGATTTACCGTGAGCTCCACACCAAGGGGCCGAAACGTGATTATCGTTATCGGCTGGATACGCCGGAACGAGGCTGCTTGGCCGGCATGCGGGCAGTCAATATCGGAGGGTTGCTCGGTCTTGATGATTGGCGGAGAGAAAGCTTTATTACGGGGCTTCATGGCCAATATCTACAAAATCGGTACCTTGACACTGAAGTCGGCGTTTCATTTCCAAGAATTCAGCCCAATGCCGGCAGCTATGAACCCAATGTGCACGTAACCGATAAAAACATGGTCCAGGCAATGCTTGCGTTACGGTTGTTTCTGCCTCGTGCGGGAATTACGTTATCCACTCGTGAGAAAGCAGCTTTACGCGATCAGCTCATCCCGTTAGGCGTTACGAAGATGTCGGCTGCTTCTTCGACGAAAGTGGGGGGCTACGCCCAGCCGGAAGATACGCAGAGTCAATTTGAAATTTCCGATGAACGCTCGGTAGAGGAAATACGGCAATTGTTGTTCCAAAAAGGATACCAGCCCGTCATGAAGGATTGGCAGATCATGTCATGATGGAGCTGCATGTCATGTCCAATGGCAAGTGGGCACTCCCGGACTTTGTGAGCATGATCAGCCCGCTCCACCCTCACGTTTCCCATGTGCACATCCGGGAAAAACGGAGGTCGGCGCGCGAGATTTACGATGGGGTTAAAGGTCTGAAGCAAGGCGGTGTACCGGGAGAAAAAATTATTGTAAACGATCGTGTTGATGTGGCTGAAAGTCTCGGGGTAAGAGGTGTCCAACTGGCCTATCATAGTCTCGATGTTGCGGAGGTCCGAAAGCACTTCCCTCGTCTGCGAATCGGTAAATCCGTCCATTCCAGAGAGGAAGCTAAACAAGCTGAAGAAGCAGGCGCTGATTATATAGTGTTTGGTCACGTTTTTTCGAGCACCTCTAAACCGGACCTCCCCCCTAAAGGGTTAAAAGCGTTGCAGGACCTCGTCGATGACATCGCCCTGCCGGTAATAGCCATTGGGGGCATCACGCCTGATAAAGTTAGTTCAGTCCGGGAAACAGGCGCAGCGGGGATAGCCGTTATGTCCGGTGTACTTGAGGCCGAGAACCCCAGAAAAGCTTTACTCGAATACAAGAAAGGGTGGGAAATATGACGTTGCACGTTAACGGTGAAATGAGCGCATATCCTGAGGAAGTGGCGACAATCAGTGATCTCTTGCAATATCATGAATTGAATGGTCAAATGGTAATTGTAGAGTATAATCAAACCATCGTTGACCGCACCGCCTATGCAACAACGCGTTTGTGTTCAGGGGACCAACTTGAACTGGTCCATTTTGTTGGAGGGGGATGACCGCTATGCAAGATCGGTATTCACGCCAAACTTTATTTACGCCCATAGGGGTCCAAGGTCAGGAGAAACTTAAAGAAAAACACGTCCTGTTAATCGGCGCTGGGGCACTCGGTACAGGGAACGCCGAACAACTCGCTCGTGCTGGCGTCGGAAAGTTGTCGGTTGCCGATCGCGATTATGTCGAATACAGCAATTTACAAAGACAACAGTTGTTTTCCGAACAGGATGCGTACGAGCGAGTGCCTAAAGCGATTGCTGCCAAGAACCGCTTGCAGGAAGTCAACTCTCTCGTTGATGTGCGCGCATATGTGCAAGATGTTCAGGCGGAAGAATTTGAGCAGTTAATCGTGGGAGTGGACTTGATTATAGATGCGACGGACAACTTTGAAACCCGTCTGATATTAAATGATATAGCACAAAAGTACAACGTGCCGTGGATATACGGCGGGTGTGTCGGGAGTTACGGCCTTAGTTATACCATCATTCCTGGTGTCACGCCCTGTTTGAATTGCTTGCTCGAAACAGTCCCGCTCGGAGGGGCCACCTGTGATACGGAAGGGATCATTGGGCCAGCTGTCCAAATGGTGGTCGCCCATCAATCCGCAGAAGCTTTGAAAATTTTGGTCGAGGACGTTGAAGCGCTGCACGGGAAATTGATCTCGTTTGATATGTGGAAAAACCAGTACACAGGCATCAAAGTATCCAATGTTCGTAAAGATGCATGCCCTTCTTGCGGAAAGGAGCGCCAGTATCCATTCCTCGCACCAGGTAATCAGACAAAGACCGCGGTATTATGCGGCCGGGATACGGTACAAATACGCCCGCCACATAAAATGGAGCGTGACTTGGATCAATTGCGCGAACGGCTTCATGAAGGTGAAGTTGAACAGAATCCGTTTTTGTTAGCGTATACGCTCGGGACGCAGCGTCTCGTTTTCTTCAAAGACGGGCGCGTTCTGATTCACGGTACGAAAGATGTGACAGAAGCACGACGTCTTTACTATAAAATTGTCGGATAAATTAGATTACACACCTTAGGACTCAGCGACTGCTGAGTCCTTTTTTTTGGGTCTCATGCCAGTTTGTTTGCAAGCTTCGGCGATGTTTATCGACGTTTCCGCGCGCTTTACCGTCGTTTCTAGTCTGTTTATCGTCGTTCCCGACGCCATTATCGTCACTCTAGTATTTATCGTCGTTACCTGGCGCCTTATCATCGCATCCAGCGCGTTTATCGTCGGTCCTCACGCCGTTATCGTCGCACGAGCATTTATCATCGTTCCCCGCGCTGTTATCATCACTTCCAGCCTGTTTATCGTCGGTCTCTACGCTATTATCGTCGCACGAGCATTTATCGACTTTCCAGAATTCCTTTGCAACTTCGCTTGGTTCCAAGCAAGAGGGGGTAATTTTTATTCGACTTATCTCGGTTTTTGATCAACTTTTCATATTTATTCGCAACTGACAACTCTGACTCAGGAAGGTTGCTGTAAATGCGAGACATGACGTATCCGTAATGGTTTGGCGATCATCACGAGTAATCCAAGCAGTACAGTTGCTACCCCAGATAAAGCGACGGTTTCAGTTAAACCGATTAAATCTCCAGAAAGCCCTCCAAGGTACATGCCGATCGGTAAGCCTAGCCCCGCAATCAAATTGTAAACGCCAAATACCCGTCCGCGTAACGCATTGGGGACGAGGCGCTGCTTAAGGGTCGGGGCAACGATGTTATACGGAGCGTAGAACACACCCCCAAGAAACATGACGATATAAATGAGCCACGGTTCGTTGAGAAAAGCTACTGTGAAAGGTGCGAGCCCCCATAGAATAATGACCACTCCCAGTACATATGAATAAGGTAGTTTCATAGACAAGCGTATCCAAAGGGCAGCTCCCGTAAGTGCTCCCACTGAAAAGGTGGACCACATCATACCTAGGACGCTTGCTTCTGCCTGAAGCGCATCGTTTACGAAAGCCGGAAGGACGGCTTCAAATGGAGCATAGGTAAAGTTGAACAATAACGTGACGCAGGCGATAAAGATAAGGATGCGGTATTGCATGATGAACTGTATTCCTGCTTTCGTGTCTCTTCCGTAAGCATGTAACCGGCTCATCCATCCTGAAGATGGTCCAGAAGGGTCATGCTCCATCCCTTGATGGTAGTGATGACGAGGGATTCCTATATATATGATCGTGGCTGAAAAAAAGAGCACGACGTTGACGAGCAGCGTTCCGGGTGCGCCTATCCAGGCTGTCAAAAAACCTCCTAAGGCAGGTCCTAACAGCGTGCCGATTTGGGAAACCATCGAAATGACGGCGTTTCCCGCTTCAAGCTCCTCAGACTCTACGAAAGCAGGCAGGATAGAGGAAGCACCTACTTTCGTAAAAGAGGACAAAAACCCGTCGATGAACATTACTGTAATAAGGACGCCCAATGTCAAGACGCCGGACCAATGGAACAATGGGATGAGGAGAATTAACAAGCCTCTTACGGCATTTTCAATGGCCATCGTTTTTTTGCGGTCATACTGATCGAGGATGCCGCCCACGAGGATACTCGATATCAACGGCGCAATCGTGGCAGCTGAGAGGACAATCCCAATCGCCGAGGCCGCTCCTGTCGTTTCATAAACGAACCAGCCTAGAGCGACCCAGGACAATTTTCTGCCAATATTCAGCAAAGTTAAGGCGCCGATGAACATCGCAAAGTATAGATTAGTAAATAGCTTCATATATGTCCCCAACATCGAACCTCCTTTATGATTATGCATGAGCGTCCTGGCTGTTAACCATGTAATCGAGCTTATGTAGTGTTGCAACATGATTATCGTATCAAGAGGATGGGGAGAAGGCGATGGCTGTTTAGTATGTTCGACGAAAAGTGCGAGATTCGTCTCAGACTAAAGAATGAGAGGAAAGAAGGGGTAGCCATGAAAACGTTAAAATACCGCATAGCTGCTGGCTTAGTCATGCTTCCGTTTTTGGTCGGAGTGGTCATCAGCCACTGGGGCCCATTGCTTTCACTCTATATTCAAACCCTATGGATCTGGGTAGTCTGTTTTTCTGTTTATTGGGTTGGCATCGGGGCATTGTTTGCTAAACTCTACCTACCCCGTTGGAAAGGATGGTGGTTAGGCAACAGTGTCGTTTTAGCATCGTTCGCTGTGTTTGCCTGGCAGTTCATCATGATGAGCGGTGAAACAGGGATTCTTGCGATAGGAGGGTTGGCGCAAGCGGCTATTCTCTATGTCATACCTGTTGCTTCCCGGATTCTTTCTTTTTTCTCTACCATCCCCCCTTCAGAAGGAATCCATGCGCTCGCTTATGTCATTTCCGGAGTCTTATTTTCAGCCGGTTACCTTTACGGAAAGTTTTTGTCAAATTCCAGTTCTCCTTAAATGAGGGGCAAGACCATGATAAGAGGTGAAAGCTTTGACAAAATGAATGGAATCGGGTATCTTTGTTGAAAGGGAAATTCTGTGAAGAGAACAGTAAGTTAGGTGAGAGTCCAAAGAGAGCCGGTTGCGCTGGAATCCGGTGGCTGTCCCTGAGCTGAAGATCATCTCGGAGAAGTCAGGCTGAACTGAAGTAGGCTTGAACGGGAACGACCGTTACTCGTAGATTGACGAAGTGCCGCACGTGGTGATAGTTGTGCGGAAACTGGGTGGTACCGCGGATGTATAAATCCGTCCCTGTGATTTGAGCAGGGGCGGATTTTTTTATGGCTATAATCAACCAACCAAAGGAGAAATGGATATGCGCGAAGTGAATGCTAAGGAACACCCGCTTCAACGCGAGAATCGGGTGAAATCGGTTTGGAAAGAAGACAATGTGTTTCAACGTTCTATGGACGAACGTGAAGGGAAAGAAACGTTTGTGTTTTATGAAGGCCCGCCAACAGCGAACGGTCTTCCTCACGCGGGACACGTTCTGGGCCGTGTGATCAAGGATTTTGTGGCACGTTACAAAACCATGCAAGGCTATCAGGTCCTTCGTAAAGGCGGATGGGACACTCATGGCCTTCCTGTTGAGCTTGAAGTAGAAAAGCAGCTCGGTCTTTCAGGCAAGCAGGAGGTTGAAGAATATGGGATTGAAGCCTTTATTGAGAAATGTAAGGAAAGCGTCTTTGAATACGAAAGGCAGTGGCGGGAATTCACGGAATCTATCGGCTACTGGCTTGATATGGATGATCCTTACGTTACCCTTGAGAACAATTATATTGAAAGTATCTGGTATATCCTGAGTGACATTCACAAACGCGGCCTACTCGATAAAGGTCATCGCGTCACGCCTTATTGCCCTAGCTGCCAGACGACGCTAAGTTCTCATGAAGTGGCCCAGGGTTATGAAGATGTCAAGGATCTATCGGTTACAGCCAAATTCAAAGTAGCCGGGAAAGATGAATACTTCCTGGGATGGACGACGACACCTTGGACGCTGCCGGCTAACGTGGCCCTTGCGGTGTATCCGCAAATGACCTACGTGAAGGCTGAAAAAGATGGCGAGACGTATATCGTGGCTGAGACACTGGCCGAGAAAGTGCTTGGGGAAGATCATCGTGTTCTCTCCACGCATAAAGGGAATGAATTTACTGGTCTTCATTACGAAGCGCCTTTCCAATTCATTAAACCAGAGCGCGGTCATCTCGTCGTAGAAGCTGATTTTGTCAATGATGAAAGCGGGACTGGGCTGGTTCATGTTGCACCGGCGTATGGTGAAGATGACTATCAGGTTGTGCTGGATAATAACTTGTCCTTCTTTAACGTCGTCGACAAACAAGGCCAATTTACAAGCGAAATTAAGCCGTTTGCGGGCCGATTTGTCAAAGATTGTGACGTGGATATCGTTAAATATTTAGCGGACGCCGGCCTGTTGTTCCATAAAGAAAAATATGAACACAGCTATCCGCATTGCTGGCGTTGTGATTCGCCGCTCCTCTATTATGCAATCGAAAGCTGGTTCATTAAAACGACGGCATTGAAGGATCAGTTCCTGAAGAATAATGACATGGTGGAATGGTATCCGGATCATATCAAGCATGGGCGTTTCGGGAACTTCCTTGAAAATATGGTGGATTGGAATATCGGACGGAACCGCTTCTGGGGTACCCCTTTGAATGTGTGGGAATGCGAATCCTGCCAGCATCAATATGCGCCGGAAAGCGTAAAAGATTTACAGAAGCATGCGTTGGGTGACGTTGCGGATGATATTGAGCTTCACAAACCGTATGTGGATGCTGTGCAGCTAGAGTGCGGTGAATGCGGTGGTACCATGAACCGTGCTGCCGAAGTGATCGATGTATGGTTCGATAGCGGGGCGATGCCGTTTGCCCAATACCATTATCCATTTGAAAACAAAGAATTGTTCAAAAAACAATATCCTGCTGATGTGGTGTGTGAAGGTGTTGACCAGACCCGTGGCTGGTTCTACAGCTTGCTTGCGGTCTCCACGCTCTTTACCGGGCAGCCGCCATACCGTCGGGTTTTGTCTACCGGCCACATTCTAGATGAACATGGACGGAAAATGTCTAAGAGTAAAGGGAATGCGTTAAGTCCAGTAGCGTTAGTGGAAGAATTCGGTGCGGACGCTCTGCGCTGGGCCTTGCTTGCGGATAGTAATCCATGGAATAATAAACGATTTTCCAAACGTGTGGTATCGGAAGCCAAATCGAAGGTCATCGATACGGTGGTCAATACCCATGCGTTCTACACGATTTACGCTAACATCGATAAATTCGATCCTGAGACGCACACTGAATCTGAACAGACGTTGATGGACCGTTGGATCCTTTCACGTTTGCAGAGCGTATCACAAGAGGTTCAAGTGTCGTTGGATCAATATGACTTCACCAAAGCGGCTAAAGCGATTGAAACATTCGTGGATGAAATGAGTAACTGGTATATCCGTCGCTCCCGTGATCGTTTCTGGGAAGAAGGTATGTCACCAGGCAAGCAAGCAGCCTACCAAACGCTTCATCAAGTCTTGAAAACTCTCAGTAAGCTGATGGCGCCGTTTGCTCCGTTTCTGGCAGAAGATATCTATCACAATCTGACAGGCGAGAGCGTCCATTTGGCACTATTCCCGCAACGTGATGAGCAATTGGTGGATGAACAATTAGAAAAAGACATGGATGGAGTGCTTCAAGTCGTAGAACTGGCGCGGAACGTCCGTAACAGTGAAGCCATTAAAACGAAGCAGCCATTGTCTGAACTGATTATTCTGCCGGCTGAAGCGTCAAGGGGCGAAGCATTGAAAAAGTACGAAGCCATTATTAAAGACGAAATCAATGTGAAGTCCGTGACTGTCCAGTTCTCCTCAGAAGATTTGATTCGCTATGAATTGAAATTGAACTTCAGAGAAGCAGGACCAAAATTAGGGAAGCACACGGGTTCCGCTAAAAAACATCTCGCCAATTTAACCGACGCCCAGGCTAAAGAAGTCGTTGAACAAGGCGCTGCTGAATTCACCGGTGATGATGGAGAGGCAGTAACCATTCCGCTGGATCTGATTGTGGTGGAGACGAAGGCGGATCAAGGCATGGCCATGGCGTCTGAAAAAGATTTCCAAGTCATGTTGAACACGACGATCACGGAAGACTTACGTTTAGAAGGGCTGGCAAGAGAAGTGATCCGGGTCATCCAAGATCATCGGAAACAGCTCGATCTGCCAATTGATCTTCGCGTCGATATGTCATTAGCTGGAGATCCTGACTTAGTACAGGCGATAAAGAACAATGAATCGCTTATCAGAGAAAACGTACTTGTTCGTAACTTAAGCTATAATGAACAAGATGAGATGAGTGAATTTACCATTGGCGACCAAACGCTGAAACTGGCCTTCCATTACGAGTGATGTATCTTCAAAAGTCCTTGCACAAAGTTGCAGGGGCTTTTGTCATAGGGTTTAAATCAGGTGATCTCCGGGAAGCCTTTAACTGAGACTTCGAAAAGGAGTGATAAGATGGGGCGGTTAATCAAACGTTTGATTAAATATGGACCAATGCTATACCCGCTTATTAGAAAATTTATGAATAAACGCAAGGCGAAACGGTACTAAGAGTCGTGTCTTATTCAGGCACGATTTTTTTCTCTTTCAAGGAACTTTTATCAGAGTAGAGCGTACGTATGGTAGAATGAAAACATTAAGATGGACATTCTAAGCAGGCGGCAAGGGGGTAACGTTAATGGGTAAATGGGAAACAAGCTCGTTCATCAAGTTTTTTGGCGGCAGAAATATTATCTACATATTAGGAATTTTATTAATGCTTGGGTTAAATGTTCTTGTTTACACGCAAGTAGCGTTTATATTTGAACCTGTAGCTGTCTTCATTGAGACCATCGCTCTCCCCGTTATTTTTGCGGTCGTTGCTTATTATGTGCTGCGCCCGCTCCTGATCCTTATTGAAAAAACCGGTATAAAACGAGTGTGGGGCATTTTAATGATTCTCGTATTGGTCTCGGGTCTCATTACCTTACTCATCTTCTTACTCGTTCCGTTTTTGGAAAAGCAGTTCATAAGCTTGACCAACGAGTTTCCTCAGTATATGAAACAGCTCGGGAACAGTACCGATTTATGGCTGCGCAATTCGATATTTGCGGATTACTATAATCAGCTGTCGAGTAACATCGAGGGCTTACTTAACCAGCTTCCTGAAAATCTTTCCTCTTATATTGGGCAAACGCTTGAGGGGATCACCACCTTTATTTCAACTGTTACGAATGTTTTGATCGCTCTCGTTACGCTGCCGTTCATTTTGTTCTATTTATTAAAAGATGGAGAAAGCTTCCCGAAAAGGGTTATGCGAATTTTCCCTCCCAAAATGCGAACGGATCTGGAACTTGTATTCAAAGGGATCGATCATCAATTGAGCGCCTATATTCAAGGGCAGATCCTGGTCAGTTTCTGTATCGGCGTGATGATGTACATCGGGTTTGTCATTATTGGACTCGACTATGCATTACTACTCGCAGCTATTGCCAGCGTGACTAGTGTCGTGCCGTATCTGGGCCCGACGATTGCCATCACGCCTGCGCTTATCATTGCGATCGTCACATCGCCGTTTATGTTGATAAAATTAGCGATCGTGTGGACCGTGGTGCAGTTGCTGGAAGGGAAGTTCATTTCACCACAAATTATGGGCAATCGCCTACATGTCCACCCTGTCACCATTATCTTCGTCCTGCTGACTGCCGGCCATTTATTCGGCTTAATCGGGGTGATTGTAGCCATTCCCGCATATGCTATCTTGAAAGTGATTGTCGGTCATCTGTTCTACTTATTCCAAAGAAGATACAACCGCTTTGCTGAAGAAAACGAGCAGTACCATATACCGGAATAGCTAGAGACCGCTAATGATCCAATGTGAAGAGGGGTGAAGGTTGTGCCGCGTTTCGGAAAAGTGACAACATTTCTAAGTCTATTGGTGATGCTGCTCTTGTTTGGCACGTGTATGATGGTGTGGGCTGAACTTCCCGCCGAAGTACCCCGCCACTTTAACGCATCGGGAGAACCTGATGCCTACGCCTCTAAAGGTTTTATCTTTTTCTTGCCAGCCATCGGTCTATTTTTGACTACGTTAATGGGCTTGGCCATGCATTTTCCAAGCCTCATCAATATTCCTATTAAACGAGAAGAAAGAAATCGAGAGGAGTATATCCTCGAATCACAAAAGCTCGTAGCTTGGCTGCAAGTCCTGTTGGCGGCGGGCTTTGCCTACTGTCATTGGCAGACCATTCTGGTTGCGATGGGCGAATCGAGCGGGCTAGGTCTCTGGTATTTACCGATTTTTTTAGGAGCTATATTCTGCGTTTTAAGCTTTTTCCTGGTACGGATCTGGAAAACGACGAAACAATGAATGAGACTAACTGATAAAACGTGAGTTAGACTGATATATTCAGATGAAGACCGATATTCCGGCAGATTAGACCGATAAATAGTGGCTAGACCGATAAAAGGGGTATTAGACCGAAAAAATTGTAGAGTTAGACCGATAAAAAATGTTGCAGACTGATAAATCCACATGAAGACTGATATATCGTAAACGAGACCGAAAAAATAGTAACTATAAAATGAAATACGTTGCAACAGATAAGACGACGGAGGCAAGGGCCATTGCTAGTAAGGGTTTTATGGCGCGTGCTTTTAAATCAGTTAGGCTCACACTCAAACCTAAACCGACCATGGCCATCGTCAATATAAAGGTGGTGACGAAGGAGACTGCGTCCATTACTGCTTGTGGAGCTGGCACATAAATTCCGAGAATATAGCTTCCGAATAGGCTCATCCCAATAAATCCGAGCAGGAACCATGGAAAGGCGGGCTTAGCTTCTTGATGCCCAGCATTTTTACGCTGCATGAGCCATATGAGAAAAAATGTGAGCGGGACGAGTAAAAATACGCGCCCTAATTTAGCCAACAAGGCCATGGCCAAACCAGATTCTCCTGCTGGAGCACCGGCCAGGGCGACATGGGCCACTTCATGCAGGCTTAGCCCCGCCCACATGCCGTAAGCCTCCATTTCAATGGGAAGAAACGGACGTATGACTGTATAACTGACGGCGAACAAGGTTCCTATGATCGAAATAATCCCCGCGCTGATCGCTGTATCTTCTTCTTTGGCTTTCAGGATGGGGGATACTGCTGCGATGGCAGATGCTCCGCATACCCCCGTTCCGATTCCAAGTAATAAGGACAACGAGCGATCGGCTTTAAACCACTTCGCAAATAACATAGTCAACCCAATGGCGAATACGACCACAGCCGCATCTCTCCCAATTAAAGGAAGCCCTTCTGCAAAAATGACGTTTATGTTCAATTTTAAACCGAATAGGATGATAGCAAGACGCAGCAGTTTTTTGCTGGAAAAAATAATCCCTGCGTTCAGCTGAGTCGGGTACCCTTTGAATTGTCTGTACCCGACAGCGAGCAGGATCGCTATAGCTAATGGGCCGATTGTGGCCAGATAAGGTACATAGGCTAATAGAAATCCTGCGGCAGCAAATAGGGAGGTAAGGCCGATTCCGTAAAAGAAGAAACGGTTAGACGTGATAGGTTGAGTCATGTGTTTTCCCTCATTACACAAAAATGTTGTTAAGTTCACTATATGTCCCGTATAATGATTAGTAAAATAAAACTTTGTGATCGTTATGATTAATAATATTAATGATTGGAGCTGCCAATGGATCTAGAAGCATTGAACACGTTCGTCACGGTAGTAGAAGAAAAAAGTTTCACTAGGGCTTCCCAGAAGCTTATGCTGTCTCAGCCGACAGTCAGCTTTCATATTAAGAGTTTGGAAACATTTTTTCACACTAATTTAATTGATCGATCGCCGAAACGATTCCATCTGACTCATACAGGTGAGATGGTCTATGAACGGGCAAAACAGATACACGGCATCATTGAAAGAGCCAAATCAGATATTGCGGACTATCATCAACAGCTGCGCGGGAGCTTACATATCGGTGCAAGTTATACCGTAGGAGAGTATGTTCTACCAGGGATTATGAAAGCGTTCAGCTCGCTACACCCTGATATTCATATGGAAGTCACCATCGATAACACTGAGCAAGTTAACCGTGGGGTGTTGCTTCATGACGTTGATATTGGTCTCGTGGAAGGGCAGGTTAATTTCAAGGAATTGCAGACTGTTCCGTTTTTGCAGGATGAATTGGTGGTGATTGTTCCAGAGGATCATCCGCTTTATGCTAAGCAAACATTGGAATTCAAAGATGTGCAGGACCAGACATGGATAAGCCGCGAGTCAGGGTCAGGTACGCGTGCTTTAATGGACAGTATGTTTGAAGCGTATAACATCAGGCCATCCCGAACGATGACGATTGGAAGTAACCACGGCGTTGTGCAGGGGGTCAAGCAAGGGCTGGGTCTCTCATTCATTTCAAAAACGGTCGTGGAAAACACCTTTGCTGACTACTTGATCAGGGATGTGACGTTCATGAATCCGGCAAAGCGTTTTTTTTCTTATGTTTTGACAGCGGATGGTAATCACTCCAAAAATGCAGATGTTTTCGTAGAAATTATCCGAACGCTTTACCATTTTGATAATTTAACATAAACTAGTGTTAAGATTGATGATGATTTAAGAAAGCGTATTCCTTTTATGTTTGCTTTGTTAAACAATACATAGTTTTAACAGAGCAATTATTTTAAATAATAAAGGTTAAGGAGAGTTTTATGTATATACGTAAATTCCGATCCCAAGATCTCCAGAATATATTGGCTTTATTTCAAGGTACTGTTTTGAAGGTCAATCGTAAGGATTATACCTCCAAGCAGGTGGAAACGTGGGCTTCCAGCGCTCATGCAGTAGAAGAATGGGAACCGCGTTTGAACCAGCAGTTAACATGGGTGGCTGAACAAGACAGCTTCTTAATTGGTTTTGGCAGCATGACGAAGGATGGTCATCTCGATTTGTTGTTTACGCAAAAAGATTTCCAAAATCAAGGCGTTGCCTCAACGTTATTGCAGCATATGGAAGAAGAAGCGAGTGAGTATGGCATTACCATGATTTCCACAGAAGCCAGTATTACAGCCAAAGATTTCTTTGCAGCTCGTGGCTACGAAGAGATTGAGAAGAAGAATGTCATTATCAAGGATACCGAATTCACCAATTATGTAATGAAAAAAAACGTGAATAATTGAGTGTGAATCAGGGAAAAGATAATTATTAAATGATGAAACGTTCCCAGCCTATGATCGTATATAGAGTAGGCAGTTGTGACGCCTGTTTTTAGTTAACTATCTTTTTATATTATATTGAGGTGAAATCATGAAAAGCCTTGACCAGATTGTCCATTATCTGCGCAGCCTGGGAGTAAAAGTGGAAAAGGTGTATAAATCACCAAAAGAAGAAGCTCGCTGAACCAAGCCAACATTCATGATTCTGCATCACGGAAGGTACGTTCGGGTTAAAGACCCTGAGCGTACCTTTTTAATGATTACACTGTTAACGCTGGTGGTCGATTTCGAGGTAATGGGGGATTTACTATTCTTAAAAAAATGATAAAAGCATCGCAGTAATATTAGGTATGATGGTTTTGCTTTATTTGATGGTGGGCAACTATCATGACGTTCAAATAGCTATGCAGCGATCAACAGAAAATCAATTTAGGCTTCTAATGACAATGTCTTTATGGGCGTTTTTATTTGGTGTTTTGATGGGGTGGAAATCGTTATACACTATAATTTTTGATAAGCGAATTAAAGTTAATTGGCTACTGGTGCCAGCGGTTATCTTAGCGATAATAAGTTTTATTCCTAGAGTTTATTGGTTGGTCTGGTTTAGTCGGGACATTCCGTTCTTTATCGAAATGTTTCTATTACCAGAAACGCAAATTCTTCTTACGGCCTTTTCGGGACTGTTATTCATTCAGTCTCTTGATGGTAAACAATCGTGAGATGGTCGCAGTAGGAGCTAAAAATCGCTGCAAACGCAATCTCGACAAGACTTTATGAACATTCATCAGAGAGGTTTTACAGAGCAAACAGGAAAGGAAGGGTGGCATGAAAATAGAGGATTACCGTCTGTTAGAAGCATTAGATCAATATGGAACCATCCGAATGACGGCAAAGAAAATATTAATTTCGCAGCCTGCAGTCACGCAACGGCTGAAATACATCGAAGATTATTTTAATCAGCACATTTTCATTCGCACTTCTAAGCAATTGCTCGCGACACCACCAGGTGAAATGATTATTGCCCATGCGAAACAGGTGCTTGAGCATGAACGAGAGCTTAACGACAGGCTCGATCAAACGAGGGAGGGGGTTGCGGGCACATTGTCGATCGGTGCCTCTTCACTCGTCAGTCAACGTTATCTGCCGGCTATACTGCAAGCTTATACGCAAGCATACCCTCATGTGAGCATCGACCTCGTAACAGGAGTCAGTGAGGAAATAAAAATTGCCAACCACCCGTTCCATATCCGCATCATCCGCGGTGATAAAATGGAACGGATGGAAGCCAGGCATCTGTTTAGCGACGCTTTGTATTTATTTGATACCCAACCCTTTGAGGGCGTGGTTGATCGGCCCTTTATTGAGTTCAAGAGCGATCCTGATTTTGGCAGTTTGGTGGAGGAATGGTTTTATAATCAGGCAAACATTCGCCCCCGGACGACCATAAAAGTCGACCAGTTTGAAACAGGCAAACAATTTATGAAGAAAGGGCTGGGGATGACGGTGCTCCCGGAAAGTATGGCTGACTCGTCCCTTCGCGAATATCCTCACCTCGCGTTGGAGATGAACAATCGCCCTTTGGCGAGGGAAACGTGGGCGTGTTATCAAGAGCCATTTCAACAACTTCCTCAAGTACGGGCTTTTCTTGAACTAATTGAAGATCAGCAGTTTTTCACAGGTTAATTTAAGGCATTCATCCGTATTGAACGTTTGTGGTACCATAGAACAGGAAGATTTGTTTTAAAGGGGATATTACATATGAGCGAGGCATCTCAAACTAAACTGGAACAAATCAAACGGAACGAATTCATTAAAGCGTCCATTGATTACGTGGGTGCAGGTGTGGTGATTACAGATCCTAGCAAAGAAGACAACCCGATTATTTACGTGAATCGGGGATTTGAAGAAATGACAGGTTATCAAGCTCAGGAAGTGCTTGGTCGAAACTGCCGTTTTTTGCAAGGTGAGGAAACAGAGTCTGCTGCTGTGACCACATTGCGTAATGCGTTGGAAAAGCAGGAACAGGTCAATGTAGAATTGAAGAATTATCGAAAAGACGGGTCGTCATTTTGGAATGAGCTGCAAATTTATCCTGTGTACATGGAGACGATGGAGCAAACTTATTTTGTTGGTGTCCAAAGGGATGTCTCAAAAAGAAAGCGGACGAGGAAATGGTCGATCATTACTTTAGCGAAGTCAATCGATTGTCCACTCCGATCGTACCAGTAGCCGAAAACATCTCGGTTTTACCCTTAGTCGGCACGGTGGACGAAGAGCGCCTACATAAGATACTGGATGTCGTGAGCCTTCATGTTAATGAAGCTAAAGAAGACTATTTAATCGTGGATTTATCTGGCATCCATTCCTACAGTACTGATTTGCACAGAGGGATTTATCAATTGAACCAGCTGCTTGATTTGATGGGGACTACACTTATCCTCACGGGCGTGAAACCTCACTTTGCGATGGAAAGCGCCCCACATGTTGATTTTAACGAGTTATCGTTACAGAGTTATACGTCTGTCAAGCAAGCCCTGCAGTTTATTCAATAGGGAAGAAGGAGAGATGAGTTGATGAAGAGGATCGATGTTGTTTATGCTTTCATTACGAATGAAAGGGACGACGTTCTGATTGTGAAGAATGTTGGGAGAAATACATGGTCACTTCCGGGAGGGGCTGTGGAAAATGGAGAGACATTAGATGAAGCGGTGATCCGCGAGACTTATGAAGAAGCGGGTGTCACGATTCAACCGGAAGATATTTTATCCATAAACGAAGCGTTTATGTCGTTCTCTCAACATCATGCCCTGTTTATTACGTTTAGAGGGCGGGTTGTAAGCGGTGAAGTCTCCATTCAGTATCCTGAAGAGATTTCCGAAGTGAAATGGGCGCCGCGGCAAGAAGCGGAAGAATTATTGCCCCATTATCCCTACGGCTTGCAAAAAATGTCCAATGCTTCCGCGGTCTATTATAACGAAGGCCTCAAATCTGTTTAGTCCGGTTGGCATTTTTTACAGATTCATGGTATCATCATACATAGGTAGACGTAGAATAAAAAAAGGGACCCAGCAGCTACTGAGTCCCCTCGTGATAAGCATCCCTCAGGGGATCAGCTATCCTTTGAAGAATAGACCTCTCCCGATTCAACTTTTGGCTGAGTTAATAGGGAGGTCTATTTTTTATTGATCATATTTAAGACCAACGTAAGCAATGCAGTCAAGAAAGTTCCAAATGCAAATAACACCATCAGGATTTCGTGCATGCAGATAGGCATCACCCCCTCTCGTAGTGGGGTTAGCCGACCACCCTAAAAGAATGCTTATCTTTTCCGATTATATCACAGGAACAGGTGGGCGTATTGAATCATACGTCGTAGTTTTTATGAGAATTCTCTCACTCAATCCCAATTCCAATATTCCAATTCGCCCAGGCTCACCCCGTGAAGTTGACTTTCCTCTCGGAGCTTTAATAATTCCTCGACAGGCCCAGTTACGACAGCGCCATACACGTCAAACCCGTGTTCATTCATATAGGTATACCTTTCTTGCAGATGCGGTAGCTCAAGGAAATGTTTATAGTAAGGCATTCCTTTGTCTAGTATATTTTTCATGTTAGCTAACATGAGGTCTTTGCTTTGCCCGATATTTTTTTGGGATAGCGGATAGGTGGCGCCGGATTGATAGGTTTGTTTATCGATTTCCCTACCTGCACTTAACCCAATTCCATTCACCATCAGTGCTCCTCCGCTCTGGCTGTACCCGATCTCAAAGTCGGATAATTCCCCTGTATAAAGGGCCATCCATTCAATATCCACATCGTATCCCGCTAACAACTCACTCATTTCTTCCGGCGTGTGGAACGATTTGGTGGAGAAGGCCAAGTCGGCTACAGTACCTTCATGAACTTTATCCAGGCGTTCCCAAACCTGGTCGGAGTCAATGAATGTTGCGGGTTCCCCGTTACGTGGGTTTTCAGGTAAATAAAAAGTGAATGGTCCCTGTTGATTATGTTCAAAAAATTCCATTGACTGGCTCGAGAACCAAGGGAAGATTGTTTTATGAATGTCAGCCATCCCGACGTTTTCAGCTTCGGCTCCAACTTTACGCGAAACAGGGATTTCCAACGACTGAGTCAATAAAGGCGTTATATCAGCAGGCGGATTGTGAAAATCGGTTTGCAAAGCAGGATATTTCCATTCAATAGCGAGTTTAGCGTAATACGCATTTTTCTCCCCTGAGTTGCTGTAATCATAAAACAGGTGGATGCTGGCATTGTAGAGGACATATAAGAGGAAAATCCCAAGTAAAATCCGGATTACCCGAAACGTAAGTGAAAAGCGATACTTCCACAGGATTCTTTTTTCTTTTGCTTCAGTCCATTCGGTCATCGTTCTACATTCCTTTCATCATTGAGCTGTTTCATTCGTTGCCGGGCCCGGTGGAGCGTAACTTTCACTTGGTTTTCATTCTGGTCCATTGTTTCACCAATCTCCTTGTAGGAGAGTTCTAAGGTTTCACGTAAATACAGGGCTGTGCGATACGTTTCGGGGAGAGCATCCATTAATTGATCAATCTCGATTCTCGCTTCCTGTTTCAATAACGCGGCTTCGGGTTCACCGTTAGGGTTGGTGATCGGGTGCTGATTCAGCACGTCATAAAACGGGACCCATTTCCATTTTTGACGTTTACGCCACAGATCAAGGTAAGCATGGCGAGCAACTTTGAACAACCAGGCTTTGACTTGCTCTTGTTTATAAAATGACAAAGACACAGTAGCGCGTACGAAGGTTTCCTGGACTAAATCCTCTGCAATCTGAGGGGATCCTGTCATCTTTAATAAATAGAAATAGAGTGATTTGGCGTGGTGAGCGTAAACATCTTCTAAACGCTGCTTTTGTTGTTCATTCACAATGGACCTCCATCACTATTAACTTCACACTTACAACGTGTGGGAGTAAGGAATGTTACACCTATTATACAGAAAAATTCAAACTCACAATTGGCATAATCCTGACTGTTTTTGTATGATTTAAGGAAAGATGGATAGAAAATCGGAGGTGTAAGGGTGACAGACCTACTTAAGAAATGGGTGAAGACCGAAGACCAGCAGCGACTGTTCAGCAAAGCCGAACGATTAGCAGAAAAGGCAGGAGAGGTCGCGGCTCAATCTGATAAGGAAGCTTCCTTTTCGTTTGAATTGCTGCATGAAATGAAGAAGGAAAAATACCCTTCACTCACGTTACCAGCGAACTATGGTGGAGAGAATATATCCTTATATACGTTTTTGTTACTGCAAGAAAAGCTGGCTGAAGGTGATGGTTCAGCAGCACTTTCCATCGGCTGGCATTTAGGTGTAGTCATGGAACTGAAGGATGACCAGCCTTGGGAGGATACTGACTTTGTACGATTAGCCAATGAAATAAAAGCTAATCAAGTGATTGTTAATCGAGCTGCTTCAGAACCTGCAACCGGAAGCCCCACCCGCGGCGGCATACCCGAAACTAAAGCTGTGCGCCAGGGGGAAGGTTACGTGTTGAATGGACGAAAAACCTTTACGTCTATGGCTGAGCAGTTAGACTATTTTATTGTATCGGCTTATGTAGAAGAACTCGACACAGTAGGGTGGTTTTTAATACATCGTGATTTGTCTGGCGTTAAAGTTGAAAAAACGTGGGACACGCTTGGAATGCGTGGAACAGGAAGTGATGATCTCGTGTTAGAGAATGTGAAGCTCCCCGAGCGTGACTTGGTCGAAATGAAAGGCAGTCAAAAACCCTCTCCCAAAGGTTGGCTGCTTCACATACCCGCTTGCTATCTTGGAATCGCCCTAGCAGCACGCAATAAAGCCATTACGTTTGCCCAAAATTTTCAGCCGAACAGTTTAAACACAACGATTTCAGAAGTATCTCACATTCGTGAGAAAATAGGAGAGATGGATCTCAAGTTGATTGAGGCTCATCACTTTCTTTATTCCGTAGCACAAAAATGGGACGAACAACCAGTGAAACGGACTGAAATGGCCGGTGATTTAGCTGCGGTCAAAGTATCTGTCACGAACAAAGCACAAGAAATAGTCGATTTAGCGATGAGAGTAGCGGGCGGCCGCGGATTGTCGAAACAGTATCAATTTGAAAAATATTACCGTGATGTACGGGCAGGACTTCATAACCCCCCTATGGATGATGCCGTTCTGCAAATATTGGCCGGGAACGCGCTGGATGGATAAAAGTCGAGACTGGAATACTAAGTAAATCAGAAGTGTTACTACGAATCTGCGTTGTTCCTTAGCAATACACATGCCGAACTGAATTCAGCGAAATCAGTTCGGCATGTGTATTGTATCATTTAGTTTTACCTCGTTTTTTTAATTATCTGCCAGTAAATCAGCAAAGGCCTTTGCATAAGGCGGCAGGTCAGGCGGTCTGCGCGCAGACACGATATGGTTGTCCACGACCACAGCTTCATCGACCCAATTAGCGCCGGCGTTTGTCATATCGTCCTTGATGCCAGGCGTACTGGTCACATTGCGGCCTTTAAGGATGTCTGCTGAAATGAGGACCCAGCCGGCATGACAAATTTCACCGATTGGCTTATTATTCTGATCCATATGCTGCACCATGTGCAGGACTTCCGGATAGCGTCTCAGCTTATCAGGAGACCATCCTCCCGGCACGAGGATTCCATCGTAATCAGCAGGATCAATATCGGAGAAAGTATAATCAGACGTGGCTGGAACTCCGTATTTACCAGGGTATTCCGCATTGGCTTTTTCCCCGACCAGGTGCACAGTGGCGCCTTCTTCCTGTAATCTCAGTAAAGGATACCAAAGCTCTAAATCTTCAAAATCTTTACTGACGAGTGCAATGACTTTCTTATGATGTAAACGCATGTCGTAATGCCTCCTTCTTTTATATCCTGAAACATGCTCAGTGTATCAAACGCATCACAGTTTATCGACTGTTGACGATTGAATGTCAGCTGAAGTGAAACGTTTTCGGGTCGAGAAACGTCAATAAACAACGAGCACATTATCTATTATCCAAAGGAAAGAATAAGGTATAATAAATAGGGATGGACGTGCTCAGTCATTAGCCAGCGATTTCCATTAAATTGATAAGGAGTAGAATGTATGCTTAAACGTTTAAGTCTTATGTTAATTGCCCTCTGCCTGATCGTCGGTATCAGCCAACAGAATAGTAAAGTATTTGCATCAACGGATCAAAGCGAATCAATCAACGAAAAATTAGGGCTGCCTATCGTTGTCTATGGCGGATCGTTAACAGAGCAGCAAAAGTCAGATGTCCAGGAACTGCTGGAAGTCGATCAACACAACGAAGTGGATGTGTTTACAGTAGACGGACAGGATATAGCGAGCTATATCGGCGGAAACCCTAACTCCAGAATGTTCTCATCCGTAAAGATTATTCAAAAGGACCAAGGAGAAGGGCTGAATATAGAAATCGTATCACCTGACAATATTACCGACGTAACAAAAGAAATGTATGCGAACGCGTTATTGACTGCAGGCGTCGAGGATGCTGATGTGAAAGTGGCGTCGTCTGTAAAAGTATCAGGGCATTCCGCGCTGACAGGCATATATAAAGCGTACGATCAAAAAGGCGCGAAACTAGATGAAGGCCGTATGGAAGTTGCCAATGAAGAGTTGAATGTATCGACATCGTTGGCTGAGAAAGAAGGATTGGATCGCGACCAAGTCAGTGAGCTGATGACAGAAATTAAAAAAGCGATTGCTGACCAGGACCCGGCTACACGCGAAGAAGTTGAACAAATTGTGCAGGAGCAGCTCCAAGCCCTTAATATTGAGTTGAGTGAAGAAGACCGCAAACGATTGACGGACTTGTTTAATCAAATGAAAGATTTGAATATCGATTTTGACCAGGTTCGCAACCAATTGGACGATTTAACCAATACCATCCAGGATTTAGTGGGTGACGAGGGTTTTTGGAACAAAGTATCTTCAGCAATTGAAAGCTTCTTCACGTCGTTAACTAATTTTATCCGTTCTTTGTTCAGTTAATAGAAAAGACACAAGGCTGTGGTTGGCTTTGTGTCTTTTTTTACGTAGCGGAAGCTCGAACGTTTATTGAAAGGAGCCACAGAATGACTAAGAAGTTTGTTTTTTCTATTGGCATTCTACTCATTTTAGTTGGATGCACCAGCCCAGATATCACAGGTTATATTATGGATAAGAAAAATAATGAAATATTGGTTGTCGCTACCGAATCTGAAGATACAGGGGAAACAAAAGAATTTTACGACGCTGTCTGGGCTAGGGATGCTCCTGGTGATGTTAAAATCGGGGAACAAGTAGATGTTTGGTATGACGGACCTATAGCTGAATCCTATCCAGGTCAAACATCTGCTGGAAGAGTAGACGTTATACCGAGTTCTATTCTAGAAGGTGCAACACTATCTGACGCTGAAGCCTTAAATAAAGCCTTAACGCAACAACGTCCCGAAAATGGAACTTTAACGGTCCGATCCATTTCATATGAGGCTGACCAAGACGAATGGTCTATAAAGCTGAAAAACACGATTCATGATGATGAGTACATGGTTCGAGTAAACGATAAGCAGTAGCTTAATTTAACGTTTCGGTTCAGCCCAGATGAGATGAACCGCGCCAAAAACAGCATCTTCCTGCCGTTGCACCACTAATGGAGCATCATCGACCAGTCCCATAAAATCCCTGTTCATATGACACCCCACTCTCCTCTTAACGAGTGGATCGAAAACGTTCTGAAGGGCGGCCAAAAAACGATTTGAACTCAACCCATGTTCAAGAAGCAAAATCTGACCATCTTTTCTGCACCATTTGGCTAAACGTCGAAGCACTTCATCGGGATTCGGATACGCACAAATGGACAAAGTGGAAACAACGGTATCGAATGAATGCTCGGGAAGTTCCAGTGCTTCTACATTGCCTAACATGAACTCGACCTGCCTTTGCTCCGCGTGGGCACGCTCTTTAGCTTTGTCCAGCATAGCGGGGCTGAAATCAACCGCCGTAATCGCTGCATCCTTGGGATAATACGGAAAGTTGGTCCCTGCCCCGACGGAGACTTCCAACACGTTTCCTTTTGCTGATGCTAGCAGGTGCTTCCGCCATTTATGGTCAGGACCTTGCTTAGTAGCGCGCACTTCGTATTTGTCTGCCTGTCGATCAAATAATTGCCGCTGTTTCTGAATGTCCACCTTACGCCCTCCTTTTTTGTTGTTCAGCAGTTTTTGATGGTTCATAAAAAGGAATTACCCTTCAACTAAGGATTGATAAATGAGCAACGCGTTATCATATTCGATGATGATGAATGCTGGAGCATCACCTTTCGTGTATGTTCCCTCATTCGTCGAATAAATTTTTGTCCCTTTTGGAAGTTTTGAAGCATAATAATTCCGAAACCACCACGTGTTATTTGTTTGTTTTTTGACTTCACCAATAAGCTCATTCTTATTGTAGTCATGACGTTCAACCCAGTCTCGATCGGAAACATTGGAATAGACAACTCCGTCTAATTTGAGAATGTCCGCATTTGGATTATTATTTAATATCTCGTGTGCTGTTGGGTTGCCTGGCCCTGAACGAAGGGGGAATTTACCGGCTAACGTGAAGGCTGCTAATACGATGATAAATAAAGCCAATGAAATAAATATGATAACTTTCTTTCTCAATTATAAACTGCTCCCGTTGTTAGACGTACTTTGTCTCCATCTCCACATTCGCTATTGTTTTTCATCTTTTCACTATTGCTCTTGTATTTACGATAAGGGATATTCATTAATAATTTCAATATTAGTAACAAAATGATATTCCACTTGGATGAAGCATGCTTGCAAGCCAAAAAATATAAATTGCGATCCAAAACGATAGCGTTACAAGCCTGGAAGATATTAATTCATGCCTGGCCACCTCAGCACCACAGCTTATATGCTGATTTCAAACCAATTCGTTCCAGATCAGCTCCGCACCGTTCCAAATCCGTGCTCCACCATGCTGTATCTTAAATGTTTTAGGCCAAATTGCGCTTCCTATATGCCACCCCAGATTTATGATCCAGGCAGAAACTAATATAGTCCTATTCACCCCTGGTTCAAGCCGCTACGACCGTGAAATGATACAATAATGCTTACAAGACGAAATATTGCGCAACGTTGAATGACCACATTGAAAACTTGCCTTACGTTTAGGGGGGGTGGATGATGAAAGCTGTCATAAGTGATTACTGTAAAAAAAATAACCAGTATGTACGTCTAGATGAGGTGTCGCGCCCTTCTCTAGGGCAAAAAGAAGTATTAATTAAAGTTGTAACGGCCAGTTTGAATTTTGCAGATGTGTCTGCCATTAAAGGAGACTATCATGCTTTGAGAGAAGAGGTCTTTATACCGGGCTTTGATTGTGCTGGCGTTGTAATGGACGTAGGAGAGAATGTCGAAGGGTTTTCACAAGGGGACAGAGTTGCTGGATTTCCCAATGGAGGAGCCCTGGCAGAGTATGTAAGTGTAAATTCCCATCTTACTTATCGTCTTCCTGAAAATGTTTCCTTTGATTCCGCTGCCTCCATATTAAGTATTGGTGTGACTGCTTACGAATTAGCTCACAAGGCAGCAGGTGTGAAAGAATCAGAGCGCGTCTTAGTTCATGCTGCTGCTGGGGGAGTGGGTTTAACATTGCTGCAACTGCTTAAAAGAAAACAAGCCAAAATCTTTGGGACTGTAGGGAACGAACAGAAAAAAAGGTTGATTGAGCAGTATGGAGCCACTAAAGCTATATTGTATCGAAGTGAAGACTTTGAGACAGAGATCGTTCATTCGACCGGCGGCACCGGCGTCGATATTGTCTTTGACTCTGTCGGTGGTCAAGTATTTGAAAAGAGTTTAAAGTGTTTAGCCCCTTACGGTAAATTAATTACGTATGGCCACGCTTCCGGACAACCCGGGAGACTATTATCAACTGATCTTCATTCTACATCGAGATCGATCGTCGGTTATAGTTCTGGTCAACGACAACATGAATGTCCTTCATCACTCAGAGCGAGCGCTGAAAAGGTTCTGGATTTATTATCAACCGAAGATCTTTCTACTAAAATTAGCCGCAAACTAAGTATGGTTGAAGTCAATACAGGGTTTCAATTGATGGCTGATCGACATAACATAGGAAAAATAATCATCACGCCATGAGTGAAGACTATTCTTGTGTAATAGAAGCAGGAAAAAGACCGATTCTCGTCAAACTGAACTATATAACATAAATCATCCAAAGTTTGGAGGGCGATTAACTTGCCGTTTACTCATGGGGCACAAATTTATAATATGTGGGTTAAAGCTTGGAATGAGGATATTTCTGTTCTTGAGGAAATAACATCCTCTGATTGTGTGGTTCATCAGGCAAGGATGGATGGGAAATCTTCGAATGAAAGGAAAGGGCCAGCAGCTTTAAATGGAATCATTGCAGAGGGGTGCAAGTTTTTTGATCATGTAAACATGGCAATCGAGGTAGGGCCTATTGTAGATGGACCATATGTTTCAGCACGTTGGATATTTACAGGTTTTTATATAGGTGGTATTGAGGGAGCTCAGGCAGATATTGGAGAAAAAATGAGTTTTAATGGAATGGATATTTTCTTTGTGAAGGACGGAAAAATTATGGACTATTGGGTTTCCTCAGATGGCATATATCTAATGGAGCAACTACGGATGTTTTAAGAGGCCACTGAAAAAGTCCCTCTTATTCTAAAATCGCGAATTTTTCTCTAACCCGAGAAAAGTTTGCGGTGTTCTTGTACACTGAACCCAATACATAAAAGTGAGGGATTCGGATGATTGAACGTC
>NZ_JABLSJ010000010.1 GCF_013618635.1 Thalassobacillus sp. CUG 92003 | reverse complement strand
AAAATCGCTCTTTTTTTATTCAGACCAAAAAACAGGACAGTATTTCAGTGGCCTCATGTTTTAACGGGGGGGGGCTTAGACATAGGGGGGATTTTATGACAACTTGGATTGTCATAGGAATTATTCTAGCTGGAGTAGTTTATGCAATATATAGTGTTATTGCAAAAAAACCATTAGGTCTATATATTTCCATGGTCATCCACTTTGTTTTGGGGATTTTATCGCTTCCTTCAATTGGTTTATATGTATTGGGTTTAGCACTCCTTGAGTTAATTATAGGTATTGTAATGACTATAAAATACCCACTATTAAAATCAAGGTGATTTTAATAGATAGGTTAAGAAGGGTTATGTATAAGGCTCTATTACCCACTTTTTAATTTCAAGCCCGTTCTTATTATGAAGTGAAAGGGTATCACGTTGGGAAATTGAAGATTATCCTCCTGGGAGCAGTTTTTATACGATGGTCAAACCCCTTATTTAGTAATTCGGGTAGGTGAGAATAGGGCCTTTCTCCTTTACTTCAACATAAAAAAGTCGATTTCCCGTAAGTAAGAAATCGACTTTATAGGCAAAGTTACTCAAGCCTCGCCTTAGGATAGCTAAATCACCTATACAGAGAATTGGATCTATTACCCATTGTATGCTTTTTGTAACTCAACAAGATCAAGCTTCTTCATCTTAAGAGTCGCCTGTGTCACACGCGCGATTTGTTCCGGTGTGCCTTTCCGCATCATCTCGTCCATGTCGCTCGGCACAATCTGCCAGGATACTCCAAACTGATCTTTCAACCAGCCGCATTGCTCAGATGCAGAAACGGCAGATAGCTTGCTCCAATAGTAATCAATCTCTTCTTGCGTATCACAATTGACCATGAATGAAATGGCTTCGTTGAAATTGAACGAATGCTCTCTTGCGCTGTCCATTGCGGCAAACCACTGATTCTCGAGCATGAAATCAGCAAACATGACGGTTCCTTCTTTGTCGGGCTCCATGCCTTTAGGGTAATGGGCGATGAGACCCTCCTTTGAGTTTTTAAATACGGATAAATAATAATTAACTGCTTCCTTTGCTTTTCCGCAATTCTCATTAACAAACATGAACGAAGGTACGATGGGAGGCCGCTCGTCACCTTGGGTGTTAGTAAGGATGAGCTGCCAGGACAAACCATACTTATCTCGGAGCCACCCATACTTTTCACTGAACGGATACTGATCAAGCGGCATTAATACCGTACCGTCTTCGGATAACTTGTTCCAAACTTGAGTTAATTGGTCACTGGCATCGTTTATTCGGGACGGGTCAAAATTTACGATGAAAGACACCGACGGATTAAATTTAAAAAAAGGTCCACCGTTGATCGCCATGAACTTTTCTCCCCACAACTCAAAAGACACTAAATCGGCATCGCCTGATGGTGTGTCTTGAAGGATTGTTTTATTCGTGATCGTCGAGTCTGGAAAAATAGACGTGTAAAATTCTGCTGCTTCAATTGCCTCTTTCTCATACCATAAATGCGGAACAATAGTTTGATTTGTTTGTGGCATTGTTATCCCTCCTATTTTAATGTCATTTTACCATTTTGATAGGTATGAAAGTCTTGAAATGTGTCGAATGTTTCAACTTTCTTTTGTTACTAAAGCTGCTTTGAGTCAGTGTCGAAATATTTATTCACTAGCAAGGGTCATTCCGGTATTAGAAAAAGAGGATGATTAAAGTTAACGAGAGGAGGAGAACTGTGAGAATACCATTTTTACCTAAAGATGTTGAAATCAATCAGGATCGCTATGATTTTATTAAAGACTACCGTGGTGGAGGCTTTATGCTGATTGCAGGATCTGGGTTTTGGATCCTTGCATTTATAGTAACTTATTTCCTGTCCGATACGACTGTCGTAGAGTTCTATATTTGGGGCGGCTTGCTCATTCCCGTATTTGGCGTTCTGTTATTCAAAGGGATGAAGATGTCTGCGAAACCGAATCAGTATGCTTCATTAGTCGCATTTGCTTCTTGTGTCATCGTCGTTTGCCTACCTGTTTTGTTACTCATTAAAGAACTGAATGCAGATATGCTGCTTCCTGTCATCTGTATCATTAATGCCGCTCACCTGCTTATTCTTTGCTGGGTTCATTTAGACTATTGGTATTTCATACTCGTGATGTTAGGCGTCGCACTTGGGTGCTTGTTTATCTATGTCGTGCCAGGACCTTACGTTCACTACCTTGCCTTAGTGTGGGGGTTCGTTTCTTTCGTCACGGGGGTGATGATTCATTTATCAACCAAATCCCCATTAAGCGGGTATGATTTTATCATTAAAGGGTAATAGGCTTATGAATTCGCTTATAGAGTGGTCGATAAGTAGTGATATACGGTAATTGGACTTTATGGACGAGGGGGTGAGGTTTTGTCTAGTCAAAAAAGAATGAGAGATTATGGAGTGAATATCGGAAAGCTGGAAACAGGTCAATCCAATTCAATTACAGATGTTGCAGGTGTCACTGTCGGTCATGTAACGCTTAGTCATAACGACATTCAAACGGGTGTTACAGCCATTTTGCCCCATCAAGGGAATCTATTTAAGGAAAAGTTAATTGCATCTAGCCACATCATAAATGGGTTTGGCAAGACAATGGGAACAGTACAAATCAATGAGTTGGGCACACTCGAAACCCCGATCGTTTTAACAAATACCTTAAGTATTGGAACAGCTTCGGATGCTTTAATTGAATATATGCTAGAACATAATCCTGAGATTGGTAGAACGACAGGAACAGTAAATCCAATTATAGGTGAATGTAATGATATGTTGTTAAACGACGTGCGGGCTAGAGCTATTACGAAAAACCATGTCTTTCAAGCATTACAAAATGCCACAACAGTCGTTGAAGAAGGAAGTGTCGGAGCAGGGAGAGGTATGCTTTGCTATTCATTGAAGGGCGGTATTGGAACTGCCTCGAGAAGGATGAGAATGGAGCATGGAGATTATACAATAGGTGTGTTAGTATTATCTAATTTTGGGATATTAAGTGATTTGAAAGTGAATGGAAAAGCTGTGGGAGAGGAATTAAAAGCTGCTATACTGCAATCTCGTAAAGAACAGGACAAAGGTTCAATTATGATCGTTGTGGGAACGGACCTCCCTGTTTCTGAAAGGCAGTTAAATCGAATTTTAAAAAGAACTTTAACAGGATTGGCTCGTACGGGCTCGATGATTACAACGGGAAGTGGTGAGGTTGTCATTGGTTTCTCAACTGCTACTAAAGTGCCTCATGAACAACCTTCGGCTTGTATTTCCCTCCCTATGATACATGAAGAAGATATAGATATAGCATTTCGTGCTGTCAGTGAGGCAACTGAAGAAGCTGTTTTAAATTCCTTAGTAACTGCCACCCATGTGATCGGACGTGATGGAAATGAAAGACCTGCTTTTAAAGATGTGGTAAGCAAACACAATATTCAATTAACACGCTGAACTTTTCATTAAAATAGACTTTTATTTGGCAAACCGTTATACAGAGAGACCTAAAGCCCGCGATAGTTGTGAGTGGAACCTTATTCTGTATATGAGTGCATTTTGTATATACGGTATAGTTTTGAGCATTTATTTTTTTATTCATTCCCTGCGGTCCTATAATGGAAATTATATTCAAACACATGTGTTGAATATGGGAAGGGGGATGGATATGATTACACTTTATATCATCAAACATGGAGAAACCTCATGGAACAAACAAGGCCGCATACAAGGCGAGGAAGATTCTCCATTGACTAAACATGGGCGTTATGAGTGCCAGAAATTAAGTGAGTATTTAAGTGAGACTCCATTTCAAGCTTTATATGCAAGTCCGAGTACACGCACTGTGGAAACGGCTGATTATATAAGAGGTTCACGTCGCATCCCTGTTCATTATGAAGAAGACTTACGAGAAATTAATCACCAAAAATGGGCTGGGATGACGTACAATGAAATTGAAAAAACAGATCGTGAATTGCTGCATCTCTACCGTAACCAGCCGGAAGAGTACCAGCCAGAGGGCGGGGAGAGCCTGCATAACTTGAAAGAGCGTGTAGGCAAGGCTATTGAACGGATTGAAACGGATCAATTAAGCGGAAACGTTCTGGTGGTGACGCATCAAGTGGCCATTCGAAGCCTGATTAATTTTATCAAAGGCCGGCCATTGAAAGAAATGTGGGACACGCCTGATATAGCAGGTTCGAGCATTACGGTTTTCAAAGCAGAATCAGGTCAATATGAATTACAAGATGTCAGCGCAATTCCTCATCTCGCTTGACAAGCTTATCGTGTGCTTAACCTTTTTGCCTTGTAACGACTCGCTTTCTCACGGGGAATCATTGTCTTCGGTTGGCAGAAAGCGAGTCTCTCCTCTTTACTTTGCCCACCACGGAACCTTTCGTCTGATACAGAAGCTTATCTCATAACTACCATTGCAAATATTTAGATGAAAATAGAGAGAAGGGATTATTCATGATTTCATTTCATACGATTGATCCTGCCAGACAGAGAAAGCTTATCATCCAATTTCGCAAGGATTCTTTTGTTGCCAGCTTCGGTCACACTGATGACTTCGGAAGTGAGGCGGCCTATATAAAATGGATGAGCGAGAAGGTGAAACGTTTCCCTAACGGGTTTGTATTGGTATGGCAGGGAGGCGAGCCGATTGGCCAGCTGGAATTGCAAATTAAAGTGTTTCAAGGTATTCAAATTGGCTATGTCAGCTTATATTATTTAATCCCTTCAGCTCGGGGGAAGGGGGCAGGGCACATTCTGCATGAGTATGCCATGTCCTTCTTTAATTCATGTGGGGTGAAGGAATATCATCTACGCGTGGCGCCAAGCAATGAACGTGCGCGCCGTTTTTATAAGAAAAGTGGGTTGGTCGACATGTACCCGGAATTTGATGGAAAAGTCATGCGTATGAAAGGTTATGTGTCATAAATCACGCAGCAGCTAAGCTTTTAAGCAGCGGACTTCCTCGATATAGCTGTCAGCCGCATATTTATATTTGCCGCGAATGTAATAATAATCCCCTAATTTATGATAGAGACTTTCCAATTTTTCAGTCGTATTCATTTTTCTAAAATGAGTAATGCATGTTTTGAGACTGTTAAAATAGATTTCTTCCTGCCCAGTGAGGTGATAATAATCCAGGAAAGCCTCTAATAATAAGTGTTTCTCTTCATCTGTTTCAACATACTCTCGCGCTTCTTCAAACAGGACGCGCGCATTCTCCAATTGCCCCAATTCAATATAAAAACGACAAAAGGGTTGGAACGTCACCATCACGTTCTGGTTGCCATTAGCCTTTTTTAAGCGAATGGCGACATTGAAGTAGTAGATTGCCTGATCCTGATCGCCCATATCTCTTAACACCAGTGCTTTATTGTGGTAGATCCGCGAAAGTAACAAATCGAAACCTTCTGCAGCAGCTAATTCTTCTCCGTTGGTCAAAACTTCAAGGGTCCGTGTGAGATCTTTCCGCTGTTTATGAATAACAGCAATGACGTTATACGTTAAACAGACATCTTCATGATTGTCGACACTCTGATGGAACAACAGGGACTGCTCTGCCTTCTCGAGTGCCGCTTCAAAATCGGCTAAATGAAAGTTGCAAAGCGCCATGTTATATAATAAAGACGCTTTTATGTTGATGGATGCTTCAAGTTCAAAATAGCGCTCAAATTCCTCTGTCGATTGTTTATATTCTTGATGCTCGAATTTTTTTGTGCCGGATGAATAGAAGTAGGCTTTTTGCACCTGAGAAGGCAGAGCGTCTATGTTTTGCCCTTCCAGATAGGGCCACAGGCACGTCTCCCAAATTTCATCGGCTTTCTCTGTCTCCTCCCTTTTATAGAGGACCGCACTTTTTAATAACAAAAAAGAGAGTTCTGACACCACAGGACTCATATATGTATAGTAAGCTTCATCGATCATATCAATGAATTCATCGGCTTTCTCCATATCGTTAATGGCCGCATATTGGAGCTGACTCAGTACGTGCTCGACTTCAATATCCCTGAGTAGATGATTAATAAAATAATCTGCTGGGAGTTGAAAATGTTGAGCTATTCTTCGTAAAAACCCTTCACCTGGACTCGTTTTTCCATTCTCCACTTTACTGATGTGTGCAGAAGAAAAGTCATCGCTTGCTAGCTCCTGTAAGGTCATCCCGTTTTGTTTTCGTAACACATGTATTCTTCGCCCTATATGCATGCTCAGACCCCTTTTTAACCTTCTCCATGTTTAAAAGTCCCTTATACTATCTATATCACAACCCGGTTTCTAGGTAAATAGTTTTATTTAAGAATAGGTTACAGTTAATTTTTTTGAAAAACGTTCAATGAAATTCATATTAGGCAAATTCGTTTCCTGAACAGCCAATATTTTTGGTACGTTTATGTGATTTGTAATTTTTCATATTGTAGTAGGATGAAATAAGCAGTGATAAAAGAACCAGAGACGCTTTTTAGAACGTGTTGAGTGAAGGGAAATTGAATGGAGTGGTAAGCATGGTCCAAATTACAAGAGAAAATGCTGTCCAGGAAATCATGGAACACTATGGAGCGGAACTATTGCGAACAGCAAGAGGTATGGTCAAGGATAAGATGATTGCTGAGGATATGGTGCAAGAAACGCTGATTAAAGTGTACGAAAAGTTTGATACGTTTTGCGAAAGTGCTTGCTTGAGGACGTGGGTTTATAAAATCATGCTGAATCAATGCAAGGATTACCTTCGAAGCTATACAAAACGCAAGGTGACCTTATGGGATGATGCTTATTTGGCTGTCTGGGTGAAGGAGAAAGAGCACCCCTTAACATTTTTGGAAACACAAGAAAGAAATCATCAATTGCGGAAGGCTGTGGAGGGGCTGAATGCCTCGTATCGAGATACGGTCAACCTGTACTATTTCCAACATTACTCAATTCGACAGCTTGCCGAGTGCTTGAATGCAAATGAGAATACGGTCAAAACAAGGCTGAAACGAGCGAGAAATCAGCTTAATCATCATCTGAAACGATCAGGCTGATGAAGTTTCTCTGAATGTTTGATTCAGCTTGCACTCGTAAGTCAAAACGGGGGCGTGTACATATGCTTAAATACACTTATGGGTTCATAACGGTGTCATTGATTACATTAGCTGTCTTTTTTATATATGAGAATTATTACTATGATGTTGAGCTTAACGCTGAAAGTTATCAGCAAGAGGTGGCCCGGTGGTTAAAACAAGGGCATTATAACGATATTTCAGTAGAAAAAGTTCATCAAACGGTACAGATCGAAGACAGCAAAACGTTTGTTAGTGTAGTAGAGTTAAAAGATGAGAGCGCAGGTTTTATCATTTTAGAACAAGGCGTCTTGGGTGAATATAAATTTACCCAGGCCGGTTTCGGGTCTTCTGTCATAACATGCAAGGAAGTCAAGACGACGAATGGTAAATTCATGGTAGTAGCGGGCAAAAATCCGAACCAACAAATGGCTTACATGAAAGGCGTAAATGAGGAAGCGAATGTGCACATGAGGATGCTGATCCCTGATGCTCCTTTCTTCATCACATACAAACCTCTTCCGAGTGAAATGGAAGAAGACTTGGAAATGGAGAAAACGTACTACAACGAGCAAGGTCATGAGATTGCCCCGGAGTTCACACGTGACAGTGATTTAATTAAAGAAGAACGCCCCATGGCAGTCACGCTGATTTTTTAGATACGATCAAAAAGCGATGTTGTTTTACATCGAAATACCCTTTTGCTTGAATGGTTTTATGGATGCTACAGAGCGTGTCCTTGTAGAGCTCAACCTGAAAGTCAGGCACTTGCCACGGAATGGCTTTCAAAAAATAAACAATGGCACCCACGTCATAAAATCGTTGCGTAGGGGATGCTTCACAAGCCTTTAGAATATAAAACCTGATGTTTGTAATTCGTTAACAGCATACTCTAAATTCCAATGACGGTAGTCGTCATTCAACGGAGCACTCAATGCTTCATTCAGCTCCTGGTCATTGGACCCTCCAACCTGCTGTGTTAAAAAATACCCTCCCGGTCGCAGCACTCTATCTACTTCTTTCGGATCATAGGATTCATGTCGGTTTATGATTAAATTGAATCGTTCATCTTCGATAGGAAGCTGATCATCCTCCTGGACTTCCACGACTGATACCCCCTTTGGCTCAAGACAATCTCTGGCGGCAGGAAGATTGGGTTCATACCCTTCTGTGGCCATTGTCAAAGAAGGTAGAGGCCGTACCTGATCTAGAAATTCCCCTCCGCCTGTTCCCATATCTAGCAAGGAATCACTGATTCCCAATAATTTAATGACTTCGCTGCCATAAGACCAGTTTAATAATTCGGTTTGCAGCCGTCCTGTTTCGGTTAAATAGGAGAAGTCCCCATCCAGAGAAGGGCTCGTTTCCGTCTTGTAGCAGTTGCAAAAATAAAGCATCGTCTGTATATGATGAATGTGGCATTTAAGCAGCTCCTTTTTTGTCTCGTTTTTTAGCAATTCCTCAGAAAAAATTTAAAATAGTTCTTTCCAACTCCATATCAAAATGATGAACATAATCAACCAAAATAGACTTCTTCGCAAGGTCCTCGGGAGCGAAAACCAGTATGCAGCCATTTTGAGTGAGGTCATTTGTTTCTTATTATGTTTGTCATTAACTCCCCCTGCCTAAGATAATTACAATTATTTCAAATCTATATGATCTTCGCAATTCCCGCCGAAAACTATCGCTTACCACCACTATAAAACAGAATAAGCAAATATTTAGCGTATCGAAATGTTTTAATCTCACCGATTCAGGTTACATGTCTTAGACAAGTAAATATAAAGAAACGATAGTTGCGTCTTTTTTTAAAATACTCGTTTAAAAAGGAGAATAAATAATATGCGTGAACAATTAAACCATTTCATAAACGGAGAATGGGTTGAATCGACCGGATCTGATGTATATGACGTGATCAACCCCGCAACAGAACAAGTCATGGGGAGAATCAGCTTAGGTACGAAGGAAGACTTGGATAAAGCAGTTAAAGCAGCGCGTGCGGCGTATCCATCATTCTCTCAGACCTCTAAAGAAGAGAGAATCGAAATGCTGGAAAACATTGCAGCAGAATACGCTAACCGTAAAGATGAACTGATTGAGGTCATGACCGAAGAATTGGGTGCACCTTTATCCATCTCTGAGAAAGTACACTATAACATGGGTTACAACCATTTCGCTCAAGCGGCAGAGTCGCTGAAAGACTTCTCATTTATGGACGATCGCGGTGATCATACCGTGGTAAAGGAATCCGTGGGGGTCAGCGGTCTCATCACACCGTGGAACTTCCCAACTAACCAGACGTCCACTAAAATTGCCAGCGCGTTTGCTGCAGGCAGCCCGGTCGTTTTAAAACCTGCCGAACTGACTCCTTTTGCAGCCATCATCCTCGCTGAGATTTTTGACAAAGTAGGCGTGCCAAAAGGCGTCTTCAACCTTGTTAATGGAACAGGGGAAACGATCGGGAACGGCGTTAGCTCCCATCCAGACATTGACTTTGTTTCGTTTACAGGGTCAGCAGCTGTCGGTGGAAAAGTGATGAAAAACGCGTCCGAAACAATCAAAAACGTCGCGCTTGAGCTTGGCGGGAAATCGCCGCTTGTCGTCTTAGAAGATGCTGATGTAGATGAAGCTGCAAAGGCGGCCGTAAAGCATATTGCTTTGAATTCAGGGCAAGTTTGTTCAGCTGCAACCCGCATGCTCATCCCATCGTCCATGAAAGCGGAGTTTGAAGAAGCGGTGAAAAACGTTCTGCCAGAGTTTCCGGTAGGAGATCCACAGAAGGATAACTACGTAGGACCGCTCGTCGCTGAAAAACAGTACGACCGCGTGCAGTCGTACATTGAAAAGGGCATGGAAGAAGCTACCCTGCTAGCCGGCGGATTAGGAAAGCCAGAGGGAATTGAGAATGGCTATTTCGTAAAGCCTACCATCTTTACTGATGTAAAAAATGATATGACGATCGCACGAGATGAAATTTTTGGTCCTGTCATGTCGATTCTAACGTATGACACCATTGATGAAGCGATTGACATTGCGAATGACACCGAATACGGCTTAGCCGGTTATGTCTATGGCAAAGACCCGGATACCCTCCGCAAGGTAGCCACACGTATTCGCGCCGGCCGCGTCAAAGTGAATGATGCAGAAATGGACTTTGCTGCACCATTTGGCGGCTTTAAACAATCCGGCATCGGAAGAGAATGGGGCGATTATGGTATTGATGAGTATCTAGAGAAAAAATCCATTCTCGGATTTCCATCCTAATAGAACATCTCACATCTCCCGCATCAGCGCGTAAGCTGATGCGGGTATTTTAATGGAGATTGGTAGGTTCACCTCTGACATCAGTTTTAAAGATGGCATTATGGTGAGAAAACAGATAAAATCATAGTTTAGAAGTTGAACGTCATAAGAGAAAGGTGTCTGAGATTTATGCTACATAATCCAACAGGAAAACAACGTCTAGGCTTAGCTTTTCTTCTCGGCATGCTTGGCGTATTAGGTCCGCTTAATATAGATATGTATTTACCCAGCTTTCCCGGTATTGCTGAGGATTTAGAAACAAGCGCGACGCTCGTGCAGCTTAGTTTAACGACGTGTTTGATCGGACTTGCGTTCGGGCAGATCGTGGTAGGGCCGATCAGCGACGCCCAGGGCAGAAAAAAGCCTTTGCTGATTTTCATTTTCTTGTTTGCGATGGCGTCTCTTTTCTGTGCCCTCGCCCCGAATATTTATGTGTTGGTGCTGGCCAGATTTCTACAAGGATTTACAGCTTCAGCTGGCGTTGTGCTTTCCCGTGCGGTCGTGCGTGATGTGTTTAGCGGAAGGGAGCTCACCAAATTCTTCGCTTTATTAATGGTGATTAATGCTACGGCCCCGATGATCGCCCCTATGACAGGCGGCGCCATTTTACTATTGCCTTTTGCAAGCTGGCATACCATTTTTTACTTTTTGTGTCTCCTGGGCCTGATCATAACGCTGGTCATATCCTTGAAATTGACGGAAACCCTCGCTCCAGAGAAACGCTTGCCCAGTTCACTCGGCAACTCTGTTCGCACCATGGGGAGCTTGCTGAAGGATCGCTCCTTCATTGGTTATGCATTGACGATTGGATTCGTTCACGGAGGCAGCTTTGCTTACGTATCAGGTACGCCCTTTGTGTATCAGGAGATCTATAACGTCTCCCCCCAGGTCTTTAGTGTGTTATTTGGCATTAACGGCTTGGCGATTATTTCCGGAAGTACCATCATCGGCCGTCTAGGAGGAATCATTCACGAAAGGAAACTGTTGCGAGCGGCTGTCATTACGGCAGTCAGTGCCACCTCGTTCCTGTTGATCATGACGATCATCGAAGGACCTCTGCCACTGCTGGTCATCCCAATCTTTATATACATGACCTCGATGGGTATGGTGTTAACCAGCACCTTTACACTCGCGATGGAACACCAGGGGCATCGTGCCGGAAGTGCCAGCGCCGTGCTCGGCATGCTTCCTTTATTATTCGGGTCCATCGTTTCGCCTCTTGTTGGATTGGATGAGACAACAGCGGTCCCTATGGGAGCTACTTTGTTTATCACCTCATTTATCGGTTTCGTCATCTTTTTCACCTTAACAAAAGATGCGACACCTTCTGTGCAAGCGGAAGGGTAACGACACCGTTTTCTAATAAGGGAATATCATCCAAACAAAAGTATTTACAATCTTGCTCCTATCGTATTTAATGAAAATGTCCGACGATTTTGTAAAGGACAAAACAAAGGACAGAAGGAGAATCATTCATGCAGCAAAATGTGCCTGTCTTACTGCAGGATAATATACCTGAACTTGAAACGAGCCATTATAGGATGCGCGGGTTGCAAATCGAGGATGCGTCCGAGTTATTTTATTTTTTTCACGATGACGAGACCATGAAATATATAACGCCTCATCCCGTGCAATCCATCGAAGAATATAAGAAAGACATACGAGAAAGTTTATATGATTATCATCAGCATAAAGAAATCCCCTGGACCATCATCGAAAAAAGCAGTGGTCGCATCGTAGGGGTGTTTCGCTTCCATAAATTGAATCTGTGGCACAAAAAGGCTGAAATGGGTGTGGTGATCGGCCGTGAATTTCAGCAGCAAGGCGTGACGAAAGAAGTGATGGCGAGGTTTTTGGAATTTGGGTTCGTGGATTTGTCATTGAACCGTATCGTTGGCGACATTTTTGCAGAGAATGAAGCATCACAAAAACTACTCGAAGCCTATGGATTTCATAAGGACGGCCAATTGCGAAAAACAGACTTTGATGGCGAAAGATACCACGATACTATCGTCTACTCTTTGTTGAAACAGGAATTTTTATCGCATAAGGAAAAGGTGCAATTTCAATCGATCCTGTAAAGGTGAATGGCTGTCTAAATTAAGGAATGAATGAATAAGGTGGTAAAGAGAATGAACAGAAGGGAGCGATTCTTTGCCATCTTATTTGCAGGATGCGGCTTTTGAACATCAGTTTTGGCTTCAAATTATGGGGGACCATGCCCGGTTCATCCATAGTGCGCTATACCCTGATGAAGAAGAGAACTTAAAAGTAACCAGCCAGTTCATCACTCAATTTGATCGTTTACTTAAAGAGGCACGTGATCTTAATTCCAATAATGTGGAATCCTTAACCCATGAAGCCGGTGAACTGACGCGACAATTCAGAACGTTTAAACTAGGCTTATTAAAGCGGATGCTGACTGATAAGGTCTTTATTCATTTAACGCCTACTTTTTTGAATCATATGGTCAACGAATTAGAGGAATACCTGCTTGTTCTTGGCTACTTCAGTAAAGGTCAATCACCACCTGTGTTTCATGAATTGCATCACCATATGCTCTGGTTAATGGATGCCTCTGGTCATGCGGGTGCAATTAATGATCAGATGGATGGTGTGGAAGCGGTTATCAAGCAGCAAAGTGCAGGATTTGTTAAAGACTTTGATCAATTTTATCAAAAAGCAGTGGAACTAACCGGGTATCTGCGTTCCAACATTGCTGCCTTCCCCGCACTCCAGCGGTTCAATGAACAGACTGCCATCGAAATGAAATTATTTCGCACCTTTTTGCAGGAGTTGAAAGAAATGGGGATCTCCAAGCAAGTGCTTGGCATGTTTCCCGTTTTAATGGCCGATCATATGCTGCGCGAAGAATGCTACTACCTTCATAAACTCGCTCAATCTACACACCAACCTCATCCCGAATGCGATCCGACTCGGCCGAGAGTGGAATAATCATGATAATCCATCTTTGTTAGGTTAAGCTAAGACTTCACATAACTTAACAAAGCAGGGATGATTTGATGCCATCGATTAGGGATTTACAAGGAAACCAATTGTATTTTGATGATGTGGGCCAAGGATGGCCGATGATATGGATTCATCCGCCCGGTATGGGGAGAAAAGCATTTACGTACCAGCATCCTTTAGCGTCTGACTACCGCTTGATTATGCCTGATTTGAGCGGTCACGGAGATTCAGATGTGAGGGAGAAGAAGCCAAGCATTGACTTCTACGTGCAGGAAATCAATCATCTGTTGACCACGTTGAATATTTCTCATGCCATCCTGTGCGGGTATTCATGCGGAGGTTCGATTGTAATGGAGTTCGCCTTGCAGTATCCTCAAAAAGTGAAGGCCCTGGTATTATCAGGAGGGTTTCCCAAGGTCGCCACCTGGAGACTTCGGAAAGAATTCCATCTCGGTATGTACTGCCTGGAAAAAAGCCCGGAGCTATTAGCTCAAATGTTATGTACCTCACACTTTTCGGAACAATTGGTTCGGGACAATGTGCGCCATCATATACTTAAAGCTGATCCAGACGTCTGGTATCACTTTTATAAGGAATGTTTGCACCACGATTGCACGGACCGGTTAACTGAATTGACCATGCCGATCCTGCTCCTATATGGGGGGCGTTCAAATTGGATCAACGCACATGCCCGTTATTTTCGCGTCTGTGAGAATGCGCGCATGGTTGTGATCGACGACAGCTTTCACCAGCTACCTGCCACTCACTGGCACACATTCAATAGTGCTATCAAGCAATTTGCATCCACGTTATAATATCAAGCAGCTACCCGCTTCTTAACGAAGCAGGGTGGCTCTTTTTTGTTAGGGAATCTGGATACTATTGTAAAATTTGTCGATTGTTTTTATAATAGTTACCATATTTACTGGAAAGCGCAGGGGGATATGATGGAGGAGAAGAGAAAACTCTTTATTTTGATTATTGTTATTGCTGTCGTTGAGCTCGTGCTGTTTGTATTACTCGTTTTTCCTTACAAGTATTTTTCCGATATGATTTCGTATTACGGGGCTCTGCTCGGAATTATCGTCGGGTCCTGCTTTGGCGTAGCCGGGAAACTCAATTTGAAAATAGAGGAAAGCGAAAATGTCATGTTAATTATGAGTTTCATCTTTTTGCTGAGCGCTCCCTATTTGTATTGGGTCGAGCTCCCTGACTATACATTTCTGGAAGCAGAAGAAATCGTTACAACAGAAGAAAATCTTAAGCCTGCATCATTTCAGCAAGAAGAGGATGACACAGTGAATATCAGAGGAGAAGACACCTATTATATTATTGCAGGGAAAGCAGAAGAAGAGTATCGCACCTACATATTTGATCCTGATAACGGGGACTATCAACTGGAAGATGATTTCTTTGAACAAAGATACAATAATTAACCTTCATAAGAATGCTGGCGGTCTAAGTGAACGTGCGAACGCCCAAGTTGGTGTAGAATCGCCCAAGGAAGGAGCATAATCGCCCAAGTAGAGGTGAGAATCGCCCAAGCAAGGCCCTGCACTAATTCTTTTTTTACTTATAGAAGAAAAAAATGCCCCTTTGCCGACAGCACGGCAAGGGGGTTAACTTTCACGATGGGAATTATAATGTTGCGCGAGGCTGGCTCCTTCGCTTTGCGCTTTGTCCACTTTAGATTGTACATATTGGCGGGTGAAGTTCATGCTTTGGCTAAAGACTTTTGCCATTTGGTTACTTGTTTGGACTCTGCCTCTCTTTCGGTTTTGATGGGACATTCGATCACCTTCTTCTGTTGTTTTGATTAGTGTCTGCTAGAGGGAGGCGTTCATTCATGTATTTTTCCTGTTTAAGCTGCTGGTAAACAAGGGGTCAACTCAATTATTTATACAAATTTTCAAATATACTCCAATTATAGCTGGTTATTCCGATATAGTGAGTAGAGTGAACATCTTAAGTGGGATGGAGTAGGTGAGAATATTGGATCATAAGCATCCGTGGAATATCCTTAAACAACTTGCTTTGCCTGTATGGTTTTTCGATTTGGAAAGCCAAATGGTCAGTTTGAATAAATCGTTTCGTGAACAGACAGGTCTGATGGAGGCTTCGATAACGTTAGCTGAATTGGGTTCTTATGTCGGTTCCGATGATGTAAAAAACTTAAGTCGTAAAATAGAGAGGGCTAAGTCAGGTGGCTGTGCTCCAGATGACCATGATCAGGTGGCGTCTGTCTTTGATGCTCATGATTCTGTGATTGGTTTTACCGGTTTTGAGAAACAGGAGAGACAGACAGAGATAAAATTACGTCGCATAAGAGACATGATTATTGATTTGGAGCGGGAGCGGAAAAGTGAATCTGGGGAATCGTTTCTGCAGTTTCTGACGCGTTATTTAGCTGAGCAGTTCAGCGTGGAAACGGTTCTGATCGGGAAAATGAGCGATACCGCACCTGAGGTGGCTGACATCATGGCGATGTGCCAGAGCGGGAAAGTGGACGGTCATTTTTCTTATCCGTTAAAGGGAAAGCCTTGCCGTACACCAGCGCAGGGGTCTTCGCTCACGATCAATCAAGGGCTGGGATCGCATTTTCCCCAAGTTGAAAGCAAGTATGAGTCTTATATTGGAACGCCGTTGATCAGCCAGGAAGGTGGAACGGTCGGGTTCATATCAGTATTTGATCATAAACCTCTGCAAGAAGTGGACTTCATGCGATTGGTTTTCCAAATGGTGGCGGGACGTGTGGTCAGCGACCTTTATGTGCAGCAGGTCGAACAAGAGCTGCATGCACTTTCCAAGTACGATGCATTGACCGGCTTGTTTGCCCGGGATCATTTCATTGAGCTGTTGAAACAGGAAGTGGCCCATCATCACGGCCGTACACGCCGATTCGGATTAATGTTCATCGACTTGGATAATTTTAAAATGGTGAATGATACGCTGGGGCATGACCGGGGGGACGAGCTGCTTCAACAGTTTGCCATGCATTTGCAGCGGATTTTTGCAGACACGGATGCGATACTATCACGGGTTAGCAGCGACGAATTCCTTGTGCTGGTTCCTCACATAACCGGGGCAGAGGATTTAGCAGAAAATGCTGAACAAATTTTAGAATCGATGAAGCAGCCTTTTTTCGTAGAATATAAAGAATATTATCATACCGCCAGTTTAGGGCTCGCCCTTTGTCCCGATGACGCCGTGACGGGGGATCTTCTGCTGCGTTACGCGGATGCTGCCATGTACCGGGCTAAAGAGAGGGGCAAGAATACATACGAATTCTATAATCGTAATATGAGTGAGGAACTGCATCAAGAAATGCAGCGAAAGCAAGCTTTATACCATGCGTTAGATAATGATGAGTTTGTGTTGCACTACCAGCCTCAAGTGGATGTAGAGTCAGGTGAAATTCTCGGCTTTGAAGCATTGATTCGCTGGCAGCAGCCCAACATCGGCTTGATGTCTCCGCATCATTTTATCGAATTGGCGGAGGAAAGCGGGTTGATTACTCAAATTGGGGAGTGGGTGACTGAAGAGGCCTGCAGACAAATTACAAAGTGGAAGAGGGGCTATGGACGTCCTGATTTGAAGGTTTCTGTGAACTTGTCGGCTCAGCAGTTCAACGATCGGCATTTGATTGAAAAGACATTGAATTCCCTAAAAGCAGCGAATCTTTCACCCCAAAATCTAATCATTGAGATAACCGAGACGATGGTTCTTCATGATTTTGAGCAAAGCATTGAGGTGCTGGACACGTTGCGTCAAAAAGGCATCGAAATTCACTTAGATGATTTCGGCGTCGGTTTTTCATCGTTGAATTACTTGAGCCGCCTGCCGGTCGATGCCATCAAAATCGATCGCTCATTTGTATCAAAAATAGGTGAAGCTTCCAACGATGCTGCGATTGTCAATGCCATCATTGCGATGGCAAAAAGTTTAGGATTGCGCATCATTGCCGAAGGGGTCGAGACCCATGAGCATATTGAATATTTAAGGCATCGTAAGTGTACAGAGTTTCAGGGATTTTATTTCAGTAAGCCGCTGCCCGATCATGAAGTAGAAGAATATGTGTTAGATGTTATATAAAAATGAAAGCCATGGTATAATGCATGCTAAGACATAACTTCTTCCTTGCACAGGCCGTCCAAGGAAGGGTAAGGAGGGCCTATGGAAGAAGTATTAACCATTTTTGACGCAGACATGAAACCGGTAGGAGAGAAAGCGCGAAACAAAGTGCATGAAGAAGGCGATTGGCATGAAACGTTTCACGGCTGGGGATATAAAGTGGAAGGGGAGAAGTCCTACCTTTATTTCCAGAAACGCTCCGATGATAAAAAAGATTTCCCTAGCATGTTTGATATTACAGCAGCGGGTCATATCGAAGCTGACGAACATGTGCTTGACGGGGGTTTGCGTGAGGTTAACGAAGAATTAGGTCTCATTGTTTTAGAGCATGAATTAGTGTATCAAGGTTTCATAAAAGAAGAATTAACAGCACCCGGCCTCCTCGACAGGGAGATTTGTCATGTGTTTTTATTTGAAGTGATTGATGAACAGGCCTTCAGACCGGGGGACGAGGTTCAGGATGTCGTCAAAGTGGATGCTGAACATTTACTTGCTTATTTATCTAAAAAAGAATCAATGGTAACGGCATATTCAATTATGACTGAGCGCTCCTATCAGTTGAATCAGAAAAATATTTGCCCTCATCACCCGGATTATCTTCCTTTTATTGTGCAGGCTTTGTTGGAATATGTCGCCCGGATGTAGGGCTGCCGTTTTTGACAAGTGGATACACCCGCCTCTATAATCATAGTAGTCTAACATGCTTTATAAGGTATGCGAACGTGTTCGCTGCAGTAGATCCTCTTGTTGAAAAAGAGGATTTTTTAATAGACGAACAAAGCCAGGGTTCGCTACGTGAAGGGAGGATCATGATGAGCCATTCATTTGATACCAAAGTTGTACATAGTACGTTGAATCAACGAAGTGTCGTAAAAAGTAAGACGACGCCCATCTATCAAACTTCTGCATTCAGTTTTGCTAACCTTGACGAGCTTGAGAAGTATTTCGAAGGGGAGTCTGATTATCTTTATTCTCGTATGGGGAACCCGAACACAGACGAATTAGCGGCCTCAGTTGCGCAATTAGAAGGGGCCGAACGCGGTGTCGCGACATCTTCGGGTATGTCAGCTATTCTAGCAGGTATTCTTGCAGCCGTTAAACCTGGAGAACATATCGTCGCGGCTTGGGACGTCTATGGTGGGACGCATCACCTATTATCAAAAGAGTTACCCGCATTTGGTATCCAGGTGACGTTAGTGGATTTTTCTGAGTTGGAACGCATTGAAGCGGCTATTCAAACGAACACACGATTGTTATATAGCGAGACGCTCACCAATCCATTTTTACGGGTGGAAAATGTGTATGAACTGGTCGCCTTAGCTGATCGCTATCAACTCTATACCATGCTGGATAACACATTTGCAACGCCGTATCTTTTGAATCCATTTGAGCTCGGAGTTGACTTGATTGCCCATAGCGCAACCAAGTATTTGGGTGGTCATAGCGACATAACAGCCGGGGTGGTGGTCGGACGAGAACAGTTGGTAGCTGAAGCTGAACAAAAAGTCGTCGCTTTAGGAACTAATTTAAGTCCTCATGAAGCGTGGCTGACCCAAAGAGGTCTGAAGACACTGTCTCTGAGAATGAGCAAACAATCCTCTAACGCTCAAGTTGTGGCGGATTTTCTGCGTGAGGAGGTTCTCGTGGAAGATGTCCATTACCCCGCTTACGTGTCGGAAAAAGGTAATGGCGCAATCATCACGCTAGAATTGGGTGAAGATATTTCGGTAGAACGTTTCTTCGAGTCGCTCGGATGGATCAAAATCACCCCGACGCTTGCAGGCGTTGAAACCACTGTTTCGTATCCCATTAAGACGTCGCACCGTTCGTTAACCGATGAGCAGTTAGAGGCTGTTGGGATAGATGAACAGATTGTCCGGCTGTCAGTGGGAATTGAAGACGTAAAAGATATTAAAGCCGAACTCCAACATGCGCTTACCGCAGCAGAGGTCAAATAAACTAATATTCTAAAAATTCTTGACTGTATGCGTCCTTTTATCTTATAATGCTTTACATGAATAAAATTTAATCGAGACTCTTATCATGAGCGGCAGAGGGATTAGGCCCTGCGAAGCCCGGCAACCTTCAGGTGATTGTGTGCCTGAAAAGGTGCTACGTCCTACGGATTGAGATATCCGGCAGATAAGAGGAGGAATGATGACATTCACCCCTCTTCTTATATGGAAGAGGGGTTTTAATATTTAGAGGAGGACGAGATCATGTCTTTTGAAAGCTATGACTTAGAAACTGTTTCACTTCACGGCGGGCAGGCGCCTGACCCTACGACGGGGTCGCGTGCGGTTCCCATCTATCAAACGACATCCTATGTTTTCCATGATACCGAGCATGCCCAAAGCCTGTTCGCATTGGATGAACCCGGTAACATCTATTCACGTATCGGTAACCCGACGGTAGAGGTATTTGAAAAACGTATGGCGCTTCTGGAAAATGGGGTGGCTTCTGTAGCAACAGCTTCAGGAATGTCGGCTATCGCCTTGTCTATTTTGAATATTGCCAGCGCGGGTGATGAAGTTGTAGCCGCTTCGAATCTATACGGAGGGACGTACAATTTGTTTGCGGTCACGTTGCCTCGCTATGGGATTAATGTGAAGTTTGTGGATCCGGGTGATCCTGAGAATTTCAGAGCGGCGATCAATGACAAAACGAGAGCGGTGTTCGGTGAAACAATTGGTAACCCGAGCCTCAACGTGCTTGATATTGAAGCAGTCGCAGCCATTGCCCATGACCACGACCTGCCTCTGTTGATTGATAACACGTTCGCGACACCTCATGTATGTAAGCCGATTGAGTGGGGGGCGGACATTGTCATCCACTCCGCAACGAAATGGATCGGAGGTCACGGCACAACTGTGGGAGGCGTCGTCGTCGATGGCGGTCGTTTTGACTGGACCAACGGCAAGTTTCCGGCTTTTACGGAACCTGATCCCAGCTATAATGGCATTGTCTATGCATCGGATTTCGGAACACTCGCCTTCAGCACGAAACTCCGTGTTCAATTGTTGCGCGATTTTGGGGCTAGTTTGAGTCCGCAAAATGCGTTTCTATTGATTCAAGGCTTAGAAACACTTCACGTGCGCGTGGAGCGTCACAATGACAATGCCCTTGAAATTGCCGAGTATCTGCAGGGCCATCCCGCTGTAGAATGGGTGACGTATCCGGGCTTGAAAGATCATCCTGCTCACGACCTTGCACAAAAATATTTGGATGGAGGTTACGGATCATTAGTGACCTTTGGCATCCAAGGCGGGCGTGACAATGGCAAAGCGGTCATTGATAACATTGCGCTCTGGTCGCACGTTGCAAACGTCGGGGATGCGAAGTCTTTGATCATTCACCCCGCTTCCACCACGCATCAGCAGTTGAGCACGGAAGAATTGCAAGCAAGTGGCGTAACGGAAGAGCTGATTCGCTTGTCGGTAGGGATTGAATCGACCAAGGACTTGATTAACGATTTAGACCGGGCCATCGGTATTGCAACCGGCAACAATGAAGGCCGTCAATCCATCACGGAAAATGATGAAGGCATTATTAAATGGGCGCTGCAGTCCCCGAATGTCAAATCAGAGCCTGAAGGAGAAACGCGGCAAAAACGACTTGCTGTAGTCGGTTTGAGTAGAAAACCGTCACGGCCGAGCCATCGCTTGGCACGGAAAATGCAGCGGTTAGGCTATCAGATTATACCGGTCAATCCGAGAGAGGACGAAGTGCTTGGGGAACAAGCCTATCCTGATTTGAGTTCGATTCCGTTTGACGTTGATATCGTGCAAGTTTTCCGGAGCCCGGAAGCTGCTATTGAAATTGCGAAGGAAGCCGCCACGATTAAGCCGAAAGTATTTTGGCTGCAAGAAGGCGTGATTGCGCCTGAAGCCGCTCAAATTGCTAGTGAAGCCGGTCTTGAAGTTGTTCACAATCGCTGTACGTACAAGGAAGCTCAGCGTTTGCGAGGAACAATTGAAACGTATGCATGTGAAATTTAATATGGGCAGCTCAGCAGTTTGACGCTGCGCTGATTCGCGAGAGCCCCGGATTCAGCTTATCATACTGGAACCGGGGCCTATTTTTGCTCAGTTGCTTGGAAACAGCATGATGTCGTTTGCAATGCGTGCTGTTTTGCCCCGAATTCGCCCAAAGTTGACAAGAAAACGATAAAAGTTGCTTACAAATCGCAGGAAGTTGAAAACAAATAAAAATCCCCGCACGCTTCACGCATGGGGGTAGTCGCAAAACTCTATAATGGTGCCTTCTGTATCAGCCGGGTTCAAATAAATCAATCGCCGTCCGTGTTTATTGGTGCGGAGCGAATTATGGAGCACCCGAATATGCTGCTGCTTCAATTCCTCCAGGGCATCATCCAAATTCTCAACGCGATAGGCGATATGATGGACGCCTTTACCTTTTTGTTTAATAAAGCGCGCAATCGGTGAGGTGGTGTTATTGGTCGGTGCAAGTAGTTCTGTTCGGGCGCCATTGATATCCATGATGGCAATCTCGCTTTCAACGCCGGTTGCTTCACTGATGTAGCGATCGATTAAAGTTGCGCCTAACACATTTTGATAAAATGCGATACTCTCTTCAATCTGACGAACCGCGACACCAATATGGTCGAGTTGTTTATTCATACAGCATACTCCTTTGTCAGTCATGCTTTTATGCTATCATCATGCGCTAGGAGATGAAACATAAAAAGACCTGCTCCTTTCAGTAGGAGCAGGTCAATCGCGCTTTTATTTGTTCATGTATTCCTCGACTTCCCATTGGGTAACTTGCAAGGAATAATTCGTCCATTCTTGTTCTTTTTCTTCAATATAGACTTTGGACGTATGATTGCCAAGAGCTTTAATCAATACCTCATCCTTCTTCAAGGCTTTGATCGCTTCTTTTAAGTTAGTAGGGAGCGTTGGAACGCTGTCGTCAGTAACTTCATAAAGGTTACGGCCTTCCGGCTCACCTGGTGCTAACTTGTTGCGGATACCTTCAAGACCTGCCTGTATCAATACGGCTAGTGCCAAGTAAGGATTGGCGGTCGGGTCAGGGTTACGTACTTCGAAGCGTGTACCATTGCCGCGGGTAGTTGGCACGCGGATCATACAGCTTCGGTTAGAGTGGGACCAAGCCACACTGACTGGAGCTTCGTACCCTGGTACAAGGCGTTTAAATGAGTTGACGCAAGGGTTCGTGATAGCGGTGATGCCGCTTGCGTGATGAAGAATCCCGGCAATGAAATGCTTCATTGTACTCGAGAGTTCATCTTTGCCGTTTTCGTCATAGAATGCGCTGCCATTATCTGTGAATAAGGATAAGTGACAGTGCATCCCGGAACCATTTTCGCCAGCAATTGGTTTCGGCATGAATGTAGCATGGTAATCATGATTCGTCGCGATATCTTTAACGACACCTTTGAAAGTCTGGATATTATCAGCGGTTTTCAGCATATTATCAAATCGGAAGTTAATCTCATGCTGCCCTTGAGCAACTTCGTGGTGAGAGGCTTCCATCTCAAATCCATAATCCTTCAAGGTTCTCACGATATCCCGGCGCACTTTATCGCCTTTATCAATTGGAGACGCGTCGAAGTAACCGCCGCGGTCATTCATCTTGCGTACTGGGTAGCCTTCGTCATTCAATTTGAAGAGGAAGAATTCTGGTTCAGGTCCTACATTGACTGTATAACCCATTTCTTCGGCTTCTTTCATAGCTCTTTTCAGAATATAACGCGGATCACCTTCGAACGGGGTGCCATCTGGTTTATAGATGTCGCAAATAAAACGTGCGATATGGTCATCGGTTACACTGATTGGTAACACCTTGAACGTATCCAAGTCAGGGACTAAGTACATATCACTCTCTTGAATATCAGAAAATCCAGTGATCGAGGAACTGTCAAACATCGCCTCTTCCTCGAGTACGGAATCGATTTCTGCGGCTGGGAGTTCCACATTCTTCGTATCGCCGAGCATATCTGTGAACTCTAACCGTAAAAATTCGACTCCTTGTTCCTTGATTTCCTGTTTAATTGTCTCTTTCGTGTACGTCATTCCGATACCTCACTTTTTAAGTTTGATATAAGATCTTCACCCTATCCTGGAGGGGAAAGATAACTTTTACTATCCTATGTAAGGAATTCTAACATACAATGTACGGAAAGTTCAAAGTATTTTTGATAAATTCTCTGATATTTTTGAATAATAGGGGATAGGGCAGAAGATAAAAGCCCTTCAGTTCTTATCATCAACAAAAAAGACCCCCAGTACATGGAAGGTCTATTAGTGTAAAACCCAGTCCCTGCTTATTAAATGAATGAATTCCACGGATTAAACACCTATAAACACGAAATTGCGGTACATGTGTTTTAAACTCACCATCATTCGTTCTCCATGGCGATCCCTTCTTGATAAGCCTTCGCAAGTGCATTAACTTCTTCTTCAGTAATATCACACAGTTCAACGTCATCGCCGATATGTTTAATACGACTGAATAGCATGTCGCCGCCTCCTGAATAAAGGACATATTCCTTATGGTCCATTTCAATAATGGCGTCCACATGATATTCCACGTCTCGTCCAAATTCATCCTTAAACACAATAAGTTCTGGTTCTTCCGACTTCCTTGAGTGTGGCATAGCCGATCCCTCCTTATATGGCATATGGGTAGTGTTTACCGTGTTTTCATCAATATGTATTTAAATGGAAAGCTAAGTTTAATCCTCAAGGTTGACATTTCTTGAATGTTTGGATCCCGAGATATTCTGGTATAAGAGCTTGGACTGGATGGGGATCTAACTTGTATTTCCTCGTGGCTTGCTAATGGAAAAGTGAGGCGCAGGTGATCCGAATGGCTTTAGTGTCCGATAGCTAGGCAGCATAACCTTTCGTAGCGAAAAAACAGCTCGAAATATGCTAAGATAGCAGTATCCACCGGTGAGGAGTGTGCTATGAGCAGGACTGATAAAGAACTCTATGCTCTGATAGCAGATGGTGACAAAGGTACTTTAGAAGAAATTTATGACAAATATGAAAAACTACTGTATTCCTTTGCCATTAAGTTATCAGGGGACGCAACATTAGCAGAAGAAGTTTTGCAAGAAGTATTTATTAAAATATGGACACATAAGGCTGTATATCAGGAAAAGAAAGGAAAGTTTTCATCCTGGATCGTGACCGTGACGCGCTACACATGTATTGATTTGATTCGAAAGCGTAAGGATGAGAACGTTTCGTTGGAAGAGGAAACTGACATTCCTGAAGAGCAGGATCCTTCAACTGAAGACCTGGCGGAATGGCGTGAACAGGGGCAACTCATACGTCAGGCGATTCGCAACTTGGCAGAAGAGCAAACAATAATGGTGGATTTATTTTATTTTAAAGGCTTGACCCAAAGAGAGATAGCGGAGGAATGTAACCTACCGCTGGGAACAGTTAAAGGGCGAATACGATTAGCGTTAAAGCATTTAAACAGTGAACTGTCGAACATCCAAGAGAAAGGGGGCGTTCACGATGTATAAAGAATGCGAGAAAGTTATCGATTACTTTAATGGTCACCTCACAGAGCAAGAAGCGCAGGCATTTGAAGCACATTTAGAAACGTGTGAAGATTGTCAGGAAGAATTACGGGAACTACGAGAACTGACCGAGCATCTTCCTTTAGCATCTGAACCAGTTGAACCCCCGGCTGAAATGAAACAGAATGTGTTGGATGCTGCATTTACCGCCGGTGAAACGACCGATGAGGAACCGGAGGCGAATGAAGATAAGAGTTCATCGTCAGTCGACCGTTATAAAGAAAAGCAAGCAGAAAAGCGAAAACTGGATAAACCAGCGTGGCTCATGCCAGTGTTAGCTGCTGGACTGATATTCTCCTTAATGGGCAATATGTACGCTGTGTTTCAAACGACTCAGTCTGATGAGGACGAAGCACCACCCGTGGAATCCACTGATGAAGTGCTGCAGCGTGTCCAGCTTCAAGGTGAAGGGACGAACGCAAATGCTACAGCTGCCATGATCAATCAAGGGACAGAAGACATGTTGGTGGTTCAAGCCGGCTCACTCGACCCCTTGCAGGGAGATGAAGTTTACCAAGTTTGGCTAATTAACGATGATCAGCCTTATCGCGCCGGTTCATTTAAATCGAATCAGCAAGGTGAAGGAGCTGTCGCCTATTCAATGGCCCAACTGCAAAGTGAAGGTGATTGGGATGCGATTGCTATTTCTAAGGAACCGAATGCCAATAGTGAAACTCCTCAAGGCGAAGTTATGATGAGTTCAGAATTGTAAACGTGATACAAGCAGCCTGATTTATTCTTAGGCTGCTTGTTTTTTTTATGGCTGATGTTTATGTATGTCGTTAATAGTGTGGCCTTTGGATGAGAGAGCTCAGGTGGTAAAAATAGGCATCGAGCTATTTAAAAGTCTAAGACGAAAAGTCCCGAATTTTAATTTTTTTTTGGAAAACGAGTGATCCAATTTGTAATCCTCCTCGATAGCTAAGTGAATCATCATAATAAGGGAGGATTTTTAATCATGAACATGAAAAAAACATTTTTGGCATTACCGTTAAGTGCAGCTTTGTTAGTGCCTACCTCGATGGACGTGGTGAATGCAGATGAGCACAATATGCCGACAGTGGAAACGGAAGCTGTTGAACTGCGGGCTTCATTGGACAAGTTATTCAGTGAACATGCTTATCTTGCCGTAGAAACGATGCGAAAAAGTGCAGAAGGTGCTTCTGATTTTGAAGCTTCCGCCAATGCATTATCCGCCAATACGAATGAGCTCTCGCAGGCTGTAGCTTCTGTATATGGGGACGAAGCAGGGGAGAAGTTCAAAACAATGTGGTCTGAACATATCGGTTATTTTGTAGACTACGTTAAAGCAACAGGCAACGAAAATGAAGAAGCGAAAAAGCTGGCTTTAGATGAGCTTGATCAGTACCGCCAGGATTTCTCAAAATTCATGGCTGGTGCGACGGATGATCGCCTAAAATCCGATGAGCTTGCTGAAGGACTTCAAATGCACGTAAACCAACTGATTAGTGCTTTTGACAGCTATGTAGCAGGGGATTACGAGCAAGCCTATGCGAAAGAACGTGAAGCGATTGATCATATGTATGGTGTAAGTAAAGGCTTATCGAGCGCCGTTGTCGATCAGTTCCCTGACAAATTCAACAATACAAAAGCCGTGACACCGGCAGCTGATCTTCGCTCCAATTTGAACCATCTATTGAGCGAACACACTGGACTAGCTTCCATGGCTATGCAGAATGGCCTGGATGAATCTGAAGATTTCGATGCTTCGGTTCAAGCTCTTTCCAATAATACAGATGATCTGACCGCTGCCATTTCTTCCATCTACGGAGAAGAAGCTGGTCAAGAATTCAATAAGATATGGACCGGGCACATTGAAGATTTCGTAGCCTATGTAGAAGGTACGGCAGCTGAAGACGAAGCAAAACAGGAAGAAGCGATGAAAGCGTTGGAAGATTACCGTGATAACTTCGCTATGTTCCTTGAAGAGGCGACGGGCGGTGAACTTCAAGCCGATGCACTTGCGCCGAGTCTCCAACAGCATGCTGACTATCTATTCAACACCTTCGATCAGTACGCAGCTGAAGATTATGAAATGACATATCAAACATTAAGAGAATCTTATGCGCATATGTTTGCAGCATCTAAAGCCCTATCCTCCGGTTTTGTAGCCCAAAACCCTGACAAGTTCGCTTCAGAGATGCCATCAGAGATGCCAGATACCGGCATGGGTGGCTCGGCCGGTTCTAATGCGGACATTTAGGCCTTTGCCTCGATTATGGCTGCGTTAGGTGCAGCGGGTATCTATATCCGTAAAACCCATCACCAAAAACAATAATACAAGACTACCCTATTATCCTTAGCTGGACATCGCCTTGATCGATGTCCAGCTTTTTGTGTGATTCCTTACAAAATTGGGTAAGGTAATAGTAAATGAACGTTCAGTTGGGAGAGGTGATGGTATGTATTCGGTCACATTCAGTAAAATTTTGCAATTTATAGCTATAGGCATCATTGTTGGCGTTATCATTGGTTTCAGCGCAGTCCTTGGTTTCGGTTTAGACGGCTCTGTCTTTGTCGTTGCATTATTCCTCAGTATCATATGTGTATTTCTATCTGCTATGTATGCGGAGTTGTACCACATACGTGAAGCGGTAAATCGTCAGCGCAAATAGATCTAAATTATAAAAGGAGGGGCATTGTCTTCTCCTTTTTTTTACATATTGTCATTGTGTGTTTATATGACCGCATGGAGTGGAAATGAATTGAGGTATTAACATGTGATATGATGCGTTCATAAATCTACCTCTAGGAGTTCGCGGATGGATATACTTTTGATGTTAGGGTTATTTATTGTGGTTGGGGGAGGGGCTGGATTTGCAGCCTCGCGCTTGGCTATTTATGCAGAGGGCGTTAAAGAAAAAACACGCACGTCCTACGCCTTTATTGGCTTTCTTATTGGGGTGGCCATCTCCTTGCCGGAATTGACTTCAAGTGTGACGGCCATTGCAATTGATAGTCCGGATATCGCAGTGGGTAATCTTGTCGGCAGTAATTTATTCAATATAATGGGCTTAGCCATATTTGATGTCGTCTATCGCAAGCATCAAATCATGAGTTATGCCACTCAAGAAAGTAAGCTTTACGGATGGCTCGTTATTCTCATAACGCTGGCCGTTATGTTAGGACTCACGTTAACGTTACCGAGTCATTTCTTTCATATAAGTTATACGTCCATTTTGATCGTTTTAATTTATTTTGTCGGCGCTCACTATATAAATAATCGGACTGAGTATCAAGGGCGCAAAATATCACGAGGAAAAGGCTATTTTGACCGTTATTCATATAAGCAAGTAATGGTGCGTTTTATTGCCGGAGCGATTGGGATCATGGTCCTCGGCAGCATCCTGACAATAGTAGCCGATCGTTTAGCTGTGATGACAGGTTTAGGGGCATCCTTCGTTGGCTCATTTCTAGTGGCGGCGAGTACCTCACTCCCTGATGCGGTAAGCGTGGGGACCGCCTTGAAAATGAGAAACTTCAATTTGGCTATCAGTTCGCTGCTAGGCAGTAATGCTTTTAACCTTATGATCTTGGCTTTTACGGATGGCATCTATTTTCAAGGGAACCTGCTTCATGAAGCCAGCAAGGCAAATATTATCACAGCGGCCGTATCCATTCTCTTTATTCTATTACTGCTTTATAGCATTACAAGAAGGCATAAGCGAAGGATGTGGGTCTACCTTATCCCGTCTCTTTTGATTATTGTATTTTATTTTGTAGCAACTTATCTCGTCTTTGAGCTGAAATAATGAACATGGCCTCGGCTGCTAAATGCTGAGGCTATTTTTATAGCTTTGTTCGTTATGCATTAACATAGGCGTCTTTTTTGTAGCCTCGTTGTTCCCAGTAACCGGTGTGCTCTTGTTCAATTAACTCGATCCTGTTTAGCCATTTAACAGATTTATAAGCGTACATTTTTGGCACGATTAAGCGCACTGGACCGCCATTTTTATTATCAATTAATTCTCCGTCTATAAGCATCGCGACGAGCACATCGTCAGCCATTGCCTGCTCGATAGTCAGCGTATCCGTATAAACACCGTCTTGCGAATAGAATTTCACATAATTTGCTTCCTCCTTAACCCCGAATTTATTCAGCAAGTCCTTCATTTTGATGCCTTCCCACGTCACATGATAGACACTCCAGCCAGTCACACAGTGGAAATCAGAGACTTGAACGTTACGATTTAGGTTCACAAACTGTTCCCAGTTCCACTCCTGAGACTGTTCGACCAATCCGTCTATTTTGAAAGAAAAGGTTTTATCATTAATTTCAGGCATCTGAGTCACGGTATAATATCGAAAGTTTCCTTGTCTTCCTCCACCGACGGGCGGTTTTGATTTAGGTAAGGGATCGGGAAGGGGAGAGAAGGTCTCAGTGAGCGGCAGTGTCGAAGAAGGTGAACTCGAACTGATAGAAGAAGCAAAATAAGGCTTAAGCCATTGATAAATAAAGGGGGTAAAGATAAGGGCGATCGTCGCTCCTGTTCCTCTGCGCAGCAAGGTTCTGCGATCCATGATCGGATTGCCTTCTTCAATTACCATATGTTTCTCCTGCTGTTTTTTCTGTCGAAGCTTTTCCCAATTTTTAAACCATTGAGCCCGGGTAATACTATGGTAAATTAAGTACGGGACACCAATGTAAGTGAAGAGGTCGTGAATGACGAGGGCAATAGAACTTAATCCTGGGCCGACCTTTCTGTGAAACGTTAAAACTAATCCTGAAACAATGAGAGAAATCAGCACAAATAGCACAAAGTATAAATTGGTCCGATTATGTTTCCGTTTTCTCAAAGTCTTCAAATGTTTAGCAAGTTTAGGTCCGTACAGGAACAAAGGAAGTATACTGAGGAATCCAATCCAAACATGGCCCTCTCGAACCCAAATCCGTAATTGGGGGAACCACTGTCTAAAACTTGAGGAAACGAGCACAAACCCGGTTACAGCCAGAATAGTAAAAAGGATAGCGTTCCAATGGTGAATCTGTTTCAGTTTTTGTCCGAATTTATTCTGCAATTTGAACAACACGTGTTTATCCATTATTAACACTCCTTCCGTCCTTATCTAGGCAGCTGTACGGTAAAGGTGGATCCAATCCCTGATTTACTTGCCACACTAATCGTCCCATCATGAGCTTCAACAATGTGTTTAGCAATAGCGAGTCCAAGTCCAGTTCCGGCATACTGTTGATTTCGCGAAGCCTCCACTTGATAGGTACGCTTAAATATATGAGCTAAATGCTCAGTTTCTATGCCTTCTCCTTTATCTTCCACCTCTATAACAATGAACCGGTCTTGCTGACAGAAGCGGATACTAATAGCCGTATCTGGTTCCGAGTGACGGAGGGCATTATCCAGCAGATTTAATAAAACGCGCTTCATTTTCTCACGGTCCATATATACGTCCTCTATTCTTTCTGGGAAGTCAATGTGCACGTCTCTATCCTGTTCCTCTAAAATAAACCGCTTATGTTCCATGACTTCAAGCAGCCATTGATCGAGTGCCGTCCATTCTTTATGAAGCTGCATTGTTCCAGAATCATATACAGAAAGTTCAAATAACTGCTGGATCATTTGATCAAGACGTTCGACTTCAAGAGAGATAGTGCGCATGTACTGAGCTTTGGATTTTGGGTCTTCCACGATGCCGTCTTGAATCGCCTGTATGAAGGCCTGAATGGAAGCCATGGGGGTCCTTAAATCATGCGAAATATTCGCAACGAGTTCCCGTCTTGACTGTTCTGCTTGTTGAATCGCCTGAAACGAGTGACTTAACCGGGCGCTCATCTCGTTAAATTGTCGAGTCAGAGAGCGGATTTCCACAGGTCCTTCTTCTGGAATATTTGTTCCGAAATTAGTCTCACTGATATGAGAAGCTTCTCCGGCTAACCGTTTTATTGAGCGTTCTACGGGAGACGTAAGCAAGTAATACACCAAAAAAGAAATAAAAGCAGATAGCACGGTGAGCAGGGAAAGCCAGCCAATCATCGATACCGACAAAATCATATAGAAATAGCAAATAATTAAGAAAGTCGTCATGAGCAAAATACTGCTGCCATTTGCGAGCAGGAATATAGTTTTTATTTTCATGATGATTCCCCCGGGTCAAACTTGTAGCCAACTCCCCACACAGTTTCCAGTAAAGAGGGGTGGGAGGGATCTTGTTCAATTTTCTCCCGTAAACGGCGAAGGTGGACCGTCACCGTTGTCGTGTCCCCATCGTAATCGGTGTCCCAAACCTTCTGAAGGAGCTGGCTTCTGGAAAACACTTGCCGCGGATGAGAGACAAGCAATAACAGAAGGTCAAACTCCTTCGCGGTCAGAGAGACAGGCTTTTCGTGCGCAATCACTTCTCGTGTCCCTGTATCTAAAGTAATCCCACCACGTTCAATCCTAAAGTTAGTGTTCGATGTTGAGTCCGATGTTTGGGAGCTGATCAGACGAAAAATCGAGCGAACCCTCAATACCAATTCTTGTGGATTAAAAGGTTTGCTCATATAGTCATTCGCCCCGATGGTCAGGCCAAACAAACGATCATAATCTTCTGACTTAGCTGTAAGCATTAAAATCGGCATCTCATCTTCGGCACGGACCGTTTCGCAAACCTGCCAACCATCGACAATCGGCATCATTAAATCGAGAATCATTAAATCCAGGTGGTGGTTTCTCCACATATTTAAAGCTTCTCTGCCGTTTGCAGCTGTATAAATGTCGTAGCCTTCACGTTCTAAATAACGCCTGCACACATCGACAATGGAACCTTCATCATCGGCAATAAGCACGGACTTCTTCTCCAATGTTTTCACCCCTTAACGTTCGTTGTTTTTCTATATCATAGCATGAACGGAAAAGGGAATTTTTAATTCAATTACTGATTATCCATCTCATCACTGCCGCTCATGTCGTCTTCGCTCTCCATGTCAGAGTCACTGTCGCCCATATCATCTTCGTTTTCCATGTCAGAGTCGCTGTCGTTTATCTCACCTTCGTTCATGTCATCGCTCTCCATATTTTCCTGCTCTTGGTTATCCATCTGTTCCTCCCCGTTATTGTTGTCCTCCCCACTTGTCCCGCAGGCAGATAAAACCAATACACACATAAGACCAATCATTGGCATCCACTTTTTCATTTTACGTTACCTCCTTTCGATTTGATTTAAGTGTACGAGGCAGGACTTACAGATTACTTAAGAAATCCTTACAAAACTATTAATTATTTTTTCATTGAATGAACAGGTCGTAGCAAGGGGTAATATCGAAATTGAGTCAAAAAAAAGGAAATGGGTTCACATAAAAAGAAGCGAAGATTAACGGTATTTAAACTTGTTTCACTGAGGGCAGTTAGTCGAAAATAAATAGGCTATATTCTGGAGGAGGATAAGGTGCTAGAGAAGATCCACTATTGGTCATTTATCGGTTCATTTATTTGTGTGTTCTTATTTCTAATAGTATCGTTCTCAGGTTGGTTCAGTAATTCCATAATGTGGGTGCATCCTTTAACAATCGTTTTAACTTTTTCGTTAGTTACATTTCTTGTTGGCGTATGGGGGTTTGCAGGTATTAGGAACTGGAAAGGCATGACGAGAAGTTTATTCACAGTTGTAATAGCAATTGGTTTGGCTGTTTTTATAAGTTGTATATTACTGTTCGGAAATTTATTTAATTAACGAAGGTGTTTGCAAGAATTTCACTTAAAATACCTTGAATTTAAATCGGCCATACAGGGAGCAAAACAACAAATCATGAAGCGGGCGATTATTGAATCATAATAGTCACCTTTTCTTTAATGAATAAAGTAATTCTTACCAAGGAGTAAGCGTTTTCTAATAGCGATTTAGTTTATAGAAAGTAAAGCGGAAAGTGTAATGATACAATTAAAGTAAGAGTTGAATGACAACATATTTGGTTTTTTAATACAAAGAAAAGCGAAAGGGTGAGGACCATGGCAGAAAACGAACAGCTATCTAATGAATCAAAAATTAACCAAGCCGAGAAGGAAGTCATTAATGCGATTGCAGAAACGATGGATTTATATGGGATAACCCCGTCAATTGGTCGACTTTATGCCACCATGTATTTTAAACAGAATCCCATGACCCTTGATGAAATGAAAGACGAGCTTGGTATGACAAAACCTAGTATGAGCACTGCGGTTCGCAATTTACAGGAGATTAACATCGTCCGGAAAGTATGGCAAAAAGGTTCCAGGAAGGACCATTTTGTGGCTGAGAAAAACTTTTTCAATTATTTCAACCGATTTTTCGGAGGTAAATGGAAAAGGGAAGCTGACATAAATCTATTCGCTATCAAACAAGCAGAGGATCAACTTCTCGAGGTTATTGAAAATGAGAAAGACGACGAACATTTACTGGAAAGAGCCAGGCAAGATCTTGAACAATTAGAGGAATATAAACAATACTGTTACTGGCTTCAACAACTAGTGGATTCCATCGAGTCTGGGGAAATCTTTGACTTTTTACCGATAAACAATTCAGGGAGATGAGCACTTGAGCCAAGATAAAGAAACACCTGAGAGAAAAAGAGAAAGAATGAGGCAGGAGGAATTAAAAAGAAATCCGGCTGGCAGTGGTCATGGGGGGATACTTTCTGATTTGGTTGGGGGCTTAGGTTGGAAAGGCACAGGCATACTTGTCATTATGATCATCATCGTATTTTTCATTGCGGCATTCTTTTTAAACTAGTGAAGGAGTGGAATCGGGGAAGGTCATGTATGCAAAAATAGAAGCTTTTATGGTTAGAAAATTTATTGTAACGTTCTTTTCTAGTACGGTGGTTTCGTACGTGCTAGGATTATTTTACATAGCGCAAGACCATAACCTTGTTTATAATCTCGGTAACCAATTCATTGGTTGGTTCTTACTTAATTTTCTCTATGTCGGGGCCATTATTTTAATCTATGGAAACATAGTCTCAGCCGGCATAGCATGCTTACATAGAAAATGGTTTCCGAACCTGGATTGGTTACATATTTTAATTCTTGGAGTATTCGGTTTAGGAAACGGACTATTCTTTCAGGAATGGTTCATGGCTTATTGCGGTATGGCAGCTGCTGTTCTTTATGGAATCATTGATAAGTGGCTTAATAAGAGAAACAGGGAGAACAAGACAAGGAGAGCGTTTATCCTTCTCCCAATCGGTTGCTTAATTATTACGTGGGGCTTATTGCAATTAAGTTCTCCCTCATTGCCCCCTTTTACAAAGCAAGATGCTGTGGACAACGTAATAGAAGATGAAAGCACAGTCTTCCCGCAAGAAATCGGTAAGCGAACGCGTGAATTTGAAGGCTATCACGTCGTAAGGGAAACAGAGGCCGAAGAAATAAGGGATGAGGTGTATATCGTTCGTTTTTCGGAGCATTGGCGTAAGGGTTCGAATCAAGGGACGTGGTCGACAGCTTATAAAGTTAACCGAAACAGCTTAACAACAAAAGGGAGTACTGGGGTTTTGCCCCCTTATTACGGGAGTTCCAATGAGAAATAGATCAAGAAGGAGGAACAGTTTTGGAGACAGAACAATTGGTTCGTAAATTGTCCTCCATGGAGAATGGCGAAAGGTGTATCCTCGGAGTGGATGGTCTAAGTCGTTCGGGTAAGACAACCTTTGCACATAAGCTGAAAAGTTCTCTGATAGATCAACCTTATCCGATTGTTATATACCATATCGATGATTATATCGTTGATCACGCGCGCCGCTATCATACAGGGTATGAAGAATGGTATGAGTATTATTATTTACAATGGGATGTCGAAAAGCTGCAAAGGGAATTATTCCAAAACTTAAGAGGAGAATCAGAGGGTGCGCTGATCATCGTAGAAGGTGTCTTCCTCCAACGAAAAGAATGGCGAGATTATATCGATTATGTCGTCTATTTAAAATGTTCGAAAGAAGAACGATTTAATCGAGAGAGTCAGGATACACAACAGAATGTAGAGAAATTCCGAAACAGATATTGGAAAGCGGAAGATTATTATATAAATACGGTAGATCCTGAAAGGAAGGGAGATTTAGTTTTATAAAAGATTACATCAACTGTGAAAAAAAATTCAAGGACCACCTCTTTGTAAGAAGCGGTGGTGACATGGGATGAGCTGCTTGTTGTGACTAGAGCACTTCATGCGTGAGAACCATGGTGGCAAAAAAAAAGGGGGGCTTCCAAGGTAGGAAGCCCCCAGATATATTATTGACAGCGTGCTTATTGAGAGAGATTAATGGGCACGAGAAGGTTGTTTCTTGTCTTTACGGCTGGACCGGAACGGAAACCACCAGTTCCATTTGCCTAATAACTTCATGAGACTAGGAACAAGCAACAGCCGGATGATCGTGGCATCAATTAAGATGGCAATGGCGATCCCGATGCCAATTTGTTTAACGGGTACGACCCCTGTAAAGGCGAAGGCTCCCGTGATGACAATCATAATCAGCGCGGCTGAGGTAATGATTTTACTTGTTGTTGCCAACCCTTCTACCGTGGCATAGCTGTTATCGCCTGTCTCCAGATAAAATTCGTGGATTCGGGAAATTAAAAAGACTTCATAATCCATGCTGAGACCAAAGACGAGGCTGAACACAATGACAGGCAGAATCAAGGCAATTGTTGACGGTTCTAAGCCTAGATGTCCACCCTGGAACAGCCACACGAGTATGCCGAATGTCGAAGCCAGACCGATAATATTCATTAAAATCGCCTTTAATGGTATGATGATTGACCGAAAAGCGATCATGAGGATGAGGAACGTTGATGAGATGATGATGGCCAGGGTCAGTCCGAGCTTATCGTAGATCTCATCATAGATTTCCTGATTGAATTTCGGCTGGCCGCCGAAATCCATCGCCACATCCCAGTCTTTCTGGCTCCATTCCTTGGCTAAGTCTTGTGCTTCATCGGAACTTGCTTCCACAGATAAATTCACGGGAATCATCAGCTGCTCATCCTGTACAAATTGCTCGATTGCGGGTTCTAATGATTGACGCGTTTCAGGCTGCTCGAGCGCAGCAGTGAGCTCCTCGGGGGTCTCCGTTTCACTCGCGTTATAAAGTGTATCGACAGACTGAACGTGTTCATGGTCAGCAAATGTGTCCTGCAAGTCTTTCATTTTGTCTAAACCTTCTTCGTTCAACCAATCGCCGCTGCGATCAGCTACGACATAGATGGTGCTTTCACCATTGGTCATTAAGTCGTCCTGAATCGTTTCAAAGGCTCCGCGGGAATCGTAACTTGTCGGTAAAGCTTCCACATCAGGAATGGAAAGGTTCATATTCGTAACCGGAATAATCCCGATGAATAACAAAGCGAGCGCTGTAGCGGTAATGGTAATCGGGCGCTTCATAACCCGCCGGGCAAACGTTCTCCAGCGTGGTGTCGCATCTTTTGCTGCGGGAATGAGCCGCCATTTATTGATTCTCGGCCCTATCAGATAAAGGAGAGAAGGTAAAAGGGTTAGTGATGATAAAACTGCTAACGCTATGACCACGGTTCCGCCGATTGCGATATTCATAAATATATCAACTTGGATGACACTCATAGCACCTAATCCAATAAATACACACACAGCCGAAAAGATAATGGAGCGTCCGGCCGTTTCGATGGTCGTTTTAAGGGCATCACCCTTTTCTTGTTTTTCATATTCTTCTCGGTAACGGTTAATGAACAATAAAGCAAAATCGATACTCAACGCAATCCCGATCATCGGGGCGATATTTAAGATGAAGATGGAAAGCTGGATCTCATCCCCCATCAAGGCGAGAATGCCAAAGCCTAAAATAATGGTAACAGCTGCGATAATCATAGGCAGTAAGGACGCTAACAACGTCCCGAAAGCAAAAACCAGGACAATTAAAGCAACAGGCATCCCGATTAACTCAGCATTTTTTAAGTCGGTTTGGCTTGCCTTATTGATATCCTCAGAAATGACAGGCTGCCCAGTGACCGTCACGTTCGATTGGTCGCTGGTAATATTTTCTATGTCTTTAATCACCTCAGGCATGTTTGACGGCTCTTCGTCAAAATGCACAGCAGCATAGGCTGAATTGCCATTCCGCATCTCCTCGTCATTCAGTGGCGAATCGATACGGTCCGAAACGTCCAGCTCTTCTATGTCTTGGATTGTTTCGTCTACAGTTGTTTCAAACGTTTCGTCAGACGTGCCGGATTCTTGTTCAAAGAGAACAAGAATGCTTGATTCAGGGAAATTGAATTGCTCGACCAATGTCTGGTCAACCTGTTCGAATTCTCCATCTGTCCGAAAGCCATCTCCTTCGAGCAAGGAGGGCAATTGGATCGCAAAATAACCTAATAGAACGGCTGCGACCAGCCATGTAAATAGAAATAATTTATGGAATTTAACAATCATTTGCCCCATTTTTTTCATGGTTTTCCAATCTCTCCTTCAGTGAATTTCACGTATTTTATGATACGCTAGTTGTAAATTATTGAAAACTAATATACTCACTCCTGTGCCATGTGAGATGACTTATAGGTGTAAAGGGCTAGGGAAAGAGGAATAGGTGTAGTAAAGTAAAAAGGGGTAATATGAAATGGAAATTCCTCAAGAGGTTATGCGAAAAGCTGAAAAAAGAATGGAGCCTTTCGATACAGAAGGGTTTGTGCTAGGCGGCGGCAGACAAGACGCTGAGATTATGGTCGTCGGTGAAGCCCCAGGTGAATTAGAAGCGGAAAAAGGAGAACCGTTCGTGGGGCGTGCTGGCAATGAATTGGACAAACAATTGCATTATTTAGGCATCGAACGTGACGATATGTACATTACGAGTGTGGTGAGGAGCAGACCATATAAATGGGTGAAAACGAATAAAAAAGGCAGCGGAGGCATGCGCAAAGCCAATCGCAAACCGAATGCAAAGGAAATCTTTGCTCATGCTCCGATCCTCGATTACCAGATTGAAACGATAAACCCGTCGGTCATTATTGCGCTTGGTGGGGTTGCTTATCAACGGTTAACGGGAAGACAGGATAAACTCTCTGATGTATTAGGGACACCCATTACCACTCAGTTGCAAAAATTAGACGAGGAGAGAGGAGAATATGTGGAGACGGAGCAATCATCAGTTATATTCCCGCTCTATCACCCGGCGGCCGTGTTTTATAACCCGACTATAAAATCGACCATTTATGAAGCGCTTGATGAATTGAGGGGATATTTGACAGCCAAGGCGTTAATATGAGCGGGACCAGGTGATAGGCTAAATCCGTTATCGAGCGAGCGGAATGCTTTCATCGACTGAGAAAACGAAATAACCGGTTTGGCCCTGCTCAGTATCGGCAGGTCTTATCCCGTTATGGTAGCCTCGCATCGCAAGGAACTGATCGGGGTCTTTATTATGAATCGTGTAGACCTTTTTGGAACCTAAAGCGCTTCGTGCCGTTGAGTGAGTCGTTTGATTTTGATCGACTTCGCCAACGACGTCCCCTAATTCAGTAGCAGTAACGGTTTGCTGGGTTTGATAAAATGTCTTTCCTTCAAATGTGAACGCAAGTGGTTGGAAACGGAGTTCTCGTGCTGATTCGGATGGTTTCTCGAATGGATGGGATGTACGGTGGTGCTTCAAATCGGAATCCACGTGTTTTTCCGAATGAGGTTCGGCCTGGTTTACAGAAGGCGGCGTTTTTTGCCCTGGAAGAGAGCATGCAGTCATTAAGATGAGTGCAACGAGAGGCAGTGCGTATTTCAACCACATGGTCATATTATGTTTATTCATTGCGCGTAATGCAACACATAAGCTCGAGTTGTTATGGCGTTCCTTTAATGGGTTACCATTAAGATTTGTCAAAGTGGACCTCCTTTGGGCCAGCTAGCAGCTTTACATAATTGGTCGTTCGGCACACCACTTACGTCCGACTCATCTTATAAGTCGATATTCGCAAGGGTAGGGTTTCACAAACGGCAAAAATAAACAGATCAATCAGAATGGGTCACGTAATTGCTATAATGATGTTCGACATATGGCGATAAAGCCCTGTAAATATAACAGAGATTGGAGAAATAGAGTATGGGAGCAAATGGAGGACTTAATGCTGTTGTAGGCATCTTGTTCATATGCGTGTGGGGGTCTGTCTTCCATGTGACAATCATAGATGCTGCCCTTGCGTTTGCTTTTTTTGTGCTTGTGCCCTTGCTGATTGGTGAAGTGTGCCACGATGCAGACGTAAACCGTGCTGAACAGTGGCTGCAAAATGTAAATGTCTGTTCGTTGCCGTTCGCTGGGGCGGGGACGATTTCACTGACGTTGCTACCCGGCCAAGAAGCATTTTGGTGGGCGTTGCTATGGTTCATCTATACGTTGTTAATTGCCATTGGCGGGGCCATGCGATTGTTAGGCAGAGGGTGGAAGCCTGTGGAAGAAGCCGTTATTGATGTTGGTCTTATGTACATATCGATAGGGGGCCTGTGGTTGTTGCTTTATCAAAGTGAAGCAGCCCTATGGCTCCCTTACTCAGACGTTATCGTCCAACTGACAGCTGTTCATTTTCATTATGCTGCTTTTGTCATTCCGTTGGTAGTCGGTTTTTACGGACGCTGGCGTGCTGAGATGAATCGGGACTCGACAGCTATGACGGAGCAACCATTTACGTACCTGGGTGTCGGCATTATCATCGGGCCTTTCCTCGTCGCGCTGGGTTTGCACCAGGGGCAGCCTGTCGAAATGGTGGCCGTAGGGGTATATACGTGTCTCGTTGTGTGGTTATGTACCTGGTGGATTTGGAATTCGGTTTACTTTCGAGGTTGGGCGCAGTGGGGGCTGCAACTATCGTCAGGCTTGTTATTGCTCACCATCGGTCTGGCGGCCGTTTATGGAATGGGGTTGATGACGGAGTCACATTGGTTGAGCATCTCGGAAATGTTGAGGTGGCATGGCGCTGTCAATGCATTCGGATTTTCATTTTTGTCTGTTTTGATTTGGCGAAATGTACATCCTATCAAGCGGCATGTTTTCACGGCTTTTCCTGTGAGTCAGCTTAGAGGAAGTGGTTATATAGGGAATCATATCATTTACAAGCAGAAATGGGACGCTCAACATCAGGTTAGGCATGGGCTCGTGGACGATTGGGGAGTCTTTCAAAGTGAATATTTCTCGCCGGACGCGCTGCATCGAGATATTCGCGACTTCTATATGTATACCACCCGCTATCACATGACAGCTGATATCCAGTGGGAGAAGCCTTTCCACATGCTTCATCCCTTGATCGCAAAAATGACCACTAAAATGGGGCAAGTGAATTTGCCCGCTGATAAAATGGCCATGGAAGGTGACATCACACCTATTAACGACCATAAAGATGGACGGGGTAACGTACGTGCCTGGTTAAGGAAAAACAAAGCCACTGGTGATCCTATATTTACAGCTTTGTACGCCACCCATCATCACGCCGGGGAGACGTATATGAACATTGCTCTTCCGTTTCCCTTAGGTGTGATGACTGGTGTGCTTCGCCCGATTAACCAAAAGGGCGGCAATTTGGTGTTATCAAGCTATAAAAGAAAGAAAGCGAACGGCGATGAAGGGATTTATTTTACCTTAGGGGATTGGACTTTTCGCCTGCTGTTAAACGAATCGTTCCATGTTGAATTGGAGGACGAGGGCAGGTTAACCGCACGACAGACGATGACCTTTTTCGGGCTTCCTTTAGTGAAAATTGATTACCATTTAGTGCATAAAGATTGACCGTGGCCTAGTCTAAACGAACGAATCCATGTTTTGGATGGCGAACAAGCATTTCAATTTTACGTTTTTGTGGTATGATAGAAAGTATACAGACATATGATGAAAAAGACCGCAGCGGCCACTGCGGTCTCACGATACCGTTCCCCCATGGGATCGGCCTTTATTCAATGCATAGACCTCTCCCACTCAACTTTTTCGGGTTAATGGGAGGTCTATTTTTTATTGTTCAATTTAAGGATCAACGCGAGCAGCGTAATAATGAAGGTTGAGAAAGCTAACGTGATCATCAAGGCTTCGTACGTGCTCATAAGAGGCATCACCCCCTTTCCGGGGACTAGCCGACCTCACTCCTGGAACGGTATCTATGTATAAGAATACCATATTTCACAAGAAATAAGAACAAGTGTTCGTATTTTTATTAAAATAAATAGGACGAACCAGGAAAAAAGGTTCGTCCCCAGAACTATGAATGGGTGGTTTTGGTGCGTGATTTATTTGATCCAAGTCCGTCTAATCGGTTGAGTAAACCAACGCCGAAGTCTTGACCAGGGTCGACGTCGTTGTTTTCATTGAAGATGCCGCCGGTTGATTCATACGCGCTTGATCCGTGTTCGGCGAAGTCAAGCCCTGACACTTCTTCCTGCCGGGAAACACGAATGCCTGCAATGCTTTTCATCAAAAAGACAACGATACCTGTTACAGACATGGTCCATGCTATGACTGCAGCCACTCCAAGTGCTTGAATACCGACCAATTCTACGCCCCCTCCGTAGAAGAGTCCGCCTTCAACAGAGAAGAGACCAACAGCAAGTGTTCCCCAAATGCCGCAAATGCCATGGACAGCAATAGCGCCGACTGGGTCGTCCAATTTGACTTTTTGATCCATGAACTGAACAGCTTCGACGAGTACAATTCCTGCAATCAATCCAATAAATAATGCCCCGACTGGTGATACATTTGCACAACCAGCCGTAATACCGACAAGGCCAGCTAATGCTCCGTTAAGTGTCAGTGATGCATCAATTTGTTTGAATTTAGCGTAAGAGTACAGAGCCGAGGCAATTATGGCCATAGAAGCTGACAGCAGTGTAGTGGACACAACGTGCGGAATCAACTCCGGATCAGCTGCAAGGGTACTCCCCCCGTTGAAACCAAACCAGCCAAACCACAGGATGAAGACGCCTAGTGCTCCAATTGGTATATTATGACCTTGAATCACATTTACTTTACCTTTTGTATATTTTCCGAGGCGTGGTCCTAAGAACATAACAGCTACGACAGCTCCTAATGCACCTGTCAAGTGGACAACGGTGGAGCCGGCAAAGTCGACAAAGCCGATTTCAGACAACCAGCCGCCGCCCCAAACCCAGTGACCGACAACGGGATAGATGAACCCGGTCATCATGACGGTCAGAAGCAAGTAAGAGCTTAGTTTCATACGTTCTGCTACAGCACCTGAAATGATGGTAGCACACGTGGCAGCGAAAACAGCCTGGAACACAAAGAATCCAATTTGATCTTCTTGTCCTGTTAAAGCAAAACTGTCAACCCCGATAAAGCCACTCCCTGAGGTACCAAACATGATGCCGTACCCGACTAGGAAATAGAGAACCGATGCGATTGCGATGGTCATAAAGTTTTTCATTAAGATGTTCAGCGCATTTTTAGACCGAGTGAATCCAGCCTCCACCATGGCGAAGCCGGCGTGCATGAAAAAGACTAAAAAGGCAGCCATCATAATCCAAACCATATCAACAGATTGCAAGACTGATTCTGGGGTTACACTGGTTTGGGCGAATACGTGAGTAGGAAGGAGTAATAATGCCGGAATTAATAAAGCGATCTTTCTCTTCATTCGTCATCAACCTTTCAGTTTAGATTAGTGCTGATTTGCCAGTTTCCCGTGTGCGAATACGATAGACATTTTCGATAGCGGAAACAAAGATCTTACCATCTCCCACTTGATCCGTTGCGCATGTATCCATAATGACGTCCGCGATGGTTTCAACTTCATCGTCCTCAGCTACCATTTCAACTTTCACCTTCGGGTAAAGCTTTATTTCAAATCGATTCCCCCGAAAAACGCCCTGCTGACCTTGTTGTTGGCCGCATCCGGCAACCTCAGAGACGGTTAACCCTTTCACATTGTGATCGTCTAACCTTTGTCTTAGTGTTTGAAAGGCTTCAGGACGGATAATAGCTTCAATTTTTTTCATCGTAATGCTCCTCCCCTCATTTATGTTAGGTTTTATAACATTTAATGTTATGTAAATAATAATAGGCTAATTATTCAGAAAAATCAACCGTTAATTTTAATTTATGTGAAGAAACCTAACATGAAATCGGTTTAATAGACCTAGTCAAGATGTCTTGTAGAGGAAAAAAAGAGGGCTCAAAGTGTTAATTTCCTGAAACGTGTAAGATGGTGGAAACGTAATACCTTATAATGAAAAATTCATTGCATTCATTTAGAGAGGGAGAAGGGATCATGTCAAAAGCAATACTGTCTGTAAGCAAGTTAGGGAAACATTTTAAATCGGAGCGCGTCGTGCAGAATATTTCGTTCGATGTACATAAAGGAGAGGTCATGGCCATATTAGGGCCGAACGGGGCTGGGAAATCAACAACGATCCGCAGTATTATGGGAATCATGTATCAAGATGAAGGGGACGTGATCTTCCATAACCATGATAATCAAACCATCCCTCGTCACAAAATCGGCTATTTACCCGAAGAACGTGGATTATATAAAAACGTTAAAGTAATGGATATTCTGCTGTACTTTGCTGAACTCAAGGATTACCCCAGCAAAAAAGCGAGACAGCGTGTCCTGCACTATTTAGCTAAATTTGACCTGGAAGGAAAAGAAAATACCTCAGTCGAAGCGTTATCAAAAGGGATGGCACAAAAAGTGCAATTCATTGGGGCGATCACCCATGAGCCGGAGTTATTAATACTGGATGAACCCTTTTCGGGCTTGGACCCGGTCAGTCAGGAAGTTTTCAAACGTGAAATACAGGAACTAGCTGATGGCGGCACTGCCATATTACTGTCCTCCCACCAAATGAACTTAGTTGAGGAGCTTTGTGATCGGTTGTTCATGATGCATAAGGGGAAGGAAGTGATCTCGGGGGCGTTGGCGGACGTTAAGGCGCAGTATGCTAACTTCAAGTGTACGATCTATGGCGAAAATGACCGTGCAGTTTTGGAACAGCTTCCGCAGGTCCAACGTGTGGAGCAGGATGCGCATAGCTTGGTCATCCATTTGGTACAGGATGTCCACATTACACGTTGGCTGCAAAACATCCCGGAAGAGTTAGATATCCAAGAATTATCGATAGATCGTGTCTCATTGCACGAAATATTTGTTGATGTGGCGACAGGTAACCACTCGGACCAGTTAGAAGGTGTTGACCATGCGTAATAGTATGAAAGTTGCTAAATGGGAATATAAACGTAATATCACCAATAAGTCCTTTCTCATTTCCTTGGCTCTAACCCCGCTGTTGTTTATCTTGTTCGCTACCTTACCAACCCTTTTGGCCGGGATGGACAGCGAAGATGATCCTGTCACGGTGTACATTGAAGATGAAGTCGGTGTGACGTCCCAAATCGAACAACTCAATCAGCGTAATGAAATGAATTGGAACATAGAAGGTGCTCCTTCCGATGAAGAAGCGATGATGGAACGGTTGGAAGGGACTGAAAACACAGCCTACATCCCTGTGACGGAATCGGCTCTTCAAGAGGGTGATATCCCAGTCTACACAAGCAAAGGGATGAGCGACGGTTTTTCACAGGAAATCAGAATGCTGCAGCAACCCTTGCAGTCTATGAAACTACAACAATTAGATTTAACAGAGCAGGAAATGGACGTTATTACAAACGGGGTTACCTTGAATTCGGTATCAGTGGAGGATACAGGCGGAGCACCAGAGCAACAGTCGGAGGGTAATCAGCAAGTGGCAGAGGATCCCATGGAGGGAGTCGTCCCTGGCGCGTTTGCAGGTATCATTCTTTTTTCAATTCTCATGACAGGGATGATGATCTTCCAAAGCGCCTCCCAGGAGAAAAAGGAAAAGGTAGCGGAAATCGTGTTATCTTCTCTGACACCCGGCGAGCTGATGCAAGGTAAAATCATCGGCTATTTCGGGCTTGGGCTGACTCAGGTGTTTGTATGGGCTGCCGTTGCTCTACCGATTGCGGTTTGGCGTTTGGACGACATTCCAGTTATCGAGTATTTATTCGTTCCTGAATTGTTATTGCTCATTCTGATTGCGGTCGCCGGATATTTATTGTTTGCTGCCATGTTTGTAGGGTTTGGCGCAACTGTTGAAGACGTCAATTCTTCAAGTAATTTTCAAGGTCTTGTGCTGATGCTGCCGTTTTTACCGTTTATATTTATCGGGCCGATTCTGGCCGATCCGAATGGTATAGCTGCTGTGGTAGGGTCCTATATTCCTGTCACGGCTCCAGGTGTGTTGTTGATCCGGCTCTCGTTACTAGAAACGTGGCCATGGACAGAGATCGTGGTTTCCCTCGGGATTCTGCTGGTAAGTGTATGGCTGTTCATGAAACTTGCTGGCAAGATATTCAAAGTGGGGATTCTGATGTATGGCAAGAACGCCACGCCGGCAGAAATATGGAAATGGCTGAGGGCTTGACCGGATCAGAATGCATTTGAAAATAGCAAAATAACAACAAAGCCGCCAGGATGATTAAAATCCAGGCGGCTTTGTTTGGTTTGTCCAGCATATTGTCGTGCTGGACGAATTGAAATGTGGGCGTTTCTATAATTCATCAAACCCATTATCTTCGGATACTTTCGTATACTGTCGGGATTTCTGTTCAAAGAAATCCGACTTCCCTTCGTCAACCTCTTGATAAGCACGGAGCCATTTCAATGGGTTCTCTGAATAACCTTCAAATGGTTTATTCGCTCCCAATAGCTTACAACGCTTGTTAGCCATGAAGTAAATGTAATCCTCCAGGTCATTGATGGGGATGCCTGGGAAACTGTCTCCGATAATGTGATGCGCCCATTTAATCTCTAATTCGGCCGCTTTTTCGAATGTCTCTTCTACAAATCGATGAAAGCGCGCGCGGTCAATCTCAGGGTTTTCATTCAAGGTTTCGTTAAAGATACGAGCAAATAATGAAACGTGGATTTGTTCATCACGGTTGATATAATTGATCATGGTACTCGTTGAGACCATTTTTCCGTTGCGTGCCAGGTTGTAGAAGAACGCGAATCCAGCATAGAAAAACAACCCTTCTAATACCACGTCATAGACGATCGAGATCAGGAAGTTCTCAACAGTCGGTTCCTCGAGAAAAGCTTCATAGCCGTCCGTAATAAACTTGTTTCGTTCAATTAAAATATCATCATATTTCCAATACTCAAAGATATTCTCTTGTTCGTGTTGGTCAACGAGAGTCGATAACACATAAGAGTAGGATTGATTGTGAACCACTTCTTGAAAGGCCAGGACCTGCATCAAGGCTGACAAGCTGGAGTCCGTCAGATAGTCGGCGATTTTTCCCGAATAGTCTGTCTGAATGGAATCCAGAAAGGCGAGCAGTCCGATGATTTTTTTAAACGTTTCTTGCTCTTGGTCGGTCAGCTGTTTCCATTGCTTTAAGTCATTTCCCATGTTGATTTCGTTAGGGATCCAGAAATTTGCGAGCATGTTTTTGTACATAGGATAAGCCCAGGAATAGCGGGTGTCATCCCAATTCAATACGTTTGAGCTCTGGCCATTCACAATCCCCGTCGATTTGTTGGGCGCTTCGTGGTCAACGAGCTTACGTTTGTCTAATGCGTGAGCCATGGCGGAAGCCTCCTTTTAAGATGAACAGCTTTCACAATCGTCATAATCAGCTTGAGATGAGGTTGAGCGTGTATAATAAGTTGTTTTTAGGCCTTGTTTCCAAGCATCAAGATGAAGAGCGAGCAGTTCTTTCGCTTTGATTTGATTATGCACATAGAAGTTGAACGACACGGACTGGTCAATGTACGTTTGGCGGGCTGCATTTTGGCGAATGCTTTCATGCTGATCAATTTCATAAGCTGATTTATAATACCAATAGGTGTCTGGACTCAAATCTGGAGCTGTAACGGGAATTTTAAAGTCTTTTTTCTCTTCTGAGTAGAACTTGTTGAAAATAGGGTCAATGCTGGCTGTGCTCCCTGCAATTAACGAGGTGCTCGAGTTGGGGGCAACCGCCATCATGTACCCGTTACGTACCCCGTTACGGGCTACTTTTTCGCGAAGGTCCGTCCAGTTCCAGGACCCGCTGGATTCCAGGTCGCGCTTTTCGAAGTACGCTCCTGTCTGCCAATCCGATCCTTCAAATGCCGGGTAGGCACCTTTTTCTTTCGCTAACGCCTCGCTGGCTTCGATCGTGTAATAAGCAATGGCCTGGTAGACTTCATTCGCGTATTCGGCTGCTTCATCTGATTCCCATTTAATCTGTTTTTTCGCAAGCAGGTGAGCCCAGCCAAATGTGCCAAGGCCGACGCCCCGATATTTTTTATTGGTGATCTCAGCTTGCATCACGGGGATGGTATTTTCATCAATTACATTATCGAGCATCCTCACTTGAATACGGGTCAAGCGTTGCAGTACATGATCAGGTACAGCTTTTCCAAGGTTGATACTCGATAAGTTACAGACGACAAAGTCCCCAGGGTGGCGGACGATAACCATTTTTCCGTCTTCTACATATTGCTCTTCCTGCACAGTCGGGCTTTGGTTTTGTGTGATTTCTGTGCAAAGGTTGCTGCAATAAACCATACCTTCATGAGCATTCGGGTTTTTGCGATTGACTTCATCACGATAAAACATGTACGGGGTGCCCGTTTCAAGTTGACTGATCATAATCCGCTTCATCAGTTCGATTGCTTCCACCCGGTGCTTGCTTAAATCGGGATGGTTGATGCACGCCTGATATTTTTCTCGGAAACTGCCGTGGCCTTTTTCCTCATCGTAAAAATCTTCAAGGGAATACCCCATGACCGTACGGACTTCGTGAGGATCGAACAGATACCAATCCTCTCGGTTTTCGACAGCTTCCATGAAAATGTCAGGAAGACAAACGCCGGTAAATAAATCGTGCGTACGCTTACGCTCGTCCCCGTTGTTTAAACGGCTGTCCAAAAATGAGAAAATGTCCTGGTGCCACACATCAAGGTAAACGGCCACAGCCCCTTGTCGTTGGCCGAGCTGATCGACGCTGACGGCTGTGTTATTCAATTGCTTCATCCAGGGGAGCACACCTGATGATACTCCGCTGAAGCCTTTGATATCGCTCCCTTGGCTGCGAATTTTGCCAAGGTAAACACCAATGCCGCCTCCATGTTTACTCAACGTTGCGATATCTGTGTTACTGTCATAAATGGACTGCAGGCTATCATCAATCGTATCGATAAAGCAGGAACTTAATTGCCCGTAACTTTTGCCGGCATTGGCGAGTGTCGGCGTGGCAACTGTCATGTAAAGATTGCTTAAAGCCCAGTAGGATTCTTTTATCAGATCATGGCGCTTTTCGCTTGTCTCTCCGGCCATCAGCGTCATTGCAATGATCATGAAACGTTCCTGGGGCAGTTCGTACCACTCATTTTGTTTAGATTTAGCCAAATATCGATCGCTTAATGTTTTTAGCCCGATATAGGTGAACAGGTTATCGCGCTCTGGTACGATTTCTTTCTCGAGCGCAGCGATTTCTTTTTCTGTATAGTGTTGGAGAAGCTGCTCACTATAAATTCCTTTTTCTGTAAGCGTCTGCAATAACCCGTAAAGGTTGCGGTAGGGTTGCTCAGTTTGACGATTGTGCATAACTTGGCCATACATCCATTCTAGTTGTAGTTGACTGGCCAGATACGTCCAGTCAGGTTCACCTTCACTCATTTGGGCGAGACATTCTAAAATAAGAGCATGAAATTGATCTTTTCGTTCCATTTGCCCGATTTGCAGCTGTTCCAATTTAGCTATAATATTCTCAACCTTCAGTTTTGGCCATCGTGCTGCTTGGTCTTGCAGCCAGGCCTCCCATTGACTGATTGGAGAAGATAGGGTGGCTGTATCCATAATTGTCACTCCTCATAATTTATTTCATAAAAAAAGCCGCTCGACATTGAGCGGACGAAACCATGGTATGATGAGCAAATTCCCTGAAATGAACCTGAGGAACGCATCACGCCATCGCTTCATCTTCTCAATCCCCGAAGAAGTTGAAACTTGCAACGATCCGTGACAGGTCTCCTGACTTGTACCACCATCTACTCGGGACCTTCCCATGCATGTAGCACAGTGGATCATTCCCTTTCGCGGTACTCACAGTTGCGGGGGCAGTTCTGGATTTCCACCAGATTCCCTATTAAGCCTTATCAGCATCACATGAACGTTATTACTATATGTAGTGGTATTGTTAATAAATGATTAGCTTATCTTGTGTTTAAAATCATATCGAAGTTTTTGAAGAATTGCAACCCTAACATTTATGAAAAGGATTTTTTCATTTGTTAACGAATCCAAATAAGAAGTACGAAATCGGATAGGAGGTCCCAACATGACAGAATCATTTGAATGGCACGTCGAGGCAGAAAGAAAATGGAATGAACGTGCCGAGTTTTGGAATGCCAATAGTCAAAATATGTGGGATGAAGGAAGCCGTAAAACAATCATCCCTTTTATGAAGCGTTATTTAAAAGAAGGCACTCATATTGCGGATATCGGATGTGGAGATGGCTATGGGTCTTTTAAGTTAAATCAGGCAGGGTTTGCTGTCACAGGATTGGATATTTCCCCGGAAATGGTCGAACTGGCTAAAAATAATCTCGAAAATGAGCAGCTTACATTTATGCAAGGTGATCTTGCCGGCCTTCCGTTTGAGTCTAATCAATTTAACGGCATTATGGCGATCAATTCGCTCGAGTGGGTCGAGCATCCTTATGTTGCGTTGAAAGAATTGAAACGGGTAACTAAACCTGGAGGAAGGCTATGTGTCGGGGTTCTTGGCCCTACTGCCCACCCGAGGGAGAACAGCTACCTCAGGTTATACGGAGAAGATGTCATTTGTAATACGATGATGCCCTGGGAATTTGAAAAAATGGCCAGAGAAAATGGGTTTAATATTCTCGATGGGCATGGCGTATATAAACGAGGGGTCTCGCCTAAACATGTAGCTGATTTACCAAAAGAACTGGAGCAATCGCTATCGTTTTTATGGGTCTCCATGCTTGAATTAGTCGAATAACTTGTTCATCGTGAAGTTGTGTTGGTTTCACTCCCGGGGGTTGATGACAACTAGGCGTAAGCCCTTTGCTTAAATGTACATTTCCTTATCTTGAGGCATACGATGATGGTATAAAACCGGGGAGGGGATGAAACAGATGTACTACGCGCCTTATGTATATCCTGATTTTTATGACGCAAATCGATCAATGTATCACACAGATATAATAGGAAGAAGCAGTCAGGCAACCAACCAATCTGTCATGGATTCATTGATTTACAAGGTTAAAGAAGAGGCTGAAACCATTGATTTTTATAACCGCTTAGCAGATGCTGCACCTCATAGCATGCATAAACAGACCATCTTGCACATTTTGGAGGACGAAAATCGTCACTTGAAACAATTCACGGATCTTTATATCAAGCTTACTGGAAGCGATCCAGAGTACACGATCGAACAAATACCGTTTAGTACTTATCGCGAAGGCGTTGAAAAGGCTTATCGGATTGAACTGGAGGGATGTGATGTGATTCGGAATCACTATCTAATTCCACATCTTTCTTTGTACAGAGACTTTTTCTTGCAGACTTGGCATGATGAGTTCAGTCACGTCAAACGCTTTGAGGTCTTAGTATCACATGGGGAAGATAGAGCTATTATGGAAGATTATGGAAATGATGCGTTTGTCGTTAACATTGACGAAGCTACGAAGCAGAATAACACCTTCCGTACGGCTATATGGACAGGAGAAAACTTGCAAGTGACTCTAATGAGCATCGGAGTTGGAGAGGATATCGGGTTAGAAGTTCATCCTGATGTCGATCAATTCTTACGGATCGAACAGGGGCAGGGATTGGTACAAATGGGGAATAATCGCGACCAATTAGATTTTCAAGACAGGGTGTATGATGATTACGCCATCATGGTACCTGCTGGAAAATGGCATAATGTGACCAATACAGGAAATGTGCCGTTGAAACTGTATACCATTTATGCGCCGCCAGAGCACCCGTTTGGAACCATCCATGAAACGAAAGCTGACGCAGAGGCAGCTGAGTACGAGTAACAGCAAGTAGGCAAGTCGATGGTATAGACCAATGACTTGCCTTTTGCAATATTTCCCCATGATGAGCTCTTTCCAAGTGGAGGTTATTTATTAAATTGAATTGGAATTTTGGTTGAAAAATTGAAACGCTGCAGCCTTCATATCGTATTACATAGTAAACGCGTTTCAAGGAGATGGTTTTATATGTGGACTGTTATGTGGGGGATAATGCTATCGGGTGGACTGCTCTTATTATTTAATCATCTGATGGGATACAGGAAGGACTATATACAGATTGATTTTGAAGAACGTTATACAAATCATCATCACTATGTTCAGTCTATCAAGCACGATTTAAAGGAGAAAGGTTATGAAGTATGGTACGAAGGTGATCATAAATTTGTCATCAATGGCAAGGGCTTTGTTTACTTTGGAGGAATGTAAATATGGGAGGCGTTCCTTTGCAGCCTACCATCCTGAAACCATTGAAAAAACAAACTTAGACAAAGGTTCTCAATAAAAATCAAAGCTGTACTTTTATACCATGAATCGAATATGATGAAACTATAACGACCATTTTTTAGGAACAACTAAGGGGGAGAAAGTTGGATAATCAAACGACTAACATCAATCCAGCACAGAAGGCGAAAATGAAAAAGTTCGGCATCTTAATGGGGAAGGTGTTCGGGTTTCTGTTGCTGCTTGTCATATTGCTGTGGATGTCTTTACATTGGGTGACCGATTACATATGGATGGATTCACTCGGCTTTAAAGATGTTTATACGACAATTCTCGGAAGTAAAGTTTTACTTGGCGTCATTGGATTTTTGCTCTTTTTCATACTGACCTATATAACGTTGGCGTGGATAAGAAAGGGTTATGTGAATCACTTTGCTCATGAACAGTTGCCTTATTTTATCCAGAAAAAGAAGTGGAGTCGACTGCTCATTCTGGGGGTTTCTGCCCTTGTAGGGTTATTTGGAAGTAGTATCGTGCAAGGAATCGGCTGGGAAATTTGGTTGAAATTCTTGAATCACGCGACATTTGGTGTAACCGATCCTCACTTCAATATGGATATCTCATTTTATGTGTTTGTCTTACCGTTCATTAACTTTGCCATCTCAACATTATTAGGCTTAGGTGTATTTTTGCTATTTGTTGAAATAGGTTTTTATTCGGCTTTTCATATGTACCGAAGAAGTCGGTTGGCTCAGTTGCATATGGGTGCGACTTTAGGCAGTATCGGCATACTTTTGGCTGCCATTCATGTGCTGGAACCGTTTGGCACCCTATTGACCAATGAGGTGAATGTTTTTCAAAACAGTGTTGTCCATGGCCTGAGTTATACGGACAAAGTGGTAAATATCCCAGCGTCTTACGTGCTTGCTGCGATGGCGATTATAGCGGCTGTCTGGATGATTATTGCTTTAATCAAGGGTAACTTAAAAGCGATTATCATCCCTGTTGCCGCTTATGTTGGCCTTGTTGTCCTCGGGCAAGGGGCTTCGGTCATTGTACAAAATTATGTCGTGTCACCTAATGAATTCTCAAAAGAAACGCCTTATTTGCAACATAATTTGGATTTCACACGAGCGGCTTATGATTTGGAAAACATCGATGAACGTAACCACCCTGGCAACCAATCACTTGACCAGTCCATGGTGGAAGAGAATCAGTTGACGATCAATAACGTGCGGATTAATGACTCCAGGCCGATCTTGGATATTTATAATCAACTACAAACATTCAGGACGTACTATGAATTCAATGATATCGATATTGACCGCTATAACATTGATGGTGAGTATCAGCAAGTGTTTCTGGGGGCCAGGGAGCTGAACACTACTGATCTCCCATCGCAAGCGAAGACATGGGTGAACGAAAACTTAAGGTATACGCATGGATACGGGGTGGCTATGAGCGACGTAAATGAAATTACGAGCCAGGGCCAACCGGAATATATGCTGGAAAATGTTCCATCTGAAGGCGTAATGGATATTAACCGTCCACAGATTTATTTCGGAGAGGAAAACTACGACAATGTCATCGTAAATAGTGAAGTGGATGAATTTGACTATCCTTCCGGTGAAGAAAATAAATCTTCCCGTTATGAAGCTGATACTGGCATCTCCTTAGCCGGCTTGAATCGTCTGTTCTTCAGCTTGGACGCAGGTTCATTCAGGATGTTTGTGTCTGATCAATTAAATGAAGATAGTCAACTACTGGATACCCGGAACATAATGGATCGGGTCGAACGCATTGCGCCTTTCCTGGAATATGACGAGGATCCCTATATCTTTGTTCGTGAGGATGGCAGTCTGTCTTGGATGATTGATGCATACGTGTCGGCAGAGCGGTATCCTTATTCGGAACCTCACCAGGGAGATGAAAGCTACATCCGGAATTCAGTGAAAGTGGCGGTCGATGCTTACACGGGTGAAGTTGACTTTTACGCTGTTAACCCCGAGGAGCCATTACTGCAAACGTATCAAAATATGTTTCCAGATCTGTTTACAGAGGAAATCCCGGAAGATGTTGAATCGCATTTTCGTTATCCCGTCGATCTGTTCAAAGTCCAGGCAGCTATGTATGGGACCTACCATATGACCAACCTGGAAGTATTTTATAACAGGGAAGACTACTGGGAGTTCCCGACGGAGAAGTACTTTAATGATGATATAGAAATGGAACCGTATTATATTACAATGAGACTTCCGGAAGCGGATGAAGAAGAATTCATATTGATGATGCCCTATACCCCGAGGAACCGGCAGAATATGATTGCGTGGATGGGCGTACGTAACGATGGGGAGAACTACGGTGAGTCGTTCGTCTATCGCTTCCCGAAACAACGGAACGTCTATGGGCCGCAGCAAATAGAAAACAGAATCAATCAAGACAGTACAATTTCTCAACAGCTGAACCTTTGGTCACAAGGTGGTTCGGAAGTAATTCGCGGCAACCTATTAGCTATTCCAATCGAAGATACAGTTATGTATGCAGAACCGATCTATATCGAATCTTCAAACGAAACATCTTTACCTGAAGTGAAGCAGGTTATTTTGGCATACGGCGACCAGATTGTGATGGAACCCACCTTCGATCAAGCAGTGGAAAGGATGTTAGGCTTAATTGATCCAGAAGTTGAACAGGAAGAAGCCGAAGGCGAGCCGACACCTGAAGAAGGGGAAAATGCACAGGATCTGATGGAATCAGAAGAGATCCTGCAGGAAATCTCCACCTTGTTTGATCAATATCAAGCTGCACTTTCTAGTGGCAACTGGGAAGAGGCAGGCTCCATCATGAACGAAATCGAAACGCGTTTAAGTGAAGAGGAAGAGTAATAAAAGTTTAGCTGAGTCAAAATTAAATGAAACACAAGAATGCCGAACGATTTCAGTGAATCGTTCGGCATTCTTTGTGTGCCAAGAAAGGTGGTCCTAATTAACGCCCCGTCAAACCAATTCGCATTCCACGGGCGAGGCCTATGCTTCTTAGATGAGCAGCGGAATTTGTGGCTCTCGGTTAAATTACCGCAATACACCACGATTTGAGAGGGCTCGGCAATACAGAAAAAAGCAGAGTGTCAGGAGAAGAATAAGCAGATCAAAAAGTGAGAGCATTGGACCAAAAACATCCCAACGCCCCATAAACCCAAACGTGATAATAACTAAACAAAGCTGAGACGCACCAGAAATAAATGCGGCGGTTACTGCCCAGCGTAATCGGAACAAAAGGAGGAGGGGGGCGACAAGCCCAATGAAAATAGTTGCTGTCCAGAATATGAGGGGAATTAGAGGATAATCGCTAAAATAAGCCACATGGTCTTCTCCGTAATTTTGCGTGCTGAAATAAGCGGCATTAACCTTAAGGCTCATAACATAATCATATGCCCCTATCGCATACAAACAAATAAAGAAGATAGCGACTACCCAAAGGTGCCCCGGTGTACTTGTGTGATGATTAGCAAAAGTTGCGTTATTTTCCATGTGTTGACTCCTTTTTTCTGATACAGTTAATCAATAAATAGCCAAAGATAAAACTGAAGAGCATTACCCCTCCCTCATATTGGATTGATAAAAAGCGAGTGAGGGGAGGTGCAGGAAATGATGAGTAGTGGAGAAACGGGACAGCTACCACATAAAGCACCGGAATGCCCACTCCCAAAAATCTGCCAACTTCAAATCCTTTTGCTTTATCTTGCTTCATGCGATTCCATAATCCAGGCAAGGCAAACAGCATACCTAATAATACTGGGTATAACAAACTGAATGTCATGGCTGGTATGACATTAAAATGAAGTTTAGCTTGCTCTAGTAATGATTGATAAATGACTAAAAAACCAACTAGAGCTCCCACCATAAACGATGTGTATATAAAATGACCGATGAATTTTTTGATACATATCCCCCCTCTTTATGATTAGCCTATTAATTGCTCAGAGAACGCCTAATGGACGAGAAACAGAATCCATTAGTCCCTTTTCAATCATTTTTATGCCTGCTCTTAATAAAAATACGATGTTAAGCTGTTTAAGTTTCATAAACATATGGAGCGGGGTTATATTGCTTCCCATAAATTCTTCCTGACAACTTCTCACGTATTTTCGCTCACATATACTCAAATTAGAAGGAGGACGTCATGTGTACCCGTATTATTATGTGGTTCCTCACCCTTATATCCGAGATTACTATCAGTTGCAGCCATTTTATTATTCGGTGCCAGAGTCTTATGCAATTCCTCATCCATCGCGTCCGGAGTTACCGGATGTGGACCCCGGGTTATTTTCTGAATCTGCTGGAAAAATGCAAACCTTAATGGGTGAAGCTGAGCCGGTACTTCAAAGGCTTAATCAATCAGAAGAATTTGCAGGTGAAGTCATGCATGCCGCCCAGGAATCAGATGAAAGCAAGGTTAAACAACTTTTGAATTCCACGGGGATCCAATCTGATTTTGAGGTTCACTTTAACCCGGACAATATTAATATTAAATTGACTGCAACCGTTAACAGCATGGACTGCTGTCACCTCACGATGGCGTTAAGGTGGCGAGCATAAACAACGCCACTTTTATTCAGACAAGCAGGAAACCAGCACAAAAAAATAAGCATGTGCCAGCTAAAAAAAGTGACACATGCTTATTTATCTTATGTGTTAAATGTTAGTTCAACGGGTTTGCCGGAGCTGGAGCGTAACTTTGCAGCATTTGCGCCATGTCTTGTTGAGCTAACTGAGGGACTTGGTAATAGCCATGTCTGTTTTGGTACAGGAAGATCTCATAGCTCATTTCTATGAAATTAGGGACACTGTCACTGACTACACGGCGAAGAACAGGATTAGTCATTTCGACTGCCGTCATTGTCATCAACGAAGCCAAGCCTTTAACATGCCCTTGCATAAAGGACGTAACATCAGCGTCGGTGATCTCGCTTGGGGATTGTTTCGGTTTTTTGGGTTGTCCTGGTTTGAGTCCGAAAATGACATCATTATTCTCAGTCATTTTATAGACATGAGTAGATATCCTTGGTTTTTCTCCAGTTTGGAAGCTTTCCACGATAATGCTGTATAGCTCGGATGTGAACGTATACTGTAGATTTAAGATGTTTTTTAAATCCGGATCTTGAATGTGCTGTACATACAGTTGGTATTGATCGAGCATGCTGATGACAGATCCCAATACTTCATGGGCATCGAACATCTCATGGCCGCCATGATTCATGGCATTCGGCATATTTTCAGCAGGTGTTCCAGTGTTTGGCTGCGCTTGATTCATGCGCATGTCGTTATTCTCCATTGCTAACTCTCCTTTTTATAGTCATCCTTCTTATACTTGATTAATCCACCCGAAACATGTATGAAAAAAGAGAAAGGTATTTGGAAATTATTATCAAAGTGTATAGGGAGGATGACCCGTGAAGGAGAGAGGAAATGCCACGGATCAAGTCAAATTTAATTGACTTCAACGTTTTTCAGGAATAATGTTTACTTCTTTCTACAATCAGGAAAACTAACTGTGAATTTTCAATATAGAAAGGAGATTTATGATGGAACAACAGGAACTGAAGAAAAAAATCACCAATGTATTAGATAACTATACGGTTGGCACGCTGGCCACTGTAAAGAATAATCGACCTCACTCTCGTTATATGAGTTTTTCAAATGAAGGGTTCACGTTCTATACGCCTACAGATAAAGAAACGCATAAAATGGAAGAAATAGAAGCCAACCCGTATGTGCATATTCTGCTAGGATATCAAGGTGAAGGCGATGGCGACCCCTATGTTGAGGTTGAGGGGAAAGCTAAAATTCGTGAGGACCAAAAGATTAAGGAGTGGCTTTGGACAGAGCGGATGAGCCGTTGGTTCACAAGTTCTGGCGATCAAAATTATATCGCCCTGGAAATAGAACCGGAAACGATCCGTCTCATGAACGCTGATGGTGATACGCCGGAAACATTGGAATTATAAAATAAAAAGGACGGGTGAGCCTGAGCTCAGCCGTCCTTTTTTAATGGTGAAGAGCGTGTTTAATCATTTCTTGCAGGACATTGATGACATGTTCATCATCATGTACATAACGGAAGGACGTCCCTTCTCTACGGTATTTCACAAGTCGTAAATTTTTCAAAAAACGCAGTTGGTGAGAAACGGTAGATTGCCGTAATTCTAAAGCTTCAGCTATGTCATTAACAGAATGCTCCCCTTCAAAAAGGAGGTTTAAAATGCGAATGCGTGTTGGATCAGACAGTGCTTTAAATGTTTGAGAGACGACAAAGAGCGTTTCTTCATCCAGGTCCTTCTGATGTTCATCTTCATCCATGGGAGAACCCTCCTTCTTCCTTGTCTTGCTCTAGCATCGAGCAGTACTCATCTTCATATTCAATTTCAATCGTAACATGGTCTAAGTGAATATCCCCCAGGCATTCTTTTACGTGTTCCTTAACTTCGCAAATTTCGTCTTTCGTCGCAGATTCGGGAATGACAATATGGGTTGAGAATGCATGGTGTTCCCCATCTAGGGACCAAAGATGCGTATGGTGAGTGGATAGAATAGGGTCGATTCGATTAATTTTAGCCACTAAGTGATCCAGATCGATATTTTCAGGAACAGCTTCTAAAAATAAGCGCATCGTCTTCTGAAAATTTATGATGACGTTATACAGGATATATAAGGTTATCCCGATAGATGCTAAAGGGTCAAGAATAGGGATGTCGAAGAAACTCATGATCACACTCACGATGAGGACAGCGACCCAGCCTAGCACATCCTCAAGAAGGTGCCACATCATCACTTTCGAATTCATGGATTCGCCGCCTCTTAAGCGAAACACTGCAGCCCCGTTCACAATAACCCCCAGGATGGCCAGGATGATCATCCCATTCGTATTAGGTTGCACAGGATTCAACAAGCGTGGTACCGCTTCTGTCAGGATGAACACTGACCCGACAATCAAGACCACCCCATTGATTAAGGCAGCAAGTAATGAAAACCGTTTATACCCGAAGGAAAAACTTTTTGTCTTCTGCTTTTTGGAAAACTTCTGCAAGAACCAGGCAAGCCCTAGCGATAACGAATCGCCCAAGTCGTGCAGAGCATCTGATAAAATCGCCATACTGTTGGTCATGATTCCGCCGATGATTTCGATAATAGTAAATATTAAGTTTAGAAAAAAGGCGACTTTGATGTTGCCGGTCGTGTGATCATGGTGATGATGATGAGACATGATGCGTCACTCCTATCCACTTGAATGCTAATGATATATGATTATATGTTCATATATATAATTGTACGCAAACATCGTTGAAAGTGTCAATACAGTATTTTTTATAATATCCAGTTGTGAAGATAGGGTGCCTGTAAAGCAGCATCTTGAATGAAAGAGAATGTGGAGTGCTTGATAATGGTTCAATACAGCATGTTTATACCATCCCTCGTTAGTATCACCTTATCCATGAAAGACAGTCTGGCACCGGTTTGAAGGATAAAATGTATTGGATTCGCGCTCGAATAAAGTAGAATAAAGGTTGTTCAAACGTTTGTTTAACCTTATGAATTATGGTCTTTTAGCTGGCGTTGCTCAAAAAAACGGTTGTTCACCGCAAGGGAAAACCTTGAAGAAAACAACCGCAGGATTTTATTTTGCCGCTTCGAACATCCGTTCTTCAATCAAGTAGTAATCAGGTTCTGCATCGGTTATGGTAGCTAATTCAAATAACCGATTCAACAGATGAACACGGTCAAGGTCATATACAAATTGACCTTCGATATGGTCAACGGTGTTCTTAGCAAATTTCCATATACTCTCGTGCTTGGATGGGTCAATGGATTCGGCAATTAATGCAAGGGCTCCGATAATTTCAGTAATAATCGGATAATTTTTCTGAGAATAGTGGCGAATAAAACCGAACCCTCTGTATAAATAGTAATCAAAATCCTCTTCCTCGAGGACCACCCGTACTTGTTGGTTGTCGTCCATCAAGTATGGTGTAAAGGTGATATATTCATCTACTGATAGCATCAACTCGGCCATTTGATGGATTGTATTGGTTGCCGTTTTGGGGTCATCATTACCGAGTGATTTGATCGCGATTTCGGCCAGTTTATGCATCCCCATCTGAATATCCTGGATTTCCGTTTCCTTATGACCAAGTTCGATCATCCTGTGATATTTATCTTCATCGATGTATTCTGCGCCTGGGCCCCAGTAGCTGAATAATCGGTTTTTTTCCAATATAAAATCTCCTACCCTGGAATGGAAACGCAGGATAATCTGGTCCTTCCGGGCTTCCTGGATCATTTGGCGAAAGTCGACCACTTGAAAGTAACCGGATACTTCTGATCTTACGGTTTTCTTAATCTCCCGGTAAGGCTCCATCAAGTTCTTTGGCTCTTTCGTGCGATAAGCTTCCAGGTCATTGCGTAGTGAATCCCGAATAATGTTTTTCGAAACGGTTTTCATGTTGAACGTGATGTTATGAACCTGCATCCAGCTGGTGGCATGATTAATGAAATAGATGAATGCCATAGCTGAAAGAAACGCGAGCAGAACGGTCACTATTGGGATTGATACGTATATTTCCTCGCTATTTCCAGTAAATAAAAAGACTAGCAAAACGTATACAAAGCTGCCGTTAAATATTCCTAGAGCGTGCTGAGTCCGGTTGTCGGAAACGAAATTCAACAGCATTCTTGGGGAGAACTGCCCACTGAATGTTGTGAGCACAACGAGGATGGAGTTAAGAGTAAAGGCACTGAGTGTTAGAATGGCACCTACCAGTGTGCTAACGAGGGTGCGCGTCATATCAGACCCAATAATGAGCGGATCGGGCGAGTATTGCCAAATTTCGAGTTGGATGTCCAATATTAATGTAATAATTAACAGCAAAATCGCGGAACCAACATATCTTAATGGCATCCGCCAAAGTGTCAGCTGCACCTCATGTTGGCGCATGCGTTTTGACATTTCGAAATACCTTCTCACTGATCCGGGTAATAATTTGAGAAACAATTGTGTTGCCACCTCCTTTAATTAGTATCTAAATATAATGTGGAAAATACTTTCCCTGTCATCCAATCCCCCAAACCGTGGAAACTTACACATCTTTATAGATATACAAGCCTTAATTGGTGTGACACGGCAGTTAGGATTTTCCTTGTTTTCCTTGCGACAGGCTCGTTGTCTAATGATTTTGATTGCTGTTTAATCACCAGCTCAAATAGCCAGAACATTATATTAGTATAATTAATGCGGGGTGTAAATAATAAATTTGAAAAATCTTAAACAATCTGGGGAAATTTTTGGATTGCTGGATTACCAGGTCAAGCGTGGGAGGGTAGAAAAAACATTTGACGCCTACGTGTCAAAAGCAGCCAGTTATAATCCATTAGCGAACAGGTGCTAGCTAACCTGCTTCACTTATAATCTTGACTCTGCCCATAAGAAAAAATTCCCGCTTTTATCAGTCGAACTATGCTGCATTTAAGCCGGGATCGAGCAGTATGAGAGCTGAAGAACAGCATATAAGCAATGCGACAATGAGCGCTATTGAAATAAGCCGGGTGAGGGGTGATTTAAGCCGGATTAGCGCAACACCGATCCAGTTGGCAGGAAGACCATTCCGTAGATAGACATTATCGTGCCAAATCGACACATTTACATGCCTCACGATACATCCAAGCCAAAAGCAGCAACTTACACTCCATTTCCAGATACATTGAATCCAAGCTGGAGCATACATGAGTGAGTAATAAAAACCAGGTTTGAAAGATGGGGGCATTCCGTATATATTTACAATAAAAGCACAGAGGGAGGCGAGAGTTGTGGAGTGGAGGGTTAGAAAGTTTAGCCAATTAACAACGACCCAGTTATACACTATTCTCAAACTAAGAATGGACATATTTGTTGTCGAACAAGCTTGTGCCTACCCTGAGTTAGACGGGTACGATGCCGATAGTATCCACTTATGGTTAGAGGCGGGCGGGGAGGTCATCACGTATTCCCGACTGGTTCCTCCGAATAGTAAATACAAGCAAGCTTCTATTGGACGGGTGTTGGTCCACCCTGAACATCGTGGTCACGGCTACGCACGGCTAGTGATGGAAAAATCCATCGCTTGGATCAAAGAAGAATGGGGTGTTTCAGAAATCTTCCTGCAGGGGCAGGAGCATTTACGTTCGTTTTATGAATCGTGTGGATTTGAAGCTATTTCAGAAACGTACCTGGACGATGATATTCCTCATCGGGATATGCTGATGACCCTTAATTGAAGTACATTTTGAAGACCTGCTATCTAAGTAGGTCTTTTGTGTTGGAATTAGCTGAGGGCAGGCAACTTTGACAAATAATGTATAAATGTCTTTACTTTGAAAAAGTTTAGTGAAGATTCATCCATAATGCTTGTGCTGCTTTAATGATTTCAGTTACAATGTCCATTATATAAATACAAAAGTACCTTTAATAAGGACAATAAAGGGGTGGGGAAAATGAGCAACACGATTACTGTTGGTTTACTAGGTTTAGGTACAGTCGGAGGCGGCGTTATTCATATTTTAAAAGAGCATCAGAAAGAAATCAGCCATAAAATCGGCTGTGAGGTGGAGATCAAAAGCGTGCTCGTACACGATATGAAAAAAGTCCGTGATGTCGGCATTGACCCTGCCCACATGACCGATCAATATGAAGATGTTACACGGGATCCTGACATTGATGTTGTAGTGGAAGTTATGGGCGGCATTGAGCATACGTTCTCTATTTTGATGGACGCTATTAATCACCAAAAGCACATCGTGACGGCCAATAAGGATTTAGTCGCTCAATATGGTGCTGAATTATTTCAGGCCAGTCAGGAAAACCAATGTGATTTTTATTACGAAGCGAGCGTGGCCGGGGGCATCCCGATTATTCGATCCATCATGGATGGCCTCTCATCAGATCGTATTACCAAGATGATGGGGATCGTGAACGGAACGACCAATTATATTTTGACCAAAATGAGCAAAGAAGGTTCTGACTTTGACCACGTTTTGAAAGAAGCACAGGAACTCGGCTTTGCTGAGGCAGATCCTACGTCAGACGTCGATGGTCTTGACGCGGCACGAAAAATGACGATTTTATCGATTCTCGGATTTTCCATGCCGCTGAATCTTGAAGATGTCTCCGTTAAAGGCATACGAGGTCTGTCTATTTCGGATATTCGCTATGCTGAGCAGCTCGGCTACTGTCTGAAATTGATTGGGATTGCGGATAATAACGAACACGGCGTTTCAGTCAGTGTCGAACCGACGCTTTTACCTAAGGATCACCCGCTTACATCCGTGAATGACGAATATAATGCGGTTTATGTCCATGGGGAAGCTGTTGGGGAGACGATGTTTTATGGTCCCGGTGCGGGTCAGTTACCGACCGCGACAGCAATCGTCTCTGATCTGATTGCTGTAATTAAGAACGTTCGGCTTGGAACGACGGGTGCGGGGTATGTCAATCCGCAATTTGGCAAAAAATTAAAACCGAAACAAGCGAGTCTCACGAAAAAATATCTGCGTCTGCATGTCCATGATCAACCCGGCATGCTGATGGAAATGACGCAAATTTTTGCTGAATATGATATTTCGTTCGATCAAATCATTCAGCTCCCAACCGACACGCCGGAAGAGAGAGAATTGATGATGATTACACATCAAGTGGATGAAGAAAGGTTCGGGAAAGCGCTGGAGGATTTAAATAAACTGGAGACTGTTCGTTCCGTTGACAGTGTATTCCGAGTTGAAGGAGGACAATCATAATGTGGAAGGGTCTTTTGCATCATTACCAAAATTATTTACCGATTAATGAGGAGACGCCTCCTTTGACTCTTCATGAAGGGAACACGCCGTTACTTCCGGTCCCTTCGATTTCTGCAGAACTTGGCATCGAGGCTTACGTCAAAATAGAAGGGGCCAATCCTACCGGGTCGTTTAAAGATCGGGGGATGGTGATGGCAATGGCTAAAGCGATTGAAGAAGGTTCGAAAGCGGTCATATGTGCTTCCACCGGTAATACATCAGCTTCTGCAGCTGCTTTTGCAGCTCGGGCTGGTCTGCGGTGTATCATTGTTATTCCTGAAGGGAAAATCGCCCAGGGAAAACTAGCGCAGGCGGTTATGTACGGCGCGGAAATTTATGCGGTGAAGGGTAATTTTGATCAAGCACTTGAAATGGTAAAAGAAATTGCAGGTCAGGAATCAATTACGTTGGTGAATTCACTGAACCCTTACCGAATTGAAGGGCAAAAAACAGCCGCGTTTGAAGTGTGCGATGCGCTGGGCGAAGCGCCAGATTATCTTGCTATCCCCGTTGGAAACGCGGGCAACATCACGGCATACTGGGGAGGTTTCCAGGAGTATCATCAGCGCTTAGGTTTTAAGTTGCCGAAGATGTTCGGTTTTCAAGCTAGCGGTTCAGCGGCTATCGTCAGAAATCAAGTCATTGAAAATCCGGATACACTCGCCACGGCCATCCGCATCGGCAACCCCGCCAGTTGGTCGCAAGCCTTAACGGCAACAGAACAATCCAATGGGTTGATCGATGAAGTGACAGACGATGATATTGTGGCCGCTTATCAATGGTTAGCCAGGAAAGAGGGTGTGTTCGCTGAGCCTGCCTCTTGTGCGTCTTTAGCGGGCACCATTAAAAAAGTCAAAGAAGGTCTCATATCACCGGGTTCAAAAGTCGTTCACGTGTTAACAGGCAACGGATTGAAAGATCCTGATACAGCCATCGAAACAAGTACACTGGAGCCACGCGTCATCGAAAATGATATTGAGCAGTTCAAATCAGCGGTATTGGGTGTTGAAGCATGAAGACGCTCCACATCACTGTTCCGGCTACATCAGCTAACCTGGGCCCAGGTTTTGATTCTGTAGGGCTTGCCTTAAATAAGTATCTTACCTTGACTTGCCGTCCCGCTGAGCAATGGCGATTTGTTATACCGGATGTCGATCAGCCCTTTATTCCCGCTGATGGAACCAACCTTATTTATCGAATTGCTCTTCATACCGCGCATGCTTTCGGCAAAGACGACCTTCCTCCTTATGAAGTAACGGTGATAAATGAAGTACCGATTGCCCGGGGGTTAGGCAGCTCATCGACAGCTGTTGTTGCAGGGATCGAGTTGGCTGACCAAATTCACGGACTAGCTCTGTCGAAAGAGGATAAACTGCGCTTCGCATGCGATATTGAAGGCCATCCGGACAATGTAGCACCTGCCATATATGGCGGGGTTATGGTCTCGAGTTATGATAACGAACACCTGGATTTTGTCCGGTTTTCAAAAGGGTTAACTGATTTAACGTGGGTTGCCGTCATACCGGATTTTCATTTGGAAACGCAAAAAGCCCGTGCGTTTTTGCCTTCCGAGTTATCGTATCCTCATGCCATTCATGCAAGTGCCAACGCCAACGTTTTAGTCGCAGCCTTGGCTGAACAGGATTGGCCGCTAGTCGGTAAAATGATGGAGCGGGACTTATGGCATCAACCCTACCGGAAGGCGCTGATCCCTCATTTTGAGGCCATCACTCATGCTGTTAAACAAACGGGTGGACTTGGCACTTATATGAGTGGAGCGGGACCGACCTTGATCGGCTTGTTCGAAGGGCTGGATAATGATCAGTTTAAGCGTCTGCGTGACGCTGCACCAGGTCTGAGTGTAGAGGCTCTTTCTATTGATTTGTCAGGGGTGCAATCATCCGTAACCGATACAAATATGCTGCGTGAAGGAGAAGTCTAAGGGCTTCTCTTTTTTATGATGTAAGAAATCTCACTGGTCATTTTTTCATTTGGTTTAAACCCTCTAGTGAAGGGTATTTACATTATGTGAAACGTCATCTTGGCTATTATCGTATATAAATTAAATGAATTATTAGGAGGATTTTGAATGTACGAAGAAGGTTGTATGAAATGTGGCAGTAAGGATGCTGACTCGAAGGAAGTATCGATGACAGGAGGGACTTTATCTAAATTGATGGACGTTCAATCCAATAAGTTTACAGTTGTATATTGTAAAAACTGCGGTTACTCCGAATTTTATAACCAAAAAGCCTCTAAAGCAGGAAACGTCTTGGACTTTTTCCTGGGCGGCTAAAGGTAAAAAATAACCTCTTGGATGGGACCAAGAGGTTATTATTTTTTTACTCATATAGTTCTGGGCGGCGGTCACGGAAAATCGGGATTTGCTGGCGAATCGCTTCGACCTGGCTGACATCGACTCCTCCTGACACAAGTTGTTCTGTTTCATCGCCCTCTGCGATAACGTTTCCCCAAGGGTCGATGATCAGTGAATGACCGCCGAATTGGTTATTAGGGTCACTTCCCACGCGATTACAGGCTACGACAAAACATTGATTTTCAATCGCTCGGCTGATCAGCAGGCTGCGCCAGTGGTCCACGCGCGGCAGGGGCCACTCGGCAACGACGAATAGAATTTTTTCGTCATGAAGCATGTTTGTGCGGACCCACTCCGGGAAACGTATATCGTAGCAAATCAGCCCTGCCATATAAGTTCCTTCTAATTGAAAACTCGCTTTACGTTCACCGGCTAGCAGGTATTTTTCTTCATTCATCAAGCGAAAACGATGAACTTTACTATAGTGGAACTGTCTCTCGCCTGCCCGGTCATAGGCGATCATCGTGTTGTAGTAACCGCCGTCTCGTTTTTCAGCCACGGAGCCGCCAACGATCATGATGCCATATTTTTCAGCAAATTGACCGAGCAACTGGTGGGTCGGTCCATCTATGGGTTCAGCTATTTCGTCAAATCTGGACAGATCATAGCCAGTCGTCCATAATTCAGGCAGGACGATGATGTCGGCGTTCTGATCTTTAGCTTGCAGGAGTTTATGCTGCATCGCTTCACGGTTTTGCAAAGGATCACCGAAAGCGACATCGGACTGGATGATGGTAATGTTGTAGCTCATATGCGTCACCTCATTTTTTATTCATTGTAACAGATGAGACGTGCATGCATAGAGCGAACGTACATATTTACGTAAATTTCAGGGTATGGTGTTAACAGAAGAAAGGAAGGATGATCATGAAGTACGTCATTATAGGGGGAGACGCAGCAGGGATGAGTGCTGCGATGCAAATCGTACGTCATAGTGAATTTCATCAGGTCGTGACACTGGAGAGAGGAGAAACCTATTCGTATGGCCAATGCGGGCTACCCTATGCGATCAGTGGAGAGGTGGAAGCGACGGATGATTTAATCGCGCGCACCCCTGAAAAATTCAGAGATAAATATGGGATCGATGCTCGCACGTCCCATGAAGTTACGCGTGTGGATTGTGATAAGAAGGTGGTCATCGGTGATAATCTTGCCACAGGGCAATCATTCCAGGAACCTTATGACAGGTTGTTGATCGCTACAGGAGCTGATCCGATTTTACCGCCTTGGGAAGGAAAGGAACTGGCAGGCATTTTCCCATTGAAGACCATCCCGGATGCCCAAGACATCATGGATTACCTATCACATGATGTGGAGCATGCGACCATTATCGGCGGAGGATACATTGGGCTTGAGATGGCCGAGAGCTTAAGAGCCTTAAGTAAAAACGTCCGCCTTATTGATCGGGGCGGCCAGCTGGCTAAGATTTTTGATGAAGATATGGCCGAGTTGATTCATGCTGAGGCGAAGCGCCATGATGTAGAGCTTTGTTTTTACCAATCGGTAGAAGGATTTCAGGGCGAAAATCGTGTGCAGCAGGTTATAACGGATCATCATCGATATGAAACTGACCTTGTACTCGCTGCTGTAGGGATTGCACCGAACACTGCATTTCTTGAAGGCACGGGCATACGAACGGGGATAAATGGCGCGATTCAGATGAATGGCTATATGGAGACGAACATCAAGGACGTTTATGCCGCTGGTGATTGTGCCTTGCAATACCATAGAGTAAAGGAACGCGATGACTATGTCCCGCTTGGTACCCATGCAAACAAACAAGGCCGTATTGCCGGTCGCAACATGATCAATCAACCACAGACATTTAAAGGTATAGTGGGAACCTCGATTATAAAGTTCTTCGATTTGACGTTGGGGCGAACCGGTATGTCTGAACGTGAAGCGCACCTGCTTCACATTCCGCACAAAACGGTTACAGTGGACTCAACCCATTCAGCGGGGTATTACGCTGAGAAAGACCCTTTGACAGTGAAACTCATCTACCACGCTGAAACTGCTAAGCTGCTCGGCGGCCAAATCATTGGCGAAAAAGGTGTGGACAAACGGATCGATGTTCTCGCTGTTTCCTTGTTCCATTCCATGACAATCTATGATTTATTAGACCTGGATCTGGCTTACGCCCCGCCTTATAACAGTGTGTGGGACCCGGTGCAACAAGCCGCCCGACGCGCCACCTAAATCGGTGCTTAAGGCAAAGTCATTCCGGGTATGAGAATTGCAGAAAGGATGATGCTATATGTCAGATATCAAACAAGGAGAGAATCGCTTTTATATCGGCAGTGAATCACGTGTTGATGCTGAAATTCACTTTGAAGAAACAGATGATGAGACAATGGTGATCGACCACACATTTGTGGATCCTTCGAAACGGGAAGAAGGATTAGGCTCAAAATTAGTCGCAAAAGCAGTCGAACATGCACGGGAAGAAGGTTTGAAGATTGATCCCGTCTGCTCATTTGCGCGAGACACTCTAGAACAAACGCCGGATTATCACGATGTGTTGAAAACGGATGATGAATAAGCATGACAGTGCGTATTCGAAAACCAGGAGATAAGGATCTGCTGGAATTCACCAGACTAGCTTTGGAATATACCGAAACCCAAACGCGTTCATTCACAAACAATCACCAAGAGAAGCTGAGAGAGCGTAAATACTGGGCAGCAGATTGTATCATGGAGGAAACACCAGCACATTACCTTCGCCTGGCCGAGCAGAATGGCATCGTCTATGGTTATGTGTTAGCCTCTATGACATCCTCACATACTGGTTGGATTGAAGAAATTTTCGTAAGAGAATGGTATCGCCATACGTGTGTCGGGACGAAATTGATACAGTCAGCGATAGAGTGGATGGAAGAGCAAGGTACGAGTATGCTTTATGCCACTGATAAAGGGGACACTGGATTTCTAAGAGCCCATGGATTCGAAAAGCGCGACGGACATTATCAACTAAAGTTAAGGTGACCAACGCCACCTTCCTTAGGTGGCGTTTGAATCAACTAGTTTACAGGAGGCCGAGCTGTGAAAAAAGCGATGCTCATCGTTAACCCGTCCTCGGGAAAAGAAGAGGCGGTAAGTTACATAGACGAAATAAAAGAAATATTAACGGAAAAAGACTATGAAGTACGGGTCAGTCAGACTGAAAAAGAACTGGACGCTACACGGTTTTGCATGGATGCGTGCAAAGACGAATTCGATTTAATCGTCTCGCTCGGAGGCGATGGGACCTTAAATGAGACCATTAACGGACTTGTCGATCAAGCACACCGGCCGAAGCTAGGAATTATCCCTTTAGGAACGGTAAATGACTTTGCCCGTGCCCTCAATATTCCCCTTGATCCAGAACAGGCTATTGCAGACTTGCGTTCAGACGCGAGCAGGGAAGTGGATATCGGCCAGTTCAACGATCAATATTTCGTCAATATCGTAGCAGTCGGTGCCATAGCTGAGGCCACATATGAGGTTACAAAGGAACAAAAGACCAAACTAGGACCGCTTGCTTACGCTATTGAAGGATTCAAAACCCTTTCGACAAACCCATCCTATCCGTTAACAGTCGACCATGATGGAAGCACATGGGAAGGAGAATCCCTGCTGTTTTTAGCAGCCTTGACGAACTCGACTGCCGGCTTTGAAAAACTATCGCCAGAAGCGGACGTCGATGACGGGGTGCTCCATTGTTATATCATTAAAAACGTCAACGTCATGCGTCTGGCAACGCTCGTAACGGCTGTATTACGTGGGAATTTGCGCAAAGATAAAGATGTTGACTATTTTACCGCTACGCACCTGAAAGTAGATTCCTCTGAAAATCTCATCACAAATGTTGACGGTGAAGAAGGCGATCGGCTTCCTGTTGAAATCAGCGTCAAACCTTCTCACATTCGTGTGATCGTACCTGAATGAAGAAGGGATCAATGATAAAGTCTGCGCTAGCGATGATAAACGAGGTCGGAGCGACGATAAAGTGAAGCGGACCGATGATAAAGGGTCGAGTGACGACAAAATGCTCGCAAGCGATGATAATCTGGTCTGGAGCGCCGATAAATGAGCTCGAAGCGACGATAAGGCGAAGCGGACCGATGATAAATGAAAAATGAGCCGCTGACTTATTGTCAGGGGCTCATTTTTGCGTTTGTTTTTCTGGTGTGTGCAAGTATTTTGTAAAATAAGCGGCTAAACCAAGCAGCACCATGGTGAGAGTCCAGCTTATGATGCCTCTTAAGTCCAGGAATTCAGCTGCCATATTAATAAGGGCGATTAAATAGAAACAGAGGGGTGTGAGGTGTAGCTTAAAGTCGTATATCTGCACGCCCTCTGCTTTCAATCGTTTCATTTTTATGACGTAATAAATCAAGCTAGCGACTAGGAAACCTAATAGAATGAATAAAATAGTACCCTCTCCTGTGTTCACGAGTATGTTAATGATAACGCAATTTTCCAGTTTTCCATAGATATATAGATGAAATTACTGTAAACTATAGATAACATTTTTGAATAAAGAAGGTGGGTCTCCTTGGAAATTAATCGAATGAACTATTTGTGGCAGTCATACGCCATGTCTATGCTGCATGGCACATCCCAATCGAGCAATTCGTCACAGCGTTCAGGGATGATGGAAATGGCGTTTCAGAGCATGCTTCAGTCGGCTATATCACAGTACGCGGATAATCAACCGTCTCAGACTAACTCTAACTCTCTGCCTTTGTTTCAGGAACAGCCTGTTAAGGTACAATCAGCTTCCATCACGCAGCCTCCTGAGGTAGAGGTGGAAGACAAAGAGATTGATGCGTTGATTGAAGAAGCTTCTCAGAAGCATGGTGTGGATGCCAGTTTAATTCGCTCGGTTGTCAAAGCGGAGTCGAATTTTAATCCTGATGTCGTCAGTCATGCAGGTGCTCAAGGTTTGATGCAGCTCATGCCTGGAACAGCTGAGTGGTTAGGGGTGACGGATGCTTTTGATCCTCGTCAGAATGTAATGGGCGGCACGAAGTATTTAAAGGATATGCTTAATCGTTATGATGGCGATGCTAAGCTGGCTTTGGCAGCATACAATGCGGGGCCAGGTAATGTGGACAAGCACAACGGGGTGCCTCCATTTGAAGAAACACAGCAGTATGTGAAAAAAGTGCTCGGACTCGCTTAAAAAAAGATCGTACGCCTAATGAGAGGCGTGCGATCTTTTTTTGCCGATTCACTTTATTTCAGTTCCTGACTCATGTTGATATAATGATGGAACACGCGCGCCATTTCTTTCAGGCGGTTGATGACATCGTCGTCTATCAGCTCCCCCTGGGTTGAAAAGTGATTGGTGTGGGTATAGACGTAGTTCGGCGTCACGAGACAGCGGAAATAGTTCAGTATCGGTTTGAGTTGATTTTCGATGACCAGGTGATGCTGCTGGGTGCCCCCGTTAGCAACGATGGAGGCTGGTTTATATCGCATGGAAAGAGGGGAAACAGCATCGAATACGTTTTTGAGGGTGCCGGGTATCGAGCCTTGAAAAATGGGCGTGGCGATCACATAAGCATCGGCTGATTCGATAGCCTGGATAAGTTTTTGCATATCTTCATTATATTCTTCATTTGGGCGGCCATCGACAAATTGCAAGTCGTAGTCTGCCAAGTTTAAAATATGGGTATCATAACGGTCAGATAACTGGGTGACAAATTTTTCAGCTTCTTCGAGCAATGCCTTTGTTTTATCACCGACAATCGTACCGTTAAGTAATAAAATCTTCATGCTTGCTTCTCTCCTTTACTGGTTATCCTATTCGGTTTTGTTACGTGTGTTGATATATAATCCAATCATAATGTTAAATCATTCATTTTGATTAAGCAACGCACCCTGCCTGACAGGGAAGGGGCTCACTCATGAATGTTAGAGAAGGAGAATCGTTATGTGGCGATTTTGGAAACGCATCAAATTCTTATTTAATGTTAAGCAGTCTATCCCGTTTCTTGTTGATTTTTTTAAGTCTGGGGACGTTCCCTTCACTCGTAAGTTTTTCTCGATCGCGTTGATTGTGGGGTATTTTTTTCTGCCTTTTGATTTAATCCCCGATTTTTTATTTTTGCTGGGGATTGTGGATGATGTCACGGTGTTCACCTTGGTACTTCAGCAGATTGTGAAGATGGCACCAGCTTGGATCAGAGAAAAACATGGGTTTGATTCATAAACGAGATGTTTGATTTTGCCCATTATGAGGTACATCTATTAAGTGAGATCGTTATTCTAACAAGGAGTGATTAGAATGAGTGATGTAATTCTGACAGAACACGCAACAGCAAAAGGCGGACGCGACGGTCATGTCACTTCAAGTGACAAGTTAATTGACCTTAATCTGTCCATGCCAGGAGATGGCGTTGAGAAGAATAGTTCCAACCCTGAACAGCTATTTGCTGCCGCGTATTCGTCTTGTTTTGATGGTGCATTGAATTTAGTTGCTAGTAAGAAGAATCAGGAAATTGATTCTGAGACGACAGCGGATGTTAGCTTGCTTAAGGATTCGTCTGATAACGGCTTTAAAATAGGCGTTGTGCTTCATGTAGAAGTAAGAGGCGTCAGCCAGAATGAAGCGGAAGCGCTTGTCGACGAAGCTCATAAAGTTTGCCCGTATTCCAAAGCGACTAGCGGCAACATCGATGTACAACTGAAGGCAAAAGCAGTATAAGTAAAGATATCAGCCCCTTGCCAGTTCGGCGAGGGGCTTTATTAAACGGTTAAGTGAAATGTAACACGTACTCAGGCTGCAGCATGTTTTTTAATAATATAACATCATTTCCAATATAGTAATGAACGTAATCAGAATCGACGCCGTTATCAACATAAGTGACCAGCTTCGCTTCTTATGGAATATATATACTCCATTAACCATAAACTGGAGGGCTAAAATACAGTTGATTATAATTCCATATATGAGATAGTGTTCTGTCCTATTCACAACGTTCAAAGAAAAAATTATAATGGCGACAATAATGAGAACACTATTCACTATTTTTATGTGCTTACTTAATGAAGTTAATAACACGATCATGCTCCTTTTTACAAAAAAATTTGATTTGAAAATCCTGAAGCTGCTAACTATCTCTCCAAAAAGTCGCTATGTCTTCGTAAAAGTTAAATCAAAGGTGGAAGGAGCGCCGTAAAGGCTCAATCATTTCAGAGTTGAAGGATTCATGTGGTATGGTATAGATAAAAGGGGAGAGCGTGTATGCAAATTACAGATGAAGCACGTGATATGATCGATCTCTTACTCAAAGATCAGAGTGGCGGTTGTCTTCGCATCTATTTTGCCGGATATGGATGCAGCGAACCACAGCTGGGAATGGCGTTAGAGGAACCCCAGGCTGAGGATCAATTGGAGAATATTAATTCCATTCCGGTGGCAATCGATCAGAAAATCATTTATTTAACGGAAGAATTAGTGATTGATGGAAAACAGACAATGGAAGGACCGAAATTCAAAATGCTCGGTCTACCAGAGGATTCATGTTAATGGAGCAAAGGGTGTGCCAAAATGGTTGCACCCTTCTTTATTAGCTGAGTCCAAGAGGCCGGGCCGCCTCATAAAGCCAATTATAGTGAGGGTCTAAGTAATTGAGCAGGATATAGCCGGTCACGCCGAATAAGTAAGTTGTGAACCAATACATCGCTTCTCTGACGTTTTTCATTATAAAAGGGCCGCTAGCATATAAACGCCAATCGAGACACTTAAAGACCATAAAGGAAGACTTAAGAATTCACTGAACTTAAACAGGATCAAAATGCCCATCACGTGAGCACCATCATATTGCAGGCGTTCCTCTGCATGGCCAGACATCGCATAAACTCCTTTATCCTTATGTATTTAACATTAATTTACCATATCAAGCGAGGAGAGATAAATATGACGGCCATTTTACTTAGTGACATCAAACAATCGCTCGTGCCAGATCTGGAAGACCGTATGATCAGCCAAGTTGATGGAGACAACCCCCGACTAGGCTATATCCCCTCTCAGACAGATGAATCTCGTACGTATTTTCACCCGGCGTGGGATCAATTTAAGCGAATCGGATTTGAGGATTACGTTTATGTTGATGTGGACCGTGAGTATGACGCGTCCTTACTCCCGGAATTGCGCCAATGTGATGCTATTTTTTTATCAGGGGGCAACACGTTTCATTTTCTTTCCTGTCTGAAACAAACAGAGATGCTCGTTTGGCTGCAAGCTTATGTCCGTGAGGGTGGCGTTTTAATTGGAGCCAGTGCTGGCGCTATGATCATGACGCAGCGGATTGACATAGCAGATATCGTAGATGAGAAGTATAAATCGCAGTCTCCTTTGTCTAAAAGCGATTATGGCAGCTTCGGATTGGCCAGCATGCATTTTTATCCTCATTATGAACGAACGAAATATGAGCAGGAACAATTGCATTCATTCATTGAAGGAGATTTACCCGTTGTCACCTGCGAGGATGGGAGCGGCGTGGTGGTGAAGGAAGAAGGGTGGGAATTTTATGGTCAGGCCGGTATTTTTAAGTAGTTACAGGCATTCCGCTCTTTACGAACGTATGTTTTTGTATTAAGCTGATAGATGACTCAGTCCGTGATTTTGGAGAGTCATACTTTTAGTGAAAATGAGGTAGACTATCATGATGGCAACAGGACACCAGGTTGTTGGATTCACCTTCGGGCTCATGGCGATTACCGTCTTACAAGGCTTTGGAATGGTTCCGACAATGCCCTTACATACGGTTTTGTATTTTGTTTTTGTTTTATTCGGGTCTTTACTGCCTGATATTGATTCACCCCGTTCCCGGCTGGGAAACAAGTTCTGGCGTTTATTAATGCTGCTGTTTTTTACAGCTTTGGCCGCTTATTTGTTTTTCCCTGAATGGTTGAATCGGTACCGGGACGAGTTGAAAGTGTTCGTCATGTTCATGCTCCCGGTTCTTGTTATGATTAAAAGTCACCGGAAAGCGACGCATTCCTTATTTTTTATCGGTTGTTTGTGGGTGTATAGTTATGTGATCGTCCAATGGTTAGATTTGCCCTGGTTTTATTTACACGGGCTGCTTGCGGGCGCTTTTTCACACTTAGTCGGGGATTTTGTTACGAAAAAAGGTATACCGGTTTTTTATCCCTTTTCCTCCAAGTACGTTCGTTTTTTCTTTACATTTAAGACCGGCTCCCTGATCGAGAAGGGTATTGTGACAGGTTTAGTGGTTTTGAACAGCTGGTACCTGATCATGAAAATTTTTTAACAGACTTTTCTTGTAGATCAACTTGACGAAAGAAGCGGTATTGGATATGATGCTTTTAACTATATTGACTTGCGTTGATGAAGACGAGTAGGTGGATGTCGTTCTTTAAGAGAGTTGATGGTGGGTGAGAATCAACAGAGCGGACCATTGAATGGACTTTGGAGCAATTATCCTGAACAGCATAGTAGGGATGACGGAAGTCTCGCCGATATAAGAGACGCCATAGTGATCGCTATGGCACAAAAGTGCGTGGCTAAAAGCCGCGAACAAAGGTGGCACCACGGAACCCCGTCCTTTTCCAGGATGGGGTTTTTTATGCATGCCGCGATAATTTAATTAGGGGGAGATCCTTGTGAAACGGACTGTGACAGGTATTAAACCGACGGGAACACCGCATGTAGGAAATTACATTGGGGCGATTAAACCGGCCTTACAGCTTGCCGAGAACCCTGAACGTGAAACGATGTATTTCATGGCGGATCTGCATGCGTTGAATGCTGTCCATGATGCGCGTAAATTGAAGGAAATGACGTATGAAGTGGCAGCTACATGGCTTGCGTTGGGGCTCAACCCTGATACGTCGTTATTTTATCGTCAATCCGAAGTGCCGGAATTGGTGGAACTGCAATGGATATTAGCTTCCGTAACGAGTAAAGGTTTAATGAACCGAGCTCATGCTTATAAAGCGAGAGTGAGTGAAAATATGGAACACGACCGGGAAGCGGATGATGGAATCAATATGGGGCTATACAATTATCCTGTCATGATGGCCGCTGATATTCTGATGTTCCAGGGAGACGAAGTTCCGGTAGGGAAGGACAATGTTCAGCATGTTGAGATGGCCCGAGATATTGCCGGAGCGTTCAATCGTACGTATGAAGATACGTTCAAGCTACCTTCTCACGTTATCAATGAACATGGAGCGGTGGTGCCTGGTCTGGACGGCCGGAAGATGAGTAAGAGTTATGATAACACCATCCCGCTGTTTGTTGAGGAACATGTCCTGGAGAAATTAGTCAAGCGTGTGATTACAGATTCTAAGGGACCTGATGAGCCTAAGGATACAAACAATTCAACCTTATTTACGTTGTACCAGGAGTTTGCAACAAATGAAGAAATCGCCCAGATGAAGCGGTCTTATCAAGAGGGAATAGGGTACGGCAAAATTAAAGAAGAGTTATTTCGTGTCATGAATCGAACGTTGCAAACGCCCCGTTCTGTTTATCGAGAGTTGATGAATGATCAGCAAAAAATCGATCAGCTCTTGCATGAAGGGGCAGGAAGGGCGCGAAACGAAGCGCAAACCATGATGCACACCGTGAAAAAACGGGTAGGGCTGAAATAGAGAAGGGGCTCCTGTAATGATCAGGAGCTCTTTTATTGCTGTTGATATTCTTCCTTCAAGATACCCATGAGGATGGTATCGTAGTATTGGCCGTTGACGAATTCGTTGCGTCTCAGTCTCCCTTCGTGCACGAACCCGGCTTTTTCATAGAAGCGGATGGCTTGATGATTGCCACTCCACGTCTCCCCTTGCACATGTTCGATGTTTAACGTGTTAAAAAGGTGGTGAAGCAAGGTTTGGAGGACATCTCGGCCATATCCTCTGCCCCAGTATTCGCGTTCGCCGATAGTAATCCCGATGCGAGCGCTCCGGGTAATGAAATCAGGTCGCGGTAATCACATTTTCCAATGGTGTCGCAGCTGCTGATGGTATGAATGATAAAAAGCCTCCCATGCTCCCATAGATGATGGGAGGTTAAGTTTTCATCATAATAAGCTTCTAGGGCTTCTAGCGGGTTGTTATTTCGACATGGAGACTTAGAGCCTGAGGCTAAAATCGTCAGCTCTTCATCATTGTCCCATTCGTACATGTAAGGTAAATCGTTGCGTGAAACAGGGTGCAGTTCGGTTAATTGGCCTTTCAGCAACGTGTGATCCCTCCGGTGCATTGTAATGGTGTTAGTTTAACATAGAGGATGGCCCATTATGGTTATAGATAGGAAAACAGAGGGAAGCTTAATAGAAGAGGAAGGTGAATGCGATGTTTGAATTATGCCAACGTGCAGCGGATTGGATGCAAGGTTATGAAGGCAAATGGCTGATTGCCGGAGGATGGGCCATTGATCTTCATATCGGAGAGGTGACCCGGGAGCACCACGACATTGAAGTAGCGGTTTTCAGAGAAGATCAGCGGGAATTGCAACGTCTGTTCCAAGGTTGGACGGTTAAGGTGGCGAAAGAGAAGGAATTGGTCGAATGGGACTTAATGGAACATTTAGCACAACCGCTCCATGAAATCCATGTCAACCACGAGGAGGATCATTTGGAAATATTGCTGAATGAGCGGAAGGGGCGTTATTGGCAATTCCGCCGTAACCATGATATCACTTACCCGTTGTCTCATATGCATTTGCGCTCGGAACAAGGTTTTCCTTATTTGAATCCGGAGATAGTCCTGTTATATAAAGCGAAAGCGACTAGTGATAAAGATGAAGCGGATTTTCAAAACGTTTTCCCGTTTTTGAATGAACGGCAAAAGGAATGGTTGAAACAGGCTTTAATCCAATGCTATCCCCAACACAGATGGCTGGAACAACTCTTATATTAATGCTATTTATGTTAGGCCATGGAAAAATCCCCAGTTTCAATGGCGCTAAGCACGGAAATAGTTACTAGATACTTTAATAGAAATGAGTGTACGCGCTATGAACACAAATACAATATTTTTAAAAGTAAGAGACACATTTTGGTTTTTGCCAGCCGTCTATAGTGTTATTTCTCTGTTTGCTGTCTTTCTTGTTACAGCAATCGATTTCTGGATGATTCCATCGATCAAGAGCGCTGTTCCGTCTATACTATTAACGAATACCAATATCGCCAAATCACTGTATAGTGCGCTGATCACCTCCATTTTAACGATGACCACGATCAGCTTTTCGACCATAATGGTGGTATTGACAACATATTCGACCCAGTTTTCTCCAAGGACCCTGCAGGACTTTATGAAAAGCCGTCTCACGCAGCATGTCATGGGGGTTTACTCCTTTGGATTCATATTTTCCTTATTGAACTTGCTTTTGTTGAACAATGGGAAAGAAAAAGGTTTACTGACACCGTTCTTCACCGTGATGGTGGCGATTGCGTGTCTAGCTTTTTTTGTGCTCTTTATTCACCACTCTTCACGATTTGTCCAAGTCAATAATTTAATAGGCAAAATTCGTAAGAGTACATCCAACATGATCAACCAGACCTTTTCAAACAAGAAGGAGCACGAAGCAAGTGATTGGGATGAACAGGAACTTGATAATATGAAAGCGCCAGATTATGGGACGATTTATGCTTCCCAGTCAGGTTATATGCAGAACGTGGAAATGAATCCACTGATTAACTGGGCCAAGCAGCATAATGTATTGCTTGAGGCGAACTTTCAAATAGGGGACTACATTCAAAAAAGTATGCCGTTATTTAAATTTTGGAAGCAGGAAGAGTCAGACTTCGATGAAAATGAATGTAACTTTTACGTGATGATCGGCAATGAGCGGACTGACTTGAAGGATATTGAATTTTCAATTCAAAAACTTGTTGAAATATCAGTTAAAGCTATTTCCCCAAGCATCAACGATCCACATACTGCAGCCAATTGCATCAATCGGATCGGTTCATTATTAGCGGAGCTTGGAGAAAGGTACGAGCCGATACGCTACTATTCAGATGATGAGGGGGCCCTCCGTTTCATCATGGAACCCAAATCCTATCAAGAGTATCTTTACAAGAGCTTCTACCAAATCCGGACGTACGGCAGCCATGACTTGTCAGTAATTAACGGTGTAATGGAAGCCTTATATAAGATTTCCGTGGTGAATAAACAGAATGTGAAAGACGATGTGTGGCGGTTTGCCATTTATATGGACAAAGTCGTAGATGAAGACTCGTTAGATGAACTGGATCATGAGCATTACCGCCATCAAATCGACAAACTGAAGCAAGCGTGCAATAAATCGTAACGGCCACTCGTGAGTATAGCTACTTCCTGATGACGCATAATAAACGATATGATTGATTGACATCAGGAAGGAGCACACTCATGAAAAAGGTTACGCTTGTGTTTTGGATTACGCTGGCTATTACGTTAATGGCTGTGATCTGGGGGTCGTTCGCCCCGGATAACTTTGAATCGTTGACAAGTGATATTCAAATGTTTATTTCCGTCAATTTTGGCTGGTATTATCTTGTCATCGTTGCACTGTTTGTAATTTTTTGTCTTTATATGATTGTCAGCCCATATGGAAAAATTAAATTAGGAAAACGAGAGGATAAGCCTGAATATTCTTATCCGACTTGGCTGTCTATGCTGTTCAGTGCGGGAATGGGAATTGGACTTGTCTTTTGGGGCGCTGCCGAGCCGATTTTTCACTACGCCTCGAACCCCCCGACAGCTGAACCTGAAACAGTGGCTGCATTGCAAGAAGCCATGCAATTCACCTTTTTCCACTGGGGTGTTCATGCCTGGGGAATCTACGCTATTGTCGCCATGGTCCTGGCCTATTTTAAATTCCGCAAAGGAGCACCGGGGCTGATCAGCGCAACTCTGGAGCCGCTATTTGGAAAAGCTATGCGTGGTCCGTGGGGAGTCGTGGTTGATGTTATCGCTGTGTTCGCCACGGTTGTAGGTGTGGCGACAACGCTCGGGTTCGGTGCCTCGCAAATCAATGGCGGGCTTTCCTATTTAACAAATGTCGACAATTCGTTCAGTGTCCAGTTGATTATTATTGCAATTGTGACGGTTCTATTCATGATGTCGGCGTATACCGGGCTTAGCCGCGGCATCAAGTGGCTAAGCAACACGAATATGATTCTGGCTGTCGTGCTGTTTGCACTCATGCTGATTGTCGGACCAACGCTGTATATTATGAATATTTTTACCGACAGCATTGGAGCATATATACAAAATTTACCGTCCATGAGTTTTCGGCTAGCGCCGAATAATGATGAAAATCAAGCATGGATCAATAACTGGACTGTCTTTTACTGGGCCTGGTGGATTTCCTGGTCACCATTTGTCGGGATATTTATCGCCCGTGTCTCAAAAGGAAGGACGATTCGAGAATTTCTTACAGGCGTATTGCTCGTGCCGACAGTAGTGGGCTTCCTTTGGTTTTCGACCTTTGGGATGTCAGCCATCAACCTCCAGCAGAATAATACAGCTGATATTGCCGGTTTGGCGACGGAGCAAGCTTTGTTTGGTACATTTGATTACTACCCACTGACCATCATCATGTCGATCCTGGCGATGTTGTTGATCAGCACATTCTTTATTACGTCGGCCGACTCAGCAACGTTTGTGCTGGGGATGCAGACCACAGGCGGCTCGCTGAACCCGCCGAAAATGGTCAAGTTTGCATGGGGGATCCTGCAATCAGCAACAGCTGCGGTGTTGCTGTATACGGGTGGCCTTCAAGCCTTGCAAAACGCCCTCATCTCAGCAGCGTTCCCATTCTCCATTATCATGGTCATGATGGTGATTTCCTTTTATAAAACCTTGCAGAAGGACAAAGCCATTATAGAAAAGGAAAAAAACGAAAATAAAACGACAGCTTAAATTACAACAGCCCGTTCAACAATTGAGCGGGCTGTTTTGGGTAAGAGTGGAGACGGTTATAGGGAGTTGCAGCAGGAATACACAAAGAGTCGATATCGGGAGTTAAAGAAGATTTGTTTTAGCGGGTAATCAGTCAAGGGGGGACGAGGACTTTAATTTGCTGAAAAAATGCCTGCCTTCTTCATTTGAAAAATTGAAAAAGGCAGGCATTTTTTGTTTTTATACCAACACTTACGTTTAATTGTAATTCTCTCCTTTAGAGACTTCACTAAGAATGTTTCCAGCGATTTGGCTGGCTTTCTTTGCTCCTAAGTCGCCTAAAGAGACAACGCCTTGGACCTCTCCATTTTCTATGACTAATAAACGCTTAATCTGATGTTCTTGCATTAACTGAGCAGCTTCTTCCACGTCCATTTGGGGGTAGCCTGAGATAATATTTTCGGTCATAATATCAGAAGCCTTTACATTTTCAGCTTTGCCCTTCGCTAAGCCTTTTACGACAATATCTCGATCTGTAACCACTCTCGTATATTTATGGTTATCGATAATGGGGAGTAAGCCTACGTCTTCAATCTTTCATTTGTTTCGAAAAGTGGTCAAATCGTCAGAAGGATTACTTCCTTCGATCCGCTTTCTGGTCCTTTTTCACCAGTCTTGAACTTGTTATCTCCCATGTTTACCCACCTCCAAAATTATTTTAGAAAAGGGTTTAACCTTATCTATATTTCATCAATACCCGTACTGTTTTAAAAGGTAAACCTAACAAAACTACTGTAATATAATTATAAATATAAACGTGTTTATGCGGGCTTTAAGTGTGACTACAGAATTGGACTTGTTTTCGCGGAGCATTGAGTAACTCCTCAGGTTGAAATAACTGATAAATTAGGGTTAAAGGCAATTTTTAACATTTTTTTTGGCAGGAACTTGAATATATTAAAATCTCCCTTCATACTATATGACGTTCGTAAGGTTTGCGTCTGACATTTATGGGAATAGCGTGTAAGGATGCGCATACAAAGGAAAAACCGACTAGGTCAAAAATATGCTTCTTTCAAATGGGGGAAGTTTGGTAAAATGATTAAGATCCTCAGATATTGAATAGAGAAGGGAAACGATGACTCATGTGGGAATGGAAGAATATATATCGCGGTTTGATGATGGGAGCGAGTGATGTCATCCCTGGTGTAAGCGGAGGGACGATCGCCGTTGTCCTCGGCATCTATGACCGTTTGATTGAAGCAGTAAACGGCATATTCAGTAAAGATTGGAAGAAACATCTATCATTTATGATCCCGCTCGTGCTCGGTATAGGTCTATCGATTCTATTATTAAGCAACGTCATTGATTGGTTATTTGAACATTATCCGGGGCCGACTAAATTCTTTTTCCTGGGGTTGATCGTCGGTGTCTTGCCGTATTTAACACATAAAGCGGACATGAAGCATAACTTTGTCACCCGGCATTACGTCTTACTCTTGATAGGGGCAGTCCTGGTGGCTTCTATGGTGATTTTCCAAACTTCAGAGTCCGAAGCGATGCAGAACTTAAACATGCCGGATTACATATCGTTATTTTTTGGTGGATTCGTTGCCAGCAGTGCTATGGTCCTCCCGGGCATCAGTGGGTCGTTCATGCTGCTGATAATGGGTATGTATACGACCATCATTGATGGGATATCAAATTTCAAGTTTGATATTATCATGATAGTGGGATTGGGCATCCTTTGTGGCATTGTGGTGATGAGCAAAGTTGTGAAGTTTTTCCTGGATCGCTACACCTCTGGGACATATGCCGTAATCATCGGACTCGTCATTGGTTCTGTGGTGGTGGTTTTCCCGGGTCTTCCAAGCACCCCGGGGCTATTAGCTGCCAGTGTCGCAACGTGTTTGGGTGGTTTAGGAACGGCGTGGCTGCTCGGTCGATTTGAGTATAAATAAGCACATTACACGACAAAGACAATGTGCAGCCATTATGATAGAGCATGGATATAATTATGGAGAAAGGATGACGAAGATGGAGTCAATTAAAAGTGTGAATCATTTTAACGATGTCATTGGTGGAGATCAGCCAGTCATCGTGAAGTTCCAAGCAGATTGGTGTCCAGACTGCCGTCGGATGGAAATGTTTATTGGAGATATATTAGAGGAATACAGCAAGTATGATTGGTTTGATGTGAACCGTGATGAATTGCCTGAGCTTGGTGAAAAATATGAGGTGATGGGGATTCCGAGTCTGCTCGTTTTTCAAAATGGTGAAAAGATCGCCCATCTTCACAGTGCCGAAGCTAAAACGCCGGAAGAAGTTCAGCAATTTCTGGCATCAAACCTTTAAAGTCAACCAAGTCCACATAACTTCTTATGTGGGCTTGTTTACATCAAGAGGAGGAATGACCAATGACAAAACGGGTCCTTTTAGTCGGTGGGGGACATGCTCACCTGCAAGTTATCAAGTCGTATTACGAAGAACGAGAGGACCAACTTCAGATTTGTCTTATATCATCCTCCCGCTACCAATACTACTCTGGCATGTTTTCCGGTTATACAGAAGGGCTGTATAACCTAGATGATATTCGTATTGACTTAAAGGATTTCTGTGAAAAAGCGAACACTAACTTTATCGAAAAGAACGCCAGTTGCGTCCACCCTGATCAACAAAAATTGATTTGTGAGGATGGGTCCGTTTATCCGTTCGACCTTATCAGTTTTGATATCGGTTCGGTGAATGTACCACCGAAACGTCACGGCACCCCAGCAGATAAGGCCATTAAACCGAACCATAATTTTGCCGATCAGATCGAGACACTTCGTGAACAACGCCAGCCTTTGATTGTCGGGGGAGGCGCAACGGGAGCCGAGCTCGCTTTGTCCATACAAGCCTGGAAACGCCGCAATGGTCGGAAGGGGAACGTAAGACTGGTCAGTTCGGAAGGCCTTTTGCCTGACGAACCTAAGCACACCTCTGCTAAACTGTTGAAAATGATGCGAAAATACGGGATCGAAGTATGGAATGGTGAACGTGTAGAGTCTGTGTATGAGGATCATGTTATCACCAATAATCGAAATAAGATCAGACATACAGAAGTTCTCTGGCTTGGAGGCGCAATAGCCCCGCCTCTGTTTTATGAGTCAGGCCTGCCGACGGATGCAGAAGGGTTTGCCTTAGTCGAAAACACATTACAGCTCAAAGGCCATGAACACGTGTTTGCTGCTGGGGATTGCGCCACGATGGAAGAATACCCCGATCTGTCAAAAAGCGGGGTTTATGCTGTCAAACAGGGTTTAGTCTTGTGGCAGAACATTAAGCACGCTGTTCATAAAGAAACCCTTGAGGTATATCAGCCCCAAAAGAAAGCCCTCTATATCTTATCGACCGGGTACCAAAGAGGGTTTATGATCTACGGTGCATTATGCTATCACAGTAAACAGGCGTGGAAATTAAAGAATAAAATAGATCGGGAATTTATGAATCGGTTTAAAGTAGAATGACCAACCCCAAAAATAGATCTAGCATAAAGGACACGCTCCGAGTAGAAAACCTCAGAGCGTGTCCTTTATTTTAATGGCTCTGATAAAGTTTAGTGGTGATATTATAACGAACTCAAACTTTCAATAAGAAGAAAAATACCAGTACAACTCAAAAGGATATATGTAAATATTCTAAAAATCCGTTGATTAAGCCATTTGAAAATAACTTGACCTATAAATAAACCGAGAAACACTATTGGAATTGCATAAAGACTTAATTCCCATATTATTTTATTAGTTCCAGTAAAGATTATTTGAGTTATTAGACTAATGAAATATATAAACAGATAAAAAGCTAATGTTGTTGCTCTCAACTTACCTTTTTCAGTATCAGTTCCTGTAAAGTAAAGCAATAACGGAGGTCCTGGCATACCGATACTTGTCGTTAAAAGCCCTGATAACCCACCCACTATGTAATCCCTAGATTTTGTTGGTTCAACCTTAAAATTGCATATCAGTAGCATTGTTAATATTAAGAGAAGGATGCTAACTACTAATTTAAAGATGCTAATGTTAATGGAAATAAAGAATAAAATACCAAAAGGGACACCAACTATACTTGCTAAAGTAATTCTTTTTAGTAGTATAAAATCAATGTCCATTCTTAATTTCCAAATTACTGATATTGAGATAATTAAAGATAAAATTATGTTTATTTGTATAGCCTCTTGTGGTTGGAATAACAACAGCAAGAAAGGTGTCGCCATTATGGAAAAACCGAAACCTGTACTTGTCTGTAGTACTGAGGCTACTAATATAATACATATAAAAATTAATTCAGTTCCCAAAACAGACCTCCTAGTTATCAAATTGAATTAGTATTTTTTTATCGCTATGATACCTACCCAATCTAATTCAATTATCCTGCTCCGTTAGTTAAAAAAGCGTTCGTATATATTGAACAATTGCCCCTTTATTTGAAGGCTCAGTTTCGAGACTTTTGTGTATGCGGATGCTGGATGGGAAAAAGGATCGCTTTCCGTGGGCATGGGGTGAGCTTACTCAGGCTACGCCTTGCGGGATCTCACCGTTTTCCCATCCACCATACAATCATAATGTGCTCGAAACGACCTTCCGTAACAGGAAGCTTTGACTGAAAAAGCTTTCATACTCGTGATTATATGTGCTATCGGTTCCCTATAGGCTGATGCGCAACCAAATGATTTCGAGAAGCCTATATGGCAAGGGCCGTTGGGGAAGGGTGAGACTCCCGCGGAAGAAGGAGCAAGGCAAGACCCCGGAAGGCGAAGCCTGAGGAGGCTTGCCAGTTCCCCCGCAGGAAAGCGAATCCTTCCCCAACGGCCCTACACTCCCACAAACATCTCGAAATCAAGTCTTCCACAATCCTGCCCTTTAATATCAACAGCAATCTTTTACAGAGGCATTTTAATAAAACGATTCTCCTACCGTTTGATTAAAGCAACCTGTTAGAGGTTCAACCATTGTTTCACTTTGTTACGCATGAGAAACCCAACGAGCAATAATGCGATGAAGAGGCTAATCGCGATGATCATTAAGTTCCAATTTCCACTGGATAAACTTGAACCAAGAAAGCTATAGGCAAACGTTCCGGGAATCATACCGAAGAAAGTCGCCGCTAAAAATGCCGGCAGGCGAACGCGGGTGGTTCCGGCTGAATAGCTAAGGAGGTCAAAGCTGACGATCGGAATGAGGCGAAGAATAAAAACATAGAGAAAACCGCGTTCGCTAATCCGATGATAAATGGTGTCTGCCCATTTGAAGTGCTGGAATTGCAGCACGGAATCCCCAAAGAACCGCCCCATCACATAACCGGTGATAGCGGCACCGGAGGCCCCAAGGAGGATATAAGGCATGCCCGGCCAAATGCCATAAGCGTAGGCTGCCGCCAATGATAGAACGGAGGTCGGAAAGACGACCAGAGGGCCGATGGCATACACCCCAATAAACAGAAGCGGCCCCCATAAGCCAAAAGACAAAACAAAGCTTCTGATCTCTTGGGGCGTGATGTCTAAACGGCTTCGAATAAGCCAAACAATCCCGATGAATAGGATAAGGAAGGCCGCGGCTCGCATGATACGCGTCCGATTCATTCAGAGTACCTCGCTTTTGAAAAGGTTTGAATGTGCTCGCGCGGGACGTTGATCCGAATCTCTTCTCCTGGGCTCACGTGGAGCGGAATCGGCAGCACAATGCGTTCGTGAATGTGAGGAAGATATAAGTGCCCGAGCCGCTGGCCGTGATGATACGTGATATGGTCGGCCGTTCCGCTTAACGAGAGGACGGAATCAGCCGGCGTTTCTGTTGTTACATAGCAAGCTTTCAACGGAGCATAACGGTCGTCATCCAAAATGATATGGCTGCCTAGGAAACGAGCCACATAAGGATTGGCTGGATACTCATGAATCTGGTCAGGCTTGCCTATTTGTTGGAAGGTCCCTTCGTGAAAAACAGCAACGCGGTCTCCCATCAGCAAAGCTTCCTCATGGTCGTGGGTAACGAACACAGCTGTGATGCCTTTGGTTTTCAGCAAGTTTCTCACCCAGTACCTTAACCCGTGTCGTAACGTGGGATCCAGACTGCTGAAAGGTTCATCCAAAAGCAGGAGGGAGGGCTCAATGGCGAGGGACCGGGCTAGCGCGACACGTTGTTTTTGTCCTCCTGATAACTCAAACGGGTAAGCCGTTTCATACCCGGCAAGGTCAACTGAGCGTAGTAAATCTTCTGTTTTAGCGTGGCTGTGGGTCTTATTCAACTTCGCCCCGTAGGAAATATTTTCCCACACATTCATATGAGGGAATAATAACGGCTGCTGGAAAACGAAGCTGATGGCTCTATGGTGCGCTTTATGCCGAGTGACATCCTTTCCGTTCAGGATAATACGTCCCTGAGACAGCCCTTCCAGTCCCGCAATGGTGCGCAGAAGTGTCGTTTTGCCACTTCCTGAGGGACCGACGATGCTGAGCACCTCATCTTGATGAACGTGGAAGGAAAGGTCGTGGAATATCGTATTGGAAGCGAATTGTTTCTCAGCCTGTGTCAATTCAAGGGTATGTGGGTTCATATGTGTTTCCTCCAACGTTTACCGTGATAAGGCAGGTATGATAAAAAGGTTTCTGCCAGGATATACATAATCAGGGGGACCAGGGCGAACCAGAGTGAAAAAGCGGCCAGCACAGACGTATCGGCTGTATCCAAGAAAGGAAAAAACACTAAAGCCAGGGTTAACACTTCACCGCCGCCAATGATAGCTGTGATGGCGTATTGGCTAAGGCTGATGACAATGACTAAGAACACCAGGCTGCGAATGGCGGGTTTCAGCAAAGGAAGTTCGATGGTCAGAAGTTTCTTGACAGGGCTTGCTCCGAGAATTTCTGATTGCTCAAGCCACAGACGTCCGATTTGGTGGTAACCATTTGTCATGATTCTGATGCTGTAGGGCAGGGTCGGAATCAAGTGGATGATGGCAATTCCGACCCAAGTCCCGGCCAAATCTAAGCGAATCATCGCCAAATGGGCCCCCATAGCTAACAGAATGATAGGTATTAAAATTGGAGCGAGAAAAAGAGTTTCCAAGACGGATTTGCCTTTGAAATCATACAATGCGAGTGCCTTTCCTGTCATTCCCCCAACGATCAGATTAACCAGGACCACGAGACTCCCAATCAACATAGACCAGTATGTGGCCTCCCAGAGCCTCGGTTCATTCAAAAGCGTGTGCCAGCCGTTCACGGACAATGAGGAATCCCCGGCGACGTCACACTTTTGAATATCAAAAGGCCAATCGGTCCGATGAATAGGAGCATAGCGACAGCTCGGAATAACAGCTTTGGCATGTTAATGTGCCTCATCATGATTGTCCTTTCGTCATGAGCCATCTTCTTTTATTAAGGAAGAGATAGCCGATCAATGTCACGAATAGAATGATCATACTGAACAGAGCCATGGCGGCAAATGCCAAATGACGCTCGTCCCAGTCACTGCTGTAAAACCATTGATAGCTTAAGACCGAGACCATTTCGGGAAACGTTGTTCCTAGTAATGCAGGCACCTCATAAGCAGTTAACGTAAACGAGAAAATAATGAGGGATGTCTCGAAAAGCGTCGGAAGTATGTTCGGCCATTCCACGGTCTTGAATTGTTGGAATCGCCCTCCGCCTACCGTGGCCACTACGTCTTTCAACTCGTTCGACATCGTGGCGTAAACAGGGTAGAGCATTAAAATAACGAACGGGACTTCCTTCCAGACATACGTCAGAATAATACCGATGCCGTGCTGGTCACGGGTAAGGACCGGAAATGCCTCCGAACTGATCCAACCCCATTGCTCCAATAACTGAGCGGCCACTCCCGTTTCAGATACGATTAAAATGACGACATATCCCCATACAAAATGCGGAAAGAGCATCGGGAGCCAAACCGTCAGGCGGTGAGCGTATGTCGTTAAACTTGCATAACACCATCTTGTAATCAAAAAGCCGATTGTGTCAGCCAGGATCGTAGCAACGAGTGATGTTCTTAAACTGAATCCCAGTGAAGCGAGAAACCGCTCGGAATGAAAGAGGTCCGAATAGTAGGCGAGTGTCGGTGAATCCTCAAAACCGAAGCTTTCACCAACTCCGGCTACCCATGCGTAAAAAGGAAGCACGAGGAATAAGAGTCCAGGTGCTAATAATATAAGGTAAGGTTTAGTTTTGAGCGATTTCATTAAACCATTGCTCCTTGATCCAATCCACGTAAGCGGCGTCTGATTCCGGCAAGAAGCTTGTCTCCAATTTTTCCTGAGGCAGCACACTCTCACCACGTTTCACGTTTTTAAACGCTTCTCGTTGCTCGGGATCTAGTTGGTCCAGTTGAATCGGCGTGTTTTCTCCCCAGGGTGAAGGCTGCAATTTTTCAAGTTGAGCTTCAGGACTCAGCATGAAGTTAATGGCTGTCATAGCACCCGCCATATTGGTGCTGTTATACGGTATCGATAGAAAATGCGTGTTGCCGATCGATCCCGGTTTCATCACAAACGAACGTGTGGAATCAGGAAAGACCCCATCTTCAATCAACGATTCTGCCCGCGCCTCATTATACCCCATGGTTATCCACACCTCACCTTCGCTGTAAAGCCGGTCAAGTTCTGTCAGTGAATTAGGATAATGATTACCCTCGCGCCACAGATCGGGTTTGATATCGGATAAGTAATTCCATGTTCCTTCGGCGGCAGGTGCTATTTGTTCTTTGTCTAACGGCTGATTGTAAATGTCGGCAGGTTCGCTGGCGTGTTTATAGAGGAGGTGCCGAACAAAGGCGTTACCGGTAAAACTTTGCGGATTGGGATAGGTGAAACGGCCAGGGTGTTCATGAATCCACGCTTTTAACTCCTTAAACGATTCCGGAGGGGAATCAACTTTTGTTTGATTGTAGTGGAAAACGAATTGAACCTTTCCCCACGGGGCCTCCATTCCTTCGACACTGGTTCCGAAATCTGTTTGTAGGGCATCTGAATCCGTATCATAATAGGGATTGAAGTTAGGAAGCTTTTCTGTGAAAGACCCTGCTAACAGACCGTTTTCCTTGGCTTTTTTAAAATTTTCTCCGTTAATCCAAACGATATCGACACTGCCCTCTTCTTGGTCAGCGCGCTTTTCATTATTTAATTTCTGCAAAATTTCCGGGGTGTCCAAAGGGATGCGCTTCAACGTTATGTTGTATTGTTGCTTGAGTTTGGGAGTCACCCACTCATCGATATACGTATTGATCCCCTCGTCGCCACCCCACATATAGAAATTCACCGTGGAGCTCTCAGCCTCTTCTGTGATTTTATTCCATGGTTGGTCGAGCAAAGCGGATAATCTATCATCAGAGGGGGACTGTGTTTGGTCACTGTTGCAGGCTGCAAGAATAAATAAGCATGATAATAGCATAGTATGGGTGATTGTTTTCATAATGCCTCCTAAGCTGAATAGGCTTCGTTGTTTGTGTTCTCCAATGAACACCATCATCGTTCCATCAGTAAAGCCATTCTGTATAACTTTCATGAAGCTTTGCTTTAACGTTGTCCTCATTCAATTCGTTGTGATTGGCATGAGCGGGATTCCAAATTAACATGCTTACCTCCTAGACGGTTCGATGTGCTATCATTATTGATAACATGAATCGATTAGTCAAGCAGATTGCAAAGCGATGTACCTTTGCGGCTGAGAAAAGGAGGAAGTACGATGGTATCCATGAGAAAAGAAGAAAAAGAACACGTGATCACGAATATTCAAACATACTTCGAGCTTGAAAGAGGGGAGCAGCTGGGGGAGTTGGGCGCTGATCAACTGTTGGATTTTTTCATGAAAGAGTTGGAGCCTTACATACACAATAAAGCTGTTCATGAAGCGCGTCAGATGGTGGAACAAAAGGTGATGAATTTAGACGAAGACTTGTTGGCTTTAGAGAAACCATATAATAGAAGATGAGAATTCTCACCAAAATGCCGAACTGATTTCAGCGAAATCGTTCGGCATTTTGATATTTCATTCAGCTTTCTTTGACATAAGAGTGTCTTTCTTAGGGCTAATCATCGCCTTTGACACGCAATAGTCTGAGTCCATTCAACGTGACAAGCAAGGTCGCGCCCATATCCGCCACAATAGCGATCCAGAGCGTGAGCCAACCCGGAATGACGAGCAGGAGAGCAATGAGTTTAATGATAAGCGCAAAGCTGATGTTTTGTTTAATATTCCCAAGCGTTTTTCGACTTAATTTCACGGTGAAAGGGAGCTTGCTTAAGTCATCTCCCATCAGCGCAATATCCGCTGTTTCTAAAGCGGTATCGGTCCCGGCACCGCCCATCGCAATGCCCACATTGGAGGCAGCCAGTGCAGGCGCGTCGTTAACGCCATCACCGATCATGGCGACACTGCCGTATTGCTGGTGATAGTGTTTAATATAATCACGTTTTTCATGAGGGAGAAGTTCAGCCTCATATCGGGAAACGCCCGTTTCTTGCGCCATTTGTTCGGCCGTCTTAGCGTGATCCCCTGTGAGCATAATGGTGTGTTTGATTCCAAGCTGGTGAAGCCTGTGCACAATGGCCTTGCTATCGTCGCGAACCGTATCTTTGACCGCGATGAGTGCTTCAATGTGATCCCCGCTAACAGCCATCATGACGGTTTTTCCTTCCGAGCGCCATTGATCTACCCTAGATGCTGCGTCGTGAGGTAAGGTAGCGGACATGTCATCGACAGCTCCAATAAAATACGGCTTTTGCTCAATGCTTGCCTTAATCCCTTTGCCGGTTACAGATTGTAAGTCGTGGACGGACAACTGCTCAGCTGCGTCCATCACACCTTCTTGGGCTGCTTTTTCAAGAATGGCTGAGGCTAAGGGATGGTGCGATTTTGTCTCTAAAGCTGCCATCCAGGTCAACGTTTGCTTTGCATTGTTGGAGTGAATAAGCTGCAGGTCAGTGACCTCAGGATAGCCTTTGGTCAGAGTCCCTGTTTTGTCAAAGGCAAGCGATTGAATTTTTCCCATCTCCTCAAGATAGACGCCTCCTTTAACTAAAACGCCTTGTTTGGCAGCGTTGCCGATTGCCGTCACAATGGAAACCGGTGTTGAAATGACGAGGGCACAAGGACATCCGACGACAAGGACGGCAAGCCCCTGATAAACCCATGTGGACCAAACGGCGCCGAAAAATAACGGCGGGACCACCGCTATCGCCAAAGCTGCGATCATAATAGCCGGGGTATAGTAGGTGGCGAAGCGATCGACAAAGTGCTGGGAGGGGGCTTTTTCAGCCTGGGCCTCTTCTACGAGATGAATGATTTTTGCAAGTGTCGTATCTTCGGAAGTTTTGGTTACATAAACTTCAAGAAAGCCTTCCTTATTCAACGTCCCAGCAAATACGTTATCTTCCACGCGCTTTTCCACCGGTATCGCTTCGCCGGTAATGGCCGCTTCTTCGATAGCAGAATGTCCGTTTAATATATATCCATCCATGGCGACTTTCTGACCTGGTTTAACTAACAGCACATCGCCTACTTGAATGTCTTTGGTTGGGATCATAAACTCTTTCCCTGAACGTCTCACCCATGCTTCATCTGGGGTGAGTGCCATTAAGGATTGAATCGAGTAGCGAGCTTTATCCATGGAGTACGATTCCAGGGCTTCACTGATGGCAAATAAGAGCACCACCACAGCTGCTTCGCCCCATTCTCCGATGTTGACAGCGCCGATGATGGCAATGGTCATCAATGTTTTCATATCAAATTGTAAATGGCGGATGTTTGTCAGCCCTGTGATGAATAAGGATGTTCCGCCGACAACGACAGCGGCCAGGAAGAGGAGAATGGTCAGATAGGATTCCCCAACGGTAAGATGGGAGGCAAATCCAGCCAGCACTAGGAAAAGCGTGAACCATTCCTGCCGGTACGCTTGCCAAATTGATTGCTTGTTCTCACCCGGCGTGAAGGAATGTTCGGGTGTCACTTTCAAATTTTCAAATGAGCCTGCTTTTTCTAAATCGGAAATAGATGCTTCCCCGTGGACGGTCACTTTTGATGCGCCGAAGTTCACAGTTGCATCTTCAACGCCATCAATTCGCTTAATGTTTTTTTCAAACGTGCTAGCGCAGTTTGCACATGTAAACCCCTGCACGCGGTAGGTTTCTTTAGATGCTTGTGACATGCTCCTTCATCTCCTTGTGGTGGGTGACGGCAAGTTCAACGAGTTGCCTCACGTGGTCATCGTCTAACGAATAGTAGGCAAGTTTACCTTCTTTTCGATATTTGGCCAGTCCCATCTTCTTTAAGTGGCGTAAATGATGAGAGGCGGTCGCATTCGACCCTTCTACAATATTGGCTACATCACAGACGCACAGCTCTGCTTCCATCGCAAGAGCGTAAGCAATCTTCAATCGTGTCGGATCAGCCAGGGCTTTGAAAATCATCCCCACATCCGGTATAGAATGATCGGTTATTTCAGATTTTATTCGATCGACTTTATCGCGGTGAATACAGGTAACATCACAATTATCCTTTGCCATATCAAGCACCCGCTTTCATTCAAATGATTGTTTGTATATAGTATATGCAAACAATCATTTGAATGTCAATGCAAGTATCAAATGGACCACCACACTAAACCTAAAAAATGCCCCAAATAGCTTTGCAATCCAGAGCCTTATAAAAAACGTGTCTATTTATGAGAATTTTAATGCTAGAAGGACGAGTCCGCTTACCAGCTAGGCTCGCAAAAAGCGTTTATTGGGAGACTTTCCAATTGAGGGTACTATTGATTTAATTGATATGCTAAGGTATATTATCCTATACTGGTAAGTACAGGCAGGGTATCTCCTCTCAAGTTGATTTGGTCGTTGATTGGTACCTTGTCTCTTTTTTTGTCTCTATTTCTATACCTCTTTAGTAATATAGGAAGGATATAAAATTGTGAGGATGAAATTTATGGATGATTTAATAAAGATTTTAGTCATTGAAGACGATAGTGATATTAATCGCTTACTGTGTAATATCATTAACAAAAACGGATATTCTTCCAAGGCTGCCTATTCAGGAAGTGAGGCAGCCATTTATTTAGAAAATCAAAAATGGGACATGATTCTGTTGGATCTTATGCTTCCCGGATTATCGGGGGAACAGATCTTATTGAATTTAAATCAAGCGAGCCATGTTCCTGTCATTATTATTTCTGCAAAGCAGGAAATGCAAACAAAAGTTGACAGCTTGAGAACGGGAGCGGATGACTATATTACAAAGCCTTTTGATGTGGAGGAAGTTTCTGCCAGAATTGATTCTTGTTTAAGACGATATCGAAGAAAGGATGCGCATGGCTCGCATCAGTTTCGTCACAAAAACCTTGTATTGGATGCTGACCTTAAGACAGCGACGGTGAATGGGAATGAATTGAAATTAACAGTAAGGGAATATGAAATTTTGTTATTACTCATTTCCTCTCCCAAAAAGGTTTTCACAAAAGCCAATTTATTCGAGAGCGTTTGGAATGAAAATTTCTATGGCGATGATAATACGATTAATGTCCATATGAGTAATCTAAGAAGTAAGCTTCTAAAGTCCGACCCGGAGGAAGAGTATATTGAAACAGTCTGGGGCATGGGCTATAAACTTAAATCTTAAGGTTTTCTTAAGGATGATCTTAAGCATTTCTTATGTTTTCCTCCTTAAAGTATGAAGTGAGTCAAAAATAAAGGTGAAAGTGTAAGGATAGGGGGAAAACGAGATGGATGACTATGTACTTCAAACAAATCAGTTGTCAAAGAAATACCAGGATAACATGGCGCTTGATAAAGTGAACGTGTCTATTAAGCAGGGACAGATATACGGCTTTATTGGACAAAATGGAGCGGGAAAATCCACCTTGATCCGGCTGATATGTGGTCTTGCCAAACCCACCACTGGCAAAATCGAGTTATTCGGAAAGAGCAATGAACACAATTTGATTCAAGCTCGAAAAAGGATCGGTACGATTATTGAGGGGCCGGCCTTATATCCAAATATGACGGCCGCCGAAAACCTGGAAGCACACCGTCTCTTAAAAGGGATACCTGGGGAAGACTGTATAGAAAAAACACTTACACTTGTCGGCTTAGATGATACAGGAAAGAAGAAAGCCAAAAATTTTTCACTGGGAATGAAGCAACGTTTAGGTATTGCTATTGCTTTATTAGGTGATCCAGAGTTCCTTATTCTTGATGAGCCTATTAATGGATTAGATCCGATGGGAGTAGTGGAAATACGGGGGTTATTAAAAAAACTCAATCAAGAATATGGTATTACCATCTTAATTTCAAGTCACATATTGAGTGAACTTCATTTATTAGCAACGCATTACGGCATTATTCATAATGGGAAACTAATCGAGCAAATGTCACTTAAAGAGCTAAATGATAAATGTCAGCAATATCTGCATATCAAAGTAAACGACCCGAACAAAGCAGCTACTATCATAGAAAACCATTTTAATACGAAAGATTTTGAAGTAATGCCGAATGGGTCGATTAAATTGTTTGATTTTGTAGATGTTCCAGGTGAAGTTTCGCAGACGCTCACAAATCAACAGTTGGTTATTAAGGAATTCATGCCGATGGGGGAAGATTTAGAAACGTACTTTTCAAAACGGATCGGGGGCGCCTCCAATGGGTAACCTGATCAAATCAGAATGGTTTAAATTAACAAGAGACCGATCATTTCGTGTATTAACAGGGCTTTTGATCGCCGTCGCAATACTGTTTCCTCTTCTTGAGTTTGATGGAGGAGATCTCGGTCTGCCTCCTGTTAAAGATTACTATTTGAATAATGTGCTTAGCGTCCATGCAGACATCGTAAAGCTGATTCCAAGTATTCTTGCCGGGTTCTTCATTACGAGCGAATATTCGATTGGGACGATGAAAAGCATCGCCTCATCAGGAAATAGTAGATTAAGAATTTATTTTGCCAAATTGACCATATTTTCTGTTGGGGCAATCGTGATCTCTTTAATCCTTCCTATTTTCATGACTGGTGCCAGTGCTGTTTATTTTGGTTTTAACGACATGCCAGAATGGGCTTTCTACTTTCAGACGGTAGGGTTGATTGCGCTTTATGGAGCTGCTTTTGCCTCCATCATGGCTATTTTCGCGACGCTATTTTCCGATAGTGGGAAGACAATAGGATTTTTACTATTATTATTCTTAATGGTGGATTGGCCACTGCAAGTGCTGGCAGCTAAGGTACCATTTTTCGAACCCATCATTAGTCATTCTGTGTTTGTGTTAATTTATGATATTGTGAACGTCAGTAAGCTGGAGAATAATGACGTCGTTATGATGGTAGTCATTCCTGTGTTGACATACCTGGCAGCTGGAGTAATAGGGAGCCTCATTTTCCAACGGAAAGAAATAAAGTAAGAAAGGAGCGGGTGAGTCGTATGCTGTATATCATAATTTTAGCCATCGTCATTGTAGTGTTACTCACCCGCCACTATTTTCTGAAGAAAGAAATAAGACATGCAGCCCGGCAGCTCCATGATTTAAATTATGATGTAACTGCCAAAAAAATAAACCTCGGTTATTTCGATGAAGATATTGAAGAGCTCGCTATGGAAATAAATAAACAAATTGATTTAACTAAAGAAGCACAGGCGGAGAAGCGCTCATCTGAAATTGAATTAAAACAAGCGATTTCTTACATATCACATGATATTCGTACGCCGTTGACTTCCATTTTAGGTTACATACACTTCCTGGAATCAGATGAAACAACGCCAGAAGTAAAAAAAGAATACACCGGCATTATAAAAAGTAGTGCCAGAAGATTGAAGGTCTTACTTGAGGACTTTTTCGAGTTATCCATTATCGAACAAGAAGACTACCCAGTAAAATTGGGGAAGGTCGATTTAAATTCATTGACGCTAGAGGTTCTGTTGGGTTTTTACGAAGAATTTAATCAAAGGGATTTGAAACCAGCGATCGACATCCCAGATCGTGAATGCACGATAACAACCGATCCTTCCGCTGCCAGGCGCGTTATTGAAAATTTAATTGTCAACGCAGTCATGCATTCAACAGGATCAGTATCTATCAAGCTAAAGCAAACAGATCACTCTGTTATATTGATAATCAGTAACTCAGTTAACCAGATCAGTGAGCAGGATTTTAATCATTTATTTGATCGTTTTTATAAAGCAGATCATACAAGAACGGGGAGTGGGACAGGGTTAGGACTACCCATTGCAAAAAGTTTAATGGGAAAAATGAATGGCAGTCTTACCGCCGAATTAATGAAAAAACAAATCGTTTTGACGTGCGAATGGCGTTACTAGCATGAGAATGTCCCATTTATGAGGGATAAATAACCAGACCAAATCATAGCCGACTTGGTCTGGTTTTTGAATTGTTTTGCCTATGATTGTTCCAGTTGAAAACGGTTGAGCTCCTGATTCATTTCTTCAGCCATCGTTTCCAGTTGTTTCACTTCATCTAACATGTGCTTAAAGGAATGCTGTTGTTCCTCAGTTGATGCGGAAATCTCTTCTGTTCCCGCAGCTGTTTCTTCGGTGATGGCACTGATGTTTTCGATGGACGATAACACTTTTGAGCTGTTCTCGTGCGATTTTTCCATTCCTTCAACGAGGTGATCCAGCTGCTCATGAATGGCATTGACCTTGTCGCTTACCGTGTTGAAGGATGTTTCCGTTTCATTTAAGGACTGGTTTTGTTTCTCGGTTACTGAAATGGTTTCCTCGGTTTCCTTTTGGATATCCTCGACACCGGTTTTGATTTGTTTAACCATCTCGACAATGTTAGACGTCGCGTTCGTGGACTGATCTGCCAATTTGCGTACTTCCTCCGCCACCACTGCAAAACCTTTCCCGTGTTCGCCAGCTCGAGCCGCTTCAATGGCAGCATTCAAAGCAAGCAGATTGGTTTGTTCGGCGATATCGTTCACGAGTGTGACAGTATCTTCAATTTGTTTCGTATAAGTCACAAAGTGCCCGACAGATTGTTCGACCTGATGGAGAGACGACTTGTTTTGATCCATCAAGGCGCGTTGCTGTTCGATGGCCATCTGTCCGGACTTCACTGTGGCCAGAGCTTCCTCACTGGAGGCGGAAGACTCTTGGCTTTGTTTCATGTCTGCCTCAAAGCTTTGATTCATATCATCTAACCGGTTCGCCATATCTTGTATATCACTGGAAATGGATTGGCTGCCTTGCGCTAACTCATCCGTTGAATGAGCGACTTGATCGCTGATTTCCGATAAGCCATTCATTTCAGAATTTAATTTATGGCTGAATTGATAAACGTTCGATCCAACTGTGTCGACAGAAGAGACAGTCTCTTTTAAATTCAAGACCATTTGATTAAACGCTGATTTCAACTGGCCGATCTCATCTTTTTCGCGTTCGTTCGTTTCAATCGATCGGGTCAGGTCCCCCTGGGCTACGGTGGAGGCCATTTCGGCTAGATGCTGAATCGGTTTAGCGATGTGTTTCGTCAGTCGGGATGTGGCAAAGATGGATAGTAAGATGAGCACCACACTGGCAATCACACTCCACATAATAAGGTTGGAAATGTGCTGTTGTTGGTTTGCCATTTGCGCATCATACCACTGATTCGCTTCGTCCTGCAGCATATAAATATCGTTTTGGACACCGGACGTTCGGGCGGCCTGGCGTTGTATTTCATTTGAGTCGTCCGCTTCAAAAGCCGTGACTGCCGTCTCGTTAATACGGTTGAATTTATCGGTAGCTTGAGCAGCCCATTGCTGCTGGGCATCTGTTTGCAGAGTAGGTTCAATCGCTTCGATACTATCGCTCACTGTTTCAAGCTTAGTGATAGCCTCATTTTTACTCGCTTCTGAAGGATTGTAAGCGTAATTGTTCAATGTCTGCTTTAAACCAGCAATATGGCCATCTAATTCTTTTGTCTCGATCAACACTTGGACGTCGTTGTTCGATGCGTTCTGTAAGTCAATCATCTGCACAATGATAAAGCCGATCAAAGCCAGACATAATACCAACGGCAGCAGGGTCATTGTATAAAGTCGTTTTCCTATGGTCATCGTCTTAATCCTTTCTACTCGCTATTTTCTTGAGCTTGATCGATTTGAGCTTGTTGGTCTGCGGTTAGGTCAATCAGACGGATAGGGGCAAGCCTGACGCCATTTTCTTCAACACCAAGCTGTATATGCCCGCCGGTCAACTCCTGATTATCTATCAATTGCTCCATGATGTCGTATAGAGCCACATCGATATTTTTCATCATGGACGTTACGACTGCCTCTTCAGCAACAAAAAATTGATCGCTATCGACTCCGAACGAATAAATACCTTGTTCTTGCGCTTTTTTCAATACACCTATGCCTGTAAATCCGGCGGCTGGGAAAATATAATCGGCATCTGCGTCAATCATTTGCTGGGCGAGTTGGGCCCCTTTTGCATCATCATCAAACGTGCCTGCGTATTCAACCAAAATTTCGGCATCAGGATTAGCTGCCTGAACGCCCTCTGTAAATCCAGCTTCAAAATTCTCAACGACGGGCATTTGCTCGCCCCCGATAAAGCCAACGACGTCGAATTTTGTTTTCATTCCGGCGATCAACCCGATTAAGTAGCTCCCTTCATCTTCTTTAAAGGTAATCGATGTCACATTGTCAGCTTCGGAGACAGCGTCAATCAAGACAAATTCTTGATCGGGGTGTTGTTCAGCTAGTGTTTCTACAGCTTCTTGAGAATTATAGCCAAGACCGATGATGACGTCATGACCCTGCTCAATAAGTTCCTTCATTTTCTCTTGATAGTTTTTTTCTAAGGGTTCACGATAATCAAACGTAATACCGAGTTCATCCCGTGCCTGCTCCAGACCTCTGAATGCAGAGTCGCTAAAAGAGTCATCACCGATACCGCTTTCTGTCACGAGAAGCCCGGCACTGATGTTTTCATCATCTTGATCACCCGCGGCTTGAGAGCACGCGGTTAATAAACTTACCAATCCAATGATGAGTATGGATAATTTTTTCATAATGTTCACCTCAACGAAGTATGATGTCAGACAACCATAAATATCGGATGAAGTGTGTGTGAAGTGAAGGATATTTTTAGAAAAAAAGTGAATCTTTTTTCATTAGACGATTTAAACATAGGAAGGGGCCTCTCGAATAAGGGGGTACCTATTATGGTAGAAATGAATAATACAAAGCAGCCGAACCTATGGTTGCTGCTTTGTTATTATTAATATGAGTTGTATGAATTCCGAATAGAGGAAGGTGTAGCAGCTAAAAACATTTCATGTGGTTAAAATGTAGCTAATGAATTGGAGATCAGTTTAGTCTCTTTTGAGTCATATCCATAAAGTAGTTAAGTATTAGACCACTGAAGCACACAATTAATAAAGTTCCAATGCCAATAGGGCCACTAAAATACATGGCCATTAGTAAGAACATGAGGTGAATGAATGACCTCGAAAGAAATATATTTGTTCGAGTTAATTCCTTTATGATTAACGTTAATCGGTCCACCGGGATGGGTGCAAAATTTGTGTTTAAATATATGGCAGTTCCTAAACCGATTACAACTAAGCCGATTCCAAAGTAAACAACTTTGCTGAACCATAGATCAGGTGTGAAAAAATTGGCCATTAAGAAGAGCCACATATCAATACTAATCCCCGTTATGAATGCTGTTACCAACCCTAAAACTTCGGGTTTCTGTTTAATTAACAATGAATTACTCGCTATCATAATCAAAGCTATTATGATTTCCCAACTACCCACTGTCAGCCCTACATTTATAGATAGTCCTACCAGTAGTGCATCAAAAGGGGAAGTCCCAAGGTCAGATTGGATCGTGAAAGAAATGCCAAGAGTTAATAATAGAATGCCTAATACATAAAAGAAAAAATTCACTTTAATCTACCTCTTTACGTTTAATTATGTTGCAAATACAACAATAATAAGGTAAGTTAAGTATAAAGTTAAACATGACGCATTTGCAACAAAAATATGTGCTGAGGTGTATAAGATGAAAGAAATACTTCGTGAAATTGGAATGATAGCAAGAGCGTTAGATTCCATCAGTAACATAGAATTCAAAGAGTACGAGCTCACGCGAGGGCAGTATTTGTACCTTGTGAGAATCTGTGAAAACCCAGGGATCATTCAAGAAAAAGTTGCGGAAATGATTAAAGTAGACCGGACCACAGCAGCTCGATCTATAAAAAAACTTGAAATGAATGGCTTTATTGAGAAGAAAGAAGACGAACATAACAAAAAAATAAAAAAGCTCTTTCCAACCGAGAACGGGAAAAAGGTCTTTCCCTTTATAAAAAGAGAAAATGATTATTCCAACGCTGTTGCCTTAGAAGGGTTAACCGAGAAAGAAGTTGACACCATTTTCGATCTACTGCAACGCGTTAGAACAAACATAGAAAAAGAGTGGGAATTTGTTAAGAAGGGAAACAAAAGGGATTATTAATTATAGAAAGGAGCCACAGGATTAAATGCATATAACGATGAAAAAGTGTACCTTGGAAGACGCACGCAAACTTCAAAAGGTTGGTTATGACACATTTAAGGAGACATTTGAGGAACAGAATTCACCAGAAAATTTAAAGGCCTATTTGGAAGAGTCATTTAACTTAAAGCAAGTAGTAAAAGAGCTATCCAACCATTTGTCACACTTCTTTATTGTTTCATTTAATGATGAAGTCGCTGGATATTTAAAGGTTAATACAGGGGACGCTCAGTCTGAAACAATGGACGAGGAGTCTCTTGAAATTGAGCGAATTTATATAATAAATAAATTTCAAAAGCAAGGGCTTGGAACATACTTGTTCAATAAAGCTATGAATATGGCTATGGAAATGGATAAACAAAGGATTTGGCTAGGTGTATGGGAACATAATGAAAATGCTATTGCTTTTTATAAAAAACTGGGTTTTATTCAAACAGGAGAGCACACTTTTTTTATGGGAGATGAAGAACAAAAAGACTTAATAATGTCCAAAAGGCTCCAATAATTTTAAAAACTCTGATTTACACGTCTGCTCCAGCCTCCAATAATACGCAACCAAAAAGTTGACTGTGCTTGACATGCAACTTATTGGTTGCGTATAGTTATATATATGGAGGATAAAGACGCTATATTCAAAGCACTCAGTGACGCAACCCGGCGGCTTATGTTAGACGAACTTTCCGAACGTCATGAGCTAACACTTTATGAACTTACGGCACGACTCATTATGAAGCACGAACTCTCCATTTCACGACAAGCGATAGCCAAACACCTGGCTATATTGGAAGATGCGGGGCTCGTAATGTCGAAACGAAAGGGGAAATATAGGGTATTGATATTTACTAACGAACCACTTAAAAATTTGCTGAAAGGATGGATCGAATAAGTACATCTCAAAACGCTTAGCTGCTTTTCTGTCTAAGCCAGACCGCTACTAAAGCTCCACTAAATATCAAAGGAGGAATCATTTTGAAAATCATTGTGAACAGTATATTCGTAGATGACCAGGAAAAAGCACTGGCATTTTATTCAAACGTACTCGGGTTTGTAAAAAAACATGACGTACCTACAGGAGAATTTAGATGGTTAACCCTTGTTTCTCCCGAGGAACAGGAAGGGACTGAGCTTTTACTAGAACCGAATGAGCATCCTGCGGCGAAAGAGTATCAGCAAAGGATATTTAACGATGGCATACCAGCCACCATGTTTGGCGTAGCAGATATTCATAAAGAATACGACCGATTAATAGCAAACGATGTACAGTTTACGATGAAGCCGACCGAAATGGGAGACGTTACAATAGCTGTCTTTGACGATACATGCGGCAATCTTATTCAGATATTGCAACTGTAACACCATCATAAAACACCTATATTTCGCCTCTTTACTGGAAAGTTGTCGGTTTCGTTTACGTCTTAAAGGTAAAAAGTTTAAAATAACTATGGGTGGTGGAAAAATGGATAGCCAAATGAGGTTGGCATTTGAAAAATCGAAATCAGGTGATAAAGATGAGCGTTTTGAAGCCTATCAAACCATTTTAAAGGAAACGGACCAAAAAGTTGATTGGACGTATGAAGTTTGGGATCAACTATTAGAGGACTTGACGCATTCCGATAACCATCAACGTTCACGGGCAGCTCAATATTTAGCAAATTTAGCTAAAAGTGATCCAGAGATGAGGATGATGGAAGATTTCCCTAGGTTGTGGGAGGTAACAAAAGATGAAAAGTTTGTAACAGCTAGACATAGCCTCCAATCAATATGGAAAGTCGGGATAGCTGGAACTCCTCAAAAAGAAATGGTTATGGAGTATATGACAGACCGATTTAAAAATGGAACACATGAAAAAAATTACACGTTAATTCGTAATGACATCATTCAAAATATGAGAAATATATATGACCATGTTAATGATGAGGCGGTTAAACAAACTGCATTAAATTTGATCGATACGGTTGAGGACACTAAGTACCAAAAAAAGTATAAGGCTATATGGAAGTAATACACATATATTCGAGTGTTAAATCACCTCATATATTATTCTATATTTACGAGATAGAGGGCTTATCTGCAGTAAAGATAAGCCCTCTATTTTTTGTGGGAAAAGGTTTCTTCTCGCACTAAAATGGCAGAAAAGGGGGGAGAGGAATGTATTCTCTTCTCTCAGGGAAAAATGAGATTGCAATTAGCCAAATATGAAAGCACGAGCCTACATTTTTTATACTCCTTTCTTACTAGTAGATTCACTCTAGTGTAAACTGGCTGAATTGTACTCGGAGATCTGACCCGGCATTTATACGTAAGCTTCCATTTTCAAGCGCTGGAGAAGTACGATCAGAATCAAATTTCAATTGGTAAATCTGCTCGAACAATTGGACGGAGTGTGCCGGGGCACTCACACCTAGCTCAACTGCTTTAAGGACGGAATCGTTGACGACGGTTGAGTCGGAGGGGAGGTGATCGCCTTCCCATTCAATCAAAAACGGCAGCAGTCCAGGGGACGAGCTATGCTGTGGGAAAAGCATCCGCCATTTTAACTGCGAGCCGTCCGGTTTTTGGCGCTCTCCAGGAAAAGGACCGGCATAACCGATGCCTTCTGTGTTCATATGGTGGATCAGGTTGTCTAATTGAGTGGTTCTGAATGCCAGCTGAATCGGGCGGGTATGTGGGTCGTCTTGAAGAGATTGATGTAAGTGTTGGATCAAGGGGTTGTGTGAGTGCCTGGCGGTATTGGGGTGTTCGATCCCCAGCCACTCAATGTAAACGTGATTACTAAGATGGCATAGGCTGTTATAGGTTCCCCAATTGCTATGTCTGCCGCCTTCGACATGGACGAGACGGTGCTGGTTTGCAAACTGTTCCGCTGCCTTTTTGGGTTGTGGAGAAGCGACGACGATGTGATCAAATGCAAGCATAACGGATTCCCCTTTCGATTGGGATTAATGATTCTATTTCCTCTAACAAAATACTCATAAACGTTATAGAGCCGGCCGCCTACATGACGGCCAGCTATTAGTTTAGGAGGGTTGCAGATTAAAAATGCCAGCTAAACGTTCATAGGATTTCAAACGTTCTTCAAAAGGGTGAACGATTGTGTTTACAATGATTTCTTCAACACCATAAGCCTCGGCCAGACGGGTCAATTCTTGTTGAACGTGTTCAGGATCGCCAACCACCATGCGGCTGCGATTCTCTCGGATACGTTCGCGTTCAAACATCGAATAGGAATACTGCTGCGCTTCATCGGGGGTAGGGAAGCTATGGCGTACCCCGCCCTGTTCAATTTTCAAAATGGCTAAATCGAGACTCGATGCCAAATATTCGGCATGTTCCATTGACTCGCCGCAGATGACAAACACCGAAACATTTCCTTGTGGTTCTTGTTGCTGAACGGAAGGTGTGAAATGGTTCATATAACGATCCATTGCACGCGTGCCGCCGTGTCCGTTGATAAAGTGTGCGAACGAATAAGAAGTTCCCAGTTCAGCAGAAAGACGGGCGCTGGTCCCGCTTGAACCGAGCATCCAAATCGGCGGGGCTGTTTCGCCAATGGGTGTGGCGAAGACTTCCATATTTTGCGCATCTTTTCCGCGGAGGTAATCCATAAGTTCTTCGATTTGCTTCGGATATCCTTCTACATTCGGATATTTTCCACGATTCAAGGCTAAATTTACATTGGGCATACCGCCGGGAGCGCGTCCGACTCCTAAGTCGATTCGCCCGGGGTGCAGTGTTTCTAACAGACGGAATGCTTCAGCTATTTTATAAGAGCTGTAGTGAGGCAATAACACCCCTCCTGTGCCGACACGTATCTGTTTGGAATGAGCGGCGAGGTGAGCCACTAACATTTCAGGTGCTGAACCGGCGAGACTTTGTGTACTGTGGTGCTCGGATACCCAATATCGGTGGTACCCCAGCTTATCGACGAATTGAATCAACTCTGTCGTTTGCTGTAAAGCCTCAGCAGGGGTGGCCCCTGTTAATATAGGAGATTGATCCAGGATACTTAGTTTCATCTATAATGCCCCCTGAAGGTTTTTTCATATTTTCATTATTTATGCTCCCACTAGACTTAAGAGATTGCAACGTATCTGCTTTATGAGCGCCAATTCTAGCGTTTATGTTAGCGTTCTCATGAAATGTGATAGAATAATACAAGACTGGAAATTAGAACAATTTCTACAAGGTAAAGGAGTAGCTTAACATGCGATTGCAGGATAAAGTAGCCATTATAACAGGAGCGGCCAACGGTATCGGATTAGAGGCCGCGCGCGTATTTACTGATGAAGGCGCACATGTCATTTTGGCCGATTTTGACGAAACCACAGGAAATCAACGCGTAAACGAGTTTGAAGCAGAAGGCAGAAACGTCTCATTTATCCAGGTGAACGTGGCTGATTGCTCAAGTGTTGATCAGTTAATGGCGACAGTAGAGGAGCAGTATGGGTGCATCGATATTCTCATTAATAACGCAGGGATTACGCGAGATGCCATGCTGTCAAAAATGACTCCGGACCAGTTTCAGCAGGTCATCGATGTGAACCTGACGGGTGTATTTCATTGCACGCAAGCTGCCTTGCCTCTGATGAGTGCGCAGGGTCACGGCAAGGTAATCGTTACCTCTTCCGTCTCAGGAGCTTATGGAAATCCCGGCCAGACGAATTATGCAGCGGCTAAAGCTGGGGTGCTTGGAATGATGAAAACGTGGGCGAAAGAATTAGGTCGTAAAGGAATCAACGTGAATGCGGTAGCACCGGGTTTTACAGAAACGAGCATGGTAGAAGGCGTTCCGGATAAAATCTTGTCGCAACTGACGGAGCAGGTACCGCTGCAACGGCTGGCTAAGCCACGCGACATAGCAAATGCGTATCTATTTTTAGCCTCATCTGAATCTGATTACATCCATGGCCATGTGCTTCACGTCGATGGCGGCATTGTCATGTAACAAGAGATCATATCAAAACATCAGGGGTGCTCGCATTTTCGAGGCACCCCTGATGTTTATTAACGGGCAAGCAGACCTAATAAGCCGTATGTCTTCATCGTGGTTTCATCTACATCGAATAATTCCTGGATATAGAGTTCGTCGAAATCAATCGGTGTGAAGAAAGGAGCATTGTTTCTGAATTCATCTCGAGGTGTATAAGCCAGCCATTCCCCTGACTCCAGTCCCGAGGTTACTTCCACAAGTCCATTTTCCTCTAATTCCGTTTCAATGACGCGACGTTCGAGATCGCCGTTTTCAGTCATCACCCATGCGTATAAGTCTTCTTCTGTAATCAGCAGATTTTTGAAGGCGACGGTTGCCTCTTCAGCTTCTTCGGTAATGATATCGAGCTCGGCATGGTAGCCTGGCAAGGCCTCCTCAAAAGACTCTTCCGTATTCACAGAGAAGCCGTATTCACTGAAGGTGTTGACGGACACTTCGTCAGGGAACTGGCGTACCGTCTCCAGTGAACCAGTCGTTCGGTTATCATTTTCCGACACTTGGATCTCGACTGTCTGACCTTCTTCCACTTCTTTCCGTTCTGATTCATTCAGCTCGCCTTCGATTTGTAATGATGTAGCTTTGATCGTGATGAGGGGAGCCTGCAGATCTTCTGAGATTTCCGTCACCACACCACTGACCGGGCTTTCGACCGTGATCGTCTGACCGTCTTCCTCAAGAGATTCGAGTTGATTTTCAGTCGTTGTCAGCATTGCTTCTTTTTGAGCAAGTTCCATTTCTTTTTGGGCCAGTTTTTCTTCTTTGAGGAATTCAGTATCGACCGTGGATGTTTCGTCCTGGCTCTCCTCATCATTTGTATCGTTATCTGTGCTGTCGTCATTCAGCCCTGGAAACGGACTCGAAGGCCTGTCATCATTCTCAGACTCAGGAACAGTGAAACTTTCAATTTCATCTATGTAGTCTTCAATCGCGGAAATCTCTTCTTCCAGTCTGTCCGCTTTTTCTTCGAGGCTGCGCTGCTGTTGCTCATAGTTGTTCACTTCATACTCATACAATTCGTCTCCCTCTGAGACTTCTGTACCTTCACTCGTGATAAATTCCTGAAACGACCCGAGGCTTTCATCGAAATAGACGGGTTTTGCTTCAGTCGACGCAAAGACCCCTTCGGTATGGAGCTCTTTGTATAAATCAAACGTAAACGACTTCGACCATTCATTGATATAGGATTTTTGCTCAACCTTGTTATCCTGATCGAAATAAATCATGAAGGCATTTGTCGTGACAAATAACAAGGCCAGTATACCTATGATTCTCAGTTTATATTTCTTCTTCATGGATTCCACCTGCAATTTCTATCGGATTAAGTAAAGCAAGGACATATCGAAGTAAGACAAGGCAGCTGTTCCAGCCCAAAGCAGGATATGCCAGAATACGACCCCGATCCACACCCACTGTTTTTTCGTTGAGGACAAATAGCGTAAGCTTTTCGCCTGATACCAGATAATCCACAATTGAAAGAGGGACAGAGCTCCAAAAAAGTAAATGACCCACTCAATATCCGTTATGTAAGCCGCGATCACACCGAATGAGAACGGTGATACATACCAGTCAATCCCGGCATAAACCATTAATGGAATCCAGATCACGCGCTCAAGCAGCATAACCAGGAGAACATTCATCTGCAAGACAATGATTTTTTTATAAGCGACATCGTTGAACAGCCAGAATATAAAACTGGATATGAACAATACAAACACAAATAAAAGAATCGCGTATGCAGCTCGCCCGAGCAGGAACCAGACTTTATTCAATTCGTATTCAATCCGGTTCAAATCGGTCATGTCAGCGGAAATCCCATCGGTTCCGAGCCCCATCCAGCTGGTCCAAATAAATGTAAGGATGGTCAGGGCTAACAGGATAAACGTCAGGTTCCAAAAGTTCTTCAGCCGTTCCGCTTCATTTATTTTAAATAAATGATCCTCCCGCCTGGAAAATAATTTTAATAGATTAATAGCATACATGAAGTTCATCCTTTTCTTCTTCGGCTCTTTCTACATTTTAACCCAAAATTCGCCAGGGTGCTATAATTTGTCAAAATCTATGAAGTGTTTTCTTGCGATAGTGTCGTGTGTGCTGTAACTGGTTTGTAACCCTTATCTTTATACTGGGAGATACCATGTTAGTGAAAAGGGAGAGATCCGTTGTGAGCTATGAATTAGATTGGCTGCAAACCCGAGCACAATTACATCCCGATAAACAAGCGATCGCTGATAGTGCACCGGGGCAAGCTGGACTTATCAAGCGTTAAACGCACGGGCAGAACGGCTGGGAAGGGTATTCGAGCATCACCACTTGCAACAAGGTGATCGTGTCGCTTTATTAGCCCCGAACCATATCAGCTATTTTGATATATTGTTTGCCTGCATGAAGACAGGCACCGTCTTTGTTCCCTTGAATTGGCGTTTAAGAGATGAGGAGCTGTGCTATATTTTAGACGATTCGGCCCGGGGGCTCGTTGCGGTTCATCATCAATTTAAAGAAAAATTAACCTTAATCGAAAAAACATACCCTACGCTCCAGATATCGGATGAAACGTATATAGATAAATGGGAAGCAAGTGAAACAAGATCGGTCGCAAGTATGGCCGAAGAGGACCCACTTGCTATGATCTACACCGGAGGAACGACTGGGAAGCCAAAAGGAGCGGTCCTTTCGCATCGGTCGATTTTATGGAATGCATTAAACACCATCATCAGTTGGGATCTGTCCAAAGAAGACACGACGTTAACGTGTATCCCGATGTTTCATACTGGCGGACTTAACGCTCTGTCCATACCCGTATTGCTAGCTGGAGGCACTGTTGTCGTATCCGAAGCATTTGAACCTGCGCAGGCAGTACGCGACCTCGTCACGTACCGCTGCACTATAGTCTTGTTCGTACCGACCATGTATCACATGATCATTCAAACTGAGCGCTTTCGCCATGAACATTTTACCGACATGAAGGTGTTTCTCTCGGGCGGAGCCCCTTGCCCCATCGCAATATATGAAGCCTTTGCAGCAAAGACACTCGATTTTAAAGAAGGATATGGCCTGACAGAAGCGGGCCCAAACAATTTCTTTATCACCCCAAAGGAAGGCGAATGAACGACGCGGATCGGTCGGAAAAGCTATGGTGTTGAACCACGTTCGGATTGTTGATGAAAACGGGGAAGATGTTGAAGCACATCAAGTCGGTGAATTATTACTGAAAGGCTATCACACATTTGAATATTACTGGAACAAACAACATGCAACTGATCAGGTGTGGGATGAGGGATGGCTGTATACGGGGGACTTAGCACGACATGATCAGGATGGATATGTTTATATTGTCGGTCGTAAAAAAGAAATGATCATCACCGGCGGCGAAAATGTATACCCTTTGGAGATTGAACATTGGGTGGATGCACACCCTGACGTGGACGAAGCTGCGGTGGTCGGAGTGCCCCATGAAAAATGGGGAGAAATCGTCATCGCTTTTCTATCCATGAAGGATAACAGCACGCCTCCTACTGTGGAGCAATTAGCAGCTTATTGCCGAAAAAAACTAGCCGTGTATAAAGTGCCGAAACAGTTTCATATAGTTGATGAACTGCCCAAGACGCATGTAGGAAAAATAGATAAGAATGCTTTGATTCAAAAAGTGAAAAGGCCGATCAGTTAAAGTAGATTGAGCAAAACTAACGATATGCCCTATTCCATTTATCTGGAATAAGGCATATTTTGCCATACAAAGCCTTAATGAATAGTAGCAGGAAGGGCGAGGTAAGAAATAGAAATTATCTCATAAATAATGGTGCTTATGATTTTAATGCTTATCAGGTGTGTTTATGAACGAGGCGCCAGGAAAGAGACGCACTTTATTTAAAATGCTGAAGGTCTTCGTTCAATTTTTTGGACTCATGTTTAAAATACAAGTAGAAAGCGGTCCACATCACACTGTAGAGCACCACAGCTATAGCAATGAAGATAAGCATGTTCAAAGCTCCCGGGGCGATCCAGCCGATTCCATAAGCCAGTATGAAATAAACGATCGTTACGGTGAAAAAGTGTAAGGCTGTTTGCTGGGAAAGCTTGAGTTTACGCAACTCAAAGTAAAGCGGTGTTACTGTAAATAACCATCCACAAAAAATGGAGCCTAATGAGTTTTTGACAAAAAGACTGGAATCAAGCGTCGATTGTTCGCCGAAAAAAATGACGGAATACGTTATTAAAATCGCCAGGAATCCTCCAAAAAAGATACCAATCATACTTCTGAATAAAAATGTTTTCATTTATTTTCCCTCCTATTAAGTTTAAGGATTTCTTTAATCTTTGCGACATAGTGCCGGGACGCATATTCTTTTCCACCATATTGAAAGTGCACGGAAAGAGTGCCGTTAAAAGACGGCTCAAAGTGGCTGATCTCGTGAAGGTTGGCGATGACGGATTTAGAAAGCCGGATAAACATAGTGGATGGCAGCATTTCTTCCAGCTCGTATAATTTTTCCTTCACTTTGAATGTGCCTTCAGAGGTCGTGGCCATCACGGTATCGCCTTCTGAATGGAAGTGATAGACGTGATTCGGTTTTAAGATGTGGTGCTGCTCCCCATTTCGGCCAACAATAAAGTCCGCCTCTTTTCTATTTACATAATTGAGAATATCTTTGATTGACTCATCCATTTCTTTGCAGTGAATGGTGACACTGGTTTCTTCGTATTTACTGTCGACGTCGAGTAATACTTTCATCTGTTCCCCATCCTTTATGTGTGGCTTTCTTAAGGTTAGTATAAGACTGGGAGCGTTGGATGTCATCAGAATGAAGGTAAGACGTCGATTTGAAATGCCAAGATGCAGAAAGAAGGCGCTGATCTACATAAAAATCGAGGCCGCTTGTCTGCGCATGTTTTTCTCATGATTGTTATGAAAGGGGGAGAGGGTTGAAAATCAAAGTAATCGTAACAGTGTGCATAACGATCGTGCTCGTCTTCGTTGTTAGTGTAGTCGTTCATAACCATCGCGAAACCACCCAAGGTGTTGGATTATCTGTCGCTGCTGAAAAAAACTTACGATCATTAGAGGAACATGCAGATATGATTATTCATGCTACAGTTAATGGGGATTATAAAATGGAAAAACAAGTGGCTGACGCAGAGAATGATGTTTATCAAATTGACAGAGTGTACACGGCGACAGTAGAGGATCGTTTTAAAGAACCAAAAGGAGCTCAATATACAAATGGCGACAAGCTAGACATTGTGTATCCCGTAGGTTTTAAACAGATGAAGGATGGTACCCTTGAGGAGGACCTTCATCAGCTTTCTGATGGAATTATTCCCATCGAGACAGGCGAATACATCCTATTTCTGGATAAGCTGGATGGAAAGTTTTATTTTTCTAACATCAATCACGTGTATAAAAAAGGAAACAGTAAAAAGTATCACAACATTTCAACTGATAGCGTTCCATACATTACTGAAGGAAATCTGAGTAAATAATGAAGTACATAGCTGACTATTTAGGTGAAATTTAACAAGGGGATTAAGGCTTAAGTGAAATGTCGCTTCTATGAGTCTATGGGACAGGGGAAATGAGATAATGAAGGTTTGCTCCATTAAGGATATACCGAAAAACAAACTAATAGATTTTTTTGAGCTGCGTTGGGGAAGTCCGGAAATGGTTGTGTCCAGTGGCGTTTATGATTGCAGTACATTAGATGGATTTACTGTTGTAAATGAAGAAGCGGAAATTATCGGTTTTAATTACTTACATGCTTAAAGAAAACGCGTGTGACATTATATCACTAGATAGTATGGAAGCAGGAAAAGGAATCGGAACATCGTTAGTTCAAGCAGTAGAAAACTTCGCTATTAAACAAAGGTGTCAACACATTAAACTCGTAACGACCAACGACAATTTATTAGCGTTAAAGTTCTACCAAAAAAGAGGCTTTATTCTATCCCAACTAAAAACGAATGCAGTTGAGAAAGCCAGAAAGCACAAACCAGAGATCCCCTTTATTGGTCATGATGGTATTCCTATCAGAGATGAAATCGAATTATTAAAGGTATTAAATGGACTCAAGAAGAACGATAGAAAGGGAGGGTAAGATGAGTGACACAGAATGGGATATACAAGAAGGTAAGCATTTAAAAAAGAAGCGGTTAGTTCATTACAATCTTGTCATGCTGTTACTAGCCGGGCTGCTTCCTTATTATTTCAAAATAGTAGGATCGGGTTATGTGTTGTTTGTATTATGTTGCGTGTTTATGTGGGCCATAACAATGAGTATGCTATATACCCTTAAAACCGGGAAGACGATCGGCACAAAGACAAGCCGCCTGGTCGAGGATTTTGACAAGTCTCATAAGGGGGAGGAGCGTTGGAAGCGAAGTAAAATAACTGAGTTTGCCCTTGTCAGTATTATGAGCGTTGTTCTTACAACTTTATTATTCGTTATCGAATTCGATTCTGGAAGCTTCAACTTTCCGATAAGCTATTTTCCGTTTATAGGTGGTTGGGTTGGGTTGGCTTTAATTTAGGAGAGGTAGTCAGAATTACCAATTTATAGATTATATGATCGTTACAGTACCCCCCTACTTTCTATCAATCAAATAAAGGGAATTATACCTTGTCTGTCAGTTTGAAAAGTTAGGAGAGTGTCATGAGGGTAATAGATATTGGAGTTATGTTCATTTTTTTAACTTTCTTATTAGTGGGTTGTGCAGAACTCGAACAATACATATTAGAGGGTGAAAGTGATCATTGGAGAGCAAAGTTAGAAGTAACTGTAATGGAAGAGAGGATAACACAAGATTTTGTAGTAACCTTCAAAGGTGATGTCGAACAATTAGCTGACACAAGGAGGTTGGAGTATTCTTATAAGACTGCTGCATCCAGTAGTAAATCAGAGATTAACTTTAGTGAAGAACCTCCGCAAGAAAAATCGTTCTCACACTATGGCGGGAGCAGTAGAAGTTCCTTTGATAGCGATCAATCGGTGAAAGTGACGATTAAATGGGATGAAAACGAAGAAAAAATGGTGATAAACTAGCAATGCGCGCGTCGTCACCCTTTTATGCAGCAAAATCAGAATTTATGAGTAAATTTCCCCAATTTATGAGCAACTTTTTCGATTTATGCGGCAAACTCGAGGATTTATGCGCAAAACGTACATTTCTGACTAAAACAGGCACCCCTGCATTAGAGGTGCCTGCGTCATTTAAGAAGATGGGGCTGTTGCATAGCTATTATCATCATGATTTGGGAACTTAAAGAACAAATGCCGGTCCTTGTAAAGATAGAAGACGGACAAAGTGAACGCGAGTATATCGGAAAGTGGGAAGGCGAGCCACACGCCCGTTACTTCAAAGAAATACGGCAGAATCAAAACGAGCGGAATAAGGAATAAAACTTGTCGGGCCATGGAGAGAACCATAGCTGGTTTCGCCATGCCCAGAGCCTGGTATAGGCCGCCGCTGACAACTTGGATCCCGATCAATATGGCTAGCGCGAACATAATCCGCATAGCGTGGGCGCCTGATTCAATGGTGGTGGCATCACCCGTGAAAATTTGCATTAAGACTTCGGGGAAGATCATCATCACGACAAAGACAATCGCTGAAATGGTGGTGACGACTTTCATGCCCAAAATGATTGTTTCTCGTAATCGGTCGTAGTTCTGGGCCCCGTAATTGTACCCGATAATGGGCTGCATCCCCTGCAGGACACCGATCATGGGCATAATCGCAAACAGGGTCACTTTTTGGACAATGCCAAATACGCCGACTTCAAATTCTCCTCCAAACTTAATCAGCATGAAGTTGATCGCGATCATCATGCCGCTACCGGCTACCTGGCGGACAAACGCTGGCATACCGATGTTAATGACTTCCTTGATCGGCGTGAAATCAGGTTTCAAATTTGCCAGGCGGACTTTCAATGTACTGCTGCCTCCCAGAAAATAGCGGAGCACAATAATGGATACAGAGGCCTGGGAGATGACCGTTGCCACTGAAGCTCCCATTACGCCCATATCAAGGACGAATATAAAAATTGGATCAAGTGCAATATTCAAGACGGCTGGGATGATCATCGTCATCATCGCAAAACGGGAATTGCCTTCTGAGCGAATGATGTTGTTCGTCGTAAAGGCGAATGAGAAAAAGATGGAGCCGAGCATGATCGGATACAGATAATCGGTGGCATACGGCAGGATATCAGGCGTTGCACCGAATAGGATCAGCAGCGGCTCCATGAAGGTGAAGGCTCCGATTAAGCCAATCAAGCTGACGGCAACAACCATAAAGAGAATGTTGCCAAAGACGTAATTCGCTTGCTCCGGACGTTCTTCACCTAAGCGCCTTGAAATGACAGAGGCACCGCCGATACCAATGGCAGCCGAAATGGCCATGATGATCATCATTACAGGGAAGCCGATACTGACACCTGCTACACCCATGATACCGACGCCACGGGCGATAAATAAGGTGTCAACGACGTTATAGAGGGCCATGACAAACATACCGATCATGGCCGGGGCAGATAAATTCCAGAGTAATTTAGGGATAGGCTGAGTGCCTAGACGTTGACTTTGTTCTTTCATATTATTCTCCTCCTGTACAGTAGGAAGTCAGGTTTTGCTTCATTTTAATCAGCCAAGCGTTCAGCATTTGAATTTCTTCGGTGGAAAACCCTTCTCCTATCAATTCTTCTAAACCAAGAATGACCTCCCATATGTGCGCATCGAAGTTTTTGCCTTTCTCTGTCAATTGGATCAATTTCGTTCTTCGATCCTCTGGGCTTTCGCGTTTCTCGACTAAAGCGTTTTTCAATAGTGATTCAAGAATACCGTTCATGGAAGATGGCTTGATGTAGAGCTTATTTTGCAGATCCGTTTGTGTGTGTTCACCAGATTGAGCGAGAAAATAGATCACTTTAGCTTGTGACATCGTTAAACCGTATTCAGCCAGTTTTTCGTTATAAATATTTTGAATGAAATGGGAAATGACATGAATGTTGTAGCCGATTTTTTGTTGAAAATTTCGTTCCATAATTACTTAGCCTCCTAAACGAATACTAAGTATATAGGTAAACATACGAAAAGTAAACCGATAAATATTGCCAAATATCAGGAGGATTTATCGAAATATTTATTTAGCTTACTAACGATAAGAGTGTGTTTAAGTATAAACGGGATGGGGGTATTGTTGAATGGAGATATCGTAAGGAAGGTGATAGCAATGGACAGCTTAACGATTATCGCTTTGGCAGCACTTCTTATAGGGGGATTATCGTCGCTCATCATCATCGTGGATATCGTGCGGCACCCTCAGATGATGGCGATCATGAATGTGGTGTGGCCGATAAATGGATGGTTCTTTGGGCCGGTTGCACTTTGGACCTATTATAAATGGGGGCGTTTGAAGGCTAAAGATGCTCAGACAGAAGACAATCGAGGAGAGAGGGCAAAAGTGTTTATGTCGACGAGTCATTGTTCGGCAGGCTGTACGTTAGGGGACGCTGTGGGTGTACCCATTGTCATGATCACAGGTATGGCTATTGTTGGTTCCACTCTGCTTGCTCATTATGCCATTCAGTTTTCATTAGCCTATCTATTTGGCATCATTTTTCAATTTTGGGCGATTTACCCGATGAATCAATCGAAGGGTAAATTTCATGCTATTAAATCAGCTATTAAAGCCGATACGTTATCGCTTGTTGCATTTGAAGTCGGCATGTTCGGCTGGATGGCTCTCGTCCATTTCGTCTTGTTTTCAGAACCACCCAAGCCTAGTGGTTTCACGTATTGGTTTATGATGCAAATTGCCATGATTCTAGGGTTCCTTACCAGTTATCCAGCTAACCTATGGCTCGTGAAAAAAGGAATAAAAGAAGCGATGTGAAAAACGACCTACGAAGATAGGCTTGCCCCCTGTGTTTCAAGCAGCCATGAAGTGGAAAACATAGGGTAGAAAGGTAAGCGAAGGAGGAGGACGATGCCCCGTTATGAACGTGGAATATTAATTTATAATGGCAATGCCGGGGGAGAAGATATTGAAATGAAGCTCTCACAATCTGTTCCGGTGTTGGCGCAGGAAATTAAACATTTACACTTATTACAGACGAAGAGCATTGACGAGTTTAAAGACGCCTGTCGCACGCATGCAGAGGAAGTCGATTTAATGTTGGTGCTCGGAGGAGATGGCACGATTCATGAATGCATCAATGTGCTGGCCACGATGGAGTCACCACCTGTCGTCGGGGTGCTTCCGGGAGGCACCTGCAATGATTTCAGCCGTATGTTGAATCTCCCTCAAAACATCCAGCAAGCAGCGAACGCCCTGATTCAAGGATCTGAGACCCGTGTGGACGTCGGCAAGCTTGGAGAGGAGTATTTCATTAATTTCTGGGGCATCGGTCTTGTGACGGAAGCTTCGTTCAATATTGATAAACAACAAAAGAGCCGCTTCGGTGTTCTGAGTTACTTTATGAGCGCGCTTAAGACCATGAATCAAGTCAGCCCTTTTTCATTCAAGATGACCATCGATGGTGAAACTATTGAAGATGAGGCGGTTATGATTGTCGTCATGAATGGACGTTTTATCGGGACGCGACAGATACCGATTCCATCGATCAGCTCTGACGATGGGAAATTGGATGTTTTGGTGGTCAAGAACTCGAACTTGAAGCTATTCCGTGAAATTCTGGCCATGAACCAACCATGGACAGCTGAAAATAATTTCGAGGAATTGGCACATAAGCAAGCTGAACGCATTGAAATCACAACAGAACCTGTACAAGAGTTGGATATGGACGGGGAAATAGACGGGGAGACCCCCTCTACCATTACCGTGCTGCCGCGCCACCTCACCTTTTTAGAAAATAATACCTCGGGATTCAATTGATTCTTTAAGGTTTGCTATTTCCGACAGACGGCTATGCCGAGCGGGTAATGGATGTTTTGGCGAGGTGGTTCAATCAGCACGCCTTTTTGATAAAAATATTCCACCTCGGCATAGTCACCAAATAGGTTCTGGAATTCTGACGGTGTTAATTGGTGGACGTGAAAGGGAGAGCCGCAAGCTTTTCCTCTTCCTTGACCGAAAGGTGTCGACACGATCAGTGTGCCGCCTTTCTTTAGTAAATGATAATAATTGGTCAATAACTGTTGTTCCTCCGCGATATGTTCGTAAGTTTCAAAACTGAGGATCGTATCAAAGGTGCCGAGCTTGTCCGGGAGCGCCGGATCTACTGCATCCATCACATAAAAGTGGGAGGATGGGTGGTAGTATTCGCAGCGAGCGTAATCGATAATGGCTTGATCGATATCCACGCCAATGACTTGATCGACATCCTGTTTGCGTTCCTTAGCTGTCATGTGCGTCCCGTAACCTGCCCCGCAGGATAAATCCAAAACTCTGCCATGGGCGTAAGGCAGGGCAAATTGGTATCTGGCCATATGTTCTAATAACAATTTATTGGAAGCTTTCATAAACGCGGGAATGACGCGTTCTCCTGTATCCTCTACCAATTCGTATTCACCGCTTTCAATATGATAAAATAAGTAGAACACTGTCATTATGTCATAAAATGATCGTTGCAACCAATCATGACATCGGGACAAAGCCCTCTCGGGTCGGCATAATGCGCACGTATCATGGAGAAGGGAAGAAGACGTATGGATGAACAGGAACGGTATAGAGAAAAGAAACAAGACCCATCGCTGAAGTTGTTTGTCGTCCTGTCGAAAGCAGAACGAGCGGTGGCCGATCTTGTAAAAGATGATATTCGACATCACGGTCTGAACCCTACAGAGTTTGGGGTATTAGAATTGCTTTATCATAACGGCGAGCAACCGTTGCAGAAAATCGGCGAAAAGATACTGCTTGCAAGCGGGAGTATCACGTATGTAGTCGATAAATTGGAAAAGAAAGGGCTGCTTGAGCGTAAAGCATGCCCGGAAGATCGTCGGATAACCTATGCTGCTATTACAGAAGCAGGAGAACAGTTGCTCAAACGCATTTTCCCCGATCATTGGAAACAGATCGAAGCGATTACGGATGGTTTGTCAACGGAGGAAAAAGAGCAGGCGATCGCCTTGCTGAAGAAGCTTGGGAAGTATGCCGATCAACAAAATAACTAGCAAACGGGCCTTTCGTCTGTTATACTCATATGTAATATCCTAAGGATAAAGGAGGTAGAGAGATGCTATTCAATTATTCGCGCGGGCTGAACTGTGAATCCCTGTATGTTTATCGCGCGATTATCCATGATTTAACTGATGACAGGATACGTGTGTCTTTTTTATCAGTTAAATAATGGAAAATAGTGTCTCATGCCTGATTAAATCATAATTTATTATGCAAGCGTCAGAGGTGCAGGACACCTCTGACGTTTTTTGTCTTTAGGAGGAAAATATGATGATCATTACATTAAAAGATGCCTATAAAATTGTCGGCGGCAGTGTTTTATTTGAAGCGATTAACTTTGAATTGAAAGCCCAGGAAAAAATCGGCCTAGTAGGGCGCAACGGCAGCGGCAAATCCACCTTGTTCCGGCTGCTTACCCAGGAAGAAGCTCTGGACGGAGGCGATTTATTTATTAAGAAAGGCGTGACCATCGGCTATTTGGAACAAATCCCCTCAGAATGGGAAGGGAATGCCCGGTCTTTCCTGGAATCAAGCTTTCAGCACGTATTAGCCATGATTGAGGAGATGCGCGATTTAGAAGCAGCGATGCAGGATCCGGAACGCATGGAACGAGCGTTATCGCGTTATGGCCAACTTCAGGAAGCCTTCATGCAAGCTGGAGGATTCGAAATGGAAGCCGATATCGACCGTGTAGCATCCGGCCTTGGATTAATGCATTTGCTTGAAGAGCCGTTTGCCCAGTTAAGCGGAGGAGAGAAGACGAAGCTTGGCTTAGCCAAGGTTCTGCTGTCCTCGCCAGATGTACTGTTACTTGACGAGCCGACCAATCACCTGGACTTGGAAGCCATTGAATGGCTGGAGCAGTATATCGCCCAGTATGAAGGAGCTGTTTGCATCATCTCCCACGATCGGTCGTTTCTTGATCAAGCGGTCTCCGCCATCGCCGATTTGGAGAATGGGGACATCACAAAGTTTAAAGGGGGATTCACCTCCTATGAAAAGCAAAAGGAAGAAAAACTGTTAGCTGAATTCAAAGACTACCAAGAGCAGCAAAAGAAAATAAAGAAGATTAAAGAAGCGATTAGGAGGCTGCGTCAATGGGCAAATGAAGCGACACCCCCTAACCCGAAATTGTTTAAAAAAGCCAAAAGCATGGAGCGGGCGTTAGAAAAGATGGAAAAAGTGGAACGCCCGGTTCTGGACCCGAAGAAAATGAATCTAAAGCTCGAGGCTGAAGAACGTAGCGGTACAGATGTCGTGGTGCTCGATCAGGTTTCCAAAACATTCGGAGATCGTCGCATCTTAAATAAAGTGGACCTGCACGTGCGTTACCAGGAAAGCTTAGCTATTGTGGGACCCAATGGCAGCGGAAAAACAACGTTGATCAAAATCCTGTTGGGAGAAGAGCAGCCTGATCATGGTGAGGTGAAACGGGGAAGTTCGGTTACACTCGGTTATTTATCCCAAACCCCTTTGAAGGAAGCGGACACTGATACGAGAATGATTGATTATTTTCGTGAGCATATCCGTGTAACAGAACCACAGGCGCGTCACATATTAGCGCAGTTCATGTTTTTCGGATATACCGTATTCCAAAAGCTGTCGCAATTAAGCGGTGGCGAAAGGATGAGGGTGAAGCTGGCCATCTTCATGCATCAAGGCGTAAACGTCCTCGTGCTCGATGAGCCGACAAACCACCTGGACATTGAATCGCAAGAAGTGTTGGAAGAAGCACTGGGACGGTTTTCCGGAACCGTAATCGGTGTCTCGCATGACCGTTATTTCTTAAATCAATGTTTTAACGAAACCGCTTATCTGGTCGAAGGGCTGCTGCACCGATACCCTGGCACTTTTTCAGAAACAAAGGATAAATGGGAAAGGGTGCTGGCTGATCGGCAACTAGCGCAAGACACGAAGAAAACGCAACAGTCTCCCGTTAATGAGCAACGTTCAAACGAGACAGAACAGGAAGCGCTCGTTATCGATGAACAGCAAGCAGAGCACGAGATCGGTCAACTTGAAACGCAGATTGAGGAGGTTGAAAACCTCATGCAAGCAACTGACGCGCTGGACGAATTGATGAAATGGCAGAAAGAGAAGGATCGGTTGAATGATGAGCTTGAAGCACTTTATGCCAAATGGGTGGAAGAATAGTATTGCGAACACGCTGGCAGAGCGCCAGCGTGTTTTTTATCTTGAAGAATGCGTTAATATTTAGCAGCAAGCTGTAATAAAGTAATGTGTACAGGTCATCAATAATTCCCTGAAAGAATCAGTTTCAGGATTGGTTGGGGGCCGATACATTATAAAAGCGCGGGTTGGCTTGGAAACAACTCGCTTTCCTACGGGGAACCGGCAAGCCTCCTCGGTCGCTTGTTGCCATTACTTGAACTATCCAGCTCCGGCCTAGCGGCTAGTGAGACTTCCCTCGCTTCTGTACGATAAGTCAACATCGAATCACGTCGTTCTTCGTGTTTCCTTTATCTCCTTCAGCTCAGTCCAGTCCATACGCCGCTGACCAAGACGCCTCCGCTTTCATGATGGAGTCTCGTCGTTTCCAAACCACCCCGTGATTATCTTGGTGAACGGCCTTTCTTCAGGGAAAATATATGTAGCTTGAATCTCTCTTGTTAATTTGGCAGTCGCATTTAACTGCTTCGCTTAGCTAGACATGGTAAGTAGTGATACATCATTTTATCCTATATAATGCCCTTTTATATCTGAATCTAGTTATCAACTATTCTGTCTAATAATTGAAGAGCGCTTCGTTCCAACCAACCACTGAAACATAAGGAGAGAAATCGGATGGGAGGTAACAGGTATGGCTGAAATGGGTGGTCATCTGTTGACCAGGGAAGATATGACAAAGCCTGATCGTGTCCCCGCCTGGCTGATCCAGGAGTATAAGATCTTTCGTAGCATCGTGACTGATGAAACGTTTCCTTGCTACTTTGGGAAATCAGCACAAAAGCGCGGGGAGTTGCGGTATTCCTATATCACACATGATGATTGGTCACATTTGCCCCGGACACTCGAGTCATTCGTGGGGTTATTTGAGCACCAAACCACATTTATTCGTCATGGGTTGTTTCTGTTTGTCGAACCCGAAATTGAAACGCAAACGCTCTCCTATTATCGGCGCTATTTTTGGGAAGTGCTGCAGTATCTTCATGATCAAGATACAAAACCATGGCCGCCGGATTATCCCGAGGACCCGGAGCACCACTTATGGGCATTCTCATTTGCGGGGGAACCCTTTTTCACGTTTGGCAATGCCCCGGCGTACAAACAAAGAAAAACAAGGGATCTTGGAAATGGCTTAGTATTAGGGTTTCAACCACGCCGTATTTTTAAAGGGCTGGAAGGGACCTCTGAAGGAGGCATCATGTCCCGTGCTAAAGTCCGTGAACGTGTGGAAAAGTGGGACGGACTTCCGAAACATCCGAATATCAGTCATTATGGCGACACGGGTCACAGGGAGTGGAAACAGTATTTTATCGGCGATGATGTAAAGCCGATTCAGGGTCAATGCCCGTTTCGTCACAACTAGTTGCTTCACGCTTGTTATGGAAAAAAGACGGATTCATGAAATAACGTAATGAAAAGAAGGGCGGCGAAGGAAAATGTTTTATTACCCGACTAACCCTGCACCCGACCGGCACCGTGCACCCTCCTATCGCATCATGACTGTAGAAGGCAGCGACGCGGTGGCTGTAAAACCTGATCGTGCTGATGTCGAACTGGGTGTCATCACTCAGGCGATGTCCCTCACCGAAGCGCAAGAAACCAACGCCGAAACTATGAACCAGGTGATCCAATCGCTGCAGCAGCTCGGAATCCCACCGGAGATGATCCAAACCATCGACTATTCAATTCAACCGCAGTACGATTATGTCGATGGAAAACAGGAATTCCGAGGCTATCAAGTCACACATATGCTGTCCGTTAAAATTGCCGAGATTAATCAAACAGGTACCGTAATTGATACCGCCGTGCAGAATGGAGCGAACCGGGTCCTGGACATCAACTTTACGGTTAACCACCCGTCCCTTTATTATCAACAAGCTTTGACACTGGCATTAGAGAATGCTGCGGGAAAGGCACGGGCAATGACTGAAAAGCTGGGTGTCAAATTGGACCCCGTTCCGATTAAGATCGCTGAACGGAATAGTGATTCCCCGGATCCGTTCAATACGGCTGTATTCAAAACGCAATCTGCGAGCGCGACGCCGGTGGAACCCGGCCAATTGGAAATAAAGGCAACAGTAGATGTGCAATACCACTATTTCGCCTGACGCGTCTGAGGAAAAGAAGGAATTTTGATGAACAGCGTTGAAAAGGATTAACAAGGTGGCAACCACCTGATTTTAAACCGAGAATGGAGTCCGATATATGTACCGGAAAATCATCGAACCCCGTGTGTCTGAAACAGACGGGGTGGGTCACATCAATAATACGACGCTTCCGATCTGGTTTGAAGCCGGCCGGAACGAGATATTCAAGCTGTTTACACCAGATGATTCCTTTTTGAATTGGAAAATGATCATCCTGAATATGAACGTTGAATATATCAGCCAAATTTATTTTGGGACCGACGTCATCGTCAACACATGGGTAGAAAAAATCGGAAATGCCAGTTTGACATTATACGAGGAAATCTATCAACAGGATCGTATATGTGCGAAAGGCCATGCGACCTACGTCAATTACAATCTGGAGGCAGAGCGGTCTGAACCAATTCCGGAGGCCATTCGCTCGGAGCTCGCGAAGCATGTGTACGAGCCTGAAGCTTAAGGATTTTGTAGGTATATTCTATTATTTTGAAATATTTGGATTTAAAAGCTTGTTTCTTCAAAATGTGTGGTATAATTAAAGACGGAGAAATAATACATTGTCCATGCATGAACACCTGCCTTTTGTTTCTTGGTCCCTGGGTCTCTTGAATCTATCAAATGGTCAGGTGTTTTTTTATGGCTTTAAATGGAAGAATATTCTAAAATATTTTTAACCTAAATCAATAGGAGTGGACGTTAGATGAAGAAAACTGCAATTGTATACTGTGAAAATGAATTCGGTACAATGGATGGCAAAACAGCAAATGGTTTGGTCAGAGATTCTAAGAAATATGAAATTGTCGGCGTCATTGACAGCACCAAGGCCGGACTTGATGCGGGAGAATGCCTGCAAGGCGAAAAAAACGGCATCCCGATATTTGCGAGCATCGACCATGCTTTCATCCATTTGGCCATTCGACCTGAGTACTTCATCTACGGTATCGCTCCATCTGAAGCCTTTTTAAAAGAAAACGAAAGAAAAATTGTAATCGAAGCCATGAAAAAAGAGATGCACATCGTGAATACGCTGCATGAATTTTTTACAGATGATGCTGAATTTATGGCGACGGCTAAACGATATCACGTCACGATCCAGGATGTCCGTAAGCCGCCGCAGAAAAAGGATTTACATTTGTTTTCCGGAAGGATTTTTCATATTGATACGCCTGTCATAGCTGTATTAGGAACAGATGGAGCGGTGGGCAAGCGGACGACGGCAGTACTGCTCGAAGAAGCGTTAGTGAAACGGGGCTTGAACGTTGCACTAATTGCCACAGGCCAAACCGGGTTAATTCAAGGCGCTAAATATGGAGCGGCCATCGATGCGCTGCCTTCGCAATTCATTACCGGTGAAATTGAAAACGAGATTATGAAAGCTCATGACACAGAACATCCGGATGTAGTGATTGTGGAAGGACAAGGGGCATTAAGCCACCCCGCTTACATCAGTTCATCTGGCATTTTGAAAGGGGCGCGTCCAGGAACGGTCATCGTCCAGCATCCACCCAAACGTAAAGTTCTTGGGGACTTCCCGTTTGTCGAGATGCCGACACTAGAAAGTGAAATTCATCTCATTGAAACATTCTCGGGTTCAAACGTGATGGCTGTCACCATCAACCATGAGAACATGACTTCTGAAGAAATTCGCGATGCGATCCATCAGTATGAAACGGATCTCAACATCCCGGTTACGGATGTATTGGAATATGGATGCGATAAATTGGTATCAGGTTTATGCGACACATTCCCGGCCTTGAACCAGAAGCTTGACCGTGTACTCGTCAATTGAACAAAGTCAGGCTGCCCCGCGTTGATATCAATTTAGATAAAATCGCTCATAATGTAGAACAGCTTGTTGCGTTATACGGCAGGAAAGGTATTGAAGTCATGGGAGTCACTAAAACAGTCTGCGGTGACCCAACCATTGCGCAAGTCTTTGTCGATAAAGGGATCCGTACGTTGAGCGATTCTAGAATCGCCAACTTGAAGACAATGCGTGAAGCAGGTATTGAAGCCCGATTCGTATTGTTGCGAACACCTGCGATGAGTGAGCTTGACGTGGTAGTAAAATATGCAGACATCAGTTTGAATACAGAGCTTGCTGTCATCCAAAAGCTCTCAACAGAGGCGCTGGCGCAAAACACCATGCACGAGATTATTCTCATGGTGGAAATGGGAGATCTCCGGGAAGGCATCATGCCGGAAGATGTAAAATCAACAGTCCGAAAAATTCTGCAGATGCGCGGAGTTCGCATTGTCGGCATCGGAGCCAATTTTGCCTGTTTTGGCGGAGTTAAGCCAAGTCCGGCGAAAATGAATGCTCTTTCGCAACTTGCTGACGACCTTGACACTACATTTGGATTGGATTTGGAGTTTGTTTCCGGCGGGAATTCAGCTAATTACCAGTGGTTTAGCACGTGTGATGATGTCGGCCGAATCAACAACTTGCGGTTAGGAGAGTCGATTTATTTAGGGCGGGAAACGCTAGAGAGAGAAGCAATTCCCGGTTTATTTACCGACGCCTTCACGTTTGTTTCCGAAGTGATCGAAACGAAAGTCAAACCTTCCGCACCCTACGGTGAACGGGGGCAGGACGCCTTTGGCAACACCACCACCTTCACTGATAAAGGACTCATGAAACGTGCGATATTGGGCTCAGGGTTGCAAGACGTTATCGTGACCGGGTTAACACCGAAAAGCGACATTGAAATCTTGGGAGCAAGCAGCGACCACACGTTGATCGATACGAAGAATGCGCCATTATCTCCGGGGGACGAGGTTGCCTTCGATCTTGATTACGGAGCGCTGTTGTCAGTGATGACCTCCCCGTATGTAGCTAAGAAGTATGTCATTGCCACTCAGGAATTGAACACAGTATCCTAGTAATACCGTAAAAAGGGCTGTCGAGAAAAACGCGACAGCCCTTTTTTGGGTTCTATTTACCGCCAAAAGTTCGTGTATTCTGCTTTATCCTCAATGTTAAATTCGATTATTTTCCCAAGCAAGTCATAATTGACCGGATCTTTCCAGGGAATCCGAAACAAGCCTTTGGTTGAGCTGTAGCCAGCTTGTTTAATCTCATCGGCGAAATGCGTCATGCATACTTCTTCAGGTGCTACGCTTAAGTGATGTTTCGCTGTGGATATACCGATGATAAATGTGCCGTGATCTGAAAACATCGGCGTATTCCACTTGATATGCGGTTCTAATTGGGGATAGGTGTTACCAACCCACTTTAAGATTTCCTCCGTTCGCTCCCGGTGATCTGGATGATCGATACCAGCTAGGTAATTTTCAAATACGTTCACGTGCTTCCCTCCTAACATTTGTATGATATTATGTGGTGATAAAACGAAACAACGCGCTCCGGCTTTAGTCCATTATCCCCTATTCTCGACTTGATTATATCATGATTCCACTACAAAAAAGGAATCGGTATCGTTTCCGTTGAAAGATAGTTAGGACAACGAAGTAATGGAGGAATGGCATGGGGCAGGATTTTTATTGCGAAGAAGTGTTAAGCGGAAACATAGAAGTAGATAAATTCTATGAAACGGCGTCTACACTAGCTTATTATCATACGCGGCCGTTTTACGAGGTTCATATTGTAGCCATCCCTAAGGTACATATCCCCTCGTTTACAACGGTAGAAGCAAAACACAAAAATACCCTGGATGAATTAGTGGAAACAGTTCAACATGTTGCTTCGACAATCGAAGCAGAGTACGGTGCCTGCCGCGTGATGACCAACTTAGGAGCATACCAGGAATCCAAGCACTTGCACTGGCATATCGTTCATGGTGAAAAAATAAAATGAGATACCTGAATTTAGGAGTGTTAGAGTGGACTACGTCAGTGAACTCAGACAATTAGTAGGGCATAGGCCGTTGATTCTGACAGGATCTGTGGTCTTAGCCTTAAATGAAAACCGTGAGTTGTTATTTCAGCAAAGAACCGATGGAGGATGGGGCCTTCCGGGTGGCTTGATGGAATTAGGAGAAAGCCTGGAAGAGACTGCACGTCGGGAAGTGAAAGAAGAAACTGGATTAGAGGTTGGAGCGCTAAAGCTGTTAGGCGTTTTTTCCGGGGAGGCGTACTATTTTAAGGTAGCGAATGGAGATGAACTCTATTCTGTTACTGCTGTTTACTTGACGGAGGAGGTAATAGGTAGGGTGGTTATCGATCGAACTGAATCGCACGATATTCAATTTTTTCAACTGGATGATCTTCCGCACGGATTGACTGATGAATATCGTTCCTATATAACGCCTTACTTGAATGACCTGCAAACTAAAGACTGCAGATCGAGTTGATAGGAGACCGTCCAGCTGGTATAGTAATGAGCGTGATATAATATTTAACACATTTAGATGAAGGAGATAAGCATGAGCAGAAGTTCTCGCAAAATAGATATTCTTCACGCGGCATCAAGTATCGTTAGGGAGCGCGGCATATTTAATTTAACGTTGGAAGCGGTGGCCGAACAGGCCGGGATCAGCAAAGGCGGCCTTCTTTATCACTATCCTTCAAAGGAAGCGCTCGTGCAAGGCATGGTGGAACATTTAGCGAATAATTACAGTGAAAAAATAGCGAATAATGCTGAGGCCGATCCCAAAGAAAAGGGAAAATGGACGCGAGCGTTTCTGGATGTCACGTTTAAACAAAGTTATCAAAATAAGGATATGAATGCTGGATTGCTCGCAGCCAAGGCGGTTAATTCAGACTTGCTCGACCCGATCCGTGATGCTTATGCCGAATGGCAGCATGAAATTGAGCATGATGGGCTGGATCCCGTCAAAGCGACGATACTGCGTCTGGCGATCGATGGCATGTGGCTCTCTGAGCTTTTTGACATCTATCAAATTGAAGAAGAGAAGAAACAAGAAGTGTATCAAACGTTACAAGATTGGGCGAACGAGTGACCTGCTGGAGAGCGGGTCATTTTTTTATGCTGTTCTGGTCGACTTTGGAGGTTTTCTTGTTAACATTGACCGCTTTCTAAGCAACTCATTCGATTTTCTAAGCGACTTCCCCGAATTTATAAGCAACTTTTAGTGATTTCTTTGCAAGTCGGTATATTCAGCGGTGAAACGGGGTTGAAACATTACCGTCTGGATGGTATAGTTTGATGTGTTAATCAATAAATAAACCATCTATATGATAGAAATATTCCAAAGGAGGAAATACGATGAGTCAAAAAGTATTACTGACAGCAGCTGTAACAGGGGCAGGCGACACGACACACAAAAATCCGGACGTCCCTGTCACACCAAAGGAAATTGCTGAGGCAGCGATTGCATCAGCTAAAGCCGGGGCAACTGTTGCCCACGTTCATGCCCGCGATCCAGAAACGGCGGGAATCAGCCATGATCTGGATCATTACCGGGAAATTGTTGATCGGATCCGGGAATCTGAAACGGATGTCATCATTAATATCACGTCCGGCGGGGGCGGCGATTTCATCCCAAGTTTGGACACGCCTGCTGCCGGTGGAAACGGCACTGATATGCAGCGCCCTGAAGAGCGTCACGAACCTGTAGGCGAATTGCTTCCCGAGATGTGCACGTTAGATTGCGGCAGTGTCAATTTCGGGGATATGGTTTATATGAGTCCGACTGACTGGCTTCGCGATCAGGCCAAATTAGTTCAGCAAAGTGGTGTGAAACCAGAGTTGGAGTGTTTTGACACGGGGCATCTTCGGTTTGCCAAACAACTAATCGATGAAGGTTTAGTTGACGGCGATCCCATGTTCCAATTTTGTCTGGGCATCCCTTGGGGAGCAGAAGCCGACGCTGAAACCATTCTGTATATGAAAAATCGCTTACCGGAAAACGCCAGCTGGTCTGCTTTCGGCATTGGGAGAAAGCAAATGCCGATTGTGGCTCAGGCTGCTTTGTTAGGCGGAAATGTCCGGGTCGGATTAGAAGATAACATTTATTTGCGTAAAGGGGTGACGGCCAGAAACGACCAGCTTGTCGAAAAAGCGGTCCACACGCTGCATGGCAATGGGATACACGTTTTGTCACCTCAAGAAGCGCGTGCTCAATTCAACTTGCGCGATCCCAAAGGAGGCAGCTCAGCATGACCTCCTCCAATCAAGCAATTAATAAGCTGACTGTCGTCGGTACAGGTGTTATTGGCAATGGCTGGATCGCGCGGTTTTTAGCAAATGGATATGACGTCATCGCCTATGATCCTGCTGAAGGGGCCGAAGCGAAAACGCGAAATGCTGTGCAGCAAGCTTGGCCTTCGTTAAAAGAAATGGGACTTGCTCCGAATGCGGAGCGTGCTCAATTGACATTTGTTCATGATTTAGCCGAGGCAGTGGGCGAAGCTGATTTGATTCAAGAAAATGTCCCTGAACGAGAAGAATTGAAGAAGCATGTCTTATCAAGCATTGACGAGCACGCCCCGAAGGACGCGGTGATTGCCTCAAGTACGTCGGGCATTAAGCCGAGCATTTTGCAGGATGGGCTGAAGCATCCGAAACGTGTCATCGTGGCACACCCGTTTAATCCTGTCTACATTTTACCTTTAGTCGAACTGGTAGGAGGCAGGGACACACATGCGGCCGTGCTGCATCACGCGGAGCAATTTTATCAAGACGTTGCCATGAAGCCGCTGATTGTTCATCATGAAATTGAAGGTCATGTTGCAGATCGATTGATGGAAGCGCTCTGGCGGGAAGCCTTGCATATCGTGAATGACGGGATTGCTACAACAGAAGAAGTGGATAATGCCATCGTGTACGGGGCTGGTCTGCGATGGGCTCAAATGGGGCCGTTCCTCACCTTCCATTTGGCTGGCGGGGATCAAGGCATGCGTCACATGCTTGAGCAATTCGGTCCCGCCCTTAAACAGCCGTGGACAAAGCTGGAAGCACCAGAATTGACCGATGAGTTGAAGGAAAAAGTCATCTCTGGCTGCGACACGCATGCTGGAGATGAATCGATTGCCGAACTGGAACGAAAGCGGAACGAATTTCTCGTTAAATTGCTTGATTTGGTTGAAGACTATTGGCCGCAATCACAAGGAGTAGCTAAAAACTGATTAGCAGCATAGGAGGGATGACGTGAGCGAAGAAACTTTTTCATACCAGCAGCAGGTCCATCACGAATGGGTAGACTACAATGGCCATATGAACGATGCAGCCTACGCGATCGTTTTCAGTGAAGCTGTTGATGCGTTTATGACTTTTATTGGACTTGATGCGCAAGCGCGTGAACATCATGCTTATACCATTTTCACGTTAGAAACACATCTGTGCTATTTGCAAGAAGCCCTTGAAGGGGAATCGCTGCGTGTTAGCGTGCAGCTCTTAGACGATGATACGAAACGGCTTCACGTCTTTTTTGCGATGAAAAATGCGCAAGGGGAGACAATAGCCACAAGTGAACAAATGCTGATGGGCATGGACTCCACTCAGGGAAGGCCTGGCCCGTTCCCTGAACACGTGGCACGCCGCATTGATGGCTTGAGGGAGGCTCATCAGAACTTGAGCAATCCTAAGCAAGCCGGCAGACAAATAGGCATTAAACGCAAATAATGAACTGAACGCAGTATTGTTCGTCAAGCCGTAAAAAGGGCGCTGAATTGTAAACCAATTCAGCGCCCTTTTAAATATGAGGATACCACCTTATAAAGGTTTTCCAAATTTAACTAATACGTGCCATAATAACTTCAATTCTTGAAGAACGTCATCGTAATGTCCGCGATCTTCCCAAGAATGGGGGTGTTCTTTCAAACTCTTTGCAGCTAAACCTATCTTACTTGCATCAATTGTGTCACCATGTGAAATCCGTTTTGCCAATGATGGCATGGTCGGTCCTCTGAAGTTGTAAGGGACGTCATCTGTCTTAAGGGTGAACCCCATGTGCCAGACCAGTTCGATGGAAAATGCTAAGCAAATATCATTGAGTATGTTTCCAGTTTTCGTATTTTTAAAGCAGGGGTCTGCAACAAGTACGTCTGTATCCTCGTTTAGAGAAACCGGGCCGTGAACCTGTGCCTCAATATAATGGTTGAGATTTCGACTGGCAGTTTTATGACTAACATTCTTAGAATCTCGATCAAGATTATGCATAAAATGATTGATTAGTTTAGCAGGAGTAAGGTCTTTCTCTCCAATGGCAAAATCTCGTGAAAATACCTCCTCAAGAAGTGCAGCCAACACCATATCGAATTGTTTAAATGTCCCTTTTTCAGATGGATTCTGATGGGAGTCCAAATAGGTATAAGTAGCCCGGTGTGAGACGTTAGGTGATAACAGCAAATAGCATGACCCAAACCGGGGAGAAGGTCCGTCTGGATGTAACATTAAATTCAACGCTCCATATTTAGGTCGTTCGCTCAGCAATGAGCCTGCAGTTTGATAAGCGCCTCCGAACAAATCTTTTTCCCACATATCACGCGCCCCACCCGAATATGCAGAGACGCTTCCGTTTGAGATGAATGTTTCAAACTGGCTCTTATACTCTCCTTTTTCTAATAGTGATTCAGCGACACTCTTCATGTTGGGCAGCAGTCGGTCTGGGTGGAAGTGTAAACCGATTTTAGCGTAACGTTTTACATTGTGCACAGCGTCTTCAAAAACATCACGTGAGATATTAGACATTTTTAATACAATCTATTATGGCCTTAGAATTGCTGCTATGCGCTTTGGCATACTCGGTAATATGTATTAAAGCCCGTCGTTGTGATGGTGTTAACTCCATACCTTTTGCTCCTTTACTATTTCAACTTTATTATAGTCTAACACGGCTTCACTGAGCCTCGATTTTTCCCCCTCACACAGAGTGACCAAAGGTGGTATTTAATGCCAGATTAGTAGTATAATTTAAATAATCAGAAGGGTCGTTCAAAAGGAAACAATATTGGAGTTGATAGATATGGCGCTCGAAGTTGACCTTCAATCAAGTGGCTACAACGCTCATCAAAATGTTTTACATGATATTCAATTTGCTGTGGAGCCGGGAGAAGTCGTTGGACTCATCGCTCCTAATGGCGCCGGCAAAAGTACGTTGATCAAATCAATCCTTGGAATCATAAAGGACGTCGAAGGTGAGATGCGTTTAAAAGATTATGCATACATACCAGAAAGGCCAATATTTTATGAAGGCTTAACATTAAAAGAACACCTCGATTTTCTTTCATCGACGCTAGATATATCGAGTGAACGGTTTAACGAAAAGGTAGAGAAGTTAGTGCGCGATTTTTATTTAGCTGACGTAATGCTCCAATATCCGGAGTCGTTTTCGAAAGGCATGCAGCAAAAAGTCATGCTTGTCATCGCCTTTCTAAAAGAAGCTGCTGTTTATTTAATTGATGAACCTTTTATGGGATTAGATCCGAAAAGCATGAAAAAACTTCTCCAGTACGTGGAGCGGAAAAAGAACGATGGTGCTGGTATATTAATGACTACCCATGTCCTGGACACCGCGGAAAAGGTGTGTGACCGCTTTATTCTGTTATTTAACGGCAGCATCGTCTTCCAGGGAACAATAAAAGATATTCGTAAGGCGAGCGGGCTAAAGCAGGGCTCACTGTTTGATTGCTTCGATGTTCTGACCGAGGACACCTCCTATGTCCGCTAAAACCATTCTCCAACAACGATTGACCACCGAGTTTCGATTCCAACTCAACGTTTTGCGCTCAGTTGTGGATTGGGTGGTGCTCCTTTATATTGTAGTTCCCTTCCTGACTTTGGCTGCGTTCTTCTATGTGGACGCCTGGCAGAACGTCAGCCTGTATTGGAGTGACAGCATTCCGTTTTTTGCGCTGCTTATCGTGCTTTTAATCCTATCTGTCGGCGGCAACTTTCGAACGCATCTTTTAGAAGCTGATGTGATTTTTTTAATTCATTTAAAATCAGTCTATTACAAATTGAAGCAATATAGCTTCCTTGTATCGGCCATTAAAATCGGCTTCAGTATGGCGTTGAAAATCATGTGTCTTGCGCCTATTTTAGTGCACATATATGACTTTTCCATGCTCGATACATCTATATTAGCTCTCGAAGCCAGTATGTTTCAATTCCTTGTCATGACGATAAGAAGAATCTATAGAAATACCTATGTGAGAGGATTAATGATCAGCGGGGCGGCCGTAAGTGTGGTCTTGCTCGTTCTTTTTGTACCATCGGTTCCAGGGCTATTTGTGAGCCTGGTCGGTTTAGGTATCATTTGTTATTATCATGCTTTTGTTATGACCCGAACGACGTCCCGCTTCTACGAGGAAGTGGCGATCGAGGACTATGAGCGATTCCGCTACATCAGGCTGATTTTGGCTTATTCAACTGAGGTAGAGAAAAGTGGCGGTAAACAGGCTAGCCACCCTGCTTTCGTATTTCGACGTTCGAGTCCCATTTTCAAAACACCTTCGAAGGAAAATGGTTTAACAACGTTAGTTTTGAAGGCTTTTTTACGAAACAAAAGCATGGTGTCCATGTATGCTCAGCTTATGGGTTTGACCATCGGAGCTATCATGATCACTCCGTTGTGGTATAAGTGGTTGGTCTTGATAGGATTTAGTTTTTTCATGAATTCGTGGCTGAAAGCAACATTCACTAAGCTGTTATCCAATCCATTTTTTCATGTCGTCCCATATGATAAACAAATAACAGACCCCGTATGGGCACAGTTTAAAAAAATGATCTATCTTTCTAGCTTTTTTGTAATGGCTATAGTCGCGATCGTATCTACGATGCTATCTTTATAAATCAAATTGAAAGCGCAGTTTCTTATGACCTTTCGTTATTAGAGAGGTCCTAGAGGCTGGGTCAAAACTGAATAAGACACAAAAATACCGAACCTTTAGCTGAAATAGTTCGGTATTTTTGTGTTTCCAAGAATGCGTTCCGTGATTGCTCCGTCAAAACACTCCGCTTTCCACGGGCACGGCCAAAGGTATTTCCATCATTTATCGTTGCTCCGCCCAGTAATATCATCGCTCGGCCGGCGTTTATCGTCGGCCCGTACCATATCGTCGCATCGCCAGCAATTGTCGTCGCCCCGCCCAGGAATATCATCGCTCCGCCGCCAGTAATCGTCGACACCTGCCTCTACGCACAAAAAAAGCTTGTAGAACACGGGGTGCTCTACAAGCTGAGGACCTTTCGTTACGAGTTTAATAGATGGACACATGCTTATGCTGCTTGTGCTTATGCTGTTTATAATAAGCGACCAGTTCCGGAATGACAGTAGCCATGTCAGGACACTGAATAGGCGTCCCAGCAAGGTCGCGTTGCGCTTGGGTCGAGTCGTGGCGGCAATGGCACGTGAAGTAGGCTAAAGCTTCCTTTTGGAATTTGACGCGGCGGCGGACGGGCGGCAGGGAAAGGGCCGTTTCGGCGTATTTCAGTGGCAGCGTGAACGCGGGTTCCCGGTTTAATAACGCTTTTAATATCAATTGATGAATCTCACGAGCGGTATAAGGAGTCGGGTCGGTCAGATGATACGTTTGTCCTTCGCCTGCAGCATGGTGGGCCAGCTGGATAGTTGCTTGGACTACATAATCAACCGGCACCAAGTTTACGGTGGCATCTCCTTTGCCGATTAGAGGATGCACAGGCATGAAACGGGCAGCATGTAACATGTTCATAATAAAATAGGCGCCGTCGAATTTGGCTGTTTCCCCGGTTTTGGAATGGCCGGTCACAATGCCTGGACGGATAATTGTACTCGGAATCGAGTTAAGGGTCTGATTGACGATACGTTCAGCTTCATATTTAGTATATTCATAATGGTTTTTAAAGCCTTGGTCGTGTTCGAGTTCGGTTTCATAGATCGTGTTTTCTCTAGAGCCGGACACGTAAGCTGTACTGAAATAGACGTGACGCTCCAGTTCGTTGCACCCTCTCAGCCAGTCGGTCACGTTGCGGGTGCCGTGTACGTTAATTTTCCATGCAGTCGTTAACGGCACAGCGAGGTCATAGGCAGCCGCTAAATGAAAGACGTGCGTGACGTCCTGCTGCATTTTTTTGGAGAGAAAAGACTGGATGCCCAGCTTGTCTTTCGTAATGTCACCTTCAATTAAATGAAGCTTATCACTATGAATGATAGGGTTTTCCGTCAATGCCTCTAGCTCTTCAATCGCGCGTTGTTTCATATTCCCCTCGTGTAAAAGGTAAATGCGGTCGACGGGGTAGCCTTGATAAAAAATCTCTCGAACGAGCTGGGTTGCAATAAATCCGGGAAACCCGGTGAATAAGTATGTATTGGCCATGGTTCACACTCCTCGATCTTTTAGTTTATTATTCGGGAAAACTGATGAAATTCCTGCCAATTTGTAATTGTTTAGGCGAGGTGAATGAGGGGAACGATGGCTATGTGAAGTAAGGAGAGGAGGAGTAACCATTGCGTGTACTAGTGATCGGAGCAAATGGTAAAGTTGGTCAGCATATTGTTAAAAAGCTGTATGATTCTGAGCATGAACCCGTTGCTATGGTCAGGGATACGGATCAAGTTCCTCAATTTGAAGAATTAGGTGTAAGCGTCGTACTCGGCGATTTGGATAAGGATATAGAAAGTGCTTACTATGGAATCGATGCCGTCCTTTTCGCAGCTGGATCGGGGCCGCATACTGGCGCCGACAAAACGGTCATCATTGATCAGGAAGGCGCGATTAAAGCCATTAAGCAGGCGCAGCAATTTGGCGTCAAACGGTTTATCATGCTCAGCACAATGGGAGCCAATCACCCGGAGTCCGGGCCAGAAGGCTTCAGGCATTACTTATTCGCCAAACACCGTGCTGATGAATATTTAAAGGATTCGGGATTGAATTACACGATTGTCCGGCCGGGTATATTGACAAACGAGCCTGGCACGGGAAAAATAAGTCTGGCCGAGCAATTGGACGAAAACGGGACAGTGCCGCGAGAAGATGTGGCTGAAACGATGGTTTATTTATTAAGTGTACCGCGAGCCGAACACGGCAGCTTTGATCTCTTAAGTGGTCAACAGCAATTGGGCGAAGTACTCTCATATTAAATGGCACTCAAAAAGAGCTGGGATATTCCAGCTTTTTTTATGATTCGTCATAATTTTTTCAAATTTGACGTTTATAGTGAACGTTAAGGGGTAAAGGTACCTACGCTATTATATATATGTAGGTATTAAGGCTATGTTTTTACTATTGGAGTAAGGGGAGGGTCATGGATGGATCAACCTATTGTGGTGTACGTCAGTAATAATTGTTCCCATTGCGACAAAGTGGTGGCTAGACTTGAGGAATGGGAGTTAGATTATGAGGTGCGCAATGTCTCTGACAACAAAACACACTTCAAAGAACTTCAACAGGAAAAAATATACGGGACACCGGCCACGTTTATTGGAGATGAAAGAATTCTCGGTTATCAAGAAGGAAAATTGAAGCGTACACTGGGGATAATGACAGATATCCCAGTCGCGAATACAGATGCTTTTAATTACTCATACAAGTGAAGCGGCTTCACTTGTTTTTTTGTTCCAGTTATCACCCATTTCTTAAGATAGGCATAAGCTGAAGTAAAAAGCATCTCAAAGGTGTGAATAACATGAATCCGTACCAAAATAATTATTTTAATTATTATCCTTATCCTCCACCTCAGCCACAGCAAAATGGGTGGCCGCAGCCTGAATACGATTATAGAAACTGGCCGGGTGCTTCATCTATGCAGCAGCAGTGGTATAATCAATTTCCACCGCCTGAAGTATATGATCCCTACAATCCGCAAGTGTTTCAGGCAGCTGCGTATGAATACAATTTGCAAGAACCCTACAACGTGAACGCGCAAATGTATGGCCAAATGCCTGGGCAATCCAAAGGGCTGATGGAATATTTCCAAGATGACCAGGGGCAAGTCGATATTGATAAAATGATGTCGACCATGGGGCAGATGGTCCAGACTGTGAATCAGATCTCCCCGATATTTAAAGGCATCGGGAGTTTTGTGAAGGGGATAAAGTAGTCAGAGGGAGGGGATCCTCCCTCAGATTGTCGAGAAAGTCTCGACAGTCTATTTTTTTTCTAAAGATTTAAATTTTCACCTCGTTAATTGGTTAGTCTTGCAGGTTCGTAAAAAACCGGCTTTCTTAATAAAATTTGAAAGGTACTATATAGCTTCGCAGATTCCAAGGGACTGCAAGGGTGTTTGCGTATAAAGGAAAATCTCCGGGAGCAGGTATTACTGACAGTTGCCCTTCAGCCCAGGAAAAAGATGACCTTTCACCTAGGTAGGATGAGATTGGGAAAGCGTAGTTTTTCGGTTACGGGCGGGCGAATACTGCGAGACCCCTGCGGAAAAACGGGCGATCCGAGACCCCGCAGTGTGGGTTTCACGAGGAGGATCGGGCGTTCGTCCGCGGAAAGCGAGTGGTATTCGCCCGCCCGTGCGCACAAAAAAGGCTTGCAGAAAAAACACAGGGTTTCTCTACAAGCTGAGGGAGGAGATCCTCCTTTTTTTATGCAATAAATTTTACTTATCGGATTCATATGGTATAGTATTGACCATTAGATTTTGAAAATAATGGTGGGTGGCGATGATCATGAAGGTAGGCTGCCTTTGTATTCACGGATATACAGGAAGTCCACACGAAATTGAGCCTTTAGTTGAGTTTCTCGCAAACCGGACCGCGTATGAATTTAAGGTGCCGACTTTGCCTGGACACGGTAAGGGACAGGCTCTTGATTTGAAAGGGCATTACTATCAAGAATGGGTGGCTGCAGCTGAACTTGCCCTATTGAATATGATGGATAAGTATGATCGGATCTACATTATCGGTTTCTCCATGGGAGGAATGCTCGGGGCTTATTTGGCTGTGAAATATTCGATTGATAAACTGATTCTACTGTCGGCAGCGGGAAAATATCTTAGCATCTCGCAAACAGCCAAGGATATTGCGGGGATGGTGCAGGATGCTTGGCAGGGCACGCTGAATGATAACGACCTGTTTTCGCGCTATCGTGAGAAAATGAAGCACGCCCATTTTTTCTCGACGCTGGAATTTATAAAATGTGTCCATTTCACGCGTCCTTATCTTGGGAGCGTGACATGTCCCGTTATGATTGTGCAGGGTGAACTGGATGGGATGGTTCCAAGTGGTTCAGCTGACTTTTTGCAACAGGAAATACCATCCGAACATAAGGAATTCTTACTGCTGAAAAATTCGAAGCACTTGATTTGTCACGGGGAGGATCGTGAGGAACTGTTTGATGCTGTGTTAGCCTTCTTAACTACTGACCATGACGAGGAAGGGAGATAATATGAATTTTGCTAACCATAAGGCCCCGGTGAACCCACCCTTCTACTATGGGTGGGTTATTGTCTTTATCGGAGCGATGGGGATATTCTTCTCTGGACCGGGGCAAACGTATTCCATCTCGATATTCATCGATTATTACATAGATGATTTTGGCTTTTCGCGCTCCACCGTATCGGGAATTTACTCGGCGGCCACGCTATGCGCGGGGCTCAGTTTATTTCTCGTCGGTCGCCTCGTTGACCGTTTCGGCCAGCGTACCATGATGGTGAGTATTGGGCTTCTCTTAGCCATAGCGACGTTTTGGAACGCGTTATTAATGGGTCCCATTATGATGTTTCTCGGTTTTTTCATGCTGAGACTGTTTGGGCAAGGGTCCATGACGCTGGTTCCTAATACGCTGATTCCGCAATGGTTCATTGCAAAACGCGGAAGAGCTTTAAGCATTCTGGCAGTCGGGGGATTTGCAAGTTCCGCTGCATTCCCGCCTTTAAATACGTGGATGATTGATAGTTTCGGCTGGCGAATGACGTGGTCTGTTTGGGGTGTGATGTTGCTGGTCGTGTTTGTTCCTTTGGCTTTCTGGCTGGTCCGGAATCAACCTAAACACATTGGAGAGGTGCCGGACGGAACGCCGAAAGCCACGCGGGAAGGCTCGAAGCTTAATCCGAACGTCGATATCAATGAAAAAAGCTGGACGTTGAAGGAAGCCATGAGGACGCGGGCGTTCTGGCTGATCCTTTTCTGCGTCAGTGTGCCTGCGCTTGTCAATACAGCGATCACTTTTCATATCGTGTCCATTATGGATGGGAAAGGCTTAGGAGAAGGGGTGGCCGCCACCGTGTTGACCTTAATGGCCGTCGTCGGATTCCCGATTACATTTGCTGTCGGGTACCTGGTTGATCGCGTGCAAGTTCATTACGTCTTGGCCGTGACGTTTTTCGGTCATGTATTAACCTTGTTTCTCGTCTTCATTACACAATCAGTCTTTATGGCGCTCGTCTTTGGTGTCGTGTGGGGTGTCATCAACGGATTTGAGCGAATCGTCCTCAATATCGTGTGGCCGAACTACTTTGGACGTGAACATTTAGGCAGTATTAAAGGGTTAGCGCAAACCGTTATGGTCATAGGCTCTGCCTTAGGACCGCTCCCATTCGGGATATTCTATGACTGGCTTGGCAGTTATCAGGAAATTATCCTGCTTACGATACTATTTCCGATCACAGCGGCTATCTTTGCTTTACTGTCTCCTCAACCGAACTACGAGGACTATCATACTGAATAATCGTAATCCACTGAGTCTAAGACATATGTAAATTTGCAAACGTGCATAGGAGCGACGACGCTCACAAGTGGGGCGGTATTTGAACGCCTTCCTTGACATATAAAGGCCGAACGATTTCAGCTGAATCGTTCGGCGTTTTTTATAATTCATTCAATTTTTTGCAGCTTCTCATCATCAATCTTTGAAAAATGCGATGACGAGGCCGCCTTCACCAGCATACGTTGAAATGACCGGGCCCGTTTCTGTAAAAATCGAATCTTTAAACGCGTAACGGTTCTTAATCGCATCGAGCACTGATTTGCCGCGTTCTTCATCGTTGCAGTGGGTGAGCGCGATCATTTTATCTTCAAACTGGTGGGCATATTCGCCAATCTGGTCCACGAAACGACGGATGGACTTTTTATCGCCTCTAACTTTCTCCGTGACCTCAATGCTGCCTTCTTCACTGCTGCGCATCAACAATTTAATGTTAAGGGTTTTAGCAATTGTGCCTTTAACTTTGTCCAGCCTGCCGCCTTTAATGACATTTTCCAATGTTTTAAGAATGAATAAGGTGGCCGTATGTTCAATTTTATCTTCCATATGGGCGACCAATGGATCGAAGTCATAACCTTCCTGAATTTTATCGGCTGCTTCTTGAACGAGCAACGCCATGCCGCTGGAGGCTGTTTTCGTATTCAAAACAGCTATCTGGCGATCAGGCTCTTCCTCGAGCAGCATATTTTTTCCCATCACAGCGCTCTCATAGGTGCTGCTTAAGCCCTGGCTCAAGCTTAACACGAGAAGAGGCAAGTCCGCGGGTTCTGCTTTGAAGGCGTCATAGAATTCGTTCGGACTTGGCGAAGACGTGGACGGGAGCTCTTCAGATTGCTTCAATTTTTGATAAAACGTTGGTAAATCAATGGTTTCCCCTGATTTGTATTGCTCTTGTCCGAAATGGATATTAAGAGGGATGATTTTAACTTGGTGTTCATCAATCAGCGACTGGGGAAAGTCCCCGCCGCCGTCTGTAAGAATTTTAATATGCATGACGTCACCTGCTCTCAAAAGTTTAGCCAGAAGGGGGCAGAGCTACTCAAAACACCCACATCGTCTGACCTTCAAGCTTTGTTTGTCTCTCTAGTATAACAAAGGAATGGACCCAGTGGCTTCTATTTCGAAGCGTGGGTGATAACGGGTTTGACTTTTTTCGTGGTACTGAAAATAAACATCATCAAACCGAAAATGACGATCGAACCGCCTAACCATTGGAACCACGTAATGCCTTCCCCTAAAATAACGTAGGCTAGAATCGATGCACCGACCGGCTCGAACAAAATACTCATTGAAATGGTCGACGTACTGAGCCATTTGAGTGACCAGTTGAATAGCGTATGGCCGAAGAACGTCGGGATAATCGCTAACGCCAGGAAAAGTGTCCAATGATCAACCGGGTAGCCTGTGAAAGAGTGCTGCAGCACGAGGTTGTACACGATTAAGGCGAGAGAAGCCATTCCGTAAACGACAAATGTGTAGGTCATCAACGATAAGCGCTTACGCAAGTTTTGCCCCATTAAAAAGTACCCGGTGACCATAACAGCCCCGAGAAGGGCCAGGATATCCCCGAACAGGGCGAGACCGCTTACTTGAAAATCGCCCCAGCCAATGAGAAAGCTGCCTGTAATCGCTATGATCATGCTGAGTACAGCGCCTGCAGTAAACTTTTCCTGAAAAAAAAGGTAGGTCCCCATAAACGCGAAGATCGGCTGCAAGGTAACAAGCACAACAGAACTCGCCACGGATGTATAATTTAAGGATTCAAACCACAGAATGAAATGGAGAGCGAGAAAAATTCCGGAAGCGGTTGTTAACAGCCAGTCCCGTTTCGAAATTTTGTAAAACTCACTGCGATGCTTCCAGAGTACGTAAGGCGCCATAATGATAACGGCAAATAACAGCCGATAATTGGCGATGATAGAAGCTGGAGCTTCATTGGCCATTTTCACGAACACGGCAGCCGTCGATACGGAAATGACGCCGATCAACACGGCTATATAAGGGTTAAATGGAGGTTTATCCATAGGATCCCTCCTTAGCGTATTAGTTTTTTTCATTTTATCATTGTTATGATTGAAAAGCATTATAAAAATGTGTAGAATTAATTACGTTCGTGTGTTAAGATGAAGTAATCTATCAGTCAAGTACTCTCAAGCCTCTCCGGTTTGTGCGGAAGGCTTTTTTAACATGTCCTCAAGCATATATAGTGAAGGTAGAAGAGATTTTAAGAAAAAGGAGTATGAAATTATAGTGACAACATTTAATTCATTAGGATTGTCGGAACCAATATTGAAAGCTTTGAATAGTATGGGGTTTGAAGAAACCACCCCTATCCAGGAACAAACGATACCCCTAGGGTTGCAAGGCCGCGATGTAATCGGGCAGGCCCAGACAGGTACAGGTAAAACAGCAGCTTTCGGTATTCCGATGATCGAAAAAATCGATCAAAACTCAAATTCAGTGCAAGGCTTGGTCATTGCGCCTACACGTGAATTGGCTATTCAGGTAGCAGAAGAAATCAATCGCTTAGGTAAGGCAAAAGGTGTCAAAGCGTTGCCGATTTACGGCGGCTCCAATATGGAACGTCAAATCCGCGCCTTGAAGAGCAACCAAATTGTAGTGGCGACGCCTGGCCGTTTGTTGGATCATATCCGTCGTAAAACGATCAAGTTACAAAACGTCCACACTGCCGTGCTGGACGAAGCGGACGAAATGCTTAACATGGGCTTTATCGATGATATCAAAGACATTTTGAAATCATTGCCAGAAGAGCGCCAGACGCTATTGTTCTCCGCAACAATGCCGAAGGAAATCCGTGAGATTGCAACAACCTTGATGAAAAGCCCAGAAGAAGTCAAAGTGAAATCGAAAGAGATGACCGTTGAAAATATCGAGCAATACTTCGTGGAAATTCCGGAGAAATTCAAGTTCGATACGCTGACACGGCTACTCGACATCCACGATCCGGCACTTGCGATCATCTTCGGGCGGACGAAGCGCCGCGTCGATGAAGTAGCAGACGGCTTGCAAGCGCGCGGCTTTCAAGCAGAAGGCATCCATGGCGATTTAACACAAGGAAAGCGGATGTCCGTTCTCAACAAGTTCAAACAAGGCCGCATCGAGATTCTGGTCGCAACAGACGTGGCTGCTCGTGGTCTGGATATCTCAGACGTTTCTCACGTCTATAACTTTGACATTCCTCAAGATCCGGAAAGCTATGTACACCGGATTGGTCGGACTGGAAGAGCGGGACGTAAAGGTGAATCGATTTCTTTCGTTACGCCTCGTGAGAAAGCACAACTCAACTTGATTGAAAAGTTGACGAAGAAAAAGGTCGAGCGGATGCAGGTTCCGTCCTCTGATGCCGCTAAACGGGGTCAGCAGCAAGTTGCAATGGATAAATTGCAGAAAACTGTACAGGAAAATGACTTGAATGCGTATCGTCAAGGAGCTAACGAGCTGCTGGAGCAAAACGATTCAGTGGATGTCGTTGCTGCAGCGCTGAAAATGCTGACGAAAGAACGCCGTGAGACACCGGTCAATCTTTCTTCTGTTCAGCCGATCAGCGTGAAAAACGCACCCAAGGATAAAAAGAAAGGCAATCACCGCAATGATAAACGCAACTACAACCGTGGCGGCGGTGGTGGTGGCAAAAAGTCATCTCGCAACCGTAACTTCAATGGTCAGAAGCGTTATCAAAATAGCAAAGGGCGTAACTAAGCGCCCTGCACTAATCCCGTCTCATGTCATGAGATGGGATTTTTTATATAGAAATGGCCCACCCAAGGCGATAGGCGAACTTGGGTGGGCCGTTTATGCGGCAAAATTAGTATTTTTGCGGCAGAATCCGGATTTATGAGCGAGAATCAAATATTTATGCGGGAAAATCGCCATTTATGCGCGAAAACAGCTGAAATATGCGTTTATAGCATCCTGCCGAAGAGGCCGATGATCACCAGGAGGGCGATGCCGCCCCACAACACATAAGTGAGGAGCCGTGTCCACGGAAATCTGCGTTTGCGCCAGCGGTCTGGGTTGAACGTGATGTCACCATCGTCCCGGGGCGACCGTTTCGTACGCCAAATCGAAAACGGTTGTGCGTTGCGCAGGACGAGGGGAGCAATCGCAAAACCGCCGATGAATCCGAATAAATGGCCGAGGATATTAATGTTCGGCTGCACAAAGGTCATCACTAACCCGATGATGAAAATGGTCATGACGATTTGTGAGTTGGTTTGGTCGATTAAATTCTTTCGGTACACCACCATAAAGACGTAAACACCGAAGATACCGAAAATGGCGCCTGACGCTCCGAGGTGCCCGCCGAATGAGTTGGGGTCTACAGCGTAAGTTCCTAAGTTGCCAGCGATCCCGGCAGCTAAATACATCAGGATGAATTTCGTCTTGCCAAGCATTTGTTCCAGAGCCGGCCCGAACAAAACGAGCGAAAAGGAATTGAATAGAGCGTGGCCGATGCCGGCATGGAGGAAGATTGGTGTGACCAAGCGCCAGTATTCACCGGCTGTAATATACGCATTCACACCCACTCCATCACGCAGCCATTGCTGGGCAAAAGGGAATTGAAGGAAGTCAATCAAAAACCATAAGACAAAATGAAGGGCAACAAGCCCCGTGATGATAGGATAGGATCGTATGAATTCTTTAAAACTTTCAGTGCGGACAAACATAGCAGCTCTCCTTAGCTTTCTTCTTATAATGGGACAGAAGCATCCGGCTTCAGTTCATAAATCAACCGTTTTGTTTTTGCCAAAATGAATCGGGTATACTAGTCATATCATACGTTAAAAGGAAGATGTTCATGATAAAAGGCATCGGTGTAGACGTGATTGAAATCGATCGTATTAATCAAAGTATAAAGCGTAACGATAGATTTCTTCAACGAATATTAACTGAAGCGGAGCAACAAAAAGCTGCTGATTTATCAGAAAGACGCCAGGCTGAATATGTCGCCGGACGATTCGCGGCGAAAGAAGCCTTTGCAAAGGCGGTGGGCACGGGGATTGGAGCGCTGCAATTCACGGATATCGAAATCATTACCGACCTGAACGGCGCCCCGCGTATGACCGCAGCAGGTTATGAAGACCAGCTTATCTGGGTGTCGATATCGCACAGTAAGGACGTTGCCATCGCTCAAGTTATTATAGAAGAAACACGTATATGACATAATTGCATAGGTTGTCTCATATTAATTTAATGCGGGTAGGAGGGAACGAAATGGATGTTGTCACCGCACAGAAAATGTACGAAAGGGACCGGGCAGCATTAGAGTACGCAGGGATTGAAGGACATGTGTTGATGGAAAATGCCGGGCGAGCAGCCGCTCAGGATCTCATCCGTCATGTTCAACCTGAGCAATCCATTCTTATTTTAATCGGGTCAGGACAAAATGGCGGAGATGGGTTTGTTATTGCGCGCACCTTGCTGAATAGAGGGTATAAAGTCGAAGCTTGGCAAGTTGTGCCAGACGATAAAATAACGGGAGATGCTGCGCTCCACAAAGGGTATTTGCTGAATTCCGGCTATCCCATCTTTCATGTGGAAGAGGAGTCTGCTTTTGCTGAAACGTTAACCAACGCTGAGGTTATCATTGATGCCATGCTGGGGATAGGAGTGAAAGGGAAACTCCGTCCTCCGTTTGACCGCGTTTTAAAAAAGGCCAACCAAACTAAAGCTTTGCGCCTGGCGGTGGATATACCTACAGGCGTGCCGGCTGATGAAGGCGTGGAAGTTGCAGAGGCTTTCGAAGCGGATTACACGTGTGTGATTGCCGCGCTTAAAGAGAGTGCTTTCCTACAGCATACGCGGGCGTATTACGGAGAGTGGAATGTCGTTGAAATAGGGCTCCCCCAGCCGAAATTGCCTCCAACGCCTATCAAGGTGTGGACGGAAGCAGACGTCAAACGAACGTTTCCTCGCCGCCATGCATTTTCCCATAAAGGAAGTCATGGTAAGGGGATGGTGATCGGCGGGAGTTATTCGATGCCAGGCTCTGTTGCTATGGCCAGCAAGGCAGCTTTGAAGGCAGGTGCTGGTTTGATCACGGTCGCTGCTCCTTACAGCACAATCCCTGCGCTTGCAGCTTATAATCAGGAGACGACGTTTCTCCCCCTTCAGGAGAATCAACAAGGCCTGATCATAGAGGAGGTGTCCCGCGAACATTTTGAGGGGATGGATGGCATTGCGCTCGGAATGGGGTTGGGGAGGCATGAGGATGGCCAAGCTCTCGTCGCGCAGGCGTTGCGTCACGCAGATCAGCCTCTAGTGATTGACGCAGATGGGTTATATCACATTCCGCGTTTACAAGCGATCGTTCAAAACCGAGAGGCGCCCGTCATCTTAACACCTCACCCCGGTGAAATGGCTCATTTACTTGGGGTGTCAGTCTCTGAATTGATGATGGAACCATTTCGCTGCAGCCGGGAGTTCGTTAAGCAATACGGCACCTATCTCGTGTTGAAAGGGCCGGCGACGATCATCACGTCTCCCTCGGGCGAGCAGCGGGTTGAATTATCTGGTAATGCAGGTTTGGCAAAAGGGGGGACAGGAGATGTTTTATCTGGCATCCTCCTCGCTCTCATCATGCAATCTGATGATATACTGGAGGGCCTTTGTAATGGCTGTCACGTGCATGGGAAAACAGCAGAACAGCTGATTGGCGAAGGTCATTCTGAAATGGATATGTTAGCGACTGATGTGATAGAAGGTCTTGCCCGGACTCTTCGTACCTTTTCTTCTTGAATGAGGTGAATGCGTTCCCTTTGTCCTTTATATGAGACAAAGGAGTTGAATTTATGAAGTTACGCTATTCGATCTTAATTTTCGCCTCACTACTACTGGTTTTTCTTGCTGCTTGCGGAGAGAAGTCGAAGGAAGACGTTGTGAAGAATCTCGAGGAACAAGCTGAAAAAATGGACGGCTATAAAACCAATGCTAAAATGACCATGAAAACAGGGGAAGACGAACAGAGTTACAATATCGCGGTGTGGCATAAAAAGAAAGACTACTATAAAGTTGAATTGAACAGCAATGAAGATAAAAAAGGCAGTCAAATCATCCTGAAGAACACCGATGGCGTGTTTGTGCTGACACCTGCATTGAATAAGAGCTTTAAATTCCAAAGTGCCTGGCCTGATAATACGAGCCAGCCCTACTTGTACGCGTCACTTATCAACGACATAATAAAAGATAGTGAAAGCGAGTTCCAGGCTGATGATGATTATTACGTATTTAAGACCAAAACCAATTACCAAAACAATAAGTCACTGCCATTCCAGGAAATCTATTTTGATAAAAAATCATACGAGCCTGTGATGGTCAAAGTATTCGACCAAGATATGCAATCACTCGTCGAGGTTCAGTTCGCAGATTTCTCCAAGGATCCAACTTTTAATAAAGAGGATTTCAATGTTGAGAAAAACATGGCTTCTGTGGAATCCGACGTGCCTGTTGCAAGTATGAGTGAACCTGAGGAGCTTGCTGTCGTGTACCCCGAAGAAACGTTAGGGTCTGAACTGCTTGAGCAAGAGGAAGTCGATGTTGATAGCGGCAAGCGGGTCATTATGACCTACGGTGGTGATAAGACGTATACCATCGTGCAAGAAACAGCCACGACTTCTCCAGTCAGCGGAAATCAAACGATTAATGTTGAAGGGGAGCCGGTGGAATTAGGTTATACAATCGGAGCACTTGATGGAGATACACTGGAGTGGAACCATAACGGGGCGACATTTTATCTGGCCAGCAAAGATCTGACAAAAGAGGAAATGATCGATGTAGCCAGTTCAGTGCAAAGCTACACGTCCAAATAGTCACAGGGTGGGAAGCAGGCTTATCGGTCTGCTTTTATTTTTACAAAAGTACTTTTCTCACTTGTAACGGATTTAAGAAACGTTTCGTGAAAAGAAGAGGGTGGAGCGGATTAGCGGCATTTTAACATTTGACAGGGGTCCCTTCTCCATAAATAATATAGGATAACGTTCGGGTTCGGATGATCCTCGAACCCAGCTTAACCAAGCGTTTATGAGAGGAGCTTCACCGTGAGAATTAAACCTTATCACCGCGATACATGGGTGGAAATCGAACTTGATGCTATCGCTGAAAATATAAAAAATTTGCAACGACGATTAAATGATGAAACCGACATATTTGCTGTCGTCAAAGCTGATGCATACGGTCATGGGGATCTCCAGATAGCCCGGGAAGCATTACGGGCAGGTGCCACTGGCATTGATGTCGCTTTGCTGGATGAAGCGTTAAGGTTGAGGCGGAATGGTATTCAAGCCCCTATTCATGTTATGGGCTGGATACGCCCGGAGGATGCGCCTCTTGCTGCAGACCATGACATCTCGGTCACTTTTTTCCATAAAGAATGGCTCGAGACTGTACAGAGCCTGAGTTTATCCAAGCCGTTAAAGCTCCATATGAAATGGGATACAGGGATGGGCAGAATCGGCATCCGGACAATTGAAGAGATGCAGGCATTGCTGGAGCTCCTTCCCCACGAAAATGTGATGTTAGAAGGCATCTTCACCCATTTTGCTACAGCAGATGAAGTTGAAGCTGAAGGTGAGGCCTACTACCAGGCACAGGAGCAGCGATTTAATGAGATGCTCGACTATTTCCGCACTCAATGGCCTGAAGAGGTTCACATCCACACGGGCAATAGTGCTGCCAGCATGCGTTTTCCGGAAAAAATGCATGATTCTGTCCGGTTCGGCATCAGTATGTACGGCCTTTATCCATCACCTGATGTGCGGGCCCAGCAGCCAATCGAACTGCATCCAGCTTTTTCGCTCCAAAGTCGTTTGGTCCACGTCAAAAAAATCAACCCCGGTGAAGCCCTCAGTTATGGCATCACTTATCGGGCCGGGGGAGAAGAATGGATCGGGACTGTGCCGGTTGGCTATGGTGACGGTTGGATCAGGAAATTACAGGGCATGCATGTATTAGTGGATGGGAAACCGATGGAGATTGTCGGCCGCATCTGCATGGACCAATTCATGATTCGCTTGGATCAAGAATACGCTGTTGGGGAAAAGGTGACGTTGATTGGCTCGCAAGGTGACGAATGCGTGTCCATTGACGATCTTGCTGAGCATTTGGATACCATCACCTACGAAATACCATGCATGATCAATCAGAGAGTGCCGAGAAAGTACGTGAAAGACGGCAAAATCCTGGAGGTGCATAACCCCCTTCTTGAGAAATCATAATGTATTATTTTTTGAGAATAGCATAAAATACCCAAATCAAGAGGGAGTCAAACGTTTTTACCGCGAAAAATCTCGAAACGCCTTTGCATTCAACCTCTGGCAATGATAATATTATAAGTGGATTTAGAGACTGGTTTCTTTTGAGAGAGAGTTTACGGTGGAGGTGGATGATTTTGTCAGATGGTACGCACGAGATTGTCATTCGGATTCCAGAGAACCTGCTAGAAGAAGTCGATGGCTTTTTACAATTTGAAAATAGTGATCGGAGCGATTTCATGTGTCAAGCTACAAAGATGTATTTGCGAGAGAAAAAACAACGGCAAATCAGAGAATCGATGCGAAGAGGCTACATGGAAATGGCGAAAATCAACCTTAATATTGCTTCAGAAGCGTTCCAGGCTGAAGAGGAGGCTGAAAATACCCTTGATCACTTAGTGGGCGGGGTGTGAATCCTGTGATAGTCAAACGAGGTGACGTCTATTTTGCTGATTTGTCTCCGGTCGTGGGATCTGAACAAGGCGGGGTACGTCCGGTGCTTATCCTGCAGAACGATATCGGAAACCGTTTTAGCCCTACTGTAATTGTGGCTGCAATTACAGCGCAAATACAAAAAGCCAAACTTCCAACTCATGTCGAAATCAATGCCGAAAAATATGGATTTGAACGAAATTCTGTTATCCTGCTGGAGCAGATCAGGACAATTGATAAACAGCGTTTGACCGACAAAATAACACAACTTGATGATACAATGATGCAGAGTGTGAATGATGCGCTGCAGATAAGCCTAGGTCTGATTGACTTCTAATAAATAAAGCTGCCTTGTTGAATGGCGGCTTTATTTTTTTGCCATTTTATGTATGTCGAATAAGGTTGTTTTCTGTCTAAATGCCGTTAACTAAAGGTTTTTTTGATTAAAATGTCGAAAGGTAATAGCATAGAAGCTAAAACCGTTATAAAATAGAAGTGATTTGGTATGAAAAAAATAAGATTTTTTGGTAACATTATATTCGGATATTAATTAGTTAGCAGTATTTTAATTACGATATGGCAAGGAAACCTTAGGCGGAGGGTAGGTAATGGATGACAAATTAAAGAATATCGTTTTAGAGAACAGCAATGAGATTGTGAAACTATGGCTTGAAGAAGTGCACAAGAATCGAACTAATGATTACACGACAAATATTTCGGAGGAAATGTTTGAAAGCACCAACCGGGAATTTGTCAATGTCATTTTTACGAGTATCGAGAAAGAAGATTTGTCTTCAGATTTAGATAATTACTCCGAACGTTTGCTAAATCTGGGGTGGCCGCTGAGTTACTTGACAGATGGGATGCAAGCCTTTCGTCGCGTGACGGTGGATTTCATTTTAAAGCAAGCGGAAACGAGTGATGCCGATTATTTTTCCACGGTTCTTCGTAAGGTGGATGATTGGGTCGAACCGATCATTAAGCAGTTGGTGAATAAATACTCTGGCAACTGGGAAAATATCGTCTCGCTGCAACGCAATGCCCTGCAGGAATTGTCGGCGCCGTTGATTCCGGTTATGGATAATATTACAATCATGCCACTCATCGGTACGATTGATACGGAACGGGCCAAGCTGATCATGGAAAACTTGCTTGATGGGGTTATCAAGCACAATGCAGACGTGGTGCTGATTGACATCACAGGGGTCCCTGTTGTCGATACGATGGTTGCCCATCACATTATCCAAGCGTCAGAAGCTGTACGGTTGATCGGATCGACATGTATTTTGGTCGGGATACGTCCTGAAATTGCCCAAACGATTGTCAACCTCGGAATCGATCTGGGTAAATTCCCTACAAAAAGCTCACTTCGGAAAGGATTCCAAAGTGCACTAGAATTGACAAATAGAAAAATTGAAACGATCCAGCAAGACGATGCCGAAATTGAGAATCTACTCGATTCGTTAAACAGGGAGTGAATACTGTGAGAATACCTATTCTAAAACTGCACAATTATCTGCTAATCTCAATCCAGATTGATTTGGACGACCAGACAGCCATTCAGTTTCAGGAAGATTTACTGAAAAAGATTCATGAGAGCGGTGCGAGTGGCGTCGTCATCGACCTGACCTCAGTAGAGATCATCGACTCGTTCATTGCAAAAGTGTTAGGTGATGTCGTGACCATGTCCGATTTGATGGGGGCTAAAGTAGTGTTGACAGGTATTCAGCCAGCTGTTGCAATGACCTTGATCGATCTAGGTATACATTTGCAGGACGTTCCGACTGCGTTAGACTTAGAACAAGGGTTGATCAAACTTCGCCAGGAATTGGAGGAGTAGGTATGGATCTTCAATCCTGTGTCAACATAAAAAAGGAATGGGACATTGTCGGCGCTCGTCAAATCGGGCGTGATATCGCCAAAAAAATCGGCTTCGGAACTGTCGATCAAGCGCGTATTGCTACAGCCATATCAGAGCTGGCCCGAAACATCTATCTTTACGCTGGCAGAGGTAAGGTCTGTTTTGAAGCTATCGACGATTTGAATCATAAAGGCATCAGGATTATAGCGTCTGATGAAGGGCCTGGAATCAGAGAGCTCACGGATGTCATGGAAGATGGTTTTTCTACCTCCGGCGGACTGGGAGCAGGGCTTCCCGGCGTCAAACGACTGATGGACGAGTTTGACATCAAGTCCGAAGAAGGTCAGGGGACGGAAATCAAAGCTGTTAAATGGCTCCGGTAAAGGAGGTAACATATGAGCACCCTAAAACTAGACTTAGAAAACTATAAGGAATTACTTCAAGAATATATTAGAACACAAGACGAGCAAGCCTTATATCAAGCAGAACAATTCAGTAAACAATCATTGCAGCAGAATATATCGCCTGATGAAATCATTAACGTACACATCCAATCTCTAGAGGAAATATACCCGGACATGCCGGAGGATATTCAGGTTTCCTTGAATTTTCTATTGGAAACGATGATCTCTTACGGCTTGGCTTATCAGGAATACCAGTCTCTTCGGGAAAAACAGCTTGAATTGAAGTCGGAACTTTCCGTCGCCGCAAATATGCAGGATACACTTCTATCTACTGAGAAGCCTGAGCTAGAAGAGGTAGAAATCGGGGCGGTCAGTTTCCCTGCCCGTCAAATGAACGGTGACTACCATCACTTCGTGCAGGATAAAGAAGGCTCGCTTGGTGTTTCCATTGCTGATGTTATCGGCAAGGGTGTGCCAGCTGCCTTATGCATGTCCATGATCAAGTATTCGATGGAAAGTTTTCCGGAAACGCGTATGGACCCAGGTGTCATTCTGGGAAGCCTGAACCGTGTTGTTGAACAAAATGTCGATTCCAGTATGTTCGTGACGATGTTTTATGGTCTTTATAATTTAAATGAGCATACCTTTTATTACGCATCAGCCGGACATGAGCCGGGTTATTTTTATCATAAAGCGACCGATTCGTTTGAAGAAATCGATGCCTCTGGCCTGGTGTTGGGGGTCTCTTCCGAGACGACGTATCACGAATTTCAACGTAAAATTGAGATCGGGGATATGATTATTCTGTTGACAGACGGCGTGACAGAATGCCGACAGGGCGATCGCTTCATTGAACCGGATGAGGTGCTCCATATTGTTAAAAAGTTCACGCATCTTCCTGCCCAAGAAATTGTGGAACAAGTGTACAAGCATTTTGAAAGGTTGCAGGATTTTCAGCTTCGGGATGATTTTACCTTAATTATCTTAAGGCGGAACGTTTAAGAGGAAAATTCATCGGGTACTGTACCCTGATTGATTTATTTAGGAGGTTCATTTCACATGAATTTAACAATAGATGTTAATAATAAAGAAAACCATAAAATTGTCTACTTAATGGGAGAAATCGATGCTTTTACAGCGCCAAAGCTGAAAGAATCATTGTTGCCTCTCACACAAGTGGAAGAGCAGCTTGTCGAGGTTGATTTACAAGAGGTCAACTATATGGATAGTACGGGTCTAGGCGTGTTCATCAGCGCGCTTAAGTCAACGAAGGAATACAATTCCGAGATGAAGCTGATTCACATGCAGGATCGCGTTTATCGTTTATTCAAAATAACGGGACTTACAGAAATCATGAACATCGAGTCTACAGTACAAGGTGGAATGTGAGTAATGGAACCATTTGATTTTATTGAAATAAAAGTACCGGCTAAAGCGGAATATGTGGGAGTCGTACGTCTAAGTATCTCAGGTATTGCAAATCGCATGGGGTTTACCTATGAGGATATAGAAGATCTGAAAGTTGCTATTTCCGAAGCGCTGACAAATGGTGTGAAGCACGCATACAGCGAATCGGAGGGTGGTGAAATAACGATCGGGTTCGGCGTATATGAAGATCGCCTGGAAGTCATGGTGGCGGATCACGGCGGGAGTTTTGATTTAGGTGAGGTGAAACGAGATATAGGACCTTATCAGCAGGATGATGAAATCGAAGACTTGCGCGAAGGCGGTTTCGGTCTGTTTTTGATTGATGCTCTTATGGACAAGGTTGAAATTAGCAGCAAGTACGGGGTAATTGTCCTGATGACAAAATACCTCACTGAAAACGAGGTGGGTCTAGATGGCGACCGGATCTCATCAACCCAATAAAAGAGATGGTGAGGTCTATGAATGGATCGCTTATCTGCAAGAAAACCCAACAGATGAGGCCATTCAAGAAAAGATAGTCCTCACCTATAATGATCTTGTAGAATCCATCGCAAGAAAATATTCCAAGAACAGCACAATCCACGAAGACCTCGTCCAGGTCGGCATGTTGGGCCTATTAGCTGCGATTCGCAGATACGACCCGGAATTCGGCAAGTCTTTCGAATCATTTGCAATCCCTACCATAATAGGGGAAATCAAACGCTTTATCCGTGATAAAACATGGAGCGTCCATGTCCCGAGACGGATTAAGGAGCTCGGCCCCAAGATTAAAAAAGCAGCAGAAGAGTTGACCACGACACTGCAACATTCCCCTTCTGTGTTAGAGATTGCCGAGTATTTAGAGGTTTCCGAAGAGGACGTCCTCGAAACGATGGAAATGGGCAAGAGCTACAAGGCTCTCTCAGTTGATCGGAAAATTGAAGCAGATTCAGACGGGAGCACCGTGACCATATTGGATTTGATTGGCAATCAAGAGGATGGCTACGAAAATATCGACCAAAAAATGCTCTTGGAAAAAGTGCTGCCGATTTTGAGTGAACGCGAACAGGAAATTCTGCAATGCACCTATTTTGATAATATGAGTCAAAAAGATACGGGTGAACGGTTGGGTATTTCCCAGATGCACGTCTCACGTCTCCAACGCCGCGCATTGAGAAAGCTGCGAGAAGCGCTGCAATCAGAAGGATCGTCGATGGAGGCGTATTAAGGTGAGTGAATCAGCTCCGCAAATCAACGTTTCCGTCTATCAAAAGCCAAAGAAAGGCAACTATTTCTGTGGCGATAGTTACTTTTACAAGGAGACAGATACGACGTTCACCTGCGCTCTGGCCGATGGATTAGGAAGCGGGCAGCTGGCGATGGAATCCTCTCAAGCTGTAATGGATACGATTGAACAAAATCCCAAGCTTGATTTGGAACCGCTCATTAAAAAATGCAACGACGCACTAAGTGGAAAACGAGGCGTCGTGCTCGGGCTGCTTCAAGTGGATTTAGTGAACCGGACATACTCTTATTCCTCAATCGGCAATATCGGGATCATTATGGTCTCAGATCAAGGAAAAAAGAAGCGCATTATCCCTCTGGCTGGTTATTTGGCCGGCCGTCCCCGGAAGTTTAGAGTCATTCGCGGGGAAATAGAATCCGGGATGATGTTTCTGTTATTTTCTGATGGGGTGGACGACCGCCAGCTTTCGTCCGAACGCGTCAGTATGAGAGATGTGGATCTTGTCACCCGTCGATATGACGAAATGAATGAGATCAACCACAACGATGATACAACCTTGATTGCTATGCAAATCGTATAAAAAATGGCCTTATCCAAAGCAGGGTAAGGTCATTTTTTGTTGCCAAAATGTAGTCAGCAGTGAGAATATAAGTTTGGTACAATGAGGGAGAGCAACATTTTTGAGGAGGTTATCTTTTTGAGTGATATAGACAACAACGCCGTATTGATAGAACGCGTTGCGCGCGAATTACAGCTTGCCAAGCAAACCGTCGGTAAGGTCATTAATCTCTTGGATGAAGGCAACACGGTCCCGTTTGTGGCGCGTTACCGCAAAGAGTTTACAGGCGGTCTCGATGAAGTCCAAATTAAAGCCATTCAAGACCAATGGCAATATATTCAGAACCTTGAGCAACGTAAAGAAGAAGTGATCCGGTTAATTGACGAACAAGAGAAACTCACCGATGAATTGAGACAGGAAATCGAACAAGCTGCCAAGCTGCAGCGGGTGGAGGATCTTTACCGGCCCTATAAACAGAAACGACGCACCCGGGCAACAAAAGCCAAGGAAAAAGGTCTGGAACCATTAGCACAACAGGTGTGGACCCAGGAAGATATCAATCTTGACGAAGAAGCCGAAGCTTATCTAGCTGAAGAGCACGCTTTACATACAGTCAATGATGTCAAAGCAGGCGTGAATGACATTATCGCTGAATGGATTTCAGATGATCCTGCTTACCGTGAATATATCCGCAAGAAAACATTCCAGTCTGGTGTTGTGCATACAGAAGCGAAGAATAAGGAGATAGATGAAAAGGGCATTTTTGAAATGTATTACGACTACGAAGAGCCCATCAAATCCGTCGCCTCTCACCGGATCCTGGCTTTTAACCGGGGTGAAAAGGAAGACGTTTTAAAAGTTGCGATCCATCCGCCTGTCGATGTGGTCCTCACCTATTTGCAGGAGCAAATTATTCAGCCATCAACTAAAGACGCTCTGCGCGAAGTATTGAACGAAGCGATTGAAGATAGCTATAAACGGCTTTCGCTACCGTCGATCGAACGGGAGATTCGTACATCCTTATCAGAAACAGCCGAAGATCAAGCCATCGAAGTCTTTTCTAAGAACCTGAAAAGCTTGCTGCTGCAGCCACCTTTGAAAGGAAAAGTTGTTTTAGGCGTCGATCCGGCTTATCGAACAGGCTGTAAACTGGTCGTGACAGATGAAACAGGTAAAGTGCTGGAAATATCCTTAATGTACCCGACACCACCTAAAAGTGATATAGCCGGCTCTGAAAAAATCCTGCTTGATCTCATCGAGCGCTATCCGATCCAGCTTGTCGCGATTGGAAATGGGACAGCTTCCCGGGAAACGGAGCATTTCATCGCAGACATGATCCAGAAACATCAGCTTGATTTAGCTTATATGATTGTTAATGAAGCAGGCGCCAGTGTCTATTCGGCCTCCAAACTTGCCCGTGAGGAATTCCCTGATTTTCAAGTCGAGGAACGCAGCGCCGTATCGATTGCGCGGCGCGTTCAGGATCCCTTATCAGAATTGGTCAAAATCGATCCGAAGTCCATCGGCGTCGGCCAGTATCAGCATGATGTGTCCCAAAAGAAACTGAATGACTCCCTCACCTTTGTTGTGGAAACAGCTGTAAACCAAGTAGGCGTCAACATGAACACAGCCTCGGCATCCCTTTTACAATACGTGTCAGGGTTGAGTAAAACCGTCGCTTCCAATGTGGTTAAACAACGGGAAGAAAACGGAAAGTTCACAAATCGGAAGCAGCTTAAAACCATCCCGCGTCTTGGCAATAAAACATACGAACAAAGTATTGGGTTCTTAAGAATTATGGATGGGGAAGAGCCGTTAGACCGGACGCCGATTCATCCGGAAAGCTATCAGGCTGCACGTGAACTATTAGCGATGGCAGGCGAAGAGAATGAAGCCTTGGGAAGTGATGAACTGAAAGAGAGGCTATCATCGCTTGATATCAACCAAACGGCGGAACAATTAGGAGTAGGCGTACCTACCCTGCAGGATATCATCAAAGCCCTGGTTCAGCCGGGCCGAGACCCGCGGGATGACTTGCCTAAACCGATCCTAAAGCAGAACGTGCTTTCCATGGAAGATTTAGAACAGGAAATGGAGTTAGAAGGAACAGTTCGGAATGTCGTGGATTTTGGTGTCTTTGTGGATGTGGGTGTTAAACAGGATGGGCTTGTTCATATTTCCAAGCTCTCCAACCGATTCGTGAAGCATCCGATGGACGTCGTCTCCGTCGGGGATGTCGTGACCGTATGGGTGGAGAGTGTCGACCTGCAGAAGCAACGAATTGCCCTATCCATGGTCCAAAAATAAACTTCACGTAAGCAATCGAGCTAAGACGCCAGGACAATTACCATTCCGTTCTAGTGTCTTATTTATATTCCCTTCGATAAAAATACCAGCATTGATTAAGCATTTTGATCTGGTATTTATCTTTCTTGTAAAAGGCACGAGACATTTGGTTGCGCAGCCACTCAGGCATCAAATCCCTCCTTTGGTTCTTTTAAGCAAAATACGTGTTATGATAAACTATGCAAAACCACCAGGGAGTGTGCCTAGTTATGTTGCAAATGACCGACCAGGAACTGCAAGCGTTGACTCGTGAGCTTTCAGACATATATTTTAAAAAGCCCTATCCGGATGACATCGTATTCAATCCACGTTTACGAACCACAGGTGGCAGGTATATCCCTAATAAATGCCTGATCGAAATCAATCCGAAGTATTTGCAGGAACTGGGAAGGGAAGAATTGATCGGCATCATCAAACACGAATTGTGCCATTATCATCTGCACGTTGAAGGACAGCCTTATCACCACCGCTCACAAGCGTTCAAGACATTGATGAAACAAACAGGCTCGCCGCGCCACTGCAAATTTTTACCCTCCCAGGCAAATCGAAGGCGCCATCATTATATGTGCACATATTGTCAGCAGGAATTTCGTAGAGTCAGACAAGTGGACACTAAACGGTATCGTTGCGGCCGCTGTAAGGGAAAAATCGAAAAGAAGACTATACCCATTGACGAAACGTAAACCGCATGTTAAATTATATAAGCCTTAAAAAAACAAGCCTGTTTCTGCGGTGATTTTATCTAAATTTGTTGGCAAAAAGGTTTGACAACAGGGCGGAGATATTATATTATATTTACCGTCGCTGTTAATTAGTGAAGCCGTTAACCGGCACTGACATAATCTTTTTTGCACATCGCTATGACAGTGATTTCAACAATCGTACAGGCTTAAGGATTACTTATCTATTTATTGATCCACCGTAGCTCAGTGGTAGAGCAATCGGCTGTTAACCGATTTGTCGCAGGTTCGAATCCTGCCGGTGGAGCCAACGGAGAAGTACTCAAGTGGCTGAAGAGGCGCCCCTGCTAAGGGTGTAGGTCGCGTAAGCGGCGCGAGGGTTCAAATCCCTCCTTCTCCGCCATTATCCATAAGGCCCGTTGGTCAAGTGGTTAAGACACTGCCCTTTCACGGCAGTAACACGGGTTCGAATCCCGTACGGGTCATTTTTTATACCTAGGTCCGGTAGTTCAGTTGGTTAGAATGCCTGCCTGTCACGCAGGAGGTCGCGGGTTCGAGTCCCGTCCGGACCGCCATTTTTGTTGGGCCATAGCCAAGCGGTAAGGCATCGGTTTTTGGTACCGTGATGCGCTGGTTCGAATCCAGCTGGCCCAGCCAACCTTATACGAGAGCCATTAGCTCAGTTGGTAGAGCATCTGACTTTTAATCAGAGGGTCGGAGGTTCGAATCCTCCATGGCTCACCATTTATGCGGGTGTGGTGGAATTGGCAGACACGCTAGATTTAGGATCTAGTGCTTCACGGCGTGGGGGTTCAAGTCCCTCCACCCGCATTCAATTCTCTTGCTGTGATTAACACGGCATTTTATTTTGATTCATACACGCGGTCGTGGCGGAATCGGCAGACGCGCTAGGTTGAGGGCCTAGTGGGGGTTCACCCCGTGGAGGTTCAAGTCCTCTCGACCGCATTTATATCATTGTTAAAAAAACTATTGCGTAGTTTAATAGATCATGGTATATTGAAAGATGTCGCTTTGATAAACCAAGCGCCCGTAGCTCAATTGGATAGAGCGTCTGACTACGGATCAGAAGGTTAGGGGTTCGACTCCTCTCGGGCGCACCATTTGAACGGGAAGTAGCTCAGCTTGGTAGAGCACTTGGTTTGGGACCAAGGGGTCGTAGGTTCGAATCCTGTCTTCCCGATCCCATTAGCATTCTAATTTTAAATATCTCTGGATATTTTCGTATTAACTCTAAGCAAAGCTAATGAAACTTTATAAACGCGGGTGTAGTTTAGTGGTAAAACCTCAGCCTTCCAAGCTGATGTCGTGGGTTCGATTCCCATCACCCGCTCCATTACAATTAATAGCAACTTAATGATAAGCATACCGAGTCATTAATAATGGATTGGGGCCTGTAGCTCAGTCGGTCAGAGCGCACGCCTGATAAGCGTGAGGTCGGTGGTTCAAGTCCACTCAGGCCCACCATTACTTCGATCTTTGAAAACTGAACAAACCAACCAGTACGTCAATTCAGTTTCTTCTATA